>JAJBUQ010000035.1 GCA_020860245.1 Rikenellaceae bacterium
CCATGTAGGATGTAAGGAATCATTGAGTTTCCTTAGAATCGCTGAGTAGTTACCCGTTGGTGCGCACCAAGTATATGCCGGGACGCAAATCAGTGGGATTGACTTTGCGGCCAGACAAGTCACATTGATAGGAGCATGATCCTTGTCCCTGCTCAGGATGCTGATGGTAATGCAAAATCCAAACTCAATTTACTTATGAATTGGGCTTAAACAAAATAATAGTTTTAGTTGTCTTTAAACAAAAGACAATATGATTATGAGAAGCACACGACGGAATACATTATTGGCTATAGTGAGCGCCTTATTGCTGGGAGCCATGAGCAGTTGCGCCTCATGGTGGTCAGCCACGTTCGGCCCAGGTGGCGCCGATGTCAGCGTAGGAGGCCCTATCGAAGTCGGGGGCGGTCCCGGCCCCGAAGGCCCTCCCGGCGGTCCCGGTGGCCCTCCGCCTGGCGGACCCGGCGGCCCTCCCTAAATCGGATAATTACAGTCTGACACTCCCTCTGTTTTAAGCGTTAACAGCTTTGGGGCCCAAAGCTGTTAACGCTTAAAACAGAGGGAGTGTGAACTATTCTATCAGAACTAAGAAGGCCCCGACCTCTATAGGGCCCTTCTTGAATATAGATTCAATAAGATTGACCAATGGAACTATTGAGTGATTACCACCTTTTGAGTCTTAACTGTCCCATCGCTCATTATAGTACGCTTAATGTATAAGCCATTGCTGGGATTGTCAACACGCACTCCAGCGAGGTTGTAAAATACAATACCTCTTGCTTTTTCATCAGAGAGACTGTGAAGCCCAGAGCTCCCTCCATCTGTGATTTCATAGGAACCATCCATATATCCTGTTACCAAATCTGAGCGATAGAGAATCCCATCAGTGCCTTGATAGAATACCTGCACACCAACCGACTCAATACCTTCCTCGGGGATACTAATCTCCAATGTATTATTATACCAATATAAATAATCGTATTCATACACGGCATAAGTAATATCAGTAAACGTGTCTTCCTTATCGTAATACGCATAGGTAAACCGATTGAAAAATCCGCCTTGATCAGCCCTGAAAGTGTAGAGTTGATCATTTGCATATACATTGTAATATATACGCTCGGTATCTATCACATAATCGTTAATGTTGGTAAATGGCATTGTAAATTTAAATGCATTATACTCAGTATTGTAGGAATTATAGATTGGATTAGCTGGGTTGGCATTCGTATACTCCTCGGTTTGATAGAGAAACTTGGGGTTATGGTAGGATTCCCAATAGTAAATGCGATCAGTATAACTATTTTCCAACATGGTCTGTTCCTGCGCAGACACCAAACGTTTACTGTCGGAATCGTAATCAAAAATCAGATCCACAAACTCATTGTCACTATTTATGCCTACGATATAGATAAACTCATTGGCCTCAGAGTAATAACCAATATTCTGAGCTGTTGGGAAGATATATTGCCCGCTTTCAACATCATATACGCCATAGATGACTCCGTCAGGCACGAGCTCACTGAGACCTGCGATATAAATCTTATCATCCAGCATACCAACGCTTACTGATTTAGATCCCTCATCTGAGGTTAATAACCAGTCTGATTCCATTTCAATGTGATTGGGCAGTGACACTACTTCGTCAGGCAAAGTGCTGATTGTATAGGTCTGTTCCCAATCGCCGTAGAAACCCCATGCGGGATCTGTGGTCTTGTCGCCATCGAGATGATCGATGGTATAATAGGTAACACCAAGTATGTATTCTGGGTACTCAACAAGGGAGCCATTCTCGTCGTAATTGGCTCCATCTAAATCAAGCACGATTGAACCATCCTCTTGAATAGTATAGGTTATGAAATTGTCGGTTGTAACCGTTGCATAGTCAACGTAAATTACGCCATCTTTTTCATAGTAATACCTCTGCATGAGATTGAGTTCATAAACGTCTGTTTCATCATAACTGTATTCAGGATAATCCTCAAATACATACGTCCATCTTTGAGCATCGATGGTTTGAGGGAGCTGAACAGTAATCTTATTGTCATCTTTTGTGCCTAGTACATAGGTATTAGCCTTATAGCGAGGCAGTGGATTCTTGATGTACACATCTTTTCCATCGGTGTTTATTGTGGTTAAACCACTATATTCTCCAGTTAAGATTTCTGACCAATATACATAGTACCCATCAGAAGTCACTGAGTAGAATTGCTCCTCTCCTGGAGCAGTGAAGATGATGCCGAAGTCTTGTGAATTACGGCTCACCATATTGCGCTTTTGATCAGAAGTGGGAGTCTCCTCCATCTCTGAGAAGTCGCGAATGCGAGTTTCACGTTTAGGCTCTTCCAAACCTATTTTGGCTTGTCCCAACAGTGGCGGGTAACCTGATGCCTTTTGCTGTGCATTCATTGAGAGCACTGCAATGCTAGCAAGAACAATTATTAAAAATTTTCTCATTCTAAATCTGTTTATTAGTAAATGAATTTAGTTTCAGTGCAAAATTATATAGAACTTTACATGCTACAATTTAGATTTTTAAAGAAATGATTCAATAACTCCAAAAAAAAATTAGGTTTATAATCATTTGCTGATTGGATTCAGTACAGACCAATAAGAAATTTTTTAGGGGGTCCAAAATTTTGTAAATAAATTTTGGACCCCCTAGAAATTTTTCTTAAATTTGCACCACTAAACAGCCATTATAATTAGTGTTCACTGAATAATTAGGTCTCTTAGGCCCATACCCGCATGGGGC
>JAJBUQ010000023.1:0-7982 GCA_020860245.1 Rikenellaceae bacterium
AAATAAACGTTTAATTAAATAAAAATTACTAACATGAAAAAACTTCTATTTTTGAATTTAACGTTGGCAGCCTTGTATGCGTTTAAAGCCATCAAAGATGATGATATTCCTCTGATCGACGAGAGGGACAGGAATATCGAGCTATATGCTGGCGACACATACAAACTCGAAGTAAACAAAGGTAACAGCAGTTACGTTAAATACGAATCAGACAACAAATATATTGTATCGACAGAGGTTACAGGCGTAATTACCGCAAATACAATCGGGGAAACAGAAATTACGATCACTACATCTGAAAAAAGCGAAGTTATAACTGTTACCGTCAATCCACACTATGCCGACAATTATTTAACCGTACCTGTTGTCGGAAGGAATACGACTCCGGAAGAGGTTAGGGCGATAGAGGACGAGCGTCGTACGTTCGTTCGCGCTTGGGAAGGAGAGCAAGGTTATTCTTATATCGAATATCAAGATAATAACGATGATAAAATTCTTTCGATTCAATACATCTTCTTCGTCGATAAGATAGAGGGAGTAACCTATTTGATGGATTTGGAACATCAGGATGCGGTCGAAGAGTATATTCATGAACGTTACATATACTCCAGGACGCAAAATTATATCAATTATTACGTAAACTCCAGAGATGTAGAAGCTGTTCAACTCCAGATCAACGATGATTATTCAGGAACCTTCACACTATACTTTAACGGAGTGGTTTAAAATTCACCATATTAAAATAAAAAGAGCGCTGTTCAGGCGCTCTTTTTATTTAATATCCTAATATCCTCATCATCGAGCGGTAGCTCTGTTCTTTGGCAAACAGCCTGGTATAGTAGTCATTGCTGTCTTTATCGATGACTATATGTTTGGGCGCTGGAATAAGACAGTGCTGGATTCCTCCGTACCCTCCCAAAGACTCCTGATAAGCTCCTGTATGGAATAAACCTATATACTGAGCTCCACCGTTAAGTTTGGGAAGATATATTGCATTGGCATGCGATTCAGCGTTGTAATAATCTTCACTGTCGCAGGTAAGTCCGCCTAAGAACACACGTTGATATTCCTTATCCCAGTTATTTATAGGCAGAAGAATGTAACGCTGTTTAATACCCCATATATCCGGAAGAGTGGTCATGAAGGAGCTGTCGATCATATACCATAACTCACGGTCATTCTGTTGTTTCTGATTAATTATGGAATAAAGAGTAGCTCCGCTCTCCCCAACTGTGAAGGATCCGAACTCGGTGAATATATTCGACTCCTCTACGTCGTATTGGTTGCATGTATTCTTAATCTGCGCTACGATTTCTTCGGTCATGTACTCGTAGTCATAATCGAATCCAAGTGAATTCTTGATCGGGAATCCACCTCCGATGTTCAACGAATCAAGTTCAGGACATAATTTCTTGAGTTGACAGTAGACATTGAGACACTTGTTGAGTTCGCTCCAATAGTACGCGGTATCTTTAATTCCGGTATTTATAAAGAAGTGAAGCATCTTAAATTCAAACTTTTTGTTGGGCTTGATTACCTCTTTATAGTAATTTATGATGTCATAATACCGTATACCAAGACGCGAAGTATAGAACTCGAATTTAGGTTCTTCTTCCGAAGCGATGCGGATACCTATCTTACATTTCTTATCGATCGCGTCATCAAGAAGTTCGAGTTCCTGAAGATTATCGAGAATCGGAATAGTGTTCTTAAATCCGTTATTTACCAGTCCGGCAATATTTTCCACATACTGCGGGCGTTTAAATCCGTTGCAGATTATATAGATATCCTTGTCGATTATTCCACCGTCATACAAAGCATTGATTATGTGAATATCGTATGCAGATGACGTTTCGAGATTGATATCATTCTTCATAGCTTCCTCTAAAACGAAGGAAAAATGGGAACTTTTAGTGCAATAGCAATAGTTATAATTACCCTGGTAATCGACCTTTGCCATCGCTACATTGAACAAACGTTTAGCCCTCTGAATCTGCGAACTTATCTTAGGCAGGTAAGTAATCTTCAAGGGAGTTCCATATTGCTTAATGACATCCATCAAAGGTACATCATTAAAATGAAGCTCATTATCCTCAACTAAAAATTCATCTGTTGGAAAATCGAACGTCTGCTCGATAAGATCGATGTATTTATTTTTCATCGCCGAATTTAATTTTTATAAATAATCCGTCTTCGCTACTTCGCCCTATTTACCCTTAAAGTAACCGAGACACATAAGGAATGAACGGGCAAATGTACAGATTTATTTCGACATAAATACAAAAAAGAAGCCGCAAGATAGTGATTTTTAAAATATTTATATAATATCCGGGCAGAATTTCTATTGCAGGTTAATTTGCCGTATATTTGTCCTTAAAATCAAAACAATAGATTAAAAGTTAAAATCATTCGATGAACTTTGTTGAAGAGTTAAAATGGAGGGGCATGATCCAAGATATCATGCCGGGAGCTGAAGACCAGCTCAAAAAAGAGATGACAACGGCATATCTCGGCATCGATCCGACTGCCGATTCTCTGCACATCGGACACCTCGTGGGGGTAATGATCCTAAAACATTTTCAGGCGTGCGGACATAAACCCATTTTCCTTGTGGGGGGAGCTACCGGAATGATCGGCGATCCATCGGGCAAATCGCTCGAACGCAATCTGCTGGACGAAGATACCCTCAGGCACAATCAGGAGGCTTTGAGGAATCAGCTCCGCAAAATGGTAGACTTCGATTCGAATGCACCTAACGCAGCAGAAATGGTAAACAATTATGACTGGATGAAGGATATTTCGTTTCTCGAATTCATAAGGGATGTCGGCAAGCACATTACGGTGAATTATATGATGGCTAAAGACTCAGTCAAAAAAAGATTCTCAGGCGAGGGAGACGGCATGTCATTTACCGAATTTACATACCAGCTCGTTCAGGGCTACGACTTCCTCCACTTATACCAGAGCAAGAACTGCAAATTACAGTTGGGAGGTTCGGATCAATGGGGCAACATCACCACTGGAACAGAACTGATTCGTCGTAAACTTGGGGAAGAGGCATGGGGAATTACTTGTCCGCTGATCAAAAAATCGGACGGAGTGAAATTCGGCAAGACCGAATCTGGCAACGTATGGCTGGACCCAAGATATACTTCGCCTTATAAATTCTACCAGTTCTGGTTAAACGTGAGCGACGAGGATGCGGAGAAATATATAAAAATATTCACGATGCTCGATAAAGAGACCATCGACAAAATAACCGCGGAACATAAAGAGGCTCCCCATTTAAGATTACTTCAGAAGTCTCTGGCCAAGGAGGTTACATGTATGATATACTCGGAAGAGGAATACACCAAGGCGGTCGAAGCATCGGAGATATTATTCGGCAAGGCTACCACGGAGACCCTCTCCAAACTCGATGAAGAGACGTTTCTTCAGGTATTCGAAGGGGTTCCGACGTTCGAAGTGGAGCGCTCCAAGTTGAATTCCGGCATAAGTTTCTCTTCGTTGAGTGCGGAAGAAACTCCTATATTCCAGTCCAAAGGAGAACTCCGCAGACTGGTTCAGGGAGGAGGTATATCCCTCAACAAAACCAAAGTAACCGATCCGGAACGGGAAATAACCACTGAGAATCTGCTGGCGGATAAATTTATCCTGATTCAAAAAGGAAAAAAGAATTACTTTATAATCAAAATTGTATAAAAAATTAAAAGCCGGAATTTGATTCCGGCTTTTAATTTAAATTATTCGAATGAGATTAATCGTTTTGTTTCTCATGCTCGATATCTGCCTGCATATCTTTTTTGATAGCTTTTTCTACTTTCCTCTCAGCGTCGTCGAACTTAACTTTTTCGAGTTTGTCTTCAGCTTTTTCGATCTTTTTCTCCGCTTTCTCTTCTTTTCTTACTTCTTTAGGTGTTTTATCCTCAAGAACCTGGTCTACGTTTTCACGAGCCTCACGTCTTGCTTCTCTGATTTCGTTAGATACAGGAACTGCTTCCACTGTCGTTTCAGTTACGGTTGTCTGAACGTTGTCCTGCGCAACAGCAGATAATGCTGTCAAAGACGAAATAGCCACACCGAGTAACAATAATTTTTTCATACTACTTATTTTTAATTGAAGTTTATAATATTCTGTTTTATAAACCAAAACATGAAAAAATTATGCCAATCATTATATTTACAGTCTACATTACTTTAGCTTTCCGGTAACATATTTGATACACATACCGTAATTAGTAATCGGAATACCGGAATTTTTAATTTTATAAATTCTGTTCTTCAATTGTGCTGCGGTGGCCATACATCCTCCGCACTGCACTGCCAAAGCATAATCATGGATATTCGGGGGCAGCTCCTGGAGACCGGGCACAAAGTCGAATCCGAGACTGCAACCGCAATATTTCTGAAGCAGAGACGGGATTTTCACCCGGCCTATATCATCGCACGTTGTCTGGTGCCGGCAATTTTCAAGTATAAGTATTTTATCTCCGTTTTTTAATCCGTCGATACGAGCCAGCCCTTCAAGATAGGCATTATAATCTCCTTTCATTTTCGCAAGAAGTATACTGAACGAAGTGAGTTCGATCCCTTTGGGAATCATATTTTCGATCTTCCCAAACAACTGACTATCGGTCACTACCAGCTTAGGAACAATATCTTTATTTAGAATCGTACCGATCTGTTCAGGCTGCACGACTATCGTAACGGCATGCCTATCCAACAGTTCGCGTATGGCCTGCACCTGAGGAAGAATAAGTCTTCCTGATGGAGTTTCAGTATCTATGGGACAGACGAGCAAAACTATATCTCCCTCGCCTATGGTATCTCCAAACATTTTTTCAGCAGTCAGGATGCTTTGGGGTATAGCGGCTTTTATCCTATCGAGAATAATATCCCTGCCGGCAGAAGATAAATTTTTAACATCCAAACTAATCCAGTCCGGCTTAAATTCCGACAGTGAACAGGATATGATATTATTTATCAAAATATATGGTAAGGATTTTTCCCGGAATAGATTGCAGAGTCCTTCTTCTCGGTCACTCCATTCGGTGAATATAATAATTCCTATATCCACAATATCCAAAGACGCCATAGTACGGCGGACTCTTAAATTACCGATTTCCGACTCGTCATCGATTCCTGCGGTATCTATAAATACCACCGGTGAAAAACCAAGAATTTCATAACTTATCTTGACAATATCCGTCGTAGTCCCTGCCTGCTGAGATACTATCGAATAGTCAAAACCGACAATACCGTTAAGAAGCGTACTCTTACCGGAATTGCATCGTCCGTATATTCCTATGTGCGGTTTGGATTCTTTCCCTTTTATCATACTTCGGAGACGTAATTCTTTACGTCTTCCAAAGATATGGGATTTTCACCCAAAATAAGCAGCCTCTCTATTACATTTCGCAACTGACGGACGTTTCCTGTCCATTCAACTGTCTTTAATTCACCGACAGCTTCGGCAGTGATTCCTTTTGGCCGGACGCCATACTCCTTGCTAATCTGTTCTATGAAACAATCGACCAGAATCGGCAGATCCTCCAGCCTCTCGCTCAGTGACGGTACTTGTATAACAATCACACTGAGTCTGTGGTAGAGGTCCTCGCGAAAATTTTTCTTATCGATCTCTTCTTGCAGATTTTTATTGGTCGCCGCGACGAATCGCACATTAACGTTAATATCCTTATCGCTTCCCACACGGCTGATTTTATTCTCCTGTAAGGCCCTTAATACCTTTGCCTGCGCGGAGAGACTCATATCCCCTATCTCGTCGAGGAACAGTGTTCCTCCGTCAGCCTGCTCGAATTTACCTTTGCGCTGTTTTATCGCTGACGTGAATGCTCCCTTTTCGTGTCCGAACAACTCGCTCTCGATAAGTTCGGAAGGAATTGCGGCACAATTGACTTCCACGAACGGTCCCTCGCTGCGATTACTTTTTTCGTGGATCATACGTGCGACGAGTTCTTTCCCTGTACCATTCTGTCCGGTTATCAACACGCGCGCGTCAGACGGGGCCACGCGCTCTATAAGGTCTTTAACCTTATGTATTTTGGGAGATTTACCTGTAAGTTCTTCCGGATGGATATTTTTTTTCCGTCCGGGAGCGGTACCAGTCGGTTTCTTGCACACATAATATTCGTCTTTCTTCGACTTTTTTACTTTTTCATTATTTTCGGCAAGAGATTTGTCTATACTGTCTTTGATGGCGGTAAGGAGCTTATTAAGGTTAATCGGCTTTTCGATAAAATCGATCGCTCCACGCTTAATATAATCTACAGCGGAATCGACATCGCTCTCACGTGAGGTGATTAGCACCGGAGTATCCGGACGGTTTTTCCTAATTTCCTGAAAAATGTCCGGACCTTCTATTTTGCAGTATTTCGCATCACAGAGTATAAAATCGAACTCCCCAGAAGATGTTTTTGTAATACCTTCCTGTTCGTTGTGGGCAAGGTCGACTTCGTAGCCCTCATATTCAAGCATATCTTTAAGGGTATTCCGAACACTGCGCTCGTCGTCGATAACCAGTATTTTAGCCATATGGATATTCTATAATTTTTATTAAATAATTTTTGTAATAAATAAATTGTATATATTTGCACAAAGATAAAAGGATGGCGGATAATTCCTTTTCTTCCGAAAATTGAAACCACACTCTTCGTGCCATTATCCACCGGAAAAATAATTTTCTGTATATCAAATTCATATCTTTATCGAATATCAAAAAAAGATTAGTGTTGCTGATGCAGAACAACTAAAATGAACTTTTCAATTCACAAAATGAACAAAAATTATAACTTTGAATGCAAAAAATTGAACCTGCCGGAGTACGGCAGAAATATTCTGAAAATGGTCGAATACCTTATGACCATAAATGACAGAGAGCTCCGAAATCATCAAGCACGCGTTGTAATCGATGTTATGGGCAATATAAACAACCATTTAAGGGATACCGACGATCTTAAGCACAAGCTCTGGGATCACTTGTTTATAATTTCAGATTTTAAACTCGATGTCGATTCCCCATACCCGAAACCATCTCCGAGTTCAATTACCCCATCTCCGGAAAAACTGCCATACCCTCAGGGAAATATCGGCTGGAATCATTACGGAAGAAATATAGAAATTATGATAAAAGTCCTGAAAAACACGGATAACGAGGAAGAAAGAAGGCTTATTATCAACAACATAGCTAAATATATGCGCAACAAGTCGCACGAATTCAATCAGGAGCATCCAAGCAATGAAATTATCATAAACGACATCCGGTGCATGTGCGACAATATGATAAATATCGAAGATGACATTCTGAACGGTTCAAAAAGCGAATTCAAACCTCAAATTACAAACCAGCGTACTAAAAACAAGAACAACTTTAAGAAGCAGAATCCCAAAAACAACTTTAAATCGAATAACAGCACCACTCGTAAAACTAACTTCAAAAAAACCCGATAAATGCCTATTGCAGTTCTTTTGACAGGAAGTAATCTCGGAAATAAACTTAACACTATACGGGAAGCGGAAAAAAATATCTCGGAAACAATAGGCCCCATCACGACGAAATCTTCCGTCTACGAATCAGAGCCCTGGGGATTCGAGAGTAGGAATAAATTTTTGAACCAAGCAATAGTTTGCGATACCACTCTTAGTCCGGAGGAATTACTCGAAACAATACACAGAATCGAAGAGCGACTTGGGCGACAAAGGCCTGCTAATCTCTTCGAAGGAGATACAAGAATCTATGTTTCACGGGTAATAGATATAGATATTCTGTTTTACGACGATCTGATTCTCCAAACAGAGAATCTTATTATACCCCATCCAGGAATATGTGAGCGGAATTTCGTTCTGAGACCTTTAGCGGAGATTTTACCGGAATTTGTTCATCCTGTTAAAAAGATAAAAATCAAAGACTTAAATTTACGTTAAGAAAAATTATAAAAAATTTATTATATTTTTTTTGGTATAAT
>JAJBUQ010000023.1:7992-16152 GCA_020860245.1 Rikenellaceae bacterium
GGTTGCCTTTGGTTTCGACCGGTTATGTTCCCTGTTCGGCGGTGCGGATTCGATACGCGACTATATTGCCTTCCCGAAGAATAATTCGGGTCGCGATGTGATGATAGACGCTCCGTCCCCGGTGGCCAAGGCCCAACTGGACGAGCTTTACCTTACTAGCAACGCGCCCGAAAAGTAAAAATGTCCGTGTGGAACGGGGTACCGGGAATTTTCCGGGATTTTTCCCGGAAAAATTTGGAGTACGCAAAATTTCATATATATTTGCACTCGCATTTGGGGTAACCCGGATGGAAGTTCTAAAATAAGTCGGGAGTTTAGCTCAGCTGGTTCAGAGCATCTGCCTTACAAGCAGAGGGCCGGGGGTTCGAATCCCTCAACTCCCACTTTAAAATCAAAGAGTTACGATTTCTCGTAACTCTTTTTTATTTTCATTTCCATACAACTTTCACCTAACTCAAAAAAATAATACAAACTCCATATAACCATATATAAATAATAAGAGCCGGATTATTCCGACTCCTTATTTATCTTACGGGATCGTAGTCGATCCTTGATTCTTCTTCGGTGGCTTCGAGTTTGAATATTACAGGTCGGAGTCCGTCGTTGCAACTACAGATAGCTACTCCCTTCTTGCAGATCCAATCGCCATAGTAGAATAGTTCTTTATCCGCACCGTGCGACAGAACAAAGACATACTGATACATTGCCTTCCATGCTTCATCGTATAGTCCTTCAGGCTTGGCGTAATCTCCGTAGAATACCTGCCCCGCCTTCAGCATAGGACAAGCAGTCAAACCCTCCACTCCGTATTCATCGGCAAGTTCTTTATCCAGAGTGGTTTTAAGAACCGTTATTTTTACTCTTTTCATCGCATTTAGTATTACAGATGTTGCGCAACGGTATGATTTGTGCCGATGTAGCGCACGAGATATACAGTTTGACCGTTATCGTCATATTGGGTATAAAACACATACCACTGGGTTGGCGTATTGCGCAGATTAAACCACATATAATACATATTCTTTCCGTAGCGGTCAAAATATTCAGGTGCCTTACGGCTCGGACGTGTCTCAATTGATTGTTCGATCTCGCTAAACATATCGTCTATATATTTTTTAGCCGATTCACGGTAGCTGAAATATTCCTGTTGATAGAGAACATCCGATAATTAGCGGAATTGCTCCACGACTTCCGGCAGATAAATCACTCTCATTGTGCGTCGAAGTGCCTGTCTATATCATTGTGAATTTCTTTGACGATCTCTTCACGAGATATTCCCCGTGCAAAATCCGCATCCGGTTTCATCGGTTTTATTTGCGGATATTCGGTGAGAACTAATGCCGGATCGTTACCACGCTGTATTATTACTTCCTGACCGGCAACGGCTACATCCATGTAAAACTTCATGTTACTGCGAAACTCCGTTGAACTTACTTCTAATGGTTTCATTTTCTTTTTCATTTACACGCACCTTAAAACGTACGCTGTACTGTACAAATATAGTGCAAAGAAAAGAAAAAAACAAAGTATCCGAAAACAAAGGCAGGCGCAGTCGGACACTTCCAATTAACTATTATGGATGGGGATCCTTGTATATATGCCAATTTAGAAAAATGCGCCTGCCGGAGGTTTAGAAAAGATATGGCGTGGAAATACTAAATGTTCGTTTTCCCTCAAAAACTCCACGGTGCTAACCCTTCTAACCTAATTTATGTGATTGTGTAAACTCTTTTGCCTTCTTGTTGTGCTTTGCTGTTGATGATGTATGTTAGGCTGTCCGGCTTGACTTCTTCGGTTATGAATAAGAAGAAACACGCCTGCGTCATAAGATAATCAGGATCGTATTGGAAGTTTTTAACACCGACGTACATATTGTCGGGTTGTCCGATATATTCTATTTTATTTTTTGTCATGCGGTTACCGATTACGATCAGTGTTCTGCAACTATCGGGGTTCATGTACATTTGATTTTATTTTATGTAAGTTATGGTTATACTACCTCTGCAAGAATGTAATCTATCGAGTATAGTTTCCTTATTTCTTTTTCTTCGATCACTATATCATCGAATCTCTTGGATTGTGGAGATGTGAGGCGAATATGATCGGGTTTGTGTGCCGTTCTTAATATGCGTATTACAGTGAAGTGTTCCGTTTCGATGATGTATATCTTGCCGTAAACGATTACCCCTTTGTGTGGTTTAACGAGCATCATTGCGCCTAAGGGGATCTTCGGGGCTATCGCCTGATCGAAGTTTATTAGTGCGAACTGAGAATCGCGGACTATTGTTTCGGATAGATATACTTTTTTGAGAACCTTTAAGGGGAATTTATCGAAGTCTGGCAATGATTCGTAAACGGATATGAGTTTAAACACTTCGTTGCGGAGTATTAATTCTTCGGGATCGGCACCTACACCACAGAATCCATCGCCGGACAACAGCCATCCGATGCTGAACTGGGGATAATGATTGTTAATGATTGTAGCTAATTCTCGGCTAATTCCGTGATTACCTTTCTTTATTTGATAAAGATTTTCGGCTCGTTTGAGCCCTATGTGGTATGCGAAGGCATTGACGGTCATTCCGGATTCACGGACAACTAACTGAATCCGTTGCCAAGCGGGGGTTTCTTGTTCCATAGTTTATTGAATTTAAGATTGGGGAAATAATATTGGATATATGGTATGATGCCGTTTCCGGCATTAGATTATATTATGATATTTGGATTTGTGCGGTGAGATAGCCCGCAAAAAGACAGCGTAGGAACAACATCCCCGAACCAAGGCTCATGCGAAGCCCATGAATGGCAATGTTGTCCTACGCCTAAGGTAGCCCTGAAGAATCAGGGCAATACCATAGGTTTCAACAACCATTACGCCATTCAAAAATCCTACCTTGAGGTAGTTCGCATGATTAAGGTTCGGCATAAAGGAAGCTTATCCTTTATATATTGCTAATTACGCGCATAGAGCGTATTCTCAACTTGTATCGTTATGCAAATATAACATAATTCTATTTCGTTTTGGTTTACTGTTTCAATACAAATATAAAAATTCATTTTGACTTAACGAAGAATTCATCGTTGAAAAGATGCCTTAATATTCAGTCCTTTGTTATACAATGCAAAGGAAGAACGAACAGCTAATGAAGGCAGTAGCCGAAAAATTGAAGGAACTACGAAGCAAAAAGGGAGTTTCTCAACACGTTGTTTCCAGTGATACCTACTTAAATATGGGTAACCTTGAATTAGGCAAAACCAATATTTCTATAAGCACTCTTTCAATACTCTGCGAATACTACGGTATCACGATGGAAGAGTTCTTTAAAGGACTTTAAATCTATTCCACACCTCTTCATTTCTTGTTGGTAGCGATCAGCCAAAGTCGGAAAAGTAAATACGTAAGGTTTGCTTTAGCAACCGTCACGGACGGCGCGGACCTTTCGTATTTAACTTTTGCGACATGACATTTAAAGAATATAGGATGCGCCTCGGGAAACTTAAGCAAGCTTAGTTCCCTCTCGGCTGTCACTATATTTGCAGACAACAGGGAATGGGATAAACTACCGTCCCCTGCTGATGCCGTTAGACTGTTTCCGATTCTGATATTGTTTCTGCGCTTCTTCATTCTGAGTTTTTCGGCTTGATATTTCTCACGCTCTTTTTGCTCAAACCATAGTTCGTCGTATTGGTTGTCGATCAGTACGTCTATTTTTTCTCCGTTAATTTCCTGAGGCTTTAATCGTATCGGAATGTCATCAACGAATGGCTCTGATAACGCTAGCTCATCGGATTCAGGAGTATTCCGGTGAATTTGATTGTCTGGAACATCATAAGTACCCGTATGGTCTTTTCGGGAATGTTCATCCGTTTTAAATATCCTCAGATTCTTTGTAGAGATTCAAGGAACGGGAAGCGTTCGTATAGGTTCTGGAGTTCCTTTTTGAGTCTGCTGTTCTCCTGTTTCAGTTCTTCTTTGTCTTTGGACAATCCTTCGATCCGCCGTTCGTATTCTTTGGCTTTTTTGTCATCGAGCAGATTGCTTATTTTGGATAGACCTTTGCCGAGAACTTCTGCAGATATATTTTTGACGGTTTGTACCGCCTTGTCCTGTTTGAGAGCAAAGAGTTCGTCCTGCTTTTGCTCTGTTTTGGTTTTTACCTCTTCGTATTCTTCTTTGATCTCGTCTCGTTTTTGGATGTGATTCTCAATGTCGGTTTCAACGGATTCTTTAATCTCCTGCAAAGTTTCGGTTTGTTCGAGCAGGTCACGGTAGTGTTCGGAAGTGGATTTGTGTTGGGCTTTGGAACCTTTGATGCCCCGTTTAAGACCATACTTAGCCATTCACTCGGCATATGTGTCCTGAAACATGACAAGATTCTCCCGTGTCATAACATCATCGGCGCAGAGACGGTTTCGCTCTTTCTTTTCTTTTTCGGATTCGGATTTGCCTTTGGCTGATTGTTTCTTCTTGGATTTGGGCTTATCTGCGACATCCTTATCTTTCGTGACCTTATTTTTCTTTGCGTCCTTTGATTTTCTGGGCGGACCTTTGACGATAGGGGACAACTGTAGCGTGAATATGCGGAGTCGTTTCGTCCAAATGCAGGACTGCGGAAACAAGGTTGTCTTTGCCGAATGTGGTGTGAAGTCACTGGATGTTGTCGGTGCACCACTGATCGAGTTTTGCTTGCTCGTTGATGCGGATCATATCTTGGTGAGTTCCGGTAAGGATTAACCGGATTGCACGCACCTGATCGGACGTGACTTTACGTGCGACATTAGCGGTTTCGATGCGGTGCTGAATGGCTTGCGTTCTGTTTTCAATGCCTTCAGGGAACTCTATCAATTCTTTGTTAAGGGATGTTAGTTCCGGATCGACGTTCTTTGGCTGTATGGTTCGTTCGATGTGTGCGGATATTCCGCTATCGTTTCCTTTTGCTTTATCTAAATGTAATACTGCATATCCCATAATTGAATAGTTTATTTGATTAAATTTTAAATGAAATTGTTCTTTGTTCCATCCACGCTGTTGCGGTAGTTTGTGTTGTTGCACGGCAGTCGGTTAGTGCTGTGGTTGCTTTGCTATCTGATGCGGTAAGCTACCGTAACGATATTCTTTAACTTCAGAGCTGGGGTTTTCATTGTTCCGCAAAAATTTGCGGAGTGATTGGTTGCCAATAGTACCGTCCGGTTGTGCAGAACTTCCGGCGGTGCTTCCGTTCTCTTCGAACGGATCGAGGGTTTCCAAAGGGAGAATCTCTTTGGCTCATGGGGCATTTTCAGCACATCGCTAGATCGTGCGACCAGAAAATGCCCTAATGAGCTATGGCGTTTTTGATAAACTCCGGTGCGTGGCAGTGATTAACTGTTACGGATCACGTTGTCTTTTGTACTTCTGACGGCACAGAGATACACGAAGCGACACTGCAAAGCATTTATACTTTAACAGCATTCAGCGTTCAAACACTCCGGCATTGAACCGAAGGGAATGACCATTTTTGATGTATGGAGTTTTGTTGCGAGGGAGGAGTTCGTAGATGTAGCCCTTTTGATAGCCTGTGATCTCGCACGCTTGGTCGATCTTGACCAGATTGGATGTGGAGGTTGTAACTCAGTAACGCTGAATAAGCATTGTAATTGTTTCTGTTAATGACTGCATCATGCTTTCAAGCCGTAGCGGTCGGATGTGGATCGTTTCAAATGGATTTTCCATAGTTAACTTTAGATATTTAATAATGTGCCGGTTGATTATAAAAAATTACATACAATTTATTTTAGAGCATTTATTATTCGATTATGATCCAATTAATAAAGCAGAGCCATTAGGCTCTGCGATCAATAGATTGTTTTTTAAGAATATTATATAATGCACTCTGTCCTGAAGATCCGGGAATATAATTTTCTTTTGTAAACGTATTATCAGCAATTTCAATCTGTTGGAATATTTTTTCAAACTCTTCTTTCGTTGGCACCTCTTTATTTATATAAAGATATACATCTTTAAAAAATCTCATCAATGCGATAAAACCTGTAGATTTATTTAGCACATTATTATCTCGTACAACCCCCCAAGCTTCAGGCCATTTATTCTTTACTGCATAGAAATAATTCCATAATATTTGAGCAATTTTTACATCTGTGTCATCATCAATGAAAATATTTCTTAAAAATAATCGCTTCTCTTCGACTCCTGTCGTATGAGGTAATTTAGAATGTTTCCTATCCTTATGACGTTTATAAAAATCTCGGTCCTGTTGTGGATCAGAAGATATATATTTCATTAAACTTTTTACAAAAGTATCTTGAGTTAGAGATTCGTTTTCCTTGTCCCTTGCATTTTCGAGTATTTTAATCTTTTTGAAAAATGGACTATTTTCATTTTTATTAAGCGCTCGTGCTATATTATGACAAGTTTTCTGAGGACTTTTGCTTTGTGCAAAAGCAAAAAGATCAGCTACTAAAGAATTACTAACTTTCTTCTGCTCTTTATTAATAGTGGAGAATACAATCGCTTGGTCTTCAAGCTCCATATCTATATATATAGTAACTATACACTCAAATTTCAATTCTTCTTGGTCAAAGTGTTTTAGTCCGGCAATACGATGTTGCCCGTCTAGAACTTTTGCTACATTTTTATCATTATCTATTAATAGAATTTTATTTTTCTCATCATATTCTACGTATTTAGATTCGATAGATAAGATAATACTATTGGGGAAAGTAGCATCTATTAAATTTACATATCTACCAATTTCTTTTTCTCTTGCCGGGACCAATTCTCTTTGTATCCCTATATAATCTTCTATTTCTCTATTTTCATTACCTAACTCCAATCTACGGACATCGGCATAGGAAATATTAATTAAATTTTTATGGTCTATTACAGCAATATACATTGGACCAATTGGCTGTTGTGCTTCTAAGCAATTAACTTTTATCTTGTCCATAAATCTTAACTTAATTTACTGGATAATTCTTCCTGCTCTCCTCTCCGTTGTTCGGAAATGTCTGGAGGAGTTTTTTGTTGTAAATAATGAGAGTAATAACTTATTATGACTGAAGTTATAACCGCTATTATTGAACACCATATAAGAACATTATTATCAACAAATGCATTTGTTTCTCTTAATGTCATGATAATCACATACATGAGAGAAAAGAATAAAAGTGGTATTATACACCATAATATCTTTTTTATCTTACATACAATCATTATTAATGTGGATGTACTCAATAAACCTACTCCATATATTATAAATTCTCCACATTTATAACAGTCATGCCAAAATGTTGCCAAATTGCCTGTGAATAACGCAATCAACAAACTAATTAAACTAGGTAATAAAATTGCGCCAAAAGCATAGGCAACATTTAAGAGGGGCTTTAAGTATTTTTTTATTTTTTCTCCCATGTTACTACTTTATATTATGAAAAATAGCCTCTGTATATTTATTTCTTTTTGCTCTAATTCCTCCAATTGTACTTGCTCTTGACAGTTTGTCCATTTTTCCTATTTCACCGTATAAATCTATAATACTTGAATGAAAGGCATTTGTTAAAATAAAATAAGCACCTATCTCTTTTATTTTTTTTATGAAAGAACATAAACGTTCCTGATCCTCCCAAGAAAATATTTTCTTATTGTATTTTATGAACCCGTTGTTGTTGTGAGCTACAGTATAAGGCGGATCAAGGAATACTAAATCGTCTTTCTTGATCGAATGAATAGTGTTTTCAAAATCAAAAGAAGTTAAATTTATGGTTTGTAATGATTCACTAAATTCTTTAAATCTATCTATCTCAAAAAGAATTGATAAATTTCTTCTTCCATATGGGACGTTATATTCACCCTTTAAATTCTCCCTATACAATCCATTAAAAGAAGTCCGGTTTAAATAAAAAAATTTAGCTGCTTTCTCAACATTGTTACTGGGATTTGAAGATCTTATATAATAATAAAAGGATTCTTCATTTTTGTATTCACTTAATATTCTTAAAAGTTCATTAGGGGAAGCTCGTAATAGTTGATAGGCATTTATTACTTCAAGGTTAGAATCATTTAAAAAAATTTCTTTATTTAAATGCCCTAACTTCTTTAAATATAACAAAACAGAAGCCCCACCTACAAAAGGCTCATGATAATTATTGAAATGGTGTGGT
>JAJBUQ010000003.1 GCA_020860245.1 Rikenellaceae bacterium
TTACTCCGACCCCGGGGAAAGTTCAGGCTGCGGTGGGATTTATAACGGGAGCTTACAAATCGTAGGAGGCGGAAGCACCGGTGGTACTGAAAATCCCGGAGGCGGGAATACTGGAAGTGGGAATGACCTTGGAAGTTCTCCAGGAGGTACTAATCCGGGTGGAATTATTACAGGGGCAGACGGAGTTTCCCTTAATGATGCAAAAGTATTTTATGGACGGGAAGGTGTAATATATAATCCAAATCTTCTATATCATACATTCATTGCGTATGACCTTAGTCAGTGTTTGCCGGCAAGTATGACATACATCGACAATAATATGGGAGGCAATCATACAATTCATGTATTTAATAATTGGATGTTTACCAAACAACCGGATTACCAAGAGTACGGAGGATTTAAATCGGAATTTATACCGGATTTAATAGGGACTTATTTTTCCACAGCCGAATCCTTACCGCAAGGGGGCCTATATGAGGCTATTGCTAACGGACATTATATTTTAATGGATGTGCCCAATGGCAAATATAAAAACGGAGTCCCACAGACACATACTATTACAGTAACTGGCTATGATCCGGCGTCAGGAAATTTAATTTATATGGATCCGTATTATGGATACGAATATGAAATCCCTTATGAGGTTGTCAAAAATACCTCTTTCGTATATATCATTAATGGACGCAGATAAAATTTTACATATATGAAAACAAAACTATTTATGATCGCGTTAGCGCTAATGCTCTCTCAAGTTTTTGTTAAAGCACAAGTTGCAGAAACCACAATAGAATTATTAACTGCCCATATATGGGAAAGCAACAAGAGTATAAACGGAATCTCAAAAGAAACGCGGTATATACAATTTACCAACGAAAAAATATTAAACACTATCGTTACCGATGAGCATACTTTTTTCTCAGAATCTTTCTATTATTTAACCAATTCAACCGAAGAAGACTTTGATATGAATAAAATCGGACAGGTAACTAACGGTAAATACATTTACATATACAGTCCGGACAACGATATGGCCAATTTTCTTGTTATAGCTGAACTTACAGAACAAAAATTCAAATATATTACTATCCAAAATGTGTGGTATGCCGAAATGCGCGGACATGCACCAAGAGAAATGGACTATACTGTATGTTACCCAAAAAGGAAGAATTAATTTAGGTATCCTTCCGCTTATTACTTCTTAATTCAAATAAACATTACCAAATTAATAAACTAAATTATGGATCGATATGTAAGAGACTGCAAAATGCAGTCTCTTATTTTAAATCTCATTTTATATCATTTCTCTTCGGAAGATGAAGATATGTAAGATTCACGAATCGGTATAATATAGTAACTACAATATCTCACGGTAATTAGAATTATAAATTTGTAATTTTTAAATAAATTTGTTATAATTACTTAAAACATTTGGACATTAAAAATAACTTGACTGTACAGTAATCCAAAGTAGCGGCGTACTGTGGCCAAAATAAATTATTCATTAATAATTATCAAGGAACGTCTTACCAGGCGATTCTTTTTAACTACGACATAATGAAATTATTTTATTACCTTATACTGACTATACTTTTTGTCTCGTGCAACCGGACAGAGATTACCCGCAAACTTGACCGTGCTCTGGATATTGCCGGAGAAAACCGTTCGGAACTGGAGACGGTTTTAAACCATTACGAGCCCGGATCACTCGAATACAAATCCGCGAAATTTCTCATTGAGAATATGCCGGATCATATTCATTTACAGAGCAGTTTAATGGATATATTCAGGGATTCGATACCGCAGACCAGAGACAATAAAGTGATTAACACTCTCTGGGAGAAAATTGCGGATAGTCTGCCGGATAATTCGGAATATTTACAAGATACCCGGAGTTTAAGTGCAGATTATATTATCCGTAATATTGATGAAGCTTTTACTGTTTGGAATTCGGTAAAATGGAAAAATGAAATAGATTTCGATATTTTTTGTAAATATATATTGCCGTACAAAGTTGCCAATGAACCTATTGTGGAATGGAGATCCAGTCTCCGGGAAGAATATCTACCGTCCATCGACACCATTGCAGATCTCGACACCGCATTCGAAATAATATATAAGGAAGTAATGGGCCAATTTCGTAATCTTTGGGTAGCTTGTCCTTATCCACGTGATCCTATAATTACCAATAAAGCCAAAATTGGCAATTGTTTCGAGAAGGCGGTATTTATGGTCTACGTAATGCGTTCTTTGGGGATTCCCTGCGCGGTGGACTTTAACCTGAAATGGGCTAATTACGGAAATACGGCACATGAATGGGTAGCGCTTATAAAAAAAGGAGGAAGAACGCTTTATGTATTTGATGAGGAGAATCCGGAAGTCCAAGAGTTCGGAGATATCGATGCCTCAGTATTATCTTATTCGTATCCATATGACAACGAGAACTCCCTGTACATTGCGGACACCCTGAAAAAGACCGCAAAAGTTTACCGAAGAACTTACGAACGTTTCGAACTGCCGGAAACATTTGAAAATGAAAATCTCGTGGAGGTTTTCAACGACACCCACATTTTAGATGTATCTGAGCATTACGGCAAAAAAAATTCCATAACCGTCTCGGTAAAAGAAAATGAAAAGTACAAAAATGTTTATTTATGTACATTTTCACATGGAAGCGGATGGCATCTGATTTCAATAACTGAAATAAAAAAGAATAAAGCTGTATTTAAAAATCTCGAAGCGGATATTGTTTACCTTCCGTCTTATTTCAACGGTAAACGGATAATTGCTTTATCCAATCCTATTATATTGAATAAAAACGGAACCCCCAGGGTTCTCGATCCGGTAAAAGAAAACAGAATTACTGCAACTCTTTATCGTAAATATATCCTTATGGGTCAATGGATCGATCGATGGAGTAAATTTATAGGATGTCGATTCGAGGCTTCCGAGCATTCGGATTTCAGAGAGAACATCGTTTTGAAAGAGATCAAAGATATACCGTTCGGCAACCAAGTGATTCGTATCGACACGTCTAAGCCCTTCAGATATATACGGTTTGTAACGCCTGTTGAAGATTCTACGGTCCGGTATCAGGTTCCGAATCTCTCTGAAATAGCTTTTTACACTAAAAATGAAGAAGATAAATTAACGGAAATAAAACCAAAAATAATTGCCGAAGGACATGATATAGACAATCCCATGAGGACAGTCAATTTATTGAGTGATGGTAAATATCTAACCGGAACATTCTGGAGATATCCTTATACGATAAGTATTGATTTGGGAAGTACGGTGCACTAATTATCCAAACTTCATTATTATCCGGCTACCGATGCGAATTTTATTCAGGACCATCTGTATGAACTATTTTATTTCGATAAACAATGGATTTCTTTGGGGAAAAAACGTCCGGAATCAGATTTTCTCGTTTATGATAATATTCCTGAGAATAGCCTTCTTTGGTTAAGAGATTTAACACAGGGAGAGGAAGAGCGGATCTTTACTTATGAAAACGGGAGGCAGGTATGGTGGTGAACAAATATATAATTCTCCACCTATTCTGGATCGCCTTCACTGCAAACGCTTAATATTAATCTATGATTACCACTGTTCCGGTCGGACTCCTTGTTTAAAAAATAGATTTTCTTCTACAATCATACTTTCGACCTCTGCCGTTTCCGAGTAATTTTCTTGAATTCTTTTGAATAGGATAAATGATTGTACTCGCTGCAATAAGAAAAAATAAATTCTTCATAATTTTTTTAAGATTGATTAACCTTTTAGATTAGGTGAAATAATTTTTAAACTTACAAAGAGTTTAGCGGCCAGAGAACTTTTACCATATCCCATTAATTTTATATCAATACTTTGAATTTTAACTAAAAGCTACGTATCTTTAGCGCAGTATTTTCGTAATATATTTTAGTATCATCTGTTTTATTAACATAGACTGAAAATAATGAAGCAATTGTACCGTTTTTTTCTTTTTATATCTCTAATCCTTATCGCTGGATGTACCAAAGACAACCTTATAACTGATGACATTACCTCCTCCGAAGATGAAATCGAAGTAACACTGTCCGCAATCGTTCCGTCTACCAGCATGGACACGAAAACACTCGACAAAATCGACGAGAACCGTATGGCGGATGTGGATGTTCTAATGTTTCTGGTGGATGGCGGTCAGGAGGTATTCGCATATAGAACTCATAATACCAACGATATAGATCCCTCTCAGGATATTCAGTACGTCAAAGCCTCTCTCAAATTAAGTGAAGAGAGCAACGAGGCATACCGGATCGTACTGCTGGCAAATCTCCGTGAAGAGATCGACGAGGTCATGACGAATAATTCCTGTGAAGGAATGGCCAAAGAAGCTCTCCTGGAACTCATTACCTTTGAACACGATTCACGCTGGCCTGCAAATAACGACTTAGGCTACCGTCCGCTTCCGATGTGGGGAGAATCGAAAAACACGGCGGTGGTTACAAGAAGCACCACACCCTCTTCATTCGGCGGAGCCATTAATATGCTGCGCAGTGTGGCAAGAATCCAGGTAGGAGTAAGCATAACTCAGGAGGATGGATACATATCGGATGGAACGGACTTCTTCGAACTGGCAGAAGTCAAAGTTTATAACGCACGTAAGACGGGATACGCAGTTCCTCTTCCGGCGAATCTCGATCAGGAGGGGAAGGCGGAATATCCTACAATTTTAACTGGTTCAGAGATTATCGATGCGGAGTCTATGAGATATATCCTTAAAGACATAGATATAAACCACAACAACCAGCTTACCAATAATATCTATGTGAACGAAGCGTTGAATGAGGACGCGGATATGAGCGAAGCCCTCTTCCTCATATTAAAGGGTTATTATACGGAGGAAGGAGAAGCTAAGAATACGACGGAAGCGACATATTACAGGGTTGATTTTTATGATAAAGAGACAGTAAACGGTGAGGATGTAAGAAAAAATATTCTTCGTAACTTCACATACAATATAACCATAACCGGGATAAACGGTCCGGGGTATGACGACGAGGAGACTGCTGTTAATTCGATTCCGCTCAACATGGAGACCTCCATAACAGACTGGTCAGAAGGTGAATTAAAATATGTAGTCTTCAACGGGCAGTATTATCTCTCTGTGAGCGAGAGTACGATGTCGCTGTCTAAACCTGCGGGAACTCACAGTTTTAACGTTAAAACCAATTATCCGAGCGGTTGGACCGCAGTCGTATCTGAAGGAGACGAATGGCTCGGAGGCCTGACGCCTGATTTTTCTACCAATCTCGAAGTGATAGAACCACTTGCATTTACAGTTACGGAAAACGACGACTCCGACCGCACAGGGAAAATCTCCATATCGGCCGGTACAGTGCTGACGCTGGATGTTATCATCAATCAGTCGGCGGACGAAGCTATGGAGATCCGGCTTTGGGACATACAAGGTCAGCAATTTATGGACGACGGAACCGAATGACTTTATCCTTCCGGAGTTCCCAATACCGGATATTCTGTCCGTGGATTCGAGGTGCATTGGACTCCGGCAGACAAAGACATTCTTATGTACATCGAAGCGGATGACGAATACACCTGGTCTTCCTCTTCAAATCCGAGAACTATGTTCGATGACAATGTTTCGAATGGAAGTTCTCTTACAATTTATGCCGGTCCCCAAAATCAAGATCGTATACCGTGGCCGAATGATCTACCCTACCCGGACGGAACCGCTGAGGAGGTATTTCCCGAATTTACAGCTACGCTTCGGTTCTGGATGCCGGGCGATAAACCTGTACAGAATTCCCTGAAAATCACACAGAAACATTACGACGTATATGCAGACCTGCCTATGGGCCAACAATTCGTTATGGATGGAAGCGAGTATTCCTTTAGGGTAAGATCGAATACAAGCTGGGAGGTCTTCCTCTCAGGGAGCAGCATTATAGAAAATTATGTTGAAATATTGACTCCGACAGGAGGGAACCATCCGGATGAAGACGGAGAATTTTTCAGGTTTAAGGTAAATGAAGACTTACGAAATATCGGAGGCTTAGGAGGTGCATTTACCTTTGTCGCCAAGGACCCTCTCCATGACTCGGACGCACGCAGATTATACGCCTTCACGTTAGTCAGTCCCCCTCAGGAATCGGACGTAATCGAAGGCGGAGAAGCAAACTGCTACATGTTACACCCGAATGGCGACGCGATTAAGATTCCTGTTTCGCAGGCCAATAGGGGCATTCCTAATCAGATTGCCAACGGTGAAACTCTGAATTACAAATTAATATGGACCGATCATCCGGACGGTATAAGCGATGTAGGCGTAATTTCCAAAGTCGAAGTGGACGGAACCGGCCCCGATGCGAACCTGATCGTCTATCCCGGGACAGCTGAAGGGAATGCCGTGGTGGCGGTAACCAACGCCAGCCGAAGCGTAGTCTACTGGAGCTGGCATCTTTGGGTAAGTGATTTCGATCCTAACGACAATAGCAACGATTTTTACAAACTGAGTGTGTACGAATTCTTAGACCGCAATCTCGGAGCGCTGTCCGAAGATCCGACCGATTACCGGTCTCAAGGGCTATTTTATCAATGGGGGCGCAAAGATCCATTCCCTTACGCCAACGCGATCGGAAGTACGTCCTTCATACCGATTTATGACGAAGAAGGAAATCAGATCTCGATGTCCATTCAGGCGGCAAATTCCGGTATAATGTTAGAACACTCCGTACGAAATCCACTGGATTTTATCACTTCCAGTGACGCGGATTGGTACAGTACAAATTATTCTAACGCCACCTCTGCGGAACGACAGGCCATGTGGCACCCCGGCGCAACGTATGCGGATATCGAAAAGAGCATTTACGATCCATGTCCGGACGGTTGGCGTGTTGTGCCTGGCGACAATGGAGGCAATTCTTTGTGGTACAGTGTTTTCAGTGCCCGAACTGCTTATCCTGGATACAGTGAGGTAAACGGCACCATTTCCATTGAAGAATACGTAGACTTGGGTATCTGGCCACATGCGGGATATCTCGATGGGACCACAAACGGACGGGGAGCATTAACGTCCGGAGGTAAGGACGGTTATTACTGGACTGCCAATTCTAATGGTGCATGGAGTACAAGTTCCCTTTATGTAGGGCTTATGGCCGCGACAGTCGAACTCAGCAATGACCGCCAAAGAAGACATGCATTATCCGTAAGATGTATGCGTCGAACAGAGGACTAACTTAAGTTTCCCTCATCCAAATTCCCGGATTTAAAATCAGGAATCCTGCCTAAAATTTAAATAAAGGATAAGGTACCCGTAGTGGGTACCTTATTTCATTAATATATTTATCTATTCAGATATTTGCATGTTTGTTGTATTGTGGTTATGGTAATAATACGGTTATTGGCCATAATAGCCATCACCGAATAATCGATAATCATGAACCTAATAAAAACTGTCGCAACAGTCTCTTTATTACTCTTTATCGCATCCTGCAATAAAAAGAAACAGACGGCGCAACAACAAGCATCCACTCCGCAGGAATATCCGGTCGAAATTCTACACCCTCAAAACGTTACACTAAAGAACGACTATCCGGTACGCCTGACCGGAGAAGAGGATATTGAGATAAGTCCTCAAATTGACGGAACGATCCAGAAAATATACGTGGACAAAGGCGCGGTAGTAAAAAAAGGACAGCCATTGTTCAGTATCGATTCCCCGTCCGCAACAGAGGGTGTCGCTACGGCACAGGCTGCCGTGGCATCAGCTCAAGCCAATCTCGCATCGGCCCAACTGGATGTGGAACGTATGCGTCCCCTTGCAGAGAAGAGGATTATCAGCAACGTTCAGCTCGAAGCTTATGAGAATCAATATCGTGCATCGCAGGCTGCAGTGGATCAGGCACAGGCTAATCTGAATCAGGCACAGGCTACGCTCGGATGGACCACTGTTGTGAGTCCGGTAGACGGGGTGGTCGGAACCATTCCGTACAGACACGGCAGCCTCGTCAGTAGTAATAATGTCCTCACGACAGTAGCTGCCTCAGGTAACGTAATAGCATATTTCTCGCTTAACGAGAAGGAGCTTCTCGAACTTCTGGATAGATATCCGGGAGCCAATCAGGCAGAAAAAATCAAGAATATGCCTGAAGTAACATTAACTCTTGCAGACGGATCTCCCTATCCGCACACGGGGAGAATTCAGACAATATCCGGAGTAATAGACGATTATACGGGTTCCGCAAGTTTAAGAGCAGAATTTCCAAATCCGGACGGCACCCTGAGAAGCGGAATGAGCGGTACGCTCTCCATTCCGAGACCGTTGTCAGGAATTCTTCTTGTTCCTCAGAAGGCGACTGTCTCCCAACAAGATAAGACTTTAATATATAAGGTACAGGGAGATTCGGTAGTTCAGACAATCATTACCACCCTCCCTACTCCGGACGGTAAAGAATATGTCGTAACGGAAGGACTAAAGAACGGGGATACAATTGTCACTGACGGTGTCGCGACACTGTCGAACGGGAAAAAAATCAAGACCAGATAATTTGAATCGGTATGCTTAAAACATTTATTGACAGACCGGTACTATCCACGGTAATTTCGATAGTTATCGTAGTATTGGGAATCATCGGCTTGGTCTCGCTTCCGGTCGAATAATATCCGGACATAGCTCCTCCGACAGTAGTCGTATCGGCAACATATAATGGCGCCAGTGCAGATGTAGTCCTGAACAGCGTAGTTATACCATTGGAAGAGCAGATTAACGGTGTCGAGGGTATGACATATATGACTTCGACAGCATCCAATTCTGGAAGTGCAACTATTAACGTATTCTTCGAATCGGGAGTCAATCCTGATATAGCAGCTGTAAACGTACAGAACCTCGTATCACAAGCCTCTTCCCTGCTCCCTTCCGAGGTGGTGGAAACAGGAGTGACAGTCCGTAAGAGCCAGAATAGTACACTGCTGATGCTCTTCCTTTATTCCGACAATCCCGATTATGACGGAATATTTATCCAGAATTATGCGAATATCAACATAATACCGCAAATACAGCGTGTAAACGGCGTTGGAGAAGCTACGGTTTACGGAGCTAAAACTTATTCCATGAGAATATGGTTGAAGCCTGATGTCATGGCTTCTTACGGGATCGATCCGACTGAGGTGCTTACAGCACTTACGGATCAAAACATCGAGGCTGCTCCTGGAGAACTCGGACAGAACAGCAACCAGACATTCCAGTACACGCTTAAATACACAGGCCGCTTAAAATCCGTAGAAGAATTCGAAGATATTATCATACGGTCACAGAACGGCCAGGTATTACGCATGAAAGACGTTGCTGATGTTGAACTCGGTGCGCTGGACTATACTGTGGAGACCACGGCGAACGGGCATGAGGCTATCATGATAGCTATAAGTCAGACGGCAGGTTCAAATGCATAAGAAGTTATATCGAATGTAAAAAAAGAACTCGAAGCAGTCTACTCTTCGCTTCCACCGGGAATTAAATACGAATATATGATCGATGCCAGCGAATTTTTGGGCGCATCCATAAAAAAAGTATGGCATACACTGTTCGAGGCATTCCTTCTGGTATTCCTTGTGGTATTTATCTTCCTTCAGGATATCAGATCTACTATCATTCCTGCGATAGCGGTTCCCGTAGCGGTCGTCGGAACATTCTTTTTCCTGCTTATACTCGGATTCTCTATCAATTTGCTGACATTGTTCGCACTGATTCTCGCTATCGGTATTGTTGTCGACGATGCCATAGTTGTAGTTGAAGCAGTCCACGCACAGCTCGATGCCGGAGAGAAGGATCCGCGTAAGGCGACAATGACAGCGATGGACGAGATAGCTCCGGCAATTATATCTATAACTCTGGTAATGGCCGCGGTATTCATTCCCGTTAGTTTCATAGGAGGAACAAGCGGGGTATTCTTCAAACAGTTTGGGCTTACCCTCGCATTCGCAATATTAATTTCTGCTGTAAACGCACTCACCCTCAGCCCTGCCCTCTGCGCACTGTTCCTAAAACCTAAAGACGAAGAGAAGGAGCATAAAGGATTCTTAAAGAAATTTTATTACTACTTTAACATCGGGTTCACGGCAATCGTTCGTAAATACGAACACGCGCTTCAAAAATTAAGTAAAGGTAAAATGAAGTTTATTCCGGTGGCGATAATAGCTGTGTTCGCATTCCTTTTATTTTTACTTATGAATACCATACCGTCAGGATTCATCCCACAGGAGGACAGCGGTACGGCACTGGGAACCATAACCCTTCCTCCCGGCTCCTCGATGGAACGGACGGATTCGGTGATGAACAGGGTCATAGATTCCGCAAAAACAATCCCTTACGTTAAGGATATTGCCGGAATAAACGGCGTTAATTTTATGAGCGGACAAGGGAGTTCGTACGCCGCGGTAGTTATCAAACTCAATCCGTGGGAAGACAGAGACATTACGATAAACGATGCCGTGACCATGATGTTCGGGAAGACAGCGGAGATAAACAACGCCTCGTTCCTGTTCTTCGGAACTCCTACCATACAGGGATTCGGATTGGGCAACGGCGTATCTATGGAACTGGAAGACCGCACGGGAGGCGACATAAACAAATTCTACGAAATTACGATGCAATTCCTCGGACTGCTCAACAGTCAGTCTGAAATTCTCTATGCTACCACAACATTTAATTCGAACTTCCCTCAAAAACAGATTACTGTGGATATGGCGAAGATAAAAGAAGCAGGAATAACCCTCTCGGACGTTATGACCGCATTGCAGATATATGTCGGGAGTTATTACGGATCCAATTTCAACCTCTACGGCAAGCAATTCCGTGTAATGCTTCAAGCATTGCCGCAATATCGAGCCAAAGAGGAGGATCTGAACGGAATATATGTCAGCACGGCATCCGGAGATATGGCGCCAGTAACGGAATTTTTTACAATTACGGATATAACCGGACCGCAATCCCTTCCCAGATTTAATTTATACTCCTCTATGGACATTACCATCATACCGCAGGCAACCGCAAGCACCGGAGACGTTATTCAACTCGTCAACAAGTTGGCTGCAGATAATCTTCCTGCCGGATACTCGTTCGAATATTCTGGGATAAGCAGGGAAGAGGACGGCAGCAGCAGTCAGACGGCGCTGATATTTATAGTATGCCTTGTATTCGTATATCTTCTTCTGTCAGCTCTTTACGAGAGTTATATTCTGCCGTTGTCGGTTATCTTATCCCTGCCTGTCGGACTGGCCGGAGTTTATATATTTATATATTTCGGGCTTATGTTAAAGAGCGGAATCGTGAATAATATATACGTCCAGATATCTCTGGTCATGCTTATAGGGTTATTATCCAAGAATGCGATTCTTATAGTGGAGTATGCGATACAGAGGCGTAATCAGGGAATGAGTATAGTTCAAGCAGCCATCAAGGGGGCGGAGGCGCGTCTACGTCCGATCCTGATGACCTCGTTCGCGTTCATATTCGGACTGCTGCCTCTCGCACTCTCTTCCGGTGCGGGCGCGATAGGTAACAAATCGATCGGAATATCGGCCATAGGCGGTATGTTGATAGGTACCACCATAGGAATCTTCGTCATACCCGTTCTGTTTATTATTTTCCAGTCATTGCAGGAAAAAGTAAGTAAAAAAAATATTCCTACGAATATACCGGCCAACTCTCCGGTTATACAAAAATAAACGGTTATGAGAACTCCACAATACTATATCCTTGCTATTATCTTAATACTGTTGTCCTTAAGTTCGTGCAGCAACCGCAGAATATATACTGCACCGGATATCGATGCCGGTTATCTCTTCCGGGAAGGACCGGACACTGATACCGTCACGATTGCGGATATTCCATGGCAGGAATTTTTTACTGACCGATACCTGCTCGAATTTATCGAAGAGGGGCTGAAAAATAACTCTGACATGCTGACCGCTTATGCAGCAATACAGATCGCGGAAGCGAACCTCGACATGGCAAGGGCTGCGTTCTTCCCTACGATCTCACTTGTCGGAGAGGTTCAGGAGACCTTGCTAAGCAATGGTACAAAAGGGAAGAAAATCCTCGGCTATTCTACTCCACAATATACTTTAGGAATATCCTCCACATGGGAAGCGGATATATGGGGCAAGTTAGCTGCACAAAGACGCTCGCAGTATGCACAATTTCTTTACAGTCTGGAATACCGCAATCTTATACAGACATCCCTTATATCCAATATTGCAACATCTTATTATACGCTGCTCGCATTGGACGAACAGCTCCGAATAACACGCGAGACTGCGGAATTGCTCTGGAGTACGGTCGAAACGATGGCTGAGCTTATGGACGCAGGAATACAGAACGGTGCGGCGGTACAACAAAGCCTCGCTGCATATTACGCGGCTGTGGTTACCATACCTGATCTGGAGACACAGATATATCAGTCTGAAAACGCTCTGAGTGTACTTCTCAGAAGGAATCCGGGCCCCGTCGAGCGCTCTACGCTACAAGAACAGGATTCTGCGTTCGTTCTCCATTACGGCATTCCCGCCCAAGCCTTATCACGGCGTCCTGATGTTAAACAGGCAGAATTATCCCTACGTTCCGCATTTGAACTTACGACGGCATCCAGGGCGGCATTTTATCCTACCATAGCACTCGGCATCGGATCGCTTGTAGGTTACGAATCTACCTCCCTGTCACACTTCTTTCGCCCTGAGAATATCCTCGCCAGTATCCTCGGGCAAATAACACAGCCTATTTTTGCCCAACGAGAATTAAAAGGGAACCTCAAGATCGCCAAGACACAACAGCAGGAGGCGCTTATTACCTTCTGTCAGACAGTTCTGGAGGCGGGACAAGAGGTGTCCGATTTATTATTCTCATACCGCTCTTCACTAAGTAAGAATCCGATACGCGCAAATCAGATAAAATCTTTGGAGACAGCGGTTTATTTTACCCAGGAACTTCTTATCGCCGGAGAAGCGAATTACACGGAAGTCCTAACAGCGCAACAGAGCCTGCTATCTGCACAGCTCGACAGAACCTCGGACAGGCTGGAGCAACTGCAATACAGAGTAGAGCTCTACAAGGCCCTCGGAGGCGGGTCAGGATCAGCAACAACAAATGGTCCGGCAAACCGGACCATTTTAGGAATAAAATAGGTATATTTAATAGTGAAAGGGTTAATAATTTCAACTGCCGCACCCTTTCTACCGGCAGTTATAATAGCTATTTTAGAGGATTAAGGATCGGGAATTACGTACATTTGAGATAATTAATTACCCGCCCCGATCCTTCAATCCACTAACACTTATTTTAAAAATCTGCGGAGCTAACAAATTATCAGAATCTCTTAACCCTCAAAAAAAAAACAATGATTAAATTATGCTCCGCAGATATTCTTTTAGTATAATTTATAATAATATCATTAAAATCCTCAATGCCTTTGTCGATGTAATCATTAGAATCTCCCGGAGAGAATCTACATACGTCATTTAAGGTGTGTCACCACACACTAAAATTTACATAAAATATGATCTCGGAAAAATAAAAGCTCCGGACCACTTAGGCCGGAGCTTCCCCACAAACACCCGAAGACTCATGGTAAACGGCGGAACTCCGAACCTGTAGCCAGAAGGTATCGACATTACCCGGAACAGACAGGAACGGAGCCCATACCGTATATATTGAAAGACAATATTTCGATATGAACTCCCCCACCTGTCCATAATCCCGTTCCTTTGAAATTGTCGATTTTTCTGGCTGAACAGGACTTCGGTGGAAATTCACTTCAAGCGGATAACCGCTTTAAATTATATTTGTTTAAACAAATATAATCTAATTTTTGTCTTCTACAACACGGCATTTAACGAATATCGCAAAATATCTGCCGGATTGCACCAGACAAGTATTTACGATTATCCGTAATTTTGTTTATAGTTAAAACTATCATTCATGTCCAAACTGTTTTAAACGTATTATTTCGGTATGAGAAAAAAAAAATCTCTGTCCGGAGGCCCGTCAGAGAATTATACCACTTTGAGGTGGCTGGGTTCTCTGATCTGCAACACTACGCCTGCAACAGCGCTGGATAGAACAGATTAGAGTTTATGCCATATTGATATACAATACACGCATGAACTCTTTCTCCGCCCACGCCTATCCATTTCTAATGTTGCAGTTTAGTGTTTATAGGCTGGATGAAATAGTTCATCATTATTACAAATGTAATAACAATTTTTGTATTTGCAATATGAACAAGTAATTATTCAACAAAAATTCTGCCTGGAACGGCAACATCAATGCCGTATGTAAATAAAATGAAGATTGAAAATGAAAAATCCATAGCCAGCGTCCTACAAAAATTAAGGATCAATCTCTTAGGCAATCTCAATTTAAATTTGGACGTACGCTGGTGTGGATACGAAAAAAATCTATTAAATTAATTACGGGTTACTACACTTGTAGGATTGTAAGAACCGTATCCAAGTTTAGTAGGTTCGGGTTTGGAAACATATAATTTAAATAGAATCAACAATAATGCGATGGATATAGAGCTTATTACTACCGTATTAATAAAAAAATTTGTTTTTGTTTTTTTCTTACTAAGCTCCGTGACTTGAGTTTTATTCGACCCTTCCGTATAAAATACATGAGTGTTGCTCATATTATGATAAATAAATTTCATCCAATCCACAGGATGCTGGGCTATTCTGAGAAAATCTCCCTTCTTAAGTTCCGTTTCCTTGTTTATTTTCATACCGTTTACGTATGTTCCGGCAACAGTATTAAGATCCCTGACAGTTACTTTTTCCTGCGCATAAACCGTTAAAACAGCGTGGGAAGATGACACTTTAGCATTTCGGATAATTATATCATTCGAAGAATTACGTCCTATATTCACAGTTCTCATAATAAAATATAATAAATTTTCACTATGGCCTACAGAGTAAATAAAACTATCAATCAATTATTTAATTATAAGTGTTAGATATTCTCCCTCTTACAAAGAGGTGGAATAATACATATAACATTCAATGTAACTGATAATATAAAGAAGATGGAATACATTTTCTAAAGAACAAATTTTAATTATTTTTTAATGCCATTTTAATGCTACACTGAGTATTAAAAAGATATAGTAAAATTAA
>JAJBUQ010000009.1:0-133762 GCA_020860245.1 Rikenellaceae bacterium
TTGCTTCCCCGTCTTGTCTGGTGGCGATATTTTCATACCGTAGATAGGTGTAATTATGGACTTATCTCATTTACTATTCGGATTTAAAATAAGAGACTGCATTTTGCAGTCTCTTACATATCGATCCATAATTGGTTTTATTAATTTGGTAAATTTAGCGGTATTAATTATTTAAACACCATATGAACTTCAGAACCTATAGAGATTATTTTGTAATCCTTCAAAAAAATTAATTGTTCTTCAATACTTTTATTCTCCAAAATATCTTCTAACTGGTCGAAGTTATATTTATCGTACTCCAGTGCAATAATTATAGAATACCAACCGCTACTATTCTCTATTATTTCTTTTGTTTCATTATGAAGTCTTATATTAAATACTGTGTCTGTTATTTTTTCCAATTTCAGATATTTAATAGGCAGTTCATATTCATTTACAAAATCCTGCACCTTTTTTCCAACCATTCGTGTCCCGAACCAATCGTAATTTGCATTATGATATTCGTTAATGATCAAATCTTCATACTCCTCACTTTGAAAGTCTTTTAACGGACGATAATGTTGAGCATTTATATTTTCAATCACCAAAAGTGCTGTTACTATGAAAATAAATTTTTTCATGATTTATTATTTTTATAAATATTTACCAACTTTTATGAAAAATTACAAATTTGTTATTTTTAATACCATGATTGTATATGGGAGTACCCGTATCATATGGATAATATTCATAAATTTCCATACCTGCATCCAATTCCTCTAAAAATGCGGCAATAGTCCGGACTAACTTATCTGTTGTACTATAAGCGCTATATTGTTGAAGTAATTTATTATACAAACTTTGGGCTTTGCTGGCATTTTGTATCTGCTCGCCTGTCGCATTGTCTGTGGTTTTAAAAACGCCATCGGAAAAAAGTATTCCGTATTTAGTATAAAATGTTTTCGCTTTCGACGAATTGTTTATATCGACAATAAAGAAGGATTTATCTTCATTTTTTTTATACGCTAGTACATACATTGCCTGAAAATTAGAACTTTTATAAGCAGATTGGGATGCGTTGACAATATCTTGTAAGGAGGGAGCCGGAGATAAATTTTCTGGATGGTTGTGGATTGTGGCTATGGCATATAATGTTTTATATGTCATCGAAACCTGATCCGGCTGCCCCTCAAAAATTTCACCTATTTGATATTCTCCATTAATATCATATAACGCTGCAGCATGCTCCTTCAACTCATTTTTCACAAAATCTGCGGCTACTTTATTTAAATAGTCCTGAAAATTATTTACTGTAGCATTTCCCTCAATTCCTTGTGCTGCTAAAAATTTCCGAAAATTCCCTATAACCTTATTAATATCGTTATACCTCGGATCATTATCATCAATACCTATTAAATCAGCATCGGTTACCATAGTGTTTCTAACATTGCTTTCTCCTTGGTTTTCAGATCCCTGATTATTATTTCCGTTATCTGTTCCAGTATTTCCACTTCCAGTATTTCCACTTCTAGTATTCCCGCCTCCGGAATTTTCAGTACCACCGGTGCTTCCGCCTCCTCCGATTTGTTCGCTGCCGTTATAATTCCCACCGCCTCCTGAACTTCCCCCGGGGTCGGAGTCACTGCCGCTGCTTCCGGAATTTGCTTCCCCGTCTTGTCTGGTGGCGATATTTTCATACCGTAGATAGGTGTAATTTTTAACGTAACCGTAGAAGGTGTCGAAAAATTCGCCGTAGGTTTTGGTTACGATGGAAATTTCTTCCGAGAGTTCACCGTCGCGGTATTTTTCTGCGGAAAGTAATTCCATAGTTACGGCATCGTAATAGAAGGCGAGTCCGGAATAGTCTTGGTGAGTGGAACCGGACAAGAAATTATCGAGCACGTTGCTGCGGTGTTTCATGTGATATGCTCTCGTGGGAGTAAGGGTGAGGTAAGAGGCGCTCATATCTCCGGTGGTGTAGTTCTGTGTGATTATGAGTACCTGTTGAACGGGGAATGTTCTGTATACCACCTCTCCGCTTTTCTGAGTAACCGTTTCACGGACATTGTAGTAATAGTCTGCTTCAAAGGGGACGTAAACATAGTTGTTTTCACGGTCCTGCAATGCGACGGCGTTGTCCCACTTGGGGGTGATTTCGCCTGGGGCGAGGGATGACTCGAGGTCGAGTGTTCCATTTTGGTCTGCTGTGATAATCAAATTTTCAAAGAACGCTTTGGAGTTTACGATCAAATCTTCCTGATTGTGGACGTACTTCCAGTCGATAATGGGTTCTTCTTTGGTACAGGAAAATAAGATAACTCCCATAACCGTTGATAAAGTTAAGATTTTTAGAAGTTTTCTCATAATTTAAAACTTTAATGGGTAAGAATAATTATGGATCGTTACTCCAAAAATAATAATTTAGTTGTATAAATACAATGATATTATTGTATTTATACAACTGCACATAAAGAAGATTAAGGATCATCCGCTGCCTTATCAAAAGTTAATTATCTGCTTGTGGTGCATTAACTTCCAGTTCTTTTAAAAATTTTCCAGCTCGGGCCTGTGCTTTTATTGTCCGGGTATTTTCTATTTTAACTTTTTGATTAACTATTTGCATAGCGATATTTACCGCGGAGGTCGTGTCGTTATTTTCTAAATAGAGTTCCAAAAGATAATACTTGGGTATAAGCATGGATGGATTGGAATTTACTGCAGCCTTAAACTATTGCTCTGCCTGGGAATATTCCCGGTTATTTTTAAATAGCTCTGCATAGTCGCAAAAAAAACTTGTGGAGGGATAAAGTTCTACGCCATCTTTTACAAGCTGAGTTCTGTTAGTTGATTTTACCGTATTGTAATAAATGAGAAATAGTTCGCGGTCGGTTTTAAGGAGATTGTATTGTTCCACTGTAAGAATGTATTTTTGATGAACGTTACGGACTATTAATATCCATCGTTCGTACTCTTTAATAAAATAGAAACTCCAACTTATTACAATAATGGCTATCGCGGTTTTAAATAATTTTGCTGGTCTGTTTCTTATTTCGTAAATTTTATTCCCCGGATTATTAGCCAATAGGAACGGGATGAATATATACAAACGGAATATTTCCAATGGATATGAGAAAAAAGAGAAAACGGTAAAAGTCAGAAGAGAACCGTTTACAAGAGTATTTCTATTTGAGAAGGAAGTTACAAGTATAAATATTACCAGAAGTAATACTACAACACCTTGTTCGAAAAAGATCCGCAGAAATTCGTTAAAAGGCGAAGAGGGATTCCCCGCAGTCATAACAAATTTTGAATCCGGATTGTTTTTGAAGTACTCTGCCTGATAATAAAGATATTGTCTCTCGAACGAACCAATTCCGTGGCCGGTAAAAGGCTGCTCCGAAATTCCGCTTATAGTATTTTTCCATATAAAAATTCTTCCGTCTGCCGAGGCTTTTTTATAATTGTATAAATAAACCGAACTTATTGAAATTATGAGTATCATGGCTGCCACCATAAATTTTTTGTAGCGGTAATCTTTTAGAATTACCTGGTATACTATAAACATCGAGCCCATCACAGCACTCAGCCATCCAGCGCGGGAATCTACCAAAATTAATGCTGTCGCAATCACAAGTAAAGCCGGAGGATAAATTAAAAAAGATTTCTTCTTAAAAGTAGTAACCATAAAATAAAAAGTAATCGTAAATCCCAGAGCTAAGAGGCATCCGGACAGAGCAGGATTTGCAAAACTTCCAGAGACCGGAAAATAAGAATGTTGGCTTGGTAATAACTCGAATTTTTGTAAAAATACAATAAAAGATTCAAAGACTCCAATTCCGATTATAAATTGAAATAAATATCGGTAATAATTTTTATCGACTGAACGAACTATTACATAAACTAACAGAGAAATTACGGTTCCCCAAATATCGTAATAAGAATTAGAATAACTTCCAGTAAGTAATATTAGATAATAGGACATATATAAAGTCACGCATAAATCGGAAGTTCTGAAATTATAGTTATTTTTAAAAAATAATGAAATAAACAAGGTGACTTGACCAAGTAACATTATTATAAAATAGTAGGTAGGTTTTTCGAGAAGAGAGGGGAAGAAGATTGGATATAAATAAATTACGCCGATTAAAAATATTAAAGAAATAATGGGAAGATGGTGTCTGGCGTATCGCTGATATATTTTCATATTTTCAATTTTACCTGATTTTCTTTGATCTAATTTACTAAAAACCATATTAATTTTTCTTGTTATAAGGTATTAATTATAAATTTAATGGGAATTTTGAAAAAGAAATGGGAAGGGGAAATTTGTATCGATCTTAATAAACTTACTGTGAGAAGGTTCCATTCCTCTTAATAATTAATTGATAAACAGTTAATTAAAATACGAAAATTTTTCTACATTTTCCGTAAAATCCAATACGTTCTGGATAAATTATATGAGATTTTCATCCCTTCATCTATTTTAAACGGTACGGTTCTCGGTATGACATCGAGAGCTGTTCGATATGCCGTACGGGAATATTTACGGACATAGTGATACGTCGAAACTCGGTATTCAGGTATCGAATTGCATTTTAGTTACATAATAATTCTTTATCATTGTAAGCCTCAGTATCCCGATAATAGACTCTTAAATTTATTTTAAAGGAATTCTTCCTTGGAGAGCCAGCTTAACAAGCACTGAACGTACTTATTTAACAACTCTGTAATCTCCATTTATATACTTCTTAAATATACCGTATTATGTATTCAGGGTAATATCGATTTATATCAGTACTCACAAAAGGCAGGACAAAAGAAGTTAACATGTATTTTAATAATTTATAAAACCGTCAGAGGATATGTAATGAAAATTCGGAATGGAACAAAAAAAGAGTTACGACTTGTCGTAACTCTTTGATTAACAGTGACACCGATAGGATTCAAACCTATGACCTCCTGATCCGTAGTCAGGTGCTCTATTCAGCTAAGCTACGGTGCCATTGCATTCTTTTGCGGTGCAAATGTATGTGAATTTTAATTTATTTCCAAATTTTTTTTGGAATTTTTATTAAAAAGAGGTTTTGTTAAGAATTTAAAAAAAAAGGCAAGGCTTTTGTTAATAAGGGCAATGAAACTTATTGATAAGTTGTCGGTAGTTGTTAATAACTTTTAATCTTGATATGTTACACGATAAGAATTTTGTTATAACAAGCGATAAGTCGTGGAGTGACTCCGATGTGGGGGATGCTCAATCCATGGCTGTCGAAATGTCTCGTTATAACAGGGTTCTTTATGTAAATCCTCCTCAGGACATACTTCAGTTAATGAAAGGTTCTGTGGATGGTGATTTCCGGTCTTCTATATGGAGGGGGCCGAATTTAGCTATAAAACGTATAAGCCACTCATTGTGGATAATGGAGCCGCCTATCATAACCGCTCCTGTTAATAAGATAAGTTACGATTCTGTTTTCGACGTTCTGAATAAGAAAAATAATAGAAAATTATCTCGGGCCATCTTCTGGGCGATGAACGAATTAGGATTCGAAGAAATAATACATATCAACGATAACGATGTGTTTGGAAGTTTCTATTTAAAGGAGATACTTATGCCGAAGTTATCCGTTTATTATAAAAGAACGGATGAATCGAAATTTAATTACATCGATAATCAAATCAATCGTTTGGAAAAAGTTTTGATAAGAAAATCCGACGTTATAATAACTAACTCCGATGCTTATGCCGTAAGGTTCAGGGATCATAATCTGAATTCCTTCAGTGTTGGACACGGAGTGGATTTTTCTAATGTTTATCTCGATTATTCTGTTAAAAATAAACTCAGATCAATCCCGGGGCCCGTAATAGGATACGCCGGAGGGTTGGATGTCCGGCACATGTCGCCTGATCTCATATTTAAACTTGCCGTAAGTAGGCCTGACTATTCGATCGTATTAGTCGGAAGCGAAGACAATATTTTTAAAAAACATTCGCTTCATCTCCTTCCTAATGTATACTTTATTAAAGAAGACAGAAAAGATAAATATCTCTCTTATATCACCTATTTCGATGTTTGCATATATCCGGTTGCTGTGAACAGTATAACTAACATGGAATACCATAGTAAAATAGATGAATACCTCTATGTGGGCAAACCGGTTGTATCTGCGGATATGCCTGCCATGAATCATTTTTATGAACATATATATCTTGCATCGGACAGCAATAATTTTATCGCTCTTGTCGATAAAGCTCTCCATGAATTCAGAGATACCGTAATGAGACAATCCCGTGTAGAACTTGCAAAGTCTCATTCCTGGGAAAATTGTGTAGAGCGCATTCATTACCTTATAGACCTGATTCTCCGTGAAAGCTACCCTGGAGACAGACTCGATGTCTATGAAGAATCGATGATATATAGCTGATAAACCTTAAAAAATAATTACCTTTATAGCGTAAATACGGTAATTATGACAGCAGAGGTTGAAGGATACGGACTAACGGAGGTGATAAAGTATTGCAAACCGTTTTTAAACTATATCAGAAATAATTTTAGCGAAAACAGTTACGGGTATATCAGGAATGCCCTGAAAATTGCCATTCGCGGACTCGACGATATGCGCCGTTACAACGGAACTCCATTTTTTACCCATTCCGTGAATACAGCACTTATAGTGGCCGATGAAATAGGTTTGGGACGTAATTCTGTAGTGGCGGTACTGCTGCACGACATGGTCCGTCTCAAAAGATATACTCTCGACGAAGTTCGTGAAAATTTCGGAGAAGAACCCATCGTCATATTGAGGGGTTTATGCAATATCTCCGAAGTCGATACGAAAAAATCGGAAGAACAAATAGATAATTTCAAGGAACTAATACTTTCGTATTCAACCGATCCCCGTGTAATTATTATAAAACTTGCGGACAGGTTGGAAATCATGCGCGAACTCGAGAGCTTCCCCCCGGAGAAGCGCGACATGAAATCATGGGAAACTCTCCATCTTTATTCACAGATTGCCCATAAACTCGGTTTATATGGAATCAAATCCGAAATGGAAGATCTGTCTCTGAAGTACACTTATCCACGGGAATATGCCGATATCGTAAAAAAGCTTGCCGAAACGGAAAAGGAGAGGCTTGCATTTATAGAAAAATTTCTGGAGCCGATACGTAGAAAACTCGATGCTAATAATTTCCAGTACCATATAAAAAGCCGCACCAAGTCAGTCTATTCTATATGGCGGAAGATGAAGCGTACGAATGTCTCTTTTGAAGAGATATACGATGTATTTGCCCTGAGGATAATTTTAAAAAGCGAACCTGCACAGGAAAAAACATCCTGTTGGAGCGTTTATTCCATCGTGACCGATTTTTATACCCCTAACCCGGAGAGAATGAGGGATTGGATATCCATTCCTAAATCCAACGGATATGAATCGCTGCACACAACCGTTGTCACTAAAGAGGGGAAATGGGTGGAAGTTCAGATACGTACGGAGAGGATGGACGAAGTAGCGGAGAGAGGAGTGGCTGCTCACTGGAGATATAAAGGCGTTAAGCAAGGAGGAATGACCAGCGAGATATGGCTCGGTAAACTACGTGAAATAATGGAGACAGCGGAGACTGTATCGGGAATTTCTCAAAAACTCGACGCTACCATATCTTCCAATGAAATATTTGTATTCACTCCTAACGGAGACTTGCGCAAACTTCCGGAGAGCGCAACCGTTCTCGATTTTGCATTCGATATACATACTAAGTTAGGTTACACTTGCACCGGAGCGAAAATAAATCATAAGATTGTCTCGATACGGGAGAGGCTTCGTAATGGCGATGTGGTTGAAGTAATCACCTCGAAAAATCAAAAGCCTAAACCTGACTGGCTGAATATAGTCGTAACAGGGAAAGCCAAACAACGCATAAAAGTCTATTTGAGGGAAGAACAGGCGAAGGAATCGCAGTTAGGGCGCGAAACTCTGGAGCGTAAACTTAAAAACTGGAAGATCAATAATCTGACCATAGAGGAAGCCGTCACACTTCTCTGCAGACATTATAAACTCAAAACAGGTACGGAATTATATACCCTTGTCGCCGAAGAAAAGATAAATCTATCGGAAATAAAAGATATTGTCACGGAAAATTATGCGCCTGTGGAAGAGAAACCGAAGGGAGAAGCACGGATTAAAAAGGAGAGTGCCAATGACGATATTCTGGTTATCGACGATTCTCTGCGCGACGTAAGTTTCAAATTGGGTAAATGCTGTAATCCGATATACGGAGATGATATATTCGGATTCGTAACTGTCGCTGCGGGGATTACCGTCCACAGGACCGACTGTCCTAACGGAGTGCGTTTACAGACCAGATATCCTTACAGGGTGCTTAAAGCCAGATGGCGCAGCGACAATGCAAAGGGTTCCTTCCGTGCGACCATAAGGTTGCAGGCGGAGGATTCGGTAGGACTTGTAAACAGGATCACTGAGGTTATAACGAAGGAACTTCGTATAAATATCCGTTCCATGTCGCTTAATTCAGTCGGAGGAGTCCTCTCCGGACTCATAAATATTGAGGTTACGAGTACGCAAGTGGTGGATATGGTGATTTACAGTCTTCTGCGGATCAAAGAGGTGCAGAAAGTATTCCGCCTAAACAATTAATGCTTTAAACGCCTCACGGGCATATTCTTTGTTATGATATTTTATAAAAATCATAACGATGAAAGAATATACTGTGCAGAAAGGAAGCTCCGTCGCACCGGAAAAGTTCCACATTACGATAATTTCGGACGGTCCGTACATGGTTTATGGTAAACCTCCCATGAAGCAGCAATTTATAATGGTGAATCAGGATAGAGAGCCGTGGGCCTTCAAGGCAGGGAGAAGCTTCTCCACAGATAGAGAACCTACCGCAGTTTGCCGTTGCGGTACTTCGAAGAATATGCCTTATTGCGACGGTTCGCATGTTCATGCAGATTGGGATCCGACTCTTACCGCTCCGGAAGAACCGTTGCTGTTGGGTGCGGTGGCTTACAACGGCCCTAAACTTATCCTTAGCGACAACCAGTTGTACTGCGCATTCGCGCGTATGTGCGATGCCAAAGGACAGGTATGGAACCGTGTAATGATGAATGATGAGGAGAGTGTGGAACTTACCAAGAGAGAAGCGGACTATTGTCCTGCCGGAAGGTTGTCCGCATGGAACAAGGAGACAGGAGAACCTTACGAGCCTGATCTTAAACCTTCGCTCGGACTCATTGAAGATCCTCAAATTCATTCCAGCGGAGCCTTATGAGTATTCGGAGGAATCCCGTTATCGAGACAGGACGGATTCACTTACGAAGTAAGGAACAGAATGACCCTATGCCGTTGTGGACAATCGGCCAATAAACCGTTTTGTAATGGGGCTCACGCATCTATGAGGTGGAATGACGGTTTGGGCGGCACTCCGGACGGAGAAGAATTTTAACCTGAAAATTTGGAGACGAATGTTTAATTCCGCAGAATTGGTGAAGTCCCGATATGACTCTACAACAAATGGAATCAATATTTCTCATCGCGGTAGTTCTGCATCTCTTCCGAGTCAGATAATCTTAATATCTCTATTTCGAAAATTAAAACGGGAAGTTCTCCATCTTCACCGGATTTATATTCGATGAGATGCCGGTCGGTGTAAACGACCCGGAAACATGCACCGACTCTTGCGAGCCGTTCATAGATCGCGGAGAGAGACTGATTGCCTATATTCGACCATGTAGTAATGTGTCCATTCTCTTCATACCTGACACGCCCGGAAGAGGACAGGGTTCTGTAATTCTCCACATACGGCTGATTGTCAGGGATCAATTCGCCAGTGCCCGGGAAAATGATTTCATAACGGGCACTGTCGCCCCATGCCTCCATTGAACCGAATTCAGGCAGCGATAAAATACGTGACATCTCAGTTGTGAATTTTTTCTCCTTCTCCGCCTCCAATACCTTCCAAAGGAGCTGGGAGACAGCATCGAAATGATCGAAGGTATCATCGTTCCCCTGACCGAATAAGCCTTCCGCAAAGCCTTCCTGCATAGCTTCAGGATCATAATAACGGCGAAGTACATCTTGGATTTCATCGCTGTTCATGTAATTCAGGTATTGGGCAAGGGAGTAGCCCGTCATATAACTCAATTTTTTCGACAATTCTCCGCAGATTTCATCATTTTTTTGTTCTTCTGCTGTTTGCGCGAATAAATAAGGTATTATGGACAGTATAGACAGTAAAGAGAATATTCTTTTCATTTCATTATCGGCAAATTGAGAAGTCTGTCAGAAGACGACCTTAAATCATAGCATATTTATTAAATAACAGCTAACTTACGATGCCAGAATTAACAGGCCTTCAGACTCAGATCGAGGCTCTTTATTTGGTGCGTAAGTGCGCCTACCGATATGAAATCGACTCCGCATTCCGCATATTCCCTGAGATTTTTAAGAGTTATACCTCCCGACGACTCTATCTCGCATGCACCATCTATCATCTTAACCGCTTCACACGTCTGTTCCGGAGTGAAGTTGTCAAGCATAATCCTATCTACGCCCCCTGCGCGGAATACTTCTCTTATATCGTCGAAATTGCGAACCTCTACTTCGATTTTCAGATTTTTACCCTTCTCTTTAAGGTATTTACGAGTTTTGTTTATGGCATTATATACCCCGCCTGCAAAGTCTATGTGATTATCTTTAAGAATTATCATATCGAATAATCCCATGCGATGGTTGTCTCCGCCTCCGATTTTGACCGCCATCTTATCGAGCACCCTCATTCCCGGAGTGGTCTTGCGTGTGTCGAGAATTTTGGTCTTCGTTCCTTTTACCTCTTTGACATATATGGCTGTCTGGGTTGCTACACCGCTCATTCTCTGCATAACGTTCAAAAGAATACGTTCCGCTTGTAGAAGTGAAATTAGCCTCCCCTCCACGTAGAAGACTATGTCTCCAGGTTTAACGTGAGCACCGTCATCGATCTTTTTCTCGAATACGACGTTCGGATCGAGCCTCTTGAGAATAATTTCCGCTATCTCGACGCCTGCGATTATCCCTTCCTGTTTGACCAGAAACTTCATTCGTCCGCGTTCATCTTGAGGTATCGAGGATAACGAGGAGTGATCCCCGTCGCCAATGTCTTCTTTAATCGCAAGTTCAATCAGTTCTTCTACGAACGGTAAATATCTTTCTTCCATATAAGAGCGGTATGATTATATAACTGAAAAATTTTAAATGACTGTCGGCAAATATAATATTTAATAGTAGTTTTTAAGGATTTATCGTTTTATTTTTTTATTTTTGCACTTCGTAAAAATCAGAAATTCTGATCTTTGATAGTAATTTACGGCTTTTAATTATCGGCGTTTCGGTTTTACATTTGCCTGTATTTTAAACGGTTAATGTAATACCGATGTGTTTGGATATCATAAATCCTAAATATCCGGGAATAATTCTAAACGCCGGAATTGTTTTTTTTGTACAGAAATAAAAATTAATATGAGACTACTTCGAAGTAATACAACCACTCAGGGCCGTAAAATGGCCGGTGCGAGGAGTTTGTGGAGAGCAAACGGAATGAAGGATGAACAATTCGGTAAACCTGTTATAGCGATCGTCAATTCTTTCACCCAGTTTGTACCCGGACATGTCCACCTTCATGAGATCGGTCAGAAAATCAAAGGCTGGATAGAAGAAGAGGGGTGTTTTGCTGCGGAATTCAATACTATCGCGATAGACGACGGTATTGCTATGGGACACGACGGAATGCTTTATTCGCTTCCCTCGCGCGACCTGATTGCGGACAGCGTCGAATATATGTGCAATGCGCATAAGGTAGATGCGATGATATGTATATCCAACTGCGATAAGATTACTCCGGGAATGCTTATGGCAGCTATGAGGCTTAATATTCCTGCCGTTTTTGTTTCCGGAGGCCCTATGGAGGCTGGTAGAGTAGGAGACGGGGAATACGATCTCATTGATGTAATGGTTAAGGGGGCTGATGCGTCTGTGTCTGACGAGGAGTTGGCGGAACTTGAAAAATCCGCATGTCCGACTTGCGGAAGTTGTTCCGGTATGTTCACTGCCAACTCTATGAACTGTCTTACCGAAGCAATCGGTCTTTCTTTGCCGGGCAACGGTACGCTGCTGGCATCACATAAGTTGAGAGAAGATCTCTTCAGAAGGGCTGCAAAACAAATAGTAAAAAACACTAATGAATATTATTTCAACGACAACGACAAAGTTCTTCCCCGTTCGATAGCGACAAGGGATGCGTTCCTTAACGCTATGTCGCTGGATATAGCAATGGGAGGGTCGTCTAATACCGTGCTTCATCTTCTTGCAGTTGCGCAGGAGGCAGAAGTGGATTTCACAATGTCAGACATCGAAGTATTGTCCCGTAAAGTTCCGGTTTTATGTAAAGTAGCTCCGAATTATCACTATCATATTCAGGATGTCCACCGTGCTGGGGGAATAATGGCGATTTTAAGCGAATTGTCGAAGGGCGGACTTATAAACAGTGATGCTCTGCATGTTGCTTACGAAACTCTTGCCGAAGCTATTGATTGTAACGATATAATAAGTGAGAACGCTTCTACTGAGGCAAAGAATAGTTACCTTGCCGCTCCAGGCGGTAAATTTAACATTACCCTTGGATCGCAGGACAATTATTATAATGAGTTCGACTGCGATCGTATAAACGGTTGTATAAGAAATATTGAGCATGCTTACTCTAAAGACGGAGGACTTGCCGTTCTGTTTGGCAACATCGCATTGAACGGATGTATAGTCAAGACTGCCGGTGTGGACGAATCCATTCTAAGATTCGAGGGTAAAGCTGCTGTTTTTGAATCGCAGGAAGAGGCTTGTAAGGGTATTCTCGACGGTACTGTACAGGCCGGCGATGTAGTAATTATACGCTATGAGGGACCGAGAGGCGGTCCGGGAATGCAGGAGATGCTATACCCTACCTCTTACCTTAAATCGGTTAAACTCGGTAAGGCATGTGCACTGGTAACGGACGGACGTTTCTCAGGTGGTACCTCCGGTTTATCGATAGGGCATGTATCGCCCGAAGCAGCAGCAGGCGGTAATATTGCACTGGTAGAAAATGGTGATAAGATTATAATAGATATTCCTAATCGTAAGATCGAAGTAGTCGTCAGCGACGAGGAGCTCGCACAGCGACGAGTCTGTGTCAAGAGTTTCAAGCCTAAGCAAAGAGACCGCGTGGTTTCAAAGGCGTTGCAGGCTTACGCTTCGATGGTGTCTTCTGCGGATAAAGGCGGAGTACGCGAACTTAACGATCAGTTTAACTAAAGAATCTAATCATGTCAGAGATAAAAAATATAACCGGAGCGGAAGCTCTTCTTTATTCGTTGATAGAGGAAGACGCTACGACGATTTTCGGTTACCCCGGAGGTCAGGTTATTCCCATATATGATAAATTATACGGATTCCGTGACAGGATCCGCCATATATTGACGAGGCACGAACAGGGTGCTGTACATGCCGCACAGGGATTTGCACGTGTTACAGGTAAGGTCGGAGTCTGTATGGCTACGTCCGGACCCGGAGCGACCAATCTCATTACCGGTATTGCGGATGCAATGCTGGACTCGACGCCGTTGGTTTGCATTACAGGGCAGGTTCCAGCCGGACAGTTGGGTAATGACGCATTTCAGGAAGCAGACATAATCAGCATGACGATGCCCATCACTAAATGGAATTTTCAGGTAACGTCTGCCGACGAAATTCCGTGGGCTGTGGCTCGTGCGTTTTATATCGCAAGATCCGGAAGACCGGGGCCAGTGCTTATAGATATAACTAAAAACGCTCAGGTCGATAAACTCGATTACTGTTATAAAAAATGCAACACGCTTCGCAGTTACGAACCGATTCCTCTTCCGGATAAATCAGCGATAGAACAGGCTGTGGAATTGATAAATGGTTCGAAGAGGCCGTTACTGTTAGTGGGGCAGGGTATCAAATTATCCGGAGCGGAAAAAGAAGTCGTTGAATTTGCAGCCAAAGCAAATATACCGGTGGCCTCGACCTTAATGGGGATATCGGCAATTGCCGACGACTTCCCGCTATATATAGGGAGACTCGGAATGCACGGTAACCTCGCACCTAACATTATGACTCAGAATGCGGATCTTATCATTGCTGTCGGTATGAGATTCAGCGATCGTGTAACCGGTGATCTTAGTAAGTATGCAAAACAAGCTAAAGTAATACATATAGATATCGACCGCTCCGAGATAAATAAGGTAGTTAAGGTTGATGTAGGAATTGTTGCGGATGCAAAGGATGCTCTTAACTCTATGTTGCAGGATATTAATGAAGCAAATAGAAAAGAGTGGTTCGAATTTGCCAAAGTACAGCTTGAAGAAGAGACAAAGAATGTAATTACTCCAAGTATTCATCCATCGGACGGACCTATCCGGATGGGAGAGGTTATAAATATACTAACGGATGCTACGGACCGTAACGCAGTAATAGTAACGGATGTAGGTCAACAGCAGATATTCAGCGCGCGCTATTCGAAGTTCCGTAATACAAGGAGCTTCATTACTTCCGGCGGTCTCGGTACAATGGGATTCGGTTTGCCTGCTGCAATGGGGGCTAAAATAGGTGTGCCGGATAAGGAGATTGTAGCGGTATTGGGTGACGGTGGATTTCAGATGACCATGCAGGAACTCGGAACCATTATGCAGAATAAAATAGGCGTTAAAATAATTATACTTAACAATAGTTTTTTAGGGATGGTTCGCCAGTGGCAGCAGCTGTTTTTCGAAAGAAGATACTCTTTTACCGAACTTGAAAATCCGGACTTTGTGAGGATTGCAAGTGCGTACGGTATTCCTGCTTCCAGGGTAATCGAGCGCGATGGCCTTAATGATGCCATCGGGACCATGCTTAAAACCGAAGGTCCGTATCTGCTCGAAGTAGCAGTGGCAAACGAGGAGAATGTATTCCCTATGGTTCCGGCAGGAGCGTCACTTTCAGATTTAATTTTTAAAGAGTAGTTATGGAAGCACAGGAATTTATAGTAACTGCGTTTACTGAAAATCAGGCAGGCGTACTCAATAGAATCACAGCGGTTTACCTTAGGCGTAAAATAAATATAGAAAGTCTTAAAGTCTCTGAATCTTCCATTAAGGGTATAAGTATGTTCGTTATCTCTGCGATTACAACGGAAGATACGATAAAGATAATAGTAAAACAGATAAGAAAGATTATCGAAGTTCTCGACGTAGCTTATCACACACCGGAACAACTGATAACCCAGGAGATCGCCCTCTATAAAGTCTCTTCGGAGATATTTAAGGATTCCGGTATGGCAGAGAAAGTTATCCGTAATACTAACGCCCGCATTATCGAGATGAACAATGATTATGTGGTTATAGAAAAAACCGGAGCAAGAGAAGAGGTGGAACAGCTTCGAAAGGAACTCAAAGAAGAAAATTTCCTGATTCAGTTTACCCGTTCCGGAAGCGTTGTGCTTCACAGGGAATCAATAGAGGATCTTTTACAAAATATAGCACTTTAAATTCACTTAATAAACACTAAACAAACAAAACTATGGCAAAAATGATTTTTGGCGGCGTTGAAGAAAACGTAGTGACCAGAGAAGAGTTTCCGTTGAGCAAAGCATTAGACGTCCTTAAAGATGAAACTATCGCTGTCATCGGTTACGGAGTACAGGGTCCCGGTCAGGCAATGAATCTGCGTGATAACGGTTTCAACGTTATCGTGGGACAGCGTAAAAATTCCAAAACATGGGATAAGGCTGTCGCTGACGGTTGGGTTCCGGGCGAAACTCTTTTCGATATTGAAGAAGCGTGCCAAAAAGGAACTATTATACAGTATTTGTTATCTGATGCAGCTCAGATAGCTGTTTGGCCTACTATCAAGCAGTATCTCACACCTGGAAAAACTTTATATTTCTCACACGGATTCGCAGTGACTTATAGCGACCGTACAGGTATCGTTCCTCCAAAAGATATAGATGTGATCCTTGTTGCTCCTAAAGGTTCTGGAACAAGCCTCCGTAGATTATTCCTCGAAGGACGCGGTTTGAACTCAAGCTATGCCATTTATCAGGACGCTACGGGTAAAGCATTCGAAAAAGTAGTCGCTTTGGGAATCGGTGTAGGTTCTGGATATTTATTCGAAACCACATTTAAAAAAGAGGTTTATTCTGATCTCTCCGGAGAACGTGGAACTTTGATGGGTGCTATTCAGGGTATATTTGCTGCTCAATATCAAGTGTTGAGAGAGAATGGCCATACTCCGTCAGAAGCGTTCAATGAAACTGTTGAAGAGCTTACTCAATCTCTTATGCCTCTTGTGGCTGAGAACGGTATGGACTGGATGTATGCTAACTGTTCTACAACGGCTCAACGCGGCGCGCTCGATTGGTGGAGGCCCTTCAAAGATGCTACTCTCCCCGTATTCCAGAAATTATATGCAGAGGTGGCTTGTGGAAATGAAACTCAACGTTCAATAGACACAAACAGTAAAGACGATTACCGTGAAAAACTCGAAGCTGAGTTGAAAGAACTTCGTGAGAGTGAAATGTGGCAGGCTGGTGCGACTGTAAGAAGCCTTCGTCCTGAAAGAAATAAATAGATTATATTTCTACAATAAAAAATCTGCGGATTTCCGCAGATTTTTTATTTATGCTTAAAACGGAAGATCATCGACCTCACTTGAGGCTCCTCCCTCGAAATCTGATACATTTAACGGTGGCAGATCCGCATGCGGTGCAGAAGCTTCCTGGTTTTGTACATTTATTTTCCACGCTCTTACCTCAGTAAACCAACGTCCGTTATATTCACGGGATTCTATATTGACCGATATGTTTACATTGTCCCCTTCGCGCATCTTGGCCACTTCCTGAACCTTATCGCCCCAGAAACTGATACATACCTTCCTGTTGAATTCGGTCTGCAGTTCTACGACTATCTCCTGTTTCATCCATTCGCCTCTGGCGCTTGTTCCCTTGACTAAAGGAAGTACCCTGAATACCGTACCTTGAATTTCCATTATTCTTCTGTTATTACTATTTGTTTGATTTCATCTCCCGGACGTATATCATCAATTATGTCCAAACCTTCGTATACCTTGCCGAACACGGTATGAACTCTGTCTAAATGCTGCGTGTTATGTCGGTTATGACATATAAAGAACTGTGACCCACCGGTATCTCTGCCAGCGTGTGCCATCGAAAGGACTCCTCGGTCATGGTATTGATTATTGCCTGAGGTCTCGCATTTTATTTTATAACCAGGTCCTCCGGTTCCGTTGCCGATAGGGCATCCTCCCTGTATTACAAAATCGGGAATCACTCTATGAAAGGTCAGTCCGTTATAAAATCCGCTCTCTGCTAATCGACAGAAATTTTCTACTGTGCCTGGAGCATCGTCTTCGAAAAATTTTACTTTCATTATACCTTTATCGGTATGTATTTCAGCTTTTTTCATGATGTTTGTTTAAATTACGACTATACAAATATAAAAAAAACGGGGCTTAAACCCCGTTTTTATATATCAATTAATGGATTATTCTTTAAATGGTTTTACATCTATTACTTCCACCTCGAAATAAAGAGGCTGCATAGGTCCGATCGGACCTCTTCCTCTCTCTCCGTAAGCAAGTTCGTAAGGGATCCAAAGATTGATTTTACCACCTTTGCCTACTAATTGAATACCTTCCGTCCATCCGGGAATGACATTATTCAATGCAAATGTAGAGGATCCGCCGTGATCTTCGGAAGAGTCGAACTGTTCTCCGTTGGAAATGAATTTACCGACATATTCAACTACTACGGTGTCTCTGCTGTCCGTTGCTTTATCACTGCTTCCTGCATCGATTATTTCATAATACAGTCCGCTTTCTGTTTTTTGGACGTTTTTAATATTTTTAACCGCTTCAGAAATAAGTTGGTCGGCATTTTCCTTATCCTTTGCAGGTTTTCTCACCATAAAATATTCCTGAAGGAATTCATAGGCTTCTTCCTGTGTCATGGCAGTCTTATTGTTGAAAACATCTCTTATTGCAGCTGCTACGACTTCTGGTTTGATAAGTACACTGTCTACATTGTATTTGATAGAACTTCCTACATCGTACCCTATGGCGTAAGAAAGACTGTCGCTTTCGGTTTTAGCTAAACTCGCAGGGGAAGAAGTGTGGCATGATGTAGTTACTACTGCAACTGCAGATAATAAGATAATCGCTTTTTTCATAGTAAATATTTATTTTAAAATTATAATTCTTTATTTCAACACGCAACAAATTTAATCAAAAATATTTTAATAATCCTAATAAAAGAGGTCTTATTTATATTGCGGAAAATGTCTTCCAGACCGTTTATGTGCAATATTTATCATATTCCAACCTAAGAGACCAGAAGTAATCGAAGCTATGAGTATTGCAACTTTTCCTATGGAAATCATTCCCGGATCGCTGAAAGCGAGGTTATCGATGAAAACGGACATCGTAAATCCGATACCACCAAGGCATGCTACGGCAAAAATCATGAACCAGTTGGCAGCAGTAGGCATGGAGCATAGCTTCAATTTTATCGTTATCCAGCAAAGAAGAAAAATTCCTAACGGTTTGCCTGCTACCAAACCTAAGAATATGCCTAACGATTCATTGTTTACGAGTTGTCCGATATTGCTGAAATCTATTTCGACCCCTGCATTGGCCAATGCGAACAATGGCATAATTAGAAAAGTAATGGAATGATGCAGGGCATATTCGAGTCTTTGAGACGGACTTATAGAATTGGAGGCGATTTTTCGGATAGATTGAAGGCACAGATGCTGCTCTTCATTCGAAAGTATTTCGCTTCCGGGTTTATCTTCGTATTGAAAACATTTGGTAAAATATCTGGATTTATAAAGAAAATATTTTTTATTGAAACGCGGTTTTGTAGGGAGGGTCATAGCTATTATCACTCCTGCAATCGTAGCATGAATCCCTGAATGGAGAAACAAAATCCAAAGAAGTATGCTTGGAATAATGTAGTATTTTATCTTTCTTATATGGAATACGTTGAGGGTTATCAGGAATGCGAATGTAAACATAGCTGCTATAATCATATTCCAGTCTATATGTGAGGAATAAAAGATGGCTATGACAATTATCGCCCCTAAGTCGTCTGCTATGGCTAACGCTGCTAAAAAAACTTTAAGCGATACAGGCACCCTATCTCCCATGATCGAAAGCACACTCAATGCGAATGCAATATCCATAGCCATCGGAATTCCCCATCCTGATTCGGCAGGCTGTCCTGCATTGAAAAAAAGATATATTAAGGCGGGAAAAACCATACCTCCGATCGCCGCAGCCACAGGAAGTCCTGCTTATTTTCTGGTGGATAATTGTCTCGCAATAATTTCTCTTTTAATTTCCAGTCCGACGACAAAAAAGAAAACCACCATTAATCCGTCGTTTATCCACTCTTCGATCGTTTTTGTTAGATTGAATTTTTCGAATCCAATAGTGAATTTTAGGTTCCAGAAATTATGGAATACTTCTTTGGTTAATTCGAGATTGGCTAACAGTATGGCAATAAACGCGCAGGTGATAAGGATTATCCCTCCGGTTACAGGGGAATGCAGCATTCGATGCTGCTGTTCATTAAGTACGTAAGCCCTTCTTTTATATCTGTATCTCAACATTTTTTTAAGCTTAAATTACAAAGTTTATATAATACGCGTGCTCCCACATTGGCGTCCCATTCTCCGGCGAAATCAGTAGCAACTTCACACAAATCGAATCCTATAATTTCACGTCCGGTTTCTGTTAATTTATTCAACATAAAAATTGCTTCATTAAAGGAAATCCCTCCCGGAACAGGAGTGCCGGTACCAGGACTATATTCCGGAGATAAGCCGTCTATATCGAAACTAACATACACTTTTTCAGGTAGGCATGAAATAATATCTTCACATTGTTTATCCCATGTAATACCCGTAAATTTATTGTCATATAATTCTTTATCGAAGAATGTCCTGATTTTTTGATTTTTCCGAATGAAATTTATTTCGTCTTCGCAGATATCCCTTACCGCTACCTGTACGAGTTTATCTATATTTTCAATTTTCTCTATTACGTTGTACATTATGGAAGCGTGGGAATATTCGAACCCCTCATAGGCATTCCTTAAATCTGCATGAGCGTCTATGTGCAGAATCCCGAAGTTACCGTAATATTCAGATGCAGCTTTAATATATCCGTAGGGTGTACTATGATCTCCGCCCACTAATCCGACCTTCTTGCCCCGCCTCAGCCATTTTAACGATTCACTGTATATATACCGATTTAACTCCTCCGATACGGAATTGATTCTCTCCAGTTTTTTCCGTGCGTACGTTTCTTTCAAAGAACCACCCGATTCTAAATGGATTATAATTTTTTCCGCATCAATTCTTAATTTTTTACTTCTCTCCAGTATGGAATAATCGAATTCAATAGTTCCTATGCCTTTTTTCCATCCGTCCGGATTATTAAAATCGAACATATCCAGTTGAGCAGATGCTTCGAGTATGGCTTCAGGAGCGTTTGCGGTACCCGGTTTATAAGATGTAGTGACATCCCATGGAACGGATAACAGTACGATAGAGGAATTTTCAGGAGAAAAAGGCATCGAAAAATAATTCCCGTTAGGAACACTTATATCATTTGGATTATATTCAGCCATAGGAGTTATTTATAAACAAAAAGCCGAGATTTTCTCGACCGATAAATAAGATAAAAGTAATAAACAAAGAAAGATACAGACAAACAAATTTATTTGTTGTCCAAAGTACGTTCGATATAAGAGCGGTAATCTTTAACCACCCTCGTATATTCGCTTGAGAATAACGGAGACGAAATTATAAAGTCCGCAGTCGACCTGTTTATTGCCGTAGGAACATTATACACGGTTGCAAGTCTCAGAAGCGCCTTGACGTCTACATCGTGAGGTTGAGCCATCATTGGATCCCAGAAAAAAATAACCAGATCGATCTCTCCTTCCGCTATCATCGATCCTAATTGCTGGTCTCCTCCGAGGGGTCCCGATTTAAGCATCACGATCTCAAAACGGGAGTGGTCGTTATTTCTTCGCTCCATGAGGGTCGAAGCGACTATTTTACCTGTGGTCCCGGTGCATATCAGTCTATGATTCAATAGAACCTCCCAGTTCCATTCCACCCATTCGGCAAGGTCTCGCTTCATGTTGTCGTGTGCGACCAGAGCGATCCTCTTGGTTTTGTTTAAATTTTTTTCCATTCTTTTGGTTTATATGTCAATAAATTGTGTTTTGCAGTAAAAATGAGGATTTTCGAGGTTCTCCTTATTATATCTTATTATCTCTTCATCTCGGATGCTTTGAGTCGAACATCCTGCCGATATGGCAACGGAATCCCCTGCTGCAGTATCCCATTCGTGCGTAGTGGTGGTTCTCACGTAGTAGTCCGCCATACCTTCCGCAACCATGCAGAATTTAATGGAACTGCCGCTTTGAATCACTTCTACCTCCCCGTGTTTGGCTTTAAGGTCCTCTATAAATTTATATGTTTCAGGGGAGAGGTGGGAACGGCTAATCACTACTTTTACAGGTTCGTTCGATTCTTTTATCAAAGGAAGTTTTTCCACATCGGAATAAATTTCTGCAATGGTAAATTCTGCGTCCATATCCGGTTTTACATTCTCCTTCACAAACGAACCGCGCTCCCTGTCGCTGAAATATATTTTTTCAAAACACGGAGCATATACTACGCTTAGATAAGGGGTGTTTTCCACCATAAGGGCTATATTCACGGTAAATTCTCCGTTGCGTTTAATAAATTCCTTCGTTCCGTCCAACGGATCGATAAGCCAGAATAAATCCCAGTTGCACCTCTCCTCGAAGAGAAGATTGCGGCCCTCTTCGCTTAATAACGGAATGCGCGTCTGGTTAAGATAGTTCTTTATAAGACTGTGCGATTCCCGGTCTGCGAGTGTTATAGGCGTGCTGTCGGACTTTAGGTTTATATTGAAATTCTCCTGATTATATATTTCCAGTATTTTCGCACCTGCTCTTATCGAAGCGTTGTAAGCATAAGTGAGAAGATAGTCGAACTGTTCCCGTTGAAGCATAATTTTTTTACAAATTTAATGTTTTTTATAGTTAATCGAAATATTTGGATTAAATTGCAATTATAAAATATTGATATAGTTTTATTTAACGATTATAGTCGAAATTATTTTATCACCCAGTTCCTGATTTATACTGTTCATAAGCGTTGTCCTTCTCAAAAATATTTCATGACGTATTACCGACGACCTTACCTGAACGTACATCTTCCCGTAGCTTACGGTCACTCTCATAATATAGTCAGCAAGGTCTTTGCCCACTGTCTGTTTGAAAATGTCCACAGCGCGGTTCTCCGCTATCCTTCTGGCGAGCTTTGGATTGCTGCCGAAAAAGTCGTTTATCATTTCACCTATTTTAACAGGTTCCGTTCGTCTCATGCCGTGTCTGCATCAATTGTTCCGTTTTCTACCGTGTACAGCTCGTAATTATCATCGAGTGTGTTCAAAATATTTTCCAGTCTTACTTTGTTGCTGTCCGTAAGAAAAATCTGTCCGAAGTCATCGCTTAATACCATCTTTATCAATCTCTCCACCCGCTCGAGATCGAGTTTATCGAAAATGTCGTCTAAAAGTAGTATGGGCAAATATCCGGTTTTTTTCGCTATTATTTCGAATTGTGATAACTTTAACGCTATCAGAAATGTTTTTTGCTGTCCCTGCGACCCGAATTTTTTTATCGGATAACCGGATATTTTAAATTTTATATCATCTCTGTGTACTCCGGAAGACGTGTGCTCGACGTATATGTCCTTCGTCCTGTTCTCCGATAAAAGTTCGGATAGGTCGCGGTCGTTGAGCTCCGATTTATAGGCTATCTCTACATCTTCCTGTTCTCCCGAAAGAACCGAATAATATTTTTTTATTACCGGTGATATTCTTCCGATAAGTTCAACACGTTTACCGTGAATAAATTTGCCGAACGTAGAGAGCTGAAGGTCGAGAATGTCTAATATCTCGTGAAAATTGGGGGTGTCTGTCTTTTTCAGCAATTTATTCCTCTCCCCGAGAATATGATTATACTTTATAAGGGTCTCGATATAACTACGGTCGTACTGTGAAAGTAAAGTATTCATAAATTTACGCCTCTCTTCACCCGAATCGTTTATTAACGATGTGTCCGAAGGAGAGATCAGCACTACCGGAATTATTCCGATATGATCCGATAATTTCTCGTACTCCTTGCTGTTTCTTTTGAAAACTTTGCCTGTGCCTTTTTTGAAGCTGCACAGGACATTATCTATACGTCCTTTGGCATCGTATTGACCGTCGAGAACAAAAAAATCTTCCTCGTGATTTACACTTTGTCCGTCCGTGAGACCGAAGGCGCTTTTACACATGGACAGATAATAAAGTGCATCGATTACATTGGTCTTGCCCGCACCGTTGTTGCCTATCAGACAGTTCAGTTTTTTAGTGAAGGAAAGTTCTGCCTGCCTGATATTTTTGAAGTTTATTATATTCAATCTGGTTATATTCATCCGCAAGCTTAATAGACATCTTTGTACAAGGCAAAATTACCATAAAAAAGAGATTTTTTTCATAAAATATAAGGTTATTTGATAAAAAGATTTACTTTTGCATAGATTTTAAAAAATTTAGTAAAGACATAGTTATGGCAGACAATAGAAAACAGGTAAAGGAAGATCCGGAAGAAGTAATCGAAACCGCCATTAATAAGACGGAGTTGTTTATATTTAAAAATGGCAGGACGCTTCTGACTATTCTTATCGTTATTGTCGCTATTGCCGGAGGTATAACTGCTTATAAATATCTTTATTCCGTTCCTCAACAGAAAAAAGCGGCTACCGCTATTTTTGAAGTTCAGAATGCGTTTGCTGATGAAGAGTTTTCCATCGCGCTTAACGGTGACGGAAATAATTCAGGCTTCCTTCAGGTTGCGGAGAAATACGGTTCCACCAAATCGGGTAATCTTGCCAAACATTATGCGGGACAATGCTATCTTAGATTAGGCGATTACGAGAATGCTGTTAAATATTTCGAAAAATATAAAAACGTCAAAGGACTCTCTTCGGAAGTCGTGAATGCCGTTAATGCAGGGCTTGCAGGTGATGCCTATGTTCAAATGGGTAATCCGGCTAAAGGTTTGGATTGTTACAAAAAAGCTGTGGAGTTAAGCGCTAACGAAATTACAGCACCTTATTACGCAAAGAAAGCAGGGCTGCTCTTGCAGAATACAGGCGATTACAAGAAGGCTCTTGAGTATTATAGCGACATTAAGAATAAATACCCTAATTCTATGGAAGCCCGCGATATAGATAAATTTATCGGACAGGTAGAACAAAAATTATAGAGTTTGTCTAAAACATAATAGAGGTTGTCTTGCCGGGCAACCTTTTTTCTTAAAAATACTTTTAATATGGCTACTGAACTTAAAAATTTATCGGTTTTCGATGGAGAGATTCCGTCGGCGAACGATATGAAAATAGGTATTGTCGTTGCCGAATGGAATTGGCAGATTACAGGAGCTTTGGTTAAAGGCGCTGTCGACACATTGAAAAAACACGGTTGTAGCGAATCCAATATAGTGGTGAAAAAAGTTCCCGGAACATTCGAACTTACGCTCGGAGCGCAGTTCTTTGCAGAGTATACCGATGTAGATGCCATAATCGCTATCGGATGCGTAATACAAGGGGATACCAGACACTTCGATTTCATTTGCGACAGCGTAACTCAGGGAATTACCGAATTAAATCTTAAATGCAATATGCCTGTAATATTCGGCGTCCTGACTACGAACGATCTTCAACAAGCTTTAGACAGGGCAGGCGGTAAACACGGGAACAAAGGAGACGAAGCGGCTGTTACCTCAATAAAAATGGTTGCGTTGCAAAAGGAAATGAGCGGAGAAACCGATCTTTCATTTTATGAATAATGTCCCTAATATCGACATTATTAAAAAACTGTTATAAATCCGTCCGACATTTGTTTTTTCCTGAAATATGTGCGGTATGCGATAGCAATCTGAACGATAGAGAAGATTTTATATGTACGTCGTGCAGATGGGAAATGCCTCTGACGGGTTATTCCAAGATTAAAGATAATCCGGTATTTATCCGGATGAATGGTATTGCCGGAGTAGAGAATGCTTCGGCAATGTTTTACTATAATAAAGGGAGTGGCTACGACGGTCTGATCCATAAATTTAAATATGGAGGATATTCGAGAATAGCTTATAAACTGGGCAGATGGTTCGGACAAGAGTTGAAAGAATCATCCTTATATCAAGATGTGGATATGGTGATTCCAGTTCCCCTGCATCCGCTTAAAATCCTTAAGCGCGGATACAACCAGTCCGAGTATGTATCCAGAGGAATATCGAAGGAGTTAAGGGTAAAAGTGAAGACAGGAAATCTTCTCCGTGTCAAGTACAACCGCAGTCAAACTACATACACCGAAAAAGAACGATGGAATAATGTGGAGGGTATTTTTTATCTTCTCCGTCCTTCTATTTTCGAAAATAAACACATATTGCTTGTGGACGACGTCCTGACTACTGGAGCGACTCTGGAGGCATGTGTGAAAACTATCAAAAGTAAAGTTGAGAATTGCCGGATAAGTATTGCCGTACTTGCTGCAACTTCTTATGATACGTTCGGTAAAGATTAATTGTCAGTAAAGTCGAGGGTGTTCCTGTCAAAATGTCAGTAAAAAATCCGCTGGCATGTTACTTGTGAAGTATATTGTACACGAATAAATAAAACTCAAACAATATGCAAAATGGTAAAATAGGGGTAACTACGGAGAATATTTTCCCCATTATTAAAAAATTTCTTTATTCGGATCATGAAATCTTTTTGAGGGAGTTAGTTTCCAATGCAGTAGATGCCACTCAAAAGATAAAAACTCTCGCTTCGATGGGGGAATTTAAGGGTGAACTCGGAGATTTGACTATTCATGTCTCGCTGGACGAAGAGAAACGGATATTAAAAATATCTGACAGAGGAGTGGGGATGACATCGGAAGAGGTCGACAAATATATAAACCAGATAGCGTTCTCGAGCGCAGAAGAATTTATGCAGAAATACCAGAACCAGACTGGAATAATCGGACACTTCGGACTCGGATTCTATTCTGCGTTTATGGTTGCGGACAAAGTGGAGGTGATAACCAAATCTTATAAGGAAGGCTCGAAAACGGTAAAATGGACTTGTGAGGGTACTCCGGAGTATACATTAGAGGAGATTACAGAGGAACGTGACCGCGGGACGGATATTATCCTTTATATATCGGAAGAAAATAAAGAATTCGCGGAGAAACAGAAAATCCGCTACCTCTTGGAAAAATATTGTAGGTTCCTGCCGGTTCCGATAGCATTCGGAAAGGAACAGGAATGGAAGGACGGTAAATATGTGGATACGGACAAAGACCTCATAATTAACGATACCGCACCTATATGGACAAAAAAACCGTCGGAGATATCCGATAAGGAATATGACGAATTTTACCATAAATTATATCCTGTCGGAGAAGAACCGCTGTTCCATATACATCTTAATATAGATTATCCGTTCAATCTGACCGGAGTATTGTATTTCCCTAAAATCAGGAATAATTTCGAAATTCAGAAGAATAAAATACAACTCTATTCGAATCAAGTATTCGTAACCGATTCGGTGGAGGGCATCGTGCCGGAATTCCTTACCCTACTTCATGGGGTTATCGATTCTCCAGATATTCCGCTGAATGTATCGAGGAGCTACCTTCAAAGCGATTCCAATGTAAAGAAAATTTCTAATTATATAACGAGAAAGGTTGCCGATAGGCTTCAGGAGATATTTACCAATAACAGAGAGGAATTCGAAAAAAAATGGGACGATCTCAAAATATTTATCCAGTACGGTATAATAACGGACGAAAAATTTGCCGATAAAGCGAAAGATTTTGTTTTGCTTAAGAATACCGATGGGAAATATTTTACCCTCTCGGAATACGAAGAACTAGTTAAGAGCAATCAAACCGATAAAGACAATAATATAGTATATGTCTACACGAACGACGTCGAAGGGCAGCACGGTTTTATAGAGGGTGCTAAATCCAAAGGATATGATGTTCTTGTTATGGACGGTCAGCTCGACAACCATTTTATAGGTTGGTATGAAAATAAAAATCAAAATCACAGATTCGTGAGAGTGGATTCCGAAGTTGCGGATAAACTCATAGATAAAGCGGAATCCAAACCTCTGTCGCTTACATCGATGCAGCAGGATGTTCTGCGTCCGGTGTTCGAGTCGCAGCTTCCCTCTACGGATAAGGTGAATTATCTGGTTAGCTTCGAGAGTATGGACGAGAATCAGCAGCCTGTCGTTATCACGAGAAACGAATTTATGAGGCGTATGAAAGATATGTCCGAGATGGGTGGGGGTATGTATTCCTTCTACGGTCAAATGCCGGACAGTTTTAATGTCGTGGTAAACGGAAATCATCCCCTTGTGATAGATACATTGGGTGAAATACAGTCTCAACTCGGTGAAGAGCTTGGTAAGCTTAATAAAAAGATAGATAAGATATCTACTGAAAAACGCAACATAGATGAAAAATTAAAAGATACCAAGGAGCAGGATATATCGGAAGACGATAAAAACCACAGGGATGAGCTGGATAAAAAACTCGCAAAATATACCGACGAGAGAACTAATATTCTTAAAGAGGCTGGTCGGAATAACCGACTCGTTAAACAGCTTGTCGATCTTGCGTTACTGTCTAACGGTATGTTGAAGGGAGAAGAGCTTACTAAATTTATTCGTCGGAGCGTAGAGCTTATAGGAAAATAAAAAATCCATCGCTATTAATATGAACCGGTTTTAAAAGACCGGTTCTTTTTGTTTGCCGGAATGGAGGTGTCTCGTATTTTAATCGAGAATTAATATTTTCTCGTGACTTGAAATTTCAAAGTTGTTTATCTTTGACAAAAGGTCTATAATTGTTAATATGAAAATAATTAACCATGGAACCGGGTGGAAAAGGTATTTGTTATTTTGGTCCGTACTGTTTACTTCGATAATATCCCTACTATCATGCAGCTTGCGTGACGAAGAAAAAGCACGTGTCTATGTAATAGGCGATAATACCGTGATGCCGGATAACCGTAGGAATCGGCAGCCTATCGTAACTCAGGAGAGTGAAGCGCCGGTGGAGAATGCGGTTGGTTGGGGACGCTATCTTACGATAAGTATCGATTATGAAAAATACGATTACCGTATACTCGGTGGACGTTATAGTTCCCGGTCGATAATCGGTAGCAGGCAATGGCAGGACATTTTAAACTCCATCAATAAAGGAGACATAGTTATAATCGGTTTTGGAAATTTTGAAAATTCCCCCCCTAATCCAAGCCGTGATAATCGAGCGGCAGGGGTTCTTCCCGGTACTAACGGACAGACAGAGACCGTGGGCAATGAAATAACGGAGCTGCAGGATACGGTACACACTTATGGATGGTATCTGGAGAATATCATTAAGGAAGTAAGGGCACGGAAGGCTGTTCCTGTGATTTTATCTTCTATTCCCGATCCGACTCTCGATAACGAGTATAAAAGAGATCTATCTTTGTGGGCCAGACAGACTGCTGAAAAAAATAAGGTTCAGTTTATCGATCTCTACGGACAACTATCGGATATTTATAAAAAACTTGATAAAGAAAGAGTTGCTGAATTTTATACCGGCAACAGCCTGACGAACGACGGAGCATATCTTGTTGCAGAGGTGGTGTACCGAAATTTAAGGAGTATAAGAAATTTCAAAAAATATTTTGTAAAAAAATTCCCTGCTAAAGAAAATATTGCCGAGTTCGAAAGAAGCAGGAGCATGCGTCCTACGGTTACTCCGAAGCTGCAGCAGAATAAGGATCATATCAAAGATCCGTACCAGAAAGAAGGAAACCTTCCTCCCAGACAAATGGAGAAGCTCGGAAGAGGTCTGGTAGCATTTAAACAAGACGATGGAAGCGTTTTTATAAGTTGGAGAATGATTGGGACCGATCCCGAATCAGTGGCGTTTAACTTATATCGTAAAACCGGGGCTAATGTAGTGAGAGTTAATGAAAATCCCATAGCAGACGTTACGTGGTTTATCGATTCCCTTGCCGACGAGTCGAAAAATAACGAATGGTTCGTTAAAACAGTTATTAACGGCGTCGAAACGGAATCTTCCAAATCATTCTCTATTGCATCAAGGGCTCCGGCGAAAAATTATATATCCATACCACTTAAAACTATCGAAGGTTATAGACCTAACGATGCTTCTGTTGCCGATTTGGACGGAGACGGTGAGTACGAGATTATCGTGAAATGGGAGGCGAGACAGTATGATAATGCACGTCCGGGATTAGCTGAAGGGACTACAAAAATAGATGCTTACAAACTCGACGGTACGTTTTTGTGGCGCATCGACCTCGGTCCGAATATACGTGAAGGGGCTCATTATACCCATTTTATGGTTTATGATTTTGACGGCGACGGCAAAGCCGAGTTGATATGTAAGACAGCCGAAGGTACGGTCGATGGACTGGGAAATGTTATTACCGATGAATCGGGACGAGTGAATCTATATGCGGATACTGTAAGCGGATATATTCTCGATGGTCCTGAGTATTTTTCGGTATTCGACGGAATGACCGGTAAAGAATTGGCTCGTGAAAATTATATCGAGAGAGGCCCCAGAGAAGATTGGCCCAAAACATGGGGAGATTCCTATGGGAACAGGATGGATAGGTTTCTTGCAGGGGTCGGATACTTCGACGGACAACGTCCGAGCGTGATTTTATGCCGGGGATATTATGGAAGGGCGGTAATCGAAGCATGGAACTGGAGAGAAGGAGAACTTACCCGATTATGGCGCTTCGACTCTGACGACGGAACCGAAGGCAATACTGCTTACCGCGGACAGGGCAATCATAGTTTAAGCGTTGCAGATGTTGATGGAGATGGGAAAGATGAAATTATTTACGGTGCCGCAGCTATCGATCATGACGGCAAAGGTTTGTATACTACCGGATTGGGTCACGGGGATGCGCTTCATGTTGCAGATCATGATCCGGATAGACCCGGACTTGAAGTCTTCCAGCCTCATGAATCTCACCCTAACAGCCATGGCTTAGAGTACCGTGATGCAAGGACCGGAGTTAGTTTGTGGGGAGTCTATACCGATTATGACGTAGGGCGTGCTATTGCCGTGGATATCGATCCTCGTCACAGAGGCAGTGAGATGTGGGGCGTCCGCACTGCTTTGTATAACGTAAAAGGAGAGAAGATATCCGATCAGGCTCCGGTGTCGATGAACTTCGCGATATGGTGGGACGGAGACCTTTTAAGGGAATTGCTCGACAAGAATTACATAAGCAAATGGGACTGGGAGAACTCCAAGCTTGACGTAATATTTGTGGCGGAAGGATGTCGTGCCAACAACGGATCGAAGGCCACTCCGGCAATATCGGCCGATATATTCGGAGACTGGCGTGAAGAGGTGATTTTTCCGACTGAGGATAATACCGAGTTGAGGATATTCTCCACAACCATTCCTACCGAATACAGATTTTATACTTTTATGCATGATTATGTATACAGGCTTGGAGTTGCAGCGCAGAATACCGGTTACAACCAACCTCCACACGTAAGTTTCTTCCTTGGAGACGGAGTAGAGGCACAGCCTAAGGCAAATATTTATTACCCTAATTAAAAACTATTTCAGTATGTCATTCAATAGACTGCTTCGAGTTTTATCCATTTTAGCGATATTGTGTCTCTTTATTGAGACGAGTGCCGAAGCGCAAAGAGTGCGAAAATCCGCACGGATAGACAAAAATTGGAAGTTTCATTCCGGAGATGTAGAAAGCGGATATGAAGTAGATCTTAACGATAAAAACTGGCGTGTACTGAACGTTCCTCACGATTGGAGCATAGAAGGAGAGTTCGACCGGAATAATTCAACAGGAAGAGGCGGAGGATATCTTCCGGCAGGCGTGGGATGGTATAGAAAATCTATTATTATACCCAAATCCAACAGGAATAAAAGAGTTTTCATTGAGTTCGAGGGTATTATGGCAAACAGTGATGTATGGATTAATGGACATCATCTCGGTCATCGCCCTTACGGATATGTCGGTATTACATACGATCTTACGGATTATCTCACTTATGGACCGGACGAACCTAATATCATAGCTGTCAGGGTGGATAATTCCCTGCAGCCCGCTTCGAGATGGTATACCGGAGCAGGTATATACAGACATGTAAAACTCATAACTGTCAGCCGTACCTATCTGGACCATTGGGGAGTATTTGTAACCACACCTGAAATTATTGAAAATCAGGCGACTGTGTCCGTTCAGTCCGAGATCGTGAACACGAGGAACTTCCCTGTTACATTCCAGGTTAAAACAACTCTTACAGCTCCTGACGGTGAATCATTTACTTCGGTTAATGCGGAAATAACCGTCGGTTCCAACAGCACGGCGATAGCAGAGAACATAATTACAGTGAACGATCCGTTGCTTTGGGATATAGACGATCCGAATTTATATACAGCCGTCACTCAGCTTACTTTAGGTTCGCGGGTTGTCGATGACCAGTCCAATACCTTCGGTATCCGTGATTATTATTTCGAACCGGAGACGGGATTCTGGCTTAACGGTAAAAATATCAAACTATTGGGCGTCTGTATGCACCATGACGGAGGCGCCGTAGGCGCTGCGGTCCCGGCTTCCGTATGGGAACGCAGACTGAACAAACTTAAAGAGATAGGGTGTAATGCGATCAGGGTAGGGCACAGCCCTATGGATCCGGTATTTTTTCATGTATGCGACCGTATGGGATTCTTGGTAATGAATGAAACCTTCGACACTTGGACCGCTGCGAAAAATCACGCTCCCTACGGATATAATCTCTATTTTAACGATTGGTGGGAAGTCGATACGAGAGATATTATTAAGCGCGACAGGAATCATCCCAGCATCGTTATATACAGCGTAGGTAATGAAATAAGGGATAACCTCGACAGTGAGGCAGGACAACAGCGCTTCATCGATCAACGTGATGCTGTCAAATCTGTCGATCCTACGAGGCCGGTAACTCTTGCGCTCTTCCGCCCAAATCAAATGAATGTTTACACTAATGGATTTGCCGAATTGATGGATATCGTAGGGCAAAATTACAGGGTCGACGAACTTATTGCTGCATGGAAGGACCAACCGGAAAGGAAGGTTATCGGAACGGAGAATTCGTCCGACCGTGAAACGTGGTTGGCGCTAAGGGACAATCCGTTTATGTCAGGACAATATATCTGGACAGGCTTCGATTACTTCGGAGAAGCGGACTGGCCTGCTGTTGCAAGCAGTCATGGACTGTTCGACCGTAACGGAGGTTGGAAGCCGTTGTCATGGCAGCGTCAGAGCTGGTGGACCGATACGCCCATGGTAAGAATCGTAAGGCGGGAAGGTAATGACGGTACAGGTGGTTTAACCGCGGACTGGACACCTGCCGATATGGATGGCTACGATCAGGCACACGTAGTCGTATACAGTAATTGCGAAGAGGTAGAATTATTCCTTAACGGCGAGTCGCTGGGTATCGTTGAGGTAAACGACGATGCTTCTCCATGTGAATGGGTATGTGACTTTGGACCTGGTGAAATAAAAGCTATCGGACGAATAGAAGGACGTGAAGTTGCCGAACACAGCTATATTACTGCCGGTGAGGCGAGTAAGGTATCTTTGAATGCGGAAAAATCGGAAATAAAAAATAGCTGGGACGATGTCGTTTATATTACTGCAACAATTGAGGACGACAACGGCGTACGGTGCCCCAACGGTTCGGAGAAGGTGAAATTTTCTATTTCCGGTCCGGGAGAGATCGTTGCGGTAGATAACTCGAATGTACGGAATCACGAAAAATTCAAAGGCAGTGAAATAACGACTTTTAAAGGAGAAGCCATTGCTATCATCCGTGCCACAGGAGTAGGTGAGATTAAATTTACCGCCTCCTCTGCCGGACTGACAGGGGCTTCAGTGATAATTGATGCAATCGAAAATTAAATGAAATATGAACATACTAAAACCGCTCATTATAAGTGTCTTAATGACGCTCCTCCTACTTCCTGTAAAGGCACAGCTCGATGCACCGTATTTTAAAATATTTCAGTTTCCTTCCGACCAAATTCCTCGTATCGACGGTAATTTCGACGATTGGGACATCGTACCGGATTCATATATTATAGGTACCGAGGAACTTTGGGACGATTCCGGTAAACATGAAGGATTGAACCGCGAATCTATTGACGTGAAAGTCAAGGTAGGTTGGGTCAAAGGGCTTAACCGCCTCTATTTTATGTATGAGGCCTATGACGATTATTGGGATTTTACCCATCCGGGGCTGCATAACGATATATTTGAAATTGTTGTGGACGGAGATATGTCCGGAGGTCCGTTCATAGACAGATTTCATCCTAACAGGGAGAATATGGATATATGGGACGCTTACTTCTCATATCATGGCGTGCATGCGCAGAATTATCATATTTTTACTCCACCGGCAGAAGGCAAAGACTGGGCTCTTGCATGGGGAAGCCAACCGTGGATCAAAGAACTGCCTTATGCCAATGCAGCCTACGACTATGACTTTAAACCCGGCGAATCAGGCGTACTTAGGTTGGAATTCTGGATTACTCCGTTCGATTATGCAGGCAACGATCCGTCAAGATCCGTGGAGTCCGAGTTGTACGAGAATAAAAATATAGGTCTATGCTGGGCGGTTATCGATTACGATGATGTGGACAGCGACGGTAAAAATAACGGATTCTGGAATTTGTCGAAGCATCACACTATGTATGGTAATGCGTCGGAGTTAAGAACCTTCAAACTCATGCCCCTGGAACCTGAATTCAGGAAACCGATCGATGCTCAATGGGAATTTCAAATTATCGATATGGACCGCAGACTGGTGGCTTTTAAAGATCTCTCTCATGGCGAAATTACTTCATGGAAGTGGGATTTTGGGGATGGGAACATATCCGAAGAACAACACCCAGTACATCGATACGAAGAAGCCGGACAGTATATCGTAATTCTGGATATAGAAGGTCCTGCAGGTAAATCCCGAAGTATAAGGGTATGGGATGTAGCAGTTAAATAGAAGCAAAGCCTCCCCAATTTGAGGAGGTTTTATTTCATCTTGTTCCGCACTTTTTTCAGACAGGATATTATTCCTGGAGACGGATTGGTGTTTAAAGTCTCGATTATATCAGGTAAATACTCCGCAGTCCATGGTATTTTATTGTGGATAATGGATAAAATATACATTGCCCACACTTTTACCGCTATTTTATAATCAGATTCTACTGCCCTCCCACACGATATTACCGCTATCTTGTCGAGTAATGCGTTATCGATTACGCAGAGTTCCCTGTCTATGATGTGGTAGACGATTTTTCCATAGTGGCGCATAACGCTCTCGTTGGATATCGTCGTGTAATCCTTTAAAAATCTCGTATAATAAGGTGCAAAAACGGAGCTGTCTTTAAAGAATGCGGTCTCCAGACTATATGCAGCACGGAATGGTTGAACACCTGTTTTCAGCAGTGCAATATCTATAGCCTCTGCGATAAGATCGTGTTTGAGGATTAGCTCCGCCCACTCATGATTACAGTTACCGTAAAACCTTGTTGACAATATATCGTAAAATTCAGTTTTATTCATCGGATAAGAATATCTATTATTACGAATACTGCAAAACATATACTGGCTATTCCGTTTACCGTTCCGAATGCGAGGTTAATTCTGGATAGATTGCCGGGCTTCACTATAATATGTTGGTAAATCAACAGGGAAATAAATATTATCGATCCGATCATATAAAATAACCCAGCTCCTGTTGCATATCCGAAGATAATTACCATACCTATTGTCAGCAAATGAAGCAACGAACTTGCCCTCAAAGAGTTCCTGATACCTATTCGCGATGGCATCGAATTAATGCCGTTCTCACGATCGAATTCCGAATCCTGCAAAGAATAAATTATATCGAATCCTCCGACCCAGGTAAGAACCAAAGCTGAAAGTATAAGAGGAATAATCGCAAATCGCCCAGTTACCGCGATATACGCTCCTATTGGAGCGATAGAGAGCGACAGTCCTATGAACAAGTGGCACAGGGAGGTGAAGCGTTTTGTCAGAGAGTACCCAAGTATTACTACGAGCGCCACCGGAGATAGATAAAACGCGAGATTATTTATGAAAAAAGTCGTTGAAATAAAAAGAATACAGTTAATAATTATGAATACTATGGCACTCCTCTCGCTGATCTTACCCGTAGGTATTTCTCTGTTTTTCGTGCGCGGATTTTTGGAATCTATTTCTCTGTCTGCGTAGCGGTTGAATCCCATTGCGGCGTTGCGCGCGAATATCATACAAAGAAGAATCTTCAGTAATAAAACAATATCGAAAGGAATATCGTTTGATACATAAGCGTAAAAAAAACTGATAAGGGCAAACGGCATTGCGAAAACCGTATGGCTGAATTTTACTAAGGAAGCGTATTTTTTTACAGCAGACAGCATAATAATGAAATTTATCCCAAAGCAAATAAGAATTTTCTTAAAATAAAAATTACTTTTAGTACATTTGCGTACCAATTTTTGACCTAAGATGAAGAATATACGTAATTTCTGTATAATAGCACATATCGACCACGGTAAGAGTACCCTCGCGGACAGGCTTCTCGAAACGACCAAAACTTTGACGGAGCGGGAATTACAGGCGCAGGTGCTGGATAATATGGACCTCGAACGTGAAAAAGGAATCACAATCAAAAGCCATGCGATACAGATGGAATATCTCCGTGACGGTGAGAAATATATTCTGAATCTTATCGATACTCCCGGACACGTAGATTTTTCTTATGAGGTGTCTCGTGCGATAGCTTCCTGCGAAGGCGCGCTGCTCATAGTAGACGCTACCCAGGGAATTCAGGCGCAGACCATATCCAATCTCTATCTCGCATTAGAGCATGACCTGGAAATTATACCTGTGCTCAATAAAATCGATATGGAGTCGGCGATGGTCGATGAGGTCAAGGACCAGATCGTGGATCTTCTCGGTTGCGACAGGGATGATATTCTTGCTGCATCAGGTAAAACCGGCGAAGGGGTAGATCAGATACTCGAAGCTATCGTCGACCGTATATCCGCACCGCAGGGCGATAAAGACGCTCCGCTCCAAGCACTGATTTTCGATTCCGTATTTAATTCCTTCAGGGGTATTATCGCTTACTACCGTATATTTAACGGAACTATTAAGAAGGGAGATAAAGTAAAACTCTTCAGTACCGGCGCTGAATACACTGCGGATGAAATAGGCGTTCTGAAATTAAAAATGAGTCCGAGAAATGAAGTTAAGGCCGGAGATGTGGGATATATTATTTCCGGAATTAAGACATCTTCGGGAATTAAAGTAGGGGATACTATTACTCATGCGGTAAACGGAACAGATAAGCCAATCGCTGGCTTTGAAGATGTGAAGCCTATGGTCTTTGCAGGTATTTATCCAGTGGACAGCGACGATTATGAGGATCTGCGTGCTTCTTTAGAGAAGCTCCAGTTGAACGATGCATCGCTTACTTTCGAACCGGAGTCTTCATTGGCTTTGGGTTTCGGATTCCGTTGTGGTTTCCTGGGGCTTTTGCACATGGAAATTATACAGGAGCGGTTATATCGGGAGTTCAATATGGACGTGATTACGACCGTCCCAAACGTATCCTATAAAGTGCATACTACAAAAGGTGACGAGATAGATGTGCACAATCCATCCGGACTGCCGGAACCGACGTTGATAGATCACATAGACGAACCGTATATACATGCTCAAATAATAACTAAATCCGATTATCTCGGTGCGGTAATGAAGCTGTGCATCGATAAACGCGGAGTACTAAAAAATCAGGTGTTCCTGACGACCGACCGGGTGGAGGTTAATTTCGAGATGCCACTTGCGGAGATTGTATTCGACTTCTACGATAAATTGAAAAGTATCTCTCGCGGATATGCTTCGTTCGACTATCACCAGATAGGTTATAAGCAATCCAAACTTGCCAAACTGGATATTCTCCTGAATGGCGAAGGAGTGGATGCGTTGTCGTCATTGATATACTTTGACAGTGCTTACGACTTCGGACGCAGGATGTGCGAGAAATTAAAGGAATTGATACCGCGCCAACAGTTCGACATTGCGATACAGGCAGCGATAGGTGCTAAAATAATTGCGCGTGAGACAGTTAAGGCCGTGAGAAAAGATGTTACGGCAAAATGCTACGGAGGAGATATATCACGTAAGCGTAAACTTCTTGAGAAGCAGAAAAAAGGTAAAAAAAGGATGAGGCAGGTCGGTAATGTCGAGGTTCCTCAGGAAGCGTTCCTTGCCGTACTTAAGATGGATTGATCTTATTTTATATAAAAATCGAGCAAAGTATTACCTGCGAGACTGGCTGTCAGCCGGTCTCCTGTTTTTACGGGCCCTACACCGGCAGGTGTTCCGGTAAATAGAAGATCCCCGATTTTAAAGGTCATGATATCCGAGACATAGGAGATCAATTTATCCACACCGTAAATCATAGAGGAAGTATTCGCATTCTGTACCACTTTACCGTTTAATTCGAGATAAAAATCGAGATTTTGAATATCCCCGCCCAATTTTTCCAACGGAATAAAAACCGGAGAAATCGCCGCCGAGAGGTCGAATGCTTTGCATATCTCCCACGGTAGCCCTTTGGCAATACAGTCGCGTTGTATGTCGCGAGCGGTAAAATCGATTCCCAAACCGACCTCCGTATAGCATCGGCTCGCAAATTTTTCGCTGATAGATTTAGCTACCCTGTTAATCCTTACCACAAGTTCGGTTTCATAGTGAACTTCTTTACTGAAATCGGGAATATAGAATGGCTCGTTGTTCCTTAGCAGTGCAGTATCCGGTTTGGTGAAAAATATCGGTTTGTCCGGAATATTGCTGTTACCGTCGAGCTCTTGTATATGGTCGGTATAATTTTTACCTATGCAGATTATTTTCATTTATTCTTGGTTTTAAGAATTTCTACCATTTTCGCCGCAAACCGGTCGGATGCTCCGCAACCACCTATAACTGTACCTAATTCCTTATAATCTGATTTAAGTTTTTTATATTTCTCCCCTTCCGGAAGAATCGTGCGAAGTTCCTTCTCAGCGGTCTCCAAATTCATATCCTTTTGGATAAGTTCCCTTACAGCTTCACGGTTGAGGATAAGATTAACCAGAGAAATATATTTAACTTTTATAAATTTTTTTGCGATATAATAGGAAGGCCAGCTGCTCCAGAAGCACACTATTTCCGGAATGCCGAGAAGGGCTGCCTCAAGTGTCGCCGTTCCGGAAGTCACGATTGCCGCTGTGCTATAATTGAGAAGTTCATAAGTTTTGTCACAGACATATTGGACATCCGAACCGCTCATATATTTATCGTAAACGGATCTGTCCAGCCAGGATACCCCCGCTACAACAAATTGATATTCAGGGAATTTTTTCGACAACTGGATCATAAAGTGGAAATTGTAATCGATTTCATGCTTGCGACTCCCTGCGAGAAGTGCTATTATGGGGCGTTTGTCCAGACCGTTCGATTCTTTGAATTCTTCCGGAGTGGATAACATTTTTTTGCGTTGTTCGATCGAGTCCATTAATGGGTTACCGCAATAAACCGCATCTATACCCTGTTTTTGAAAATATTCTGATTCGAAAGGAAAAATAATAAAGAGTTTATCGACATATTTCTTTATTTTTTTTATCCTCGATTCCTTCCATGCCCACACTTTGGGAGCTATGTAGTAGAACGTTTTAATTCCGTTCTTTTTAGCGAATTCCGCTATCCGGAGGTTAAATCCTGCATAATCTATAAGTATTACGACATCCGGACCATAGTCGAGAATATCTTTTTTGCAGTCGTTTATCTGTCCGAATATTTTGTTCAGATTTTTAAATACCTCCCAGAATCCCATGAAGGAAGATTCTTTGTAATGGCATACGAGATTTTCCTCACCTCCCGCATCCGCCATAAGATCTCCTCCCCAGAACCTGAATTCCCCTTCCGGATCAGATTTTTTCAGCCCTTTGATGAGATTTGAACCGTGAAGGTCGCCGGATGGTTCGCCTGCAATAATATAATATTTCATACTTACTATTCCTGACTTTTCTCGAAGTATCTCCAAAGATTGTCTTCTTGTGGAGTGGGGGCTGTAACAATGATTTTATCTTTTTTTACAGGATGAGAAAATTCCAGTCTGCGCGCGTGAAGCGATATGCTTCCGTCTTTGTTAGATCGTTGTGCGCCGTATTTCAGATCACCTTTTATAGGGCATCCGATCTTTGCGAGCTGGCATCTTATCTGGTGATGCCTTCCTGTCAGAAGATCCACTTCGAGCATCGTAAAGTTATCGCTGCCTGCAATAACTTTGTAAGTTAACTTTGCCTCTTTAGTCTCTTTACCCGGAGAATGCACGCATCGCGACTTATTCGTTTTGCCGTCCCTTAAAATATAATGAACCAGCGTATCCTCCATTTTTTCCGGTCTTATATACGTTATTGCCCAATAAGTTTTTTTTATCTCACGGTTTTTGACCATTTCATTGAGCCGGACTAATGCCTTACTTGTCTTAGCAAACAACACCGCACCGCTTACAGGACGGTCGATTCTGTGGACCACACCGAGATATACGTTGCCGGGCTTCTCGTCGCGATCCTTAATAAACTCTTTGAGCTCTTCCTTCAGCGACGGATCACCGGTATTATCCGCCTGCACCGGAATACCCGCAGGTTTGTTTACAATCATGATATGATTGTCTTCATACAGGATATTGATTTTTTTTGACATGTTATTCTAAAGTAAATTCAAATGGCATGAGCCTCTTTGCGCTATCTATAATTATCGATCTGTTTTTGCCCGCCATTATTATGCGGATAGGGCTCTTCTGCCGCTTCTCCGCATCTATAAGCGTTTGTGTACACATTCCGCAGGGGAATATTTCCCCATCGATAAAACCGGAATCGTTTCTGGCTGTTATGGCAATGGTTCGAATATATCTACATTGATAATTAGACAATTTATTAAATAGCAAAACCCTCTCCGCACATAAACCTGCGGGATAGACATCGCTCTCCTGATTTGCACCGTAAACAATTGTTCCGTCATCGAGTAAAGCAGCTGCCCCCACACGGAAATTGGAGTGTGGAGCAAATGAATTTTCAGTTGCCTTCCTTGCTTCATTAAATATAATCAGGTCGTCGCCTTGGAGTTCGCCGTTATTCACGACCGTATATTCAACCGGTATTGTCTTTTTTTCCATCCGATTCTTTTATTGCATTCAACATGTGTCTTTTACCTAACGCTCCCCCCAGTCTTTTTACAGTATAACCTGCGTTGCGCAATGCCTGTTTTACACTTCCTTTGGAGGAGTACGTGGTTAAAATCCCGTTTTCTTCCGTACACTCGAACAATTTAGTAAAAACTTCCGTCGTCCACAGTTCAGGCTGCGTATCCGGAGAGAAGGCATCAAAGTAAATTACATCAAATGTAGTGTCAAATTCTGTATCGGACAAGCATTTATGGAGTTTTAAGAGAAAAAAATTCTCCGATAATCGAGTTTTTTCATTCCACGGACAATCATGCATACGGTAAAAAAAATCGTGGTATCCGGGGAATATATCTGCGTAACCTGTCTTTAGCACTGTCTCCGCCGATACCGGAAATTTTTCAACCGTATGATATTCCGCGGAGATTCTATTTTCAGTAATATGCTTCAATGTAACGAGAGCGTTCAAACCGCTTCCGAAGCCGATCTCAAGTATCTTAAGATGTTTTTTACCGATCCGTTCCAATCCGTTCCGGATGAAGACATGTTCTGATTCTCCGACAGCTCCGCGTAACGAATGGTAAGTGTCTCCGTATACAGGATGTACGATCGTCGCACTGCCGTCTTCGGTCTGGATAATTTTCGGAGAGATCGTATTAATCATCGTCTATTTACGCTCCATAAGAATGACATTCTCGACATGGTGTGTGTGCGGAAACATATCCACAGGCTGAACCTTTGCAACTTTATAATCCCTTGCGAGAATCGCGGCGTCGCGGGCCTGCGTAGCAGGATTACAACTAACGTAAACTATTTTTTCCGGAGCCGCATTAAGTATCGTTTCGGCAACGTCCTGATGAATCCCCGCACGCGGAGGGTCCAGAATTATTATGTCCGGTTTACCGTGTATATTTATAAATTCTTCCGTAAGAATATCTTTCATATCCCCGGCAAAAAATTCAGTGTTGACAATCCCGTTTATTTGAAAATTGTTCTTCGCATCCTCGATCGCTTCGGGAACGTATTCCACGCCGATAACCTTACCGCATCTGCGCGCTATGAAATTGGCAATCGTTCCGGTTCCCGTATAAAGATCGTAAACAATTTCATCCCCTTGCAGGCTGGCAAAATCCCGAGTAACAGAATACAGTCTGTGTGCCTGTTCCGAATTTGTCTGGTAAAATGATTTAGGTCCGATCTTAAACCGCAGCCCCTCCATCTCTTCAAAGATATGGTCCTTGCCGGAATACAGCCTGATATCCAGATCTCCTATAGTGTCGTTCTTTTTCTCATTAATAACATACATTAGAGATGTTATCTCAGGGAAGCTATTTTTTATATATTCGAGCAGCGCGGTCTGCCTGTCGTTGTCATCATATCCGAACGCGACGATTACCATGACCTCGCCGGTTGTGGAAGTACGTATTACCATATTGCGCATATAGCCTGCATGCTGCCTTGCGTCGTAATATCCGTATCCGTTGGTTAAACAGAAATTATGTACGGCAATTCGTATTTTATTCGAAGGCTCGGCCTGCAGCCAGCAGTGTTCGATATTGACAATTTTATCGAACATTCCCGGAATATGAAATCCAAGTGCGTTAGGATCGTTTATTTTTCCGTCCGTTGCGATCTCTTCTTTTGTCATCCACCGTTTGCAGGAGAAGGTAAATTCGAGTTTGTTCCTATAACATTCGGTTTTTTCCGATCCCAGAATATCGTTTATTTCAGGAAGTTCCAGTTTGCCTATCCGTGTAAGCTGATCGTATACTTGCTGCTGCTTATATTCCAACTGTTTGTAGTAAGGCATATTCTGCCACTTGCAGCCACCGCATATTCCGTAATGAGAGCATAACGGTTCGCATCGGTCCGGAGAAAATTCAATGTATTCGGTTACGTAACCCTCCATAAAACTTTTGCGTTTATTCGTTACCTGAACATTGACAATATCGCCCGGAATGGTCATCGGTACAAATACCACGATGTCGCCGTATTTGCCGAGAGATTTGCCTTCCGCCGCGACATCGGTTATTTCGAGTCCTTCGATCAAAGGATATTTATTCTTTTTTCTTGCCACTTCTTTATTTTATATCCTGCAAATGTAACCATAAGGTTTATTTTAAGAAAACTCCCTATAACATTAACCGCATAATAATTAAAATAAATGCGTTTTTTTATCTTTGCCTAAAATTTACTAATATGATTAATCTTGCACTGCTCACATTTAATTCGTTTCAGGAAAATACATACATTCTGTCAGATGAGACCGGCGAATGTATTATCGTAGATCCGGGCAATAATAACGAAAAAGAAAATTCCAAAATATCCGCATATATCGAAAAAAATAATCTGAAACCGGTAATGATAGTGAATACCCACGGTCACGTGGATCACTTGCTTGGTGTTGATTATTTAAAGGAAAAATACAGCATTCCGTTTGCACTTCATAGTAAAGATAAATTTCTCGTTGAAACAGCTCCTATGCAGGGACGGATGTACGGATTCGATATCCAGACTCCGCCTGCCGTGGATTTGAATCTACAAAATACGGAAACTCTAAAATTCGGCAACAGCATTATCCAGATAATTCATACTCCGGGACATTCACCCGGACATATCTCCATTTATAGCAGAGAAAATAAATTCGTGATAACCGGTGATGTTTTGTTTATGGGAAGTATCGGACGAACGGATCTTCCCGGCGGCGACTATAAGCAGTTGATGCAGAGTATGCTCGGTAAACTCATTCCGTTAGGTGGTGACGTTGCCGTATATCCCGGACACGGAAGATCCAGTTCCATTGGTGTCGAAATGGAGAGGAATCCATTCATCGCAGAAGTAATAAACGGCGAAGTAAATTTTTAAATTGTGAGAATAGATATACTTACCGTTGTTCCTGAACTTCTGGATAGTCCGTTAAATGAATCTATTCTTAAACGCGCACAGAATGTCGGACTTGTGGAGATTCATATTCATAATCTCAGGGATTATACTGAAGATAAACACAGGCGTGTGGACGATTATCCGTTCGGAGGTGATGCGGGAATGGTTATAAGGGTCGAACCGGTATTTAACGCGGTTAATCATCTTAAATCCCATAGAGAATACGATGAGATTATCTACACTTCTCCTGACGGAGAGAAATATACCCAAAGAGAAGCTAATCGTTTATCCACACTGAAAAATATTATTATTCTCTGCGGACATTATAAAGGAATAGACCACAGGATAAGAGAACATCTTATAACTAAGGAAATCTCCATAGGGGATTACGTTCTTACCGGAGGCGAACTCGCAGCAGCGGTAATCACGGATAGCATTGTCAGGATAGTTCCCGGAGCTATCGGGGACGAGACTTCCGCGCTTACCGATAGTTTTCAGGATGGTCTCCTTGCTCCGCCCGTTTATACGAGACCTGCCGATTTCAACGGATGGAAGGTGCCGGATATACTGCTGTCAGGCAATTTCGCAAAAATAAAGAAATGGCAGGAGGATCTGTCCGTTGAGCGAACACGCATTCTTCGCCCCGATCTTTTAAAAGAATAAAGATGAAATCGATCTCTGTATTTTCTTCCTTGCTACTGTTATTCTTATCGAGTTGCAGTAATCCCGATTGTATCATCGAAGGAAGAACTGTGGGAATGAATGATACGGAGATCTATCTTAAAAAATATACTGATCGTCGCTTTGATATTCTTGATAGTACACATTTAAAAAACGGATCGTTCCGCTTTGATATCGAGGACGTTTATCCTGAATTACTTTATGTTTCATTCGATAATAAAAATATAGTAATTCCCTTTATTGCGGAACCCGGTGTGGTTAATATCGAATTGGATTTTTCAGAGAAGCCGGTCGTCAGGATTCAAGGAACGCCTTCAAATGATTTTATGAATGATTACAGGAAACAAGAAAATTATTATGAAGGTACACTGGACAGTTTGGAAAAACTCGGAGAGATTTACAGAATACACAACGACACTTTGGCATATATAAGGGTCGATAAAGAGATAAGTCGTACTTCCGATGAAAGGCAAAATACCCTCCGCACAGCCTTAGTTGAGAATAGTCGCTTGCCCGCAGTCGCCTATATACTATCCGAACAGGATACTTACGGATTTACATACAGGCAGATGGATTCATTGCTTGCAATTCTTCATCCAAATATTCCGGATAATTCATTCACGGATAAGCTGCGTACAAGAAGAAATATTTTGAGTAATATATCATACGGAATGGAGGCGCCGGATTATACTTTATTTACCCCGGAAGGAACGCGTGTCAACCTATCCTTATACAAAGGGAACTACGTTATTTTAGATTTTTGGTCCCCGGATTTTGAGGAGAGTGATAAACATTACCGCATCTACAAAAATCTATACTGGAAATATCAAGATAAAGGAGTCGAAATAATATCGATATACGTTGGCAGAGACCTCGATATATGGAGGAATGCAATAATCGACAACAATTATTCATGGACGCACTTATCGCAGCTGCGTGGTTGGGAGAGTGATATTTTAAGAGGTTACGGAGTGGTTGGGTTGCCACATAACCTTATAATTGATCCGGAAGGTAGGATAATAGAGAGTATGATTTTCGGAAATGATCTCGAAAACTTATTTGAAAAATTATTTTCAATAAATACATCCGAGAGATTCGACTAAAGTACGAAATTTCTTTTCACTTAGTATTTCTCCTGTTATGAACTTCCCGTTATGAAATAACGAATATGTAGTAAATGGGGCAGGGGAATTCTGTGCTTCATTTGCGGAATTGAACTTTATAAGTTTCATTTCTATTCCGGATTCTTCTGCAAGATTTTTAATTAAACATGCGTATTTTTCGGTAAATGGACATTGGTCAGAGTAATACAGCGTCAAACCAGTATTGATGTGGTTTTCTCTTTTTACAGATTCGTTAAATTTTGGAACAGCGGAATTTTCTTCGAACGGCAGATAATACAACTTAAAATAAGGGTATGCAGAGTCGGCAATCCGGAACCCTTTATATTGTAAATACTTAGGGTCGGCAAGAAACGGTCTCTTTTTGTCTGACGACAAAATTACGAGCCCTTTTTTACCAGATTTCTTTGCATCGTCGATACACGAGTCGAGCAGATTATTGGAATAACCTTGTCCCTTATATTGTCCGGATACCCAAAGACAATTTATAAATATATAACCCGGAGCAGCTATCGGACACCATGCGTTCTCCGCCGGGATATATTCGATAAAAACTTTACCCCTAACGTTCCCTTTAAGGAATACCAATCCATGGCCAAATTCCCTGCGGAGCCATGCTTTTTTATTTGCTACGCAGCTCTCTCCTTTTTTATCGGAAATAGAACAGCAAATATGTTCATCCGCAATGTTATCCGCAGTTAATTTAACCAGTTCCATTGCCGCAATTAAGATTTAGCTCTTTTTCTATCGTTTTCGTTTAGAAGGATTTTGCGCAGCCTTATGGATTTAGGCGTTACCTCAACATACTCATCGTCTTTGATATACTCAAGCGCTTCCTCGAGTGAGAAAATAACCGGAGGCGCAATGCTTGTTTTTTCGTCGCTTCCGCTCGCACGCATGTTGGTGAGTTTTTTGGACTTAGTAAGATTTACTACCATATCCTCCTGACGCGAGTTTTCACCGACGACCTGACCGCAGTAAATCTCTTCGCCCGGAGCGATAAAGAATCTGCCTCTGTCCTGAAGTTTGTTTATAGCGTAAGCGAACGACGCCCCTGTCTCCATTGCTATCAACGAACCGTTGATCCGCGTCTCTATATCGCCTTTGTATGGTTCGAAGCCTTTGAGTCTGTGCGACATTACCGCCTCTCCGGCAGTTGCCGTAAGCATGTTGCTTCTCAATCCGATTATACCTCTCGACGGAATGTCGAACGTGAGACGCGTGCGGTCGTCCTTTGTTTCCATATTGGTCAGCGTACCTTTACGTTTTGTCACCAGCTCTATGGCCTTGCCGGAATATTCCTCCGGAAGATCTATTATAAGTTCCTCGACAGGTTCACATTTTTTACCGTCTATCTCTTTTATAATTACCTGTGGTTGCCCTACCTGAAGTTCATACCCTTCGCGCCTCATAGTCTCTATTAGTACGCTTAAATGAAGTACTCCGCGTCCGAATACAACGAAGCTGTCAGCACTGTGTCCAGGTTCCACGCGAAGGGCGAGATTTTTCTCAAGCTCGCGTTCCAATCTCTCTCTGACATGGCGGAAAGTTACGAATTTACCCTCCTTCCCGAAGAACGGTGAGTCGTTGATAGTGAATACCATGCTCATAGTAGGTTCGTCGATAGCGATCGGTTCCAGCGGTTCCGGATTTTCATAGTCGCAGATCGTGTCTCCGATATCAAAACCTTCGACTCCGACAATGGCACAAATTTCTCCGCATTTGACCTCTTCCACCTTAGTCTTACCGAGTCCGTCGAATACCATAAGTTCTTTGATGCGTGTTTTAACCAGAGTTTTGCCGTCGCGCTTGGCAAGCGTGATGGGCATTCCCGATTTTAAGGTTCCGCGTGTAATTTTACCTACGGCTATACGCCCGATATACGATGAATATTCAAGGGAGGTAATCAACATCTGAGGAGTCCCTTCCACTGTAACCGGTTCCGGAATTTCATCTATTATCGTGTCCAATAGCGGTATTATGCTGTCGGTTTTCTGCTTCCATGTGTGCGACATCCATCCTTGTTTGGCGCTGCCGTAAATTGTTTTGAAATCGAGCTGTTTTTCGGTTGCATCCAGCGTAAACATGAGATCGAAAACCTCTTCATATACCTCTTCAGGACGACAGTTGGGTTTATCGACTTTATTTACCACCACTATTGGTTTTTTACCTAACGCCAAAGCCTTCTGCAAAACGAACCGTGTCTGAGGCATGGTTCCTTCGAAGGCGTCTACCAAAAGTAGAACTCCGTCCGCCATGTTAAGTACACGTTCGACCTCCCCTCCGAAGTCGGAGTGTCCCGGAGTGTCTATAATGTTTATTTTATAGTTCTTGTAAGTTACCGATACGTTTTTTGAAAGTATCGTTATGCCTCGTTCGCGTTCGAGATCGTTATTATCGAGTATTAATTCACCTGATTTTTCGTTGCTGCGGAAAAGATTACCCTGGAGGATCATTTTATCGACCAGAGTGGTTTTACCATGATCGACATGGGCAATGATCGCAATATTACGTAGTTTTTGCATTATGGAGTATTTAAATCGAGTGCAAAGGTAATTAATTATTTAATATTATTTATTTTTGTAAGATTATATTAATCTTATGAAAGAAATCTTAAAAGTTAAAAGGGGCGACGGAAGCTATTCCGAAGTTGCCATAGGGAACGTTATCGATACACTTGACAGCTATCTGCCGACAGGTAAAAAAATCATAGTAATAACCGATGAAAATGTTTACGGTATATATAATACTATAATCGATCGGTATGAAAAAATAATAATCGGGCTCGGGGAGAGTAATAAGACGATCTCAACGCTCGAATTTATATACGATAAACTTCTTGAAATGGGAGCCGACCGTGGAAGTTACATTGTCGGATTCGGAGGAGGAATAGTTACCGATATAGTCGGATTCGCAGCTTCGACATATATGCGTGGGCTTGGCTTCGGATTCGTGGCTACGACGCTTCTCGCGCAGGTAGACGCGAGTGTAGGAGGGAAGAACGGGGTAAATTTCGAAGGTTTTAAGAATATGATCGGAGTATTCAATCAACCTGATTTCGTTCTTTGCGATATTACGGTTCTCTCCACTCTTCCGGAGAGGGAATTCTGTTCAGGGCTTGCGGAGATAATCAAATCGGGACTGATTCTGGATGAAGAACTGTTCGAACTGTTCGTTGATAATTCTTATGAGGACTTCAGGAATAACGAGGACCTTATTTTCGAGGCTGTCAGGAGGGCGGTAAAGGTAAAGAAAACAATTGTCGAACTGGACGAAAGGGAGACCGGCGACCGGAAAAAATTGAATCTCGGACATACGTTTGCTCATGCAATAGAGAAGTGCAGCAGGGAATTCGTACATGGCGAAGCGGTAGGAATAGGATTGAGGATAATTGCAGATATATCAGTTCGAGAAGGATTATTAAGCAGTGATGAATGCAGACGTATAAACTCCGTGCTGGATAATGCCGGACTGCCGAAAGAATCCGGAGTTCCTATGGAGGCTCTTCTGGAGGCTCTCAAAAATGATAAAAAGAAAGAATCGGATATGGTTAGCCTGATATTAATGAAGGGTATAGGGGAGTGTATAATAAAAAAATACGACTTAGAGGAGATAAAACATCTTGTTGCATAGCATAATAATATACGGTTGTCTACGATTTTTAAAAATATTTTTTTATTAATTTTGTTCGGTTAAAATTACTCAATAACTTACGATAAATGAGCAGCAATATTAAATTCACGACGCCGGAAGAGGCTGTCAAGGTAATAAAATCCGGAGACCATGTGCATCTGAGCAGTGTGGCAAGTGCTCCTCAATGCTTAATTAAAGCAATGTGTGCAAGGGGAGAGAACGGAGAAATTAAAGACGTACATATTTACCATTTACATACTGAAGGGCCTGCTCCTTATGCGGATCCTAAATTCGAAGGAGTATTCCAATTGGATTCCTTCTTTGTAGGAGGTAACGTACGTAAGGTGACTCAGTCCGGATACGCGGATTATATTCCGGTATTTCTCAGCGAGACACAGAAATTATATCGTTCGGGAGTGCTTCCGTGTAATGTAGCTATGATTCAAGTCTCGACTCCGGATAAACATGGATACGTATCTCTCGGTACGTCGGTGGATGCGACTCTTGCTGCGGTGGAGTGTGCTGAGACGGTTATCGCCGTGGTCAATAAATATGTTCCGAGAGCATTTGGTGACGCTTTCATACACTCTTCGTGTATAGATATGTTTGTTCAGGATGATACTCCACTTGAAGAAGCTCATTTCACCACTCCTAACGATGTAGAAGTTGCTATCGGTAAATATTGTGCCGAACTGGTAGAGGACGGAGCATGTCTTCAGATGGGGATAGGTGCAATTCCGAATGCGGTTCTTGCACAGCTTACAAACCATAAAAATCTCGGTATCCATACTGAAATGTTTGCTGACGGGGTTCTTCCGTTGGTCGAAAGCGGTGTAATAAACGGAATGAATAAAACTATCGACAAAGGTAAGATGGTCTCGACATTCCTGATGGGATCGCAGGCTGTTTATGATTTTATAGACGACAATCCCGGAGTTGCTATGATGGATGTGGGGTATACCAACGATCCGTTCATAATATCCCGGAATGAGAAGGTAACAGCCATTAATTCCGCGCTTCAGGTAGATATTACCGGACAGATATGTGCAGATTCTCTTGGTACTACATTCTATTCAGGGGTAGGAGGGCAGGTAGATTTTATTTACGGGGCTTCCCTATCTAAAGGTGGCAAGGCAATTATCGCGATGCCGTCTGTGACAAATAAAGGTTTAAGCAAGATTGCTCCGGTGTTGAACAGCGGTGCAGGTGTGGTTACAACACGTTCTCATGTTCATTATTTTGTGACCGAGTTCGGGGCAGTCGATCTTTATGGTAAGAGCCTTCAGGAGCGCGCTCGCCTTATTACAAGCGTCGCACATCCGGATCACAGAGAATCTCTGGACAAAGCATCGTTCGAACGCTTCGGACCGCACTTCCAGTATATAAAGATGAAAACGAAGATATAATCCTAAATTATAAATGAATACCGCCAGACATTATGGCGGTATTTGTTTATGAAGGCTTATCCTCTATAAAAAATCTTTGACGATTTTTTCCGTCTCTTCCCAGAGACATGTGGATAAGTGGTGATTTTTATATTTCGTATAAATTTTCTTAATTTTATTATTTACGAATAATTCTCCTGATATTGTTTTATATTCTTTATTGAGTAGCAATTCGATAGCTGTTGATGCCCCTTTGCGAGGTGTACGGATGAATGGACGGAAAAAAATATCGGTCAGTGGGTCGAACCATTTTTTCATCGAGATCATATTAGTCGAGACGATTCCCGGATCCGCGGCATTTACAGATATACCGCTGTTTTTTATACGTTTTGATAATTCGAAGGTTAGCAGCAATAACGCAAGTTTAGTGTTACTGTATACAGACAGCCTTCTGAACGAACCGTTCCGTCCGTGCGTAAAGAAACGAGGAAATTCGATCCGTCCGGCAGGGTAAGTGCATGAGACCATATTTACAATCCGACTTCCCTTATTCATAACTGGCAGAAGCTTACGGGTGAGAAGATAATGGGACAGATAATTAACGCTGACGGTTGTCTCTATACCGTCTTCCGTCGAGCTGAAACAAGTCTCGATAGTTCCCGCGTTATTCATTAACAGGCTGACAGGCTTGTTTTTTTTCAGTATTTCTTCCGCAAAACGATTCACAGACTTCAACGACGCCAAATTAATGTGAATAACTTCGATTAAAGCGTTTGCTGTCTCATTTATGAGTATCTCTTGTTGTCTCTGAGCTTTGCTTACATTGTTGCATGCCATCACGACATGGTAACCGGACTGTGCTAAGGCCCGTGTTATCTCTATACCGATACCTCCGTTCGCTCCGGTTACGATAGCAAGTCCCTTCTCCATATTAGTATATAAACGGGAATATTCGTTTCCTGCCGCCTACCCCTTCTCCAAACTCTTGTTTATATTTTTTATAAATAGAGTTGGCGCGGGGTACAAGATTAGCAAAACACCAGATTACAAAAACAAAACCGGATAGCGACCAGGTAAGGACGGCGAAGCCTGTCCACTCTATTATTTCTCCAAAATAGTTGGCTGAAGTTACGTATTTATATAAACCTTGGTCTGGAAGATAATGTTTCGAGTCTCCGGGTTTGCGTAGGTTTCTTATTATTTGATCGGAATGAATATTTATAATCATTCCGGCGAAGAACAGAGCTACTCCTATAATGAAGTACGGGGAAGTAAGCCATAAACTTCCGTACAAGTCTATCGGTGATTGACGGAATATCCATTCTCCCTGCATGACACCGTTAATAAGATTAAATATCATTCCGGAGATCGTTATCACTATTGGCATTCTCGATTTTCCTTTTAGAAGAAAGGGGAAAATAAATGCCCTGTTGAAATAGTGGAGTTGGAATAGTAGAAAGAAAATCAGATATGGAATCATAAATTTTCTATCCGAAGATATCCAGTATGATAACATTACGATAAAAACCGGACATTCCATTATCATCCACCCTAATTTATTATTTACCGTGGGACCCCAGTTTTTTTGACGGAACATTCCATAACCGGCATTTATAAAATACAGGATAACGAACACTATCGCTGTAAGGACAATCATGCTGTACAATAAAATCCGAAAATGTTCGTGAGGCATGGAGAATTGTTTATCGTTTAATAGGTATTAAAAAATAATGTATAAAACCAAAACTTTTAATCATAATTTTGCGTATAGCACTAACATATATTTGAGAATTACCTGTCGAATTGTAACTCCATCCCTTTGTTGCTGGTATTAATCTCTCCGTTTTCGAAAACGATTTTCCCGTTTATTATGGTGTGGGTTACTGCCGTAGTGAAGTTCATACCGTCGAACGGGGACCATTTGCATTTATACAAAATATTTTCGGTCTCCACTTCCCACCTGTTGCTTAGATCTATTATCGCAATATCGGCAAAGTAACCTTTTTTGAGGAAGCCTCTCTTCTTTACCGAATATCTCATTGCAGGAGCACGGCACATTTTTTCTACAATTTTATGAAGAGAGACCTCGCCTCTTTTATAAAGTTCCATCATTACATTGATCGAATGCTGTACCAAAGGACCTCCCGAAGGGGCTGAGAGATAGGATTGTTTTTTTTCTTCCAGTGAATGTGGTGCGTGATCCGTTGCAATGATATCGATGTTATCCGATTCAATGCCTTTTATAAGCGCACTCCGGTCGCTCTCGGATTTAATAGCCGGATTCCATTTTATAAAATTCCCGAGCCTCTTGTAATCCTTATCGTTAAACCACAGGTGGTGAACGCAGACTTCGCTGGTGATCTTCTTATCTTTTAAGGGTTTTCGTTCGAAGAGACCGACTTCGCGTTCCGTGCTGATATGAAGAACATGAAGATTAGATCCGTATTTTTCCGCAAATTTAACTGCCCTTGCCGAACATACGTAGCACGCCTCCTCGCTTCTTATAAGAGGATGCATGTATGGTTCGATCCGATCACCGTAGAGATTTTTATAGTATTCCAGATTTTTTTTGATTATCGATTCTTCCTCGCAGTGAGTTGCTATAAGTACAGGGGATTCTGAAAAAATAGCTGAGAGTACGTTATCGTCGTCTACTAACATATTTCCGGTAGATGAGCCCATAAACAGCTTAAGCCCGCAAACTCTTTTAGGGTCGATTTTTTTTATTTCCTCAAGATTATCGTTCGTAGCCCCTAAATAGAAGGAATAGTTGGCGACTGATTTTTCCGCGGCAATATCGAATTTTTGATTCAGAAGATCTATTTTAGTGGTTTGAGGTACTGTATTAGGCATCTCCATAAACGAAGTTACACCCCCTGCTACTGCAGCTATCGATTCGGAGTGGATATCCGCTTTGTAGGTTAAACCCGGTTCCCGGAAGTGGACCTGATCGTCGATTATTCCGGGGATTACGATTTTATCCGTAGCATCGATTATTTTTTCCGGTCGTTCCCCTATATATTTGCCTTCCTGAATATCGGATATGATTTCATTCTCTATAAGGATATATCCTAAAATATCCTCGGATTCGTTTATTAATCTTGCGTTTTCAATTAAAATTTTTCCCATTATTCGGATTTTTTACAAATATAGTGAAAGCCTAATGTAATCGCATGGACATTCAATAATCTTACCCAGTTAAACGAAAAAGCGGTCTTTCGACCGCCATTTACAATCTTATTCGTCTTTGTCTTCGTCTGTATAGGATTTGAGGAGTTTATTCTGAACATCCGATGGCACCTGTTCATAGGAAGAGAATTTCATAGAGTAGGTAGCCCGTCCGTTAGTTAGCGAACTCAGAGTGGTCGAGTATCGGTACATTTCCCCCAAAGGGACCTTGGCATTGATAATTTCGATTCCCTTATCGCTGGACATACCTTCGATCATAGCCCTTCGGTTTTGGAGGTCGCTCATGACGTCTCCCATTTTATCCGATGGTACAAGAACTTCTATATCGTATATCGGTTCCATGATCTTCGGACCTGCATTGCGGAAGGCTTCTTTAAAGGCATTGCGTCCTGCGAGTTTGAATGATATTTCATTGGAATCGACTTGGTGCATTTTACCGTCGTAGACCACAACTCTGATATCGCGAGCGTATGATCCGGTAAGGGGACCTTCTTCCATTTTTTCCATTATGCCTTTGAGGATGGCCGGAAGAAACCGTGCGTCGATCGCACCCCCTACGATCGAACTGTAAAACACCAGTTTACCGCCCCAGTCCAGGGATACTTCTTCCTTACCTTTAATATTTACATTGATATCCCTGCCTGCGATTTTGTATTTCGTAGGTTCTGGCATACCTTCATAATAAGGTTCTATGAGGAGATGCACTTCGCCGAACTGTCCTGCTCCGCCGGATTGTTTCTTATGCCTGTAGTCAGCACCGGATATTTTGGTTATTGTCTCCCTGTATGGAATTTTCGGTGCAAAAAATTCAATATCGAGCTTATTGATGTTATTCAACTGCCATTTTAAAATGTTCAGATGGTGCTCGCCCTGTCCGCTCAATATGGTTTGTTTTAATTCTTTAGAATATTCCACGACAATAGTGGGATCTTCAAAATTGGCCCTGTTCAGCAACTCTCCGAGTTTCTCGTCATCTGAAGATTTTTGTGCCTTTACCGCTGTTCTGTAACGCGGTTCAGGGAATTTTATTGGATCGATTATTACCTCGTGTCCTGGTGTATATAAGGTTTGGTTTGTTTTTGTACCCTTGAGTTTTACCGTACATCCTATATCGCCTGCGTACATTTCCGGAACTTTTACCCTGTTCTTCCCTGCTACGGCAAATATCTGGGATATTTTTTCTTTATTTCCGGTTTTGGAATTTATGAGTTCCATACCCTCCTTAAGTTTACCTGAGATAACCCGGAAGTAGCTTACCTCGCCCAGATGGGATTCGATGGATGTTTTGAAAATGAATAATGTCGTCGGTGCGTTCTCGTTGGCAGGTATCTCTCTGCCGTCCACCGTTTTGAATGCAGGGGCGATTTTCGGTCCCGGAGCTACGTTTATAATAAACTCTATAAGACGTTTGGTGCCTATGTCTTTTTTTGCTGAGGTGCAGAATACGGGAATAAGATCTCGCCTTGCCAGTCCAAGCTTCAATCCCGACCGCATCTCGTCCTGGGTAAGAGTCCCCTTATCGAAATAGAGTTCCATAAGAGATTCGTCGTTCTCAGCAGCAGCTTCTATTAATATATTTTGTAACTCCTTAGCGTGTTCCATCTCCGATTCAGGAATGTCGAACTCCTCTCTGATCCCCGTATCGCCCTTGAATTTGTACATCTTCATCATCAGCACGTCGATGAACGAATCGAAGTCCGGTCCGGGATTTACCGGATATTGAACTATTACCGGTTTAACCTGAGAATTCGCGCGGAGAGAATCCATCGTCGATTCCCAGTTCGCTTTGTCGGAGTCCAGTTGGTTGACTACGAATATAATAGGTTTCTCATACTTCCTCGCATACCGTGCCTGTATCTCCGTACCTACTTCAAAACCGTTCTGTGCGTTAATAACCATCACACCTACATCCGCAACTTTAAATGCTGAAAATAATCCGCCGCAGAAATCGTCCGACCCCGGAGAGTCGATAATATTCAGTTTGTAATTATTGAACTCGGTGAAGAGAATTGTCGAATAAATCGATCTTTTATAGAGGTGTTCCACATCCGTATTGTCCGATATGGTGTTGTCGTTTTCGACGCTTCCGCGCCTCTCGATAACCTTACCTTCATAAGCCATAGCTTCGGCAAGAGTAGTCTTGCCCGAACCCGAGCCTCCAAGCAGGACTACGTTCTTGATCTCGTTAGTCGAATATGTTTTCATAAGTTACAGTATTTAGTTAGTTGTTTGTCCGATAAATATAAGAATTAAATAATTAAATTTCAATAGTCGCGGAAATATGACTTAAGAACCGATATTTCGGTCTTTTGTTTGCAGATATGCATAGTCTGAGTTTATAATCCTTTTAAAATAAATACCTATATTTGTTAGTTAATAATTCAGCCTTGGCAGATAAAATATATTCTTATGAAAAATTATGAGTTCGAGAATGGCGACCGCATGCTCGCAATAGGTATCGGAACGTGGCAGAGCGACAGGGAGAAGCTATATAATGCGATAGTGGAAGCGGTGGAATACGGATACAGACATATTGACTGCGCTTACATCTACGAAAATGAAGATATCGTCGGAGAAGCCGTCGAACATCTCATAAGGAAGGAGACAGTCAAACGCGAGGATCTATGGATTACATCAAAACTCTGGAATGCCTTCCATAAGAAGGAATGCGTGCTGCCCGCGATCGAAAGATCCTTGAAAAATCTTCGCCTCGATTATCTCGATCTTTATCTGATACATTGGCCGGTTGCGCTGAAAGAATATGTTAAATTCCCGGATAAACCCGAAGATTTTTATACGCTTGAAGAAGTGCCGTTATTTAAAACATGGGAGGGTATGGAAGATGTGCTAATTGGCGACTTAACAAAGCATATAGGCGTTTCCAATTTTTCGATTCGTAAACTCGAAGGACTCGTTCCGACTGCCCGGATTAAGCCTGAAGTGAATCAGGTAGAGCTCAACCCTTACCTTCAGCAACCTGAATTGCAGCATTACTGCCGCAGCAATAATATCTGTATTACCGCATATTCGCCGTTAGGCAAGGGTAATACGGCGAGGCAGAACGATCTGAATCTGTTTGCAGACCCCGTTCTGAACGATATCGCGGATAAATATAGATGTCCGGTGTCACAAGTCATACTTAAATGGGCAATACAGAAGGGTATCGTGGTTATTCCAAAATCCGTCACCCCGGAGAGGATTAAGGAAAATTTCGATTCGTTAAAGATAGAACTTACCGACGACGATATGATGCGGATATCGACGATCGATAAAAATAACCGTATATCTTACGGAGGAGTATTCATGATCGAAGGCTCGCCTTACACCTACGACACCATTTGGGATTAACGAAAAGTGTCAATATGAAGATCAAATTAACAGCTATTCTATTGTTCTTTTTTATATCGAACATGACTTTGGCTCAACCGTCAGACCAAGAGCTGAGAGAATATATTACACAATTCGGACAATCTCCTGTGGAGTATGTCGTGAGTAAATTTCAAGATCACGATTACGTATTGTTGGGAGAATACCATAGGTTAAAACATGATGTGGAACTTGTTGCCGAACTTATCCCGAATTTATATAATGCGGGGGTTTATTACCTGTGCAGTGAATTCGGGCGTTCGAAAGATCAAAATCTTGTGGATTCGCTATTAAGCCTGCCGTATTTCGATAGAACACTCGCCCAAACTATAATGTTCAATTCCGGACCCGATTGGGGATATAAGGAGTATATTGATATATTCCAGTCTGCATGGGAAACTAACCATAGTAATTCCGGCGACCGCAAATTCCGCATAGTGTTGCTGGAAGGAGATTACGATCCCTGTAAAGAAGGCGGCGGATGGGGCGATGACGACCCTGATTCCCTTATGGCGGAAGTTGTGATAAGGGAAGTCATTGATAGAGGGGAGAAGGCATTGATCTATGCTGGCAACCACCACTCTTTTACAAGGTATTATCAGCCGCGATATGATTTCAAAAGTCAAAAATTATACTCTTTGAACGAAGGAAGGATGGGGAATATTATTTACCACATGTTAGGCGACAGGGTGTTTAATATATATCTTCATTCGATTTGGACATCGGATAAAGGCTGGGACGAGCCTTACGTTCTCCCTGTAAACGGTAAAATAGATGAGGTTATGGATGCTTTGGGTAATAAACCGGTAGGATTTGACGTTAAAGATTCCCCGTTCGGATTACTTGTCTCAACCAATTCATATTACGCTTTGGGATATCCCGATTTTATTTTAGAAAATTATTGCGACGGATATATATTCCAGAAGAGAATAAAAGACTACGAGATGGTTGCTTTCAAAGAAAATTTCTTCAATGAAGAAAGAATAATAAAACTGAAAGAATATTTTCAATGCCTCGGAATCGATGATCCGTATATTTTAAATATTACGGCAGAGCAAGCTAATATGGATAAATTAGGAGAAGAAGATATCCGTGAACACTTCGGTGTTTTATTGGATTAAGTCATATTTTTAAATGGATAAAAGCGAATTTCTGAGTCTTATCAAGGGCGAAAAATCGTACAAAGAATTAAAGAAGAGTATAGAGAGTAAGAGTGCCGTTGAAGTGAAAGGAATTACAGGTTCAGCGATCTCTGCCGTTTGTAGCGCGCTGTATTCCGATGCGGACGGAGTTAATATTTTTATTGCGGATTCGAAGGATGAAGCAGCGTACTTATATAATGATATGTACGCTCTTACTGCATCGGAAGATATTTATTTTTTCCCGACCGGATATAAGAGATCGATAGAATATGGTAACGAAGACCCTTCCGGTAGGGTTCAGCGTACGGCTGTGCTTAACGCCCTGAGAAATAAAAACGGGAATAAGATATTTATTTGCACGTATCCCGAAGCTGTTCTGGAGCAGGTTGTGGATGCAGCCGGACTTGCGGACAATACACTGACCATAAAAACAGGAGATACGGTATCGCAGGATTTTATCCGGGAAGTTCTGGCTGATATGGGATTTATGAAGGTCGATTTTGTATACGAGCCCGGACAATTCTCCATAAGGGGGGGAATTGTCGATATATTTTCTTTTTCCGATAACAGTCCTTACCGTATAGATTTTTTCGGAGACGAAGTAGAGTCCATAAGGATGTTCGATATCGGGACCCAGCTCTCGGTAAACAGGACGGACCGCATAGAGATAATTCCGGATCTGAAAAATTTTGGACAAACTAAAGTCTCCCTCCTTAAATTTGCAGGAAAATTCAATTTATGGGTAAACGATTTCGAGTTTACTATGAAACGGTTTGCGGATGGGAGGGTAAAATTTATCAATGAGGTGGTAAATAAAGATCAGGAGCCCGAGACCGTAGACCGGTATATTTTGATCAGAAACGGATTCTGCGAAGATATTGCAGATAATACTCTAATCACTCTGCGTACGTCTTATAAAGAATGTAAGCCGGAGGCAGCGGTTAGTTTCTCTATTTCACCCCAACCTGCATTCAATAAAAAATTCGATATTCTCGCCGATACCATTAACGACGGGGTACTGAAGGGATATAAAACATATATCCTAACGGAAAATAAAGTTCAAATAGAGAGGCTCGAAAATATTTTCAATTCCGCAGGACGGAAGAACGTGCCATTCGAGCCGTTCCCGATCACTCTTCATGAGGGATATACCGATCACGATCTCAAAATAAACTTCTTCACGGATCACCAGATATTCGACAGATATCATAAATATACTCTCCGTAAGGAGGTAAAGAAGAGCGAATCGATTACCATCGCCGAACTCAATTCCCTTAAGATAGGCGACTACGTCGTACATATCGATCACGGAGTAGGACGGTTCGGAGGTTTGGTGCGTTCGGTCGAGAACGGTAAAATTACGGAGTCGATAAAACTTATTTACCGCGATAATGATATTCTCTTCGTAAATGTTCACGCGCTTCATAGGATATCTAAATATAAGGATAAGAACAGTGAACCGCCGAAGATATATAAACTCGGTTCCGGAGCATGGCAGAAATTAAAGGCTAATACCAAGCGTCATGTTAAGGATATAGCCCGCGAACTTATTGCGCTGTACGCCAAAAGAAAACAGAGCAAAGGCTACGCCTTCTCGCACGACAGTTTTTTACAGCACGAGCTCGAGGCTTCGTTCATGTATGAGGATACTCCGGATCAGGAGAAGGCGATGAGGGCAGTCAAAGCGGATATGGAGTCGGATGTTCCGATGGACAGATTGATCTGCGGAGACGTAGGATTCGGTAAAACGGAGATCGCTATACGTGCTGCGTTCAAAGCCGCGTGCGACAGCAAACAGGTTGCGGTCTTAGTCCCGACAACCGTGCTGTCATTACAGCATTACCGCACCTTCTCGAAAAGATTCCGGGAGTTCCCGGTTAAAGTCGAATTGCTCAGCCGCGCTAAATCAACAAAACAGGTAAACGAAATTATAAATGACCTTAGGGAAGGTAAGATAGATATAGTTATAGGTACTCATAAACTTCTGAATAAAAAAGTCGAATTTAAGGATCTCGGGCTGCTTATCATAGACGAAGAACAGAAATTCGGAGTATCGAGCAAAGAAAAACTGCGCCAGATCAAAGCGAATGTGGATACGCTGACCCTCACGGCGACGCCCATTCCGCGGACGTTACAATTCTCGCTCATGGGCTCCCGCGACATGTCAGTGATAGCCACACCTCCACCTAACCGTCAGCCCGTTACAACTGAGGTCCATACATTTAACGACGATATCATCCGGGAAGCCATCGAATTTGAGATGTCGCGTAACGGACAGATTTACTTTATCCACAATCGAGTACAGGATATTCTTTCGATGCGCGACCGCATACAAAAAATCTGTCCCGAAGCCCGTATTGCAGTAGGGCACGGGCAGATGAAGTCAGAGGAACTCGAAAAAATAATGATGGATTTTATTTACGGCGAGTATGATTTATTGCTGGCAACCACCATTATAGAATCCGGTATCGATATATCCAATGCCAATACGATAATTATAAACAATGCGCAGAATTTCGGACTCAGCGACCTTCATCAGCTCAAAGGCAGGGTAGGAAGATCGAACAGGAAGGCGTATTGCTACCTTATAACTCCGCCGGAAGAATCACTTTCGACAGATTCCCGTAAAAGATTGAAGGCAATCGAGGACTTCTCTGATCTTGGTTCCGGATTCAACATTGCCATGCAGGACCTCGATATACGTGGAGCAGGGAATATTCTTGGATCTGAGCAGAGTGGATTTATTGCCGATATAGGATTCGAAACATATCAGAAAATCCTTAACGAGGCTGTTATGGAGTTGAGAGAAGAGGAGTTCGCGGATACAATGAATGTTGACAGTCCCTCTACTGTCGAAGGTCCTCCGGTATTCATTACGGATAGTCAAATCGAAACTGACCGCGAGGCATTTATTCCCGACAGCTATATTTCAAATACCGCTGAAAAAATTTCTCTCTATCGCGAACTCGATAATATAGTCGAGGAGGACCGTCTCAGGGAGTTCGAATCCAGACTTACCGATAGATTCGGAGAACCCCCGGTACAAGTCAGGGAACTCTATAATATAATACGTTTGAGGCGCCTGGCGGTTAAACTCGGATTTGAAAAAGTGATTCAGAAAAACGGATTGATGATCCTCCATTTCGTTTATAATCAAAGTTCGGTTTATTATAAATCTAACGTGTTTACCGATATTCTGAAGTTTATTTCGGAAAAAAACGTTAAATTTTTATTAAAACAACACAATAACCGTCTTCAAATAACAGTTAAGTCTGTTAGAGACAGTGCCGATGCTTACGGTGTATTGACCGAGATAGCAGCAGCAACAGAAGTTCAATGACGATGAATCTTGCGGTAGACATAGGAAATAGTTATATCAAAGCAGCGGTTTACCACGCCGGGGAATTATGCGGAAATTTTCGTTTTAATAAAAAAGAAGGTATTTTAAAGAAATTCGAAAAAATTTTCGACAATTATCCTTATATAAAACATGCCATTTTATCGTCTACGGCTGATGATGTCGATGATATAAAATTATTCCTCGAAGAGCGGTGTACGTATTTTATCCGATTGGACGAAAATACTCCGATTCCGATCGTTAATGAATATGCTACTCCCGAGACTTTAGGGTGCGATAGGATTGCTGCTGCGGTAGGCGGATATTACATTTATCCACGGCATAACGTGGTAATCGTCGACTTTGGTTCTGCTATTACGATCGATTTGCTAACGAAGGACGGTGCTTTTACAGGGGGGAATATTTCACCTGGACTCTCGATGCGATTCAAAGCCCTTAACACGTTTACGGACAAACTGCCTCTTTGCGAAGCGGTGGAAGAAACAGAATTTTTAGGAAACTCTACAAGAACTGCCGTCGAATCGGGAGTTATAAATAGTGTTGTCTTTGAAATCGAAGGATATCTAAAGCGGTTTGAAAAATATTATGGCGAAATAAAAATTCTGTTTACAGGTGGAGACGGAAATTATTTTGCTAAAAGACTAAAAAATCCCATATTTGCAAACTGTGACTTGGTAGTATACGGACTTAATCAGATATTAGAATATAATGTACAAAAAAGGAATTAGAATATTTTTATTTACAGCGGCGTTGATTTTACCGATATTCGGATACGCTCAAAGCAGCGGTTTGAATACTTTCTCTCCGTATACTATGTATGGATTGGGAGATTTGGAACAAGGAGGGACTACGGCGACGAATTCGATGGGAGGAATCGGTGCGGCGCTTTGGGATCCCTATTCCGTAAATATTATGAATCCTGCATCGCATGGCGCTGTCGTAAGAAATTCCTTTATATTCAGTTTTGGCTTATCTGGGAAACAAAGCTACCTCAAGGACAACAGTGGCAAAACGGCTTATAATGGTTTTAATATAAACGATATAGCAGTAAAATTTCCTCTATATAAAGGTATCGGATTAAGTGTAAGTATGACCCCTTATTCCAGCATCGGATATGAGATAGAACACAATGAAACTAATGAAGATATACTGACCGATTTAGGTTTGGTAAAATATTTTCATACTGGCGAAGGCGGCATTACGCAATTTAAACTCGGAGTCGGTTTCAAAGTATTCGAGCGTCTCTCTTTAGGGGCAGATCTTATATATTATCTTGGGACTATAACACGGGAATACGGACAACAGATAACTCCTGTAAATAGTACGGAATCTTATGGGAGCGCTTCTATACGCAATAGGCACGAGGTCTCCAGATTACTTTTCGACGTGGGACTTCAGTTCGATATTATAAGAAACAGCAAAAGATTCATGACTTTAGGTGCTACTTATCAACCTAAAGTTACAATGGATGATACCTACTCGAGAGAATTCGGTTCGACCGGATCTTCCGATTCTATTTATTACAGCGAGACTAAACTGCCGGTTAAGATTCCCGGGAAAATATCGGCAGGTATTTTTTACAGAACGGAAAAGTTGGGTATAGGTTTTGATTATACTTATCAGGACTGGAAAAATTTTATGGAAGTTGCTGAGAAAGATAATGTTTCATTTTCTAAAGTTAACAGTTATAACTTCGGACTGGAATTCACTCCTAACAGGCTCGATATTCGCAGTGTCTTGAAAAGATGGACTTATCGCGCGGGTTTTAAATATATGGATATGTATACGGTTAAAAATAACCATGATACGTCTCAGAAAGCAATTACGTTTGGAGTCGGCATCCCTTTAAAAATGGCTGGATTTTCAGCTATCGATGTGGGGGTAGAAGTAGGGCAGCGCGGAACCACAAAATATGGATTGGTTAAGCATAATTATTTTAAAATTTCCGTAGGACTCTCTCTCTTCGGTGACGATGAATGGTTTGTTAAGAGAAAATATTATTAACGTCAAATTATTATAACTAACACTACAATGAAAAAAATCAATAAAATTTTATTATCTGTGCTTTTTTTTCTGTGTGCCATTATGCCAGTGAATGCGCAGGATGACCCTTTGCAGGATCCGAAATATGGAGGAAATCCGGATGAAAGACGAGAAAATATTATTTTGATACAGTATTTTACAAGGGCCGTGAGGGGAGAGATGTTTGACGAGGCTCTCGTTCATTTAAGAGAACTTATAAACCGTGCTCCTCAGTCTTCTGAAAATCTTTACTATTCGGGGATAACTATTTATAAAAATAAATTCAAAGAGGCTGGCTCTGCGGAAGAAAAAGCTGCTATACTCGATACGATAAGACTGCTGTACGATCTTCGATTAGAGCATTTTTCAGATCATCCGGAGAGGGGGCGCGGATATATTCTAAAGAATCTGGCAGCCGATCTTTACACGTTGAATCCGGACGATACCAAGACGCTTTACAGTGTTTACGAACAGGCTATAAAAGAAGCCGGAGCAGATGTGGATATGACATTGTTGTCGAATTTTCAGAGCATTGTCTATGACGACTATACTAATTTAGAGAAAATCGGTACCGAGGAATTCCTCAACGCTTATGACGTTATATCGAGTGCACTGGATATCTCTACCGATCCCGGTAAGGAAGCGGTGAGAACAAATCTCGATAATATGCTTGTACAGAGCGGTGCTGCAAATTGCGACGTTGTAGAGGAAATATATAAGGAACGATATGAGAGTAACCCTGAAGATATAGATCTGATTAAAAAAATAGTGGCTCTTATGAATCGTTACAAATGCGGAAGTCCATTCCAGCTGCTCGTAACAGAAAAATATTACCAGCTGGAGCCATCTTCTAACACAGCAATGTATTTATCCGATGCGTTCGATGCACAGGGTGATAAAGCAAAGGCTGCGCAGTACCTCCAGCTTGCGATCGATACTGAAACCGATATAACTGCAAAATCCAATTTGGTTGTAAAATCTGCTGCGACAGCTTTAAATGATAATAATTACAGGCAGGCTGCGGATTTTGCACGTCAGGCGATCTCTATAAATTCTGAAAACGGATATGCTTACATAATACTTGCTCAGGCATATAGCGGAGGTGTAAATTCGCAGTGCAGCGATGATTTTTCCAAACAGGCAGCTCATTGGTTGATCGTGGACGTTTTAAATCAGGCAGCCCGCAGGCTTCCTTCAGGCGATCCTCAGTTAAGAAGTGTGAACAGCCTCATAGGTAACTACAGTACCTACTTCCCTAACAGTGAAGAATTATTCTTCAAGGATATAAAGGAAGGAAGCTCTTATACTGTAAGTTGTGGGTGGATTAACGGTCAGACAACGGTGAGGGCCAGAAAATAAAAATCGTGGCAGCAGGCAATATTATTAAATTAATAATGGTAGTACTCCTATGGAGCACTACCATTATGTTTTCATGCAACCGCGCCGGAAGTTCCGAGGAGGTAGATTTGGATACTTTGAGGACGCAAATGAGTGAGAATCTTACCATGATATATTCTGAAAACGGGAAATTATCGTACAGATTTGAAACTCCGTTAATGGAACGTTATGAACTTGCTGCTGAACCGTATATGGAATTTACAAGGGGAGTTAAAGTAGAGACTTATAATGATTCGACCCTTACCGTTGAATCTGAATTGATAGCGGATTATGCTAAATTCCTTGAGACACAGGAATTATGGGAAGCTCGCGGAAATGTCGTGGCTAAAAATAAAAACGGACAAATATTGGAGACCGAGCAGTTGTTCTGGAATCAGAAAACCGACAGAATTTACTCTAATGTCGAATCTACAATAATTCAGGGGAACGACATAATTGTAGGAACCGGATTTGAATCCGATTCGAATTTCGATGATTTCACGTTCTGGAAACCGAAAGGACAAGTTGAGGTTAATGTTGATAATGAGAGGGAAAACAATGACTCTACGTCGATGGAAACAGTAGTTCCGGAAGATATGACAGCCAGCGATACGCTGTCGACTATCGTTATAGAAGAGATAGTGGACGAGACGCCTATGGACAGCCTGATCGTCGAATAATATTTTATTTTTATCTTTATAGGATATATTGAGATTAATGATTTTACCTGTTGTTTTAATACTTATTACACTCCTCTTCTCTGCATTTTTTTCAGGAATGGAGATAGCTTTTATATCTTCAAATAAGCTGAAACTGGAGATCGACAAGAAGCAAAGCGGATTTTTTACAAGAATAGCTAACATTTTTACTAAAAATCCGGGTCAGTATATTTCAACGATACTCGTCGGGAATAATATAGCGTTGGTTATATACTCGCTACAAATGGCATTTCTGATTCGGTATTTGCTTTTCAAATCAGGGATTTACAACGGTACCATAATTATCGAGACCATAATATCGACTCTGATAATAATATTTATTGCCGAATTCATTCCCAAAGCAATCATAAGGGCAAACCCGAATTTTTATTTTAGAATTTTCTCTCTGCCTATGTTTTTTTTCTACTATCTTTTTTATCCAATAGCTGTATTTGCAACTTTTATGGCGAAAGTATTGCTGCGGATATTTGGTTTCAGGTTAAAAAAAGGTAATTCAATCTCTACATTCGATAAAATAGATCTCGCCAATTTACTTGAAGAAGCTACCGATCGCATTGAAAATGTCAATGGGAGCAGTCCGGACAATGAATTTAAGATATTCCAGAATGCACTTGAATTTCCTGATATAAAAGTCAGAGAATGTATGATTCCCAGGGTAGATATCGATGGTATAGATATCGAAGACAGTATTGAGGATCTGAAAAAACTTTTTATTTCTACCCAATATTCCAGAATACCCGTCTACGAAGGTTCTATCGATAAAATAATAGGATATGTGAACAGTAAGAGTCTGTTTAATCATCCCGATTCGATAAATCAGGCTCTTCGCCCAATGATATATGTTCCTGAAACCATGGAGATAGACAAATTGCTTGCTAATTTTATTAAGCAGCAGTCTTCGATTGCAGTAGTAATAGATGAGTTCGGAGGAACTGCCGGAATGATAACATTGGAAGACATATTGGAAGAAATTTTCGGAGAAATAGAAGATGAACATGACGATGAGGGGTTGGTTGAGAAACAATTGAGCAGCACGGAGTTTATCTTTTCCAGCCGTTTAGAGATAGAATACCTTAACGAGAAATATGGACTTAATATTCCGGAGACCGACGATTATGAGACGTTGGCAGGGTATGTAATCTATAATAACAACGGTTTGCCCGGAAGAGGGCAGACCATAGAAATAGATAATAAATCGATTACTATATTAAGAATGAGCTCTTCCCGTATAGAATTGGTAAAAATGAAGATAAAATAATAATCGTTGTTTTAAATTCGGAACAATTTCGTATCTTCGACCCTCGAATTGTTTATATAACTTAAAAAACCAATAATAAATTTATAATGGCTACACTCAACACTCTGAGAACCAAAGGCGGTATAATAGTAACGGTCGTTATCGGTATTGCCCTTATTGCTTTTTTATTAGGGGATCTTACAGGAAACGGTTCCATGTTTAATTCCAATGTTAAAGTCGGAAAGATTAATGGTAAAGACGTCACCTATATGGATCTTTATAGTGAAATAGAATACCTGTCAGGTATCAATAAAGCTATCAGTGGAACAGATGCGAATTCCCAACAGCAAGATTTTATAAGAGAACTGGCATGGGAGGAGATAAAAAGATCCTATATTCTTTATCCGGGATTAGAAAATCTCGGTATAACTGTTTCCGATGCGGAAATGTTCGATCTTATTTACGGAAACAATATATCGCCGGTTATGTTGAACTTCGGTTTTTTTAACGATCAGCAAACCGGAATGTATAACAAATCTGCGGTTAGGGAATTTGTTGCGAACCTCAGTATGGATCCTTCCGGAAATATGCGGTTGGTATGGGAATATTTACAAGATCAGGTAAGGAAGGAGGCTCTGGTGTCCAAATATCTCGCGATTGTTAAAAATATGGCCTATTTTACAGATCTCGAAGCTGAGCTCGGTGAAAAATTAACCAACACTAATTTTAGTGCCCGATACGTGACTCTCGGTTATTCCACTATCGCGGATACATTAGTAAACGTTACAAAATCGGAAGTTAAAAAATATTACGACGAACACATAAGTCAATATAAACAGACAGCATCCAGAGATATAGAATATGTAATGTTCGAAGTAGAACCCTCGGCTCAAGATTATGCCGAAGCCAAAGATTATTTTTATACCTTGTACGAAGAATTTCAAAATACTGAAAATGTACAACAGTTTGTAACTTTAAATTCACAAATGCCATTCGACGCTGGTTATTATTCCAAGGAACAATTTCCGACCGAAATAGCAGACTTTATATTTTCAGGAGATAACGGGGTTTATGGGCCGGATCTCATTAATGATGTATATACAATGTTCAGGGTTACCGACCGTAAATATGTTCCTGATTCTTTATCGATTAAACAAATAGTACTGTCTCCTTTCGACGGACTTCTTGCAGATAGTTTGGTCAACGAACTTAACAAAGGAGCGGATTTTGAAATGTTATCTTACGTATATTCTTTAAATCAGGGCGATCCTGACATGGGGACACTGCCTACAACGGTATTAACTTCACAGATATTGGATCCGATAATGGAAACTCCTGCCGGTAAGATAACCCGTATAGATACTCCTAATGGAATATTATTATTGGAGGTTTACAAAAGAGGCAGAGATGTTATGAGAGCGCAAGTCGGTACGGTTGTAATGGATGTTATTCCGAGTAATGCGACTCAACAGGATATATATACCCAGGCCAGTACATTTTACAGCAATGTTAAGGGGTCGTATGAAAAATTCGACGAAATGGCGACCGAAGAAAATCTGTATAAAAGAGTAGTTAGAGTTACTCCTTCGGATAAAAGCATCAACGGGCTCGACGATAGCAAAGAGTTGGTTAGATGGGCATTCAATGCTAAAGAAAAAGAAGTTTCCGGAATATTGGAAATCAACGGCAATTATGTCGTCGCTTCTTTGGTAGACTCGAAAGAAAATGGCTATGCTCCTGTCGAACAGGTGACTCCTGAAATTGCTTCCGAATTGAGAAGAGAGAAAAAAGCTGAAATTCTGGCAGAGAAATTAAATAGTTCTTCGCTTCAGCAGGCTGCGGATGCCAATGATATAACGATTGAAGAGATCTATGATATGAATTTCAATACCTATTACGTGCCGGGAATCGGGATGGAGTTAAAAGTTATCGGAGCTGTTGCTGGAGGTGTGGAACTTAATAAAGTCTCTCAGCCGATTAAAGGGAACTCGGGCGTTTATCTGGTAGAGGTTATTTCAGAAGAAAAAACTACGGATATAAGTTTGGAAGCCGAGAAACTAAGGCAGGAAGCTTCAAAAACTAATGATATAGAGGCAAGACTTACCGATGCCATTTACAATTTAAGCGATATTGACGACAAACGTGTGAAGTATTTCTAAAATTAGATTTTTTATTATATTTTCGGAGAGATGATTGCTTTATAACATCTCTCCGTTTTTAATTTTTATATGGAAAATAAAATAGATATAAATAGTCAAGAGACAGCTGTATTAATAGCTATAATAAGAGACAAGTCGGAAGAAGATCAGGTGCACGAATACCTCGACGAACTTGAGTTTCTTGCAGAGACTGCCGGAGCGCAGACTATGAAGCGATTTACTCAGAGACTCGCGCGTCCCAATTCCAGAACATTTATCGGAAGCGGTAAACTTGAAGAAATAGTGGAGTACATTAAGATTAATGAAATAGATACCGCTATCTTTGACGATGAGCTGTCTCCTTCCCAGTTAAGGAATCTGGAAAAGGAGATGGATTGCAAGGTTCTTGATAGAACCAATCTGATACTCGATATTTTTGCGCAGCGGGCTACGACTGCTTACGCTAAGACCCAGGTCGAGCTTGCCCAATACGAATATTTGCTGCCGCGTCTGACAGGTATGTGGACTCACCTCGAAAGGCAGCGCGGAGGTATAGGTATGAGAGGCCCTGGAGAGCGTGAAATAGAGACCGACCGACGTATAATAAGGGATAGGATCAGCCGCTTAAAGGATCAACTCAAAAAGATCGACAGACAGATGGCTTCGCAAAGAAGCAATAGGGGGAGTTTGGTAAGAGTGGCTTTGGTGGGTTACACAAATGTCGGTAAATCGACCATAATGAACCTCTTGAGTAAAAGCGATGTATTTGCTGAAAATAAGCTCTTCGCGACATTGGATACGACGGTACGCAAAGTTGTATTCGATAATCTTCCGTTTTTACTATCTGATACTGTCGGATTCATTAGAAAATTACCTCACCAGCTCGTTGAGTCGTTTAAATCGACACTCGATGAGGTTCGTGAAGCAGATCTTCTGTTGCATGTCGTGGATATTTCACATCCCGCCTTTGAAGACCAAATTAACGTCGTAAAACAAACGCTTACGGAAATAGGGGCAGGAGAGAAACCGGTTTTTCTGATTTTTAATAAGATAGATAATTACAGTTTTATCCAAAAGGAAGAAGACGACCTGACTCCCGCAACCAAAGAGAATCTTTCTTTGGAAGATCTTAAAAAAAGCTGGATTGCAAAAGCAAATACCCCATGTATATTCATATCGGCAAAGGAACGTAAAAATATTGATAAGTTGAGACGGGATTTGTACGGTATGGTTAGCGAGATACATTGCGGTAGATATCCATTCAATAATTTTCTTTATTAAGGATGGAAGAGGAAATTTATCGACGATATCAAAGGAATATAATAGTTCCGGAATTCGGTTTTCAGTCGCAAGAGGAACTTTTAAAATCCCGCGTTTTGGTAGTAGGAGCCGGTGGTTTAGGGTCTGTTATACTTTATTATCTTACTGCCGCAGGAGTAGGAACAATAGGTATCGTTGAATACGACGATGTCGATATATCCAATCTGCAACGGCAGATTCTGTATAATACTAATGACCTTTCGCTCCCCAAAATAAATATCGCAGCAGAGAGATTAAACGAACTTAATCCGGATGTCAATATCGAAAGACACAATATAAGGCTTGACAAAGTTAATTCGGTGAATATTATACCGAAATATGATGTAGTGGTAGACTGTACCGATAATTTCGAGACCAGGTATATAATAGACGATTGTTGCTGTAAATTCAACATTCCGATGGTTTATGGTTCCGCTCAGGGAATGACAGGGCAAATCTCTGTTTTCGATTATAAAGATGGAAATTCTTACGGAGAACTCTATCCGCGTTCGGAAATAATAGAGGATAAGAAAATGGTAGGGGTAATATCTCCTATGCCGGGTATAGTGGGAAGCATGCAGGCAATGGAGGTAATTAAACTTCTTACCCATTCAGGAGACTCTTTAACCGGAAAATTATTAACTATCGATAGTTATACTATGGAATTAAGAATTTTCAGAATAAAATAAATTTATGTATTTTTATTGAAATTTTTAATGAAATAAATATGGGTCAAGTATATAAAAGCGACAGATATTCTACGCCTATCGGAGAAATCGTCGTTACTCCTATTGCACACGGATCTATAATTCTTGAATTTCAGGAGAAAATTATTCATGTTGATCCTTACAGCGAGATAGCGGATTACTCTTTGCTCCCTTACGCGGATTTGATACTCATTACACACGATCATTACGATCATCTGGATAAACCTGCACTTGAAAAAATTATTAAACCAGATACGCATATAATATCCACCGGTAAGACTGCGGAGGTATTGCCGGGAATAGAAATATTAAATAATGGAGACTCGACGTTATGGAACGGTATAGGCATAAAAGCGGTTCCTGCGTACAATATTAAAAGAGAAAAAGAGCCTGGGAAAGTATTCCATCCTAAAGGGGAAGGTAACGGGTATTTGCTGGATTTTGGAGGTTTTAAGATATATATTGCCGGAGATACGGAGAATATTCCTGAACTATCCGAAATTAAAAACCCGGACATCGCATTTTTACCTCAAATGCTTCCCTTTACAATGGATGAAGAGGAATTAATCGAAGCTGCAAAAGTTGTGGCTTCACAAATTTTATATCCGTATCATTATACTACGGTAGACAAAGAAACCCTTGCCAATAATTTGCCAGAAATTACTATAAAATAAATTTTTAATCTTTTGGAATTTTCCTTCATAAATATTATTTTTAAAAAAATTTAATAAAATAATCACTAACTAAATAATCTAACTGTATGAAAATCAGTGGCAATGAAATCTGGTTCATTACCGGAAGTCAGTATCTGTATGGTGAAGACACCCTTAAACAGGTAGCGGAAGATTCTAATAAAATTGTAGAGGGATTGAATAAATCCGAAAAAATTCCTTTAAACATAATTGTTAAACCTACCGTAAAATCTTCTGAGGATGCTTATAATATAATGATCGCGGCAAATTCGGATAAAAAATGCATAGGAGTTGTAACATGGATGCACACATTCTCTCCCGCTAAAATGTGGATAGGTGGGTTAAAAGCCCTCCAGAAGCCTCTCCTGCACCTTCACACACAATATAACCGGGAGATTCCATGGGATGAAATCGATATGGATTTCATGAATCTTAATCAGTCAGCCCATGGGGATCGAGAATTCGGTCATATTCTAAGCCGGATGAGATACAGGGTCAAGGTTGTCGTTGGCTACTGGCAGGATGCGGATGTGCAGGAAAAATTGGCCGTATGGATGCGTGTAGCAAATGCGTGGGACGATTCTCGTGATATGAGAATCGCACGCTTTGGCGATAATATGAATAATGTCGCCGTTACTGACGGAGATAAGGTAGAAGCCGAGATTCAGTTAGGCTATCATGTGGATTATTATCCGATCGGAGATCTTGTGGAGTATATAAATGCTGTAACCGAAGCCGAGATCAAACACATGTTAAGCGTCTATGACTCACTGTATGACGTTGCACCCAATGCACAGGAAGGCGGTAAGGATCGTATATCTGTGTTTGAAGCAGCTAAGCAGGAAGTCGGAATGAGAAGATTTCTCGAAGAAAGAAATATTAAAGCATTTACTACTAATTTCGATGCCCTTCACGGGATGCACCAATTACCAGGCCTTGTTTCTCAGAGACTTATGGCTGACGGATATGGTTTCGGAGGGGAAGGAGACTGGAAAACAGCAGCTCTCGTTCGCACTATGAAAGTTATGGCTGCCGGACTTAACGGAAGGACTTCTTTTATGGAAGACTATACCTATCATATGACTCCTGGTAATATGTCTGCCTTACAGGCCCACATGTTGGAAGTGTGCCCATCGATCGCATCGTCCAAACCCAAACTCGAAGTGCATCCGTTAGGAATTGGAGGAAAGGCTGATCCGGCAAGACTCGTGTTTAATACTCCTAAAGGCGACGGCATTGCTGCGACCATAATTGATCTCGGCAACCGGTTCCGTATGATTGTAAACGATGTTAAAGTTATCGACATAGAGAAGCCTATGCCTAAACTTCCGGTTGCAAATGCCCTATGGATTCCTATGCCTAACCTGCAGATAGGTGCTCAGGCATGGATACTGGCAGGAGGGGCTCATCACACTGGATTCTCTATGTCCCTCACGAAGGAATATATGGAGGATTATGCGGATATAGCCGGTATAGAAATGCTTATTATCGATGAAAAAACTAATATCCGCGATTTTAAATGTGAAATGCGCCTGAATGAAGTATACTACATGTTAAATAAATAAACTAAAATTACTAACTAATTAAAAACTTATGAATGCAGGTTTTACGGTCATTGACTACGTAATCTTTGCGGTCTATGCTATTGTTATAGTAGGACTCGGATTATGGTTGTCAAGAACTAAAAAGGGAGAAGAAAAAACCTCTTCCGACTACTTTCTCGCCAGCCGTTCGCTGACATGGTGGGCAATTGGTGCTTCTCTTATCGCAGCGAACATCTCTGCTGAACATTTTATCGGTATGTCCGGCTCAGGATTCCGTATAGGGTTAGGTATTGCGGCTTACGAATGGATTGCAGCTATCGTGTTGATATTCGTGGCCAAGTACATTCTTCCGGTTATGCTTAAGAAGAAGATTTACACTATGCCTCAGCTTCTTAACGAACGTTACGGACACGGTGTAAGTCTGGCCTTCTCAATCTTCTGGCTCTTCTTATACATCTTTGTGAACCTGACTTCGGTCGCATGGCTCGGTGCCCTTGCAATGAATCAGATTATGGGTGTACCGGTCATGACAGGAGTTATAGTTCTTATGCTGTTTGCAGGGGTTTATTCGATATACGGCGGTTTGAAGGCAGTCGCGTGGACTGACGTAATACAGGTCGTGTTCCTTATCGGAGGCGGTCTCATAACAGCCTATTTTGCGCTCACTGCGGTGTCGGATACCAACAGTGCAATCGACGGATTCAGGGTAGTCTTCAATACCATAAAAGAAACACCTGGAGATGTACACTTTAAAATGGTTATTCCCGATGGTACTACCGTAGTGGATTCGTCCAACGGCGAGGCATTCAATATATTCCAAGATCTTCCTGGACTTGCCCTTATCTTCGGTGCTATATGGCTCACGAACATAGGCTATTGGGGATTTAATCAGTATATTATCCAGAAGGGACTTGCAGCTAAAAATCTTCATGAAGCTAAAAAGGGTCTTATCTTCGCAGGTTATCTCAAGATTCTTATTCCTATCATCGTTGTCGTTCCCGGAATAACAGCTTACGTCCTCTTCAATAATCCTGAATTGGCACATAAAGCAACCGGGCTTGCAGGTGAGATTAGCAAAGCGGACGACGCTTATCCGTGGCTGCTCCGGAATTTTGCTCCGGTAGGTATCAAAGGCCTTGCATTTGCTGCGCTCGTTGCTGCGATCGTATCCTCTCTGGCTTCAATGCTGAATAGTACCTCCACTATCTTTACGATGGATATTTATAAAACCGTAATCAACAAGAATGCAACTGAAAAACAGCTGGTTACAATGGGACGTATAATTGCGCTCGCATCCCTTGTAATTGCAACCATTGCAGCCAAACCATTACTCGGTGGATTAGACCAAGCGTTCCAGTATATTCAGGAATATTCGGGATATATTTATCCGGGGGTCTGCGTGGTATTCGGTATGGCTATATTTTGGAAACGTGCTACGAATAAAGCTGCTCTTTGGACAGCTATCGCTACAATACCGGTAGGTATCGTATTTAAACTCATGTATCCTGAGATGGGTTTCCTACTTCGTATGGGATATGTATTCATGGTGTTGGTGGCGATTGCCGTAATAATTTCTCTTCTTGACAAGAAAAATATGGTCAAGAGTGAAGAAGAAAGCTCAACAAACAAAAGACAGCTTCTTACAGGAGCCTACGGATCCTTTGCCCTTGCTGCTATTGCCTTTATACTCGGACTTGTTTATTCTGGTAAATATGCAAACCTTGCATTTGAAGCGATATATATGCTTGCTGCCTTCTTTGTATTTGTCGGTATCATCCTGTATTCAAATGCGAAAAGTCCTTATAAAGATCCTAAAGCTTATGATTACGAACCTGAGTTATTCAAAATGAATAGCGGTCTTATAGCAGGGGCCATAGGTATAGTTGTTATTCTTATTGCACTTTATGCATATTTCTGGTAAAATGTTAGAAGAATTAAAAAAAGAAGTGTTTAAAGCCAATCTGGATTTGGTTAAGCATAATCTCGTAATTTTCACATGGGGAAACGTAAGTGCGATCGATCGAGAAAAAGGTCTTGTCGTAATTAAACCCAGTGGTGTGTCGTACGACGATATGAGACCTGAAGATATGGTGGTAATAGATATGGATGGTAATGTGGTGGAGGGAGACCTCCGCCCTTCATCCGATACACCCACGCATTTGGAATTGTATAAGGCGTTTCCGGAGATTGGAGGAGTGGTTCACACTCATTCGACGTATGCGACGGCATGGGCACAGGCCGGATTGAACATTCCGATTGCCGGTACCACGCATGCCGATTATTTTTATGGTGATATTCCGTGTACGAGGGATATGACGAAAGAAGAAATCGGAGGCGATTATGAAAAATTAACAGGTACGGTTATCGTCGAAACATTCGAAGGAAAAAATCCTATGCATACACCCGGAGTGTTAGTAAAAAATCATGGTCCGTTCTCATGGGGAAAGAATGCCGATGACGCAGTTCATAACAGTGTTGTTATGGAAGAGGTCGGACGTATGGCGTATATTGCTAAAATGTTGAATCGGGATTTTACGATGAACGATCATTTGACCAATAAACATTTTAACCGTAAGCATGGAGCGAATGCTTACTACGGACAAATTAAAAAATAAAAATGAACGATAAATATGTAATTGGGATAGATTACGGAAGTGATTCGGCCAGAGCGGTAATTGTAAATGCCGCAAATGGTGACGAGATAGCAAGTTCCGTTAAAAATTATCCCCGTTGGTGTGAAGGAAAATATTGCGACCCGATAGCGAATCAATATCGTCAGCACCCGCTCGATTATATTGAGGTTCTGGAGTTTATTGTTAAGGATGCCCTTGAAAAATCTCCTGCCGGAACGGCTGAGAAAGTCGTGGGAATTTCGTTCGATACAACAGGCTCTACTCCGGTTTTTGTAAATGAAAACGGGTTGCCGTTAGCCCTTATGAGTAAGTATGCGGAGAATCCAAACGCGATGTTCGTATTATGGAAGGATCACACAGCTGTCATGGAGGCTGCGGAAATAAATGAGCTTGCTAAAAAATGGGAGGTCGATTACACAAAATACGAAGGTGGAATATATTCGTCGGAGTGGGTGTGGGCAAAAATGCTGCATCTTCTTCGTGAAGATAAAGATATACGTGAAGATGCCTACTCATGGATCGAGCATTGCGACTGGCTTACTGCGTTAATAACCGGAAAGAATAAACCTGAAGAGGTCGTCAGAAGCCGTTGCGCTGCCGGACATAAAGCTATGTGGCATCCGGAATGGGGCGGACTTCCTTCGGAAGAATTCCTTACAGCTCTCGATCCGCTATTGGCAGGGTACAGAGATAGATTATTTTCGGAGACTTATACGAGCGACAAGGCAGTTGGCAATTTATCTGCAGAGTGGGCCGGAAGATTAGGGCTGTCTGAAAATGTTACGGTGGGCGTAAGCGCATTTGACTGCCACATGGGTGCGGTAGGAGGGGATATCACTCCGAATATGCTTGTTAGAGCTATCGGGACATCTACCTGCGATATACTAATTTCTGATTATAAATCCATTGAAGGCAATGTGGTTGCCGGAATATGCGGACAGGTCGATGGTTCTGTGGTTCCTGGCTATATGGGACTTGAAGCAGGACAATCCGGCTTCGGAGATATTTACGCATGGTTCAAGAACGTTTGCGGGTGGGCAATAAAAGAACTTGTTCCCGACCAAACGGATGTGATCGAGAAAATAATTCCTCGATTGTCCGAAGAAGCTGCAAAAATACCGGTCGAGGAATCGACTATTATCGCAGTGGATTGGATGAACGGAAGGAGGACCCCCGATGCTTCACAAGAGGTTAAAGGTGCTATAATGGGTCTTACCCTCGCATCTTCTGCACCGAGAATATTTCGTGCACTGGTAGAAGCAACATCATTCGGTTCCCGGGCAATCGTTGAGAGATTCCGCAGGGAAGGCGTGGAGATCAAAGGATGTATAGGTTTGGGTGGTGTGGCTCGAAAATCTCCATTTGTAATGCAGACTATGGCGGATATACTTAATATGCCCATTAAAATTGCTGCGACCGAACAGACTTGTGCGTTTGGAACTGCGATGTTTGCTGCTGTTGCTGCCGGAATTTACAATACTGTAGAAGAGGCGCAGAAGGCTATGGGTAAGGGATTTGAGAAAGTTTACGAGCCTGTTCCTGCAAATGCTGCCCAATATGACGAACTCTATGGTAAATATCTTGCTGCGGGTAAATTTTTAGAAAAAGAAAGAATCTGAATTAACTGGTAAGTAAAAAATAACCTTGGGGGATAAAAGGTTGAAATAGCAACCCAAGGAAAAACAAAGTAGCTACTTTGTTTTGTTTCAATATATTATTGAAACAAAACAATAATAAGCCTACTTGCAAAATAATTTTTATGAAAGATTTAAAAATTGAAAAGATAAGAGGCATTTGTATTATAGCTGTAATTTTAATCTATTCTATGCCTTATATCTCTATCGAGGGTCAATTTACAGAATCCCTTCTTCCTTTTAGGCAGATTATTAATTTTCCCGTAGCTTTTTTTATTTTTCTTTCTGGTTATTTCGTCAAATATAACGAAAAAGATCTGGGATTCAGTTGGATAAAAAAACGCAGTGTACGCTTATTAACACCGTATCTAATATGGACTACGATATATATTGTATATAATATTGTAGCTCAGCCAATACCCACTCCTCCTTCTGCTAAACAAATTATTGCGAGTTTTTTATTGGGAAGATCTGCTCCCCAAATGTATTTTTTATTGATTTTGTTTCAATTGATATTGATTACACCAATTTTGAGAAATTCTTTTACAAATCCGGATAAGAAAATCAAGAGAATTTTTTTCCTTTTATTGACTCCTGTGTATTTAATACTCCTTTATTGTTATAATTACACAGTCGGAAAGCAATTACCCTTATATTCTCTTTGGTTTCCTGCGTGGTTTGGCTTTTATTATTTAGGTGGTCTGATAAGGAGTGGATCTTCTGGTTATGTTAAATTATCTCGTAATCTTAGCAATATTTTTTTATTCTGTATAATTGGTTTAGTTATCGCTATATTCGAATCGACAGCTATTGTCAATTTAACAGGAATGTGGTCGTGGGCGTCCAGTCAGATTAAAATAAGTTCTTTTATATATACTTTCTTTTTTATTATTCTCATGTTTAATCTTAAAAAGTATGATAAAAAGCCCTCGGAGAACTCTTTAATGGTAAAAATAGGAAATTATTCATTTGGAATCTATTTGTGCCATATGGTATTTCTCCCTTTAATTATGACATTTTTAGGTATTTTTAGTTTTCTGGATTCTTTATTATTGGTAAAAATGGTTTTAGGCGCAGCTATAACGGTATTTCTCAGCTATGTGTTTGCTGCTGGTTCTAGCCGAATTCTTGGGAATCGTATGGCTGTTATTTTAGGAATGAAATAGGGGATTAGTATTGGAATTAAAAAATAAAGGGAGGCTTTATAAAGCCCCCCTTTATTTTTTAAAAATCTAAATCTATTGTAGTAAAAGTTCAAGCATTTTGATTGCAGCGGTGGCTATGGGAGTTCCCGGACCGAAGATCGCTGCCGCTCCTGATTTGTAGAGAATATCGTAATCCTGTGATGGAATCACACCTCCGACAATAACCATTATATCTTCTCTTCCTAATTTCTGGAGTTCTTCTACTATTTGGGGAACGAGTGTTTTATGACCTGCTGCAAGAGAAGATACTCCCACGATATGTACGTCGTTCTCGACTGCCTGTTTAGCCGCTTCTTCAGGTGTCTGGAATAATGGGCCCATATCTACATCGAACCCGATATCCGCATATCCTGTTGCAACTACTTTAGCACCGCGGTCGTGTCCGTCCTGACCCAATTTCGCAATCATTATCCTCGGTTGGCGACCCTCTTTTTTTGCGAATTCTTCGCATAAGGCTTTGGCCTTTTCAAAACTTTCGTTGTTTTTCACTTCTGAAGAATATACACCTGAAATAGTGCGGATAACTGCGTTGTATCGTCCCACGACAACCTCACAGGCATCGGAGATTTCACCCAGCGAGGCCCTGACTTTCGCAGCCTCGATTGCTAATTCAAGTAGATTACCTTTCTTTGTCTTAACGCACTCTGTGATTGATTCCAATGCTGCTTTGACTTTGAACTCGTCGCGCGCAGCGCGCAGTTGTTCCAGACGTGCGATTTGTTCTGTTCTCACTGCAGTATTGTCTACATCCAGAATGTCTATTGGATCTTCTTTTTCCAATCTGTATTTATTCAGACCAACGATAACATCGTTTCCGGAATCGATACGCGCCTGTTTTCTTGCTGCTGCCTCTTCGATACGCATTTTAGGAATTCCCGTTTCGATAGCCTTTGCCATACCCCCGAGTTCTTCGACCTCTTCGATCAAAGCCCATGCTTTTTCAACGATTTCGTTCGTGAGAGATTCTATGTAATACGATCCTGCCCAAGGATCTACTGCCTTACAGATATTAGTTTCTTCCTGAAGATATATCTGTGTATTACGTGCAATACGTGCGGAGAAATCTGTCGGAAGGGCAATAGCCTCGTCCAAAGCATTAGTGTGAAGAGACTGAGTGTGTCCCAGTGCTGCAGCCATCGCTTCTATTGCTGTACGTGCGACATTGTTGAATGGATCCTGTTCGGTGAGAGACCATCCGGAAGTTTGTGAATGAGTTCTTAATGCGAGTGATTTAGGATTTTTGGGATTGAATTTATTGACTATCTTCGCCCAAAGGAGCCTCGCTGCCCGCATTTTAGCTATCTCCATAAAATGGTTTGTTCCGATCGCCCAGAAGAATGACAACCTTGGAGCGAAGGCATCGATATTCATACCTGCGTTCACACCGGTGCGAAGGTATTCCAAACCGTCAGCCAGGGTGTATGCCAATTCTATATCTGCCGTTGCCCCAGCTTCCTGCATATGGTATCCGGATATGGAAATAGAATTGAATTTAGGCATATTTTTCGAAGTATATTCGAATATATCGGCTATTATTTTCATCGAGAATTCAGGTGGGTAGATATATGTATTACGAACCATGAATTCTTTGAGAATGTCGTTCTGAATAGTTCCGCTCAATTGATCCAACGAGGCTCCCTGCTCCAGTCCTGCGACAATGTAAAATGCAAGCACCGGTAGTACGGCTCCGTTCATAGTCATGGAGACTGACATTTGGTTCAGCGGTATACTGTCGAAAAGAACCTTCATATCTTCGACGCTGCATATCGATACTCCTGCCTTACCGACGTCACCGACGACGCGAGGGTGATCTGCATCGTATCCGCGATGTGTCGCAAGGTCGAAGGCCACGGATAGACCCTTCTGTCCTGATGCTAAATTCCTGCGGTAAAATGCGTTCGATTCTTGTGCCGTAGAGAATCCTGCATATTGACGGATGGTCCATGGACGCATTACGTACATCGTACTGTAAGGTCCGCGTAAGAATGGTGCTATACCCGCAGCATAATTAAGGTGTTCCATCCCTTCGAGATCATCCGCCGTATATTTGCCTTTAACGTGAATTTGTTCGGATGTAATCCATTCCGGATTCTCAGAATTATTTGAAGCAGTGCAGTTCAGGGCCACACTGCTTTCACACGATATATTTGAAAATTTTGCTCTCATTTTTCCTTGTTTTATAAGCCGAGTAATTGTCTGTATTCCTTGAGTGTTTCAAGAACATTCGATTTTACGCTGATAAATTTATCGATGCCCGCTTTCTCAAGTTCAGGACGGCAAGCCGGATCACCTGCGATTACAAGAATAGCTTTATTTCCGATAAGCTCAGCAGCTTTAGGTGCAAATTCTGCGTATTCATCGTCCGAACTGCAAAGAACTACTATTTCAGCCTTGGATTCGAGTACTGCACTGACACCTTCTTCAATGGTTGCGAATCTCACATTGTCTATGGGTTCGATTCCAGCGCAACCGAAGAAGTTACTTGAGAACTGCGCGCGTGCGCGACAGAATGCAAGATTGCCGACAGTAAGCATAAATGCTTTAGGATTTTTACCGCTCTTATCGAGAGCCAGCCTAAGTTCTTCAAACGGCATCGCTCCACGGTAGGGTTTTAGAGTTTCAACTTTAGGTGCATTTTCAGTACATTCGCATTTATTTGCGAGGTCAGCGAGTAGATCACTTTTGTCGCCTTCTTTCTCAAGGAAATTAGGATATTGGTTGGTGCCCAGGAGAATTTCTCTTCTTGTTGCGATGTTCTTATCTTTCTTCGCGGCAGATTCCTTGATAAATCTCTGTATAATGCCGGATTTAAAGGCTTCGATATAGCCGCCTTTATCTTCGATTTCTATGAACAGCTTCCATGCCTGGTCTGCTATGGACTGGGTAAGGTTCTCTATATAATAAGAACCGCCCGCTGGGTCCGCAACCTGATTAAAGTGTGATTCTTCTTTTAATAGTAATTGCGTATTGCGTGCGATACGGGAAGAGAATGCAGTCGGATTTTCATAAACCGCGTTAAACGGAAGTACTTCGATGGAATCGACCCCTGCGATAGCAGCGGACATGGATTCCGTAGTTCCTCTTAACATATTTACATAAGGGTCGTATATCGTCATGTTCCACCGTGATGTGACTGCGTGTACCGACATTTTTCCGGAACAGGAAGATTCAGGTTTATACTGATTAACTATGTTTGCCCACAGCATACGTCCTGCGCGGAATTTTGCTATCTCCATGAAATAGTTAGCACTGACAGCCATGTTGAATTTTATGGATTGTGCAGCCTGATCTATCGTAAGCCCTGCCTCCATAAGTTTAACGATATAGTCATGCCCGACCGACAAAGAAAATCCGAGTTCCTGAACGATCGTCGAACCACTGTTGTTAAATATATGTCCGTTGACACCTAAGGTACGTATATTTTTGTATGAAGCCGAATCTGTAATGTAATTCTTTAGTTTCAGAAAATGCTTGCTACCGTCTTCACAACAGCCAAAATTTCCGACAAGAGACAATTTATTAATTATCGGATCATTATTGAACGATATTTTAATACTGTCTGTGTCTAAGTTATCGGTTTTTAATTTATTAATTACCAATTCGGTAATATTGTAAAGTCCATGACCGGAAAAATCGATTTCGACAGCTCTCAGTTCGATGCCTTTAAGTAATGTGTGGAGATCTTCTCCATTAAAATCCTCTTTAAGGATAAAAAATCCTAAAGAATCTACACCCTTCATTAATACTTCGAGAGCATTGGCGTTAGCCTCTTTAGGACAATTTACTTCGATCGTTTGACGTACGAGCCAGTTATTATTCGGCTTAGTCCCTCTTATATACGGATATTCTCCCGGTTCGGAGTCCAGGCACCGGACTGATGCAAGATCTTCTGCACGGTAGTAAGGACGGACATTGAATCCTTCCTGAGTCTTCCATACCAGCTTTTTGTCGTAGTCGGCTCCTTTAAGATCTACATTTATTACCTTCTCCCATTCCTCCGTGCTTACCGGAGGAAATTCGGTAAAAAGATTCTTCTTTTTGTTTGCCATAATAAGAATTCGTTTATTTTAAGATTAGTGACTGCAAATGTACTAATTATTTGAAGAAAACACGGAAACAAAATATATTATAAAACATATCACGCGGCTCCGATGGTTAAATTTTATTTCCTAATAATTTTCTGACGGATAATCCGTAATCTGTCCATACTTTTATGAACTCTTCCGATTTGTCCGGATAATACCTGCAAATAAAATCGAAGAGAAGCATACCTCTTTTTTCTATGCTTAACGATTGATCCAGATATTCTGCACAAGAGAGCCATTCCAGAAATTGAGAAAGAAATTCCTTGTTCCCAAGCATCATTTTGCGGAAAAAATTCTGCCATGCCCGTGTATTGTAGTATTTGTCAATTAATTTCGATACTAACCTTGCTTTTTGAAGATCTTCTATTGTCATGCTGTTAGACGAGAGGATTTCATAAGGAGGAAGAGGGGAATATTTAATCTCCCATTCCATTGCCCTTTTACGCATTTCTGTCCCAGGTAGGAGTTTCAACAGTTCCAGTTGTATCTCTTTGGCTCCGTATTCGGCAAGTGTGATTATATCGTTTTTCAGATTATTAAAGGTATAGTAGGGTAGCCCTGCGATAAGATCCACATGTGTAATTATATTACCCAGACCACATAGAAATTTTAATCCGTCAAGAGCTTTATCTGTGTTCCCGATTCTTTTACACGTTTTAAGAACCATATCATCGAGGCTTTGGATGCCTGCCTCCAGGTGAAGTGTATTGTCAGGAATTATTATGAGTTTTTCTCGTAACTCATCATTTAGTAATCCGGGATGAATCTCAAGATGAAACCGCATATCGGGAAATTCTCCCAGTAAATCGAGGATTTCCAATGCACGCCGTGAATTGCCATTGAACGTACGGTCGAGGAACCTAATCTCCCGTATACCTTTGGCGTAGATGTTTTCGATACGTTTGCGGATGTTTTCTACCGGTATAGTTCTTACAGGTTTATCGTTGCCGCTTACGCAGAATGTGCATGAATTAAAACAGCCGCGCGAAGTCTCCAGCTGAACGAACGGTTTGGACCATTCGAAGAACTTACTGGTTTCAGGAGGGTTAAGCTTAAAAAAATCCTCCACTTTGGCTAATCCGTTATCATAGTATATAGAATTGTCTAACAAGCAAATACCGTCGATACCCTTCCACTTATCCTTTGTATTGTATACTTCGAGCCAGTTATGAAATTCGGTGTCTCCTTCACCCCGAAATACGCAGTCGACCTCAGGATTTTTGCTGAGAAATTCCTTGTTGCATCCTAAAAATTCAGGACCGCCCAGAATGACCGTACATTCAGGAAGAACGGTTTTGATCCGTTTCAGTACCGCCATGGTATATTCGTGATTGAACAGCCACAATGTTGCCGCTATGATATCCGGTCGAAGTTTTACCGCTTTAGCGACCGTTTCTCCTATGTTTGCCGATATCGTTGCAGATAATTTTAACCATTCCGTATTTTCATTCTTCCGCTGGGCATGTATATATGGTAACGCGAGTGAAGAATGAACATAAGAACAATTAATATCGAGCCATAGAAGACGCGGCATTATGCAGAATACAGTTTATTCAGATTCTCCTGTATTCTTTCATCCATAATATAGTCGTCGTAATCCATGTATTTGTCGATCATTCCGTTCGGGGTAATCTCGATTATACGATTTGCTACTGTATTTATGAATTCGTGGTCATGAGACGTCATAAGGACAATTCCTTTAAATCCTATAAGCGAGTTATTGAACGCCTGTATGGATTCGAGATCGAGATGATTGGTCGGTGAATCGAGAATAAGCGTGTTAGGGTTCTGTATCATCATTTTGGCGATCATGCAGCGCATTTTTTCTCCTCCCGAAAGAACGCTTACCTGCTTATAAATTTCCTCGCCGCTAAACAACATTTTGCCTAAGTACCCTCTGAGAAACAGTTCGCTTGTATCCGCAGAATATTGACCGAGCCAATCCACTATGCTTAACTGACTGTTAAAGTAATCGGTATTATTCAAAGGTAAATATGCGTGATTTATCGTAACACCCCATTCTACCATACCAGTGTCATGAGTATCATTCTCCGATATTATCTCCAGAAGGGAAGTTACAGCTCTCGGTTCGCGTGAAAGGAATACTACTTTATCCCCTTTTTCAATGGTAAATGATACATTCTTGAAAAGTGTTTCACCGTTTATTGTTTTACTCAGATTATCGACCGCGAGAATCTTGGTTCCCGGCTCCCTCTCCGGTTGAAAGATTATTCCCGGATACTTCCTCATGGAGGGTTTTATCTCTTCGATATTAAGTTTTTCCAACATTTTCTTGCGGCTTGTAGTCTGCTTGCTCTTGGCAACATTAGCGCTGAAACGTTGAATGAATTCGAGAAGTTCTTTTTTCTTCTCTTCGGCTTTTTTATTCTGTTGTGACTGTTGGCGTGCAGCGAGCTGGCTCGATTCGTACCAGAAGCTGTAATTTCCGGCAAATAAGTTTATGTCGCTGTAATCTATGTCGATGGTGTGCGTACTTACCGCGTCGAGGAAGTGTCTGTCATGTGAAACGACCAACACTGTATTCTCATAATTAGAGAGATAATTCTCCAGCCACATGATAGTATTCACGTCGAGATCGTTTGTAGGTTCGTCCAGAAGAAGATTGTCGGGCTTGCCGAAGAGGGCCTGAGCAAGCAGTACACGAACCTTCTCTTTAGCATTAAGATTACCCATCAACTCATAATGGAGTGCTTCTTTAATTCCAAGTCCGCTGAGCAGGGTAGCTGCGTTGCTCTCCGCATTCCACCCATCCATTTCTGCAAACTTTTCCTCCAGTTCACCGGCCTTTATTCCGTCCTCGTCTGTGAAATCCTCCTTAGCGTATAAAATATTCTTTTCGTTCATTATCTCCCATAGGGGGATGTGACCCATAAGTACGGTATCCAATACAGTTTTATCGTCATATTCGAAGTGATCCTGTTTCAATACCGACAATCGTTCCCCCGGACCGAATGACACATTGCCGCGAGATGGGGTGACATCTCCGCTCAAAACTTTTAAAAAGGTGGATTTACCAGCTCCGTTCGCTCCGATAATTCCGTAGCAATTGCCCGCGGTGAATTTCAGGTTCACATCTTTAAAAAGAACCCTTTTACCGTATTGTACTTCTAAATTTGAAACAGTGATCATTATAAAATATTTTGCCGGCAAAGGTAATATAATTTGAATGAAGTGAAAAAATGACGGATGCACTGTTTTCGTAAATATTGAGAAATTTTTTATTTTTTAATCAATATATTTGCATCGGTAATGAAATTATTTTATATTTGCAGTGAGATTAAAAATGTAATGATTACAGAATGGTAGAAAATACACATAAATATTTGTTGGAGAAAGGTATCAAGCCTTCTATACAACGCATTGCGGTTATGGATTACCTTCTTTGTAATCGCTGTCATCCGACTGCAGAGGAAATCTTTAATTCGCTTAATCCGTCCATGCCCACGCTCTCGAGAACTACTGTTTACAATACATTAAAACTGTTTGTGGACAAAGGTGCTGCGATTTGTATCGATATAGATGGTAAAAATTCACGATATGATGGCTACACTTCCCCTCATGCACACTTTATGTGCAAAGGGTGCGGATGTATATACGATCTTCCGCTTGAACAGCTCTCATTCGTGGATGATAAATATACCGAGGAACTTCAAATAACCGATGTATTTATCTATCTTAAAGGTTATTGTCGACAATGCAAACATATTGAAAAAACACAGTTTAAACAATAAAACGAACGAAAAATGAAGAAATTTATCTGTACTGTATGTGGCTACGTCCACAATGGAGACGAGGCTCCGGAGAGATGCCCTCAATGTAATGTCCCGTCTGAAAAATTTAAGGAAGTCGAAGAAGGAGCAGGGCTCGTTTGGGCTGACGAGCATAGATTGGGCGTTGCTAAAGATGCTGACGCGGAAGTGCTTGAAGGTTTGAAGGCACACTTCATGGGAGAATGTACCGAAGTGGGTATGTATTTGGCAATGAGTCGTCAGGCGGACAGGGAGGGCTACCCTGAAGTTGCTGAGGCTTATAAAAGGATTGCATGGGAAGAAGCAGAACATGCGGCAAAATTCGCGGAACTTTTAGGCGAAGTTGTATGGGATACGAAAACCAACCTCAAAGCACGTATGGAAGCGGAGAGCGGGGCGTGCGAAGACAAAAAACGTATTGCTACACTTGCAAAACAATACAATCTCGATGCGATTCACGATACCGTTCATGAAATGTGCAAAGACGAAGCCCGTCACGGACAGGTATTCCAAGGACTTTACAAAAGATTATTCGATAAATAAGAGGTGATACGGCCGTTATTAGCAGATAAGAGGAGATTCTATTCTCCTCTTATTTTTTTATAGATATAAATGTTTAATTTTACGATTACTATGGTTTAGTTATCCATATTAATATTTCTTGTCACAATTTGGATCAAATATATTTTAAATAAAATTTTTAATTTTGTTTCCCGACGGAATTACTAACTAAAATTATAAATAATGAAATTAAAATCACTTATTCTTTCAGTTGCTTTATCTGGAACGGTCTTAGCCGTAGGAGCCCAATCTAAAGCTGAGCTGACCGTCAATGCAGAGCAGGGTACTTACACGATCAGTAAACACATCTACGGACATTTCTCCGAACATCTCGGACGTTCGATTTATGGAGGACTATGGGTAGGGGAGGATTCCTCGATTCCAAATATCAACGGTGTTAGAAGCGATATAATAGAGGCATTGAAAGATATAAACATTCCGAATCTGCGATGGCCGGGAGGATGTTTTGCAGACGAATATCACTGGATGGACGGAATAGGTCCCCGCGAGGACAGACCGAAGATGATCAATACCCATTGGGGAGGCGTGGTGGAAGATAATTCATTCGGTACCCATGAATTTCTCAATCTTTGCGAAGTTCTTGGGACAGAACCATATATTTGCGGAAATGTGGGCAGCGGAACTGTCGAAGAGATGTCTAAATGGGTGGAATACATAACATTCGACGGTGAGAGTCTTATAGCAAATTTGAGAAAGCAAAACGGCCGTGAAGAGCCTTGGAAGGTAAAATACTGGGGTGTTGGTAACGAGAACTGGGGATGTGGCGGTAATATGACCGCTGAATATTATGCAGGTGAATACAGGCGTTATGCGACTTATGCACGTAATTATGGAGACAACCGTCTTTATAAAATCGTGGGAGGACCTAATTCCGGAGATTATCATTGGATGGAAGTTATGATGAAAAATATACCTACCGGACAGAAAAATGGAGTCTCGCTACATCATTATACGCTTCCTACCGGTAATTGGAGTAAAAAAGGATCTTCGACCGAGTTCGACGAAAACGAGTATTACACTACCATAACTGCAGCCTACTACATGGACGAACTTATTACCAAACATTCCGAGATAATGGACAAATACGATAAAAATAAACGTGTAGGTCTAATAGTCGATGAATGGGGAACCTGGTATGATGTCGAACCGGGAACGAATCCGGGATTCCTTTATCAGCAGAATACCATGCGCGATGCAATTGTAGCTGGTATCAATTTTAATATTTTTAATAATCACGCGGACCGTGTCCACATGGCGAACATCGCGCAGCTTGTGAATGTTCTTCAGGCATTATTCTTAACGGAAGACGAAAAAATGTTGAAGACACCTACATTCCATGTATTCGATATGTATAAGGTTCATCAGGAAGCGACTCTTCTTCCGATTGACCTGAAAACAGAAGAGTTTCAGGATGTCAAGGGCAAAACTTATCCGCAGTTGAGTGCATGTGCTTCTATGGATAAAGACGGCAATGTTCATATTTCTATCGTAAATGCAGACCTTAAAAACGGTGTGGATTTAAGCTGTGCACTTAATGGCTTCAAGGCATCCAAGGCTTCAGCTAAGATTATTACTTCTGAAAGAATAAACGACTATAACTCGTTTGAAAATCCCGAAAAGATAGTTATGTACGATTTCGACGGAGTAAAAGTTAAAGGAAATGATTTATCAGTCAATATTCCTGCAATGTCTGTCGTTACCATTGCGTTAAATAAATAGATATAAATCCAATATATGATAAAATACGCATATACGTTATTTTTATCAATATTAGTCGGCTTCCTTAGTTGTAAGGGAACTGACTTCGCATTGATAGAGAGCGGGAAAGAGTTAAGGATATATACTCCTTCTGATAATCCGGAGGTTGTAAATACAGCGTTGGAGATATTTGGGAACGATGTTTACAATGTAGCTGGCCGGCGGCCTCTGAAAGTTGAGAAACCCCAATCGGGAATATTGTTCGTCGGAATGCTTGGGTCTCCGGAGACAGAGGAATTCATAAAAACGAATTCCGTTAATGACTATGATATAAGAGGAGAGTGGGAGGCCTTTAAAATTATATGTCTTACTACTCCTGTATATGATAAACCTATTCTCGCTGTAATCGGTAGCGATCCGCGCGGAACAGCCTATGGTATTCTGGAATTATCGAGAATGATGGGTGTCTCACCGTGGGAATGGTGGGCGGATGTCGTCCCCGAAAAGAAGGGGAATTTCACGATTCCCGTTGGGTTTGAAAAAACTGACAAACCGTCTGTACAATTTAGGGGAATATTCCTTAATGACGAAGATTGGGCGTTGGTACCATGGGCCTCCAAAACATTCGAACCGAGTGGGAGGTCCGGACAAATCGGCCCTGAAACATATTCCAAAATATTTGAATTGCTGCTAAGACTTCGGGCCAATACTATGTGGCCTGCGATGCACGAGAAGACGGTTCCGTTTTATTCTATTGAAGGTACTACCGAAGCCTCTCAGATGTATGGCATCGTTATAGGTTCCTCTCATTGTGAACCTTTGCTGTGCAACAGTGCCGGTGAATGGGACGAAGCTACGATGGGTAGGTATAACTTCTTGACGAACAGAGACGCAGTCGTAAATTACTGGGAGAGCAGGCTTCAGCAGGTTAGTGGAGACGATAATTATTTTCTCACGATCGGTATGCGCGGTAAGCATGACGGCAAAATGGAGGGGGTAAATACCACAAAGGAATATCATGACGCACTGGTGGAAGTTATCAAAACCCAACGTGAATTGATTGCCGCGAACCTTAAAAAGAATCCTGAAATTGTACCGCAGGCGTTTATTCCGTATAAGGAAGTTTTAGAGGTTTACGACTACGGACTCGATATTCCGGACGATGTTACTTTGATATGGTGTGACGATAATTATGGCTACCTTACCCGTTTGAGCAATGAGAAAGAGCGTGAAAGAACAGGAGGTTCAGGAGTCTATTATCATATCTCTTACTGGGGAAGACCTCATGATTATTTATGGTTATGTTCCACCCAGCCTGCCCAAATATATTCCGAAATGAAAAAAGCATGGGATTACGGAGCGAGAAAACTTTGGATTCTCAATGTCGGAGATATAAAACCTGCCGAATACGATATTGAGTTCTTTATGGATATGGCATGGAATATTGAATCGGTGAACAACGATAACGTACAGGATCATTTATATAAATGGGCGGAGCGGGAATTCGGTACTGAGAATGCAGAGAACATCAGCTCAGTAATGAATGAGTATTACCGTTTGGGAATGGAACGTAAACCGGAACATATGGGTTGGAGTCAGGTGGAGGTTTCTGGAGCTCCGAGAGGAAGAACACCGGTTAAAGATACGGAATTTAATCCGTTTATGTTCGGCGATGAGATCGAAAAACGAGTTGCTGCATACGAAAAACTCGAGCGTATGGTGGATTCTGTTTCCGGATTTATTTCACCTCATAGAAGAGATGCTTATTTCCAGTTAGTAAAATATCCTGTATCTGCGGCATCCGCCATGAATAAAAAACTTCTTTTTGCTCAGAAAGCAAGATTGTTTGCGGAGCGCGGATTGCTTGCGGCGAACGATTACGGCGAGCAGAGTATGCAGGCGTTCAACGATATAAAATCCCTTACCCAACAATACAATAACGATGTTGCCGGAGGTAAGTGGAACCGTATGATGGACATGCGTCCGAGAGAACTCTATGTGTTCAATGAACCTGAACTGCCGGAAAAAGTAAGATCACGAAAATCTAACACCGTAGTGTGGACGGAGGGTATGAATGAGCCTTTGAGCGGCAATATTATTAATATCCCTCCATTTTTGAACAAGGCAGGCAACTCTTACTTTATTTCGTTTTTTTCGGATAAAAATTTGGAGTGGAACATAGACGGCAAACCGGAATGGCTGTTGATTTCTGAAAAACAAGGGCGGTCCGTATTTGAGAAACGCTTGGATTTTACAGCTGACTTTGATAAAGCAGAGAGAACCGAAAATAAGAATTTTACTCTGTCTTTAAACGGTAAAAAGTACACCGTTAATGTCGAAGTTTTAATTCTTGATGAGGATGCCGCCGGATATGAGTACGATTCTATGGTAGCCCTGAATGCGTCAGGATTTACGAGAGTTTCCGGAGAAACTGTTATTTCAGGTTATGGTCATAGCAGCGGCGCGGTATTGCTGGCTCCGACAGTAAACTTCACAGACAGCGAACCTTATCTCGAATATGATATATATGTGACATCTGCCGGTAATGCAAAAATCCGTACTTATGTATTACCGATGCATCCTGTAAACGGAGGCGACGTGCGCATTGCTTTATCTGTCGACGGTAGCGAACCTCAAGTCAAATCATTCCGTACGGCATTCCGAAGCGAAGAGTGGAAACTTAACGTAATGCGTAATCAGGCTGTTGTCGAAACGGAATTTAATTTCTTAACTAAAGGCAAACATACGATAAGGCTCTACGCCCTCGACCCCGATATTATTATCGATCAACTCATGATAGATTTTGTCGAAGACAGAGATTTTTACATTGTACCAGTGGAATAATATACATAAATCATTTACTTTAAAAAAGACCGGAAAATAATCTCCGGTTTTTTTTTGTATCTTTGCCGGATAAAATTTAATTACGTGGGACAGTACAATTCTAATGCAGCTAAATTAGGTACCGATAGCGTAGGTCGCTTGTTGCTTAATTATTCTATACCGTCGATCATAAGCATGATCGTGGTGTCGCTGTATAATATAATAGATCGAATTTTCATAGGGCAGGGTGTAGGTGCTATGGCGATCTCCGGTCTTGCCATCACATTTCCTCTGATGACATTGGTTTCGGCTATAGGAACACTGGTCGGAGTTGGTGCAGCCACGAGGATGTCTATTGTGCTTGGCATGAAAGATATGCCATGGGCCCGAAATATTCTTGGAAATGCCTTCTTCCTGACTTTTATTATGTCTATAATACTGATTATCCCTTCGCTTACCTTCTTAGATACGATAATCGTATGGTTCGGAGGAAGGGAAGAGACCATTCCTTATGCACGGGATTACCTGAGGATAGTCATTCCCGGGAGTATTTTTACGAATCTGAGTTTCAGTTTCAGTGGACTCATGCGTGCTTCCGGATATCCTATAAAATCTATGATAACCATCCTTATAGGAGTCGTATTGAATGCAATACTGGATCCTATATTTATTTTCGGTATGGATATGGGCATACGGGGCGCAGCAATTGCTACGGTGATCTCTATGTTTATCAGTTCTGTTTTTGTAATGTTCCACTTCTTTAATAAAAGCAGTTATGTACATTTCGAACTGAGAGCTTTTATATTAAAAAAACGTATCATTCGCAACATAGTGTCCATAGGCATGTCTCCGTTTCTGATGAATCTTGCCGGTGCCATGATTATTATTATACTGAATAATATGCTCGTAAAAAATGGAGGCAACCTTGCGGTAGGGGCATTCGGTATAATAAACAGTTATTCTATGCTGGCAGTAATGTGTGTTATGGGACTGTGTCAGGGAATGCAGCCTATAATGGGTTATAATTACGGTGCTAAGAAATTAAAACGTATGAAGGATACTCTAAAGATTACGATAAAATCTGCGATAGTCATAATGAGTGTGGGATTCATTTTCGGAGAGTTATTCCCAAGAACTCTGGTCTCTCTTTTTACCAATGATGAAGAACTTATAAGACTGACGGTTCACGGATTAAGAATAGTGTTTATTCTATTTCCGGTGATCGGATTCCAGATTGTCGTGACTAATTTCTTCCAGTCCATAGGAAGAATAAAACAATCAATTTTTATGAGTCTCTCGAGACAATTTCTTCTGTTAATTCCGTTTATGTATTTATTTTCTTATTTTTGGGGATTAACAGGAGTATGGATCTCTTTACCGGTAGCAGATTTTTTTTCTTTTCTTATCGCATGGAAATTCCTGGAAGGTTCTAAAAAGATATTTTATCCGAAACTCAACTAATAAAATATATTATGAAAGGGAAAGTTTTATTGTCCGTAGTGTTGATGTTCTTTGCAGTTGGTTTAAGCATTGCGGAAGATAGGAAAATAAAATTATTTATTGCAGGAGATTCGACAGCTCAGACTTACGATCCCGAGCAAACTCTTATGAGAGGCTGGGGGCAGTACATTGGAGATTATCTTACCGAAGACATCGAAGTAGATAACCGGGCAATAGGGGGACGTAGTACGGCGAGTTTTATCCGCGAAGAAAGATGGGATAAACTTGCAGGAGATTTGATGCCCGGAGATTGGGTGTTGATTCAGTTCGGGCATAACGATACTTCAACTAATCCGCAAAGACATGCCGAACCGGATGAATATAAAAACAATCTTATAAATTTCTGTAAAGAAGCACAGGAAAAAGGGGCTCATCCGATTATATTGACTTCCATAGTAATGCGGACTTTCGATGAGGATGGCATACTTGTGGCTAAGAGGCCTCATTTCAACGAATATGTGCAATTGGCACGAGATGCCGCTGAGGAAGCTGGAGTTCCGTTGATCGATATGAATTTACTTACTCATGAATTGGTACAGAATTTAGGAGATGAGAAATCCAAGGAACTTTATTTTTGGATAAAAGCCGGAGAGCATCCTCGCATAAACGAGGATACGCAAGATGACACGCATCTCCGTGAAAAGGGAGCCGAATGTTACGCAGAACTTGTTGCAGGCGCTATAAAAACTAATGTTCCGGGATTGGCGGAGTATGTAAAATAAATTTTATTGATATATTTTAAAGGCCGGTCTACAACCGGTCTTTATTATTTATTTTTTGGAGAAACAATTCGTCTTTCCACCCTTCAAGGGTATTTAACCAATCTTTTCTTATCCCTGTTATTTTAAAGCCGCATTTGAGAAATAAATTTTTACTCGGAAGATTATCTACATCGATAGTTGCGTATAACTGTTTTAGTCTAAGTATATCAAAACTGTAATTTATGACTGCTTGAAGGGCGTCTGAAGCATAGCCCTTCCCTCTGTTGCATCGGTCATATATAAGGATTCCGATACCGGCCCGTTGGTGATACGGATCGAAGTCGAAAATATCAATGATCCCAATAGTATTTTTATTTTCAATGGTCTCAATTATAAAACGGGTTTGTTTTGTTTCATAAATATCTCCGGATTGGATCTCTATGAATTTCAGTAAGATATTTTTTGAAAACGGAAGAAGAGTATTGCTGATCCCCCAGATTTCAGGATCGTTCTCCCAATGATATAAAATACTTATATCTTCCGGTTCAAGAGGTCGTAATATTACCTGTCCGTATTTTAACATTAATTTCCGAGAATTTTTTTCTTGATTAGCATAGCCACACCTAAAACTTCCGCATCTTCCCCTAACTGGGACAATGAAAATTCAGTATCCTTATTGACAAGGCTTAGAGAATATTTATTTACCGCGGATATCATAGGCAGCATGAAGTAATCTTCGGCGGCAGAAATCATTCCCCCTATAATCAATTGCTCCGGATTGAAGATATTTATAAGGGTCGCAATGGATTTTCCGGCTTTAGTAGCCATTTCTTCTATTAGCTCGATAGATAGGACATCCTCTTTTTTCGCGGCTTCAATTATATCCATCAAGGATATATTCTCGTTGTTTTTGTATTTACCGGCTAAGATGGTAGTATTACCTTCTTGGATCTTAACAGTGATAGCCCGTTCCAGTGCCTGACCGGATATTTCGGTCTCAAGGCATCCTTTTTTTCCGCACTGGCAGATAATTCCGTTATTAAACAGAGGACTGTGTCCGAATTCTCCTGCAAAGCCTGATTTACCGTAATAAAGTTTCCCGTCGATAATAATTCCGACAGCTAAACCATGCGACAGGTAAAAATATAAAAGATTCTGGACTCCGTTTTTTCTGCCGAGGATATATTCCGCGTAACAGCTGGATCGGGTTTCGTTTTCTATGAGTACCGTAAATCCCGTTTTTTCTTCCAGTATCGCGCTCAGTGGTTTTTCAGTTTTGTTAAAATAATAGTAACTGTATCCGCTGGTAGAATTAACTCTTCCGGGAAGGGTTACCCCTATTCCCATTATTTTATCCGAATCTACGTTGAGGTGGTTTATGTAACCGTTTATATGGTCGCATAATTTCTCCAGACATTCTTCTGTATTTTTAAGCTCGAAGGGAACCTTGCGTTCAATGTCTATTATTTGATTAGTCAGATCGGTAAGGACAAAACTTATATGCCTTTTGCTTACGTTTATCCCCACGAAATATATGGACGATTCGGCTAAACCATAAATATTAGGCCTGCGACCTCCCTTAGTTTCAATTTTTCCGTAATCTATTATAATACCTTCGCTTATCATTTCGTTAATAAGTTTGGTAATACTCGGAATACTCATTTTCAGCTCTTCGGCGAGGCTGGCGATCGTGCTCCTCCCGTTGTGGGTGTAATAAATTATAATATTCTTTTTTATTACTATATTTTTATATTCCACGCCTTTGAGCGAGTCCTTCTGGATATTATTTAAATAATATTTGATATTAGCCATGTGTATAAATTAAGTTATTTCAAATATACGAATAATTAAAATTATTTAACAAATAATAATTAAAAAATTTAATAATAATTTGAGATGTAGAAGAGATTTTCTCTCAAATTTATATTCACTAACTTTAACCGCAGAAATAGATTCTTAAATATGTTAAAGTATAATTTAATTAAGACATACGAGAACAGTTTCAGGGATAACTGGACCTTGCCTGCACTGTCCGATTATTTTAAGAAAGAAACTTTTACTTATGGGATGTTGGCTGAAGAAATTTCCCGCGTCCATGTATTATTCGGATGTTGTAAGATAAGAAGAGGGGATAAGATCGCTATAATTGGGCGTAATAATCCCAGATGGTGCATCAGCTATCTTGCAACCATAACTTACGGAGCGGTAGTAGTTCCTATCTTACAGGATTTCAATTCTAATGATATTCAGCATATAATAAATCATTCCGAGGCTGTCCTGTTATTTGCAGGTGATCAGTATTGGGATATTATCGATCCCGGAGAAGTCAAAGAACTTCGTGCTGTATTCTCACTTACGGATTTCAGATGTCTTTTCGGAAGATATTTCTACAATGTTGAAAAAATCGGATCGGAAATAAATTCCGAATTTCGAAAGAAATATCCTGATGGATTCAGCAGAAATGATATCGTATATCCCGATATTGCTAACTCTGAAATGGTAATGATAAATTATACATCGGGAACTACAGGATTTACTAAAGGAGTTATGATCTCCGCAAATAATCTTATGGGAAATGTGCAGTTCGGAATAGATTCGGATTTATTCTCTGCAGGGGATCGGTCGCTCTCGTTCCTGCCGCTTGCACACGCCTTCAGATGTTCGTTGGATTTTCTTTATGAAATCGCAGTGGGGGTACACGTAACATTATTGGGTAAAATCCCTTCTCCAAAAATCCTTGTAGAGGCACTAAAGAGCGTAAAACCGAAAGTAATTTTCATGGTACCGTTGATAATGGAGAAAATGTATAAAAAACAGCTCCTTCCATCGTTGGAAAAAAACGCAGTGAAATTATCTTTAAAATTGCCAGTCGTTTCAGGTTTTATTTATGAAAAAATTAAGAAAGAACTTACAAATGTATTCGGAGGTGAGTTTACTCAGATAATAATAGGGAGTGCGCCGCTTAATCCGGAAGTAGAGAACTTTCTTTACAAAATAAAATTCCCGTTTACGGTAGGTTATGGAATGACGGAATGCGCACCTCTTATATCTTATTCCTATTTTAAGGAATTTATTCCCGGATCTTGCGGAAGACCCATAAAATATATGGAGGTCAGAATAGAGTCCGAAGATCCCGAAAATATTGCAGGAGAAATACAAGTGAAAGGCGAGAATGTTATGCTGGGATATTATAAGGATAAAGATTCAACGGAAAAAGCATTTACGGAAGATGGCTGACTTCGTACAGGAGATATTGCGACAATGGGTGCTGACGGATCTCTATTTATCCGCGGAAGATCTAAAAATATGATATTATTGTCGAATGGACAGAATATTTATCCTGAGGAAATAGAATATAAACTTAATAATATGCCGTGTGTGGTGGAAAGTATAGTCGTGGAACGTAATGGTAAACTTATCGCGTTGGTTTATCCGGATTACGAGTATATGGACAGACATGAAATCTCCGGATCGGAGATGGAAGCAATTATGGATAAAAATAAAGAATTGCTAAATTTGAGGTTGTCTTCTTATGAAAAAATATCGGATATAATCCTGTATCCTGTTGAATTCGAGAAGACTCCTAAAAAAAGTATAAAACGATACTTATATAATATATAACATGGCAACAGGTTTATTGATATTGATAGCGGCAGCAATTGCAGTCGGATTTTTTGTGATAGGATTATCTTTAACTTTGATAATTAAAGGACGTAATCTCCAATCCGAGATAGGGGAAAACGAAAATATGAATAGGCTCGGGATTAAATGCACGTCCCAACAGATAAGGGAAGATGACGCTGTATTAAGAGGAAAATCAAATGCTGATCCGGTGGATTGTAATAGCATCTGCGGAGTTTGTGGTTCTGTATGCCCGGAAAGTAAATAATGATAATTCCTAAGCCGGTTTTGTTATTTTAAAAAATAAAATTATCTTTGTTTCCGCATTTGAAAACCAATGCGCCCGGATGGTGGAATTGGTAGACACGCAGGACTTAAAATCCTGTGGGCAGTAATGTCCGTGCCGGTTCGATCCCGGCTCCGGGTACTAAAAATCCCTATTAATCAATTGATTAATAGGGATTTGGCTTTCACAAGGGGACAAAAAATGAGAAATTATAAATATTTCTTCAGCACTGCATTTTTCCATTCTGTACTTTCGTCAATTATCTTTTGCTGCTCTTTTATTTGATTTTCCAATTGCTCAACCTCGGCAATAACTTTTTGTTGCACTTCAATTGAAGGAACTTTTATTGTTATTCCTGTAATCCTGTCAATGGATGCCCTTAATTGACGAGAGAAATTTTTACTCTGACCTTCCTGCAATAATACACAAGCTAAATATTTAGGAGAAACTTCATCAGTAAGAACACGTAAAACACCACAATGATCTGTCGGATAAAAAGGTTTATTCTCAGGCATATAATTTACCATCCAATCACCATCAATTCCCCAAAGAATAGACGGCACGCTAAAATCATCAAAAAGTGTATTATCAACAAAACCGAAAGGCTCAAATACATTAGCACTGAAAACAGGTATTTTTCCTGTTGGAGAAAGTTCCCGAGCAATTACTCTTTTTCCTATAGCGACAATAAATTTTTCCTCATACGATAAGCGATGTTCAGTTGTTTTCGAGTTATATGCTTCATAAAATAAAGACTAAATCTTAGCTTCTAATTTCTTTATCTCTTTAAGTAATCGTATTTTCTCATTTTCAATAATTTCAATTTCAGAAATTACCTTATCTTGTATGTTTTTCGGAGGAACAGAAACCTTAAAATTACAAAGCTCCTCTTGATGGATATGTTGCACACCAGGATTAGCTGTAAAATTAATTGATATACTGTTACCAATTATTTAAATAGAAATTTGGTGTGATTTTTTCATTCCATATTTTTGAATGTTAAACTGAATCTTCCGGATATCATCGTTATATCAGCCTTCTCTATTCACTATAATTCAATTTTGGTCATTATCTCATTCCATTGTTACCAATTATTATGGTATAAGATTAAATTATACGGTTATTTTATATCGAAGATGGCATTGAAATTGAAATGATTATGTTTCAAAAACATGGTTATGAGAAAAATAATTTCAGTTGCCTTTACTGCAATTTGTGCATTAGCGTTATTTTCATGCGGAACATCGACAAAGGTAGTATCCTCATGGAAGTCCCCTTTGATCACAGGCAATCCTATGGAGAAGACTCTCGTTCTGGCGATGTTAGCGGATCGAGAGGCTGAAGATCAGATAGAACGGATATTGTCCGATGACTTAGCCCGACACGGAGTTACGGTAATTACAGGTACTGCCGAATTCGGACCCAAAGGATTCGGAGATATCTCTCAGGATCAATTAACTGCAAAACTTGAAAAAGACGGATTTACATCTATTATGATAATTTGTCTGGTGGATAAAGAAAAGGATTTGAATTATGTTCCTGGATCTCCTTACATAAGTCCGTACGGGCCTGTATATTATGGCTATTATGGGCGTTACCGTTATATGTATGACAATATTTACAGTCCTGGGTATTTTACGACTTCCACTACTTATGTTCTGGATGCAAACCTTTATTCTTTACCCGAAGATAAACTTATTTATTCGGCCCAGACACGAAGTTACGATCTGGCAGACAATAAATCTCTTGCGGAGAGCTTCTCTCAGGAGATCGTGAATGCACTTATAAAGAATAATATACTGAAGTATTAAAACATAAATTTATTTTATTATGTTTTCCATAAAGTTGCTATAATAGAAACAAATAGTGGCCGGAATATATATTATTAATCGATATAAGTGTTTTTTCTGATAAAAACTCACGAAATAATTAAAATTATCAAGATAAAAACTTCATACCTGAAACATAAATCTACATCCAGTGTTTTAATTTTATGCCAAATTATAAAAATCATAAGCATTTTCACTTTTACAAGTATCCTTGATATTTAGGTTGGTAAAACACTGCATAGTTTTAACCAAATGCTGTCGGAAGAGTAAATCTTTTCCGGCAGTTTTATTTTAATAATATAATTAGTTTGTTATGTAGCAACATCGGGCTATTATTGTCGAGTTGCACTTTAATTGCAGCCATAAAAGAAAAATTATTGAAAATGACTGTACGGTTTAAAATATCTTTATTAATTCCTCTCCTCTTTTTTATTCTTAGCGGATGCCATAAATCTGATAATCCTGTCGTTGGGGAGGATAAAAATCGTACTGTAATCGCTTATTTGGGAAGGGATAATTCAGACCTTTATTATGAATGGGAAGATAAAAAAAATGCGATGGCGGAGGGATGGAGTGGAACCAACGGCAATTTGCTGATATTCGAAGATTTATATGGAGACGGTATAGGACTATATGAAGTCGTGCGGATTAATGGACGCAACAGTTTAATGGCGCTCGATACCTATGGAATAGGTGAGGATTCGGCAGATCCGGAGGTATTTAATTCTGTCGTCATAAGTCTGTTGTCTACTTATCCCGCAGATAGCTATGGGTTGATAGTATTCTCACACGGTTCTGGATGGCTGCCTGAAGGTTCGCTGGAGACACCACGCTCTATAATAAAGGATAATGATTCCGAGATGGAGATTACGGATTTTGCACGCGCCTTGCCGCAAAATTACAAATTCGAATTTATAGTCTTCGAAGCATGCTATATGGCCGGAATCGAAGTCGTTTATGAGTTGAGGGATAAGACAGATTATATTCTGGCGTCATCTGCCGAGATTATATCTCCGGGATTCCGGGATATTTATGCCGGATATATGGATTATTTCTTTTTGCCGTCCGCGGATCTTTACAGTTTTACGGCACAGGCATTCGATTATGTCAATTCGCAGTCAGGGGCATGGCAGTCCGGAACTTTAAGCGTCATAAACACAGCCTATTTGTATGAACTTGGTCAGTGGTTGAAGCGCCATATAGATACGGAAAAAATAGGAAGTATAGATCCGGATGAAATTCAACACTTCGACCGACGGTCCGGGAATCATCTCTATTTCGATTTTGAAGATTACTTTTCGAGGATTATTAAAGAGGATGCCGATCTAAGTGAATTTGCCGGAATATTGGAAAAATGCGTGACATATAAGGCAGCGACACCTTATTTTTTTTCCGGTCTGTTCGGAGGGTTCGAGATCAACAAGCATTCTGGGCTTACTACATATATAGAACAGGAAGAATTCCCCTATATAAACGAACGATACAGGGAACTCAATTGGTATAATGACGTCCTGACCGAATAAAGCGGAGAACTCACCGCTTTTAATTAATCGTAATTGAAGCTGCTGCCACCGATAAATTCCTTGAGTATGGAAGTGAGTGGAACCTCCTTATCTCCGATAGGTACGAATAAATCGAGAAAATTCAATAGTCTCTGCGCTTCGGCATATTCCGGTACAGTATTGGGAACTTCATGAAGAAGTGGCTCTGCATAATTTTTCAGAATACTCAGTTCGAAAAATAATGACGAATTGAACATTATATCTGCCTGCTCCTGGAACGGGAATATATGCTCTTCTTCTCCGCGCCTCACACTCTGCCACCTTTTAATAGTCGATTTTGCGTCGTTATTGCGAAATCTGTAATCCCTGACAATTCGGCGTAAGAGTCTGTTGTCGGTAGTGGCAATACGTGTTAGATCGTCCATAGAGGTCGAAGTAAGGGCCGATACATATACATGGAACTTTTTATCCGCATCGATATCCGGAGTCAGTTTCGGATTTAAGGCGTGTATTCCTTCTATGATTATTATTGAATTCTTTTGGAGTTTGAGTTTGTAGCTGTCCGGAACGCTCGTTCCCGTATAGAAATCGTATTTGGGAACCGACACCTCTTCTCCGTTCAGCAAGTCTACTAAATGTTCGTTGAACAACGGAACATTCACAGCCTCAAGAGCCTCGAAGTCGTGCTCCCCGTTCTCATCGATAGGAGTCTTATCCCGATCCACAAAATAGTTGTCCAGCGAGATCATCACAGGCTCCATTCCGAGTATTCTCAACTGTATTCCTAATCTTTTTGCGAATGTAGTCTTACCGCTCGACGACGGACCCGATATTAGAATAATTCTCGTACCGTCCTTCTTGCTCCGATCGTTTATTATATCTGCAATGTGTCCGAGTTTTTTTTCATGAAACGACTCTGCAATTTTAATAAGATCGCTGGTCTTACCCTCCAATATCATCGAGTTCAGCGATCCGATATTGGCAACTCCGAGAATATTTACCCAGTTCTTATATTCGGTAAAAATATCGAACATTTTATTTTGGGGAATCATCTTCTCGAGATGCGACGGATTGGTTCTGCACGGTACGCCGAGATACATACCTTTGAAATATTTTTTCAGGTCGAAAAGGGTTATATAACCGGTCGAAGGGGCAAGGGTTCCGTAAAAGTAGCCCGGAAGATCCGCAAGTCTGTGGAGTGTCACATAGAGATGCGGACGCGTCTCCATCAACTGTATTTTATCGTAAAATCCGTACTGCCGGCATATCTCCTCGGCTTCCGTATAAATAACTGTCTCGCCAACTATCGGTAAATTCTGGGAGATAAGTTCTTCCATGCGGTTCTTTATCGTCTGAACCTCTTCTTCCGTAACACCGATATTATTGTCGTCCAGTTCACAGTAAAATCCCTTTGCAACCGAGTGCTTTATTTTGAGGTGTTTATCGGGATATGTATCTATAACAGCTTTGTGAAGAATAAAAAATAGTGTCCGTTGGTATACCCTCATTCCCTCGAAGTGGGTTATGTCGATAAATCTTACCGATAGGGGAGCGAATATCCTGAAACTGAGTTCCTTGATTACGTTATTTACGTATGCGGCAAGGAATGGATGATCGCTCTTGAGTGTAAGCATATTGAGAACATCGGCCAAAGACGTTCCCATCTCTACGTAGAGACTCTTGCCGGTGTTCTCACATATTATTTTTATCGTTTCTGCCATACTGCGTTATTCGTGGGATGAATAATATTTCATGAACTGCGTTCTTTCATAAGCCAGAGGATTTGGTGAATTCGTATAATTCATTTTACCGATAACGTCCGGAATATCGGTAAAATTATGTTCGGTCATCCATGAATCGATAAATTCGAGAATATCTTTAATAACGCTCAACCCCTTTTTATATATAACCGAACAAACTTGTATAGTGTCTGCACCTGCGAGAAGCGCTTTTACCGCGTTGGTTCCGTCGTGTATTCCGGTAGATGCGGAGTAGTCTAAGTCATTTACCAGAGACGATGTGATCGACAGCCATCGCAGTACCGGATGGAAATCTGAAGGATGGCTGAAAATATCGTAATTTACCTGCTTCAAATTTTGTATGTCTATGTCTGTTTCATAGAATTTATTGAACATAACCACACCCTTGGCTCCCCTGTAATATATCTCTTTGACAAATCCCGGAATATTTGTGAAATTTTGACCGAGTTTTACTGAAACCGGAATTGAGATATGCGAACATACCTGAGCTATTGTTTCGAGATACACCTCTTCGATCTCGTCCGATTTTTTCGTTATATCCAATGGAAGGATAAAGAGATTTAGTTTCAGTGCGTCTGCACCTGCGTCTTCAAATCTCTTCGCAAACGTTACCCACTCCCTGCCCGTAATACATGCGATACTGCCTATAATGGGAATAGAACACTCTCTCTTGGCGCGTGCTATCAGCTCAAGATGTGAATTAATAGAGTTATCCCGTGCATATTCTGACATATAGTCGTAAGCCTCCGGATAATCGGAATAGTAATTTATAGCTGTAGTTTCGATGTTTATCTGCTCTTCGAACAGCGATTTCACAACCACCGCTCCTGCACCGGATTCTTCGAGCCTCTTTATTTTTTCGACTGAAAATGTCAGTCCCGAACTGCTCACGATCAGAGGATTCTTAAGATCGAGTCCTAAATATTTTGTTTTTAATTTTTCCATAATTTTATAATTATTTATAATAGCGTTCGCCAAAAATACTACTTCCGACACGGACCATATTACTTCCGCATTCGATAGCGATCCCGTAATCGCCGCTCATCCCCATAGATATGATATTGAAGCGGTCATTACTGCTAAAAAATTCCGTCTTCAATTTATCGAAGATTTCCTTTAAGTTTTTAAATTCCCTACGAATCTGAGCGTTGTCGTCCGTAAACGTAGCCATTCCCATCACTCCTCTTATCCCGACATTCGGCAGCTCTCTGTGTCCGCCGCTTCGGAGATAGGCGATAAGTTCATCCTCGTGCCATCCCTGTTTGGATTCTTCTTCTGCAATGTGGACTTCGAGTAAAACATCAATAGACCTCGAATTTTTTACCGCCTCCTTTTGTATTGTCTGCAATAACCTTGCAGAATCTCCCGAATGTATCAGCGAAATATACGGAGCGATATATTTGACCTTATTGGTTTGAAGACTTCCGATAAAGTGCCATTGGATATCTTCGGGAAGAGCCTCCTTCTTCTCTTTTAATTCCTGGATCCGGTTCTCTCCGAAAATGCGATGCCCGATCTCGTATGCTTCGAGTATTTTTTCCGCGCTGTGAGTTTTGGATACCGCGACAAGTTCGACTCCGGCAGGAAGTCCGGATTTTATATGATTGAGGTTATCTTTTACCGGCATAGGATATTTTAATTATTATTTTTTACATTTGTGATATGTAATATACAAATTTATTAAAATTAATCGATATTAAAGATTTTTCCCGCTGTAACGGTTTAAAATACGTACGTAAAAACCGGAAAAAACAATATAAAAATTATGCCGTTTATAGTTTTGGAAGGGCTCGACGGAGCCGGTAAATCCACACAGATAAAAAATACGATAAGTTATTTGGAAAATCACGGCAAACAATGCCGCTACATTCATTTCCCCCGATTCGATTCACCGGTATACGGAGATCTTATCGCACGGTTCCTCCGCGGAGAATTCGGTTCTGCTGACGAAGTGAATCCTTATCTTGTTGCATTGATATATGCCGGAGACCGGAGTGAGGCATCTCCGATGATAAGCGAATGGCTCGATGCAGGCATCTATGTAATCATAGACCGTTATGTAATCTCGAATATAGCTTACCAATGCGCTAAAATCGACGATGAAGCCGGATCCATGAAACTTAGGGACTGGATAAACGATCTGGAGTATCATCATAATAAAATCCCCGTTCCGGATTTAAGCATTTTTCTTGACGTACCCTTTAATTTCACGGAAAAGAAGCTTACCGGAAACAGGGAAGGGGAGGACCGCCAATATCTTCATGGAAAGAAAGATATCCATGAAGCTTCTCTTGATTTGCAGCAAAGAGTCCGCAGTGTATATCTCCGCGAATCCGTGCTTAACGATAATCTGAAGATCATCGATTGTTCGGATAGTAACGGCAATATACTGCCTCCCGATGATATTTTTGTAAAAATAAAGGAAAAAATCTCAACTGTTGTCAGATCATGATGTCATCCCGTAAACGACCTGTCGTAATAAACCTCCTCAGAATAATTTTTGCCGCGGTCTTTATTTTTTCCGGATTCGTAAAAGCAGTGGACCCGTGGGGGACCGCCATAAAATTAGGGGAATACTTCTCCGTATTCGGAATGGAATGGCTTTCCGGAGCGCGAATGTTCTTGTCGATATTCCTGTCGTCCGTAGAACTTCTTCTCGGATTATTACTCCTATTTAATATAAGAGTTAAAACAGTATCTTTTTTCGTGTCGGCATTCATGCTTATATTCACGGTTATAACACTTATTTCTGCGGTCACAGATCCGGTTAGCGATTGCGGTTGCTTCGGAGAGGCCGTAAAACTTACGAACTGGCAGACCTTCTATAAAAATATAGTCTTATTACCGCTCTCTGTCATAATGTTCCTTTCTTTAGTGAGAGAGAATAAAAAACGGAAGTGTAATACGGATATAATTTTTGTAGTGTTACTGGCCGGGATCTCTGTTTATCCTGCGATAGACAGTTACAGGCATCTTCCCAAAATCGACTTCCTTCCGTTTAAAACAGGAACCAACATCCGTCAGGGCATGGCGATTCCGGAAGGTGCTTCTGCAGGGGATTATAAAACTTTGCTTACTTACCGGAATATCGAGACAGACCAACTGCACGATTTTACCCTTGAAGATACGACCTGGTACGATAATACCGTATGGGAATTTGTGGACAGCCGGTCGGAAGAAATAGAGAAGGGATATACACCGGAAATCGGCGATTTTTCCGTATTTTCCGGTAGCAGAAATATTACTGCCGATATTCTGAACGATCAAGGGGAAGTTTATCTTTTTGTATTTCAGAATCCCTTGGATATAAAAAAAACGGATGCGGAACGTATAAAAAAAACCATTGATTTTGCATTAAGGAGCAGTGATAGGATGATATATGTTACTTCATCATCGGTTAATAATGCCGTTCTTGCGCGTTACGGTATAGATATAGAGGGATATAATATGGATGCCACAACCATAAAAATGCTGTTAAGGGCTCATGATGGTTTGGTGGTTCTGAATAAAGGAACTATACTTGCCAAATGGAACATCAGGGATATTCCGGATTTTGGAAATTCCGTGTCGGCTGCGGCATTTATAATTCAAGAGAAACGCCTTAACACTCAGATTAATTTTATTGTTTATCTGAGTTTGTCGGTGTTATTACTTTTAATACTGTATTACAGATCATGCAGAAGAAATTAATATTTTTATTCTCCTTTATATTTCTGTTTCAGATCGCTTACGGGCAATCCAGTATCGACGGAAAAATATACAACGGAGTGCGTTTGAGGGATCTCGCGGGTAAATGCGACAGTTATATCGTTGCGCAGGATTCCATGGCTCAGATGCTATATCCGTCCGTTGCCAATGCATCGGATGTTATATACACAGCTTATATAAAACGTGATACAACCAAGTGGATAGAATTTGTACGGAGTAACGATGAAGGACGTACATGGAACAGATTTTCGACAGAAAACAGTTTTGCGTCCGACGATATTACATCAGTATCTTTATACGATATTTCTACTAAAAATCGTAGAAGAAATGCAGGTAGAGATGAACTTTTACTCTTTGTCGGAGGTAGCCCTTTAAAATATTCCGCTGCTGAACCAGGAACGAAATTTGCAGAACCTATTCCGGTAAGTTCCTTTGGAGCCTACCGGATAACCAGTATGACAAAACTTAATAATGGTAAATTAATGGCTTTGTTCCATGATGACGGAAGGTTTATTCGTACGGATCTTGATACTATGCACATTAGGCGTTCCGTAATATATAAGATATACTCTTCCGACGGAGGTAAAAACTGGTCTCTGCCGGATATTGCCTTACGTCATAATCAACACGGACTGTACGACGCCGTTGTTTTCGATTCTCCTAATAATAAGGATAGGGAACTGATTATGATTTGTAGTGACAGGGTTTCCGGCACGGCATATATATCCTTCAGTACGGATAATGGTGAAAAGTGGACTTATCCGGTCGCACTTCCGGATTTCATTCAGGGAGACAGATTCTCTGTTGCAGTGATCAATAAAAAGATATATATTGCTTACAGGGATATGTGCCGGCATTTCAGAAACGGATCAGTAAACCCGTTCTTCGGAGACCTGGTAATGTGGACAGGGGATTTAAAAGAACTCGTTAAGGGAAGAAAGAACGGACTCAAGGTACGGATTGCCGATAATTATCCTCAAACAACCGAGCCGGATATGACCGATTTAAGGGTATACGACTGTGGATTTCCGACCGTTACCTCTTTATCCAAAAACACACTATCAGTCGTTGCTTACGGAAGATGGGATACGAATCGCATGCCTTATATAAAAAATTTCATAATTCCCATGGATTTGTTTAAGTAGTATTATTGATAACTAATATTATTTTTGCAGAAAAACAATAATTAACAACGTTGGAAGACCATCAGATCATATTTCATTCTTTTAATCTTTATACGGTAGCCCAGTCTGCCTTACTAATCATTCTTTTGACATTTTCAGCGGTGATATCCTGTTCCGAGACTGCATTCTTTTCTTTGTCTCCGAAGGATATCGAATCTCTACGAAAAGATAACAGCCGGCGAAGCCAGACTGTACTGAAATTGCTTGGAATGCAGGATTATTTACTTGCGACGATTCTGATAGTCAATAATCTTGTCAATATCTGCGCAGTAATAATTGCGAACTCCATAATGGATTCCGTCGTTACGTTCGAAAGTACTGTGTTGGAGTTCATAATTAAAGTGGTGGCCGTAACATTTATACTGCTATTATTCGGAGAGATAATGCCCAAAATATATGCTAATTACCGCGCTTTGAGCGTATCGCGCAACGTATCGCTTATTCTGTTATTTTTAAAAAAAATATTTTACCCGTTCTCTTATGTTGTGATCCATACCAGTGATTTCATAAATGCTAAACTGTCGGTCAAAAAAGTCAATATCTCAATGGATGAAATATCCAATGCGATTGAGATGACCACCGATCAGACGGATGAAGAGAAAAAAATATTGTCCGGTATTGTCAACTTTATGAGCACCGAGGTAGAGGAGATTATGCGTCCCCGTGTGGATGTCGTAGCGTTGGACGAAGATACCGGATTTGAGGACGTATGCAAAACGGTTATAGATTCCGGATATTCCCGGATCCCTGTTTACAGGGAGAAAATGGATAATATTATCGGTATTCTGTACGTGAAAGATCTTCTGCCTTATCTCGATAAGAAGGATGATTTCGATTGGAAAAAATTGTGCCGTAAACCGTACTTTGTACCGGAGCATAAAAAAATTAACGACTTATTTACCGAATTTCAGGAGAATAAAATTCATATAGCGATAGTTGTGGACGAATATGGTTCTACATTGGGTTTGGTCTCTTTGGAAGACGTACTTGAGGAGATAGTAGGGGAGATATCGGATGAGTCCGACACTAAACACTCGTATTATACTCAGATTGATACCAAGACTTATATATTCGAAGGTAGGACGCATCTTATAGATTTTTTGAAAATAATCGACTTCGATGACGATTATCTCGATGAATATAAGGGAGAGGCGGAGAGCCTTGCCGGACTGATGCTCGAACGTAAACATGACTTTTTGAAGGTAGGGGATAAATTATTTTTTAAAGACCTCTCTCTTCGCGTGGAATCGGTGGACGGTCTCCGCATAGATAAAATCAAAGTCAAGATACATAAGCCGGAATAATGCCTTTTTTTAAAAAAATAGAAGTTCCGTTTGGTTTTATAGTTATCTGGAAGATCGAAGAGGAAGATAAGGCTTTAGTCGGAAACCTTCAGTTGTTCCCATATGAACAGGAATATTTTGTCAAAATTACCAATCCACACAGACGGTTCGAATGGATGCTGTGGCATTATTTGGTTAGAGAATATATCGGACATTTTGGCGTAGATTACCACGATTCAGGGGCTCCGCATTTATGTGGTGCCGAGGGATATATAAGCGTATCCCATTGCAGCCGATTCGTGGCGTTGTATTATAACGGTACTCGTAAGTGCGGAGTGGATATCGAACCTTCGGATAGGAATATATCCCCTGTTATATCGCGAATTATTTCAGATAAAGAGTCTGAATTGATTATAAATGAAAATGTTTCTCCCCTCTTAATATGGTCCGCAAAGGAGGCGGTATATAAATACCACGGTAAAAACGGTGTGGATTTTAAGCGGGATTTTGTTTTGACCGATATAAACACATCGGATAGATCCCTGGTTTGTTCAGTTGCAGGATATGGATCGGTAACTCTAAATTACGAGATCGCACCGGAATATTATATGGTTTTTATATAAAAAAAGCGCGTGAACCGCGCTCTTTGTTACAAGGTCTTCAATGCCTTATTGAGTCTCGAAACCGTTTCTTCTTTACCGATTATTTCGCAGATGTCAAACATATTCGGACCTTTGCTCTCTCCGACAATGCACAACCTGAAGCTGTTCATAATCTGCCCCATAGGATATTGTTTCTCTGTGATCCAGTCATGAACTGTTTTTTCCAGTTCGCCGGAAGTGAAATTTTCCGATTTTGCAATTAATTCCTTCAGTTCGGATAAACGTTGCGGATTATCCCCCTTCCAAAATTTCGCAACTGCCTTCGGATCGTAAATTTCGGGTGCAATAAAAAAGAACGATGACAGCCCCCAAAAATCAGAAACAAAAGTTGCTCTCTCTTTGATCATTCCGCATATTTTCTCAACCTTCGCTTTATCTGCGTATATCCCTTTGGAGGCAAGTACAGGGTGAAATAATTCGCTCAGTTCATCATCGCTCTTTACTTTTAAATACTGGGCGTTAAACCATTTCGATTTTCCCGGATCGAATCTGGAACCGGATTTGCCGACTTTTTCGAGAGAGAACAGATCGATAAGTTCTTCCATAGAAAATATTTCTTGATCGCTGCCCGGATTCCATCCAAGAAGTGATAGCATATTTACAAAGGCTTCCGGGAAATAACCATCCTCGCGATAGCCCCTGGAAACTTCTCCGTCAGGGGACGTCCATTGGAGCGGGAATACAGGGAAGCCCAGTTTATCGCCGTCCCGTTTGCTTAATTTTCCAGATCCGGTCGGCTTAAGCAATAACGGAAGGTGTGCAAAGCGGGGTTGGGTGTTCTTCCATCCGAGTGCTTCGTATACTTTGTAATGGAGAGGTAGCGACGGAAGCCATTCCTCGCCGCGTATTACGTGCGTAATCTCCATTAAATGGTCGTCTACGATATTCGCCAGATGATATGTCGGAAGTTTATCAGAAGATTTATACAGAACCTTATCGTCCAGTGTCGAAGAATTGACTTTTACTTCACCCCTGATAAGGTCGTTCATTATTATCTCTTCCGATTCGGGCATTTTGAATCTGATAACCCAGTTGTCACCGTTAGCGATTCTTCTTTCGACCTCTTCGGAAGAAAGATTTAGTGATGTCGCCAACTTCTTTCTGACTTCATGATTATACGAGAAGATTCTTCCCTGAGAATCATATTTTGCCCGAATGGCGTTCAATTCATCCGGAGTGTCGAAAGCATAATAGGCATGCCCCGAATTAACCAATTGTTCCGCATATTTAAGATAAATCTCTTTGCGTTCGCTTTGTTTGTATGGGCCGTAAGTTCCCCCCTCGCGGACCCCTTCATCGATTTTTATCCCACACCATTTTAGTGCTTCGTTGATATATTCTTCCGCTCCAGGAACAAATCTCTGGGAGTCGGTATCTTCAATTCTGAGAATAAAGTCGCCGCCGTTTTTTTTTGCAAAAAAATAATTATAAAGTGCAGTGCGCACGCCTCCTATATGTAAGGGTCCCGTAGGGCTTGGGGCAAATCGTACTCGTATTTTTCTATTATCCATGTCATTTATATTTAAAATGCCGGGCAAAGGTTTAATTACAAAAGGTTGGTAGTATCAGACGTTAAACCTGAAGTGCATGATATCACCGTCCTGAACAACATATTCCTTACCTTCGATAGCAATCTTTCCGTTATCTCTGCAAGCGGACTCGGAACCGTATTTTATATAATCTTCGTATTTGATAACTTCTGCACGAATGAATCCTCTCTCAAAATCCGAGTGTATGATTCCCGCGGCCGCAGGTGCTTTGGTGCCTCTCTTATAGGTCCATGCATGACTCTCTTGCTGGCCGGTCGTGAAATAAGTTTCCAAATCGAGAAGCTTATATGCAGTCCGGATAAGTCTGCTCACTCCGGATTCTTTTAAACCGATTTCTTCTAAGAACATCTGCCGCTCTTCGTAAGTCTCTAATTCGGCGATATCGGCTTCCGTAGCCGCAGCAACTATCAGTAACTCCGCTTCTTCGTCTTTAATTGCTTTTTTTACCGCATCGGTGTATTGGTTGCCGTTTACAGCACTGTTCTCGTCTACATTACACACGTATAATACCGGTTTATCGGTAAGTAAATGAAGATCGCTCATAAATTTTTTATCCTCTTTGTCCAGTTTTACCGTCCTTGCAGATTTGCCCTGTTCAAGCGTGGTTTTATACTGAAGTAGAATATCGTAAACCCGTTTTGCAATTTTATCTCCCCCTGTCTGGGCCTGTTTCTGAACCTTGGATATTCTTGTTTCGATTGTTTCGAGGTCTTTCAACTGCAGCTCAGTGTCGATTATCTCTTTATCGCGGACAGGGTTTATATTACCGTCCACATGGGTGATATTGCTGTTGTCGAAACACCTTAAAACATGGATTATGGCGTCCGTTTCACGGATATTGCCTAAGAATTTATTCCCTAATCCTTCCCCCTTGGATGCTCCTTTAACGAGACCTGCGATATCCACGATCTCAATAGTAGTAGGAATGATCTTCTTCGGTTTGTCTATTTCGGATAGTTTAATCAGTCTTTCATCCGGAACTGTTATTACTCCTACGTTGGGTTCGATGGTACAGAACGGGAAATTCGCCGCTTGTGCCTTAGCGTTTGATAAGCAATTAAAAAGAGTCGATTTACCAACGTTAGGCAGGCCGACTATGCCGCATTGTAAAGCCATTTATTTACTGATTATTTTAATTTGTCTGCAAAGATAATTTAACTTAGGGATTATTCCACATAAATTTTCACCCTTTCGACATTAGTCCTGATTCTCAGCCAATTGGAAAGAGTTTCTTGCTCCAGCGCGGTGAGATTTTCTTCTTTGGTATTTATAAAGCACATCAAAGTCGTGTCCATCCTATTCCCTGATTTATCGTAAGTTATACTTTTGGAGATAGATACGTTATGAACTGCTTTAGCGATGGCTGCCATCTCTCTGGCAATTTCCGTTGCAGGTAGAGTATCCGAGGTATATTTTCGAAGTTCTTCCTCCAGCGAAAGAATTTGGTTGTTCTTTTCAGCAAGTATTTGCTCGACGTTGCTCTCCAGAATCGAAAATCCGATCTGTTCTTTCTCCGTAGGCTGGTGTACGGAGAGTTTTGTATTTAACAGGCCGTAATGTCTCAACTGTGCAGACATATTGGCTATGGCATCGTTAGAGATTGGATCTCCGAACATAATGAGTTCTATCTCGCACCCTTTACGATGGTAGTGGCTTCTGTGATCGATTAATTGTGAATTTTCAAAGTTGACTACATGGGAAATATATCTTTCGACATTGCTGTCGAATATAGTTTTTCGGATAAGTTTATATCCGACTATAAGGCTTGGGACGAAGGTTGCGATTAAAATCACGGCCATGTACCTTGCCACCCTTTTTTCCCGTTGTTTATCGAGAAAATTTTTCTTGTCGTATTTTAAAAATCGTACCACGAAGTAGGCGGCAAACGCGATAAAAACAGTATTTATAAGGAATAGATAAAATGCTCCGATAAAAAAATTGAACTGCAGAGTGGCGAGTCCGTATCCGGCAGTACATAACGGAGGCATCAGTGCGGTTGCGATTGCGACTCCCGGAATTACGGTAGTAGTACGGTCTTTTCTCGACTGTGCTACTATTCCTGCAAGACCACCGAAAAACGCAATCAATACATCGTATGTTGTGGGGACGGTGCGTGCCAATAATTCACTCTGCGCGGTACTTATAGGGCTTATAAGAAAATATATCGTAGAGGCAAGAATACTGATGGCCACCATAAACCCGAAGTTCTTGACCGATTTTTTCAGCAAATCGAAGTCATTGATTCCAAGCGACAGACCTATACCCATTATAGGACCCATCAGGGGAGATATAAGCATGGCTCCTATTATAACGGCGGTAGAATTGACGTTAAGGCCCAGAGACGCGATAAATGTTGCAAATATTAAAATCCACAGGTTCGTGCCTCTAAATTCAACACCTTTGACCACATTCTCCATTACCTCTTCTTGCGATGCCTTATCTTCGTCGAGATTGAATTTATCGTGTAAAAAATTCTGCAGCATCCGTTTTGGTCTATTGTTCATTCTCTGTTTTTTCCTGGTTTTTATTCTTACCTGAAACAATTATAACAAATTCACCCTTTGGTTCTTTTTGGGTAAAATGTTCTATCATCTCTTTTACAGAACCGCGAAGATTTTCTTCAAACAACTTACTTAATTCTCTCGATACCGATACGATTCGGTCTGATCCGAGGTATTCCTCGATATCTTTGAGTGTTTTAACTACACGATATGGAGATTCGTAGAAAACAATAGTTCTTTCTTCGTCTTTTAGTGAAGTGAGTTTTTTCTGTCTTCCTTTTTTTACAGGAAGGAATCCTTCGAAACAAAATCTGTCGGATGGAAGACCGCTGTTTACCAGTGCCGGAATCATTGCGGTTGCACCCGGAAGGGTCTCGACTTCGACCCCGTTTTCGATACATGTTCGGACCAGAAGGAATCCCGGATCTGATATTCCCGGTGTTCCTGCATCGGACACCAAAGCGATATTTTTACCTTCTTTTACCCATCCGGTGATATTTTCGACAGTTTTATGTTCGTTGAATTTGTGATGGGAAATGACTTTTTTATCGATCCCGTAATGTTTAAAAAGAATACCCGATGTCCGCGTATCCTCAGCAAGTATCATGTCTACCTCCTTGAGTATTCTTACGGCTCGGTATGTGATATCCTCCAGATTTCCGATAGGGGTAGGTATGACAAATAATTTACCCATTTTAAAATTTTAACTGAATCTTTGTTCGATGATAGAAGTGAGGAGTTTTACAGCTTCGTTTTCAGGATTCATAATGAAATTTTCCTGCAAATAAATGTAAGCATCGTCTATCTCCGTAAAATTATTCAGAGCATCGATAGTTTTATTGTAAACATCGATATCATTGGAAAAAAGATCCCTCATAAGAAGAAATTTATCATTTATACCGATGTAGTCTTTTATTTCCTTTTTTAACTGTGAATTAATTGCCGATGCAATATTTTTACTCTCGTTAGCTTCCAGGACTTCATTTAATACAATACTATCTTGATTGTTTCCAATGTCGAATAAAGTTATATCTTCTTTCGAGTCGGATTCGGTCGCTAAACTCTTGGATTCATGGGATATCGTAGCTTCATTTCTTGGTGGTTCAGTGTCTGAGGGCGATAGAGGGTTATTGTCTTCGTTTTTCGCCTGAGAAGGAGTTCCGTAAAGCGAGTCGATAAGATGCTTGCTTGAAAGGATATCAGAACTTTTTTTTATGGTAAGTTCTGGTGAATTGTGGATCGTACTTTGAGGAGCAACATCAGGTTTTATTGGTTCTGGGGCGAGTTCCTCTGGGATTGCAGAGAGTTCTTCAATTTTGCGCGTACTGTATTTTAGCTCGACCAAACAGTCATAAGCTGCTTTTAATTTGTCTGTTAGCAAATCTATTTCGATACTTGAAATAGAACCCTTAAAACATACGTCTTGGGTTATGCTGAAGATTTTTTCGGTTATTCCAGCCAATATTTCAACTTTACTTTTGGGATTCATAATAATTCAAATTTATTTGTTTTTTTGTCAAAGATAATTTATAAAGAACATTTTATCAACTCCTCAATTTATTAATTTATAGATTTAACTATCGATATACTCTCGTTTAAACTTTTAAATTCTATTCGGGTGAGCCTTATTTGATTTAATTTTGTAATATTAGTCAAAAGTTTTATCTTTGATAATTACGTAACATTTGAAATAAAAAATTAGATTGTAATTGTAAAATAATATCATGAATATTTATGGAAATTCATCATCTGTCAAAATAGGAGTGTTTTATGATGGTAATTTTTTCTTGCACGCCTCCAACTATTATAATTACGTGCATGCACAAAGAAAGAGACTAAGTATAACAGGTTTACATAATTTTATAAAAAATAGAGTATCATTTGAACACGGAATAGAACCGAAAAAATGCCATATAGTAGAAGCTCATTATTTTCGCGGTAGAATAAATGCGGCTGAGGCCAGTCAAAGAGGAAGCCAGCTGTATAACGACCGCGTATTCGACGATATATTAATGTCTGAGGGAATCCATGCCCATTATCTTCCGCTTCGGAATCTTCTTGGAAGAAAAGAGGAGCGAGGGATAGACGTGTGGTTGTCATTGGAAGTTTATGAGCTTACGTTGAAGGGACGGTTGGATATGATAGTCCTCATAGTTTCCGATACGGATTATGTTCCTCTGGTACGTAAACTGAATACATTGGGACTCGATATTATGCTTCTGAGTTGGGAATTTGAATATTATAACGACGAAGGTGTAAGGATGGTTACTAAAACCTCCCATGATCTTCTTCAATTGGCAACGCATCCGGTATATATGCAGGATGTAATCGACAAGGGTCTGGAAGAAGGCGATCCGGTTATAATGGATCTATTTGTTTCCAACGATGTCCGTTCCGGTTCCGACGATGAAAGAACAAAAGAGCGAGGCGAAATATTAAGCATAAAGAACGGATTCGGATTTATAAAATTCCCTAATAATAATCTCTTCTTTCACTACCAGGACGTCTTAGGTGATTTTAACGAACTCGTTCCCGGACAAATGGTAGAATTTACCGTTGAGAAAAATGCCATGAAACAAGACGTGGCTAAGAATGTAAAAAAAATAGATTCCGATATCGAATCTGATTTCGATCGTTTAAGCAATACCTTTTAGCAAATAATCGTTATCATTTAATAACAATTTAATTGTCAGAGATTTTGGTAGTAACTTTGTAGTTATTGCCTTTAAGTATTGGATAAATGAAAGAAAATCAGAAGCATCCATATATACATATCAAAGGGGCGAGAGTCCACAACCTTAAAAATATCGAACTCAAAATACCACATAATGAACTTGTGGTTATTACCGGTTTGTCCGGTTCGGGTAAATCCACTCTTGCTTTCGATACGATATTTGCAGAAGGACAGCGCAGGTACGTAGAGAGTCTCTCTGCTTATGCAAGGCAGTTCTTAGGCAAGATAAATAAACCGGACGTAGATTTTATTACGGGGATTGCGCCCGCGATAGCTATCGAGCAGAAGGTCAACACTCGTAATCCACGTTCTACCGTAGGCACATCGACCGAGATATACGATTATCTCAAATTATTATATGCACGTATCGGACATACTTATTCTCCGGTATCCGGTAAGGAGGTCAGGTCCCACAGTTTGGATGACGTTGTAGATTTTATAATATCGTTAGGAAATGGTAAGAGATTCTGGATACTGTCTCCCCTTAATCTCCGGGAAGGTCAGGGGATTATAGAAAAACTCACCTTACTGGTTAAAGACGGATTCCAGAGGCTGATGGTCGATGGCGAAACTGTTTTTATCGAGGATTATTTAACAGAGAACAAGTTCCCTGACGCCGCCGGGATAAATATCCTTATAGACAGGGGGACTGTCGCCGATAACGAGGAAGAACGGTCGCGAATTGCAGATTCCGTACAGGCTGCGTTTAATTACAGCAATGGAGAGTGTTTGGTAGGTTTTAACGATTGTGAAGATCGAATTCAATACGAATATTTTAACAATCGTTTCGAAGCGGATGGAATATTATTCGATGAACCTTCCGAACAAATGTTCAGTTTTAATAATCCGATAGGTGCGTGTCCGCGTTGCGAAGGTTACGGCAAAGTGATCGGTATAGACGAGGATCTGGTCGTTCCCGATAAATCGAAAACTGTATATGACGATGCGATAGCATGCTGGCGCGGTAATACTATGAAATGGTGGAAAGAGCAGCTCGTCATGAATTCTTCGAAATTCAATTTTCCCGTTCATAAACCGTTTTACGATCTGACTACGGAACAAAAACAGCTTCTTTGGAGAGGCAACGAATATTTTCAAGGACTGGATAATTTCTTTGAATTTCTCGAAAGCGAAAAATATAAAATACAGTTCAGGGTAATGCTCTCGCGTTATTCGGGTAAAACTCTTTGTCCGGACTGCGGCGGGCAGAGATTGAAGCCCGAAGCGCTCAATGTTAAGATCGGAGGTAAGAATATTGCAGAATTAGTCTCTATGTCTGTAAAAGAGCTTCATGGTTTTTTTTCAGAACTGGAGCTCTCGATTTACGATCAGAACGTGGGCGAACGTATTCTTACCGAGATAAAAAACCGCCTGCAGTATTTGTTGGATGTGGGATTAGGGTATTTGACTATGAACCGTTTGTCGTCCACATTATCAGGAGGTGAGAGCCAGAGGATAAATCTATCCACTTCGCTGGGCAGCAGTCTCGTGGGTTCTATGTATATCCTCGACGAACCGAGTATCGGTCTTCACCCCCGCGATACACACCGACTGATAAAGGTTCTGAAACAACTTCGTGATCTCGGTAATACTGTGATAGTTGTCGAACATGAAGAGGAAATAATCCGTGCTGCGGATACAGTTATAGATGTTGGTCCGGAAGCCGGATATAAAGGGGGGGAGATAGTATTCAATGGGAGTTTTGATGAACTTATAAATAGCGATATCAGCCTTACGGCAAAATACCTTACGGGCAGGGAATCCATAAAAAAACACTCGCACGTTCGAAAATGGAGTAACTATATAGGAGTTAAAGGTGCGCGTGAAAATAATCTGAAAGGTGTGGATGTAAAAATTCCGCTTGGCGTTATGACTTGTATAACAGGAGTTAGCGGAAGTGGAAAATCTTCGCTTGTGAAAGGAATTCTATATCCCGCATTAAGGAGAGAATTATATGAGGTGGGATTAAAACCGGGGAATTTCGAAAAACTGTTCGGAGATTTAAACATGATAAAGCATGTGGAAATGGTCGATCAGAATCCTATCGGAAAATCTTCGAGATCGAATCCTGTCACTTATATTAAAGCTTACGATGAAATCAGGAAACTTCTTGCCGATCAGCAGTATGCGAAAATGAACGGGTATGGACCGTCTCATTTTTCCTTTAATATTGCAGGTGGACGGTGTGAAGAGTGTCAAGGGGAAGGGTTCACCAAGGTCGAGATGCAGTTTATGGCCGATGTAGAGCTTGCTTGCGATGCCTGCGGAGGGAAAAGATTTAAGGACGACATTCTTGAAGTTAAATATAGGGGAAAATCTATATACGATATCCTTGAAATGACGATAGATTCTGCTGTAGATTTTTTTAGGGAGGATAAAAACTCCGGAGCGGCCAAACGTGTAGTGGATAAACTTAAACTTCTTCAGGATGTGGGACTCGGATATATTAAATTAGGGCAGTCCTCCTCGACACTGTCAGGAGGGGAGAACCAGAGAGTTAAACTCGCTTCTTTCCTTGTTAAAGACGCAAATCCGGAACCTATAATGTTTATTTTCGATGAGCCTACGACCGGTCTTCACTTTCATGATATTAAAAAACTTCTTAAATCTTTCGATGCACTTATCGAAAAAGAACATACCATCGTTATTGTGGAGCATAACATGGACGTTATAAAAAATGCCGATTGGATAATCGATCTCGGACCGGAAGGTGGAGAAGAGGGAGGAACCCTTATATTCGAAGGTCTGCCGGACGAGATAAAAAACTGCGAAAAGAGCTATACCGGAAGATTCCTTAAAGCTAACGATGATATAAAGAATGAATATATATAGATTTCAACTTCCCAACGGCATACGCTGTGTGCATCATCAAGTAAAATCTCCGGTATCATATTGTGGAATTGTGGTCGGTGCCGGCAGTAGAGATGAAAATAACGATGAGCACGGATTAGCCCATCTTCTCGAACATTCGCTGTTTAAAGGGACGGCAAAACGTAAGGCCTTCCATATAAACAACCGTTTGGAGAATCTTGGCGGAGAACTTAACGCATACACTACAAAAGAGGAGACGATAATTCATGCGACTACCCTTAAAGCTGACTTCGCTAAATCTGCCGAACTTTTATCGGATATAGTTTTTAATTCCACTTTCCCTGAAAAAGAGGTCGATAAGGAGAAAGAAATTATTAAAGACGAGATAAACTCATACAAAGATTCGCCGTCTGAGAGAATTTTCGATGAATACGAGGATTTACTATTTGCCGGTTCTTCATTGGGACATAATATTCTTGGAAATAAAAAATCTGTTTCCAAACTCGGTTCGGATGCCATAAGAAAATTTATAAAAAGAAATTATAACACCGACCGGATAGTCTTCACCTCCGTAAACAGTTACGGTGAGAATAAATTTAAAGAAATATGTTATAAGTATCTCGGTAACATTCCACCCAATTTTAGCGAATATAAAAGGGAAAGATTTGAAAAGAATAATTTTTTCCGGAAAGAATTTAATCGTAATACATATCAGGCTCACTGCATAATCGGAGGACTCGCTTATGACTGTACCGATGAAAAAAGAATAACGCTGGCATTTATCGTCAATTTGCTCGGAGGGAATTCGGCGAACTCGATTTTGAATACTGTGGTTCGTGAGAAGGCAGGGTTAGCATATAATATAGAGGCGGGATATACCCCGTTAAGCGATACAGGAATTTTTACCGTTTATTTCGGGACCGAAGATATAAATGTAGCCAAGTGCATCGAAATGACCGATAAAGAGTTGAAAAAACTTATTTCAGGAGAAATATCCGAGAGGAAAATTTCAATTGCGAAAAAACAGTTCCTCGGACAGCTATATATATCCAATGAAAATAACGAAGGATTGATGATAGGAGCGGGAAGGAGCATATTACTGTATGATGATATTCATTCATTGGAGTACATCGCTGACAAGATAAAAAATATCACGATCAGCGATATCGTAGAGGTGGCTTATGAGACCTTCGGTAGAGAATTATCCATACTTACGTATAAATAAAATGATCCGGTCTTTAAACCGGATCATTTTATTATAGTTCATCGCTGAAGTACTCTTTGGGTAGTTCCCGTAAGTTATATCCGAAGGACATACATCGTCCGTAAGCTCCTGCGGATTTCATGGTGAGGAGATCTCCGCGCTTAGTTTCCGGCAATTCAATAGATTTACCAAAGACATCGGTAGATTCACAAATCGGACCTGCCACCATGTAGTTCTTACATTTACCGGAATCCGATGTAAGATTCACCGTTTTATGTTTTGCCTGATACATCGCAGGACGAATAAGGTCTGTCATCCCCGCATCCACCAACGCTATCTCGGTTCCTTCTCCGTTCACTTTGGTGTACAAAACTTTGGTTATCAGTTCTCCGCATTGTCCTACAATAGATCTGCCGAGCTCGAAGTGGAGTGTTTGTCCTTCAGCTAATTTAAGATTGTCGCTGAATATTTTAAAATAAGTTTTAAAATCCGGTATAGGTTCCGCATCCGGCTCATCGTAATTTATTCCCAATCCGCCGCCTACATTTATGTGTTTGAGGTTAAAACCTTGATCGATAAACCATTCCTGCAAGGTGTTCACTCGGTCGCATAATTTTTTGAAAACCGATAAATCTCGGATTTGGGAGCCTATATGGAAGTGTATTCCAATTATGTTTATATTCCTGAGAGCAGAAATTTCACCGATAACTTCTTCTATCTCGCTGTAAGAGATACCGAATTTATTCTCTGCCTTACCAGTCGAGATATTCTTATGGGTCTTCGGATCGACGTCAGGATTAATTCTTAGCGCTACAGTAGCAGTTTTGCCCATCTCTCCGGCGATCTTATTAATTATCTCCAGTTCCTCACGCGACTCGCAGTTGAACGAAAAAATATCGTTCTTCAGGGCATATTTGATTTCTTCATCGCTCTTGGCAACACCTGCGAATACGATCTTCGATGCCGGAATTCCACACTCGACCGAACGACGGACTTCCCCTCCGCTCACGCAGTCGGTCCCTAAACCGAATTTATTTATTTCTTCCATTATACGGTCGCTGTAATTGGCTTTAACCGCATAATGTACGTCGAAGCCGTATTTGCCTGCCTCGGAGGTAACCGTTTGTAGCGTCTCTTTCAGCAACTCCATGTCATAAAAATAAAACGGAGTAGGGAGTTGTTTTAATTTTTCGATGTATTTTTTACTGCCCATTTTTACAGATTGAATAATCCTACGTTAAGATTTTTAAGAGCCTGAATCTTATGGTCGGTGTCGATAAGGACGACGATACTTCTATGGCTGGCACCATAGGAGATCATTTTAACAGGTATCGTATAAAGACTATTGAACACTCTTGCAGTCATTCCTGCCTGTTGGTGATCCACGCGTCCAACAACGCAGATTATTGTATTATTTCTTTCGATCTCGATAGTTCCGAGCGATTCGAGTTCTTTAATGATTTTATCGAGATTTGAATCGTCGTCGATAGTCAGGGATACCGCAACTTCCGAAGTGGTAATCATATCGATAGATGTCCTGTGGTTCTCGAATATTTCGAATACCTTCCTCAGGAATCCGTAAGCCATCAGCATTCGTGCCGAGTATATTCGTATCACAGTGATATTATCCTTTGCAGCTACTGCACAGAAGTCCGAAGAAGCTTCCCCGTTAGCGATTAAAGTTCCCTCCGCATCCGGATCCATAGTATTCTTAAGTCTCACGGGTATTCCGTGATCCTTGCAAGGCTGAATAGTTGCCGGATGAAGAATCTTGGCTCCAAAATATGCAAGCTCCGCTGCTTCGTCGAAGCTCATGTGACGGATCGGAACGGTTTTTTCTACGTAACGCGGATCGTTGTTGTGCATTCCGTCGATATCCGTCCATATCTGCACCTCGTCAGCGCAGAGGGCCTCGCCCATGAGAGCTGCACTGTAATCGCTTCCTCCGCGTCCGAGATTATCTATTTCACCATCGTTGTTCGTGCAGATAAAGCCCTGAGTAATATAATAAATTCCGTCCTGTTTGGTAAGAGCTGTAAGTCTGTTGTTTAGAACTTCTTTTTTTATTTTGCTGTCGTTATCCGTTATCATAAAATCCGGTGCGTTGAGTAAAACTGCCTCCTCGCCCGATTCTTTCAAATATTCTGTAAATATAAAAGATGTCAGCAGTTCGCCTTGTGCGAGGATTCCCCGTTCCGATTTACCCTCTTTGTAATTGTTTACAAAGTCGTTTATCAATCCGAAGGTGTTTTCCATTTTTGCGATGGCATTTGCCGGAGAGGCCAACAAGGAATTAATGCATGTGGAGTATTTTTCCCTTAGCTGTCCTATTACTTCATTTATTTTTGCAGTATTTTTTTCTTTAGCAAGATTCCCAATTTTAACGAGAGAGTCTGTGGTGCCTGACATAGCGGACAGCACTGTGATGTGAGAGCCTTCGTATTTGATAATCGAAGCTACTTTTTTCATGTTCTCTGCAGATCCCACAGATGTTCCGCCAAATTTTAAAACCTTTATCATAATATCAATTAAATGTGTGGTTATGTAGCTAATATTTGTAAAATTGAAAAAAAATTACTCTTTTTGTGTAATATTTTCAAAAACAGTATAATTCTATATATCATGAAAATATCGGCAAATATAAAATATTTTGCTAAGACAACAAAATGTTTTAAAATTTATAATTTTGTTAAAATAGTAACATCATGATAACTATCCCTAATGCGGTAGAAGAAGTAATAAAAAAGAAGCCGCTCCTGGAGAGCGCGTTAGTTGAAGGCCTTGTGAATTTGTCCGCACTGGCAAGGAAACTTAAGCCTGAAATAGAAAAAAAAGTAGGCAAGGAGGTTAATGACAGCGCTGTCATAGTGGCTTTGAACCGACTCGTTCCGAGATTGGAATTAATGTCTGTGATGAAATTTAAAAGAGTGGTCGAAAATATAGGTGACATTATCGTGCGGTCGAATCTCGCAGATATAGCCTATGCAAATTCGCATACCCTATTCGAAAAGCAGGCTATCCTGCTGGATAGAGTCAGGAATATGAAAGATGTGTTCTGTACTTTTTCTCAGGGAATTTACGAGACTACTCTTGTTGTCAGTAGTTCCATTGCCGATTTAGTCGCAGAGACTTTTAAAGACGAAAAGTTGATTGCAAAGAGCGAAGATCTGTCTTCCATAACCGTTAAACTTCCGTCTGAAAATAGTGTGTGCCCTGGAGTTTATTATTATATATTTAAAGAACTCGCATGGGATAATATAAATATAACGGAGGTAATCATTACTACAAATGAATTTACCGTTGTAATTAGCGACGAAGATATCCACCGTGCATTTTCGATATTAATGAAAGCTAAACGTCAGGCAGGAATGCAATAAAAAAAGCTGTCCACGGACAGCTTTTTTAGAATTATAGCTAATTTATTCTAAATTTCCAGCTTCTGCTGCTGTAATCATATCTTTACCAGCAGTAATATATATCTCGACTCTTCTGTTTTTAGCCCTTCCTTCTGCGGTAGAGTTGTCAGCGATAGGATAATCATAAGCCAAGCCTTCAGTATGCATACGGGATCTTGACACTCCGCTTCCTACAAGATAATTCTCAACTGCGTCCGCTCTTTCCATGGATAATTTTTCATTGATCGCGCGGCTTCCGGTATTGTCCGTGTGTCCCATGATAGTTACATCCGTATCAGGATGTTCGTTCAACGAACGGGCGAATTTAGATAAAGCTTCTCTCGACGAAGCTGAAAGATCACTCTTACCTGTCTGGAAGAGGATTCCTTCATTGAAGGTAATTTTAATTGCTTGAAGATCGTTGTCGTCCGTTACAGTCTCGACTGTTGCATCGTCAGCAAGTTCCTGTTCGAGTTCCTTCTGTTGTTTATCCATACGCCTTCCGATCAATGCTCCCGAACCTGCACCTACGGCACCTCCGACAGCAGCACCGATAGCTGCGCCTTTACCGCCTCCGGCTATTGCACCGATACCGGCTCCGAGACCAGCTCCTCCTCCTGCACCTATCAGGGCTCCTTTGCCTGTTTTATTCATTTTGGAGCAAGATGCGAATGCAAGAATACATAAAGTAATAATAGTAAATGATTTAAATTTTGCTTTCATAATAAATTATTTTATAGTTTGTCGCATATATATAAATTTACCTCATGATAGTCTCGTCGCGATCCGGTCCTACCGATATTATTTTAACCGGTACACCGGTTTCTTTCTCGATAAATTCTACATACTCTTTAAATTCTGCTGGGAAATCATCGTAATTTCTTATGTCGTTAATGTCGCAGTTCCATCCTTTAAACTCCTTATATACAGGCTTTACGTGTTCGTCGAGTTCGTAAGGGAAGTTCTCTATAATCTCTCCGTCAATCTCGTAGGCAACTCCTGCTTTGATGATATCGAGGTGGTTCATAACGTCTGCCTTCATCATGATAAGGGACGTAACGCCGTTTATCATTACAGAATATTTCAGAGCTACCATATCGATCCATCCGCATCTTCTCTTCCTTCCTGTTACAGAGCCAAATTCATGCCCTATTTCACAAAGCGAGTCTCCCACCTCATCGAACAATTCCGTAGGGAATGGTCCGCTTCCGACCCTTGTACAGTAGGCCTTGAATATACCGTAAACCTCTCCGATCTTATTCGGAGCTATCCCTAATCCCGTACATGCTCCTGCGCATATTGTATTGGAAGAAGTAACAAAAGGGTACGACCCAAAATCTATATCAAGCATCGTGCCTTGCGCCCCTTCGCATAAAATAGATTTATTATTATTAATTAAATCATTTACTAAAATCTCACTGTCGATAAGATTGAATTTTTTCAAATACTCTACTCCTTCCAACCATTCCTTTTCAAGTTCGGTGATATCGTATCCGAACTTCATGTCTGAAAGAATTTTCTCGTGTTTTGCCTTAGCTGTCCGGTATTTTGAATCGAAACCGGATAAAATATCCCCCACGCGAAGGCCGTTTCGACTTGTTTTGTCCGTATAGGCAGGACCGATTCCTTTGCCTGTCGTCCCTACTTTAGCGTCTCCCTTTGCAGCTTCGTAAGCCGCATCGAGAATTCTGTGGGTAGGCAGGATAAGATGCGCTTTTTTAGATATAAACAATCTTTTGGTAAGATCATGTCCCGATTTTGCGAGTGCTTCCGCTTCTGCCTTGAACAGCGCCGGATCAAGAACTACCCCGTTGCCTATGATGTTTATTTTATTTCCTTGAAAAATTCCTGAAGGAATAGAACGGAGAATATATTTTTCATTGTTGAATTCCAATGTGTGTCCTGCGTTAGGGCCTCCTTGAAAACGTGCTATGGTATCGTAACCGGGCGTGAGAACATCTACAACCTTGCCTTTGCCTTCATCCCCCCACTGGAGCCCTAAAACTACATCTGCTTTCATTTTAAGATCTGATAAAATTAATTTAAATTAAAACCTCGCTAAGATAATAGTTAAATGAAAATAAACCATAAAATTGCCTGATTAATTTACAATTACCGCTGCATTAAATTGCAATCCACGGTATAAAATAATATTATTCTCCGTGGCGTTAATTTTAATGTATTAAATTTATTAGTTTTGTTGAATTATTACGGTAATTTTCAATATATGTATAAAAAGCTCCGGTTCCTCATTTTCGTTTTACTTATAATTATATGTTTTACAGGATATAAAGGCAAGTCTCAGTATAATAAGAATTATTTCTACTATATGGGACGCAGTTTCATAATCGATAATAAATACAGAGATGCGATTGAAACCCTTAATATTTTACTCCGTTTCGATCCAAAAGCATACGAAGGGTATTTTTTAAGAGGGGTTGCAAAATATAACCTTAATGATCTTCACGGAGCGGAATACGATTTCTCATTGGCGATAGATAATAATCCGGTTTATACGATGGCTTACCACTACCGGGCCATTACCCGTTCCAGAATGGGAAATTACGACGATGCATTAAATGATTTCAGGGAGGCGATAGATCTCCGTCCGGATCTTCCGGGGCCATATTATAGTCGAGGCGTAACATTCCTGATGAACAGGCAGTTCGATAAAGCTATCGATGATTTTGATGAGTTTTTGAAATTCGATCCCAAAGTCTCCGAAGTTTATTCGTATAAAGGAACCTGCTATATTTATCTTAAAGATACAGTAAGCGCATTCGAGTGCTTCGATCAGGCGATACGTACAAACAGGTATAGCCCTGATGGGTATAACAGAAGAGGGGTATTGCACATGATCCAAAACCATTATGAAGAAGCTCTTGCCGATTTTGATAAGGCGATACAGAATGATTCGGATTACGTAATGAGTTATTTTAACCGTGCGCTTCTTTTTTCTAATAACCAAAGACCTTTGGATGCCATAGATGACTTTAACAAGGTATTGGAATTGGATTCCACGTCGTCGGTAACCTATTTTAACAGGGCTATTCTCAGAACGCAGATCGGTGATTATAATAACGCTCTTGAGGATTATAATAACGTAGCGCTTTTGAACCCGAATAATGTTCTGGTTTATTATAACAGGGCTGCTTTGCTGTATCAGCTGGGTTATCTCGAAGATGCGATAGAGGATTACACCCGTTCAATAGAATTGTATCCCGATTTTGCGAATGCGTATCTCGGAAGATCCTCTCTCAGATATATGCTCCGGGATTTTACCGGAGCGAAGAGTGATCAGGAATTTGCCGAATTGAAAATTGCCGAATATCGTTCGAAATTGAACGACAGTACATTCTCGATATATGCAGATACCAGTCGTCATTTCAATCGTCTTATCTCGTTCGACTACGACTTCAGCAATGAATTTGAAACTGCTCTGCGGTCTAATAATGCGGATATAACGCTGCTGCCGCAGTTTAAGTTTATAATTAATTATGCTGACGGTCAAGATTTGGATAAGAAGTATTACTCTGAAAAGATAAATGATTTTATCGAAGAGATGGGTTTACCTGGATTAGTGCTAACTAATCGTGAATCCGATATGGATATAGACTCTTTGCTTGCAGGAGACTCGGATATGTTAAGAGAATTATCTTCAGCGCAAGACGACTGGAAAATCAGTTTCTCCAAAGGCATTACCCAGTATCTTATTAAACAGTATACAAACTCTATAAACAGCTACAATCAGGCTATCGAACAGGAGCCTGCTAATCCCTATCTTTATATAAACAGGAGTGCGACCCGGAGCGAAATGATCGATTTTATTTCCTCGATCGAAAGTAATTTTAAAAATATAACTCTCGACACTGATCCGGTGAACAGGCTTCATATTAATAAAACGATTGTATACAGTTACGATGAAGCTCTTTCCGACCTTAATAAAGCCATTAAATTGATGCCTGATTTAGCGTATGCCTATTATAATAGGGGAAATTTGCAGTGTCTGTCGGGCAAAATGCCGGAAGCTATCGAAGATTATACTAAGGCAATAGAATTATTTCCCGATTTTGCAGAGGCATACTACAACAGGGGATTAGTGCAGATATACCTTAAAGACAGTAAAAAAGGATTTCTCGATATAAATAAAGCGGGTGAGTTGGGTATAGATCACGCTTACGATATAATGAGAGAATATGGCAGCTTAAGATAAAAAAGCGCTCATGATATTTTTTCCATTTATTCATTATATTTGTAGGAACCTAAAAATTTAAGGCATGTTTACAAAAAAAGCAAATGAAGTATTCCGGAAGTCTATCGACGAATATCATAAGTATGACGATATAGATAAAAATATTGAAAATCCGTATTCTAAAGATGAAATAGAACATTTATTATATCTGAAAAATTGGATAGATACCGTACAATGGCATCTCGAAGATATTATACGCGATCCCAATATCGATCCTTCCGATGCGTTGGTTATAAAACGCCGCATCGATGCCTCGAATCAGGAACGCACTGATATGGTGGAATATATCGACAGTTATCTCTTGGACAAATATAAGGATATTGCGGTTTCTGCGGATGCGAAAATAAATACCGAGACTCCAGCTTGGGCGATTGACCGTCTGTCAATCCTTGCCCTAAAAATTTACCATATGGAGCAGGAAGTCAAAAGAGACGATGTGTCGCCTGAACATAAAGATGCGTGTCAGACAAAACTTGATGTACTTCTTGCGCAGCGCATCGATCTCTCCACCGCCATCGACGAACTTCTCGCGGATATTGAGAGCGGAAGAAAATATATGAAAGTTTACAAACAGATGAAGATGTATAATGACCCGGAACTTAATCCGGTTCTCTATGCAAAGAAATGAAAACTATACTCGTAATAAGATTATCAGCTATGGGAGATGTCGCTATGACATCTCCTGTGGTATCTGCGCTCAGGGAAAAATATCCCGATGTGAATATCATTCTGTTGACCCGTCCCTTCTTTCGTCCGTTCTTTAGGAATATACCGAATCTCTCGTTTGTCGACTTGGATCTTAAAGGCCGTCACAAAGGTTTTAGAGGAATGATCCGTCTGTATAGGGAGATCAAAGCAAAATATAAGGTCGATTACGTTGCTGACCTGCATGATGTTATAAGAAGTAAAACATTGACTTCTTTGTTTCGCCTTACAGGGGCGGAAGTAGCTGTAATAGATAAGGGCCGAACCGAAAAAAAACGACTGACGCGCAGTAAAAACAAAGTCTTTAAACCTCTTACAACTACGGTGGAGAGATATGCCGATGTCTTTGGGAGGCTGGGCTTCGATCTATCTTTGAATAACAAACTAAAACCTTCGGACGATACACAGATTCCTGATCCGATAATAAATTTATTCGGAGATAAAGACCGGACTTGGATAGGAATATCCCCGTTTGCACAGCATAGAGGAAAAACATACCCTGTCGAAAAAACTGAAAGAATTGTCAGAATTCTCAGTCAACAGACCGGACTGAAAATGTTTGTATTCGGAGGGGGAGAGTTGGAAAAAAATATAGCCGAGGAATGGGAGTTGAAATATACCAATGTGCATTCGGTTATAGGCAAACTGCCTCTTAACGGAGAACTCGACCTTATTTCGCATCTCGATGTCATGCTGAGTATGGATTCCTCTGCTATGCACATGTCTTCGCTCGTAGGGGTACCGGCGGTGTCCATATGGGGAGCCACTCACCCTTATGCAGGATTTATGGGATACGGGCAGTCCGTCAAGAATGTCGTTCAACTCGATATGGATTGCAGACCTTGCTCTGTTTACGGAAATAAACCTTGTATTAAAGGTAATTATCCGTGCCTTAATGAAATTACAGCGGATATGGTGATAAATACATTGCTCGATGTTATTGCGAAATAAAATAAAACTGGGACTGTATATTTTTATTATGCTGATTATACTGCCTGTTTTAGCAGTAATTTTTATATCTATAAATCAATATCAGCCTCAGAGGCATGAAATAATTCAGATCGGGCAAGGGGCGGAAGGTCTGTCCGATACCCTTAGAATCCTTACGTGGAACATCGGTTACGCAGGGTTAGGAGCGGATATGGATTTTTTTTATGAAGGGGGTAGGGATGTACGTTCTTCTTATAAACGGAGTGTAGAGAATCTCTCCGAAATAACGGCATTACTTAAAAACTCCGATGCCGATATAATATTGCTTCAAGAGGTCGACATTCACTCGAAAAGAAGTTATTACATTAATCAGTTCGATATTATTTCCGATATCATGACGGATTATAATCTGTATTTTGCTTTTAATTTCAGGGTTCCGTTTATTCCCATACCATTGAGAAATCCTATCGGAAGGGTCGAGAGCGGTATTGCGGTATTGAGTAAATTGGCTCCCGAACTTGTTATGAGGCATAGCCTGCCGCAGCCGGATTTTAAATTTCCGGAGAGTTATTTTGAATTGAAGAGATGCGTCCTTTCATGTACTTATAAATTGAAGGACGGGGAATTTTTTACAGTTTATAATATCCACAACAGCGCCTTTGAAGATGACAGTCAGCGTATGCGTGAAGTGCGGTATATTATTGATAGTATTGCATTATACGGTACACCTCTATTTTTAATAGGAGGGGATTGGAACCAAAATCCGCCCGGATATGTTCAATCAGATGAGGAGAAGAACAATAAATATTTTCGACCAGGGCTTCTATCCCCAGAATTTATCACGCAAAATATTAATTTGTATTATGATTCAGGAGCTCCTACTGCAAGATATTTATACGAACCTTATTCCGTTGCCTCGACAGCAGTAACTTTAATAGATTTTTTTATGGTTTCCGGACATTTCGAATGTTTGGACGTTCGGACTATGGATCTCGGATTCGAAAATTCTGACCATAACCCTGTCGTTATCACAGTAGCAAGAAAAAAATAAAGGCTGCGGAGTAGCAGCCTTCAATTCTTATTTTGATGCCATAGCCTCACGGACTTTGGCTTCTATTTCATTTCTCAGTTCATCATTTGCCCGGAATAATTCCTTAACGGTATCGCGTCCCTGTCCGAGTTTGGTATCGCCATAAGAGAACCATGAGCCGCTCTTCTTTACTATTCCGTATTCGACTCCGAGATCCACTATCTCTCCAATCTTGCTGATCCCTTCGCCGAACATAATATCGAATTCCGCTTTTTTAAACGGAGGAGCAACTTTATTTTTAACCACCTTCACCCTTACGCGCGATCCGAGCTGATCTTCGCCATCTTTAATGCTTGCGATCTTTCTAATATCGATACGGATGCTGGAGTAGAATTTAAGCGCATTACCTCCCGTGGTAGTTTCCGGATTGCCATATACCACCCCGATTTTATCCCTGAGTTGATTGATGAATATACAAACAGTTCCGGTTTTGCTTATACTTGCAGTAAGTTTTCTAAGTGCCTGAGACATAAGCCTTGCCTGTAATCCCATTTTGGATTCACCCATCTCTCCTTCGATTTCCGATTTAGGAGTGAGTGCAGCTACCGAGTCAATAACGACAATATCGATAGCGCTGGAGCGGATAAGGCTGTCAGCTATCTCTAAGGCTTGCTCGCCGTGATCAGGCTGCGATATAAGAAGATTGTCCACGTCCACGCCCAATTTTTGCGCATAAGTGCTGTCGAACGCGTGCTCGGCATCGATGAATGCTGCGATTCCTCCGGCCTTCTGCGCTTCTGCTATCGCATGGATTGCAAGCGTTGTTTTACCGGAAGATTCCGGACCGTAGATCTCGATCACACGTCCTTTAGGGTATCCTCCGATACCTAATGCACTATCGACAGTTACGGATCCCGAAGGTATAACAGGAATATCTTCTACTGCTTTGCTGCTCATACGCATTATGGCCCCTTTGCCGAAGTCTTTTTCGATTTTGTCCATGACCGCGCTGAGGACTTTCAATTTCTCCGGATTAACCTGAGACTTCTGTGGTTCTTTTGTTTCTTCAGACATTTTTATAGCTTATTGTTTTATATTTTCCAGTATTTGTTCCGCATGGTCCTTGGTTCTCACCTTGTCGAATATTTTTTCGATAATACCGTTTTCGTTTATTATAAAAGTTTTGCGGATAATTCCCATATAAGTCTTACCCATAAATTTCTTTTCTCCCCACACTCCGTATGCCGTTGCAATTTCTTTTTCCGTATCTGCAATCAAAGGGAATGGAAGAGAATTTTTTTCCGAAAATTTCAAATGGCTGGATTCTTTATCCGGACTTACGCCTAAGATAGTATAACCGAGTCGTTTTAATTGTGAATATCCGTCTCTGAGGCTGCACGCCTCTGCTGTGCATCCGGGAGTGTTATCCTTAGGATAAAAATAGAGTATGAGTCTTCTGCCTTTAAAATCATTAATGCCTATTATGTTACCATTCCCGTCCCTGCCTGAAAAAACAGGGGCAGTATCTCCTTCTTTTAACATATCGGTTATTTTGTGATAATTGTAAAGATAGGTATTAATTTAAAAATAAACAATCAAAAACCCCTCATTTCAGTAAGGGGTCTAAGGTATCGTTATTATTTTAGTTGAATTTTCTTTTCTATCTCTTCGATGTGATTTCTGAACTCTTTGTCAGTCTCTATCAGATTTGTTACCGCTTTAAAGGCGTGCAGCACAGTGGCGTGGTTTTTATTTCCGATCGCACTCCCGATCGCCGTAAGGGGAAGTTTAGTGTAATTTTTACTTAAATACATGGCTATCTGCCGGGCCTGAGCGATCTCCCTGGTCCTTCTTTTCGAATTGAATTTCTCCTCGTCGAGATTGAAATGTTTACATACCTCTTTGCAAATATTTTCTATGGTAATCTCTTTTCTACTGTACTTAACGTAGACTTTTAATATCTCCCTGGCCAAAGGAACAGTGATCTTCTTATTGAGAAAAGAAGCGTTGGCAATAAGAGAAGACAAAGCTCCTTCAATCTCTCTTACATTCGCTGTTATATTCTCTGCCATGAATTCGACAACTTCATCCGGAAGTTCTGCACCCAATCTCCTGGCTTTATTTTTTATTATTTTGATCTTGGTATTGTAATCCGGATTTACAATCTGTGTCGATAATCCCCATTTAAATCTTGTAATCAATCTTTGTTCAACATCTTTCAACTCCACGGGCGGTTTATCGGAAGTTAAGATCAATTGTTTGAATGAAAGATGCAGATGGTTGAATATATTAAAAAAAGTATTCTGCGTCTTTTCTTTCCCGGCCAGTTCCTGTATATCGTCTATAATGAGGACATCGATCATCTGATAGAAATGAATGAAATCGTTAAGCTCCCCTTTGGTTGCAGCATTCTGGAACTGTGCCTGAAATTTGTTAGTGCTCACATAGAGAACCTTAAGGTCGGGATACCGTTGTTTGACCTCCATGCCTATTGCCTGGGCGATGTGGGTTTTACCGACACCTGAATCTCCGTAGATGAATAACGGATTGAACGGGGTTCTTCCCGGATTTACCGCTACTGCAAGCCCTGCCGAACGTGTAAGCCTGTTGCATTCTCCTTCGATAAATGTATCGAAATTATAGTTCGGATTAAGTTGAGGGTCTATCGTTATTTTACGAATACCAGGAATTGCGAATGGATTCCATTCTTTGACATTGGGCTGAATGTTGTAGCCTTGAGCCGCCTGCGTGTTATTCTCAGTGTTTTTACTATCTTTGGAGTTCATAGGAACCGAATATCTGAGGCACGTCTTCACTCCGAACAATTTTTGAATGATAGGGCGGAGAAAAGGAATATAATTCCTTTCGATTTGACTTACATAGCTTTTGTCCGGAACACGCAGTTTCAGCACCGTACCGTCGAAGTCGAGAGGCACGATGGGTTTGAACCATTTGGTGAACTCCTCTGACGAGGTTTGTTCTTTAATTTGGTTCAGGCACATCTGCCACGCTTCCATATAAGTATTATTCGATTTTTCCGCTAACATTTTGTGTTTGATTTACTCATGCAAAATTGTGCATATTTTTATTAAAAAAAACATGGATTCTTATTGTTTTTTCAGATTAAATTTATATGTAAAAAGCAGTGGCATTTTTTAAGGATTATTTAAACGACTGAAAG
>JAJBUQ010000009.1:133772-234437 GCA_020860245.1 Rikenellaceae bacterium
TGAGATTTTATAAATTTTTTATACATTTGTAAACGGTGAAATTTAAGGTATTGTTATTTTAATAATAAACAATTTAGATGAAAAAATTATTAGAGAATAAAATGAAAAACGAAGTGGATATTTTGGTCGAAAAGAGAGCTTATGAGTGGTTGTCTCCTGAGTATGATGAAGTTACGCGTGAAAAAGTAAAATGGATGATTGACAATGACCACAAGGAGCTTGTAGAATCATTTTACAAAAATCTCAAATTTGGAACAGGAGGCCTCAGAGGCATCATGGGAGTAGGTACCAATAGAATGAACGAGTATACGGTTGCTATGGCAACTCAGGGATTAGCTAATTATATAGTGTCACAATTCAAAGGTCAGGACATAAAAGTGGCGGTCGCTTACGATAGCAGGAACAATAGCTCGTCATTCGCAAGGAAGACCGCTGAAATTTTTGCTGCCAACGGATTTACCGTTTACTTATTCGATTCTTTAAGGCCTACCCCGGAACTAAGTTTCACTATAAGGGAATTGGGGTGTAAAAGCGGAGTTGTCATTACGGCATCGCACAATCCTAAAGAATACAACGGATATAAAGCATATTGGGAGGACGGTGCGCAGGTAACAGCACCACACGATGCCAACATTATTAATGAAGTGAACAAGATCTCTTCCCTGACTCAGGTTAAGACAAGCGGAGGAGAAGAGAATATAATAACGATTGGCGAAGATATAGACAGAATTTATATCGATAAACTCAAGACACTCATGCTGTCTCCTGAAGCAGTAGCTCGGTATGGAGATATGAAGATCGTCTATACACCAATTCATGGTACTGGCTATAAACTTCTTCCAAAGTTCCTCGAAGAGGTCGGATTTACGAATGTTGCAATTGTTCCTGAACAGGCTGTGCCGGACGGAGACTTCCCGACAGTAAAATCTCCTAATCCTGAGGAGCAGTCAGCATTGCAGATGGCAATAGATCTTGCTGTTAAGGAGAATGCGGAATTAGTGCTCGCTACCGATCCCGACGCTGACAGAGTAGGAATTGCGATCCGGAACGATAAAAACGAGTTTATCCTTGTGAATGGCAACCAGACCGCTTCCCTTCTTACCTATTATTTACTGAGAAGATGGAGCGATCTTGGGAAGTTGCAGGGCAAGGAATATATTGTTAAAACCATTGTCAGTTCGGAAATAATAGAGAAAATAGCGGATTCATTTAATGTAAAATATTATAATGTACTTACCGGATTCAAGTTCATCGCGGAGATAATCCGTGAACAGGAAGGTAAAACCACCTTTATCGGAGGAGGAGAGGAGAGCTATGGATTCCTTGTCGGAGATTACGTTCGCGACAAAGATGCGATTATTAGTTCCGCAATCATTGCGGAAGCAGCTGCGTGGGCAAAATCACAGGGTATGACGTTGTATGATCTATTGAAAGAGATGTATGTGGAGTATGGATTCTTTAAAGAGTCCCTTATTTCGATAGTCAAAAAAGGCAAGGAAGGTAATGAGGAGATTCAAAAAATGATGGCAGATCTCCGTGCAAATCCCCCGAAATCGATTTTAGGAGCTCCGGTAATCGAGATCCGGGATTGTCAAACACAAAAAATAATAGATTGCAGGACCGGATTTGTCAAAGAGACCGGATTGCCAAAGAGTAATGTGTTACAATTCCTTACCGAAGACAACACTATCGTTTCAGCGCGTCCTTCGGGAACCGAACCGAAAATTAAATTCTATTTCGGAGTTAAAGAGGAATTATGCTGTAAAGAGAAATTTGAAGAAGTGAATACATTGCTTGATCGGAAGATCGAGGATATTAAAATAGAAATGAACCTTATTTAATTACTATGCCGGCATACAAAAAAGCCTTATTATCAGTAATATTATTATCGGGATCAGCATTACTGTCATTTTCGCAGAGAATTTCTCGGGAAGAGTATATTCTGAAGTATAAAAATATTGCGATCGAACACATGGAAATTTACGGAATTCCGGCAAGTATAAAGATGGCCCAGGCGATCCTCGAATCAGATAGTGGCAACAGTTATCTGGCAAAACAAGCTAATAATCATTTTGGAATAAAATGCCGTAATGACTGGAATGGAGAAACTGTATATCGTGACGATGATGCCAGAAATGAATGCTTCCGTTCGTACGATTCTGTGGAGGAGTCGTTTCAGGATCATTCGGATTTTCTCGATAATTCTTCACGGTATAACTTCTTATTCGATCTTGCCCCGGACGATTATAAAGCTTGGGCACATGGTTTGAAGCAGGCAGGATATGCGACAAATCCTAAGTATCCGGAATTGCTTATAAATCTGATTGAAGACAATAAACTTTATCTGCTCGATAAAGGGGTAGATGTAGCTTATAGCGATATTAGAAGGAGACGTGAAAAAGTTTCCGGAGATTTCGGATCTGCAAAGGTAAATGTGGATAATTATACGGTATCGATAGACCGTTCCAGCGGATTGAGGACGGGATACAATAACGGAGTACCCTATGTCCTTGCCAACGAAGGAGACAATACACGCTCCATTGCAAAGGCAGTGGGACTAAGAGAGAAGAAATTATTAAAATTTAATGATCTGCCTTATTCTATTCCGATATCCGAAGGGGACGCTCTTTATATAAAACAAAAGAAAAAAAGGTCTGAAAACGGATATATAATGTATCAGGTCCAGGAAGGCGATACCATGTACGGCATATCCCAGAAATTCGGCATAAGGTTGAAAAACCTTTATAAGATTAACGGAATGAAAGAGGCGGACAGAATAAATCCGGGATTACAGATAAGGTTGAGGTAAATAGTAATTAATATGGATAACGAAACAAGTTTACGGGAGGAAATACTGCAAAAAATAGAGGTAAAATCGAATTTAGAGCAAAAAATTTTCGACAATACCTTCAATGTGCTGCTTCAATTGAAAGAAATTCTCCATGAAATGTCCTCTGAGATAGATAATGATTTAAAGGGGCGCGATAAGAGAATAAAAATAGAATACAGGGATAGAGGTAAATTCGAGGCCCAATTACAGATTGCCGGAGATACATTGATTTTCAGCATGCACACCAATGTATTCCGTTTTAACCGGGAGCACTTGATCTGGCAGAATTCTTATGTTGCAAACGAACAGTTAAACGGATACTGCGGTATCATTAACATATATAATTTCTTGTCGGATTCTTTCAAGTATAACAGGAATGGCGATGAAGGCTATTTGATAGGACGTATCTTTGTAAACCGCGACAACCATTACTGCGTGGAAGGCAAACGTCAGTTGCACTATAAACACAGTGACTTCGGATCAAGAACCATAGACCGCGAAGCACTTATAAATATAGTTGAAATGGCCTTATGTTATACCATCGAGTTTGACTTGCTCGTTCCGCAGTACGACTCCATAAAAATTGTTTCAGTCGATCAGCTCAATACTAAAATTGAAAATTCCAAGATGCAGACAGGTAAAAGACTTGGGTATAAATTTAATTCGGACGACATATAATGAAGAAATTGTATGTATTTTTTCAAGGAAAATACAATCAGAATATAGACAGGATACTTGTCGGTAAATTTATGTTCGTATTAATGTCGGTAGCAGCTACGGTATGGTTTCTTGTCAGGGTAATTCCGAAGCCTTCGCGGGCCGTTTACCCATGCATGCAGGCAGCCGCACCGTTGATGTCTTCCTTTGTGATCTGGCTGTTATCAATATCCGGAACCTATGTGACATATAAAAAAGCAGGGAAATATTTAAGAGAGAAAAGATATGTTATGGGGGGAATTTTTTCCATAATATTTTTGTCCGGAATTATATTCTTTACGGTGCATAATTCAGGAATACTTTATTCGCAGGACGGATCGAGATCTCCTAAAAAGCACAATCCTCCGAACACCCCTCTTGGAACAGGCAAAGGGATATTTCCGGGAAGAGTGGTATGGACCCATGCTCCCGGAGCAGCGCAATGGGACGGAGAGAACGGTTTCTGGTTCGATGACGCATGGAACGATCAGTATAAAGCTGATAAACTTATAAGTGCGGCAATTCTTACCTTAACAGATACTGTTGAAGAAAAAGACGGATGGAATAAATTATTCTGTTACTTCAATAATTCATGCGACAGAGGAGATCGTGGATATATTCGCGGAGAAAACATCGCTATTAAGATAAATCAAAATAATACTGAATCCCATAAAGACAGTGAAGAATACAATACATCGCCGCATATATTGTTGTCGTTACTGAGGAGTCTGGTTTACGGAGCGGGAATCCCACAGGAGAATATTACCGTTTGCGAACCCAGCCGGTTTATAACGGATTTTATGTTTGCAAAGTGTTTTGCAGAATTTCCTGAAATAAAATATGTCGATTTCGAAGGGGGCAGCGGCCGTATTAAAACCGGTTATGTTTCTGAGGCTATCAAATACTCTCAAGATAACGGCAAGATGGCTCAGGCAATTGCCGACTGCGTGATGGAAGCGGATTATCTGATAAATTGTGCATTGTTAAAAATTCATAATGGCCCCGGCGTCACCTTGACAGCTAAGAATTGGTATGGAGTTACCAGTATCGATAAATATTGGAGAAATAATTCCCATGCAGGTTTTAATCAGGATCGCGGAGGAAAAATGGCTTACAGAACCTTTGTCGATTTCATCGGGCACAAAGACCTCGGACAGAAGACACTCCTTTATATAATCGACGGACTCTATGGTTCCGGAGATGTAAATGGTATTCCGTCGCCGAAGTGGAATATGGATCCGTTTAACGGTGACTGGGCAAATTCGGTTCTTATGTCGCAGGATCCACTTGCCGTAGATGCAGTGGGACTTGATTTGCTTGCTGCCGAATGGCCGCAAACGCCGAGTCTTAATTACTGCGATGCTTATCTCGTGGAGGCAGCAACGATACCCAATTCTCCTTCCGGAGTAATTTATGATCCTGAACGTAACAATAAACCCCTTACGGAACCTCTCGGAGTGATGGAACATTGGAATAATCCTGTGGATAAACAATACAGTTGAAATCAGGGGAAAGGCGAGGGAATAGAATTGATATACAAATTAATTGAATAAAAATAAAGCCGGATCTACTCCGGCTTCATTTTGTCCTGAGAATTTCGAAACCCTCTCCGTAAACACTGCTTACGCTTCCGACCGATATGAACGCGTTATGGTCGTACTCCTTTATAATTTTATATATCGTTGAAGTTTCGCTTCTTCTGCACAGTATCATCAATACTTTTTGCGGATTTTTAGTATACCATCCTTTGCCTTCGAATACTGTCACGCCTCTTCCGAGTTGAGAAATTACTTGGTCTGCAATTTTATCGTAATGCTTCGAAATAATAAATATCTGAGAAGATTGTTTATTACCAGCCATCACGTAGTCTATCGTGTAGCTGTATACGGCAACGAGTATAAAACCGTAAATTATTACCGATATCTCGCGGAATACAATATAAGACGATAGGATAATTACCGTATCACAGACCATTATAATACGTCCGAAACTTATATTCCGGTATTTATTAACAATCATAGCCACAATGTCGCTTCCTCCTGTACTGCCACCGCGCGTGAAGCACATTGCCACACCTGTTCCGGATATTGCTCCGCCGAGAATCGCGGAGAGCAATTTATCGTCCGTCAATCCCAAAAATCCGGGATCGGGTATGAGCTCCTGGAGCAACGACATAATAATGGATATCCCGATTATTCCGTATATTGTCTTGGCTCCGAAATGAAATCCGATAAGTATAGAAGCCACCGTTACCAATATCGCGTTAATTATAAAGAACAAAACACCTACGGGAATTATTCCGGTAGCGTAATATATTACCGACGCAAGTCCGATAGCTCCTCCTCCTACAAGATTCGCAGGTATAATAACTGCGGTCCATGCAAAAGAATAAAGAAACAATCCGACTGTTATAATCAAATAAGATTTAAATTCACTTACAAAAATATTCTGAGAAGAATCCATTAATTTATTATTTCCAAGTAGCTTCGATTATGATATTAAACAGTTCCGTCATACTCATTCCGTACTCCGCAGCCTGCTTCGGGATAATGCTTCCGCTACTCATTCCCGGTACAGTATTGATCTCGATGAAACAGGGAGTTCCGTTTTTAATGATGAAATCTATTCTCGCTATTCCCCTGCAACCTAAATGCCGATAAATTTTCAAAGTCTCGTCATTCAGGATTTTTTTTATTTTTTTGTCAATTCTGGCCGGTGTTATTTCTTCGGATCTTCCTTCTGTATATTTAGCCTCATGATCGAAAAATTCATTCCTGGACACTATCTCGGTTATCGGGAATATATAGCTTTTACCTCCTGCTTCCATCACTCCGCAGCTAACTTCAGTACCTTCGATAAATTCTTCTACAAGAATCTGTCCGCTCTCGGTAAATGCGTTGTTAATAGCTGGCATAAGTTCCTCCATTGTTTTTACTTTCGAAACACCGAAACTGCTTCCACTGGCGTTTGGTTTGACGAAAACCGGAAGACCGAGAGCGTTTACTATTTCTTCGTTGTTCACAGTTTCTCCTTTATTGATAACTATTCCTTTTGCCATAGTAACTCCCGTACCCTCCAATACTTTTTTACAAATCGCTTTGTCGAATGTTAATGCCGAAACAAGGAAGTCGGATGAGGAATACGGTATCTCCATTAATTCGAAGTAGGCTTGTAAGAGTCCGTTTTCACCCGGGTTACCGTGGATAAGGATAAGGGCATATTCGAGTTGGATTTTTTCCCCTTTTACAGTCAGGGAGAAGTCGTTTTTATCGACATCGTACTCGGTTCCGTCACTGTCTGCGTAGAACCACCGTTTACCTTTAACAAAAATTTTATACGGATTGTACTTATCTGTGTCTATCGCTTTTTCTACCTGTTCCGCGCCATTTACGGAAATATCATATTCGGAAGAGTTACCTCCCGCCATAAGAGCTATATTCTTTTGCATATCTTTTGGTTTTAAATGAAGAGACAAATATATTATAAAAGAATAATTATATAAAAACGGAATATTTAAAACTGCTGGTAATTTTTTACAGGAATTTCGAATGTTTCTCCTTCAATGGCAAGCGAAGTATTCGGGAATATAGTCCGAGCCTCGGATTCGAATAATTCGAGATCTTCGTAACGAGATGAAAAGTGTCCGAGAAGAAGTCGTCCTGCGTCTGCTTTCTCCGCTATCTTTGCCGCCTGTAAGGCAGTTGTATGACCGCTTTGTTTTGCAAGTTTACGATCTACCTCCAGATAAGTCGATTCGTGGTATAAAAGATCGACGCCATGAACGATATCCGCAACTTTTGCAGAGTAGGAAGTGTCGCTGCAATATGCATAGGAGCGGGGAGAGTATGGATAATATGTCGCATCGGTGTTTTTCAAAATTTCACTGCCTTGCAAGAAAATATCTCCTCCCTGTTTCAGTGCGTGCATCTGAGGGATAGTGAGATCGTATTTTTCCGGAATATTTTTTTTGATATTCAAGGCGGGGTGTTTTTCCTTGAATAGAAATCCGGACGACGGTACCCTGTGGCGCAACGGTATAGTATAAACTTCCATCACTTTATTCTCAAAAATAATCTCCGATGACCGGGCATTGATTTCTTTGTATATAATCTCGAAATTCAGTTCCGGTTCGAAATATTGTATATGAAAATCCAAAATATCTTCCAACGGCCGGACGCCGAAGACATACAGTGGAGTTGCCCTTTTAAGAAAATTCATTGTAGAGATAAGTCCCTGAAGACCGTATACATGGTCTCCGTGCAGATGGCTGATAAATACGGCCCGTATCTTCATAGGATTAATGCCGTATTTACGCATTTGTATCTGGGTTCCCTCGCCGCAGTCGATTAAATAAAACTGCTCATATACATTGAGTATATGAGCAGAATTATGTTTGCCCGCGGTAGGCATTGCCGAACCGCTGCCAAGTATGGTAACCTTAAAGGTCATTATTCGTTTTTAGCGTCCTCTTCAAGTTGAGCTTTGAGAGCTGCAAGTCCGGAAATATCCCCTAAAGTAGTTTTCTCAACTTGTGAATTTAATTTTTTAACTGCACTTTGAGTAGATTGGTCTTTAGATCTTTTTTCCGCTTTTTCTTCGCGCTCCTCCGCTCTTTTAGCGTCGTCAGCTATTCGAGAATGAGAAAGAAGAATTCTTTTCGTTCCTTTGGAGAACTCAACGACCTTAAACGGAAGCGTTTCACCTGCTTTAGCCGGAGTTCCGTCCTCCTTGGTAAGATGCTTGGTTGGTACGAATCCTTCCACACCGCCTTCAAGTGTTACAATAGCTCCTTTGTCCGTAATCTCGCTTATAGTTCCTTCATGGATAGAATCTACGGTGTAAGTTCCTTCGAGTTCGTTCCATGGATTATCTTCGAGTTGTTTATGGCCAAGGCTCAGACGACGGTTATCTTTGTCGATCTCAAGAACGACAACATCTATATCGGCGCCTATCTGCGTGAATTCCGCAGGGTGTTTAACTTTTTTAGTCCAGCTCAGGTCAGAGATATGGATAAGTCCGTCTACACCCTCTTCGATCTCGACGAATACGCCGAAGTTAGTGAAATTGCGCACTTTAGCAGTATGTTTCGAACCCACAGGATATCTTGTTTCGATATTTTCCCATGGATCAGGGGTTAGCTGTTTGATGCCGAGAGACATTTTGCGTTCTTCCCTGTCGAGAGTCAGGATAACAGCTTCCACTTCGTCGCCCACTTTCATAAACTCCTGAGCAGAACGAAGATGCTGAGACCATGACATTTCAGATACGTGGATAAGTCCTTCTACGCCCGGAGCGATCTCTACGAATGCTCCGTAATCAGCCATAACTACAACTTTGCCTTTAACTTTATCTCCGACTTGGAGTCCCTCGCTGAGCGCGTCCCATGGGTGAGCGGTAAGTTGTTTCAAGCCGAGAGCAATACGTTTTTTAGTATCGTCGAAGTTGAGGATGACGACATTGAGTTTCTGGTCGAGCTGAAGAATTTCTTCAGGATGATTGACGCGTCCCCAAGAGAGGTCGGTTATATGTATAAGTCCGTCCACTCCGCCGAGATCGATGAAGACTCCGTAAGAGGTGATGTTTTTAACCGTACCTTCGAGAATCTGGCCTTTTTCGAGTTTAGAGATAATGTCAATCTTCTGTTGTTCCAGTTCAGCTTCGATAAGAGCTTTATGGGAAACAACCACGTTGCGGAATTCCTGATTGATCTTAACGACCTTGAATTCCATTGTTTTGCCTACATATATATCGTAGTCGCGGATAGGTTTAACATCGATCTGAGAACCCGGAAGGAATGCCTCGATTCCGAATACGTCCACGATCATACCGCCTTTAGTACGGCATTTGATGTAGCCTTTGATAATTTCGTCTTTATCGAGAGCTTCATTAACCCTATCCCAAGACCTTAACTGACGTGCTTTTTTGTGTGAAAGGATAAGCTGGCCTCTTTTATCTTCAGCGCTTTCTACGTAAACTTCTACTTTTTCGCCTATGGCAAGTTCCGGATTGTAATGGAATTCGGTAATAGGAATGATGCCTTCGGATTTATATCCGATGTTCACTACAACCTCTCTTTTGCTGAGAATTACCACGGTACCTTCTACAACTTCTCCGACTTCAATGTTCGAGAGTGTTTTGTCATACTGTTCCGCGATAGCCTCCTTAGGTTCGCTGTAAAGTCCTAAATCGTTTTCGTAGGCGTTCCAATCGAAGTTTTCAACCGGAACAGATGCGTTCGAAGGAGTAAGATCCTTTTCAACAATTTCGTTTTCTGTACTCATTTAATAATTAATTGTTTTTATTAATGGGTTATACAATATGTATAGAGCCTTCGAAAAGGCGTGGCAAAGGTAATAAATTATTTCTGATTAATTATAAGGCAGATACGATTTTTCAAAGATATTCGTTGTTTTTTAGATTTATCATATTCCTCTCTGGTTGAGAGCGTTGATATAGGCATTCCTGTTTCGTATATGCTGTGCGTGATTTACAGCAAAATTATGGTACCCTGAGAAATCGTCTTTGGCGCAGAAATAAAGGTAATTATGCTCTTCCGGTTCGAGTACTGCATCTATTGCTGCGACAGGTGGAACGCAGATCGGTCCCGGAGGAAGTCCGGAATACATATATGTGTTATATGGCGAATCGGTTTCAAGGTGTTTATTCAATATCCGCCTTAAGGTGAAGTCTCCTACGGCATATTTGACGGTAGGGTCCGCCTGTAATAACATCCCTATTCTGAGCCTGTTTAGATAAACGCCTGCGACTCTGGGCATCTCGTCCTTCATTACTGTCTCCTCCGCCACGATAGAGGCGAGGATAGAGACTTGTTCTCTGGTCAATCCCGAATTTTTCAGTTTTTCCATACGGGAGTCGTTCCAGAATCTGGTATATTCTTTAAACATACGGTCTATAAAACCCTCTGCGTCGGTATTCCAGTATAATTTATATGTATCGGGGATAAACATAGACATGAAATTCGCCTCGTCGAATCCGTATGAATATGCGATATCTTTATTATGCAATGCGTTAATTAGCGACAGAGAATCCGCCTCAATATATTTTGACACTACTCCGGCGAGTTTCTCCCTGGTACGTATATTGTTAAAAGTTACATTTACGGCATCTTGATTACCCGTCCGTAATTTTATTCCCAGCTCGTTATATGTCATACCCTTAGGAAGAGCATAACGTCCCGGTTTAATATTATTTACCTTGCGCAGATTCAAATATTTGACGAGTCTGTCGAAATTTTCGATATTACCGTTGGCGCGTAAGGTATCGAGTTGTTGGTCGAAGGTCGATCCAGTAGGGAAAAATAACACACCGGCTTCGTGGACCGCGACAGACGTATAATTCTTGAAGGTAACAAAGCAAGCCACACCGATAATCACGGTAACGGCAATAAGTGAAAATAATAAGTACTTGATTTTCTTGTTTTTCAACAGATTCATCGGAATTCTTTTTGCAGGGTCAAAAATAACCATAATACTTTATTTAACGCAAAAAAACAGCCAATATTTGGAATTATACAAATTATTTATACTTTTGTGCCCGGGTAAGTCTTACACGACCAGCTCCTGTTTAATCCCCCAGGACCGGAAGGTAGCAAGGGTATAATGGTCGAGCGGTGCGATGTAAGTAGCTTACCCGTTTTTTATTACGGAAAATCCATTTATATTTGAAGATAAAAAACGTAATGAAAATTAAAATATTTCCCCGGAATCCTAATCCGAAAGCTCTCCAGCAGGTTGTAGATATTCTTGAGAATGACGGAGTAATCGTATATCCGACAGACACGGTTTATGCAATAGGGTGCTCTCTGAAAAGCCTTAAGGCGATAGAGCGGATTAAATCTATTAGAGGAAAAAAAGATGCTGAAATGTCTATAATTTGTCCCGATATCAGCAGTATTTCGAAATATGCGAAATTTGATACTCCTATATTTAAGGTTCTTAAACAGAATCTTCCGGGACCGTTTACGTTTATACTGAAGGCTTCGGGTAAAATTCTAGATAAATTTCTCGAAAAAAGAAAAAATATAGGTGTAAGAATGCCGGATAACGACATTACTATGTCGATTGTAAGGACACTCGGTTATCCGCTTGTCACGACTTCCGTTAAGGACGACGATGAAATAATAGAATACACCACGGATCCGGAACTTATCGAGGAGAGATATTCTTCGGTCGTGGATCTTATTGTGGATGGAGGATACGGTAATAACGAACCGTCCACTATCGTGGATTGCACTGGCGATGAAATAATAGTTATCAGGGAAGGAATTGGCGAATTAAGATAATGATGGATAATAATAATTATAGAAAAGTATTGATTCAGGAGGCTTCTAAGTGGGGGCTGATTCTCGGTATTACGGTTTTTGCACTCAGCCTTGTAGGAAATTCTTTCGGAACTGTTCTTGCCATAGTCAGTTCTCTATTACAGGTTGCGGTAATGTTTGTAATCAATATGAACGTGGGACGGATAATGGCTCCATTAAGAGATAAATACACGTTTGGGAATTCCATGGGCACCATATTACTTACTATGGTTTTTGCAGGCGTAATAATCGGAGCAGGGGAGTATATAATTCAATTGAATACTCCGGATTACTTCGATAAGATATTCGAACTTCAACTTGAACGGTTCAAAAATAACGCGGAATATACGCAGATTATTACCGAGAATCGCGGAATGATCGAACGAATAATGGGAAATCCGCTAACCATGCTGATATCAGGCGTAATCAATATGGTATTATTCGGAGGAATAGTTGGTCTCGTTAACTCCGCATATTTACGCAATGACCGCAAAATCGATTAGATATGGATATATCAGTAATTGTTCCTGCATTTAATGAAGCCGATTCGATACCGGAATTATCCTCGTGGATCGAGAAGGTCATGGATGATAACAGTTTCAGTTATGAAATAATTTTCATTAACGATGGCAGCAGCGATAAAACATGGAATACGATAGAAAATCTTCACGTTAAAAATAAATGTATAAAAGGGATTGATTTTCGCCGCAATTACGGTAAATCTGCCGCATTATACAGCGGATTCGAAGCTGCGCAGGGCGATGTAGTAATAACGATGGATGCCGATCTTCAGGATTCTCCGGACGAGATACCGGAGCTGTACCGGATGATAACCGAGGAGGGATATGATATGGTTTCCGGATGGAAGAAAAAACGATTCGATCCGAAGGGCAAGACTATTCCGAGTAAATTTTTCAATTCCACTGCAAGATTGGTATCGGGGATCAAACTCCACGATTTTAACTGTGGATTGAAAGCCTATAAAAAAAAGGTGGTGAAGAGTATAGAAGTATATGGCGAGATGCACCGCTTCATTCCGATAATCGTTAAAAAAGCCGGATTTACACAAATTGGAGAAAAAGTTGTAAACCACAGTGCCCGTAAATACGGTTGCTCCAAATACGGATGGGAGAGGATGATAAAGGGATATCTGGACCTACTGACCGTTCTATTTATCACGAGATTCGGCAAGAGCCCCATGTATTTATTCGGCGGTGGCGGAACATTTATGTTCCTACTCGGAGGGGTGATCGCAATATGGCTTATAGCCGAGAAGCTCTCGATCCAGGGGCAGGGATTGGCAGTGCGTCCGGTAACTGACCAACCATTGTTTTTCCTGAGCCTTACGAGTGTTATTATCGGAGCACAGATGTTCCTGGCAGGATTTTTAGGCGAACTTATTTCGCGGCAGTCCAGCGACCGGAATACCTACCTCATAGACGATGTTATAGATATTGATAATATTAAAATTTCAAAGAAATGATACAGAGAATTCAATCCGTTTATCTTTTTGTTACAGCAATACTGATGTCATTGTTGTGTTTCTTCCCTCTGGCTGAATTCGTTTTTTTCACGGACGGTGGAGAGGGCGGCGTAAACAAATTGTTTGCATGGGGAATTATAGAGGTTACTACGGGGAATATAATTCCTGTATGGTATACTGCGATTCTTTTAGGGCTGACTATTCTCCTCCCTCTGGTAATTATTTTTCTCTATAAAAAAAGATGGCTCCAAATGAGGCTTTGCATAGTCCAGATTATTTTACTGCTCGGTATGCAGATTTATGTGGTTATGTATCTTCTGAAGATATGGAAAATAGTTAAAGGTATGGAACCTGTAAATATTCCGGTATTATCCATAATGGATATGGTCCCGTTAGTATCTATAATACTGGTTATTCTTGCTTTAAGAGGAATTTTTAAAGATCAGACTCTTATAAAATCGCTTAATAGAATAAGATAGTTATCGATGATGGTAGGGCTCTCCGTTGATTATTGTGAATGCCCTATACAACTGCTCGGTGAATATCAATCGCACCATCTGATGGGAGAATGTCATTTTTGATAAGGATATTTTCTCATCAGCTCTTTTATATAGATCAGCAGAAAATCCGTACGGTCCGCCGATAACGAAAACGAGCCTTTTAATTCCAGCGTTCATTTTTTTCTGTACCCATACTGCAAATTCCACCGAAGACATTTGTGTGCCGTCCTCGTCGAGGAGAATGAGCCAATCGGAGTCGGATATATGGGACAAAATCACTTCTCCTTCTTTTATTTTTTGTACGTCCTCAGGAAGTTTTTTCGAAGTTTTAACATCGGCGATCGTTGCGATATTAAAACGTGTATAACGGTTTATTCTCTTGAAGAATATATCAATACCCTCCGCTATGTATGAGAGATCGGTTTTGCCGACTGTCAGTAGAGTAATGTTCATTATGAATATTATATGATAAATTCTACATCGCGGAACAGATAACTGTTTAAGGTTCCGTCGCTGTGTTCGAGAAGCAGCTCTCCAGTCTCTTTTACATCTCTTAAAGTTGCTTTAAAAACAGTTCCGTCCGACAGTAAATAACTATGGACTTCGTCCTTACGGTATAGATTGCTTCGATAATCGGTATCGATAGCTGTCAGGCAGCCGTTATTCACGTTCTCATAATAAACACTTAAGTGTCCGATAAATTTACCGAGTACTTCAGCCCTGTCGTATTTCCTTCCCGATATTTGAAACATGGATACGGGATTCGGAAGAGAAGATTCAAATGAGGATTGGTTGATATTTATTCCGATGCCGGCAAGACTTCTGATTACATAAGCACCCATAATATCGTTTTCTATAAGAATACCCGCAATCTTCTTATCTCCTACATACACATCGTTAGTCCATTTTATTTTTGCCGGTGTTCCGTAATGTTCCAGTGTTTTTACGAGCGCTAATGGAATTATTTTGGATATATAAAATTGCAGTTCCGCAGGAAGTCTTTGAGGTTCCAATACAACGGTAAGCATTAAATTTTCTCCCTTGCAGCTCTCCCATGTGTGTCCGCGCTGGCCGCGTCCGTGAGTCTGAAATTCCGCAATAACAATATCTCCGTTACGGAATCTTCCGTCCGAAGCAATGTCGTTTGTCGAAGTTGTTTCATCCAGATACTCAATATAAATGGAATATTTTTCAGAAACGCTGGTTAATTTTTCCCGGAAATTTTCCATGTTGGTTATTCGGGCTTGGAATGAGGAGCAATGTTCATTATATGGGCAGAAACTTTTTTTACAGTATCCGCAAGGCGCTCCGTTTCACTTATTATTTCCGCGAAGATTACACCAGAAGAGTACTTGAAGTCACGTTCATCTGTATTATATACGTATTTTTGTTTCAACTCAATCTCTAAATTGTTAATTTGTTCCTCGATTTCGTACACTTCGTTCAGAGAGGTATTTTTATTCTCCTCCATTACGCTGTTTACGTTTGACGTCATGACCTTGATGGCTTTTTCTACGAGATCGAACATTTTATTTACGCCGTCTCTCAGGTCCTGATTAAACCAGATGCCGTTGTCTCTCTTCGTTTTAATGATTTTAGCAAGGCGGAAGTTTCTGTCCGACATGGTCTCTATATCTGAAATAACTTTGAATAAAGTTTCTATTCTCCTGAAGCTCTCGCTTCCCATGTCGTCACTGGTAGTTTGATCCAGGTAATGGTATATTTCGGATTCGATTGAGTCGCTGATATTTTCGTATTTTTCGATACGCTGGTATATACGGTCGAATTCATCCTGATTTGTCTCTTTAAACAGGTTCCTTACAAATCCGAACATTTTTGACGACCGTTTGCTGTATATACTCAATTCGTTGTAAGCCTGCACTATCGATAATTCAGATGTAGAGAGCATTCCGGATTCCATGTGGGTAAGCCTCGATATTGGCGATTCTTTCGTTTTTACCAGTTTAGAGGAAAATTTTGCAATCTGTGGAGTGAACCCGACAAGCAACAGTGTGTTTATAATATTAAATAATGTATGGAATAATGCGAGTGCGACCGGACGCGATGTAGGGTTATCAATAGGGGAAGCTCCTCCGAAAAGTTCTAAAATTCCGACTATCATTTTTATAAATGCAGGGAATATCATTAACATCCAGAAGACTCCTATGATATTGAAAATCAAGTGTGCCCTTGCTGCCTTCTGGGCTTCCGAGTTGGCCACGAATGCAGCTATGTTGGCTGTAACGGTAGTCCCTATATTTTCACCAAGTACCATTGCCGCGGCGCAATCGAAATTTATCCAGCCGTTGTTGCACATTATAATGGTGAGCGCCATAGTCGCGCTGGATGACTGTATAATAATCGTAAGTACGGTTCCGATAAGTACGAAAAGAAGTACCGATGCAAAGCCGTTGTTACTGAAATCGGCCAGAAAGCTCAGAATAGCAGGATCTTGTTGAAGACCGTTCATGGAATCTTTAAGAAGATTAAGACCCATAAACAGTATGGAGAACCCTATTATCATTTCCCCTATCGACTTTGTCCGGCCTCTTTTAGCGAACATTAACGGGAAGCCTATAGCTATCAAGGGTAATGCGGCCATTCCGAGATCGAACTTAAATCCGAACAAACTGATAAGCCAAGCGGTCGAAGTAGTCCCGATATTGGCCCCCATTATCATTCCGATAGATTGTACAAGGGATAGCAATCCGGCATTGACAAAACTGATTATCATAACCGTCGTTGCGCTGGACGATTGAATAACTGCAGTTATAAGAGCCCCGACCAGTATCCGCTTGAACGTATTCGATGTCATTGCAGCCAGAATATCCCTTAGTTTATTTCCTGCTACTTTTTGCAGCGATTCACTCATAAGTTTCATCCCGAACAGGAATAAACCCAACGAACCGATTATTGTCAGGGCTTGAAGTATAGTGTGACCCATCTTTAAAAGTGTAATAACTTCAGTTAGTTATAATTATACCGAAACACCGAAGTCCCGCAATGCGTCGTTTAGCGATGTTTTTTTGTCTGTCGATTCTTTTCTTTTCCCGATAATCAATGCACATGGAACATTATATTCCCCCGCCGGAAATTTCTTTGCATAAGCCCCAGGTATAACTACCGATCTTTCAGGAACCAAACCAGTATACTCTACGGGAATTTCCGATGATACGTCGATTATTTTCGTGGAACCGGTTATTACCACGTTAGCGCCAAGCACAGCTTCTTTACCTATTCGTGCTCCTTCTACGATGATACACCGCGAACCGACAAAACATCCATCCTCGACGATAACAGGCGAGGCCTGCACAGGTTCAAGAACACCGCCTATGCCTACACCGCCGCTCAGATGAACGTTCTTACCGATCTGAGCGCAAGAACCTACCGTAGCCCAGGTATCGACCATCGTTCCTTCGTCCACATAAGCTCCGATATTTACATAAGATGGCATCATAATAACTCCTTTGGCTAAGAATGCACCGTAGCGTGCCACTGCGTTAGGAACGACTCGTACACCGAGTTTATCGTAACCGTGTTTTAGCTCCATCTTGTCGTGGAATTCTACCGGTCCTGCTTCCATCACTTTCATCCTCTGGATAGGGAAGTAGAGAATTACCGCTTTTTTTACCCATTCGTTTACCTGCCACTCTCCTTTAGGAAGCGGTTCTGCGGTTCTCAGTTTACCTTTGTCAAGAAGTTCGATCACTTCGCGAATCAAATCCTCGGATTCCTGTTTTTTCAGTAATTCGCGGTTCCCCCAAATCTCTTCTACTTTACTTCTAATCTCTTCAAACATGGTGTATTAAATAAAGGGCTGCCGTTTAGTGAACAGTAACCCTATGGTTATACTACAATTTACGTGCTCCGTCGCTTATGACCACGTCTATAACTCTCGGTGGTCTTCCGAACTGACTATTATATCGGTCGGTTATTTGATGTATAAATCCATCGTAATCGGATTCTTTTACTATATTTATTGTACATCCTCCGAATCCGCCGCCCATCATTCTGGAACCGATAACTCCTTCGTAATTTTTTGCATATTCGGCAAGAAAATCGAGTTCCGGACAGCTGACTTCATAGTCTTTGCTTAATCCTTGATGCGAACCGAACATTTTTTCGCCCATTGTTTTAGAATCTCCTTTTTCCAGTGCTGAACACGCATCGAGAACCCTCTGATTTTCATCAATAACAAATTTGCACCTTCTGTAAACGATCTCTTCCATTTCGTTTTTATATGTATTCAACATATCCAGATTTACATCTCTGAGAGATTCTATGCCGTTCACATGTTTTTGTATAGTTATAACCCCTTCTTCACACTGGGCTCTTCTTACATTATACTCCGACGATGCGAGTGAATGTTTGACCTGCGAGTCGAGGAGAACGACTTTATACCCTTCCAGGTTGAACGGATATAATTTATAATCTAATGTACGGCAGTCCAATTGGATGACTTTATCTTTTTGACCGAAGAGAGACGCGAATTGATCCATTATGCCACACCGGACTCCTACGTAATTATGCTCGCACATCTGACCTACCTTGGCTAACTGAAACCTACTTAATCCGAGTCCGAATGCTTCGCTGATGGCAAATCCCACGACACTCTCCAATGCGGCGGAGGAGGATAGACCTGCCCCGAGAGGGACATCGCCTCCGAATGCAAAATCAAACCCTTCTACTCGTTTGCCTAATTTCTGTATCTCCTTTATTACGCCATATATATATTGACCCCATTGTTTCTTGGGTAATTCGTTTGAATCAACACTAAATTCCGCGCTGTCATTATAATCTACGGAATAAATCCGGCAATTCCTCTCTCCGTTAGGTTTGATCTTGGCATAAATAGCTTTATCTATTGCTCCCGGAAGAACATAACCGAAATTGTAATCCGTATGTTCGCCGATAATGTTTACCCTTCCAGGCGACGTATAAAGCTCCCCTTCACTTCCATAATACTTTTTAAAAGCATCATTAATTTTCTCGATCATTATTAAGTTTAAGTTTTAAGTTATATTGTCGTTTTAATTTTCTCTTTATAAGTTATATCCGTAAGAAATAATCCCTTTGCCGGAGCCGATGTACCCGCCATCTGGCGTGATTTAGATGCTATTATTTTCTGCAAGGAATCTAAGTCTTTTTTGCCTTTGCCGATATCGAAAAGTGTTCCTACAATTGCCCGCACCATATTCCTCAGAAAACGGTCTGCACGTATGGTGTAAATCAAGACATCTCCGTTCTGCTCCCAAAAAGAGTCGTAAATATGGCAAATATTTGTCTTATTATCCGAATGTAATTTACAAAAACTTGTAAAATCGGTATAATTTTTAATAATCGAGGCCCCTTCGTGCATCGTTTCGATATTAAGCGGAGCGGTATATTCTAACGATGTTTCTGTTAGAAACGGATTTTTTGACCGTGTGATATAATATTTATACTCTCTCGATACAGCGTCGAAGCGGGCATGTGCATCGTCTGCGACCCTGACTATATCGCGGACTGCTATATCCTTCGGAAGCATACAGTTCAGATGATAGCAAAAATTTTCGGGATTTATTTGAATATTCGTATCGAAGTGGGCAACGTAATACGAAGCGTGTACTCCCGTATCGGTCCTTCCGGCACCGGTTATTTCGGTTTTTTCTTTGGTCAGCATGGAGATACAGTTTTGTAGGGCCTCTTGGACCGAAGGTGCGTTTTTTTGTATCTGCCAGCCGTTATATGCCGTACCTTTGTAAGAAAGATATAGAAAAAACCTCATTTACTATAAACATATTTCTTACAAAGATACCAAGTAGAGACGTATTTTTCAAATGGAATATACTTTTTTGGTTAAAAAAAGTGTAGATTTGTGAAATTTTAAAATTACGTAGAATAATGAAAGTCGCGTTAATAGGATACGGTAAAATGGGTAAAGAGATCGAAAAGATCCTGTTGTCGAAAAATCATAGTGTGGAACTTATTATCGATATTAATAATCCGGAAGACTTCAATTCGGAGAATTTAAAAAAAGTCGATGTCGCGATAGAATTCTCCGCTCCTGACGCTGCGTATAGCAACATTGTAAAATGTATTGAATGTGGAACCCCTGTTGTTTGCGGAACAACTGCGTGGCTTGACAAGTATGAAGACGTGGTGAAGTTATGTAAAGAAAAGAACGGAGCGTTCTTTTACGCGTCGAATTACAGCATTGGGGTAAATGTATTCTTTAAAATTAATCGGGAACTGGCACGTTTGATGAATAAATTCAATGAATATGACGTTACGGTCGAAGAAGTTCACCATACGCAGAAAAAGGATGCTCCGAGCGGAACTGCGATTACGATCGCAGAAGGGATTCTGGAAAATCTGGACAGAAAAGAGAGGTGGATCTGCGGAACGACCACGGAACCGAACGAACTGGAGGTATGCGCTATAAGAAGAAGTGTTGTTCCAGGCATACACACTGTCACTTACGAATCGGAAACCGACCTTATTACGATAGACCATAACGCTAAGAGCAGGAGAGGGTTTGCGGTGGGTGCAGTGGCGGCAGCTGAATTCCTTTGCGGAAAAACAGGAATATATACTATGGATGACTTAATGAACGAGTAAATAATGGCGAAGGTTAAGAATTTCTTTAAAAATAAATGGTTTAAATTTATTACCGTATCGGTAATTTATCTTTTGATATTCGTTGTATGGACCGGTAATTTATGGTGGTTGTTGGGGATTCCGTTTATTTTCGATATTTATATTTCGAAATTTATGTACAGGTCCTTCGGTTATAAACATACCGAACTGAGGCGGAAAAATAAAACTTACAATTACATTTACGGTTGGGTTGATGCAATAATTTTCGCAGTTGTCATCACTATGATCGCAAGGATATTCTTTTTCGGAATGTACGTTATACCGACGCCATCAATGGAGAAATCACTTCTCGTCGGAGATCATTTGGTCGTGAGCAAGGTAACCTATGGACCTCAGATGCCTAATACGCCTTTGTCGTTTCCGCTCGTACATCATACCCTTCCGCTATCGCAGACTAAGAGATCGTTCGTAGAATGGATAAAACGTCCATATCACAGGTTAAAGGGAACAGGACAAGTTGAGAGGAACGACGTGGTGGTATTTAATTTTCCGGCAGGTGATACGGTTGCTCTCGCAGATCAGGCATCCAGTTATTACGATCTTGTTAAAATGTACGGACGTAATAATGTTTGGAGAAATTCGGAAGTGATATACCGCCCTGTGGATAAACGCGAGAATTATGTTAAGCGTTGTATAGGAGTTCCGGGCAACACGGTACAGCTCATACATTCCAAGGTTTATATAGACGGAGTGCTTCAGGATCCTATCGAGAATGAACAGCATATTTACTTTGTCAAAACCAACGGTACACCACTAAATACCGAGACTCTTCGCAATATGGGTGTCTCGAATGCAGATGTTTTAAACTACGACCGCAATACGTCTACTTACTGGCTTCCGTTGACTGTGGAGAATGCAGGAAGGATAGAAGAATTCGGAAATGTAGTGGATGTGGTTAAATATGAAGCCACTGCCCCTCAATACGACGTATTCCCTCAGAGTGAAAATTTTCCGTGGAACGTGGATAATTACGGACCACTATGGGTTCCGTACAAAGGTGCTACGGTAGATTTAACAATGGAGAATCTGCCTTTATACGAGAGGATAATAGAGATTTACGAGTGTAACGACCTTATGGTAAAAGACAGCATTATATACATAAACGGAATACCTTCTGATAGTTATATCTTCGATATGGATTATTACTTTATGATGGGAGATAACAGGCATAATTCCGCAGATTCCCGATTCTGGGGATTTGTTCCGGAGGACCACATTGTAGGTAAGGCGACGTTTGTCTGGCTGTCGTTGGATAAAGAGAGGCGGTTCCCAGCTAATATACGATGGGGCAAGATGTTCCGTAAAGTTAAATAATATAAGAGAGGTTTTATCCTCTCTTTTTTATGTATTCTGGCGATAAAAATATAAATTTGTTATTGGATGGAAGCTAATGATACCTACTATACCATAACCGGATATACGGAAGGCTATTTGAGGGAAAAGGGTAGTAAATTCCTTTCTTACGCATGGCATGTTGAGAGCGAGGAAGATATTAAAGTAATAGTTGACGAAATGCGGAAAAAGTTTTACGATGCGACTCATCGGTGCTATGCCTGGAGGCTCGGTCCCAAAGGAGAGCAATTTCGTGCCAACGACGACGGAGAACCCTCAGGAACAGCAGGCAAACCTATATTGGGACAATTGTTATCAAGAGGGCTCACTTATACTATGATAATGGTAGTGAGGTATTTTGGAGGAACCAAGCTCGGGGTACCAGGTTTAATAGCTGCCTATAAGGATTCCGCTGCCGCTGTTCTTGACAACTGCGAGGTGGTTGCCAGAACAGAGAATGCGCATTATGATGTCGGATTCGGATATCTTGTTATGAACGATGTTATGAAAGTGATAAAAGAATTCTCCCCTGAGATTAAAGAGCAGGTATTCGATAACACTTGCAGGGTAATTCTGTCGATAAGGAGAAACCGTGAGGAGCAAATGATAGCGAAGTTAAAAGATATAGAAGGAACCAGTATAGAATTTACCGGATATAAATAAAACTTATTTATACATGAAGAAAAACTTAGTATCCATTACCGATTTCTCCAAAGAAGAGATGTTGCGGATCATGGACCTTGCAGCGGATTTTGAAAGCAATCCCCACCAGAGAATTCTCCTTGGGAGTGTGGTTGCTTCGTTGTTTTTCGAACCGTCCACGAGAACCAGACTCAGTTTCGAAAGCGCCATAAACCGGTTGGGCGGACGTGTTATCGGATTCTCTGATACATCCAACACAAGTGTTTCCAAAGGGGAGACATTTCATGATACTATCAGCACTATATCGAATTATTGCGATATGATAGTGATGAGGCACTCTCTGGAAGGCGCGGCAAGATATGCGAGCGAGGTTTCCCGGCTGCCGGTCATAAACGCAGGAGATGGAGCGAACCAGCATCCCAGCCAGACCTTGTTAGATATGTATTCTATAATGAAAACACAGGGCGGACTTGACGGAATTAATATTATGATGGTCGGAGATCTTAAATACGGACGAACAGTGCATTCTCTACTGCAGGCTATGTCTCAATTCAAGACGCACTTCACATTTGTCGCCCCCCCTGAACTTGCTATGCCGGACGAGTACAAAGAGCACCTTATCGAGTTGGGTATTCCTTACACCGAAACAACGGAAATGGAAAAATATATCGACGATGTAGATATTATTTATATGACGCGCGTACAACGCGAAAGATTCTCGGATCTTATGGAGTACGAGAAGGTGAAAAATGCGTATATACTTCGCAACAACATGCTCGCAGGCACTAAGGATAACATGAAGATACTTCATCCGCTGCCGAGAGTAAATGAAATCGCCACAGATGTGGATAAAAATCCCAAAGCTTATTACTTCAACCAGACTGAGAACGGAGTGTACGTTCGTATGGCGATCATAAGTTATTTGCTCGGAGTAAAAAAATAATAAAAAAATGGACAGTAAAAATTTGAATGTAAGAGCGATAGAGAACGGTACGGTTATAGACCATATTCCGTCCGATGCTTTGTTCAAGATCATTAATATATTGGAGCTGGAAAAAGAGATGAACCAGATAACGTTAGGCAGTAATTTCGAAAGCAAACGTATGGGTTCCAAAGCTATAATCAAGATTGCGAACAGGTATTGCGCCGACGATGAGATAAATAAAATTGCTATTGTTGCCCCTATGGCGTGTGTTAATACCATTAAAGACTATCGTGTGGTGGAAAAAAGGAACGTCGAGGTTCCGGAAGCTATCGAAGGTTTTGTGAGGTGTGCAAATCCTGCATGTATTACTAATCACGAAAAAATAACTACTAAATTTCTTGTTCGGAAAAAGAATAACGAGCTAAATCTGCGATGCCGTTATTGTGAAAAAACTACTACTCAGGATAATATGGTGCTGTTAAAATAGGAAACTCCCCATTTTAAAATGGAGAGTTTTCTATACAAATTTAGAATTACCGATATTTTTGAAACCGCGTAAGAATTCCTCCGCCGACATTCTTCTTTTCCCGGCAGGCTGTAATTTGTTTATCGCAAGAATTCCTCCGCCGCAGACTACGTGTAATTCTTTTTTTTCATCCGATATTATATCTCCGGGGTTTTTCCCGGATATTTCATCTGACCTATGAACGGCAACTTCGAATACTTTGAATTGAACAATAGTTCCTTTTACTTCGAGTTCTGTCCATGCTCCAGGATATGGACTGAGCCCCCTTACAAGATTGCGGATTGATTCAGTATCTTGGTTCCAATTTATTTTGCAGGTCTCCTTGAATATTTTAGGGGCAGTTTTAAGTTCATCCTCCGGGAAATTTTGCACTCGCGCTTTGTAAGTGTCTGAGAAGATTGCATCGACAGTTTTCAGTACCGCATCCGCTCCCAAGAACATTAATTTATCATGTAGGGTTCCTGCAGTATCTTCGTAAGCTACGGCAACTTCCTTCTGAAGAATGATGTCTCCTTTGTCGATCTCGCTGTTGAGCATAAATGTAGTGACACCGGTTGTTTTTTCCCCGTTGATTATCGCCCAGTTTATCGGAGCAGCACCGCGGTATTGGGGTAGTAATGAGGCATGAAGGTTAAAAGTTCCGTATTTAGGCATGGACCATAAAATCTCCGGAAGCATTCGGAAGGCAATCACGATTCCGATATCCGGCGCAAGATCTTTAATTTCTTTAAGAAACGACTGATTTTTGAGTTTCTCCGGTTGGTAAATTCGGAGACCTTGTTCTGCTGCATATTTTTTCACTGCGCTCTCATGAACTTTTAGGCCTCTTCCTGCCGGTTTGTCAGGGGCTGTTATAACACCTACGACATTATAACCGCCCTCTACAAGGCATTTGAGGGGGAGAACAGCAAAATCCGGTGTCCCCATATACAATATGCGCATATCTTTTACAGACTCCATCATCTTTATTTTTGAAAAAGACCGAGATCGTGTCCCATCAATTTCTCTTTTGTCTCAAGATATTTCTCATTATACTTGTTAGGTTTAATCACTATCGGTACGTTCTCGGTAATATGTAATCCATAACCTTCGAGGGCCGCTCTTTTGAGGGGATTGTTCGTCAGTAGCCGGATATTCTTAACCCCTATTTCCCTAAGAATGCTCGCCCCCACACCGTAATCTCTTTCATCCACTCCGAATCCGAGTTTAATATTAGCTTCTGCAGTGTCATATCCTTCCTCCTGCAGTTTGTAAGCACGCATTTTGTTAAGGAACCCTATTCCGCGGCCTTCTTGGTTGAGATAAACGACCGCCCCCTTGCCTTCTTTCTCGATGAGTTTCATGGACTCGTGAAGCTGTTGTCCGCAATCGCACCTGCATGATCCGAGAATATCGCCGGTAATACACGAGGAATGCATTCTTACGAGTACAGGTTCGTCTTCCGTCCATTCACCTTTTGTGAGGGCAAAATGTTCGAAGCCATTGCTTTTCTGAATGAACGGCGTGAGTTTAAAAGTTCCCCATTCGGTAGGCATGTTTACCGTTACATCTCTTTCAACTATCGACTCTTTTTGAAGTCTGTATGCGATGAGATCCGCAATGGTAATGATTTTAAGTCCGAATTTTTGGGCGATGTCCACAAGTTGCGGCAGCCTTGCCATAGTACCGTCTTCGTTCATAATTTCAACCAATGCACCTCCGGGTTTCAGTCCTGCGAGCGCGGTGAGATCTACGACTGCTTCCGTGTGTCCCGGACGTCTTAGAACACCTTTCTCTTTAGCATATAAAGGGAAGATATGTCCCGGACGTCCGAATTCTTCCGGCTTTACATTTTCATCTACCAGTGCGTTTATTGTTTTTGCACGGTCTGCAGCCGAGATACCGGTAGTGCATCCACGTGTAAGAAGATCGACGGACACTGTGAATGGAGTAGAATGGATCGACGTGTTGTCTTTGACCATCGGAGGAAGTTCCAGTTCCGCGCAACGTTTTTCCGGAAGGGGAGCGCAGAGCAGACCGCGTCCGTGGGTTACCATAAAATTTACGATCTCAGGGGTGACTTTTTCAGCCGCCACAATAAAATCCCCTTCGTTTTCTCGATCTTCGTCGTCTACTACTATCAGTATTTCACCGTTCTTGATCGCCTCGATACCTTCTTCAATGGTATTAAGTTTATATTTATTTTGTTGCGGTTTCATCACTTTTTTTATTTTTCATGAAAAATCCTTTGATTTTCTTATATTTATTCAAATACCATTCGGCATTAAACAGGTTAGAATCGTTGGTTGCTTTGTAAGTAAGGAAGACAGCTATTGGAGTTAATATGAAGGTAGCGAGCCACATTCCTCTGAAACTGTCCAATGCACCCTCGCGAGCCATTTTTTCTCCGGTTATGCTTATTATGTAGTAGACTACAAAGAATATTACCGATATTACGATAGGCATTCCCATGCCGCCTTTTCGTATTATGGCTCCAAGAGGGGCGCCGATGAGGAAAAATATCATTATGGATACAGGAAGGGCGAGCATTCGGTGCCACTCAATCTGGTATCTGTAAAGTTGCGATATATTATTTTTGGTAGATTCCTCGTCGAAATTGGTATAGGATCTGGCATTGGTAGCTATTTTCAATGCGTTATCAACAACCTTAGCCATATTGTCCCTGTTTAGCAACGGTATGGAATCCATCACATTTATGATATGCCGTTCATTCCGATCGAGAGAATCGTAAGCCAGTTCTTTGTTGTAGGTGAACACCGAGTTGGCTAAAAAACGATTATTGAACGTAGAAAGAGATTGGTCCACGAGATTTTGTATGGAATCGATATCGACTGTAAGTTCTTTGATATTTTTGGTTTTACTGGACGATAATCCGGAGGTGTCTGAGCGTTCCATGCTGAATCCTTCCAACGGAATAACCCCGTCCTGGCGGTCGAATATATGATGCCTCAGAGAACTCATTTTGTTCCATGTTACATTTCTGGATTCCTCGTAAGTTTCACCGTGGTACAGAGTTACGAGAAGATATTTTTTATCGTCGGAGATACGTATATAACCGGAATCGGCAATGGTCGTTGTCATGTCGCCGTTGGTCTTTCTATTGTCATATATAAGTACATTCTCCAAGAGTCCGGTTTTAGCATGTTGTTTCTCTATCCTGATGCTCATATCGTCGATACTGTTGAAGAATATTCCGTCTTTAAATTCGATCGTCTGTTTTTGCTTGCGGATATCGTTAATGATACCATACATTTTTTTTTGGGAATAAGGTACGTAGTTGTTTGCAACGAAAAAACTTCCTATCGCCACAAGGGAAACCACGACTATGAGGGGTCGGAGAATGCGTGGAAGTGATATTCCCGCAGCTTTGAGGGCTAAAAGTTCATAGTTTTCACCGAGACCTCCGAGTGTCATAATCGCAGCGAGCAAAGTGGCAAGTGGAAGCGCGGTGGGAATGATAGTTCCGGAAACATACATCATCAACTCCAGTATCACGCTGAATTGAAGCCCTTTACCGACGAGTTCATCGATATATCTCCACATGAAGTTCATAAGAAGTACGAACATGACGATAAAAAATGTCAGGAACATAGGCCCCAGATACGACTTTAATATCAACTTGTGTACTGTCTTCATTATAGTTTATTTATGTAACTCGCAAATTTAATGTTTTTTAATTAAAAAGATTGTGGATTTTACTACAATAAGAATTACGGTCAAAACCACAATTGTCGATGCTCCTGACGGAAAGTCGGTTAAATAACTCAGATACAACCCAGATAAGGTTCCGAATATTGAGACAAATACCGAATACAATGCTATCTTTTTAAAAGATTTCGTCACGCTGTTCACGATCACCGCAGGCATTGTAAGCAGAGATATAAGCAGCACTATCCCAACCAGTCTTATAGATAAGACGATCGTAAGGGAGATAAGGATCATCATCAGGTATCCAATGAAATTTACCGGAAGATTTTGCGTAACCGCATAATCCCTGTCGTAGGCTATGTTAACTATCGGACGATAGAGGAGAATGGCTGTTGTTATTACCAACACATCCAATGCCGCCATTGCGAGAAGATCCGTCTTGGTGACCGTGAGAATGTTTCCGAACAGGAAACTCATGAGATTGGGAGCATAACCGGGCGTCATTGTTACGAATATTATCCCTACGGCCATCCCTACCGACCATATGATTCCGACTGCCGAATCGTCCCTTACCTTCCATTTTGAGGTTATGGCTTCCATGCCTATGCTGGATAATACTGCGAATACGAGGGCGCCTGCAATGGGATTCTGCCCAAGATAATACGCGATCCCTATTCCTCCGAAAGAGGAGTGGGTGATGCCTCCGGTCAGGAATACGAGGCGCCGACAGACAATATATGAACCCACGAGTCCGCATGCTATTCCTGATAAAATGCAGGATATCACGGCATTGCTTAAGAATTTATACTGGAAAATCTCGTTAAAAAAATCTAACATTTCTCGAAGTGTGGGATAATATCGGCAAAATTAATAAAGTATAAGCGGCTATCATAAATAAAAAAGGGGAATGGATCCCCCTTTTCGGCTTATATCGTCCTATCTGAAGAATTTCCTCATTTTATCGAATATATTCGGTTCCTTGCTTTTTATGTTGGGTTTAAAGTTCGTCGAATCCTGAAGTTGCTGCATGACCTTTTTCTCCTCTGCGGAGATATTCTTAGGGACGAATATGTCTACAATGGCAAGAAGATCACCTTTGCCGTATCCGTTTACATCAGGTATGCCTTTGCCTCTCAGCCTTAGCACCTTCCCCGGATGGGTTCCCGGTTCTATCTTTATTTTTGCTTTGCTGTCCACTGTCGGAATCTCGATACTGCCTCCCAGAACTGCTTGAGGGATCGATAACTTCAAATTGTAAATCAGATCATTACCGTCCCTCTCGAAATTCGGATCCCGTAATTCCTCGATTACCACGAGAAGATTCCCGTTTACTCCTCCGTGGCGTGCAGCGTTGCCTTTGCCTGTAACTGATAACTGCATTCCTTCGCCTACTCCGGCAGGTATTTTTATTTCTACTATTTCCTCACCCTTAACTGTTCCTTCACCATGACATTTTGTACACGGATTGGTTATTATCTTGCCTTCGCCGTGACATGTGGGGCATGGCTGTGTGGTTTGAGTACGTCCGAAGAATGTATCCACGACCTGAGTTACGTATCCGGAACCGTTACACGTGGTACAGGTTGTAATATCGTTCGGTGTGTTCGCACCTGAGCCTCCGCATTTATCGCAAGCAACCTGTTTGTTTATCTTTAATTTTTTAGTGGTGCCGTGTACGATTTCTTTAAGATTAAGCTTGACTTTAACTCTCAGGTCAGAACCTCGGTTTACTCTCTGGCGTGTGCTTCCACCTCCGAATCCTCCACTGCTGAATCCGCCGAAGTGTCCACCGAATATATCGCCGAAGCGGCTGAAGATATCATCCATAGTAAAGCCACCACCGAATCCGGCATCTCCACCGCCATAACCTGCCGAACCGCTCATTCCTGCATGTCCGAACTGGTCGTAGCGAGCCTTCTTATCCGGATTGCTCAGAACATCGTACGCTTCCGCAGCCTCCTTGAATTTTTCTTCCGCCTCCTTGTCTCCCGGATTTTTATCAGGATGGTATTGGATCGCGGCTTTTCTATAAGCCTTTTTTATCTCGTCCGCACTGGCGTTTTTGTTTATACCCAGCACTTCATAATAATCTCTCTTAGCCATAAAATTTACTCTCCAACTACCACTTTTGCAAATCGTATAACTTTATCCTTAAGTTTATATCCTTTTTGCAATACATCTATGATCTTACCTTTTTTATCTTCGGAGGGGAATTTTGCTACTGCCTCGAATAGATCTGTATCCATATCCTGGTCCATAGCCTCTATTTCAGACACCCCTTTGGTTTTAAGGACGTCAATAAGTTTCTGTCGGATAAGTTTCATTCCTGTGCGGGCAGATTCGATATCGTCCGATTTTTCGACCGCGTCCTCAGCCCGATCCATATCGTCCATTACGGGAAGAATGGATTTGATAACGTCTTCGCCCCCGGTTGATATAAGATCCATTTTTTCTTTAAGGATCCTTTTTCTGAAATTATCGAATTCCGCGGACAACCTGATATATTTATCCTGCCATACGGCTGCATCGTCTGCCAATGACGACGTATTGCCAGGATTGTTGTCCGCTTCACCTGTCAGGTTGTCATCATGATTCTCGGTTCCACGTTCTGACTGAATCGTTTCTTCACTCATAACCTCCTTATTTTCAAAGTCTTTGGATTTGTCTTTATTTTTTGCCATGGTACAAAAGTAATTTTTTATTTTTTATTTATAATATTTCTTCAAATAATGTACCATCGATATACCTGTATTTTTTACTTAAATGAGATAAATTTCGGTAAATTTGCGGTTTATTAGTACGATTATGTTTAAAGAGATAAGGAGAAAAGACAGAATCTGGGATTCCGAAGAAGCGATAGAATTGTTAAGAAAAGGAGAGTACGGTACGTTGTCAATGTCAGGAGCAAACGGTTACGGTTACGGTATTCCCATGAGTTATGTTTATGATGAAGACAAACTGTATTTTCATTGTGCTCCAGACGGATTCAAAATAGATTCTCTGGCACTCAACAACAAAGCGAGTTTCTCGGTCGTAGGTAAAGCAAATATACTTCCAGGACAATTCTCCACGGAATACCGGAGTGTAATGGTTTTCGGAATCGTTGAGCTTGAAATTACGGATGAGGAGAAAAGATACGCATTGAAGTTAATTGTGAATAAGTACAGCCATGAATTTAAGGAAGTTGCGAGCCAGTATATAAACCAATTATTTAACAGAACACGAATTTTAAGGCTCGACGTAGAACATATCAGCGCTAAGCACAGAGAAATTTAAATGGAACGCATACAGATAAAAAATACTGAAGACCAATACTTCCAGTCCGCTTGGGAGATATATAATTACAGCTTCCCAGAGAACGAAAAACGGGATTTGGAGCATCAGAGGATCGCATTTTCTTCGAAAGAATACAGAATGTACGGCTATCTCGACGGTGAAAAATTTGTGGGATTTATTGGATGCTGGAACTTTGACGAATATTTATACATCGAACATTTTGCCATTAACCGTGAGATTCGCGGAGGCGGATACGGATCGATGATCCTCGCAGAACTTGAGGCTTCAATCGATAAAACGATTATTCTGGAGATTGACGAGGTTGTCGATGAAATCTCTGCTAAGCGATTGAGATTTTATAAAAACCTCGGATTTAATGAGACCGGAATCATTCATGATGGTCATTCCTACCATGCCGGAGATATCCTTCCGCGTCTGGAGATTTTGTCTTACCCTACTGCTATAAATCGAACTTTATATGAAAAATTCAATGAGGATCTTAGAAATACGGTTATGAAACGGTAATAACCGAGTATTTTAATGGTTTTATTTTTGTAGTATTATTGACTTAAGCTTAACTTTGCAGATCGAATCAGCATAAAATGGAAGAACAGGATAGGATCTTGTCGGAAGCAACTTCCGGCGAATATAAATACGGATTCGTTACCGATATCGAGACGGAGACCATCCGCAAAGGGCTCGACGAGAATGTGGTCCGGACGATATCGGAGAAAAAAAACGAGCCGCAGTGGATGACCGATTACCGCCTTAAGGCGTTCGAATGCTGGAAAGATATGGCCATGCCCACATGGGCGCATCTGGATATACCTGATATCAACTATCAGGACATAATATATTACGCCGCCCCTAAACAGAAGGATGGACCTAAAAGTATGGATGAAGTCGATCCCGAGCTGATAGACACATTTAACAAGTTGGGTATTCCGCTCGAAGAGCAGCTTGCTCTTGCAGGAGTCGCGGTAGACGCCGTAATGGATTCTGTATCAGTAAAAACAACATTTAAAGAAACTCTCGCGGAGAAGGGAATAATCTTCTGTTCATTCTCCGAAGCCTTGCAGGATCATCCGGAACTCGTGAAAAAATACATGGGATCGGTAGTTCCTTATAAGGATAATTATTTTGCGGCATTGAACGCCGCCGTATTCTCCGACGGATCGTTTTGTTACATTCCAAAAGGCGTCCGGTGTCCGATGGAGCTATCGACATATTTCCGTATAAATGCGGCAAATACAGGACAATTCGAGAGAACCCTGATAATTGCCGACGAGGGTTCTTATGTCAGTTATCTCGAAGGTTGTACGGCTCCGAGAAGGGATGAAAATCAACTTCACGCCGCAGTGGTGGAGATAGTTGTCCATAAGGATGCGGAAGTCAAATATTCGACCGTACAGAACTGGTATCCCGGAGATAAGGAGGGGCGGGGAGGCATTTATAATTTCGTTACCAAGCGCGGGATATGCCAAGGAGATAATGCAAAATTATCGTGGACTCAGGTGGAGACCGGATCAGCTATTACTTGGAAGTATCCGAACTGTATTCTGCTGGGCGATAACAGTGTGGGAGAATTTTATTCGGTTGCACTTACCAATAATTACCAGCAGGCAGATACCGGAACCAAAATGATCCACATAGGCAAAAATACACGCAGCAGAATTGTTTCTAAAGGTATATCTGCCGGTAAAAGCCAGAATAGCTACCGCGGTCTCGTAAAAGTCGGTAAGAAGGCTTATAACGCGCGTAATTTCTCTCAGTGCGATTCTTTATTAATTGGTGATAAATGTGGAGCGCACACATTCCCGTATATCGAGGTAACGAATAAATCAAGCGTTGTGGAACATGAGGCTACGACTTCCAAAATAGGCGAAGATCAGTTATTTTACTGTAATCAGCGTGGAATTTCGACCGAAGATGCAGTAGGCCTTATCGTGAACGGATATGCCAAAGAGGTGTTGAACAAATTACCTATGGAGTTCGCGGTTGAAGCACAAAAATTATTGTCGCTGAGTCTTGAAGGGAGCGTCGGTTAGCGGAGGAATTAAAATTTTGTTGAGTTTAAAAAATAAAATATGCTTAAAATAAATAATCTTCATGCAGTAGTTGGAGATAGGGAGATACTGAGAGGAATAAATCTGGAGGTAAATGCCGGAGAGGTTCATGCCATAATGGGCCCTAATGGCTCAGGTAAAAGTACACTCGCTTCGGTACTTGCAGGAAGCGACAGATATGAAGTAACAGAGGGTACCGTTACATATAACGGCAAAAATCTTCTCGATATGAGCATCGAAGAGAGGGCTTGTGAGGGGTTATTTCTGGGCTTCCAGTATCCTGTCGAAATTCCCGGAGTCAGTATGGCTAATTTTTTAAGGCATGCGGTGGACGAACAGAGAAAATGCAGGGGAGAAGAACCGCTTAGTGCTGCGGAATTTCTTAAGATGATGAGAGAAAAAGCCAAGATAGTTGAAATCGAAAACAAGCTCACGAATCGTGCGGTAAACGAAGGATTCTCCGGAGGGGAGAAAAAGAGGAACGAGATTTTCCAAATGGCTATGCTGGAACCTAAATTAGCGATACTCGATGAAACGGACAGCGGACTCGACATAGATGCGCTGAGAATTGTCGCGACAGGCGTAACTAAATTGAAACGTCCGGACAATGCAACCATAGTGATAACACACTATCAGCGTCTTCTTGATTATATTGTTCCAGACTTCGTACATGTACTCTATGACGGCCGGATAATAAAAACTGCCGGGAAGGAGCTTGCTATGGAATTGGAAGAAAAAGGCTATGATTGGCTTATTAAAGAATACCGGTAATGAAAACGATCGAAAATAAATTAACCGATCTCTATCTGTACAACACCGACCTGATAAACGAGGGTCTTCCATCGTTTATCAAAAATAACAGAAGGGAAGCGCTGGAGGCATTCAATATATTAGGGCTTCCCGATACCGGAAACGAAAAATATAAATACAGCAATATAAAATCGAGATACGGACTTCATAATTATGAAAAATATTTTTCCGTAACCGATTCATGCTGTGAAGATGTCTGTAAGCTACCGGTGGAAAGCTATGAAATAAATATTATTAACGGGTTCTGTATCAGCGGGTTGACTGTGCTTTCGGACGGTGTTGTTTATGGAAGTCTCAAGGAGGCTTCCAATCAATATCCCGAATTGGTTGAGTCCGGATACAACAAGATCGCAGATAATAAAAACGATTCCGTCTCCGCGTTGAATACAATGTTCGTACAGGACGGAGCATTCATATACATTCCCAAAGGAGTATCGGCACAATTACCGATCTCTATTGTAAACTGTTACAATGCGATCGAGAATATTTACATATTTGCAAGAAATCTAATAATTATCGAAGAAAATTCTTCTTTGAAACTCATAATCGATTCGCATACGATAGGAGAGAGTGCGTATATGATAAATAACCTTACGGAAGTTATTTTAGGGAAAAACGCATTTGCGGAGATCGTAGAATTTCAGAAAGAGAATGATAAATCTACTCATCTCAATAATTTTTATGCCTCACAGCCGGAGAACAGCAATCTTAAGGTTGTCGTAATATCTACCGACGGAGGATTCATTCGCAATAACTGGAATGTAAACCTTGAAGGTGGGAATGCAGAGACTCATAATTACGGACTTTATATTGCCGGATGCGGACAATCGATAGACAATTATACAAATACGGAGCATCGCGTGGCAGACTGTACGAGTTTTGAGAAATACAAAGGAATTGTCGCTTGCAGCGGAAAAGGAATTTTCAACGGACGGATACTGGTTGAGAAGGATGCTCAGCGTACACGCGCCTTCCAGGAGAATCACAATCTTGTTTTGGATGATAATTCTATCGTAGACTCCAAGCCTCAACTGGAGATATACGCAGACGATGTTAAATGCAGCCACGGAGCGACCGTAGGACAGTTGGATGAAAACGCTGTATTTTATATGCGGCAGAGGGGGATCAGTGAAGAAGAAGCGAAAAAACTCCAGATGTACGGTTTTATGAACGACATTGTAGGAGAAGTAAAGATTGCCGGTTTACCTGAAATAATCAACCGTATTGCCGGAGAAAAAATAGAGAGTTTATAATGTTTGACGCAGATAAAATAAGGAAAGATTTCCCAATTCTCAATCTTAAGGTACACGGTAAACCTCTTGTATATTTCGACAATGGTGCAACTGCCCAGAAACCATTGAGGGTGATAGAGAAAATAAATTCACTACACCTCGAATCGAATGCTAACATCCATCGAGGGCTTCATTACTTAAGTGAAAAAATCACTTCAGAATATGAAGAAGCTCGCAAAACGATCGCCGGATTCATTAACGCCCGTTCAGGTAAAGAGGTAGTTTTTACCTCCGGAGCCACGATGTCGATAAATACGGTCGCTTACAGTTATGGAGAAAAATTTGTCAGTGAGGGAGATAACGTCATAGTATCCGAAATGGAGCACCATTCTAACATAGTTCCGTGGCAGATGCTGTGTCAGCGGAAAAATACGGAATTGCGAGTCATTCCTTTCGACGACGAAGGTTATCTGCGGGAAGATCGGTTAGAGGGGCTTATTGACAATAAAACGCGTATTGTCGCGGTCACTCAGGCTTCCAATGTGCTCGGTACAATGCCCGATCTGGATAAAATTATAAAATTGTCGCATAATGCCGGAGTTCCTGTACTCATAGACGGATGTCAGGGAATCGTCCATGCCGATGTGGATGTTCAGGCTCTGGACTGCGATTTTTACGTATTTTCAGGCCATAAGCTCTACGGACCTACCGGGATAGGAATTCTCTATGCCAAAGAGAAATGGTTGGAAGAGATGCCCCCTTTTATGGGTGGGGGAGATATGGTAAAAACAGTATCTTTTGAAAAAACCGAGTATGCGGATATACCTCTGAAATTTGAAGCTGGGACCTCAAACTTTATTGGAGCCATAGGCATGGCAGAGGCTGTAAAATATCTTTCATCTATTGATTTCAATGCGGTTCGTCTGCATGAATATGAATTGACGAACTACGCATCGGACCAATTACAAAATTTAGACGGAGTTAAGATTTACGGGAACGTTCCGGATAAATGCAGTATAATCTCTTTTACTGTGGAAGGCACGCATCCTTATGATATAGGAATGATATTGGATAAAATGGGTGTGGCGATCCGTACAGGAACCCACTGTGCGGAACCTGTAATGGCACATTACGGATTACAAAGTATGGCAAGGGCGTCCTTTGCCATGTATAATACCTTCGGTGAGATCGATATTTTTGTAGACTCTCTTGAGAAGACAATCTCGATGTTAAGAGGATAATAACTATGCTTCAGGAAATTATAGCCGGATACAATGTTATTCTCGCGAGTAATTCTCCGAGGAGAAAGGAATTGCTGAAAGGTTTAGGGATAAATTTTTCCATACCGTCAAATTTCGATGTCGACGAATCGTTTCCTGCGGATATGAACCCTGAATATGTTCCTGTTTATCTCTCCGCAAAAAAATCGGACGGTTATCCGCAAGCATTGTCCGATAAGGATATTTTACTCACTGCCGATACGGTAGTTATCAAAAACGGAATAATTCTGGGCAAACCGGAGAACGCCTCTCAAGCCTTCGATATGCTATCGATGCTGTCGGATGGAATGCATAAAGTCGTTACCGGTGTGACTTTGAAGAGCAGCAAACATCGGAAATCTTTTTCATGTATTACGGAAGTCGAATTCGATTTTCTCTCGGAGGAAGAGATATATTATTACATAAATAAGTATTCTCCTTATGATAAGGCCGGAAGTTATGGTATTCAGGAATGGATCGGATATGTGGGAATTAAAAGTATTCGCGGATCATTCTACAATGTCATGGGTTTGCCGGTACAGATGTTATACAGGAATTTGAAAGAATTTGTTAAAAATTCCATAAATGATAATTATTTATAAATCAACTTTAAAATGGTGTTTGAACGGTAAAATTGAGGAAAAATAATTATTGTCAGTATTGTTTTTTATAAAATTTCATCTATCTTTACAATATGAAGTTATGCCAATTGCTTCATAGTAATGAGGGCATAGAATAATCTTTTTTAGGATGTTCTATGCCCTTTTTATTTGATTATCGGGAAAAAATCTATTTTTTCCATTATCCTTTTTTCCGGAGAGTATCTAAAGCAGAAATGTGTGATTCCATTGGTTACACCGACATAAGGAGCCTTTATAATCATGTTGTATTTACAGACCTGATTGATTATTTTCTCTGTTAATTTGATATGGGGGGCTTTGCATTCTATGAGCAGAAATGGTTTTGCCGTAGAATCATAAACCACAATATCGGCCCTTAATGACGTATTATTTAGTTTTATAAGATGTTCCTGTTTGATAAATAGTGCGTTAGCGTTTTTGTAATCGATAAGATAGCGGATAAAGTTTTGCCGTACCCATTCTTCCGGAGTGCATACGAGCCCTCTTCTTCGGATATCGTCCCATATTTCTCTTTTTCCGTTATTAATCCTGGTAATCAAATCCGGTTGGGGGATTTTATAAATTTCCTTTTTGTCTTGTGGCATTCGGTATGATTTAGACAAAATTAATAAAATATATTCATTAAATTCGCAGGAGTATATCATATAAATATTCAAATAAAATTACTTATGGAAGAAATAAAAAGTAAGAGAGATGAGGCTCTGGAATATCATTCCAGCGGAAGAGCGGGTAAAATAGAGGTTGTACTAACCAAACCATATAATACACAGAAAGATCTGTCACTGGCATATTCTCCGGGAGTTGCGGAACCGTGTCTCGAAATTGAAAAAGATCCGGATAATGCCTATAAATATACGGCCAAAGGTAATTTGGTCGCTGTTATTTCTAATGGCACGGCAGTTTTAGGTCTCGGAGATATAGGTGCCCTCGCAGGTAAACCCGTAATGGAGGGTAAAGGACTTCTGTTCAAAACCTTTGCGGATATAGACGTATTCGATATTGAAGTGGATACGAAAAATGTGGATAATTTTATTCAAACAGTAAAAAATATATCGCCGACATTCGGTGGAATAAATCTCGAAGACATAAAAGCACCGGAGTGTTTTGAAATCGAAGAACGTCTCAGGGAAGAACTCGATATCCCTGTAATGCATGACGACCAGCACGGTACGGCTATTATTTCCTCTGCGGCACTTTTAAATGCTTTGGAAATCGCAGGTAAAGATATATCCGAGGTAAAAGTCGTAGTGAACGGTGCCGGAGCTGCGTCCATAGCCTGTTCCAAACTTTATATTTCTTTGGGAGTCAGGAAGGAGAATCTTGTAATGTACGACAGTAAGGGAGTGATAACGCGGGATCGTAATGATCTGAACCCGATGAAACAAATTTTCGCCACCGACAGGAATATCAGAACTCTTGCGGATGCTATAAAGGGTGCGGATGTATTTCTCGGACTGTCTGTTGCGAATATTCTTTCGCAGGACATGGTTCGTTCTATGGCAGATAATCCGATCGTGTTTGCTCTGGCAAATCCTGATCCGGAGATATCCTATGACGATGCTATGGCATCGCGGAAGGATATAATTTTTGCAACCGGACGCTCGGATTACCCAAATCAGGTAAATAATGTTTTGGGATTCCCTTACATATTCAGAGGGGCGCTCGATGTTCGTGCCACTAAGATCAACGAAGAGATGAAGATCGCGGCCGTGAAGGCTCTTGCCAAGTTGGCGAAAGAACCGGTTCCGGATATCGTATTAACAGCTTATAACGGAGCTAATATCTCGTTCGGCAGGGACTATCTTATTCCCAAGGCTCTGGATCCGAGGCTTATTACCGAGATATCCGCCGCCGTGGCCAAGGCTGCGATTGATTCCGGCGTGGCACGAAAAGAAATTATCGATTGGGAGTCTTACCGTTTCGAACTTCAGAAAAGGATGGGGCGGGATAATAAACTTCTGAGAGCTATTAGAAATAAAGCGAGAAGCTGCCCTGCAAAGAGACTGGTATTTGCTTATGCTGAAAATATTAATACCTTAAAGGCGGCTTCCGATATACTTCACGACAAGATAGCATTCCCGATTCTAATCGGCAACAAGGAGAGGATATCCGCGATAATTAAAGAAAATAATCTGGAGATAGATAAAAGTCATATTATCGACCATACAAGCGACAGCGAATCCCAAAGGAGACGGGAATATGCCGATGTTCTGTATAGTAAGCTGAACCGTAAGGGATTGTCCAGAGAGGATTGTCTAAAGAATCTTAGTAAAAACAACTGGTTCAGTCTTATGATGGTATATTGCGGCGATGCGGACAGCGTTATCCTGAATTATAGTCGAAGATATACCACCGCGCTCGAACCTGCGCGTAAGATCTTCCAGAGCATCAACCGCTCTACTTTGGCTGCAATGGTGATTGTTATGACTAAAAACGGACCTATGTTCTTCGTGGATATGGCAGTGAATACCAATCCAGGGGTTGCGGAACTTGTAGATATAACGATTCTTGCAACTAAAACGATCCGCAAGCTCGGTATCGAACCTGTAACGGCAATGTTGTCATACTCTAATTTTGGAACCGATACTGAGCGTGATGCGACGACTGTTGCACAAGCAGTTAAAATTATCCACGACCGTTACCCGCAGTTAGTTGTAGACGGGGAGATGAAGGTAGATTTTGCTTTGGATAAAACAGCGAGAATGGAAAAATTCCCGTTCTCCAAACTTCGGGATAGGGAAGTAAATACTTTTATCTTTCCTAATCTGTCCGCGGCCAATATATCATATAAACTTGTCGAGGAGATAGGAGGGAATGAAGTTACAGGACCTATCTTACTTGGACTCAACGGAGCTCCGGGAGTCCATATAATTTCAGAGTCGGCATCGGTAATGTCGATCGTAAACCTTGCTACACTATCTGTTTTGGATGTCTGCGACGCAGGAGATAGGTGTAATGTCGAAGAGATAAACTACTAACTGATATATCATGATTAAACAAATTTGTGTGTCGTTTGCGGTAGGTTCGTTGCTCGTATCAGGGGCGTCTGCGCAAAATACGGAATGGCGCGATCCGGAGATCGTCGCCGTTAATAAAGAGTATCCTCATACCGAATTTATGAGTTATACGGATCGTGCACAGGCATTGAATGACGATTATTCGGAGTCTTCTTATTTCCGCTCGCTTAACGGCAAATGGAAATTTAAATGGGTTCCGGACCAAAGAGAACTTATCGATGGTTTCTATGCTGAAAATTACGACGACTCGTCTTGGGGGGAGATAAGCGTCCCTGCTAATTGGGAAATCGAAGGATATGGAGTTCCGATTTATACCAACGTGGCTTATGAATTTGCTCCGGTCGATCCGAATCCGCCGGAACTCCCCGAAGTGATTCCCGCCGGAATGTACAGGAAGGAATTTACTATTCCATTTGCGTGGATAGATAAAGAGATATTTTTAAATATAGGAGGTATAAAATCAGGTACGTATCTATATATTAACGGAGAAAAAGTCGGTTACAGCGAAGATTCGAAAAATCCAGCTGAATTTAATATAACTCCATATATCAGACAGGGGCGTAATGTGCTCGCGCTCGAAACATACAGATGGACTACGGGAAGTTACCTCGAGGATCAGGATTTTTGGAGGCTCAGCGGTATAGAGCGCGACGTTTATCTGACGGCAAGACCCAAAGTCCGTGTACGTGACTTTATTGTAAATTCGGTTTTATCGGACAATTACAGGGATGGTATTCTGGATTTCGGAGTTGTCGTTAAAACGCACAATCTGAATACAAAAGATGCAAAAATACTCTTCGAACTTATTGACTCCGAAGGCAATACTATAATTAAAGATACTAAAGATATTACACTGTCGCTCCAGAAGGAAGATACAGTACGTTTTAATACTCTTATCCCTGACGTTAAACCGTGGAGCGCTGAGACGCCGAATTTGTACACTGTACTTACGACCATCCAGTACGAAGGGCGGTACACGGAGTACATTGCCCGCAAAGTCGGTTTCAGGAGTGTGGAAATTCGTGGAAATCAGTACTTTGTAAATAACCAGCCGGTTCTTATCAAAGGAGTGAATCTGCATGAACATCACCCTTACACCGGACATGTGGTGGATGAAGCTACTTTGCGAAGAGATTTGCAATTGATGAAACTCAATAATGTAAATGCCATACGTACAAGTCATTATCCACAGCAAAGACGGTTTTATGAACTTTGTGATGAATACGGATTCTATGTTTGTAGCGAAGCTAACATAGAGACTCACGGTGCCAGACAGATCGCCAATATGGAGAACTTCCTTAACGCGCATATCGACAGGACGCTTAATATGTACGAGAGAACGAAGAATTATGCTTGCGTGACGTTCTTCTCACTCGGTAACGAGGCTGGCAACGGATCTAATTTTTACGAGACTTATCTATTGCTGAAAGAAAAAGAGAAGCACCGTCCTATTCAGTATGAAGGAGCCGGACGCGAATGGAACACGGACATAATGTGTCCTATGTATCCGAGCTACGAACAAATCGAAAACTGGGCTCAAAGCGACAGCGGCAAGCCGTATATAATGTGCGAATATGCACATGCGATGGGTAACAGTACCGGAAATTTCACAGATATCTGGAACCTTATATATTCTTATCCAAACCTTCAGGGCGGATTTATTTGGGATTGGGTGGATCAAAGCATCTGGACTGATAAAGACGGAGGATTCTGGGCTTATGGCGGAGACTTTGGAGAGAATGTTCCTTCCGATGCCAATTTCTGTATAAACGGAATAATAAATTCGGATAGAACTCCGCATCCGGGGCTGATAGAAGTTAAAAAAGTATACCAGAACATTTTATTTGAGGAAGAAGCTCCGGGACGATTGAAAATTACAAACCGTTATTTCTTTACCGACCTTAGTGATTTCGATTTCCGGTACGAATATAAGATCGACGGTAAAATAATAAAAACCGGTAAATTCAATCTCTCGGTGGCTCCGCAGGAGTCGGATATCATAAATATCGATCTTCCTAAATTGAAGAAAAAGTATGCAGGCAAGGAATATCAGCTTAATGTATATGCTTTAACTAAGAATAATACTGATCTTGTGCCCGCGGGGCATATCGCTGCCGAAGAACAGTTTATAACGGTTATTCCGGGACAAAAAGAACTTCATCCGTATAAAAATAAATCTGTGATTACTGCCTCTAATGATACAAATAGGGTTACGGTGAGTTCGGATAAACTATATTTCGTATTCGATAAGGAACAAGGAATCGTTACTGACTATACTGTTGAGGGAATTAATTATATCGACCGTGGATTCGGACTTCAGCCTAATTTCTGGAGAGGCCCCACCGATAACGATTACGGGAACAGGTGGCCTTCGAGGAATCAGGCGTGGAAACAGGATTCCCGTGATTTTAAAGCTACCGTAAGTAAATTAGAAAATCACGGAACGCGAATACTTTTGGAAGTAAAGTATGAACTTATACATACCGAAACTGAAATGACAGTTGCATATTTAATATATTCGGACGGAATAATAAAAATTGAAGTCGATCTCAAAGGGTCTGCTAAAATGAATGCTGAACTTCCCCGTCTCGGATTAAGGATGAGAATGCCTCAAACCATGGACAACGTGCGTTATTTCGGCCGCGGTCCGGAAGAGAATTATTGGGATAGGAATACCGGATCATTCGTGGATATATATAGTACCACAGTGGCTGATATGTATTATCCATACGTAAGACCTCAAGAGAATGGACATAGAAGCGATGTAAGATGGTTTACCCTGAGCAGCGCTTCCGGTCCGGGATTATTGTTCGTAGCCGACGAACTTATCGAATTTAACGCTCTTCATAATTCTGTCGAGGATTTTGACGGACAGGAATCCGACAGACCTTATCAGATATTCGGATACGACGGTAAATTCGAGGATAGCGAATTAAGAAATGTGCGTCCGAAGCAGACTCATATCAATGATATCCAACCGAGGAATTTTGTGGAGGTCAATATTGATTATAAAATGACGGGGGTTGGCGGCGATACCAGTTGGGGACGCAGAACTTATCCGCATTATGTATTACGTGCAGGCGAGGAACATTCCTATGGATTTACAATTATCCCGATCCGCAAACCAAAGGATATTGATTCATTTAGTAAATACAGTTATTAAAATAAAAAACCTCCCATTATGGGAGGTTTTTTATTTATTCAAATGATACAAAATAAACGAATACATATCTGTCATTTCGACTATTATCTTATCGCGTGATTTACCCGCACCGTGTCCTGCATCCCTGTCAATCCTTATAATTACCGGATTCTCTCCGCTTTGGGCGTTCTGCAGTGCAGCGGTAAATTTAAAGGAGTGCGCAGGAACAACTCTGTCATCATGATCCGCTGTCATTACAAGAGTAGGAGGGTATGGAGTTCCGTTTTTTATGTTGTGTAACGGAGAATATTTATACAGATATTCAAAATCGTTTTTATTATCGCTGCATCCGTATTCCACGATCCATCCCCAACCGACAGTGAATTTATGATAACGCAGCATATCCAATACTCCGACTCGCGGTATTACAACTGCAAATAATTCCGGTCTTTGAATCATACACGCAGCGACGAGTAATCCTCCGTTAGAACCTCCCGATATGGCAAGTTTAGAACTGTTGGTGTATCCCTGGTCTATAAGATATTCCGCAGCAGCGATAAAGTCATTGAATACATTCTGTTTGTTCTCCAACATTCCCTGCCGATGCCATTGTTCTCCGTATTCACCTCCTCCTCGTATATTTGCGACGGCATAGACTCCCCCCTGCTCCATGAAGAACAGATTTGCAGGGCTGAATTCAGGGGTTAGACTGATATTAAATCCCCCATAACCATATAAATGAAGAGGGTTGCTGCCATCTGTCTTTATATCCTTTTTGTGAGAGATAAACATAGGGATCTTTGTTCCGTCCGGACTATCATAAAAGATCTGTTTAGTTATGAAATCTTCCGGATTAAATGGCAATTCAGAGGTTTTGAATTTATAAGGTGCAATATTTTTATCGGTAGCCAGATACACCGTTGCGGGATTCAGGTAATTTTTTACTGAGAAAAAGACTGCCGAAGAGTCTGTTCCTTTATGTAAAAAGATACTTCCATTGTGCGGTGTAAAAATTTCTTTTTCAATTCCTGTCTCAATATCCTGATAAATAAGACAGTTATTTACATCTTTGACATATTTCAGAATAAACCCTTTATCGAATATAACGGCATCTTCGAGAACAATATCTTTTTCTGGAACAATTTCGGTAATTTTCTTGGTTAGTAAATTGACTCCGATGATCCGTCCGTTGCTGGCACTCTCATTTGTTATGAGCATAAGAATATCGTTTCTGCATGAAATATAACGGTAGTCCGATGAGAATTCCTCTATGAGTCGCTCTGTGGAACCATCGGTAAGATTTATTATAATTATTCCATCTCCGGAAGTACCCTCGGAAGCAATTATCACGAGATACTTGCCGTCTTCGCTGATATGCGGATGGAAGTATCTCAGAGGATGTGCGGTATCTTCGAATATGATTTTATCGTTTTCTTGCGGGTATCCCAGTTTATGATAATAAATTTTTTGAGATGAATTTATTCCCGAGAATTCATGACTTTTAGGTTTATCGAAGCCACTGTAATAGAATCCGTTCCCCCGCCATTGCGGCTGACAGAATTTGGTCCATTTTATTTCGTCGGATAATACCCTGCCGTCAGTCGTATTTATGATTTTTACTGTATTCCAGTCGGAGCCTGCATCTGCTAAAAGATATGCCATGTATTTGCCGTCGGAAGAGAATTTAATGCCAGAAATATAAACTGTTCCTTCTTCCGACAATTTATTCGGATCGATAAAAATTTCAGACTGTCCGTCAAATCCGAATTGCCTGTAAAGAATGTCTTGTTTAACACAACCGTTATTTTTGAAAAAATAGATGTAGTCTCCGCTCTTTTGGAATTGTCCGTAGGATTCGTAATTGTACAACTCCGATAGTCTTTTTCTTATTTCTTCCCGGTATGGTATTCTGGAGAAATATTCTTCTGTAACTTTTCTTTGGGTCTCGATCCATATTGAGGTCTCTTCCAATGTAACATTCTCAAGCCAGCGGTACGGATCAGCAATCTTGACTCCGAAGTAATCGTCTACGCAATCGTTATCTTTTCTGGTAAACGGATATTTCATATAATTTTTGTTATAAAGGTAAAAATAAAAGAGAGGATCTATATCCTCTCTTCATTTTATTCATGTTACGCGTTATTCATGTTACGCGCCAAAGTTGTCGTACATTATATTTTCCGGCGGTACACCGAGATTATCCAGCATCACCGTTACAGCAGCTGTCATCATCGGAGGACCGCAGAGATAATACTCTATATCTTCCGGAGCATCGTGGTTTTTAAGATATTGGTCATAAATAACCTGATGGATAAATCCTATATAGCCAGTCCAGTTATCCTTCGGTTTAGGTTCGGATAAAGCGATATTAAATTTAAAATTAGGAAATTCTTTCTCGATCTTTTCAAATTGTTCCTCATAGAAAATTTCGCGTTTAGAGCGTGCACCATACCAAAACGTTACCGGAATGTCTGTTTTTTCAGTATGGAACATGTGGAAAATATGCGATCTCATAGGAGCCATACCTGCACCGCCGCCTATGAACATTTTCTCATTTTTGGTGTTTTTAATGAAAAATTCGCCGTAAGGTCCTGAAATAGTAATTTTGTCGCCCGGTTTTCTTGAAAATATATATGAAGAGCAAATTCCCGGATTCACGTTCATGAAGGCTCCGGCAGCCCTGTCCCAGGGCGGAGTAGCAATACGGATATTAAGCATGATAATATTACCTTCCGCAGGGTGGTTAGCCATCGAGTAAGCCCTGAATGTATCTTCCGGATTATTGGTAACCAGGCCCCAGAGCTTCATGCTGTCCCATTCATCGTGATATTCTTTTTCTATATCGAAATCGCTGAATTTGATCCCTTCGTATTTAGGAATATCGATCTGAATATATCCTCCTGAACGGAAGTTAAGATTTTCTCCTTCCGGAAGCTTTACTACAAACTCTTTAATATATGTGGCAACATTTCTGTTGGAGACTACTTCGCATTTCCATTTCCTTACGCCGAGTACGCTCTCAGGAACTTTAATCTTCATGTCCGATTTAACTTTAACCTGACATCCGAGCCTCCAGTTTTGCTGCTGCTGCTTGCGTGTAAAGAAATTTACTTCAGTAGGGAGTATTTCTCCGCCACCCTCGACAACCTGACATTTACACATGCCGCATGACCCTCCGCCGCCACAGGCCGAGGGGAGGAAAATTTCATTATTGCTCAGTGTAGTAAGCAGGGTGTTGCCCTGTTCCGCGATGAGTTCTTTTTCACCGTCGTTTATATCCAACGTCACATTTCCTGACGGTATAAGTTTTGCTTTTGCATAGAGTAGCACCGCTACGAGCAATAGAGTGACTAAAAGAAAAGCAATTATTGATGTTATTATTGATAAGCCCATTTCCTGATCTTTTATATTTGAATTCCGAGGAACGACATAAATGCAATTCCCATTAATCCGGTAATAATAAATGTTATTCCTACACCTTTTAGCGGAAGCGGTACGTTAGAATAAGTGATTTTCTCGCGGATCGCAGCCATCATTATAATAGCCAGCCACCATCCGATTCCTGAGCCGAATGCGAAAGTCGCAGCTTCCCCGATGTTAGCGTATTCCCTTTCAGGAAGGAACAGGGATGCACCCATGATGGCACAGTTTACCGCGATAAGCGGAAGAAATATCCCGAGCTGGTTGTAAAGAGCAGGTGCAAATCTTTCGATTATCATCTCCACTAATTGTACGATCGAAGCTATTACTGCAATGAAAACAATGTATCGTAAAAAATCGAGATCTATGTGTGCATATTCTGGAGAAATCCAAGATAACGCACCGGGCGATAAAACGTACTTAAGCAGCAGATAATTCACGGGGACAGTTATCAGCATTACGAAAATAACTGCAATACCGAGTCCCATCGCTGTTTTGACTGTTTTCGATACGGCAATATACGAACACATTCCGAAAAAGAATGCAAACACCATATTGTCTACGAAAATAGAACGTATAAATATACTTAATATATTTTCCATAATATTTTAACTTAAATGTTACGCTTTCTTTTTAGAATTTGTGATCCATATTATGATGCCTACACATATCAAAGCCATCGGAGGAAGCAGCATAAGTCCGTTGTCGCTATAAAATCCTCCGTTGGATATGTACCATGAATCGGGAATTATCTTTACTCCCCAGATGCTTCCCGCCCCGAACAATTCTCGTACGAATCCTAATATAATTAAGATAAGTCCGTAACCCAAACCGTTGCCGATTCCGTCGAGAAAAGACGGCCATGGGTTATTTGCTAAAGCGAATGCTTCGAGACGTCCCATGATTATACAGTTAGTTATTATTAAACCTACGTAAACAGACAATTGTTTGCTTACGTCATAAACATAGGCCTTGAGAATTTGATCCACAAGAATTACCAGGGCCGCTACCACTACGAGCTGGACGATAATCCTAATGCGGGCAGGAATGGTATTTCTTAAAAGAGACACTATGAGATTTGCCATTGTAGTAACCGCAATAACTGACAATGCCATAACGAAGGCAGGCTTTAATTTTGCCGTAACGGCCAGAGCAGAACATATCCCAAGTATTTGGATAGTAATAGGGTTATTGCTTCCGAGAGGACTCAAAAAAATATTTCTGTTTTTAGCCGAAAATAAAGGCTCCTTTTCTGTATTATTCATCTTCATTCGTATTTAACGGTTCAGATTCGATTTCATTAACAGAAACAGCTATTTCTTCGTGTCTCTGCTTCGCTATGTACTCACCATAGTTCTTAAGACAATTTGCCAGCATGGTTTCTATTGCGCGGCTCGTTATCGTACCCCCTGAGATGGCGTCTACCGCATGAGCGTTGCCTTCCGCCCCTCCTTTAAGGACCGTGATCCCTACGAATCTGTCTCCGGAATAAATTTGCTTTCCTTTGAACTGGTTCTGGAATGCAGGCGTGGTAATTTCTGCCCCAAGCCCCGGCGTTTCGCTGGCATGATCGAGAATTATACCATAAATCGTGCTCCAATCCTCTTCAAGAGCCACATAGCCCCATACTGGCCCCCATAAACCGGACCCCCATGTTGGAAGTATGTAATATTTTTTGCCATCGACCGTCCCTTCGAAAACAGGAAGATTTCTTCCGGATTCAGGTTTATCGTATTCGGCTTTAAGATTAAGGAGAATTTCAAATGCATCGCCATTCGATACATTGCCGTCCGGCGTTACAGTGTAGGTATTCGAGATATAGCTATCATATTCTTCCGTTATATAAACGAATTTATCCTTAACTGAATTCGCTTCTTCGCCTTTACCGATGGACCGGAGTATATCACCCATTTTTTCCATCCTGACATTACTCGCCTGACGGTCTTTTAACTGCAGGGCTGCAAAGGAGAGAACCGCTGCCACGATTATAACCATGACCGACGTATAGGTTATAATGTATTTATTACTGTTCTTATTCATCTTTACTTAATTTACAGCGGTTTTTAAACGTTTTTTTCTTTTATTGACATTAGCCTGGACCACATAATGGTCGATAAGCGGAGTCATCGCATTCATAAACAGTATAGAGAGCATCATTCCTTCGGGGTAGCCCGGATTTAAAACCCTTAGTAATACGGCAAGAACCCCGATGGAGAATCCATATATCCATTTGCCTGTATTGGTTTGTGAACCTGTAACCGGATCTGTCGCCATAAATACCGCTCCAAAGGCAAATCCTCCTATTATAAGGTGGTAATAAGCAGGCATATCCATAATCGCATTCAAACCTATAAGGTTAAAAATCAAGCCCATTATATATCCTCCGGCGAACACAGACAGCATTATCCTCCAACTTGCGACGCCAGTGAATAAAAGAAATAACGCACCTAACAGTATGGCAATAGTGGATGTTTCACCGATCGATCCCGGAATAGTTCCTATAATCCAATCGATAGGCGAACTTCCATTACTCCAATTTACTATTTCTGCCCCTTCACTGATAGTTGTCGTGACATCCGCTAACGGAGTTGCACCCGAATATGAATCCACAATATTTTCAGGTGCCTTGTTCAAGCCTGCTACCCAAACCTTATCTCCAGATATATAAGGAGTGTATGCGAAAAATATAAATGCACGGGCGAGAAGGGCAGGGTTGAAAATATTCATTCCCGTCCCTCCGAATACTTCTTTGCCGATTATCACAGAGAATGCCGTAGCAACAGCAACCATCCAGAGCGGTACTTCGACAGGCATTACCAATGGAATAAGGAATCCTGTAACGAGGAAGCCTTCATTAACTTCGTGCCCCCTTATTTGGGCAAAGATAAACTCAATACCTAATCCGACTACATAGGATACTATTATTATCGGTAATACCTTAAGCAATCCGAACCAGAAACATTTCCAGATGAGGTCGAAAGTATATGGATCACCCACACTTATTTCTCCGAATACCCTGTAATGCTGTAAACCCACATTAAACATTCCGAATAAAAGCGCAGGAAGCAGCGCCACAATAACCATTGACATGGTCCGTTTGAGATCGATACTGTCTCTTATGTGACTGCCTGTATGTGTAACCGTATCCGGGACGAATAGAAACGTCTCGAATGCATCGAATGTCGCGTGGAGTTTTTCAAATTTTCCTCCTTTTTCGAAATTCGGTTTAACTCTATCTACTAAATTTCTTAGTGCTTTCATGTTTAAACTGCTATTAGTTAAGCTCTTTGATCATGGCATTTATACCTTCTCTCAAAATAGCCTGCATTTCGGTTTTGGAAGGGTCGACAAACTCACAAAGAGCGATATCTTCTTCGATAACCTCATAAATCCCGAGATTTTCCATTTTATCGATATCTCCGGCCATAATAGCCTTTAGAAGATAAATAGGATATATATTCATGGGAAAATACTTTTCGTATATCCCTGTCATAACAAGGGCTCTCTCGCCTCCGTTCATGTTGGTATCCAGGTCGTACTTTTTTTTAGGCCTCAGCCACGAGAAGTAGCTTCGCGAAGTCGAGAATTTATTGAATCTCGGAGCTATCCAGCCCAGCATTTCGTATTTATCTCCTTCGGGAATTACCGTTATCTGATTGGAGTAGAATCCGATATAGCCGCTTTCTTCAACCTTTTGTCCGGTAAGAACGTTCCCGCTGATTATTCGGACGGAATCGCCGCTTTTTTGTGGTTTTATCCGTCCCTGTACAATGCTGCTTATGCTTGCGCCTCCGATGATCGTGTAATATTGCGGATTTTCAATCTGTGACCCGGTAAGGGCTATAGTTTTAGTCATATCCACCTTGCCGGTTTTAATGAAGCGTCCTAATATGGCGAGATTCTGAATATCTATCGTCCACACGACCTCGCCCTTATTGATTGGAGAGAGATTATTAATCTGAACCCCTACGTTGCCCGTTGGATGAGGACCTTCGAATAAATGAATTTTAGCTCCTTTGACCTTATTCAGTACTCCGGTCTCGCTGTCGGCATTGAGGCTTAAATTAACCTCGCCTGAGGTTAGTTTTGCCAGAGCTTCCAGACCCACTTGAATGTTGTCACCCTCTTTTTTTAACACGAAGTTCATATCCGGAGCAAGAGGCGCGGTGTCGAACCCTGAAATAAAAATGGACTTGGGAGAATCTTCCGGATTTGCAACGATGCCGTAAGGTCGTTGAATGATGAAGTTCCATAATCCCGAGTCCAACAGAAGTTTTGTGAGTTCTTCTTTTTTTAGATCCCTTGTGGGTTTTACAGGGAACTCTTTAGATTCGTTTTTACCGTCAGACGTTACTACGACTTCGAGTATTTTCCTTTTTTCTCCACGATTAATCGACGATACGGTACCGCTTACAGGGGATGTTACTACCCATTCCGGACGGTATTTATCGAAGAGCAGAGGAGAACCCGCAGCAACTACATCTCCTTGTTTGACCAGCAGTTTCGGGGTAAACCCCTTGAAGTCGTCCGGTTTTACGGCGTACTTGTCTGCTGTCGGCAGCTGCATGACCGATTCCGTCGCAGCACCTTCAAGAGAAATGTCGAGACCTTTTTTGATTCTAATCACGTTCGACATAATTATACTAATAATTTTAATTGAAAATCAGATTCGCAAAGGTAATCTTTTCTGAAATTATATGGATTTTTTTTATTAACTTTTTTTAATAATTTATTATATTTTTTAACCCGCATGATAACGCCGAATTTCAGTAAAGGATTTTTTATAAAACATATTTCCTATATATTTACATATTAATTATAAGCAGATCATGGGTAAAATTATTTCCTTTGCAAACCAGAAAGGCGGCGTTGGCAAGACTACTACGACTATAAATCTTGCAGCCAGTCTGGCGGTATTGGAAAAGAAGGTGCTTATCGTGGATGCCGACCCTCAGGCTAATGCCACGTCGGGGCTCGGATTCGAAATAAATGAAAATAATATATATAGCTGTCTGGTCGGGACATGTTCCGTACCGGAATCCGTTATGCAGAATAAAGACATCGAAAACCTCTACTTGATACCGTCGAGCATAAATCTTGTTGCGGCGGAAGAGGATCTACGCAATATGGAGAACGGACAATTCCGCATGAAGACCATTCTGGAAGAAATAAAAGGGGATTACGACTATATATTCATAGACTGTTCGCCGTCTTTGGGGTTACTTACCCTAAATTCTATTATTGCTTCCGACAGCGTTATAATACCGGTTCAGTGCGAATATCTTGCATTGGAAGGGTTAGGGAAGATACTTAACACGATAAAAATGACTAAAGACCACCTTAACCCTAATCTGGATATAGAAGGATTTTTACTCACTATGTACGATTCGAGACTTAAACTTGCGAATCAGGTCGTGGATGAAGTAAGAAAACATTTCGGTCCGCTGACCTTTGAAACGGTGATACAAAGGAATACCCGTCTGAGCGAAGCTCCGAGTTATGGTAAGCCCGTTCTTCTTCACGATGCCTCATGTACCGGTGCGGTCAATTATCTGAATCTCGCAAGGGAATTTTTAAGAAATAACAACATAAACTGATATGAAGACAAAACCTAAAGGTTTAGGACGCGGTCTGGAGTCGATTTTTGACATGGAAAAACTAAATATTCCGGATAAATTGAAAGAATCCGGAATAGACGAAATAGATATAGAAAAACTAATACCGAACGCACAACAGCCGAGAACTGACTTTAACGACGAGAGTCTGAATGAACTTGCGGAATCCATTAAATATTTAGGAATAATACAGCCCTTAACCGTTAAAAAAGAAAAGGACGGGAAATATTTAATTATAAGCGGGGAACGGAGATACCGCGCATCCAAGCTTGCTGGATTGAAAAAAATTCCTGCCTATATCAGGGATGTGAACGACCAGACTCTTCTTGAAATGTCGCTGGTGGAAAACATTCAGCGTGAGGATCTTAACGCAGTAGAGATCGCTCTCAGCCTCCAGCGTCTGGTAGATGAATGCGGTATGACGCAAGAGGGACTTGCCGAACGTGTAGGCAAAAAAAGATCAACTGTGGCTAATTATCTTCGTCTTCTTAAATTGCCTGCGGAAGTCCAGCTTGCCGTTAAGCACGATCTTATATCGATGGGACATGCGAGGGCACTGGTAAATATCGAATCTAAAGCCAAGCAAATAAATATATTGAACCGGATTATCAAAAATAATCTCCCCGTAAGACAGGTCGAAGAGATTATCGCCAATCTACGAAGTAAGAAGTCCGGTAAAAAAGAGATAGTTGAAGAGGATTATCCTCAGGAGTATATACGCTTGATTGAGCATCTCGAAACGTTCTTCAATCAGGATATCTCCATAAAACGCGGAAGCAGAGGTAAAGGAAAAATTATAATAGAATTTAAATCCGACGAGGACATTCAGAATTTTCTGGAAAAATTTGACAGTATAAGATAATTTTATGAAATTTAGATACCTGAAAATACTGCTTATATTTTTTTTGGTAAGTTCCGTAACCATTAATTTGTGTTATTGTCAAGAGCGGGGGTTGGTATCCGGAGGAGTCCTTCAGCAGGAAGACAAATCCGGCGATACATTATTGATAAATGAAATCCGCCTTCAGTCGCCCATATTTAAGGATACCATGGGGCTCTCGCGTATGTCCGCGATATCGATAGTGGCTCCCGGTTTCTCTCAACTCTATAATAAACAATACTGGAAAATACCGGTGCTCTATGGAGCCGTAGGGGGATTCTCTCTTCTTTATGTAGATGCTAACAAGAATTACAAAAAATATAAAAGGCGGTATGACGACATTCGTTTTACCGAAGGAGCTACGCGGCAGCAGATCGATCCAGTTCAAACTAAAATGATAAATTACAATACCCAGAGGCAGGTATATATGATAGGTGCAGCCTTCACATATCTCTATTTTTTGGGTGATGGAGTAATAAATTATCCCCATATGACTACTCCGGCTAAACGCGCTACAACTCTTGCCATGATTTTTCCCGGTGCGGGTCAAATGTATAATAAGAGTTACTGGAAGGTTCCGATCGTTATAGGGGCGTTCGCTACCATGGGTTATATTATCGACTTCAACAGTAGGGGATATAACAGGTTTAAAGAGGCATACAACCGTTATCCGAATGATGAATTCAGTGGAAGGTATCCCCAGAGTACGTTGCAGAACCTAAGGGATCAATATAGACGAAACCGAGATTTAAGTATTATACTTACTTGTGCGGTTTATATTCTCAGTGTGGTTGAAGCCCATGTGGATGCATATATGAAGGATTACGATATAAGCGATGACCTGACTCTCCGTGTGGAACCTACCTTAATAGATGTTTCGGGATTAAAAGCGAGTAACGGATCATCGTCTGGATTCGGATTGGCAATGAGAATTAATTTTTAAAAGAAACAGCATAATGAAAAGAATTACTTTTTGCTTGTTAATTTTTATAGTAACAGCAGCAGTTGCTATTGGTTCTGATAACGAGATGCTTTACGGACAGCTCAATATTAAATATACTCCGGAACAATACGATTCTCTGCTGTCTAATTATTATGAAACCAGTATTTTGAGCTCTTATGACGAATATTTTGAAAAATTTATAGATATAGATCTCGACTCGGTGGTCGATACCGGCAATATTGCGGATTCCATATACGAGGCAAGACTTAAAATGATAGCTTCGGTAATTCCGCTGCCTTATAACGATATTGTCCGTAAGTATATAATAACCTATACTACGAGGCTTAACCGTAATATGTCCAATATTCTCGGACTTGCCAAATATTACTTCCCACTGTTCGAAGAAGAATTGGACAGACAGGGATTGTCGGAAGAGTTAAAAATATTGCCTGTAATCGAATCCGCACTTTATCCTAAAGCCGTATCGCGTGCCGGAGCAACAGGTCTGTGGCAATTTATGCTTGCGACCGGTAAAGGCGTAGGACTTGAAATAAACTCGTTTGTGGACGAGAGAATGGATCCGATTGCCTCCACTAAAGCGGCATGTTTATATCTGAGCCAATTATATTCTATATACGAAGATTGGACGCTGGCGTTAGCTGCATATAACTGCGGACCGGGGAATGTAAACAAGGCATTGAAGCGAGTTCCTAACGCACAGACATTCTGGGATATTTACGATTATCTACCTCGTGAGACACGGGGTTATATTCCCAGCTTCATAGCGGCGACATACGCATATACATTCCATAAGGTGCATAATATCGACCCTGTACTACCGGTATTACCGATAACGACAGATACCGTGTCGGTGAAAAAGATGCTTCACCTTGAACAAATCGCCTCTACAATAGATATATCTATAAACATATTAAGGGAATTGAATCCGCATTATAAGATGGATATAATTCCTAATCCGGTAGAGAAAAACTACGCAGTCATATTGCCGCAGCAAGGAATTTCGGCCTTTATAGAAAAAGAAAACGAGATATATTCGAAAGATACGTTATATCTGAAAAAGTATATCGATACCAAAACCGGTAAATTTGTTGATCCGGTAAAAACCCAACGCACGTATAAAGTAAAAAAGAATGATGTTCTCAGTAAAATCGCAAGGCAGCACGGGGTTACGGTTGCAGCGATAATGAGAGAAAATAATCTTAAAAATGCCAATTTCCTACGAATAGGGCAGGTGTTGAAGATCCCGTAAAAATAGTTTATATATTTACGTGCCTGTCGTATTTTTTTGGATATATATCCTGTCGTGTGATTAGAATTCCTGTTTCTTCTACGTCTCCGAAGTCCGGATTTCTAACTGTGGAAAAAACTCTCATAGAGGGAGAAAGATTCATATAAGCATTTATCATCGGAGGGATATTCTCGTGATATTTTCTTATTTCTCTTATAAGAATCCTGTAATTATCGGCAAAACTCTCGGCAGTAAAAATATCCCTCATTTTTTTTGTATCTATGTCGAGTTCCACCGGATATAATGGTTCTACTAAGTTATCCTTGTCCGGAAAATATTTTCGTAAAAAATAGATCAGCATATTCCTGGCCTCTTTATTATAATTTCCGTACATAGTCACTTTTCCGAATAGATATCTGACCTCAGGATTTTTCACTAATAATCCGCCTAATCCGTCCCATAGATTATCCAAAGAATATATTCCTTTGGAATTTTGACGAGTCCCCTGATACTTGGGCTGAACAAACGAACGCCCTAATTCTAAAGTGTGGGGAAGATATTCCTTGCGGAATTTTTCACTGAAACGAAAATAATGTTCGGTAGAAAAATGTTTAGGGTGAGAACTATTAGAAATTATATATCTATACCCCCCTACGATTTCTTCGTCTTTAGGATCCCAAACGATTATTTGTTTATAACCGTCTGCAACGGTATCAAGTTCATCTATATCGACGGATTTTCCAGTTCCTCCTCCGGCATCTCTGAACGACACTTCGCGCAACCGTCCTATTTCCCTCATAATATTAGGACTATCCTGAGCTGTGATTATATAAATTTCATTGCCTGCATTATTCGTAGCACGCAGGAATTTATGTGATATAAGTTCTTTTTTTATTAATTCTTTATCGATAGGACTACTAATAGGCTCCATAAAAATATAAAACGGTTTTCCGGCGAAAATATAAAATTTATTTTAATAAATAATATTTTTATATATCGTCTTTTAACGAATAAGTAATTGTACGTATCTCCTCTGCGCATTGTTTGTAGTCCTTTTCCCGCAGACTTTGCCATGGTATAGGCTTCCCGAAATATATGTTTATACAAGAATTCCTTTTTTTAAAGAACTCCTTTGGCAGTAAGATCATTTCGAAATTAACTTTTATCCCCATGCGCTTCCTAAAACGTGCAAGATTATAGAAAAAAGGTGAATTCTGGGAATCGACAAATACAGGAACAATATCCCGTTCCGATTCTATGGCCTTAGCGACAAAATTTTTTTTCCATTCCCCGTCCTGTATTTTGCCGTTAATTCTTCTGGAACAAAGTCCGTAAGGGAAAAATATAATCTGTTCCTGTGAAGAGAATAGTTTGTTTATGGATTTTGCATAATCGGTCGACTGTCTACCGAATTTATTCACGGGTACAAAAATAGACGTTAACGGTGCGAGATTCATTAAGAGATCGTTTACCACAAGTTTCACACTCCCGAATCTACGTGCGATTTCATAGGCCAGCAACATCCCGTCCAACCCTCCTAAAGGATGATTGGATGCAAACACATATCTTCCGCCAACAGGAATATTCTTCACCCCGTAAGAATTATGGCATACATTTATGTAGCCGAGTATCTCTCCGATAAATTCTGTACCTTCCTTATCCGAGTATTCTTTCAGAAAAAAATTTATTTCATCCTGATGAATTAACTTTTTCAGCGAATTTAACAGGAATTTTGGTAAAAACTTCGCGATTTTCGGATTTTTGGATATTATAACTTTTTCTAAATCAATTTCTAAATCCATTAGATTTTTTTATTGCTTGACTACAAAGATAAAACTAATAAATGAAAATATTATTTTTGTATCTTTACCGAATATAATTAAAAAATTTTGGAACACCAAGAATATCATATACCCGTACTTTTGCATGAAAGTATTAATTTGCTGAATATCAATGAATCTGGTATCTATGCAGATATGACCTTCGGAGGCGGAGGCCATTCCCGTGCTATTCTGAAAAAATTGGGACCGGATGGCAGATTGTTGTGCTTCGACCAGGATTCGGATACTTTTAACAACATACCCGACGACGAGAGACTGATATTTGTACATAACAATTTCAAGTATTTGCGAAATTGTTCCCGTTACTTCGGATTTGACCGTCTGGATGGTATTATTGCGGATTTAGGTGTTTCTTCACACCATTTCGACGATGAAACGCGGGGATTTTCTTACAGGTTCGATACCCGTTTGGATATGAGAATGAACAGGAGTGCAGGATTAACGGCAATGGATGTAATAAATAATTATGACGAAACGCAGTTGAAAAATATTTTTAAATATTACGGCGAACTCGATACTCCGGGAAGAATAGCACGAAATATAGTTAACGGCAGGGAAAATAAGACGATAGAAACAGTGACCGATTTGATCGAATTAGCAGGCAGACCTGCGATAAAAGCTGAGCAGAATAAGTTTCTTGCGAAACTATTTCAGGCTCTGAGGATTGAAGTGAACGGAGAAATGGAGGCGCTTAAAATGATGCTTGAACAATCTTTGAAGATGTTAAATTCCGGAGGACGGTTGGTTGTAATAACTTATCATTCTTTGGAAGACAGGCTCGTGAAAAATTTTATGAAGCACGGCAATGTGGAAGGTATCCCCGAAAAAGATTTTTTTGGAAATTCCCACTCTTACTTTAAATTGATAACGAAAAAAGCTATTGAACCCAGTGCCGAAGAAATTGAAAAGAATAGTCGTTCCAGAAGTGCAAAACTAAGGGTTGCTGAAAAATGGTAAAAATTAAGAACAGGACCTTGCAGACTATCGGAGAATACGCTAAAGGGGTGATCTCCGGCAATATTTTGAAGAGGGAAGAGGTTCGCAGAAGAATCCCTTACATAACTTTCATTGCATTTCTGATGTTTCTCTATATCGCAAACAGTTATCAGACCCAGCGTCTCCAGCGGAAATATATAAGGATGAACAGAGAAGTCCAGGAATTAAGGGCTAAATCACTCTCGTTTACTGAAAAAAGAATGACATCCACACGGCAGAGCCAGATAATTAAAGAATTGAACGAAAGGAATATCGATTTGGAAGAATCTGTAATACCGCCATTTAAGTTAGAGTAATTTGTAATGAAACAGGAATCTCCGGTTAAGAAAGAAATAATAAAACGGGCGTGGCTGATTTACGCTCTGTTTTTTCTTTTCGGGATAGCCATAGTCGTAAAAATATTATATATCCAATATGGTCCGCAGAGCGCCGACCTGAAAAAACGGGCGGAAGGCCCCCGAACTTTCCGGACTGATATTATCGAAGCCGAAAGAGGAGATATTTACTCTTTCGACGGACGACTACTGGCGACGACACTTCCGATGTCCGACCTGAAAATGGATTTTAGGGCTACGGGGCTTACCGATTCGGTTTTTTCTGCGAATCTGGATTCGTTGTCTATCCTGCTGGCAGGATTCTTCAACGATAAAACCTCAGCGCAGTATCGCAATATGTTGAACGATTACCGTAAAACGGCTAAAACCGGGCAGCAAAGGGTATTCCGGATAGCTCCACGGAAAGTAACATACTTCGAATTAAATAAAATATACGGATTCCCCCTCTTCCGTAAAAAGAATTCCAATATAAGCGGATTCATTCCGGAAAAAAGCGCGGAGAGAGTCCTGCCGTACGGCACTATTGCAAGCCGCACTATCGGAAGGCGTGTGAACGACAGTCTTATGTGGGGCGTCGAAGGCGCATTCGACGAATACCTCAAAGGCCAGGACGGAATAACCAAGATGCAGAGAATATCCGGCTCCTTCTGGATGCCCATTGCGGACGATTCAAACAAGGAACCTTTGAACGGTATCGACGTAATCACTACTATCGACATCGAACTACAAGACGTTGCCGAGAGAGCGCTAAAAGAACAATTACAAAGTCAGGGAGCAGACTGGGGTACGGCAATACTTATGGAGGTAAATACCGGAGAGATAAGGGCAATGGCTAATCTTACCCGTAGGAGCAACGGAGATTGTGTCGAAGATCTCAATCACGCTATAAGCCAGCGAATAAATCCCGGCTCAACCTTTAAACTTGCTACTCTTATTGTGTTGCTGGAAGATGCTAAAATGTCTCTCGACGATGTTATCGACATCGACGGAGGTGATGTTATGATCTACGGCAAGAGGGTGCGCGATTCGCATTTGGGTTACGACAAATTGACTCTTAAAGAGGTCTTCGAGGTCTCCTCGAACGTGGGATTTGCCCGGGCTGTTAATGATAAGTATCGTCAGAATCAACAGCGGTTTGTGGATCAGTTGATTAAAATCGGAATAAACGATACTATTCCTTTTCAGTTAGAAGGATACCGGGGACCGTATATTCATACCGACGCTAAAAAATGGAGCGGATTGACAATGACTTCCATGTCTTACGGATATGAACTCGAAATGACTCCGATGCAGACACTGGTGCTTTATAACGCTGTAGCTAATAACGGAAAAATGATAAGTCCGATAATTGTTAAGGAGCTAAGTCAGTACGGACAGACCGTGCGGACCTTCAGGAGTACTGTTTTAAGAGACAGGATTTGTTCCCCTTCCACTCTAAAAAAAGTCAAGGAGAGCCTCGAAGGGGTAGCGACCGACGGCACGGCAAAAAGATTACAAATTGACGAATTGAAGATCGCAGTCAAAACAGGTACGGCGCAGATGCCTAACAACAATAAAGGTTACGGCACACAGGGTGGTATGGATTATCTTGCTACAATTGTGGGCTACTTCCCTGCGGATAATCCTAAATATACATGTATCGTGGCCGTGAAGACTTTCCGTGGGGCAGGAAGGGGAGCCAACTACTACGGAGGTTCTTTGGCTGGTCCTGTTTTTAAGGCCATCGCAGAGAGAGTTTATGGAAGCAATATCGATTGGAGACAGCCTGTAACGGAGAAAGAAAAAAAGAACGAGATCCCTGTGGTAAAGAGCGGGGATATTAAATATATAAACACAGTACTTAACGATCTGACTCTTCCTTACGAACAGCGAAGAGGCTTGAGAGGCGACGCAGCTGTGATAAAGGACAGTCTCGGTATTAAGGTCGATACGGTCGCTTACAGACCCGATCTTATTCCGGATGTAAGGAATTACGGATTAAGGGACGCCATAAACGTACTGGAGGGGATGGGACTCAAGGTCTCGTTTACCGGTAAGGGTAAAGTATCGAAACAGTCGCTGCCGGCAGGATCTCCTGTTAAAAAAGATCAGAATATTCATTTAACCCTGAACTAAAAATGAAGAAGACGCTCAAAGACCTTATAAAAAAATTAGATGTAATTGATATTTATGGAACTTCGGACGGAGATATAGAATCAATAGAATTCGATTCGCGTAAGGTGGGCAATAACAGTATGTTCGTGGCTCTTGCAGGAGTCGAGACCGACGGACATGGATTCATAGCGGATGCTGTCGGCAAGGGAGCAGCGGTAGTAGTTGTGGAGAAGATTCCGGAAGATTCGATAGGGAATGCTACATACGTAGTCACACCGGATACCCACAAGGCTTTAGGAATTATGGCATCGGAATTTTACGACAACCCGAGCGATAAACTTAAACTGGTCGGAGTTACCGGAACCAATGGCAAAACCACCACTGCTACATTATTGTATGAAACTTTTAAAAAGTTGGGATACGCGGTGGGGTTAATTTCGACCGTGGTATATAAAATAGTAGACAGAGAGATCGAATCTTCTCACACAACACCGGATCCTATACGATTGAATCAGATGCTCTCGGAGATGGTTCGTACAGGATGCGAGTATTGTTTCATGGAGGTAAGTTCGCACAGTATTGTCCAGAAAAGAATAGAGGGTCTTAAATTTACCGGAGGTATTTTTACTAATATAACCCACGAACATCTCGATTACCATAAGACGTTTGCCGAATATATTAAGGCGAAGAAGATCTTCTTCGATCTGCTGCCAAAGAATGCGTTCGCGCTCACAAATACGGACGATAAGAACGGCATAGTGATGATTCAGAATTCCAAGGCAGCTACATATACTTACGGATTAAAAAATAATGCGGACTATAAGGCTAAGGTCATTGAAAAACTATTCGATGGAATGTTGCTGTCCATTGACAATGTCGATGTCTGGGTAAAATTCACAGGCGGATTCAATGCTTACAATCTTCTTGCTGTTTACGGAGCATCGATTCTTCTCGGCGCCGATAAAAATGAGATTCTGAGAATTCTGAGCGGACTCGATTCTGTGTCAGGACGCTTCGAATCTATACGTTCTACCGATGGCATCACTGCCATTGTCGATTACGCCCATACACCTGATGCCCTGGAGAATGTAATTAGCGCGATCAACGATATTAGAACCGGAGGGCAGAAACTCATTACCGTAGTAGGATGCGGAGGAAACCGAGACAAGACAAAACGCCCGGTTATGGCAGGAATTGCTTCTCGGAACAGCGATATATCTATATTTACGTCCGATAATCCGCGAATGGAGGATCCGGCCGTGATATTATCCGAGATGGAGACCGGTGTGGAAAAGAGTTCTAAATATCTGATAATACAAGACAGGCGCGAAGCGATAAAAACAGCGGCAATGATGGCTGCCAAAGGGGATGTTATACTGATTGCCGGTAAAGGCCACGAAGATTATCAGATCATCGGTAAAGAAAAACATCATTTTGACGATAGGGAAGAAATACGTAAAATCTGGAATTTAGAATATAATTAATATGCTGTACCACTTCGCACAATACTTATCCAAACATTTCGATATTCCCGGAATAGGGGTCTTTCAGTATCTCTCGTTCAGGGCGTCGATTGCTCTTATTGTAGCTTTGCTCGTAGCCCTATTATTCGGACTGAGAATAATAAAATTCCTCCAGCGTAAACAAATAGGAGAGGAAATCCGTAACCTTGGACTGGAAGGTCAGATGCAGAAAAAAGGAACCCCTACCATGGGAGGGATAATTATACTGACTTCGGTATTGGTCCCTATATTTCTTTTAGGTGATCTGACTAATATTTACATTATTTTGATTATTATTTCCACTTTTTGGTTGGGCACATTAGGTTTTCTTGATGACTATATAAAAGTTTTCAAAAAAAATAAAGAGGGGCTTAGTGGTAAGTTCAAAATAATAGGACAGGTAGGGTTGGGGGTTATCGTGGGCGCTACAATGTGGTGCAGTAGCGATATCGTAGTTCGTGAAAAAACCGATCAAATTAATTCGGATCAGGTTATTACCGTCAGCAATTACGGTGAGAACGATGTCGTATATGTAACGAATCCGGAAAAAACCACTAAAACAACTATTCCGTTCGTAAAAAATAATGAATTCGACTACTCTATGCTGGTCCCCGGCAGCTGGGACGTGGATCATATTCTGAGTTGGCTGATATATGTTTTAGCTGCGATATTTATTATTACAGCAGTATCCAACGGTGCGAATCTCACAGATGGGCTCGACGGATTGACATCCGGTGTATCCGCAGTCATAATTATTGTTTTGGGCGTACTGGCGTATCTATCCGGGAACGTTATCTATTCCGGCTATCTTAATATAATGTACATTCCGAACAGCGGAGAGCTTGTGGTTTATGCCGCTGCATTCGTAGGGGCATTATTGGGATTTTTGTGGTATAACGGATATCCTGCGCAGGTATTTATGGGCGATACCGGAAGTTTATCGATAGGAGGGATTATTGCCGTATTTGCACTGTTGATCCGAAAGGAATTACTGCTTCCGATTTTATGCGGAGTTTTTTTAATCGAGAGTCTGTCCGTAATAATACAGGTAACGTATTTTAAGTATACGAAGAAGAGGTACGGAGAGGGTAAAAGAATATTTTTAATGTCACCTCTGCATCATCATTATCAGAAAAAAGGTTATTTCGAATCTAAAATAGTTTTGAGATTTTGGATAATCCAGCTGCTGCTCGCGGCGATTACATTGGTAACCCTTAAAATTAGGTAGGATGTGTAAAAAAAGAATAGTGGTTCTCGGCGGGGGCGAGAGTGGTTTCGGGTCCGCTGTTTTAGCCAAAGTTAAAGGATTCGATGTGTTCCTCTCCGATTTCGGAAAAATTTCGGAAAGATATAAAAATAAACTTGTCGAATGGGATATTGAATTCGAAGAGAACGGACATACCGAAGAGAAAATATTGAATTCCCATGAAATAATAAAGAGTCCCGGAATTCCGGATACAGCGGCTATTGTCAGATCTGCAAAATCAAAAGGTATTCCGGTCATATCCGAGATCGAATTTGCCGGAAGATATAGTCAGGCCAAAACTATCTGTATTACGGGTAGTAATGGCAAGACGACAACCACTACTTTGATTTACAATATTCTCACCAATGCCGGATATAACGTAGGGCTTGCCGGAAATATCGGTATAAGCTATGCGTATCAGGTTGCGACTGCGGACAAGGATTGGTATGTGATCGAACTGAGTAGTTTTCAACTCGACGGAATGTACGATTATAGAGTCGATATTGCCGTGCTTTTGAATATAACTCCGGACCATTTAGACAGGTATGACTATGATATGAAGAATTATATCGCAAGTAAATTCAGAATATTACGGAATCAAACTTTAGAGGATGCTTTAATATACTGTTACGATGACAAATTTATTTCGGAGAGTATAACAAAATATGAAACGCAGGCAAAACTTCTTCCGTTCAGTGTTAAAAATAGGTCTGTTTCAGGAATTTTATCAAATGGGAATATAATCATTCGTGTTTGTAATAAGGAGTTCATAATTAATAGAGAAAATATTAAGCTGGCAGGGCTTCATAATGTTTATAACGTAATGGCGTCAGGACTTGCCGCCTCTATTGCAGGCGTTGATTCCGGTGTGATTATAGATACCGTATATACTTTTAACGGGGTCGAACACCGTCTGGAAAAAGTTGGAGAAAAGAATGGCGTTTTATATATCAACGATTCCAAGGCAACCAATGTAGATTCTGTATGGTATGCACTCGAAGGTATGGATAGACCTGTGATCTGGATAGCAGGAGGAACAGATAAAGGCAACGATTACGAACCCCTCGCAGAACTTGCTAAAAACAAGGTAAAAACATTGATCTGCATGGGCGTGGATAACACCAAATTATTAAAATATTTTGACGGACTAATTCCTGAAATCATCTCTACCGATAGCATCTGCAATGCAGTTATCACAGCTTCTTCTCTGGCGAAATCCGGGGATGTGGTACTGTTGTCGCCTGCGTGTGCGAGTTTCGATTTGTTTAAAAATTACGAGGATCGCGGTAATCAGTTTAAGGAACAGGTAAATAAATTATAGTTATGGCTAAGCGTTTAGTTATAAACCGACTTTTCGGAGGAGACAGAGTTCTATGGATGATATTTGGAATACTTTCGGTATTTTCACTCCTTGTCGTCTATTCCTCGACAGCATCTTTGGTCTATGCAAAATATGGAGGCAATACTTTTCATGACCTGCTTTTTCAATTAGGGTGCGTAGGTGTTGGATTCTCGATTGTGATTTTCTTCCATCTGATAGACATAGAAGATTATAATAAATTTGCCAAGATCACATTTATTATCAGTCTCGTATTAATGGCCTTGATATATGTTCCGGGAATAGGGCAGAAGATCAATGGTGCTTACAGATGGATAAAAATACCGTTTACCGGACTTACGTTCCAACCGTCAGATCTCTTGAAAGTATCTGTCGTTATACTGTTGGCCCAACAGCTTGCCGCCCGGCAGAAAATTATAAAAAAAATGAAACTTCTACCATCGTTCTATCCGGGAGATTGGAGATATGATAAAGATCGGAATATAAGGATATTGAAAGAAAATACCTTGCCTATTCTGGGGCCTGTGGTTCTCGCCTGCGGTTCCATACTTGCATTCAACTTTTCGACATCTGCACTGCTTTTCCTTACTTGTCTATTGATGTTGATATTGGGAAGGGTAAGTGCACGGGAAATTTTCCGAATGTTATTTCTCGGTTTTATATTTCTAATTTTTGCCGTACTTGTAATGAAGGCCGCAGGAGTAGGAAGGGTTGCAACTTGGGAGAAAAGATTAGGTATTGTCCGAGTGGACGAGAGCGAAAAAGAGAGACAGCTGTCCGATGCCCAAAGTGAATTTTCACAGGTAGCGCAGGCGCGTATTGCAATAGCTTCCGGTGGAATTTTGGGCAAAGGTCCTGGAAACAGTACCCAGAGAACGCATCTTCCTCTGCCTTATTCGGACTTTGCTTATGCTTTTATAACTGAAGAGTACGGGGTCATAGGTGCTTCCGCTGTTTTAATTATATTTTTATGGATATTTTTCCGATCAGTTTTAATATCAAGGCGATGCGCCACGGCCTTCCCGAGCCTTCTGGTGCTCGGATTAGGACTTACCATAATTATTCAGGCCTTAACCAATATGGCTGTGGCCGTAGGATTGTTCCCTATTACAGGGCAACCCCTGCCTATAATAAGTAAAGGGGGTACGTCTATAATGTTCATGTGCATGGCTCTTGGAATAATAATCGGAGTGAGCAGGCAAATCGAGGAAAAACAAAAAAAAGTGCAAAATGCTGAAAATAATACTTAGCGGAGGCGGTACGGGCGGACATATATATCCAGCGGTATCCGTAGCCGAAGAGCTTAAAAAAAGAGCGGGAGACAACGTGGAAATTCTTTTTGTCGGTGCAGAGGGCAAAATGGAAATGGAAAAAATTCCCGCATCAGGGTATAGTATAATAGGACTTCCTGTTGCCGGTTTACAGAGACGTTTAACGGTCAAGAATTTATCACTGCCGTTTAAGGTAATTAAGAGTCTGAATAAGGCTATTTCTGTTATAAAATCGTTTAAACCCGATATTGTAGTAGGGTTCGGTGGTTATGCAAGCGCTCCGATATTATGGGCAGCTCAGAGGGGAAAAATCCCTACCGTTATTCAAGAACAGAATTCTTACGCGGGTATAACGAATAAAATACTTGCGAAAAGAGCGGACCGCGTATGCGTGGCATATAAGGATATGGATCGTTTTTTTGATAAAAACAAGATTGTGTTGACCGGTAATCCCGTAAGAGCTAATTTTATCGGTGAAGTCCGACCGGAAACTGCCGCAGCACATTTTGGATTGATCCCAGAGAAACAAACGATTCTTGTAACCGGAGGAAGCCTCGGGACCAGAACATTGAATAATGCGGTTTTAAGTTATTATGATCAGTTAAAGGAGAATAATAATATTCAGTTGATATGGCAGACCGGAAAATTTTACGAGAATGAGATAGGTGAAGCTATAAAGGGTCGCAAAGCGGATAATATATGGCACGGAGCATTTATTGACAGAATGGATTATGCGTATGAGGCATCCGATGTGATAATTGCCCGTGCAGGAGCGTCGACGGTTTCTGAACTCTCTTTAATAGGTAAGCCTGTTATTTTTGTTCCTTCACCTAATGTTGCGGAAGACCATCAGACTAAAAATGCAATGGCTCTTTCGAGTGTGGGTGCTGCTGAACTTATCCGTGATTCCGATGCGACAGAACAAGTAATTCCGTATGCTCTCGAACTTCTCAAGGATAAAGAAAAAATGGCACGTATGGGTTCTAAAATCACTTCTTTGGGTATAAACGACTCGGCAAAACGGATTGTGGATATAATTTTAAGTTTAATTAGTCAGCCTCATGTTTGAATTTAACCCGTAAAGTATTATATTTGATTTTCATAAAGAATTTCAAACTAACTAATTAACTTTAAAATGACTAAAGTAAAATTTTTCAATGGAGAGGATATTTCATTGGAACTCCACAAAGTAAGGGTTGTACAAAAACTTCACCTTGTTCCAATCGAAAGAAGGCTCGACGCGATAAAAGAGGCAGGATTCAATACGTTTCGCTTAAGCACTAAAGATGTATTTCTCGATATGCTCACGGATAGCGGAACCAATGCAATGAGCGATAATCAGATCGCAGCTATGTTCCAGGCTGACGACGCTTATGCCGGATCCCAAAGTTTTGAAAAATACCAGCAGGCTGTCGAAGAAGTTTTAGGTAAAAAATATTTGCTCCCGGTTCACCAAGGGCGCGCTGCTGAGAATGTCATAAGTAAAACATTTATTAAACCGGGCAATGTCATTCCGATGAATTATCATTTTACGACAGCCCTTGCACATATTCTCGACGTAGGCGGAAGAATAGAGGAATTGCTTTATGATGACGCTCTTGTCCTGAAATCCAAAAATCCGTTTAAAGGCAACATCGATATTGCAAAACTCGAAAAATGTATAGAAGAGAATGGAGTGGAGAACGTACCGTTTATAAGGATGGAAGCCTCCACTAATCTCATAGGCGGACAGCCGTTCTCTATGGCTAATTTAATGGATGTACGCAGAATTGCGGATAAATATGGAATTATGCTCGTTCTCGATGCAAGTCTTATCGGAGAGAACGCATATTTAATTAAGCAAAGGGAAGATGCCTGGAAAGAAAATTCTCTCGGGGATATAATCAAATCCATGACCGGTCTTGCAGACCTTGTTTATTTTTCAGCGCGCAAACTCAGTTCCTCAAGAGGGGGCGGTATATGTACCAACAGAAAAGAACTTTATCAAAAAATGGAAGTTCTCATTCCGTTATATGAAGGATTCCTTACCTACGGAGGTATATCTGTAAGAGAAATTGAAGCTATTGCAGTTGGGTTGCGGGAAACGCTCGATGAAACCATGATAAGCCAAAGTCCGCGTTTTATTGAGTATGTCGTAAATGAACTCGATAAAAAAGGGATTCCAGTCGTTACACCTCCGGGAGTACTTGGAGCGCATATCGATGCAGGAACTTTCTGTTCGCATATTCCTCAGACCGAATATCCTGCCGGTGCTCTTGCGGCGGCATTTTATCTGATATCAGGAGTGAGGGGAATGGAACGTGGAACAATATCGAGTGTGAGGGATGAGAACGGAGTCGAGATACTCGCGGATGTGGAACTTCTGAGACTTGCACTTCCAAGGCGCGTATTTACACTGTCGCAGGTAAAATATGTTATAGACAGGCTGGAATGGCTTTATAAAAACAGAGAGCTTATAGGAGACCTGAGGTTTACATACGAACCCGCGGTGCTGAGATTCTTCATGGGTGGTCTCGAGGCTACCACAGATTGGCCTGCCAGGTTAGTAGATAAATTCCGACAAGATTTTGGAGACAGCCTATAAAATAAGAGGACTTACTTAAGTCCTCTTATTTTATTTTATAGTTCTTCCCGGATATACCTTCAGAGCTTCTTCAATACATTTTATGGCTTTTCCAAGATCCTCTATATTAAGAACGTAAGCTAACCGCACTTCGTCGAGTCCCAGGCATTTTGTCGCGTAAAATCCAGTTGCAGGAGCCACCATCACGGTTTGTTTCTCATATTCGAATTCATCGAGAAGCCATCTTGCAAATCTGTCGCAGTCATCAATGGGTAATTTCACCATTGTGTAGAAGGCACCTTTGGGAGTAGGACAGTACACTCCTTCGATTTTATTGAGATTCTCTACAAAAAAATTTCTGCGTTTTAGGTATTCGTTATAAACGGATTCAAAGTAACTTTTAGGCGTACTTATGGCTGCTTCGGCTGCAATCTGCGAAAAATACGGCGGACAGAGTCGTGCCTGCGCGACTTTCAACGCACTGCTTATTACCTCTTTATTACGTGAAATTATAGCTCCTATGCGGGCTCCGCACATGCTGTATCTTTTAGACACCGAATCTATCATTACGACGTTATCTTCGGCTCCTTCCAGATTAAGCACCGAATGATACTGCTCGCCGTCATAGCAGAATTCCTTATATACTTCGTCTGAAAAAAGAAACAAGTCATATCTTAATATAATATCCCGGAGTTGCTCCAATTCTTGTTTGCTGTATAGGTATCCGGTAGGATTGTTCGGATTGCATATCAGTATCGCCTTAGTTCTGGGGGTAATATGCCTCTCGAAGTCTTCTATTGACGGAAGGGCAAAATTACTATCGATTGTGGAAGTTATCGGTCTTATAACAATATCCGATGGGACGGTAAAGCCATTGTAATTGGCATAAAAGGGTTCAGAAACAAGAACTTCGTCCCCTGCATCCATACAAACATTCATGGCCATTAGCAGCGCTTCCGATCCGCCGTTGGTTATTATCATTTGGTCGTAATCCACATCGATACCTACACTCGAGTAGTATTCGACAAGTTTTCTTCTGTAACTTTCGATACCTGCGGAATGGGAATACTCCACAGTTTTCACATCGATATTTTTTACAGCTTCTAAAGCTATATCCGGAGTCGGTATGTCCGGTTGTCCTATATTCAGATGATATACTTTGATCCCGCGCTTCTTTGCATCTTCAGCGAACGGTACGAGTTTACGTATTGGTGACGGCGGAATTTTTTCGCCTTTGACCGATATATGCGGCATGTTACGGGAATATAAATTGGTTAATAGAATTATTTCAGGAATCCCTGTTTTTTCATTACTTGGCAATATGCTTCGGAGAAGGAGATATTGTCTTTACCGGTATATCTTTTCTCTGTAAATATACGGGCGAGATTAGGCAAATGATTTATTTCAAGAAGTCTGCGTGTTTCCTCGGATGCTTCTTTTTCCTTCCATAGATTTTCAATATCCTGATCTGTGTAGGCCCTGTATTTATCCTGATGAACGACCGCCTCCAATGGAAGCCTGTCCGTAAGTTCCGGTTGTTCGTCCGGATATCCGACTATAAGGGTAGTTACGGGAATTACTCCCTTAGGCAACTCAAGTATTTCACAGATTTTATCAGCCGTATATATTGTGGTTCCGAGATAGCATATACCGAGACCTTGAGATTCGGCTTCCAATGCTGCGTTCTGCGCGGCAAGAACCGCATCCGTTGCACCGTTCAAGAACCACAGCAGATTATCATATTCCGGTTGTGCTCCCCTCAGTTCACACCATTTCGAAAATCTGTTTATATCCGCGCAGAATGTTAACACGACCGGAGCCTGCGTAACCATAGGCTGTCCGAAGTGGCACGGAGATAATTTATCTTTTATTTCTTGATCTGTTGTTACTATTATGCTGTAAACCTGCATATTTCCTGTATTCGAGGCTCGCGTGGCCGCAAGTAGGATCGAATGCAGAATATCCTGCGGGATAGATTTATTTTTATATTTTCGTATGGATCTGTGTAGGTTTATTACTTCCATTTGAATGATATTTCCGCAAAATTAATTATTTTCCCAAAAAAAACAACCATATATAATACAACCTACGGAATCCCGAAGGTTGTATTATTTTGTCATTTTATTCCGAATCGATATATTATATGTTGTTCGTAATCGTCTTCGGGATTTAAAACTGCGGATGGATAATCGGGTTTATTCGGAGAATCGGGGAATAGCTGACATTCCAAGGCAATTCCACCGCGGGATATATGTTCCTCTCCTTTTTTATTTTTACCGCATCCGTCGAGATAATTTCCGGTGTAAACCTGTAAGCCTGGCTGTGTGGTTTGTATATAAATAATACGTCCGTTTGTCGGTTCGTACAAGTATCCGGCATCTAAAAGCTTACCTTTTTGCCAGTTGTCGAGTATCCACGTATGGTCGTAACCTCGAGCTATAATTAACTGTTCGAATTTTTCATTAATATCTCGTCCTATCTCTTTATCCGATGTAAAATCCATAGGAGTGCCTATAACGGATTCCGGTTCGCCTAACGGTATGGATGTGCTATCGGTAGGGAGATAATAACCTGCGTTTAATTGTAAAATATGAGAATGTATGTCACCGTTACCTTCCCCTTTAAGGTTAAAATATACATGATTGGTGAGATTCAATATCGTAGGTTTATCGGTTTTCGCGTAATAGGTTATTTCCAGTTCACATTCGTCATTCCAGTCATACACAACTTCAATTCCGATATTTCCCGGATATTTCTCTTCTCCGTCAGGAGTGATGTAAGTAAATATCACCCTGTTTACTTCTGTCCGGCTCTGCCACAATTTTTCTGCAAGCCCGTTAGGACCGCCGTGAAGATGGTTGGGACCGTTGTTCCTCGCAAGTTTGTACTCTTCACCATTGAGTGTAAATCGTCCGTTAGCAATGCGGTTTGCATATCTTCCTACTGTTTTTCCCAAATACGCGCTGTCCCCGAAATAATCGTTGTAATCCCGGAATCCGAGGACAATATCATCGATTTTACCGTCCTTATCGGGAACTCCTATTCCGACAATCGCAGCACCGATATTGGTTAATTTCACGTAGGCACCAATACTATTGGTCATAGTATAAATTATGACAGCTTCCCCTTCCGGAGTAAATCCCCACACGTTTTGTTCGATATCCATTATTTCCACAATTTTTGCGGATAAACGCCTTTTTCTATTAGTCCGTTGAGTTTTTCGATCACAGCAGGTTTATCTTCCTTATAAGTTACGCCGAACCATTTAGCATCCGAAGAAAGAACCTTCATTTCGGCTTTACCACTTGATATAAGCTCATTTACCATTAACGGAATAAAAAATTCAGCCTTAAGATTGCTCTGGTTTTCTTTTAGGAACTTTGGGAAATAATCTTTCGAATAATCGAAATAATCCGGTGAAAATCCGAACATGTTCATCGAGACTTTGCTCTTAGCGTCGATCGGTTTCAGGATATCGTTCTCGTCTTTGTAAAGTACCTCATCTCCTTCCTTAATTATATATGTTCTTTCGACTACATTAGTGAGGTTGTCATTGGAATCCGTCTCGCATATTCCTCGCGAAACAGATCCATGTTCAGATAGTGTGTTTTCAAGCATATAACCCACCATGCAGTATCTATTTTTGCTGTCAGCAAGAGAGACAAGATAATCTCCTATGGTTTTATACGCTTCCGCACCGTAAAAATCGTCCGCATTGATTACTGCGAACGGTTCTTTTATGACTTCCGCACCCATAAGAAGAGCGTGGTTCGTTCCCCATGGTTTTTCACGTCCTTCAGGTACGGCGAAGCCGTCCGGAAGTTTATCCAACTCCTGAAATACTAATTCGACATCTATTTTCCCGTTAAACCGGTCCTTATTGAATACTTCTTTAAATTCCTTTTCAAAGCTGTGACGGATCACAAAAACGACTTTGCCGAACCCCGCACGTATAGCGTCGTAAATAGAATAATCTATAATTGCTTCGTTATTGGGACCTATGCCGTCCATTTGTTTCAATGAACCGTAACGCGAACCCATGCCCGCAGCCAATACCAGTAATGTAGGTTTCATATAATTGAGTTTTAAGTTTCAATGAATACAAAATTAAGAAAAATATCCGATATGATGCTTTTGACAGATTATGATTTAAACGGAAAAATATCTATGTTTGCAAAGATTTACCTTTTTCAAAATGGCATTAAAAAATAAGGTTAAACGTTTTTTCTCGGATTTCCGGATTAAGCACAAAATAAGTATAGACGATCCGCATACCGAAAAAGAGGTGTGGCACATGTATTTGTCGCCTGCCAATATTTTTTCAGCCGTACTGGCACTGGTTATAATTTTATTGGCTGTGGTTACAATAATAGTAGCTTTTACTCCAGTTATGGATTTTTTACCGGGATACCAGGGCAATAAAACACGTAACGTTTTAATCGAGAATCATCTTAAATTAGATTCTTTGGAGAAAAGTCTTGAAAAATGGAATGAATACTATATTAATCTGGTAAGGATTATGGACGGACTTCCCGCATACCCTACAGATAATTTTATCAGTGATTCTTTATTGGATTCGATTCCCTATGTAAATCGTTCCATAGAAGACTCGCTACTTAGAAATCAGCTCGAAGGAGACGGGGATTACGGCTTAAGCAAAAATTCTGGTACAGAAACGGTTTCCGGAACGTTGAGTTTTCCCCCCCCTGTAAAAGGGGTCGTCATGGGAAAATTCGATCCTGAATCGGAAATGTATGGAATTAATATAGCCACAGCAGAGAATCAGCCGGTTATATCTATTTTGGATGGGACTGTAATCGTATCTGCATGGACTCCCAATTCAGGAAATATAATATTTATATCGCATCCCGGAAATATGGTATCCGGTTATTTATTTAATGCTCGTTCGATAAAGAAGGTCGGCGACAGAATAAATGCCGGAGATGTAATAGCTTTTACCGGAAACGCTGATGAAAATGATTCAGACACGGGATTCATTCAGTTTCAGTTATGGAATAACGGCGCAGCAGTCGATCCGGAAAATTATATAATTTTTTAATTTTTAAGGAATGTTAAAACAAAGGATAGCAATTCTGGGGTCTACCGGATCCATTGGAAAGCAATCTTTAGAAATAATAAGGAATAACCAACATTTGTTTTCAGCGGAGATTCTTACAGCCAATAATAACTGGCAGTTGTTGGTTAATCAAGCCATAGAATTTTTGCCGGACAGCGTGGTAATTGCCAATCAAATCCATTATTTGAAAGTTAAGGAAGCACTGTCGCGATTCCCGATTAAAGTGTATGCCGGAAAAGAATCTATCGAACAAATAGTCGAGAGTGACAGAATAGATACGGTTATTTCCGCACTTGTCGGTTATTCAGGATTGTTTCCTTCGATAGCGGCAATAAAGGCGGGTAAAAAGATCGCTCTGGCCAATAAAGAAACACTGGTAGTCGCAGGAGAAATAGTCATGAAACTTGCAGAAGAATATATGGTGCCTATTCTGCCTGTAGATTCGGAACATTCGGCGATTTTCCAGTGTCTGGTAGGAGAACGGGGAGACGTGGAAAAAATTATTCTTACTGCCTCCGGAGGTCCGTTTCTGCATACTCCTATAAGAAAACTCAAAAATGTAACCGTAGAGGACGCTCTCAAACATCCTACATGGTCGATGGGAGCTAAAGTAACTATTGACTCGGCAACAATGATGAACAAAGGTTTTGAAGTTATCGAAGCTAAATGGTTATTCGGACTGGATCCTAAAAATATAGAAGTTGTAATTCATCCCCAGGCTGTAATACACTCTATGGTACAATTTTCTGATGGGGCGATAAAGGCCCAGTTGGGCACACCCGACATGCGAATACCCATACAGTATGCCCTCACGTTCCCGGAAAGAATATTTCAGAACAATAAAAGGTATGATTTTCTAAAGGATGGTGTTTTTAATTTTTATGAAGCGGAGCAGGCGAGATTTAAAAATCTCTTCCTGGCCTACACGGCTCTGAGAAGAGGGGGTAACTCCCCCTGCGTCCTTAACGCTGCCAATGAGATTGCCGTCAGCTCCTTCCTTGACAGGAAGATCGGATTTACGGAAATGACGGAAGTAATTGAAAATTCGCTTGAAAAGGTTACCTTCAAAGAGAATCCTTCGCTGGACGATTATAGAATGAGCGATACCGAAACACGTATAGTTGCAGAAGAATATGTTAAAAAAATAAGAATTAAAAATTAATATGTGGATTAAAATAGGTCAATTAATAGTAAGCCTCTCCCTGCTGGTAATTGTTCATGAACTTGGACACTTTATTTTTGCGAAATTATTCAAATGTCGCGTAGAAAAATTTTATTTGTTTTTCAATCCATGGTTTTCATTATTTAAATTCAGAATAGGAGAGACTCTATATGGTATAGGTTGGATACCGTTCGGAGGGTACGTCAAAATATCGGGAATGATCGACGAATCCATGGATACGGAGCAAATGAAGCAGCCGGCAAAACCGTATGAATTCCGGTCGAAGCCTGCATGGCAGCGGCTTCTGATAATGATTGGCGGTGTTATGATGAATGTGATCCTCGCGGCAATGATATATATCGGACTCAGCTACAAGTATGGGGATTCTTATATATCCGCGGAGGATGCCAAATATGGATTTCAATTCAGCGAGTTGGCTCAGGAGATAGGATTCCGGAACGGCGATAAAATTATCAGTATCGAAGGTAATCCGGTTGATAATTATACTGAAGTTTTTTTCGCTATAATTTTAGACCAGATTGGCTCGGTCGAAGTCGAAAGGGACGGTGGGGTAGTACAGGTCAGTATCGATCCGGATTTTCTTCCGCGAATATTGAAAGAAAAGAAAACATTTATGGCTCCGCTCGTTCCGTTTGTAATAAATAACGTAACCGAAGAGGGAACGGCCGGATTATCGGGATTACTACCCGGAGATACCATCATTTCCATTAACGGACAGCTGGCATCGCTCTCGGAACAAACTTTAAATATAATTGCCGAGAATAAAGGACAGGAAGTATACATCGAATTATCGAGGGATTCGGCCGGATTCAGGCGGTTGATAAATAAATCTGTAAAAGTTGCCGATAACGGGACAATAGGGGTCGAATTGACTTCTCTCACCAATCTTATAAACATTAGTACAAAGGAGTATAATGTATTTACCGCAGTACCTGCAGGATTTAAAAGAGCAGGAACAGAAATAAATAATTACCTCAAACAGCTGAGGTTAATGTTCAAACCTAAAACGGAGGCATACAAATCGGTGGGAGGATTTATAGCTATCGGGAATATATTCCCTGACACGTGGAGTTGGTATAACTTCTGGAATATTACGGCTTTATTGTCGATCATGCTTGCCGTAATGAATCTTCTCCCCATTCCCGCACTGGACGGAGGGCATGTTATGTTCCTTCTATACGAAGTTATCACGAGAAGAAAACCTAGCGATAAATTCCTTGAAAAAGCACAAATGGTCGGATTGGTACTTCTGCTTGCACTATTGCTGTATGCTAACGGAAATGATGTCTTCAAACTTATTACCAAATGGATGTCATGAAATTGATTTTTGCCACTAATAATAAACATAAGCATGAAGAGGTACAGAAGTTGGTCGGCGATAGTATAAAACTTGCCACGCCTTCTGATTTTGGCATTACAGAGGACATTCCGGAGAATCAAAATACTTTGGAGGGTAACGCATTGGAAAAAGCCCGTTATATTTTCAGTAAAACAGGCGTCAGTTGTTTTGCCGATGACACAGGTCTGGAAGTAAGGGCTTTAAATGGTGAGCCGGGTGTATACTCGGCCCGTTATGCCGGGACAGGTAAAGATAATAATGCGAATATTGAGCTTCTGCTTGAAAACTTACAGGGAATTACCGATCGGACTGCACGATTCAGAACCGTTATAGCCTTGATTATCAATGGTAAAGAGTTTTTATTTGAAGGGATAGTTGCCGGAGAGATTTTGTTAAAGAAAACAGGAGAAGGTGGTTTTGGATACGATCCGGTTTTCAAACCCGATGGTTATGAAATTTCTTTTGCACAAATGTCTCTCAATGAAAAAAACGATATCAGTCACAGAGGACGCGCGGTAGCAAAATTAGCAGAGTTTCTTCACCAAAATGAAAAGCTATAAAGCCAAAGGAATTGTATTAAGCACTGTAAAATACGGTGATTCATCTCTTATTCTTTTCTTATATACAAATATTATCGGACGTCAGACTTACATAGTTCAAGGAATTCGGTCAAAGGGTAAAGGCAATAAATCATCTTTTTTTCAACCCCTATTCCCAATCGATTTTATCGGATATGAACCGAGATATGGTTCGATGCATAAAATAAAGGAAGTCGCACTGGCTTATCCGGTTGTATCTCTTCCGTTCGACATAAGAAAAAGTACCGTATCGCTGTTTATAGCTGAGACTATCTACCGATTAATTAGAGAATCTGTGAGAGACGAAAGACTCTTTGATTTTGTGTATAATTCGGTAGTGGCCCTGGATTCGATGAACGACGGTGTTTACAATTTTCATTTATGGTTTCTTGTCAAACTATCCTATTTTTTAGGGTTTTATCCGGGCAATGAATACATGCCTGATTCTTATTTCGATATAACCAACGGGGTATTTACACCCGTAATGCCCCCACATCAAATGTTATTAAATAGAGAAAATTCGGAATTACTCGGAATATTTATGGATGTTCCGATTGATGAAATTCATAGGATAAATCTCTCTGGAAGCCGGAGATCGGCATTCTTAAATTCCATTCTTATATTTATAGGATATCATTCGGATTCTGTAAATAAAATCAAATCCATAGATATTCTCAGAGAGGTTTTTTAATATCGGTTTGAGGTGTTGCGTTTTGTTCTTCGCCGCACTCTACGTTGTCGAGACGTTCGCTCATCTGATTCAAAGTATTTATTATTTTGTCGTTATCGACTTTGATTTCCGTTTGTTGTTTTTTATCTTCAATCTCTTCCATAATTATATTTTTACGTATATAATATCATAAACCGGACCAATGAAAACAATCCGCGAAAAAAGAATATTTTTTCTAATATATTGATGTAAATCAAGGTAATACGTTGTCCACTCGTGAGAATGTAATAGTTTGGCGGCTGTCATTCCCGCGTCACAGTTTCAGGGTAGATCTCGTAGTATGCTATTCACTGGTGGCATGAGATGTAGCACCGTGGTGGAAGTGACAAGTGCGCTAAGTTTTCTGAAAAATCGTTGTATGAACAAATAAATAAAAATATTCGATTATTGTTGGCATACTCTCCATCAATGGGATATGATAAATGCGCTGAGAAAGATTGTGATTTCACTTATTGTCTGAATGTAAAACAACGGTAGTGGGGTACTTCTAAACGGCCTATTCCAGAGGACATAAAATTCGTACACTTATGAATCGGGACAATATGCTGGCGCATTACTGCATATAAATTCATAGATAATCCATTCACAAACATATAAAATGCCCTGTAAAATCAGATTTCTTACAACTGATTTACAGGGCATTTACTTAGTCGGGGCGACTGGATTCGAACCAGCGGCCACACGCCCCCCAGACGTGTACTCTAACCGGGCTGAGCTACGCCCCGAATTCTTTTGCACCGCAAATATAGGGTATTCACCGTAGTTTTGCAAATGAATCGTATGGGAAGTTTTATGGTTGTATGGGTATTCCTACATGCAGAATCTCGTCTACCACCAAATCTGTTTCCCATTTTCATACGTAAAAATACGTTCTTCTCTCCCTTTAGTAAGATTACGCAGCCATAACACACCATTTTTAGGGACATCCTGATATGTAAGATAAGTCTCCGTTGCAATTTTACTCCCAAGCGAAATCCATTTCATATCGTAATAAAAAAGTTCGTATTCATTACCGGACTCAATAAAGTTTCCGTCATTCCAAGGACAGAATCTCACCATTGATATTTTATATTCGTTTCCTTCCCCCAGATCCATTCCGATCCAATACCAGTTAAACCGGGAATTAGATGTCGTTAAAAAATCTTTATCGAATGCCTTCATGGCCTCTTCATATTCTATATGGTCAAAAATTATATCTCCGGTTAATTCTATTTTATTTCCATCTTTATTCACACCATAAAAAGTAAGATCCGTCAAGGCCATGTGTGTTTTTTCCGGAGGTCTGTAACGAACGTATCTATAAGCTTTATCGGAAGTTATAGATACAGTTGTAACCCCTAAAGGCATTTCATTAAGTTTAAACAATGTATCCACACTTCTAAAATCGGGATAATCGGAACCCTCAATTGTCAAACCGATATAATTAGACCATCTGTTGGGAGCCCAAAATGTAAATAACGCGTATTTTCTTCTTAATATCACCTCTTCTGTATTTCCCAGATCAGGGTTACGGACAATTTGCGTTCCATCCGGATAAATCGTTATAGGATTGCATAATGGTAGATAATTAAGGCCTTCTTTATATACAGGAAGACAGGTAATGTCATTTGCTAAATTTTGGAATTCGACTTTTTTGTTTTTAACTTTTCCTTCGTCCACTTTTATCCAGTCATTTCCACTTTGAAATGTACATAAGTACACTTCTTGTTTCGACAGTTGTGTATTCAGTGTGATATTGTTATTGTATCCGTATAAATTGGAGACATCGGCTACATAAATGCTGCCAATATTCTTATTCGGATTGGCAAAACTCTTTCTAAAAACTTTAGCTGTTTTCTTTAAAGAATCTACTTTAAATATACTACTGGCATCATCGAATTGGAGTTTTTTATCGAATAAACTTCCGTCAATATAACCGTTCTTTTGTGATATGCTGTCATCGATAGTAGAAAAAACATATATTTCATTACCGTTTCCTACATAGGAAACCCATGAATGTCCGACAGTACTGTAATTAGCCCAGTATGGTGTAAAATCAAAGGCTGATGGGATACATAGAGATCGCATTACAGCAACCATATATAAACTCCGGTCATTACAAGTTCCATTTCTTGTAAAATGCAGCACTCCGAGATCTCGTTGAAAGTCAGAATCGATATCTTTAAGTTTAAAATTTTCTCTTATATTAACATATACCTTGTCGAAAGCTTCTTTAGGATCCGTAATTCCCGCAATTAACGGAGTATAATAATCGTTAAGTTCCTTACGCCAGGAAAACACAGGTTCGGAACAAATACTATATGGTAGAATATATTTTATAAATAAATCGAATGATATATCATCTTTCCATAGGCATTTTTCCCATAATTCGAAGGACAGTTCGATTTCTCTCTTTAAAAAATCCTTTGAGATCACGTTTTTGTGGGGAATCATTCTATGAAATAAATTCTTCAGTAAAGAATCGAGAATTTCTTCCGAAAGATTGTTATCGTAAGACATATCTCGATACTTTTCCACATCTCTTCCCTCCGAAGTAACATGGAAATCCATATTTTTTAATAAAAATTTGGCTGCCTTCCTTTTTTGCGAAAAAATAGGATAATCTGTAAGAATTGTTTCGATATCGCTAATTTCTTCCGACTTATCGGTAACGCATCCGGCGGATATTAAAAAAACGAGTATGTAAAATATAGGGAAAAACCATTTCATATCTGTTCATTTTTAATGAGAGTTTCTAATAATTCCGCAGCTTCTAACTGTATAGATTCTATTTCTAAATTATATATTTTGGGTTGAGCATTTAATACGTATAACAATAAATGCTCAGCTTCTCTGAAGTCTTTGATTTCGGTATAAAGTTTACTTAGCTCTAAACGCGGTTTTAATAAAGCAGGGTAAACATAAATCAATTTTTTATAGTACATTATACCTTCTTCTTTATTGTTCAATCGTTCATGGGCTTTTGCCGTAAAATAAAGTATATCTTTATCACTGAAAAATATTGAAGATTTGTCGAAGTAATCTATTGCATCCTCATATTTACCTGTCATTAAACTTACAAGACCTAAATCAAAATATAACTTTCCATTGTTTTTTAACGACTTTTCCGCATTAGCTAAATGCTTTGTTGTTTTATCGAAATTATATGAATTAAATTGTTTTTTTCCTTTTATCCATTCATAATATGCGGTAATGTGGTTTGCATTGATACTTAAAAAATAGATACCAATTCCTGCTATCAAAACGGATAATGGGAGACGTAAGAAATTGTTTCCTTTTTTTAAACTAATGGATAAAATAGATTTATAGTAAACAGTGGAAATAACAGAAATCAGCATCCAGAAATATATTTTAGTAGTGAAGAAATAAAGGGGACTGTCAAAAAAAGAGTGGATTAACACGGCAAGTATGGAACTTCCGATATAAATTCCCGGCAGAAAATTTTTATTGGAATCTTTAAAGTAAGGAATAACAGCAATATAAATAACCGTTAAAAAAAGAAATAACCCTATAACTCCTTTTTCAGCAAAATAATGAATGTATTGATTATGGGCTTGACGTATAGTGGAGGAAAAATCGATATATTCAGGTTTCTTTTCCAGATACTGTCCTTGATACTCAAAATAGGAGGTTTGAAATACATCAACTCCTGAAAACATATTATCTTTAATCATCAGTCCGGAGATTTCCCAGATGTAAAGGCGGCCTTTACTCGCCATCGTGTCCATGCGTACAAGCGCCACCAAAAATCCTAAAAAGGAAACGACTATTATTAACTTAATAACTGTTTTAAAAACTTTGGGAATCCTTTTTATATAACGTGAAATCTGTGGAAAATATAAAAATAAAAGGCTTCCTACAAGAGCGATATAGCCTCCCCGGCTTTTAGATAATAAGATTGCCGATGCGTATATAATCAATATCAAGACTCTTATAATATTATTTTAAAAAAAATTCACTCCATAAATTACCAAAGGATAGCATATAACCATATAACTCGCAAAATTATTGGCATTTCCGAACGTACCGGTAGCACGGCTGTCATAAATTATTTCTCCATCATAAGGAATTACTTTTAAACATTGTAAGAAGCAGACCACTGCCTGAATAGTGCATGTTATTACCAGGGTCAGACTCGCATATTTAAAAAAAAGATCCAAAGAAAATTTTACTTCACTGAAAACTATCCGTAATAAACCGTAAAATAGTATAAAATAAATATCGGGATTAATGAAATTACCATGTAAAATACTGATGAATACAGAAAATAAGAAATAGAGGAATACCACAGTGTCAAGAATCGTTAATTGCAGTATTATCTTGATGGAGATTTTCGAGATACGTAATAAAAGCAAAATAAAAAAAGAAAGAGTAATTATTTGAAAATAAGTAATTTTAATTGTATCGTAAACAGTACGATTATATGGTAAAATAATAAACGGGATAACCGCTAAAATCAATAATAGCCAAAAGTAACCTATAGAGAACTTAGTATTATTTCTATAAAAATTCAATCCATCCATAAACCATATTCGGATTGAATAATATAAAAGAAAGAAATCCCCACACCGTAAAATATAAATTCCATTTTAACGTAAATCGTTCGGCATTTAAGGCTATTGTAAAATCAGAATAAACAGGATTGGTCTCGATCATAATTTGAATGGCTGTTGCTACGTATACCATCTTATAAGTTAAATATTTACCGAAAAATAATACTAAAATTATGCAGCACGTAATAAAAAATCCGGCAAATAAAAAGATATATTCCTGAAATTTATTTCTGACTTTGTCCACCGCAACGTATAGATGGGGGATAGGATAGAATCCTATCCCTATTTTTTCTATTTTCAATCCCAACATTACTGCAGAAAGAATATGTCCTGATTCATGGAGTATCCAATAGACACATAAAATCCCTGCTACTATTAAATAATCCATATCTTATCGTTTCATTGACTGCCGGTTGAATATTAAATAAAATATCATTCCGAAAGTTGCTATCCATCCGAGTAACGCCCAGATATAGCTATAATTACCATTCATGAACATGGTTAGATGGGTTAAAGGTAAAACATAAGATACACTCCGTAGAAAAGGTGGTAATAAAAATATTGGAAGAAAAGCTCCGCTTAAAAACAGCATTACAAAGAACACAAAACTTAATAATCCGCGGCCTATTTCTGCACGACTGAAAAATGAGATCGATAGACTCATAAACGCAAACATTGTTACCCCCAGAATGGATCCTATTATATAAACTATAATCATTTCCAAAGAAATATTTATCTTAAAAATTAAAATCGCGCAGATACAGAGTAGCATAATTGCTAAAATCAAAGAAACAAGTCTACTTAGAAAAAAACCGGTAAAATAGTTCATAATGTTCATTGGAAGGTTGCGCAGAAATTTAATAACATTATTGTTTCTATATATTCGCATTATCGGTCCTATTCCGAATATGGAATCACTTGCGATGGTCATAGCTATTACCCCCGATAGTAAAGAAGTTTTATAGCTCTGATATTCGCTTCCCCAAATACTTCCAAATAGCAGGTATATAAATAAGGGGAAAATAAATCCGAAGAAGAAGGCTTCCTTGACTCGTATGTGGGAGAGAGTCTCAACATACATTAATGTAAAAATAGAGCATAATTTTTTTCTCATACTGTCTCCTTGCTATCTTTTATTATTATTGTTGATTGAGTAAATGAAGAAATATATCTTTTAAATCTATACTGCCTACGGTATATTCCGAAATTTTATTTTCTTCAAAAAATCCTGCCGTATCATCCACATATATACGTATCTCATCGTTATATCTTACCATCTGTTCATTTGTTTTTAAAGTCTTGCCGCAAAATTCCGGAATAGTGATTTTTTTCTCCGCCTTTAGATATTTTCCTGAAATAAGATTTTCATATGAGTCGACAGCCAATAATTTTCCGTTTCCTATTAATGCTATCCGGTCGGCATTGACCACAGCCTCGTTCCATATATGAGTAGTAAAGAATATGGTCCTATTATTTTCCTTGATTATTCTCCATACTACATCTCGGATAAACGGATCGAGATCGGAAGTAGGTTCATCGAGAATTATTAATTTTGGATTATGTAAAATAGAAATTAGAATCCCTAATTTTTTTTTCTCGCCTTTAGATAAAACCTTAATCAATTTATTTTCAATTCTATCTATTTCTAAAGATTCGATTAGCGGTGCAAGTGTATTTTTTTTAATGTCATATACGGTACTGACCCAGTTTATCATCTCTCTTACCTTGTAATAATTGTATAAGGGAACATACTCATACAATATTCCTATATCTTTTTTAACTTTTTTAAAAGAGGGCGAATTTAAAATCGTAATATTTCCCGAGTCCGGTTTTATAAACCCCGTAATAATATCGATTAATGTGGATTTCCCCGCTCCATTTGGACCGAGCAATGCAAGAGTTTCACCTTCCACTACATTTAAATCGATTCCATTGAGGATAGATTTGCCCCGGATAGTATAAGTTATTTTGTCGATGTTCAGCATACTAAATTAATTTTTCCCGGATTTACCTATGACCATTACATTCACTATCGACTCGGAAATATCTTTTATCTGTAGGTAATTATTAACCGCATCGTCGTGAAAACCACCTATCATGCACGAGCCCAATCCGAGAGCTTCGCATACAAGGCTTAAGTTTTGACTAACAAACCCCTATTCCATAAGAGCGAAACGATATCCTCTCTCACCGTACTTAATGAGGACTCTTTCAAAAACACATGTTATAAAAATTACGCAGGAAGAAGAGGTAAGATCGATATTTGGTTCTGCCGATATAATATCCTTTAATTCATTGTATTGATTGCCTTTACTTATTATTTCCATTCCATTAATATCCGGACGGTAATGATAAAGGCAGGAAGAATTATTTCTGTCGATTTCAGCTACATAAATTTCTAAGGGATACAGGGCACCTCCGGACGGGACGGATCTGTAAGACCAGCAGCCGTTTTTCATCCCTTTAATAGGAAGCTTGATGGATATACCATAGGAGTAATGTAATAGAAAATACAACTCCTCGAGGGAGATCGTATGTTTTTCAAATTTACGGATACTGCGTCTTTTACTGATTAATTCAAAAATATTGGAATGAGGGAAGTTATTTTTTGTAAAATCTTCAAAATAAATTTTTTCTGTACCCGGATAATTTTTATAGGGTTGGCTGGCGCGCGAATGGAAGAATTCATTATTGAACCTCAATATTCTATTGCCGAAGATACGACTTGAATAAGGAGTTAATTTGGAGTTCTCATGATAAAGCATTGCTGGAGAATCAGCATAATTATGAGCTCCGTAAACTGTTCCCATTATTTCTATGGGATTATATTTGTTTCTTATTTTTTTTAGAAAATCAGTTTTCATGTTGTATTATAATTAAGGAAATGGGTGAGGGTAGGGATTTAAATTATCATAATCTTTAGGTTGGTATCCCATTTCCGCAGGGACTTCGTATAATCTTTTACCGCCGCAAAAATAAGTTTTGTATATACCCGCCATTTGAATAAGTTGAGGTATCATGACTTTTATACTGTGAAATCCGGCAAGGTCTACATCCGGTGTGGTAAGATCCTTAAACAGAACATCGTATCCTTTTTCGTCCATTACCCTTAATATCCGTTTAATTTCATTTGTAGTGTCCAATTTGCGTCTTTCGTTAAAATCTATCTTTTTTGAAGGAACTGCATTGGTCCATTTATCGAATACATGTAAAAGTTCGGGGCGTACAAAATAAAAAATCGAGTGATCTTCAAAACTCATTATTTCATTAAATTCCGTGGGGCTCCAATTTTTTCTTGATTCCAGAAGATAACGGTAATAACCTACTACCTGTCCTATTTCCATCACTGTTTTTTTTACAGCGTCTGCATAAGTTCCACGGGCAGAAGAGCCGACTGCGACAAATTTACCGAATTCCGCTTCCCCGAACATTATTCCCAAGACTGCCGGAGTTTCAAGATCAAAACCGATATCGAACAAATGAAAATTATAGTGAGAAGGAAAATTATCTTTTAAATAAGCATCTATATCGTCATCGATCACGATTTTAGGGGTTATTAACTCCTGCATCCATGTCAAGACAAAAGAATCCCGCTCTATCAGTTCATATAATCCGACGAGGATGGCTTCATGAAGATTTGTGTGTCCTGCCAATCCTGTAGATGTCGATAAAGCTATGTATTTTTCTTCTTCAGCCCATGGCATATATATTAAAGAACCGGGATAAAGAACTTCACCACCATTAATTAAATCTTTACATTTAACCCAATGAATTTCATGATCTTCGTTAAAAGGAGCGTAAGGAAAATCTTTTTGTTTATATTGAGCCGGATGAAACAAGGCAAATTCCTTCGGATCGACAGCTTTGTCTCTTAAATTTTTATATGCGGATTTTATTAAATCATTTTTTGAGTAGAACGCAGGACAGTATCGTTCTACAACTTCGCCTATGGTCGAAAGTACTGCATGTTCCCAATTATGTCCGCAACCACTGCTTCGCCCTGAATATTTGAGCCCTCCAATATGAGTGGTATCGCATGGCCATATTCCATAGGAGATTATATTAGGATCCGAATTTAAATTTGGTAGTTTTGCTATATAACTCAATAAGCCAATTTCATCGGAAATTATTCTCAAACCTTTTTTCAAACCAATATAGTCTTGATATTTCATAAAATTAGTTCTTTAAAGTTACAGGTTCAAGCCACGGAGCAGAATTCCGCTCTAATCGCGGAGTACATACGGTACATACAGGTGCTTTAAGGAAATTATGAATTTTCGTTTCGTATCCGTATAGATTCATAGTGATCATATTCTTATAGATCACAGGCACACTGCATTCTGTTACATATTTTATCGCTTCTAACACACAGATAGAAGCTGCAATGTCATAAAGTACAATAGGTCCACCCGTATTTTGCGAAGAGGCTTTATTTTCTAAAAGATGTTTTTCAAATTGATTAAAATAAGGTACGAAGTTCATATTACTTTTAATCCTGCTTATAAAACAATTGTAGCATCCTGTTTCTTTCCCTATAAACAATGGTCCGATTTTGGCCACAAATCCTTGAACGCCTGAAAATAAAATCCATGCTAAATTATTTGCAACTGCTAATTCATTTACGAAATTTAGATAATAAGGGCTCCATCTATTTGCATCGAAAATAATAAGATCGGAACTGAGTAATTTTCGTTCCAGTGATTGATTGTCGACCTCATTCTCCAGATCGATTATGGTTATTTTCTCAAATCCACTGACAGTAGACTTTTCAATCAAATATTTTAATGAAATACCGCTGCCTATAATAACAAGATTCGTATTAATTATTTTTTCCTGAGTTTGACGTGCGGTAATAACACTTGACGCACCGGTATTAAGACTCCATAGGCTTAATTGAGCTTCTAAGTCTTTTGAAAATGAGGAATATAAATTTTCTTCTTCTATGAGATCAAACTCGGTAAGTTCATTGATAACGTTATAAATTTTTTCTTTAGAAAACTTAGTTGTTAAGTTGCTGATGACCTCGTTGACATGGATTTTAGGTTCTTTTTTAGATTGTTGAATTATACATTCAAAAATCTTTTTTTCTTCCTCGTCATGAAATTCGATAGCAATAGTATCGTCTATTCCATTTCTTACTTGATATATTTGATGATTTTTATCTTCGAAAATATCGAATCCTTTTTTAATCATATTAATTTATAAGTTAGGGTTAACATTTTAAATACCAGGGCAGGGTTAGTACCCTGGTAAAGAGCGGATTTAATTGGTAGGTGCTATTCGCCACTACCGCTGTTACAATTGCAGCAACAGCAGCAGCAACACGATACGGTAGCAATCTTCCTCATAAATCGACTGGTAGTTAGTTTCTTCATTTTCATAGTTGTAATGTTTTTAAATTAATAAATATGTTCACTAGTGAAACAGTTGTTGAAAGAATTCAATTTTACGCGGTATGTCGGGACCGATGTATCTTACTAAAAGAGCATCGTTATTATTATCTTTATGAATATATTTTACCGTGATATCGTGCGCTCCTTTTTCTAAAAATAATTGGAACGATCTCTCTTTTTTCTGAAGATTGGAGCCACTATTATCAATAATAATTTTTTCGTCTATAATTAACTGTGCGTCCTCAACCGCATAAAGGTAAAATATATACTCTCCGGAAACGGGAATATTTATATAACCATCATATTTTACACCATAGCTGCCTCTTTTATTCCGCAGTTCTATTTTCTCAGATACGCCCTGATCTACGGGAGAGGCAATGTCAAATTCGGACATAGATTTTAAATTGCCATATACACTGTATTTTATTCCAGGAGTTCCCGATATTTTTTTAGCAGGCCATGGTTCTCCGATTTTATAATTCCCTGTCATAATTATAGATTTACGCACAGTATCGCTTATCGCCCTTACATTTAGTACAGTATTCTCCTTAATAACTATTGGGTCTACGTACTTGTTAGAACTTACTGTGGGTTCCGATCCGTCAGTGGTATAATAAATATCATAGGTATCGGGCCCCAGAGCTACTTCTAAAGAGGATCCGTTCTTAATATAACCGCCTTCCGGAAGTATTCGCGGCATAACAAGAGTGAGGTAGGATCTGAACATCCCTTCTAAATCTACTCCTTCGTCGTCTTCCAATACGGCTCTCTGGTAATACTCTTTTGCTAATGGTAAATCACCTTCCTTCATTGCGATCTGATTTAAGTAAGAATAAGTTTCCGCGCGTCCCCATTCCGGATAAGTAGCATTAATATTTTTATAATTTTTAAATTGTTCGACAGCTGTGGTGAAACTCTGTTTAGCTTTTTTCATTCCACCACCATAAACTTCCGGAGTGTAATAACTTGATATTCCCGACACTAAGGAAATTCGCGGATTTTCCGGATCGATTTTTTTTGCTGATTTTAACGCTCCCTGTGCCTTACTGCTTAAAGATATTGCCTCGTTAGGCGTAATACCGATTTTTAAATTATAAAGACTGGCGAGTAAAATATAGCCTTCGCTAAATTTTTTATTAAGACTTACAGCTCGTTCTAAATGATTAATACCCTTATCGATATATTGAGCACGTTTTTCTTTATCGGCGCTATATGTATGGGAAATTTTTTCATCTATAAATGCTATGTAGTAATGAGCCATCCAAGATTTAGAATCTACCTGAAGTATTCTTTCAAAGTAGGATTCCGCTTCTATAAAATCTTTCTGAGAATAATTAGTTGAAGCCTTCTTAATTAAATTCTTACCCTCAATAATTAAAGCGTCGGTAGATCGATCGTCAGCTGATAATGAGAAGCATATGGATATTACCCATATGAAGGTTACGATTGTTTTTGTCATTTTAAGAGTTTAGTTTTTTACTACTTTATTTTTTTAAAAATGGCGCAATTATTATTAATAAAATTATGAGAATAGGGTATATAACATTACCAGATTTTGAGGGATATTCCAATTGCTCCAATTCATATTGTGCCCAACCGAATTCCGGATTGGCCTCTAAGGCCATTCTGTAAAATTCTTTAGCTGATTCTCTATTATCTCTATGCAAAGAAATTTTCCCTAACCACACGTATATCTCGTCCTTTCCCCAATTAGGATAGTATTCTTTTTCAAGAGTATAACTATTAAAAAGGGCTAATGATTTTTGTAAAAGTTCTTCTGCATTTTCTATATTTCCACCATAAGCTTCAGGAGTGTGCAGATAATTAGTTCCGTATACAAGGTATAGCCTTGGATTATTGGGATCGAGTTTTGTTGCTTGTTCAAGGTTAATTTTAACAAGGCGATTATTATTTGCAGCCGATCTATATCCTTCCATAAAAATATTATAGCCATAAAATTGTGCCAATAATATTAACGATTCAGCAAAATCGTCTTTTAACTCTATCGATCGCTCAATATTTTTCATCCCTGCTTCAAAGGCTATTTTAAATCTTTTTTCCTTATTCTCCATATTGTAAATGAAGGCTTCGTAGAGATTAGATTGAGCCATATAGTAATACACTATATATGAATCCGGATATTTTTTGTTTATTTCTTGTAATATATCTTCGGCTTTATTAATTCCATTGAGATCGTATTTACCGTACGCATTATAAAGAGTATTTCTCGCGTCGGTAATTTCCTTTATAAAATTCTCAGGATCTATAGCATAAGAAGAAAGATTTATTATCCAAAGGCTAATAAAAATAAGGAGGATTTTTTTCAGGAAAGTAAATGAGATATTCATATTTATGTTAGTTGAGGGTTAGAATGAAAATTGAAATCCGAAATAATAATAGCGTGCTAAAGCGGGATTTAAAGGAACTCTTTCAGTATAATCGGTGTCGTATTTATATCCGGTAATGTTTTTCTTATTAAAGATATTTGTACAGGTCAGGTAAAGAGAAGTAGTGTTATTTGGAAAGAAACTGTATAAGAAATTAAGATTCACGTCAAATGTTTCATAAGCAGGTAAGCGTTTATCTCTATACGTTTCTTTACTGCTGGTGTATAATTTTCCTGAAGCAGTGCGGTATTTGGCTCCTATGGATATATAGTCGTTTATGGAATATTCGCCTATAATATTAAATGTACATGGGATATCGTATTGCGTCCTCGACAGGAAATGGACACTATTCCATTTACGTTTTGTCTCCAGCAGGCTCAAGCTGATTCTTCCGCTGAATTTATACCATACTTTTTTATAAAATATATCAAGTCCTGTGGCATATCCATACCCTTTGTTGGTTACATTTACCTCCGGATCTTCAAGTACTATATTTCGGTAGTCCTTATAATAATATTCTACTCTGAAAATATTATTATCTGCCTCGCGCGCAACTCCGACAATATAATGTAAAGCATTTAAAGAGCCTAATTTCGGATTCCCATAATAGTCATCATAATTTTCCGGCGCAGCAAATTGGTGGTATCTCCCTACGGAGGCTACGAGACTCCATTTCCTCCAGAATTTCCAACTTAAAGAACCTCTGAAATCCCAAATATTCTCCTTGGAAAGAGATTCATGCTCCCACCGCGCCCCCACTGTAATATTCAGTCCCGGCCGAAGATTTACAATCCACTTATTGTACAACCCGATCTGATTGGACATATAATCCACATCCAAATCGAATATTTCACTTTGAAATAGTTCATCATCCTCAAAAGTCAAATATCCTTTTATAGTCTGGTGGTTAGAGATTACGTCTAAACCTATTTTAGAAGTAAACATTTTAGAAATATAAAATTCAGTAGAGGAACTAAACTGAAAAATGTAATTTTTGACATTAATATCTTTATCGTATAGTATAGCCCTTTGAATATAGTGTGAATATGCAATATTGGCATGGGAAGTTATGTAGTCGCTCCAATCGTGCTTGATTGATACATTACCTAAATCATAAGAGTTTTTACCTATATAAAACCCGGCTTTAGTAGGATCGTCCATTGCGACGCCAATTTGATCCGCCTCTCGAAATAAGAATAACTTTATATGGCCTTTGTCGTGCTTATATACCACATTGTAATTCAGATCGTAAGAGGTAGGTCTTTTTTGAAACTCCTTTAAAGGTTTATTTAATTTATAGAGGTTATTTGTATTACTATAATTTACAGAAAACGACATACCCAATTCTTCTCTGAGGACAGGGACTAAAAACCGTAAACCACTATTAGAAAGCCCTAAATCTACTGTCCCTTTAAATCGTTCCGGAACATCGTAACTCTCCATAATCAAAGCTCCGGAAATTGAATTGGTATATTCCACACCGTATCCCCCTGTAGAAAAAAACATACTTTTTAAAAGAGATGCGGGAATGGCTCCAAAATATCCACCTGAAGGAGATTCATATTTATATGGATGATAGAGATAGGCGCCGTCTATAATAAATACCGTTTCCGACACATCTCCGCCGCGGACATATAGACCGGCCCCTTCTTCAACCTGCTGCACATCCGGAAAAGTCTGAATAGCCATCATTACATCAGCAGCAGCCCCCGGAGTTCTTAAAACCTCCAATGGAGTTAAAGTAACTCCTTTTTTATCGCCCGTGGAAAAGAAACTCGCTGTTACGACAACTTTATCCAGACTATTCTCGTCTATGCGCAACTTTATGTCTAACGGTTGGCTGAAATCAAATTCTTGAGAAATAATTATCTCCGAAGGCTTATGTCCTATATAAGAACCAACAATTGTGAAGGGGAAATCTGTATTTGCGGGAATTTTCAGAATAAATTGTCCTAATGTATCGGTGATGGTGCCAACGGTAGTACCTTTTATAAATATATTTGCGTATTCCAATCGCCCCGAATCCTCGCTATATATTATGCCTCCTATTGATTTGTCCTGAGAAAAGACAGACATGGACAGGCAAAGGCATAGCAATATTAGTAGAATATTTCTATTCATAGTCTTCAAGGTGTTTTTGAGTGGTATTTCAAATATATTATAACAATATTAAAATTCCAAATTTTTGTAGCAATAAATTAATTTTAAGTATGAACATAAATATATCGAAATTATAGATTCTAATCAAATTTTCATGTCATTCTTAAGGCATTTTTATAAGTATTTGTTGCGATTTGCATGAGATTTTAAGTCCAAAGCATAAATTTCTTAATCATAAAGAATTAAAAATTCCGATATGATCTATATTTGGAGATCCTTTTGCGGTAATAAAATTCTTACCGGAACCGACTCTAAGTAAGGAGCACGAATTTACGGTGAACTTTATAAATTCGGAAGGTAAGAGATTAAGTCGATCCATAGAAATGGAATTTAAGGATAAGGATAATATAAACAATACGATCGCCAATGGCGATCGTATTGTTTATATGAAAAGGAAACACGTAAATAGTGACCCGTGATTATTCCTTTGCTAATTTATGAATTTAATCTTATGTTATATATTCTTACGATTCGGTTAGGATTTACTCTTAAGCCTTCACTTTTTACGTTAAGGCCCGATCCTATTCTGATTTTTTCATACCCTTCTATTTCAAAGTATAGGATATTTTCTTCCTGATATAATTTATACATCAATTTTTGTCCGACAACAGACTGGTTAACCGGATAAAAAAATTCTGCCCCTTCTATCTCCTTGAATAAAAGAATTTCGTATTTCCTTTCTGAATTATTCCAATTTAAACCTATATAGTTCAACTCCCAATCCAAATCGACAAAATAAAAAACCGGTTGAAACGGGACGGAATTATACTCCTGAACAGCTGCTCTGGTTTCCAGATACCAGTTACCGTCAAAACTCGAAAAATTATTGAGATTTAACTCGATAATCGGACCTGAAGCGAAATATTCCCCGTCGTTATCTCTTTGCGGTGTAAAATCTCCGTATACTTCCTGATTAACATATTCATTATTATAAATATCATCAGTAAAGTACCCTTGTGCAGTAGAAAAATAAGCGAAAAAATCTCCTGCAAGTTCAGTTAAAGGCTCACTATTTTCCACTGTCGTTGAAACGGAATTTTTACTACATCTTCCCAAGGCAAGTAAAGAGATGGTAAATAAAATAATTTTAATTTTTTTCATGGTTAACATTTTAATTAATAATAGATAGCACAATATACATACTTAAATTAAATAATCCCGAAGTTTTTACATTCGGGATTATTCAATTAAGGTTCAGGAGCGTTTACGACAGCTTCTGAACTTTTTCATAAAATTAATTTAATCAGTATATACCTCCGTTCCCAGTCCCATTGATGAAATCTCAAAATCTTTAAAATATTCCAGTTGTTGATCTACCGGAAGATCTTTAACCTCTTCCTTGATTTGATCGTAACTCTTTTCCGATTTCTTAAAGTTAACGACTAAATAATACAAAAAAGACCTACGAAACCGTTGATTTAACGGGTAATAATAGATCTCGATTGCCGAAAATACACCCTTCCATTCTCTTAGTATTACTGAGTCCGCTCTTAATTCATGATTCTTCAAGAAGACAGAGAATTTTTTATCCTTGTATGGATCTCCGTCGCTAAAATTAACGGATAAATATTTGACAGTATCATTTTCAAATTCCGAATACGGAATATAATTTTGTGAGAAACCTTGAGTTACTCCCATTAATAAAAGTAAGAAAATAAAAATTGGTTTTTTCATAATAGTATTTTTAAAATTTACGATATTTGACAGGGATTAAATATATTCCGCCAATAAATGCGGAGAGTTCGCTAAAAGCATTTTTACCGCTGAAATTATATATAACGATTCCTGAATCTGTATCCCGTAGAAAACCGGATAATGCATACAGATAACGTTCACTGTTATCTTTTAAGGCACTCATGGATTCCAGTGCATGCGTCCACTTTTTTTGCGCGGCTGGGCTTGAGGCAAATGATTGGGAATTCCCATCCCAATGAATGCCATAGTTTTCATAAAAATTAATTGCACTGATTCTATCTTCAATATATATAATAAAGTACGATCCGTCTGAGTTGCGGATAACAGAGTATTTAAAGTTTTTATGTTTTTGCACACTTTTACCTGTGGTAATTACATCTTGCATAGAAGGAGAATATATATGTTTAGAGGTATGGCTATGTATATAACCGTGGGTTAGTTCCCCTTCACCAGATAAAGTTACCTGATTTTCACTTCCTTCCAGTAATTTATATAGGGTTATTTGGTTGCCATATATATTGACTCCGGCTCCGTGTTCTACAGATGGTTTTGAATTTACAGCATTTATAAAATCATTAAAGCCATAAGTATCTAAAGTATTCTGAAGAGCCTCTGCAAGCATCATTTTTTCCATCCACCCCATTGCCTCCTCCCATTTCGGAAGTTTATAAGGAGCAAGATCGGAGTCGATGATATCTATTTCTTTTACGGTTTGACTTAACAGTGGATTATCTTTACTCTCATTACCGCTATCCCCTGTTCCCGGATTAGGATTCGGCGTAGGATTTGGTGCTGGACTGGGATTGGGTATAGGATCGAACGGTATGTCTATATCCTCGAAAGGATTTTCGTTATTATAATCGTAATCATAATCCTCGTCCCACGGGGTTGTTTCTGTACTATCGTTGCCGGAGGTATCGGTTTCTCCATCCTGTCGGGTGGCAATATAGATTTTTCTGAAGTAGGTATAATTCTTCACGTAACTATTAAGGATCGTAAAATATTCAGCCTTATCTCCGATGTTGTGGGCTGTTATATGTGCTTCCGCAATTCCATCCTTGTACTTACTCGTAGTTAATAGTTTCATCGTTACGACATCGTAATAAAAGACAAGTCCGGAATAGCCGCCATGATTCGGGTTTTTCAGAAAATTATCCGTCACATTGCTCCGATGCTTCATGTGATAGGCTCGTGTGGGAGTCAAAGTAAGATAAACAGCTCTCATTTCTCCTGTAATTTTATCTTGACGGATGCATAGAATTTGCCTTACGACATAGCTTCGATAAACTATTTCACCGCTTTTCTGTGTTACTTGTTCCCTGACGACATAATAATAGTCCGCATCGAACGGAACAAAAACAAAATCGTAATCATCACTTGACGAAATAAATGCGTTCTCCCATAGAGGAGTGATTTCGCCGGGAGTAAGAGAAGACTCCAAGTTCAGAATACCTCTGGTATCTGCATCAATTATCAAATTCAGGAAGAACGCTTTAGAGTCAGTCATAAGGTCTTCCTGATTATGGACATACTTCCAATCGATCAGGGGTTCTTCCTTAGTACAGGAGAATAGGAGAACTCCCATAATGGTAGATAAAGTTAAAAATTTTAGAAGTTTTTCATAAATTAAAAATTAAACGGGTGAGTTATTAGGTAAATAGTCGAAGGGAACTATTTCAAATATATTGAATATTTATTATAAATACAATAAATTAATATAATACATAAAATTATTAAAGAGATTAACTTAAAAACTACATAAAGTCTATTTAAATAAATAAATTTGCTACGTTAAAAGAATAAAAATAAAATCGGTCGGGATTCTCCGACGATTCGGTATAAGTATTTAATATGAAAAAAACATGGAGGTGGTTCGGTAAGAACGATAAAATAACTTTGGAGATGCTCCGGCAGATCGGAATCCAGGGAATCGTGACGGCATTACATGAGATCCCTAATGGGGAAATATGGGAATACGAAAATATACTGAATCTAAAAAATTACATCGAAAGTTTTGATTTAGAATGGTCTGTGGTAGAGAGTCTCCCTGTCAGCGAAAAGATAAAATATGCCGCAGAGGATAGGGATGAAGTGATAGAAAATTATATTGTCAGTCTTCAAAATTTAGGAAAAGCAGGGGTAAATACGGTCTGTTATAATTTTATGCCTGTAATTGACTGGGTACGTACCGATCTGAGCCATAGAATGGCTGACGGCACATCTGTATTGTATTTCGATAAAGTACGGTTCGCTTATTTCGATATTTATATTATCGGACGCAATGGGGCAGAAAACGATTATTCTCCGGAAGAACTTAACAAAGTCAGAGAGTTACACGGAGTTATAACTGAAGAGGAGAAAAATGCGCTTATAGAAACCATTATTGTCAAAACTCAGGGATTCATAAACGGTAATTTCGAAGAAGGGGAGAGTAATCCTGTCGAAATTTTTAAAAAACTTCTAAATAATTATAAAAATATCGATAAAATCGAACTTAGAAAAAATTTAAAATATTTTCTGGAAAAAATAATGCCCGTATGTAACGAGTACGGAATAAAAATGTGTATTCATCCGGACGATCCCCCATTTCAAATGCTTGGACTTCCGAGAATCATTACCAATGAAGAGGACATCAGCTGGATACTGGAAGCAGTCGACGATTTTCATAACGGTCTTACATTTTGTGCAGGCTCACTAAGCGCCGGGATACATAACAATATTCCGGATTTGGCTCGTGAATTTTATAACCGGACACATTTTTTACATCTTCGAAGTACGGAAGTTCTTCCTAACGGAGACTTTCTGGAAGCTGACCACATGAAGGGCCGCGCAAATATTATTGAATTAGTAAGAATATTCGAACAGAACAAAAATAAAATTCCTATGCGTGTGGATCATGGCAAATTAATGTTGAGCGACGACGATAAAAACTATAACCCAGGATACTCTTTTCATGGCAGAATGTACGCTCTTGCACAAATAGATGGGGTATTAGCGACAATAAAATATTTAAACAGTGAAAAGTAAGGATAGATGCTTGAATGATTTTTATTTCCTCTGTTAAGTCACCTGAATATATTTATGGTAGATTTTCTAATTAATGGCACGTTATTTAATGGATTAACCATCGTATAAAATTGCCTTATTATTGTATTGAATTAAAAAACCCCTATAAGTAGGTATTTGATAATTTATTAAAATAGGTAATTTTGTACCGATTAAAGTTCATTTAATTAACTTTTGCTATGGACGAAGTCCCTATTAAACATTTTGTAAAACAAAATAGTATATTAACCTATATGTAAGGGGCTCAAGGCATCCTTACGAAAAAAGAGGATTGCTATGACCATGAAAATAAAAAACTTTTTCCAGAAAAATATAATTTCAAATATTCGTCAATTAATTGAATCCAAAAGTTGGCAGGAACTTAAATCCCAAATTAATGAAGTCTCACCGCTGGAAATAGCGGACATTATAACTGATCTAAATGAAAACGAACAGGTAATTTTGTTCCGTCTTTTTACCCGTGAGCAGGCCAAAAAAGTTTTCGAGAACCTACCTATTCAACAACAAAAGCAGATCATAAATGGCCTTGCCGAATACCGTCACAATATCACTAATCTTTTAAACGATCTCGACCCTGACGACCGTACCGCTTTTTTTGAAGAATTGCCAGGAGAGGTAGTGCAGCGGTTAATGCAGCTGCTGTCCCCACAAGAAAAGGACATAGCACAACGGTTGCTCGGTTATCCGGAAGAGAGTATAGGCCGTCTCATGACTCCGGCTTATGTTGCAGTAAAGCCTTATTTTACCGTAGCGCAGGCTATGGAGCACATACGCGAGTATGGAGAGGACTCAGAAACGCTGAATGTAATCTATGTTGTTGATGATAACTGGAAACTTTTGGGAGATATCCGTATACGGGAATTGATCCTTGCGTCTCCTGAACAGTTTATAAAAGAGTTTATCGATCATGAGTTAATTACCCTGAATGCAATAGACGATCAGGAAGTCGCAGTGAAATTATTCCGCGACCACGACCGTATAGCCCTTCCTGTTGTAGATTCCTATGGAGTTTTAATCGGTATAGTTACAGTGGACTATGTTCTCGATGTTACAACAGAAGAATCGACGGAAGACTTTCAAAAATTCGGAGGGGCGGAAAGTCTCGATTTGTCATATACCCAGACTCCGCTGTTGGAATTGGTAAAAAAACGTGCCGGATGGCTTATAATACTTTTCGTTGGAGAGATGTTTACTGCGTCCGCTATGGGATTTTTTGAAGATCGAATAGCCCAGACAATAGTTTTGGCTCTATTCGTACCACTGATTATTTCGAGCGGCGGGAATTCCGGATCGCAGGCTGCGAGTCTAATTATACGATCGTTGGCATTAGGAGAACTTACGTTAAAGAATTGGTGGTATATCATGAAAAAAGAGATACAGTCTGGATTCTTGCTGGGGCTACTGCTCGGCGCAGTAGGCTTTGCCCGTATTATGATTTGGCAGATGGCAGGATTTCACGACTATGGCTTCTATTGGGTTTGGATAGGTCTGATCGTAGCTGTTTCACTTCTATTTATAGTAATGTGGGGAACTATATCCGGCTCTATGATACCTGTAATCCTTAAAAGATGCGGCCTCGATCCCGCGACTGCCTCTGCCCCTTTTGTCGCTACATTAGTCGATGTAACCGGGCTCATAATATACTTCTCAGTGGCAATATTATTTTTAACAGAGAAACTTTTATAACGTTATAAAAATAATTGCGGCGCACGAGAAAAACTTATAATTTATCAATAATTATATTAAATTTTTAACTATAACTATAATGTGATATATTATTTCACTAAATTTGTTTTTAAGTTATTTATTAAATATAATTTATGAAAAAATTTTACTTTCTTCTTTTAATTATTATCACGGGGTGCAGCAAGGATGATCCGGCGGGAGACAATTATGTGACGCAACTGGCAGAACCGTCGTATCAGACCGAATTGGTATCGGAACTAAATTCGTTTTTGAACAGTTTTTATCCCGGAACCAAGAGTTCCGATTATGGAATCCGTAAGGTAATTACCTTGACTTCGGAAGGGCAAACGAAGTCTTACGACTATCTATCCGATACGATAATGCATATAATGGATTTTGTCGACGGATATGCCGTTTTCGGCCATCGCATGCCTCACATGGAGATTCTCGCTTTTGCGGAAAAGGGAGATCTGGATCTTTCGGTTTTCGAAAATGTCGATTTTGAAAAGTATCTGTCGAGAAGACCTCTCGATGAAGAATCCGAACAAGCTTTGGAGAATGAGGAAGACGACGCGTTTAACGATATGACTGAAGATGAGTTTAAAACATTCCTGTCCGAAATGATCCTCTCGGCATCGTTAAGAATGAAGGAAGAGTACGAAATGAAAAAAGAATCCGATTTTATCATTGACCTCAATACTGAATATCAAATTGAGGTTTTTCCCATGATCTTTACGAAGTGGAAACAAGGCGCTCCTTTTAATGATTATATGGTTTCCCAACGGGGTAAGTATATTGCAGCAGGTTGTGGAAATATTGCTCTCGGACAATTTATAGTTTATCATAACCATCCCAAATTTTATTATGAAATTGAGACTGAGCAGCTTAAAAGGGTTTATTACTGTTGATACGGAGAAATTATTCCGGGAACAGAATATGGCCTAAAAAATGTATCGATTTTTTTATATGGGTTAGGTGAATATCAATAATCTGTATGGGGTTCACAAACTGCAACAAATCCAGGTCGAACCACCAAAGTCATGAGAGAGTTTGGTTATAACAATAGTACGAGTCAAGATTTTGCGGAAGATCTTACTTCTTTGATAAACCTATTGTATGCGACACAGCCGGTTATTGTATATGGTTACAATGAATCAACAGGACATATGTGGATTGTCGACGGATATGGATATTGGAATACTAAAAAACCTGATAAAAACGGACTTTTCTATACTTATGAAAGATATGAAATATACCATTGCAACTTCGGCTGGGGAGGAAATGCTGATGGATGGTACATTTCAGGTTTATTCGAAACAAATAGCAGAGTTTATAAAACCACATATATGGGAGACAAAAATGAAACAAGTGGATTCAACTACTATTTAGACATAAATTATATACAGTATGACGCACGCTAAAAAGTATATTCTATTTTTATTATTATTAACAACAGGGTGTAAATCAACAAACGACGAGAATAACGATCCTCCTCTGGGAGAAAAAGGAATTGAACTTAAATCTTATGTTGCTGTTTATTTCGAACTTCAGGATATAGAACTAACCGTAAAAAAGAACATTATTGAAATATATGAAAAAATCGACCAAAAGATATCTTATACATGTTTTGATACGGATCCGGAGAAATTATTACGATACGATCAATATTGTGAACGGTATAACGACTACGGTTACGATTCCATTGTAGCATACCCTTCTTCTCACGGACAATATCCGAATAAATACTTCTCAGATATTTTTACCGGAGTTGATATAATAAGCGATAAAGATTTTGACAGTGAACATCCTGCCGGAACTTCGCTTAGCGATATTTGTACGTTTTACACTCTTTCCCCTTTGGAATATATAAAATCAAGATACACCGATTTCGACTGGGAAAACTATGTTAATTTTACGGAATTTAAAGAATTATTCCCCAATTTAATCACACAACGACATAATTATATTACGGCAGGGCGGGGGAGCATTTATCCGATAAAAGCTAAAGCTAATGATTTGACGGAAGACGATTTAACGCTATTGGGCAGGGGATTGGATCAAGGATATTTTAACGATCCCTTCGCGGTAATAAAATTCGATGCTGTTCCCGAAACAACAGGGACACATAACATTACTATCACAATAACCAACACCGAGGAGCGAATTTTTTCTGATACCGTAACTTTCGAGTTCGAATAAATTTTATTTCAAATAATCGAGGCAGAATTAGAAAATTCTGCCTCGATTCAATAAATTTACCAATGCACCTTCAAGCACGTTCCAGCAGAGGCTTTTATAAAGAAGCGGCAAATGGTTTAAATAGATAATACCCAAATAATTACACGGGTTATTGTTATTGAAACCGAATTGCGATCGAATGAATGATTTTCGGCTGATGTTTTATGACACAAAAGGAAGCAAAAAAATGATCTAAAGTGCAGACTTTAAACCATTTTGCCTTTTAATGACTATATTTGCCATCGTGTTTTGTGATCCCGCTGGGGCTCGAACCCAGGACCCCAACATTAAAAGTGTTGTGC
>JAJBUQ010000021.1 GCA_020860245.1 Rikenellaceae bacterium
TGTTGCAAAAACGCGACAGGCTTAAGTTCCATCGTTTTCGGTGTCCTCTTTTTTTTCTTGTTCCAGCTATGATTCCTGAATATCGCACGGACCCAATTGATACAATAACTTCTCCAGACAGGTGAGGATAAGCCAAAGAGAGAACGGGGATGATTGAATATTAACCGGTATGTTTTAAAAGGGGTAACCGGCTTGGATAGAGGCAGCACGATAGAGGAACAGTCAGCCGCCCGGGTGTGTGAAATAGTAAAATAAGTAGTATAGCGATAAAAACAGGCAGGTAGTTTTAAAAAAATCCGGTCGGTTGCTTCTGGGATAGCAACTTCCTGGGTAATATCATTCCAGGACATATAAAACGATTCAAAGCAATTGCCTTGATAACAGGACGCGGATGGTCCTGTAAGAATTTTTACTTTATCCATATTATTATTGTTTATAATTTCAATAGTAAAGATAAAACAAAAAAAAGGAAACCACAACAAAGCTTCCTCTTTTTTTTTATTTGAAATTATAAACAATGGCGGCACTTCACAGCGGCTATTATGATACTGTAAAAATACAACCAAAACAGTAACGTTACAAAATTTTGAAGTTAAACGAAGTGAAAACACCCCCCCTTTTTTTATAATTTTCATTATGATTAATATGAAAGTTTTGCAAAATATATAAAAAATATTTAAAAACAAGGCTTTTTGCAAAAAATGGAAAACGTTTAACCTCTCTTAACACGGAAATTTTCGAAACTTGAAATTTTTGCTGTAAAAGTACAACCTTTTTTAATTATTTTATATTTCCTTTATTTCTTTTAACTAAAACGCCCTGAAAATCTTAGAGAAGGTTAATTAACTTTTTTTAATCCACTTTTACTTGCCATATCTGTGAGGGTGTGAGCTGCTATTAACAACAGGCTGAAGAATTCAACCACTTGCAGTTATTTTAAGGCCGCCGCTGAGCTTTTGCCTGTGTAGATGACATAAGGTAGAGTAGGGGTAGATGACAACAGCCACAGCGTTTTTTGTGTCTTATATAATATATTGGGAAGTGGAAACCTTCGTTTTTTCTTTTTTACTTTCGCTTCATTTTCATAACGTCATATAAATAACTGTTAAATAAATGTTTTCTTATTCTCTACCTCCACCTAAAGCTTGATAAAGGTTAATTATACTTTGTATTTCGTTAAAACGGTTAGTTGTTTGTAATAGTTGTGCACTCAACAAAGATTGACGAGCGGTCAGTACTTCCAAATAGTTGGTTGTATTATGCTCCATCAGTAATGATGTACATTCTAATGCTTTTTCTAAAGATTGTATTTGCTTTTCGAATAAAAGAATTTTTGCCTCGCTCGTCTGACAGGAGACCAAAGCATCATTGACTTCGCTTCCGGCATTTAGTAAGGCTTGTTGAAAAGACAGGCTCGCTTCTTCCTGTTGTGCTTTAGCGATGCGGTATTCCGCTATAATCCGTCCTCTATTAAACAATGGTTGTATAAGTGAACCAACTGCTGAAGCTAGAAATTTACCTGGATTAACAATTATGTCCCCTGCCGAATTTGTCCATCCGGCACTTCCACTCAGTTCGATGGAAGGGTAGAAAGCAGCGCGAGTCTGATTGGTTGCATAAAATGCTTGTTTTAATAAATGCTCGGCAGCACGCACATCTGGGCGATTCGATAACATTTGTATTGGTACACCGACTGTTATATCTTTTGGAAATCGTTGAGTAGCAAGTTTTCCGCGTTCATAGCGGCGCGGTGTCTCTGCGAGTAATAGGGCAAGACTATTTTCAACTTGGTTAATCTGTTCTTTTAAATCAAGAATGGAAGTTTGTACGTTATAATAAGCCGCTTCCATTTGAGAAGTGGCCACTTCGTTAGATAACCCAGCATCCATCAATGCGCGAGTAGAAGTTACCGTCTCTTTCCAGACTTCTTCTGTCTGCTGTGAAATATCTAACTGCTCATCTAACAATAACAATGTATAGTATATATTAGCGATCTCGGCGATCAACCGGGTATGTACAGCCTGTTGATAATCCTTGCTTTGGGCATACAGTGCTTTAGTTTGTTGCTTAGCATTATGTAGATGTCCAAAGATATCCAATTCCCAACTGGCAGTAATAGGCAGTGTGTATGTTTTTGTTGTTTTTTTGCTATCAAAACTACTGATCGATCCTTGTGGGGAAAATGCGAATGAAGGAAAAAAAGCGAGTTTTGATGACATTAATGCTGCTTCTACTTCCTCGATTTGTAATTGAGCAGACCGAAGATCGATATTGTTTTGTAATCCTTGTTCAATAAGAGCCTGTAACTGTTGGTCTGTAAAAAGTTCCCGCCAGTTCATATTACCGAAGTTGGTCGTATCATCGATAATTATCTCTTCTCCATATAAATTATCAGGAATTGTTTCGATTGATCGGTATCTGGTATATATACCACAACTGCTTAATAGGGCAGTTATTATTATTAATATAATTATTTTCTTCATATCTTAATTTATTTATTATTTAAATTATCGCGTTCATTTTGACTCTTTTGCTTTTCCATCATAACTTGCATATCGGATTCAACTTTCATTGGTGGACGAATTTTTTCTTGTATGTATTCGAAAATGATGTAGAATACAGGCACAGAAAACAGTAATAATATTGTCCCGACTGTCATGCCCCCGACAACGCCTATTCCTAATGAATTATTACCGTTAGCTCCAGCTCCCGACGAGAATGTAAGTGGAAGCATACCAAAAACCATTGTAAGTACGGTCATCAAAATCGGACGAAAACGAACTTGTGCGGCTGAATAAGCCGATTCTATAATCCCCATCCCTTTACGGCGACGTTCGATTGCAAACTCAGTAATCAAAATTGATGTCTTAGATAAAAGCCCAATCAACATAATTACACCTGTCTGTAAATAGATGTTATTTTCTATCCCAAACAATTTAGCAAACATAAACGAGCCCGTCAAACCAAACGGAATAGATAAAATAACAGCAAAGGGTACAATAAAACTTTCATATAGACAAGCCAGAATCAAGTAAATAAATAAGATACAGATTATATAGATAAAGAGTGTATATGAACTTTTTATATTAGACTCTTCACGTGCTATACCTCCATACTCGTACCCATACCCCGTTGGCAGCATCTCGGTGGATACCTCCTTGATAGCCCGTTGTACTTCACCTGTGGAATACCCTGATGCCGGATTCACATTAACCGAGATACTATTAAAGAGATTAAAACGGTTGGCTATTTCATGTCCAGTTAGATGTTTCAGGGTTACAAGCTGACTGATCGGAACTATTTCCTCTTCGTTACAAACAAACATATTATTCAGATCTTGTTCGTTAAGGCGGTATTTCGGTGAAGCTTGTAATATTACACGATATATTTTCCCGAATTGGTTATAATTAGAAACGTATGTGCCACCACAATAATTACCTAATACGTCGAGAACCGTCGAAGGTGAAATTCCGGCCATTTTACATTTGGCCGCATCCACATCGACCGATATCTGCGGAAAGTTCATGGCATAAGAAGTATAAGCCATTCCTATTTCTGGACGCTGATTTAAAGCTTCGATATATTGTATGGTGTTATTGTAGAATATATTCATGTCTCCACCTGTACGATCCTGTAAGTACAACTCAATAGAGTTACCCATACCATATCCTGGAATCATGCCCGGCTGGAAGCAGAATATCTGCGCCTCTTTAATTTGTGAGAATTGTGCATTCAGGCGTTCAATTATTATATCGGAAACATGCTCAGCTCCCTTTCTTTTACTCCAGTTAGTTAAACGGATAATAATTACACCATAAGAAGTACCTTGGCCTGATAGAAATCCGTACCCGGCTATACGACTGTAATATTCTACTTCCGGAGTATTTTTTACAATATCTGTAGCCTTATCAAGTATCTTAATAGTTTCTTCTAGTGTACTACCAGGGGCAACAGATATATTTATCATCATAGATCCTTGATCTTCTTGTGGAACAAGACCTGTTTTAGTACTACTGATAAGCCAGCTAAACAAAATAATAGATACAATCAGTGCAAAACATATTATCCAACGGCGTTTGATAAAAAACATGACGCCTTTCTTATATTTACTTAATATAGTATTAAAAGAGGTATTATAGGCTGTACGTATACGATAATTAATATTTTTAACACCTATGTTTTCATTGTCCGGACGCATTATCATGGCACATAAAGCAGGACATAGCGTCAAAGCACAGATTAAAGAAATACCTACGGCGGCCGCCATTGTTAAACCGAATTGTGTATAGAAAATACCGGAAGTGCCGCCCATGAAAGATACTGGTATGAACACAGCCATAAATACTAAGGTACAAGAGATAATAGCCATTGTTATGTCACCCATCGCATCTTTCGTTGCCTGATAAGATGAGGTATAACCTGAATCAAATTTCGCCTGTACGGCTTCCACCACCACGATCGCATCGTCCACCACCGTACCGATAGCAAGTACTAAGGCAAACATAGTTAGGATATTGATTGTAAATCCGACAGCTGTCAAGAAGGCGAACGTACCAATTAGCGAAATGATAATGGAAATAGAAGGGATCAGTGTACTCCGAAAATTATGAAGAAAGAAATACACAACAATAATTACAAGGATGATCGCTATGATCAACGTTTCAATCACATTACGTATAGAGGCATAAAGGAAATCGTTGGAGCTCATTAATGTGATAAATTCCAACCCTTCAGGTAATTCTTCTTTCATTTTCTCCAATTCGGCGGTAATATGTTCATTTACTGTCGTTGCATTGGACCCAGCTACCTGATAGATCATATATATTACGGCTTGTTTATTGTTCAACTCGCTATTGAAACTATATTGCTGTATTCCTAACTCAATCTCGGCAATATCTTTTAGATATAAGACGGAACCATCTTCATGGGCCCTGATAACAATGTTTTGAAATTCCTCTGCGTTTTTTAGACGTCCACGATATTTCATAGTATACTGAAAAACGTTTTCCGAATTTTCTCCTAACGAGCCGGCAGGAGCCTCGATATTCTGTTCATTTAATGCGGATGTTACATCAGAAGGAACCAATTTGTATTGGGCCATTCGTTCAGGATTAAGCCAGATACGCATACTATAGACTTCACTCAACTCAAATACGTCGCCAACACCTTCAATACGCTTGATACGTGGAATAACATTGATATCAAGATAGTTCCCGATAAATATTTGGTCATATCGTCCATCAGTACTGACAAGTGCGTTGATTTGCAGAAAACTAGTCTGTCGTTTATGAGTTCTGACGCCAATATTGGTTACTTCAGCTGGTAATAAAGACAGTGCTTCCGATACACGGTTTTGAACATTCACGGCTGCCATATCGGGATCTGTTCCTTGTTTGAAATATATTTCGATAGACGCTGAACCAGAATTAGTGGCAGTGGAGGTCATATACATCATATTTTCCACACCATTAATACTTTCTTCCAGCGGCATAATAACACTATTTATCACCGCATCGGCATCTGCTCCTGTATAATCGGCCGTTACGCGGATTGTAGGTGGCGCAATGTCAGGATATTGTTCAATCGGTAAGGTAAAGATTGAAATTAATCCAACCAACAAAATAAAGATGGAAATAGAGATGGCCATAACAGGCCGTTTAATAAATATATTTTCTTTCATTCTTTGATTCTTTATTTAACCTGTATTCCTTCGCGTATCAATCCGGCTCCTTCAGATATAATTTCTTCACCGATATTCAATCCATCGAGTACGATATATTCGCGACCGTTGTTGATTTCAGCCACGGTAATTAATGTGGAAACAGCCTTATCATCAATAACTTTATAGACAATGATTTTATCCTGCAATCTAACTGTTGCGCCCTGAGGGATCACAATACAGTCTTTATAAACTTGAGGTATAAGTACATTGCCTGAGGCTCCGCTATGAAGCAAGCGAAATTCATTAGGAAATACGGCACGTATACCAACTGTTCCGGTCTTTCGGTCGATTATTCCGCTGATTGATTCTATTTTTCCTTTCTGTTCGTAAATAGACTGGTCATTTAGTTTCAATAATACTTCCGGCATATTTTTCAATGCTTCATCAATGCTTTTATATTGCCGACTCATGTTTAATAATTGATTTTCATTCATAGAGAAATAAACATACATGCTTGAGTTATCAGATACGGTTGTTAACGGTTGAGGAATATTGGCACTAACCAATGCTCCGACACGGTAAGGTAACATACCAATAACTCCCTCGGATGGACTTTTAACTTCTGTATAAGACAAGTTATTGCGGGCATTTAATTCCTGGGCTTCTGCTTGCACTAGTTGTGCTTTGGCAGCCAAAAAATCGTTCTCACTTATTTTCAAATTAAAAGCTGAGACGACTTTTTTTTCAAACAATTCCTTAGTACTGTTGTAATTTAGTTCAGCTGTAGCCAAAGCTGTTTTTGCCACTTGTGTATTTGCCTGAGCTGTGCTTAGGGCTGCGTTGTAGGGGACTTGGTCTATAATAAAAAGTAATTGTCCTTTTTGAACAACCTGTCCTTCCGTTACACAAAGTCGCTCAATAGTTCCAGATACCTGCGGATAAATATCTATATCTTGACAACCTTGGATTGTGGCTGAATAAGATGTTGTTAGCTCTTTATCTGTTGTAGAAATTTTCATCGTCATATAGGATATTTTTTCCTGTGTATTCGATGTATTTTTACAAGATATAATCCACACACAGCTACTGATTCCTATTAACAGTATCCATTTTGTATTTAAACTTTTCATATTCATTAAAATACATATTTAAATTATTTTTATTTTAGTATTTATGTTATATATTAAATTTTATATGGTAATTTTTTAATAAGAGATGTCTTATATAATCTCTTTGTTTTTTCTCAAACAGGCTATACAAGAACCTTTATTTAAAAAATGTTACATATAATTTAATATATTTACAATATTTACTTTGATCTAAATTACAAATCTAAACAGACCAAAACTACTAAACGTAAAATACCCTGCCGTCTTTGATCTCTGTCTTTTCTTTTTCCTCCTTCGCATAACCCAACAGGCAGAACCCGATTCCTTCCACATCTTCATTAACCCCCCACTGTTTTAGTAAGTCCTGTCCTTCTTTACTTTGAAACACCTCTTTTGCCCGGTGAATCCAACGCGAGTCGACACCCAGTGCCCAGGCTGCATTCATAAGGTTTCCCATAGCAAGAGCACCGTCGTAGAGATAAGTAACCTCCTTCTTTGCTACCACAACGATTACATCTTTTGCCCCATAGAAAGGGTCACAGTCTATTTTCATAACATCGGCATTCATTCTGGAAAGCCGTTTTATAGTTTCATTATCAGAAACCACGATAAAACGCGGCGTTTGCGTATTCATTCCAGAGGGGGCGTTTAAACCCGCCTCTACTATCTGCCGGATAAGTGCCTTATCTATATGTTTATCAAGATAATTCTTGCAACTTTTTCGGGTAATTAATTTTTCAATTGTCTCGTTCATATTTTTAAATAATAAGTTTTACAATACGAATTAGGTCAGTGAATAATTACAACAGCAGTGTGGAAAACAAAAAAAAACAAAAAGAGAGAAGAAAATGTTTTAGAGGTACAGAAAAAGAAGTTTTCTTTTCCCTTCCTTTTGTTTTCCATAAAGAGTTATCTCTTTTGTTTCTTTTATTTTTCCCGATATTTAACTGCAGTATAAGCGTAAATACCTAATCGAAAAAACAAAGGTACAACTTTTCTATTTATATAAGGCGGAAAAAGTGAAAAAAAACTATCAGCCTCATATGAGTCTATCAAGACACTACAAATTACAAAATTTGCCACAGTGATGATAAAAAATAAGAGTGCTTTACAAAAGCTAGATATTATATAGATAGATTAAGTGTATAATATATAAACAAAATATATTACAAAGATATTTTACAAAGTTTACAGGCGGCCTGAAGGCCCGGATTGATATATTTAAAAGAAAGATTCCAGTATTTAAAGGGCGACCGGGGGTTCGTATGACAAAAGGAGATTTCGGGGCGGCTGATGATGTTTATTATTTAGAACTTCAAAATTAAAAAGTAAGTTCTTATATTATTATCTTCTAATTAAACAAAATGATTATCCGCATACTGTCCGTTTTGGAAAAGTAAAAGTACCCGGGGATGGGTATGTATCCGCGAACGATTAACTTCCTAAATATTAAATAAGGAAAATACAACCGGGCGCAAATAACGAAGAAAAAAAGACAGACAAAGGCGTTTACTTTTGTCAACCTGAAAAAAGGTGTTCTGACAGCTTTATTTATTTACCTTGTTATCATCTATATATGATTAATTACCTTCGTTAAAACAGAAACGTTATCGGGGGTTATGCTGTATCAAAAATCGTTTTTCAATAGCCATAGTTTTATTTACCCGAGAATATAGTCGCAGCCATAGTCCTATCTTTTCACAGGGGTAATTCTCTTAAATTCTGTATGAAATTTCTGATGTTTATTCAGAGTTGTTTATTGAATTTTTTTTGAAATAAAGAAGTATCTGTAAAGGTTTTTCTTATATTTTTAAAATATATTTTGATAACAGAATTTATATAACCAATTAAACATTATTTCCTCCTTACTCATCCTATATGCGATTAAATGGTCATCAGTTATGTCACGGTCTTTTCCTGTACTAACCTTACTCTCAATTCTTGCCACTCCGATTTCCGGTAAGAATTTATTGATATACATTTCCTCTGCGATTATATTTGATACTCTTATCATTTGAGAGATTTCCATCTCACACGGGTTTTATCCTTCTTCAGAGTTCTTATCGATGGGACTTGATAAGAAATACTTACTATTAATAAATTTAGACAGAAATGTTTTATCATAGGTACTATAGGAAATAGGGACCTTTTTACCTCTCCCTTCTCTGTCTATATAGTCTTTTAGTTTGTTATCACGACCCTCGGTTATAGAATTTTTGATGCTGTCGATAATATATTTTTACATTAGTATTATTACCTTTGAAATAATTGATCGATTTCTCTTCTGAAAAAGAATAGTTCTCTGATTCTAAGTTATGGTCTTTCTGATATTTTTTAATCTTTTTAAAGTACAATGTATTGTTTAATTATCTCATTACGGATTTATCAAAAACTATTTGCCTTAATATACTACCCGCATTTGTATTTGTTTCTGTTAATCGATCGATGTCTGGAGATATAAAAATTTGTAGTAATATTTTTTCGAACCTAACAATATTTGTGTAACGGCTTTATGTTGTCCATCGAAAACCTTGATTTTTTACTATCAATCCTTTCCAGTGTTAAATGTAATTGCGGATTTTTTATCAAACTCTTTTATTAGCTTTCCGATTGCTATTAATTGCTCTGGGATTAATAAGCTCATCATGATAAATATATTCTATAGACATCATAATAAAACAGTTTTTCCTGATAAGTAATCTATATATATTTCTGTCTGTTGAATACTATTATCCTTCAATTCTGGAAGGCTGTATTCTAAATATTTTTCTAAAATGTTATAGGAAAATTCAAATTTGGAACCATCATGGTCCTCTAAAACATGTTTCAACGAACCTGATTTGTTTTCTTTATCTAAAGCTCTTTTCTGTATTTTACTTAACCGAAAAAAGAATCCTTGCTATTTTTAAATCTGCGTCTTGCTTTGATTTGTTGCAGCTTTCATGTGTAAGTGCAAAATTCTCCTCTAAGTCTTTTCCTTTATGTATTAAGGAAATTATATGATCAATATTTACATTTGTCCCATGCAGTCTTAAATCTATAAGCTCCCTACAGATATAACAGTATCCATTTTCGAATATTATGCAACTTATGTATCAAATCCTCGCGTTCCTTGTCTGTTAGTGAGTTTAGATATTTTGAATTCATATCCTTTAGTCTTTTTTTTTATTAAAATCATATTACTTAAAAGGGTCTATTCAAGTTACTTCCCACAGAAGAAACCATCGAACTAGTAGAGAATGTTCCGACAGGATTTCCATTGTTATAAGTAGCTCCGGTATAAATTCCATGGAAATAATTGCTACCACCTGAAATATTACCATCAGTATAGATCGTATAGTTAATATTAGACTTCAATTCCGGACTACTAAATAATACAGCCATACCTCTGCTATAGGTGACAGGTAATTTAAAAACAAGTGTCTGCTCACCACTATCAGATTCTATATATATTGTAGAGACATTAGAAGAAGATGTTTTAAATATAACAGAAGGTTGTGTACATAATCTAGATGTAGGTGCACTTGTATCTCCACCTATACCAATAATAATACCTCCAGTTATTTCAAAATCACAATTATCACAATCAATTCCGGCTTCCGGAGAAGTTGTCCCGGCTGAAACAATAATACCTCCGGTTATACTTAAGGTTCCATTTGAATCAATTCCATCATTTGCAGAGCTAAGGCAATAGATATATCCACCATCAATTTGAATATGGGTTCCAGCATTAATACAATCATCATATGCTCTAACATCAAGGTTGCCTCCCTTTATAACAAAGCTAGCTTTACTTTCCAGTCCTTCTGCTTCTGTTTTATAGGTTCGTATTTTTATTACACCATCATATATAGTAAAATCACCTTTTACACGTATGGCTTTTGCGGCTGTATCATTATTCCGGTCATACACATACTGGTCACCTGTTGTATAGATAATAAGATTTGCGTTATATATATTCAGATCACCTGTTATATTTATTCCTTTTCCACCGGAACCTGTACTTATAATCGTAATATCACCGCTATAGATATCCAGGTTTTTATCACATTTAATTCCAGCACATGAAGAAATATCCGCTTCTTCCTCTTCCCAAAAAGCATCGCCGGCTGTTTGGATATAAATGGAACCATTTATAATTTCCATACCCTCTTCACTATTAAATCCCTTAGATGCATCTCCATATGTAGTAATATCTATTGTTCCCGCTGTATTAACCAGGGTGGTCGTTTTGCTTTTTATTCCATGCCCCTTCTTTCCAATAGTTATAATTTCAACTGTACCGCCCAATATTTCCACATATCCTTTTTCACATTCGATTCCTTCTCCTATAGAACGCGTGGTAATTATACCTCCTTCAATCAATACATAATCATTTGCGTGAATTGCATCACTTGCAGCCTCTTTTATCCAAATATTTCCGGAAGAGATCTGGATATAATCATCACTACAAATGGCATGTTTGTTTTTTCCACGTATTTCCAGTGTGCCACCTCCTTCAAATATAAGTTGACCTTCACTAAAGAAAGTTCCTTTCATATCTTCATCGTTTATCGAAACATATTCTTCCCCGTCAATTAAGCGGTTTGTTGTTTCATCCACAAGATAAACGGTTGCCTTTTTGCCACACTGATTATTGATGGCTGCTCCATTCGGATTGGTTATTCCTACTCCATTTAAATATAAATTAAACTTCTTCTCTCCATATATTTTTACCGAGCCATTTTCTGTAATTCCCGATAGAATATAATTTAACTCCTCGTCTGTTTCTGTTTCAATAATAACGTGTCCATCAGATTCATTTGTTACTACTACGTCCGGATAGGGGTTTTCGATCATTATACTATCGGATAAAAAACAAATTCTAAGAGCAGTGATATCCAAGTTTTGTGAATTAGTTATCAATGGATTATCACCCGGATCACCTGAATCTATGGGTATTTGAGGAATAGTTTCATCCTCCTCCTCTATAATTTTTATATCTTCATTATTCCATAATCTTTCATCCTCAGACAAATCTTTATTATCGGCGCATGACAACAGCGTTATAATTATTGTACATATCATACAAAAAAGAAGATATAATTTGGATTTACGGAGCTTATGTGGGATATAAAACATTTTAGTGGTTATTTAAATTGTAATTCTACATATACTAGTACCAGTCAAGAAAAATACATGGTGTTAAAAACTAAGATTTTATAATAAGGATAATCATGTATTATTATTCATAATCCCTTTTTGGATAACAAATCCTAAAAACGACCCCACAAGTGGGGCAACAATAAACAGCCACAGTTGAGATAAGGCTTCGCCCCCCTGAAATAACGCCGGACCTATACTACGCGCCGGATTAACCGATGTGCCAGTGATAGGAATGCATACAATATGTATCAACACCAGCGTCAAACCAACAATCAGGCCGGAAAGATTTCTCGCGCCTTTCTTTTCATCCGTAGAAGTTAGTACAACCAATACAAAAAGACAGGTAAACACCACTTCCGCCATAAATGCCTGTAACATCATTCCTTTTTCAAAACTATTGGAACCTGTGGCGGTGGGTCCGTCATGTGTTCCGGTGGATACGAGTATGTAAAGGATAGCTGAGCCGATAATGGCTCCGATTATTTGGAACACCATATACATTCCGGCATCCTTGCCACTTATTCTTTTGGATAAAAGCATTCCCAATGTAACAGCCGGATTGATATGGCACCCGGATATATTACCAATGGTATATGCCATAGCAGCCACAGATAACCCAAAAGCTAGTGCCACGCCGATTGTTCCAACCCCGGCGCCTACTGTATCAGCCGTTCCGCCGGCAAAAATTGCGCTGCCACACCCCATAAGAACAAGAGTCATTGTTCCTATCATTTCTGCGATGTATTTTTTCATAATTTATCAGTTATATTAATTAATAATATCGTTTTTAGTTTAATGCAATATCACATCCATTTTTAGCTATTTTAAACCCTTGAAAACTCCCGGTGATTTGTTATTTGAACTACCTGGAGTTAAAAATCTCTTAAATCGTCTCGGAAGTGACTTATTCTTCCCCTTCCTTACTGTATTTATCTTCCAAATATTGTAGAACCTCCTCTTCCGTGGTATTCGAACCATTTTCTATCATATCCCGGGTGATAGCCCGGATAAATTCTGTCCGTCCGGTCTCCTCCCAGTCTTTTTCAATGGCGGCGAGTACCTCCTGCCATACCTTCGTTTTAAGTGACGTGTCCTTCCGGTATGTAGGACGTTTTTGCCCCGTGCGTATAATGGGCGTTCCAGCCTAAGACCTTATTGGTCAGATTAAAGGACCCAATGCAGGATGAAAATAATATTAAACTTTTCTTCATAATATACTAATGTTTTATCACTATTTTGTTTTAGATATTCCCAAATTCGAACCAATAATGCAAATATAATATTAATTTATTTATTACTGGTTAATATTTTATATTTTTTAAGGTAGTACATTTTATTAAAAATCATATCCCTTTAATAGGTATTACCCAATTAATTTATTACTGTTTTATCGACTCCTTCTTTTAAACGGTATAATTTAACAAAAATAAACATTAATATTAATTTAACGTGTAATTTATAAAAATCAGTTTTGTTACTTGTCCATAAGAGGCGGTCTCCTTTTTGTTATACGAAACCCCGGTCGCCCTTTAAATACTGGAATCTTTCTTTTAAATATATCAATCCGGGCC
>JAJBUQ010000004.1:0-98325 GCA_020860245.1 Rikenellaceae bacterium
TTTTTACCTCGACAGTAATGGCTGTCACAATTGTTGTTCGGAAGTGTAAAAAAGTCCTCCTCTGCGACCAATTTTCCAATCCGAATTCTATATATCATAACCGGCCGGGACAAGGCCAGATATATACGCAATGCACTGTTAACTGGGAACGGCTGTAACCGTCATGGTAGCGAGAGACGTACTCCCTATGGATCATCTCTCGTGTTACTCCTTTCTTATTAAGTCTCTTGGCATGGAATGTAAGAAGGTCGTCGAGTTGGTAGCGCCGTACGTTATCGGGAACCGCGCTCGGAGCCGCCGAGAACAATTCCGATAGTTCCGCGTAGCTCTTAGCGGAGAACTCATCGTAAGTCATAACCAGACCGTGCCAGATACGAACGTACTTCTTGATGGTGTTGCCGGGGGTGCCGATCATCCAATGGATCGTCTTGATTCTGTCCCCTGGCAGTAAAGACAGATGATCTGTCGTAATTTTTGCATCGTGATAGGTTTATGGGACATCGTAACTACAGTTTTATGGTTAGTGTAGTTCAGCTAACCAAAAACATACGTCCTAAAACCTTGTCTGTACAACCTCTTTTATGTTCTACTTGCAGGAGGTTAATTTGCTCCGGCAAGAGGGGTCCATTTCAATCGGCGAACCGGGGGTAAGTTTAACACGGCGAGAGGGGTCAACTTCAATCAACCTAAATGGGTCAAGATAAACCGGTTTCTCCAGATGGAATTGTTACCGACATCCGACTTTTTAAGGTAAGCCATATCCACAAAGGACATGCCCAGGGCATGGAAGCAAAAAAGAAACTAAGTAATGCTCTTTTATGTTTTAAACAATAATGTAGTTTATTATTTTCTGATGGTTCCTTTATTAATATGCTGATCCGATGGTCCATCTTGATCTACAACGAAGCGAGTGTGTTCAGTTCGCTCTCTGTCAGCGCCTGATGCCGGGTCTTGTGAACTCCTGCGACTCCAACCGCTGCCTGTCCCCGTACGGTTGTTCGGCAATACCCATTAGATAATCATTTAGGGCCGAATCGTTCGTGGATAATATCACTGTTTCACTCACCGCATCCCATTCCTGCTGCCGCAAAGAGTAAGCGGTGGTCACGCTGCGCGAGCGGCGGCGGTGGATGATACGTATAAACAGTTTTCCTTATTGCGCCCCTAACTTCTGTGAGGGGCAGAAATGAATCTTAATGCTTTTCATAATCACACGTTTTATAGGTTCGTGCGAATTTATAACTCACAGGACTAGAACCTTTTTATACTACTTGATGAGCCGTTTATGGCATATTAACATGTCAATTACCTCCTACTTTACTCAAATAACATACCGGTTTACCAGAAGAATAAGGCTAAACGCCATAATTGTCAGATGGTTACAAAACACCCGCTCTATATTGGAACGACCCTTTTATACAAAAAATAGTCTAGAATATTCTTATTGCAGCCTTAAAGGGATTTTCGATCTATTATTTTATATTCTCCATTGCCTAAAACTAAAATAAGATAATTACCCTGACTTCCATCTTCTTCCGGTTCAATTGAAGTTAACCAAAACCAAGAACCTTTACAATTACATTGAAATTCATCCTCTTTTTCAAGAGTATATTTACCACCACAATCCCAGCACCAAATATGAAATCTCCCACATACATCACATTTGCCCGTCATTTGCACTGAAACCATATTATTTATAAAAACACCGAAAGATAAATCCCATAACACAAGCCCCTCTTCACAATCAGAATGCACACAACAATCTCATGTTCTGAGATCTAGTTCTTCAATATCTTTTTCCGGGATTATTCTTAATCCGATATGTTCCTGAGCCCTCCTTAATGCTGACTGAGTATAACCATTCGTACTTATAATAATACCCCGACTTGCCTCTACATCTTTCATTAACCCTTCAAAAGATTCTACCTCTTTAATATCTATAGGCCTCCGTCTGTTTTTAGCATCAATTATTATCCGCCTTGAAGTATCATTATCAAAACGGTAATCTACTAAAAAGTCTATTTGTCTTTTCCGGTTGCTTATTTTTCCAGTAATATGTGCATTGGGAATTGTTGTTAAGCTTTTATCATCATACTCCTCGGTGCAAAGTTTTGCAACGAGACGTTCGTATAACCGCCATGATTTCATAATAGAGTTAATAATTTTTGTTTTCTGATAAGTTTTCTAATCTTGCTTCTTTATTTCGAAAACTGCATTAAATTCATAGTTCAAAGATTATAATGAAATGTTATTTATTTCCTGATACTTCGTTGATATATCGGGTTTCCGCGGAAGTTTTTTAATGTACTTTGTAAATCTTTAGCCTCAGGGAATATAAATTTCCTCCTAGACAACAGATGGTTTATCCTTTCTTAAGTACTTCTTCATACAGTAATGTTTCAAATATATTAAGCATGATATTTATGTCCAAATAATTAACTTTCATAAAAATATTGATATTACAAAAGTTCATACCTAAAAGTTCCTATCTCCTATGATTAATTACCACTATACAACGAATATGAAAAGTTACCGGTAATCAGATAAATACGAGCAGCCTTTTGTTATTTTTCTCCAGACAAAACTAGCCTTGAAATAATGGAAGCTACTCCTTTTTATCCAAAATAAGTGCTGTAGACCAAGTACTAGTGATCCGCCGTTACCAGTACGAGGGGAACTGGAAAGTTGGAATAAACTCAAAAACATATTATCTCTTGAGTTCATTAATCGAAATAAGGAATGAAACGAAGAGAGCATTAATAAACCTATAAAAACTATGATAGTTATTTTTATATAATAAAAATCTAAATATTTCTATCTTTGCGAGATAGACTACGTGGAACTAGCGAGTAAGTCGATAAAATGAAGAAACGTATTAAGGAATGTCAAATAAATTAAAATTCATAGATCTCTTTGCAGGATTAGGAGGGTTCCATTTAGCCCTTCATAAGTTAGGGCATGAGTGCGTTTTCGCCAGTGAAATCGATGAAGATCTTCAATATTTATATGGTGTTAATTTTCCCGACACTCCTGTTGAAGGTGATATCAACGAAGTAAATATAGAAACTATACCGTCCCATAACATTTTATGTGCGGGTTTTCCCTGTCAACCTTTTTCAAAGGCTGGATCCCAGCAAGGGTTTAATGATGAAGATAGAGGTAATTTTTTCTATAAAATCATGGACATTTTAGAGGCACATAAACCCGAATTTATATTATTGGAGAACGTCGCAAATTTGAAAACACACGATAGTGGTAATACATGGAAAGTTATTAAAACAAGATTGGAGACACTATATCATGTAGATGATATTATTTTATCTCCTCATCATTTTGGTATTCCACAACATCGTAATAGAATATATATAGTTGGTAGATTAAAAACAAAAGGGACATTAGATTATTTCACATTTCCTCAAACCGAGCGGATAGAGAGCAACATTAAAGATATCATTGAGGAAAATGATCCTGATTATATGACAATAAAAGAAGATTCATATAATCACATGACGGTGTGGCAGGAATTCCTAGATCTTTTAATTGAAAATGGAGGAGAACTTCCTGGATTCCCTATTTGGGCCATGGAATTTGGAGCGACCTATAAGTATGAAGGTCGAGCTCCATTTTATCAGACAAAAAAAGAGTTAGAGGGTAAAAGGGGGAAGTTTGGACTACTAATTCAAGGGAATTCGAAAGATGATTATCTACAATGTCTTCCAACATATTCACAAATAAGTTGTAAAAAGAAAGAGAAGAGACAATTCCCTGATTGGAAGAAGTACTATATTAGACAAAACAGAGAATTCTACCTGCAAAATCAAACTTGGCTTGATGAGTGGCTTCCTAAAATACATAATTTCGAGAATAGCCATCAAAAATTTGAGTGGAACTGTGGACCTGAAGATAAGCCGGACTTATATACCAAAATTATCCAATTTAGACCATCTGGTATTCGAGTAAAAAAACCAACTTATTCACCTGCATTAGTTCTTACGACAACTCAAATACCCATTTTCCCTTGGGTCGAAACTCCTGGGGGACAAAAAGGGCGTTATATGACTAGAAGGGAAGCAGCAAAACTACAATGCATGGAGGATTTAACAGAATATCCTGATACAGTATCAAAGGCATTCAAAGCTTTTGGCAATGCTGTAAATGTGGAGGTCGTTAAAAAGATTGCCGAAAAACTTTTATCATATGGCAACAATTGAAAAGGTATCAATAGCTCTACAGCCCAGTGTATATAGTACTTTTAGAGCCCTAAATAATACTGTAGCACTTACTTTAAGTGAGTATGTGGATAATGCGGTACAGTCATATTTAGACAATAAAGAGCAACTTCAGGCAACTTCTCCTGATTATAAATTTTATGTTAAAATACATATTGATCACCAGAATGACTCAATTACAATATTAGACAATGCCGCCGGCATTGATGAGAAAAATTATTTAAGAGCTTTTGAGCCAGCCAATATCCCCTTGGATGCTACAGGACTGAATGAGTTTGGCATGGGGATGAAAACTGCCTCTGTATGGTTAGCAGATAAATGGAGTGTGCGTACCAAGGCATTGGGCGAGTCAGTAGAGCGTTATACTGAGTTTGATCTTCATAAAGTTATTAGAGAAAACAAAGAAGAGTTAGTTGTCGAGGAAATAGAACGAGCACCTCAAGAGCATTATACAAAGATTACCTTAAATAGACTTTCCAAGAATGCACCATCGTCCAATCAAATGGACAAGATCAAACGACATTTATCAAGTATTTACAGAAAATTCATTAGAGCCGGAGAGATTGATATAGTAATCAATGGTGAGTTATTAAATAGTCCAAGTTATGAGGTACTCACTGCGCCATATCATAAAACTCCGGATGGGGAGGATATCTTCTGGAGAAAAGAAATAAATTTTGAATTAGGCAAATATAAAGCTCAGGGATTTATAGCAATCCTTAAAACCATACAAAATAATGCTAATGGATTGGTCTTACTTAGACGCGGGCGTGTTATTGTTGGAGGAGGAGAAGATCGGTATTTCCCTCAAGTAATTTTTGGTACATCCGGAAACTTTAGGTATAAAAGATTGTTTGGGGAATTAGAGTTGGAGGGGTTCGATGTCACGTTTAATAAGAATGGATTTCGAGATGAAGATGACCTTTTAGCATTCATGGAAGCTGTACGTGATGAGTTAAGAGATCCTAGCTTTAATTTATTTAGTCAGGCAGATAATTATAGGTAAAAGACTAAAGAGCAGAATCTTGAAATTGCTAAGAAAATTGTTCTGTCGCAAAAAAAGGAAACAAAGCCAAAGCAACTTACCCGACAGATTCAAGAAGTTGAAACCCGTGTCCAAAATGTACAGTACCAAAAACAAAGTCAAGAACTAATAATAAAAGCGGAGACTTTAGGCTCAGTTAGTGATTCATTTCAATTGGATGAAGATACGTATAAGTTCAGGGTTGACTTGGTTGCTCAAGACGAATCAGATTCTCTCTATTCCGTTACTCAAGAGAAGGAAGGAACCGAAATATTTGATGATATATGTGTTGTTTGTAGAATAAATCTATCGCATCCATTTTTTAATCGGTTTGAGCAATTCAAGAGAGCAGATGATTATCAGCCAGTAGTCGCTATTTTCAAATCCCTCGCTTTAGCTGAATTCCTAGCAACCAAAAAACGAATGGAATATCCATCCGAATTAAGAATGCTATTTAATCAGTATATTGTTCAGTAAATATTACAAAATTATGGAGATACAGATATTGCCTAAAAATGGGGACAATGTATTCTTTTGTTCTGCCATTGGAGAGAAAACACAAGAACTGATTTCTCGTTTTTGTAATAAACTGGATAAAGATGAAGTCAATCGCCTTGTGGAAGAAGCTGTACATATTCTTTCTCATTGCGTTGATCCTCGGAGGCTGGAAGAACAAGATACAACTCACCTTGCTATTGGCTATGTCCAAAGTGGTAAGACAATGTCTTTTACTACTTTGTCTGCTCTGGCTGCGGATAATGGGTGTCGTATCATTATTTATTTTGCAGGAACTAAAACTAATCTCCTTAATCAAACCACCAAAAGGCTTCGTAAAGACCTATTAAACAATGGTAAGAACAATATTCAGTATAAGATATACGAAAATCCAGATGAAAAGAATGTGACAGAACTTAGAGGCCACCTAAGGATGAAGTCTAAGCCTACCATCCTTATAACCGTCTTGAAGCACTTTGGTCATATTAGCGCTCTTGCGAGGTTGTTCGAAAGCAAACTCATACAACAAGAACTTGGGAAGCAAGGGGTGCTTATAATTGATGATGAGGCTGATCAAGCATCATTAAATGGTTTTGCATATGTAAATAGCAAAAATGCTGATTCGCCTGAATGGGATGTGGAGAGTGATAGTAAAGAGTCAAGTACATATTCAAGTATTCTTATTCTGCGTGCGTCATTACCCAATCACTCTTATGTGCAGTATACAGCAATCCCACAAGCACCGCTACTAATAAGCATTGCTGATTTATTGTCACCCAAAACACATACAGTATTAACGCCAGGTAAAGCATATACTGGAGGTAAGACATTTTTCAAAGAGATCCCGGATCTTATAATTTCTATACCGGATGATGAGGTCTTTCACATGAAATACAATCCACTTACACGACCCCCAAAATCTTTTAAACAAGCAGTTCAGTTACATATATTGGGAGTAGCATTGAATGTTTATTATTGGAAGAATGTGGATTATTTATCCATGATGATACATGCAGACAGGCAAAAAGATGCGAGCAGATTATTTCATGAGTGGGCAACAGACTTAAAGGAACGCTGGAGTAATATATTTAATTGCCCGGAAGATGATATTGGAAGAATAAGCCTTGAAACAGAATTTGAACAAGTTTTTAAAACAGAGACTATAAAATTATATAGCAAGGCAAATGATATTCCTGACTTTTCTGTTATTAGAGATCATATTCCAGATGTTATAAACGACACAAAAATTGCGTTGATAATAAGTGAGTCCGATGCAACAAAAGAGGTTGATTGGGATACAAGTACATCTCATATACTTGTGGGTGCAGATATGCTTAATCGCGGGTTTACTGTTGAAAACTTATCTACTACATATATGCCAAGATACACTAGGGGTAAATCGACAGCAGATACTATACAGCAGAGGTGTAGATTTTTTGGCTATAAACTAGATTATCTTAAATCTTGCAGAGTTTTTTTGCCGGATCAATCTTCCGTTGAATACTCGAACTATGTGGATCATGAGGAAGAGATGAGAGGATGGTTGAAGAGCATTGATAATTTAGAAGATGTTGAACGTAAACTAATATTATCGGAGAAACTAAATCCTACCAGACGGAATATATTACCCGTCAAATTAGTCCAAGCCAAGATGAGAGGATGGCACCAAATGAATACATTTAGGTATATAAATCATAATATAGCACTGGTAGAAAACTTTTTTGCCAATGTAGACATGCAATTGTGGGACATCCAATATGGTACCGAAGATCGCAATCATAAGTATATTAAATTACCAATAACAGAGGCTATAGAGTTATTGTCGGCTTATAAATTTGGCAACTATCCTGACACGGCACGAAAAAGTGCTACTATTAGGTATTTGCAATATTTATCCTCTAGGGATAATGAACCGCTACAATATGTATATGTAATACAAATGGCTTTTGAAAGTGAATATCGAAAGCGTTCTTTTAATCCTGAAACAATGAAGGTTAAAGAACTTTTCTCAGGTAGATCTAGCCGAGGAGATGAGGTATATCCGGGTGATAGGATGATAAAAAAAGAGGACGCAGTGTGTATCCAGTTGCATAAGGTTAAATTAGACTGCCAAGAAATTAATAAGTGGGTTAATAAAGTAGCCTATACAATGGCCATATATTATCCCGAAAATTTTGCAATCAGTTATGTAGCGACAGAAACCCCTAATCAAATTAATCTCGATTCTGATAGTGATGATTAATTGTTATGGACAATACCGTATATAAGATATTTAAGGAATTGCAAATAAAAGAACAGATACATTCAGATTCTTTTATGGTGGCACCTTTGCCTTTTTCTGATTATCACAAAATAGGAATATCAAATGATAAAGAGCCAATGTTCTTTATACAATGTAAGGAACTTGGAGGTCCAGTTGATATAGACCTTGAATTCTTTTCAGTATTATTCAATAGATCCTGCAGAATCTATGAGGATGGAATAGTTGAAAACAAGGTTTATTCAATTATCAAACTTAAAACAGAGAATTACGATCTGCAATATTACTTTATTGATGTTGTATGTCTCGTCTTAGGACAATTGCCGTTTATCCCGACTCAAAAAGAGTTACATCGAGAAATTGATAAAATTATAGACTTATTTAAGACAATTACTACGCCTCCAAAGGAGACACTACAAGGCCTTTGGGCCGAACTTTTTGTCATTGAACGATCTAAGAATCCTGAGGTTTTAGTACAAGCTTGGCACTCAACACCTGAAGATAAATTTGACTTTAACAACGGTAAAGATAAAATCGAGGTCAAATCTACTTCTAAGGGGTTAAGAGTACATTCATTTTCTGCGGATCAATTAAGTCCTAATGTTAATTCACAATTGATAATTATTTCAGTATTTGCTATTCAGGCTGGCATAGGTAAAAGCATCAATAATTTACGAAATGCAATTTTGATGCGAATAAGCGACATTAATTTACAATTGAAATTAAATGATATATTACTGAGAACTATTGGGTCTGACATTGATAAGATATCTGATGTCTACTTCGACTACCAATTAGCAGTTGATTCTATGGAGTTTTATAATAGTAAAGATATTCCTGGTATTGAAAAAGAAACTATTCCCGATAAAGTTTCCAATGTACATTTTGACTCGGATTTAACTTTAGTCGTTCCGTTATCAGAAAGTGAAAATGTAATCGAATATAGTTATCTTTTTAATGCATTACAAAAATGAGTAACTCGAGGAAAATAGACAAAATAAAACCCGAAACCCTAATGCAATTGATCAGGGTAATACTTGAATCTTCATCTGAATTTAAGTATATAAGTGGTATTCAGCCATTCTTAATGAGTTTCGCTGGCAAAAAATATTATGTCTACGTAAAAAATGTTTCGAGCGCCTACTTCAAAGATAGAGGCAAAACAACAAGAGCTCAATTACCGATTCGTCCTGAGTTTGAAGATATCAAGACTTCTGATATTCCGTTTATCTTTCTGGGTTATGACGCAGACAATGATGTTCTCATATGCTGGAACTTTCATATTGTTAAGAAAAGACTTAATGCGGCACGAAGTGTTTCGTTTTATTCAAGAACGTATTTCCAAGAAGAAGTTAAGCAAGGCGAGTTTTTGATAAGAGTTCTTAAGAATGGAGACAGGCCCGTATTATTTAAAAGACGAGATTTAATTGACTTTTTCTCGAAAATAGACACCTTCTTCCCTGATGATATTCAAAAGACTGTATCTCAAAAAAATATTCCAGAAGCAACAAAAGTTAATTATCAAGAGGCATTTAAGCGCTATTTTGATCTAAAGAATTTATCACAGAAAACTTGCACTAACTACACGCAAGCTTTGCTAGGAAGGATATCTGATGGGATTTCATATTACATATTAAATGAACCGATAAACGTCTTTTTCTACAATGATATACCTCTTCTGGAAGACTGGAAAGATAGATTGTTCAAGACTCCAGAATATGCAGATCTAGATGAAAGAGGAAAGCATATGTATTCTTGTGCATTTGAAAAATATATTCAATTTCATAAAGACTGTAAGGAGTATGATCCAACATATAAGGCGAGTGAAAACAGTACCATTGCACACACTGATTCAGGAGTTAACTGTATCGGTGTTGATATGTCAATTGCCTTTAAAGGACACCTTCTAAATCAAGGCAAATCGGATGATGTAATACAAATGTATATAGATATATTATCAGGAAGAATTTCTTTGCAAATAAGCCATTTACTTCATAGAGAAGTAAATATATTCAGTATTACTGACGTCGAATTAATTCAAGATTGGCTAGACCAGCTAATACAGGATCATGATTTTCGACAAGAAAATATATCTCAAAACAGACAATATACTTCATCTCTCAATAAATACATAGAATTTCTGGATGATCAAATTCAGAAAAAGGTTAAGGAGAGAAATACAGATAATGAGAGTCCTTTATTATTTAATGATGGAGAGGAGTATGAGGAGCCGATTGATCATAATGGCAAATTACTTCGGATCACCGATCCTGAGTTATTATCTATTATTAAGCCACTTATCCAATCAAATAGAAACTTGTCGGCCGCCCAAGAAGTGGGAAAATTCTATTCAGGTAAATATCCCAGCATGACCCTTACAGATTGGATGAATCTAATTAAAGGTACGAGTATCACAGATTTCGATTTGGTAAATAATAAGAAGTTAGAAATCCCGCCCAACTCTATGCCAGAAGGAAAGAAAAAGAAAATGTATATATTAAAAGTAACTTTCCCAAATGGCGATATAGTTCAAGACCGTGTGGTAGCAAAAACCTTCGTAAGAGTTATTGAATACGCCGGTGTCGAGAAAGTCCTGACAATGGGTATTACTATGAGTAATGTTAACTTGATATCAGCCACCATAGTAACTAAATATGCGGCGTGTCAAAAGCCTATAGGGAATGGACTCTACGTTATGACAGGATGTTCTACCGAAACAAAACTTAAGATTATACAACAAATTTCGGATACTTTAGGGCTAAACTTAAGAGTAGAAAAAATACCGATAGTTTGAGGCGTATCAAGTTAGTATTTGACAACTCTTCAACAATATCCAAAAAATCCTCCTTTATAAAATTCCATATCTTCCCATCGAGGCATATCGGATCGGGTTCATCGTCGGCAAGTGCAAAGTCCGTAAGATTTTCAATCTGCGACGATTTATCATGCGACCACGGATAGCGCTCTTCATGTAGCCGGATCATGGTTGTAATGTCATAAGTTTCAAGAAACTTATGCAGATCCCAAAAATCTTTCTTACGCCCTTTCCGCGTGATTACATCCATCTTCATGGCAACGATATCGTCAGTCGAAGCGAACCGTATTCCGTCGATAGTCTCCACCGGACGGATGAACGGGTCATTATAGATCAGATCCAGTTTTATAATGTTTTGGTCATCAGTTCCGATGCGGTAATTCCTGGAAAAATATTATCTTTGCCCTATCGCAACTCAAAGCAGAACGCTGCGCACAGGCCAGCAGTTTGAAGGTGTATATAATATTCTACGGCGGTATGACTTGCAGAAAGTTAGTAGGGAGAGGTCCCTCTCTATCTCCGCAGAAAAACACGGTGAAAATGGAAAGAATTGAAATAAGTAATATTCAAATTTCCAACGCTGTAACCAATAGTGGAGGGGAGAATTTTATTGCGGATATAATTCATCACGGACCCATATAAATTCGGGTTCTATAGAAAGTATTTTTTCGTAAATTTCTTTGGCTTTTTCTTTTGAGCCCGATTCGGCTTCATATTGGGCAAGCATAGTAAGCAGATTAAGATAAAACCAGTTCCCGGCCGACTCTTTTTTTTCCTCCATCATCCTGACGGCATCATAAATATATCTTATCCCTTTGATTTTATCCCCGCCGAATACAGCCGGACAATGGTAATACATATTGCCCAAATCGGATAGCGCCTGTACATCCGAAGGGTCCAGGCTATGAGCTTTTTTTATTAATCTCATGCATTGGGGGCCAAGAACAGGAGCCTTCAGTTTATTCAGCTCCATCCTATATGCAACGAATATACCCTTGAGTGATGTAGCCGCGGCATTGTCCGGTTCGGTTTTTAATATATTCTCAATGAGTACATCTGCTTTTTCGATATAATTTTTCGCTTCTGTTTTACTCCCCATACCGAGAAGGTAACCGATATGGGCGTAATAATATTCGGCAAGTTCGAACTTTTGTGAAATCGCTGGAGTCCCCGAATTTTCAAGTGTTCCGATTACATTTTCCCACTTGGCCATATCACCGCTGATATAGGCCTGATAAATCTCATCCGAATATTGTTTCTGGCCTGAAAGCGTAACACCGTATAAAATATGCAGGAGAATGCAGAGTGCTGTCAGAATATATTTCTTCCTTTCCATGTAAGGTTTTTCTTTTGTCGGTTTATAGCAGCGTTTAGTGTAATTATCCATAAGACTATATGTTGAGGGATTATCAGAAGTATATTTATGAAGGCATTTTGACTACTGGCGACGGAGACAAAGAACCTTATCGTAATTATGATAAACACATAGGATAATCCGGCAGCAGGGCCGTTATAAATAAATATACAAAATGGAGCGACCGTGGTGGCAAGGACAAAGAGGAAACATAAGAAAGCATTTCCGCCAAAAAAATCGAAGATGTTCTTTGAAAATCCACCGATCGCTTCATGTAGGTTATTATACATACGGCACTTAACGTCTCCGCGTCCCAATAAAGTTGCCACTTTCAATCTCTCCCGTTTGTAATATTTTATTATGGCAATATCTTCTACAGGCGACATCCTGAAACGACTATGAGGTCGCAGGTTTAAGTATTGCTCTCGGGAGAACATCATAAACTGTCCGTTCGCGGCGGCGAGCGAGGGCCGTCCTGAGAGCCGGACTGCCAGCAGTGGCAAAAGGCTAAGCAGTATCCAGTTCATCAAAGGTACGCTGAGACGGCTTCCCGGATTATCGATAATTTGGGTCGGGAAAAAAGAGAGAAGTTCCAGTCCGTGTTTCTCCATATAAACAACCGACCTTTTTATCGTGCTCTTATTTATGGTTACGTCTGCGTCTATAAAAAGAAATATATCCCCTGATGCCATGGTTGAAAGTTGGTGGCAGGCATGGTTCTTCCCAAGCCATCCCGGAGTTAATCCACGTCCATGTACGACCTTTAATTTATAGTCGGATAATGATTTTTGCAGGGTGATGGCATAGGTGTCGTCCGACGACATGTCATCGTAAATGATCAGTTCATGTACCTCGTCCCTCCATGTTGTGAAATTTTCCAGGAGCCTTGCGATATTCTCCTCTTCGTTTCTCGCGGGAACCAATACTGACACTTTTTTATCACAGGTATGTCCTCGCTGGTCGGGAAGGTACGGTTTGCTTGCCATATTGAATAATGCGACCATGAAGCGGGCAATTCCGAATCCGAATAATATCCATCCTACTATCACCATAGAGCCGAACATTGGGATTTGAGACACTCTTGATAGAACAGGTTGAAACTACTTTCCAGCTCCGGTAAAGAAATAATAGTTGCAGGGTCTACCGTTCTTTGGTATATATTTAACATTGGTTTTTTAAAGGATCCGTAATCGATAAGATTTATATTGTAAATTATCCGGTATTCAATGTTTATAAGTTTCATGAGATACTGCACTCCGGACTGGAAACGTATCCGGTCATGGTAAAGCGATCCGATCTCTCCCTGGGGGAAGATGAGAACCATATTTTTCGGATCGGTCATCAAACCGGAGGCATACTTCATCGAATCTATCATACTCCTGGAGCTTTTCCTTATAGAAAAACACCCGCACCGGTTCATTATGATATGTTTTCGAAGCTGCTCCTCAAGCATCATCACATATAACTTACGCCCGAATATTTGACTGTTCAGCCTGTATTGGATAAAACCGTCCCACCATGAAAAATGATTGGCGAGCATCAATAACGGATAATCCCCGGCTTCCGCCGGACTCATAATGTTTATCTGCCGAAAATACCGGTTCATGTAATACCCCGAACAAAAATCCGCGAGCCATTTACCTGTAAGAGTATGACGAGCTTCGATCATTTTATCACGATTTGCGAAAAGATGCCTATAACGATGAAAAAAACTATCTGGACTGCGTACAGAAAACGCGCAGACGGGTTATCGTGCCTCAATGGAATTAGTTCGAATCCGGTATGGTAAAAAACAGATGCCGCGAACCATACGGAGAAGTTCCTTAACGGAGGGTAGCCCGAACTGAAACTCCACATCTTCATGTAAGGTGCCACCCATTCCGCAACCACATCGTAAAGCAGCATGAGAAGCGAGGCGCACACGATTCTGCCCACTACGGTTCCGCATGTTTTGTTTGCTATGAGATGGGTCGAATATATGAGAAAAAGCCAATTCAGGCCGATTATTAAAGGCGTCCCTTTAATTAGAGGAGCGAGCCCCCGGCCGTATATATATTCACCGAATATAGTTCCGGTAGCAACACCGTAGTATTCAAGTAAGTAAGAGGAAGTAACGATAAAGATGCCCCAGGCTACTTGTGTCGAATTCCAGTCCCGGTTGAAATAGAATACAGAGAAGATTACAAGCAACAGCGATAGCGTCGTTATGGAAATAAAGATGCCCCGTGTGAAAGGTATCATGAACAGCAGAGCACCTACGGCATAAAACCTTATGTAGGTCCATGGCAATTCATTTTCTATAAACCGCTTATTCATGAACAGTTATTTTGGAAAGAATCTCATTGCACACTATCGACGCGCTCGCAAGACAAAGAGGTATTCCTCCTCCGGGATGCACGCTGCCTCCTACGAAGTAAAGATTGTTGATTCTCCGTAATTTATTCGGATGCCGCAAGAATGCCGAGATAGCCGAGTTGGACGCCGCTCCATAAAGGGCGCCGCCTGCGCTCGCGGTGTTTTGTTCTATGGTTAAAGGTGAAGCTATATGCTCGCCCGTAATATGTTGTTCTATGTCGGTATTGAGCAAACGGTTAATCTTGTCGATAATATTCCGCCTCGCTTCGGATATTATCGCGCCCCATTCCTGCCCCGTATCCGGTGGAACATTAATCATTACAAACCAATTTTCGCATCCCGGCGGCGCGTCTTCAGGGACGACCTTCGAACTGATAAAAATATATACCGTATTGTTTTCGGCAATTTTTTTATGGTTAAAAATGCTACGGAACTCTCTTTTATAATCTTCTGCGAACAGGATATTGTGGAGGTCCAGTTCAGGATAAATACGATTTATTTCCCAGTATAATATGAGTGCGGACGACGATGGTTCGCTTTTATCGAGACGCCTCTTCAGAGGATGGCCTTGCAACAGATTCCGCGAAAGAGACTTGACATCCACGTCCGAAACTATAATATCGTAATTTTTTCTACCCGTATCGGTCTCCAGTCCGGCGGCCTTCCCGTCTTCCACGATTATTTGTTTAACCGGTTCACCGAATTTGAAGTTTATCTCCTGTTTCACAGCAAGCCCGTATAAACCTTCAACAATGGAATACATTCCTTTTTCGGGGAAGTAAGCCCCGATATTGTTTTCCAGATGAGCGATCATATTCAATGTCGCCGGGGCGCGGTAGGGGTCAGAGCCGTTATAAGTCGCATAGCGGTCGAATATTTTTACCAGCCTCGGATCGGTAAAATCCCTCCGGTTTGCGCTGTGCATCGTATGCATAAATTCCAACTTATACAGCTTGCGGGCTATACGTTTATAAGGCGGGGTATTAAAATTCGAAAGTTTATGGAAATTACTGAACAGGAATACCGGGGCGCTTAACTCATAGACCTCCTTCGACCGGTCGAGCCTTTGGAATAAGGCGTCGGTACAGGCAATACCTGCCCGCTTTATCTCATCCCTTAATTTATTCCGATCGTGGTAGAATGAGAAAACGTCACCTTCCGGGAAAAAATATTTGCAATTCACTTCCAGCATTCGATATGGAATGCTTTGCTGCATTTTTTCGCCGCAAAGTTCATATAGTTCCTCCGCGAGAACGGGAAGTGTAAACAAAGACGGACCCGTATCGAAACGGTAGCCGTCGCTTCGAAGTTCGGCTATCTTACCTCCGGGCGCATTATTTTTCTCGTAAACAGTTACCTCGAAACCGTTTGCCGCCAGCCTTATAGCCGCCGCAATACCTCCTATGCCCGCTCCGACTACCGCCGCATTTACCTTGCCCATTTTACCGGAAACTCTCACGGATACATCATTTTTTTCTGAGAGAATTACCATTCAGATAAATTTATAGGTTAAGCAGGCTCTACCCAGAAGGAGTGCTTTTTTACGGTTGGATACCCTGATCCTCCTTTTCATAAGCATTTCGGCAGGTGTTTCTTCGATAGCTTTAGCAAGCGACAGATAATATAGATAGGCAGTGTAGACTCCAAGGCATGCACACGACGGCAATTCCCTGATCCCTTGTTCAGCAATGGAAAAATCCTCGTATATTTCGGCCAGTATTTTTTCTTTGTTATTCTCGTTTATGGTATCGTCGTTAAGAACCGGAAAATAAACCCGATGGAGGCCGATAATATCAGTCTGTATATCGCGCAGGAAATTTACTTTTTGAAAAGCCGCACCCAATCTTACTGCAAAAGGCTTTAACCGTTGGTATTCCGTGTCGTTACCCTGTACGAAAATTTTAAGGCACATCAATTCCACCACTTCCGCAGAACCGTAGATGTATTCTTTCAACCTTAAATCATCGAACTTTTCAACGTGCAGGTCCATCTTCATGCTTGATAAAAAACTGTCGACCAAGTCATTGTCTATCTTATAGTTTCTTACGATCTTCTGGAATGAGTTTATGATGGGATTGGTACTGATGCCCCTGTCGAGAGCCAAATGGAATTCTTTTTCCAGTTCTTCGAGTAAGGACTGTCTATCGTAACCGTGAAAAGAATCCACTATTTCGTCTGCAAGCCGGACGAAACCGTAAAGTCCGTAAATAGCAGGCCGGATGGTTGCCGACAGGCATCGCGTACCGATAGAGAATGAAGTGCTGTACCTGTTGGTAACAAGCCTGCTTATGTCGAATGAAACTTTTTCGTATAACTTCTCCATTTTATTAGTGTTTTTTGTTTCCGTCGAGATATCGGAGAGCTGCTTCCGCCGCGATCTTCCCCGAGACAAGCGCAGTCGGTACTCCCGGTCCGGGTACAGTCAACTGCCCTGTATAAAATAAGTTCTCGATATTTTTATTGTATACGGGAGGCCGCATAAACGCAGTTTGCATCAGGGTATTGGCTAAACCGTAAGCATTGCCTTTGTATGAATTGTAGTCAGATATAAAATCGGAACAACCGTAACTTTTACAAAACAGGATAAAGTTCAACAATTTTTCCCCTGTCATTTTTTCCATTCTTCTTATGATCTCATGAAAATATTTTTGTTTTTGCGCCTCATCCTCGATAAGCCCCGGTGCGGTCGGTATAAGTATTATTGCCGTTTCCTTACCTTCCGGTCCGAGTGTAGAATCTGTCCTGGTAGGAAAACTCGCGTAGAAAATAGGTTGGTCAGGCCAACCGGGCCGGTCGTAGATATGATATGCGTGCTTCTTAAAAGACGCATCAAAAAATAAAGTGTGGTGGGCGACATTTTTAATCTTCTTATCGAAACCGATATAAAACAGTACGGCAGACGGGGCAAAGACCCGTTTAGTCCAATATTTATCGCGGTAATTCCTTTTATTTACCGGGAGGAGGGATTCTGTATGAGCATAATCTGCTCCGGAGACCACCGTATCCGTTGTTATAATTTTGCCGTTAGCACGGATTCCGGTAACCCGGTTTCTTTTGGATTCTATGGCGCTAATTTCAGAATCCATCTGGAACTGCACTCCCATCGATTCCGCTAACCGTTTTATACCTTCGGCAACCTGTATCATTCCTCCCTCAACATGCCAGGACCCCAGAACCATATCTGCATAATTCATAAAACGGTAAAACGAGGGAGTTTCTTCAGGTTTGGCCCCCAGGAAAAGTACCGGAAATTCAAGCATCTGTTTTAAACGGACATCCCGGAATGAGCGTGCTACCCTGCTCGACAAGCTATCCACGAATTGCGGAAGACGCGACATTGTTTCGGACATCACCACTTCCAACGGACTTCGCGCCGGCTTATAGATAACTTTATCAACGGCTACACGGTAGTTGTATCCTGCAGATTCGAGATATTTTTCAAGTTTTTCGCCGCTTCCCGGTTCCAGCCTGTCGAATGACTTTTTAAGTTCCTCAAGGCTTCCGGGCTGATCGAAATAATCGCCCTCTCCGAAATATATCTTATATCCGGAATCGAGCCGCCGGATTGTATAAAATTCACCCGGTGATGAATCGAAATCGGCGAAGAACCGTTCGAATATATCGGGCATCCAGTAGAAGGTAGGGCCCATATCGAAACGGAATCCATCTACCTCAAACTGCCGGGCCCTTCCGCCGACGGTGCCGTTTTTTTCGTAGACGGTCACATTATGCCCTTCACGGGCAAGATAACACGCCGCAGACAAAGATGAGAAACCTGAACCAATTACGGAGATATTCGATACGGGCCAAATGTTTAATAAATTCATTCAGCATTTATAGTGCCAATAATATATTGCTATTGGATTAAAATATATGAAATTCCAACGGGAAAGAATACTGCCCGTTGTCTTATCATTCACGGCGGAAGATAAATATAAAACCGATTTGTAGTATTTTGCCTATTTAAATATCGTTAATATTTATTTTAATGGGTATAGAATTTTTTCAGCTCTTTTCTGAGCTGGTAATATCTGATCCACCCGGCACAGAAAATAATAATACCAACCGAAATACAAGCCCATGCAAGGATTTTTAATCGTTCTTTATGGGCGACTTGAAGAACGCCCACTCCGACTGTAACCAGATACAGGGAAGTACGTATGTAAGAAAAAAGAGTCCGCTCGTTAGCGAGCTTTGTACGTTCTATGGCAAGATAATCCCTGGTAATTAATGGCTCGTTGAGATAGTGTATTTCACTAAATGGTGAGGAGTTTTTTCGCATAATCATTTTTTCTTAAACGTATAACGGTTTTTGCCTTTAAAGCGACTAACCCGAATCGACTAACTTCAATACAGAGGGATGTAACATAACTAAAGAATCCGCGAAATTCCGAAGGTTAAGTGCCGTTTATGTTTATACATTTCCAATTGCATAAGACGAATCAAATATAAGCCTTATACAATCCCTATGCCCCGGTCTTATATTGGTAAGAGGAAAAATCTAAGCAATCCGGAATGAGTGCCGTAAATCTAACGATGTCACATCAAGATAGATGAGGATTAAATCCACTGTCTCCATTGATAGAGTTAATTAAGTTCGGGAATATTTGCAACAGCAATTTCAGCTTTGGTCTACGGCAAAAGATGCACTTGAATTCATTATTTTGCGGAGAGTTCGGTGAATAGAAATTAAACAGCCCATAAAAACAGAGCATGGTTTGCTTAGAAAGGATATCCGATTCCGAAGTTGAACGTCGATTGCCTCAGGGTAAGATTCTTTATCCATCTGAATTCCTTAGGTTTATTCGGATCCCGCAGCCGCAGTCCCCAGTCGAGCCTGAAAATAAAAAAATTGAAATCCAGTCGGACTCCTACACCCCCGTTTATTCCGAGCTGTTTGTAGAAGGTGTCGAAATAAAAGGTAGCAAGAGGGTCGTTGCCGTCCCTTCTCGTGTACCATACATTACCGATATCCGTGAACAGCGCGCCGTGAAAGAAGTTCCATACCGGGAAGCGGAATTCGAGGTTGGTCTCCAACTTAAGATTCCCGTACTGAAGCGAATAGGTTTTATCCGCCTCTTCGAGTGTTCCTCCAGGCCCCAGAGTTCTTGCCTGCCAGCCGCGCATGCTGTTGGGGCCTCCTGCGTAGAACTGCCTGTCTGCCGGAAGATCGCTGATCCTGGAATTGCCGTAAGGTATTACCGACCCTGCGTAAAATCTGTAAACAAGACTTGTAATTTCTCCTAAAACGAATTTATAGCTGGCATCTATGTCCGCGCGTACATACTGAGCATATTGTATTCCGAAAAGGTTGTATACATTATCGTTTCTCTTGCCCCTTGCCATAAGTGCGAACAGATCGATAATATTCCCCTTCGATTCCGCATTCACTCTCATACGGAACGTATTTTTATTCACACCGCTAACTTGATTATTATACAGATAGGATGCCGATACACCGACCAGTAGTTGTGAAGTGTAGCTGTCCCGCAGGAATCTGTTCTGTATACTATCCAGAAAATTCTGATCCACCGAGTGCATTTTTATAAGGGTGATATCTACCGGACGGATTATGAAAGAACTGTTTTTATTGTTTGTCCACGAGTATCCTGCCGTGGCGGAAGAGAGCGTCCTCGTGTAGTAGGGTCTATCCTGATAGTTTACCGAGAGTTCGAATCTGGTCTTGACATTATTGAGTCTGTTATATCTGTTCACCCGGAACGGTGTGATAAATCTTGGCATCGTGAAACCTACCGCACTGCCGATCTCGAAGGAATTTTTACTGGAACGCGATCTCATGAACTCATAACCGCCGGTGGTGCTGATGTCGAAAAGTTCTATCCCTTTGAAAATATTCCTATGCTGGTATCCGATGGTAAGTTTCAGACCGTAATAATTCGATGTGGTAGTTCCTTCCATGTCGATGCTGTAACTTTGCCGCGGACGCGGAGTGGCATATATCCTGTAATCGAGAAACTTCTCAAGCGTATAGTTGCCGTCGTCCGAGAAATCATCTCCGATGAATGTAATCATATTGCCAGAGGTAGAATCCTGGACTTCGGACATTATGATATTGATATTACGGAAAAAATTGAGGTTGAACAGATTGTCGTAGGCCCTGCGGATATCAGTTTCGTTATAGAGGTAATTCGGATAAATATTTATAGCCCGCAGAAGAACTTCTGGCTTGACATTCAGGGTTTTATCATATAGGAAGCTCACTCCCCGATACTGCAAGGTATCTAATTTTTCGAAATAATTACTGTCTCTGGCCGCATGGGAAGCATCGTAGTCAGGTATTACATAAATATCGCGTATCCTGAAGACGGCATTATTCTCCGTTATCGGTCGATCATCTTCATCATAACCCGCTGTGTGCTGTCTGACCAGCATGGTAATGTCGATTATTTTTTCATCGGGGATAGAATCCGCAATATAGCTTATATTATTTATGGTAAAATTATGATAGCCTTGATTTTTAAGATAATCGGTTATTCGTTCCCTCTCTGCTTGCAGGGTGCTGACGTCGAAGAGGTCTCCCGTGCGGATAAGTGTATTAATACTGTCTCCCATGACAATAGGTTCGAGGAACCTATCCAAAAATGTGATTTTTATATTTCCGATTCGGTAAGGAGTCCCCGTATTTATGCGATAATCCACATAAATTTTTTTCCCTACCGTATCTGTAATATAGTCCACCGAAGAGTTGAAATATCCCCTGCTGCGCAGGTATACTGATATATCATCGACCGTTCGGACCGATAGATTGGAATCGTATATCACAGGGGGATCTCCGATCTTCCTTATCCACCTGTTGATGCGGTTGTTTTTATCCGGATTCGAAAGGTTGTAGATCTGCACGTTCACCTTCATTCCGAGAAGTTTGCTGTTAGGCTTCTGTTTAAGATAGGCGGATACTTCGTTCTTCTTTATCTTCTCCTGCCGCGAAAGTTTATCTTCCGTATCATTATTTATTACTATCTGATTTTTAATCAGCATATAATCGCCATCCGGCAGCTTCCTGGTTACGCTGCATGAAACGAAAATTATTGGAACGGCTAAAAAAAATATATAACGGAGTTTCAACCTCATCGGTAAGGGCAGTTTGAGCGCAATTTAATCAATAAAAATCGTTTTTACTATACAGGCTTATATCTCTACGAGTTTATTCTTTATCGCGTAAACTACAAGATTCGCAGTGTTCTTGCAGTTGGTTTTGGCAAGAATGTTCGCTCTGTGTTTGTCTACCGTCCGTTTGGAAATGAATAGTTTATCTCCGATCTCCTGATTCGACAGCCCCTTGCATATCATCAACAAAATCTCCCTCTCCCTCTCTGAGAGTTCCTCGTCGGAGGTATGAAGCGGAGTATTCTTCAGATTGCTTACGAGATTGAAGAGGAGTTCCTGTGAAAAGTACGAACCTCCTTGGTGAACAATATCTATCGCCTCCTGCACTTCGTCTATGTCTGAATTCTTGAGAACGAATCCCTTGACACCGTGAGATACCATGCTGAAATAATAGTTCTCCTCGCCGAACATCGACAACGTTATTATTTTCATATCCGGATATAACTTGAGAACTTCCTCCGCCGCCTCGATACCGTTCATCACGGGCATGTCTATATCGAGAAGAATGACGTCTGCGCGAGGCAGTTCCTGGCATTCCAGAAATTCACGACCGTTAGACGCCTCCGCGATAACCCGGTACTTAGGATTTATGTTCAGGAGGGTCTTGAGCCCGTTCCGGAACAAAGTGTGGTCATCCACTAAGACGATGTTGCATTCCCCTGTTTCCATAACTCCTTTGAATTTACATTTACTGTAATCTTTGTTCCGCTGCCCGGAGCGCTGATAATATCTACGATTCCCTTAACCGATCCAATACGCGACACTATGTTCGAGAGTCCCATGCCTCCGCCGGCGACATCTATTACCTCTTCCGGAATAAATCCCCTGCCGTTATCTTCAAACAGAATACTCACTATATCGCCGTTCTTCTCGATATTCAGGTTAATAACGCTTGCATCCGCATGTTTCAGAGAGTTATTTATCATCTCGCAGGCAACCCTGTAAAGAATCACTTCAAGATCCTGGTCGAGTCTTATATTGCGCAGATTAGTATCGAAATTTATCTTTACCGTATGGGAAACGGATATCTTCTTTATAAAATTGTCTAATGCCCGTATCAATCCGAAATTCATCAGTATGTGCGGATTGAGGTTATTCGAGATCTCCTTGGCGGATTTTATAGACTCCTCGATAACAGTGCTGATATTGTCGATTACAGCTTTGTGTTCGGTCTGACTGTTGAGCTTCGCCAACATAGATACGGACATCTTAGCCGAGGATAGGAGGGGGCCTATACCGTCGTGGATCTCTTTGGAGAACCGCTGTCTCTCTTTCTCTTCCGTCTGAATTATGGCGTTGAGAATCCGTTTCTCGTACATCCTCCTTTTTTCCTCCCTGTTTGCCGTGTAATTAAATATCTCTCGGATTAGAAACACACCTGCCGCGAAACAAAGTGAAGTTACGACTCCTATCCATACATATATCTCCTCGGATATTTCGATCTCTTTGCCGGAGGTCTGTACGAACTCTGCGATGCGCTGGGCGATCATCAATGTAAGGGCGGTGGATATCAGTATCCACGAGAGATTGTATTTGGTCACTCTGGTAAGCCTCATCGCCACTAATGCAGCGAATAGTTGGAGGATTATCGATATTACGAGAAGAATCTTAAGTACCATAGCTGTAATATTTTATTCCATAGCGGATAATCTGTCGTTCAAAGACTCCCATTCGGAAAATACCTTTTCGAGTCTATCCTTCAAATTATTATACTCCGTGAAGTGTTGCGGATCGCGCAGGTCGATGCCGTGAGCTTCCGGATCCGCCAGTTTATTATCCATATTTTTTATTTCAGCCTCGAGTCTTTCTATGTCTGACTCTGCCTTCTCGATAGAGTTCTTTAATCTGCGGATCTCTTTGTCCTGCTTCTGTTTCTCCGCGTAGTCGATTGGAGTTTCAGGTTTAAAATTTTTTCCCTTCACGGGGTTATGCCGTAAATCTTTTCTTTCAAGCTCGGCAAGCGATTCGAGCTTCTTCCGTTCGAGAAAATCGTAGATTCCTCCGAGATGCTCTCTGACTTTGCCTCCGCGGAACTCGTAAATTTTATTTACAAGCCCGTCGAGAAATTCCCTGTCGTGAGAGATAACGATCACCGTACCGTCGTACTTCTGAATGGCATTCTTTAGAATATCCTTACTGCGCATATCCATGTGGTTCGTAGGTTCGTCGAGTATAAGCAGATTATACGGTTCCAGCATCAGCCTTGCCATTGCGAGCCTTGAACGTTCGCCCCCCGATAGCACCCTCACTTTTTTATCTATGTCTTCACCGCGGAACAAGAAGGCTCCCAGAATGTCACGTAACTTAGTTCGGATATCGCCCACAGCCACTTTGTCCAGGGTATCGAAGACAGTGAACGTACCGTCCATAAGATCCTCCTGGTTCTGCGCATAGTAACCGACTTTGACGTTATGTCCGAGCCTGATGCTCCCTCTTGTAGGTTCTAGTTCGCCTACCGCCATTCTTACGAACGTGGTCTTACCTTCGCCGTTACGCCCCACGAGTGCGATCTTATCGCCACGTTCTATAATAATATCTGTTCCGGAAAATACGTGCTTCTCACCGAAGCTCTTACCCGCATCCTTCGCTTCTACTACGATCTGCCCCGAACGCGGGGCAGGAGGGAACTTGATATTCAATTTTGCAGTATCCTCTTCGTCCACCTCTATTCGGTCGAGCTTATCCAGCTGTTTAATTCTCGACTGCACCTGATTGGATTTTGTAGCCTTATAGCGGAACTTCTCGATAAAATCTTCTGTTTTTTCGATCATCTTCTGTTGGTTGGCAAAGGCGGCGAGCTGTTGTTCGCGCCTCTCTCTCCGGAGTTCCACATACTTGGAGTAGGAGACCTTATAATCCGTTGCCTTGCCGAGACTTATCTCGATAGTGCGGTTAGTCACCGCATCGAGGAATGCCCTGTCGTGCGATATAAGTACGACAGCACCGCTGTAATCTTTCAGGTAATTCTCCAGCCACTGGATGCTCTCTATGTCGAGATGATTCGTAGGCTCGTCCAGCAGGAATACCGACGGTTTGCGGAGTAGGATCTTAGCGAGTTCGATCCTCGTTCTCCAGCCTCCGCTGAACTCCTGCGTCAGCCTGTTGAAGTCTCTTCTCTCGAATCCGAGTCCAAGAAGAGTCTTCTCTATCTCCGCTTCGCGGTTGTCCCCTCCGAGTATATGGTAACGGTCGTTGAGGTCGTTGAACTTTAATATCAGTTCACTGTATTCGTCGCTCTCGTAATCGGTACGTATGGACAGTTGTTCGGTTACGTGTTTGATCTCCCTCTCAAGTCGGATCACCTCGTCGAACGCCGTTGCCGTCTCCTCCAGTACGGTCCTCCCGTCCGAAACTTTCATCTGTTGCGGAAGGTATCCGAGCGTGCAATCCTGATTCTTAGATACACTCCCCTGGGATGCAGGCTGTTCTCCGGTCAATACCTTAAGCATGGTCGATTTGCCAGCGCCGTTCTTCCCCACAAGTCCTATACGGTCTTTGGGATTTATCATGAACGATATATCGCTGAAGAGGTCCCAGCCCCCGAATGTAACCGTTAAATTATTTACGGATATCATTTTATTTTTTATTTATTTCCGATTTAGTTCCGGCAGGAGGATGGATTTTTAAACGTTCCTCCGCCCATTTTGTTAAGTCTATAAATTGTTCTACCGACAACCGTTCCGGACGTTCGCCGAATAGCGGATGTACCTCTTGAATCTGTGGGAATCCCGCGCGAAACGAGTTCCGAATTGTCTTCCTCCGCTGGTTGAACGTCGCTTTAACGATGCGGAAGAATAATTTTTCGTCGCAGCCGAGATTCTCCGTGCTGTTCCGAGTAAGCCTTATCACTCCGCTCTTGACCTTCGGAGGAGGGTTAAATACGTTCTCATGTACTGTGAACAGATACTCGATATCATAAAATGCCTGAAGCAGCATACTGAGAATTCCGTACTCTTTTTTGCCCGGAGGTTCCGCTATCCGTACCGCGACCTCCTTCTGCACCATGCCGACTACTTCGGGTACTATCTCCCTGTTTTCAAGCACTTTAAAAAATATCTGCGAGGAAATATTATACGGGAAATTGCCGATGATATTAACTCCTTCGGGAAATTTTTCCTTAAGATCCATGCGCAGAAAATCACCCTCGATAAGTTTGCCGTCCAGCTCCGGAAGATTCTTGTTGAGATATTCGATGCTCTCGTCGTCAATTTCCGCTGCGTAGAGATCAATGTCGTTCCGTTTAACCAGAAAATTCGTCAATACGCCCATTCCCGGGCCTACCTCCAGTGTCGCACGGCATTTGTCCGCATGTAATGACTCCGCAATATTCCGTGCGATATTAAGGTCGGTCAGGAAGTGCTGGCCAAGGTGTTTCTTGGGTCTTACTTTACCCATTATTTTTTATTTTAATCTTATGCGTACGGCATTGGCATGGGCATCCAGCCCCTCCGTCACCGCCATTATGTCTATTACCGGAGCGAGCTCCGCGAGTCCGTCACGCGTGATCTCCTGATAGGTTATCTTCTTGTTGAAACTGTCGAGATTTACTCCGCTGTAAGCTGTCGCCCACCCGTTGGTCGGAAGTGTATGGTTGGTTCCCGAAGCATAGTCGCCTGCACTCTCAGGGGTGAAGTTCCCTATAAATATGCTGCCTGCCGAAGTTATTTTATCTGCGACAGCCCATGGATCATCCATTGATATGATAAGGTGCTCCGCTGCGTAAGTATTTGCCATTTCTATTATATCATTTCTCCCCTTTAGAACGATCAGTTTGCTGTTAGCAACGGATTTTTCCGCAAATTCTCTGCGCGACAACTCTCCGAGCTGGTTATAAACTTCTGTGTTCACTGCTTCTGCAAACTCTTCCGAATCCGTTACCAGTATCGACTGGCTGTCCGCACCGTGCTCCGCCTGCGATAAAAGATCCGCTGCTACGAATGCCGGATGGGCTGTTCTGTCCGCGAGTACCATAACTTCCGATGGTCCTGCCGGCATGTCAATGGCGGTATCGAACAGGCTTACCTGTTGTTTGGCGACTGTAACGTATTGGTTACCCGGACCGAAGATCTTGTCTACCTTAGGGATCGATTCGGTTCCGTAGGCCATAGCTCCGATGGCCTGAGCTCCGCCGGTCTTGAAGATGTCCGTAACACCGCACAATTTTACCGCGTATAAAATAGAAGGAGCGATTTTGCCCTCTTCATCAGGAGGGGTGCACATAACGATCCTCGGACATCCTGCAATGTTTGCAGGAATAGCGAGCATCAACACCGTCGAGAACAACGGAGCGGTGCCGCCCGGAATGTATATTCCTACGGTCTGTATCGGAACACTCTTCTGGATACATTTGATGCCGTTGGAAATCGTAACTTCGATTCCCTTATATTCCTGCGCCGAATGGAATCTGCGGATATTATCCGCAGCTGTTTTAATTGCCTCTGCGAGCTCCGGAGATACATTTTTTTTCGCATCGGCAATCTCTGCGTCGGTAATACGTAATTCCGTTATATCGGAATTATCGAACAATTTCGCATAATGCCGGAGTGCCTTGTCGCCGCCTCTCCGGACCGTGTCGAGAATCTCTTTGACACGCGGAACGATAACCGAATTATCGATCTGCGGACGTTTTAATATTTTGTTCCACTCCGTACGATCCGGCTGAATAATAATTTCCATTTTAGAGAATCATTTTTTCTAAGGCGAGAACGAGTATGTCTTCAGCTCCAATGGTTTTAAGTTGTTCTATTTTGCCCCACAACTCTTTTTCGTTTATCACTACATGAAGCGCGCACCATCCCTTTTGGGTGAGAGGGAGGATCGTAGGACTCTTCAATGCCGGAAGAATAGATATAACCTCTTCCACCTTCGATTCCGGCAGATTCATCAATACATATTTCATCCCCCTGCTGCGCTCTACGGACTCTATCCGGAACAGCAGCTGGTTAAGTATATTCTTACATTCTTCGCTGAGTCCTTTGTTAGCAACGAGTACTGCCTCCGAATACATGACCTTCTCGACCTCTTTCAGTCCGTTTGTAATCAGTGTCCCTCCGCTGCTGACTATATCGAAAATAGCGTCAGCCATTCCCACGGCAGGTGCGATCTCTACTGAGCCTGCGATCTCGTGGATCTCTGCATCGACATTTTTTTCATCGAGGAATTTTTTAAGTATAACAGGATAAGACGTAGCAATTCTTTTACCTGCAAGGGCCTCTACTCCATTATATTCTTCCGCTTTGGGAATTGCTATGGATATGCGGCATTTACCGAATCCGAGTTTATGCACTACATCGATCTCCTGAGCCTTCTCTTCCACTTCGTTTAGTCCCACGATGCCAATGTCCGCTACCCCCATAGCGACCGCCTGCGGAATATCATCGTCCCTTAGATAGAGTATCTCGATCGGGAAATCATCCGATTTAGCGAGAAGTTTGCGTTTGCTGTCCTCAAACGTTATTCCTGCTTCCCTGAGGAGTTCCACGCTGTCTTCGTTTAGGCGTCCCTTCGCCTGAATAGCAATTCTTATCATAATGCATATTAATTTCTCAATAAAAAAGGCTTACCCTGTGCGGTAAGCCTTCATTACTGTGTTGTTATTATTAATATTAAATAAACAACATCAAGCCTACCCTGCATTACAGAGATGGTGATGATGTCCTATATGTGCGGTCTTATAATTCACGGTTACAAAGTTATATAAATTTTTTATATACCCAAACCAAATTACATAAGTTTCCTCCATTTAAGGTAGACGTAAGTTAGTATAGATATTAAAGCCATCATGCCTAATGTGGCGTAATATCCATACTTAGTATTTAATTCCGGCATCTCTTCAAAGTTCATACCGTAAATGCTGGCGATAAGGGTCGCAGGTAAAAAGAACACCGATGCAATAGTAAATATCTTAGTAATATTGTTTTGTTCGATATTTATAAGACCCAATGCCGTATCCTGCATGTAGTCCAGACGCTCCGAGCTGAAGTCCGCATGATTTATCAGTGAGTTTACGTCCTTGATCATGAGTCCGAGCCTCGGATATATATCGTTTGGGAACCGCTCGCTCCGGAGTATTCCGGACAAAACCCTCTGGCGGTCGAAGATATTCTCCCGGATAAGCATGGTCTTCTCCTGAAGGCTGTTTATATTCTTAAGAATTGTCTGGTCGATCTTCTCCGATGTGGATATATGTTTGCTGAGAGCTGCGATCTCCCGCGCCAGCGATTCGAGAAGGTCTGCGTCGTAGTCTATGCGGACCTCGAGAATTGAAATTAAAAGATGATATCCGGTCGGATAGGCGCGTGCGTGTATCTGCAGCCTCTTCGCTGCTTCGTTAAATGTGCGGAGTTCGGTATTCCGGACAGATACGAGCACTCCCTCCGCGACAATGAAAGATACCGGTTCGATCAGGAATCCGTCTTCGGTGGGGGAGAAAAAATTCGAGTTGCAGATTATCGATGCCTCCGTTTCCGAATACTTGGAGGTACTCTCGATCTCTTCTACTTGCTGGCGGGTCTGAAGATTTATATCCAAAAAACTCTCCGCAGCCTTCTGCTCCTTTATCGTAGGGGACAGCATATCGATCCAAAGAACGTCGTCGCTACCGAGATCTTCGAAAAGTTTGGTGTCCGCGTTGCGGATTATTTTGTTGTATGCTTTTAGATAAATGGTAATCATAGGCGGTTATTATGAGATTAAGAGATGTACGACAGCGCCGCAAAACCGATACGCCTTATCCGGGACCTGCCTTCCCGCTTATTTTTTCGAGTTTACGGAAAAAAAGTCTCATGGATTCCCGTTTGTCGTTATCGAGATTAAAATCTATATTTTCAGTAAGATATAAATAAGCGGTGTTCACGTCCGTCCGTTTGTCATTCTTTACAGCGTCTTCTATATGGGATACACCGTAAACCAACGCGTTTTCGAGATCTTCTATCTCTTTCGGACCAATATCTCTTCGTGCGACCCATGCCGCAAACACGAACGGCATTCCCGTAAATATATTCCATTCGTGCGCGAGGTCGTATTTGTAAGCGAATATATTTTCATAGTTGAAGACCTTATCTCCGATCAGTACATAACCTGTCCCCTTCTCCGAAGCGATATTTTCGAAGTTATCCAATGGCAGCCATTCCGGAGCGATATTCCAGAATTCTCCGGCAAGTATCCTTATCAGCATAACGGAGGTTCTGGAATGAGGATCCAAATATATTTTATCAATCTTCTCCAACGGGGATTCCGACAAAAGAACTACGGTCCGCACGTTATCTTTTGCTGATATACAGTGATTGCCGATTATCTTTATATCAGGTATCGAGGGTATTGCCGCGACAGGGATAAGAGCGATGTCCGCATCTCCGGAGGACAATGCTTCAGCGTATCCCGCAGGGGGATAGAGACTCAGTTCCGCATACGGAAGACAGCCGGAGTACTCTATTCCGTGAATGAACGGAATGGTATTCAGATATGACACTGCTGCAACTCTCACCCGGTACATCGTCCATATTTTCTGCGATATTCTTATTAAATGCGGCCATTTTCGCAGGCAAAGATACAAAAATTCGCCGCAAATCTAAGTTATGTTAAAATTAATTTTCGGTTGGTATGCTCGACCATTATTCTTCCTGCATCTCGGTAAGGTACTTCCAGAATCTCCTTGGCATGTTCTGCCGTTGGACTTTAGGATTAAGCCTCTCCTTTATCGTTAGAGCCTTGAAATAAGATCTCCACATCTGCTGGAATGTCTTCTCGTCCTCGGCGAGAAATTTTTCATCCAATCTGCCTCCTTCCATAAAGTCCTGATCGGTAAGGGTTATCTCAACAATATTCTTCATATCGTAGTAATATCCGTACCCCCGTTTGGTATCGTACAGCATCCACTTTTGATCTGCGAACCTGTCTTTAAAGTAATACAGTATTAATGGCAGAACATTATAACGTGGACTTACCGGAGCAAAGAATGTGCCGTCGGACGCCTTCTGAAATCTGACAAATTGAATGAGGTAACGTGCCTCGCACGATACTTTTTTTGCGATTTGTTTGGCATCGAGGATATCGGGGTCCGTAAAATCCATATATACATCGCCCGGAGAGTCGAACACTTTGCGGATGTAGCGGAAGAACAGCATATCCGTTCCGTCTTCTTCCGATAACCATAAGTGCATCAACATATTGCAGGCTTTTTTCGGCAGTTTTTTTACCAATCCGTTCCACACTCTCGCAGATCTCGCGGAATCTGTAACGATATGGTAATGCTCCGTCGTGAACATGGGATGGGGTTCGTCCTCTCCGATCAATTTATCCGGGAACGTCTTCCATTCGTAAGCGTAAAATACCGCGGTAAGAAGTCCTTCTATCGTCTTGTCATAGGTAAAAACTACCATGTTTATTCGGGAAAGATCATTGATAACTGATTCTGCGGCGCCTTCTTACGGTTATTCTGCAACAGAAGATTGCGGACTGCTTCGGGATTCAGCTCGTTTACAGTCAGATACGGCAATTCTCCGCAAGTAATGAAGTATTGCGCCTTCTTCATCACTACACCCATTTTTTTTAGTATTGGCGCTGTTATCCGTCCGTAACGCCGCGAGGTAACGATCAGTCTCGCCGATTTTACCCCTATCCCCGGAACCCGTAGTATCAATCTATGATCCGCCTTATTTAGATCGACCGGGAATACCTCAGGATGCCTGAGCGCCCAAGCAAGCTTAGGATCTATCTCTAAATCGAGGTTAGGATAAGAATCGTCTACTATCTCATTGGCGTTGAATCCGTAGAACCGCATCAGCCAGTCTGCCTGATAGAGTCTGTTCTCGCGTACGAGCGGTGCTCTGTCTATTACCGGAAGCCGGTTGTCGTAACTGTTCACAGGGATATATCCTGAGTAATAAACTCTCCGCATACTCTCGCGTTTGTACAGCGCGGAAGAGAGTGAGAGTATGTCTTTGTCGCTCTCGCTCGTCGCCCCTATTATCATCTGTGTACTTTGTCCGGCCGGAACGAACCGCGGTGCATGGCGGAATTTCTTATGATTCTCCTTGCTCGCAAGAACTCCCTGATGGATATATTTCATTGGCATAAATACGCTGGTGTGGTCCTTCTCCGGTGCGAGAAGTTTAAGGTTCTCTTCGCGAGGTATCTCTATATTTACACTCAGCCTGTCCGCGTATAATCCTGCCTCGTTCACAAGCTCCCTGCTTGCACCGGGAATGCTCTTCATGTGTATATAACCATTGTAGCGGTGAATGGTGCGCAGGTCTTTGATAATCCTTACCATCTTCTCCATCGTATAATCCGGGTCTCTGATAACTCCGGAACTGAGAAACAGCCCTTCGATATAATTCCGCCTGTAAAATTCAATCGTCAGCTCTACCAATTCCTTCTCCGTGAACGTCGCGCGCCTTATGTCATTGCTTCTCCGGTTAATGCAGTAAGCACAGTCGTAAATGCACGAATTAGTCATCATTATCTTTAGCAGAGACACGCACCGTCCGTCCTCCGTGAAGCTGTGGCAGATTCCCCACCCTTCAGCACTCCCTGTCATTCCCGCGCGGTTCTTCCTCGATGTACCGCTCGAAGAACACGATACGTCGTACTTAGCCGATTCGGCGAGGATGGTTAATTTTTCAAGAGTGTTATCGTTCATCGGACAATTGCGGAAGAGAAGATTAGGCCTCCAAATTTAATTTAAATTTGTGTAATTACCGGTAATTTTCATATAATTTTTAACAGTAGAAGAGAATCTTGTTACGATTCCGAATATCTTGTATCAACGTGCGGAAACCCTCACTTCGTCCGCATTATATTTTTCATCAACGGCATAGCGGTCCCGTCCTTTGATTAAAAGCCAGCCGTTCTTGGTAGTGGAATTTTTCAGTTCCACAAGAGCAAATTCGCCTTTAAGTATTTTTCCATGTAAAGTGAATTCTATAAGCCCTTTGCGTATCGCTTCCGAAGGATTTTTGAACTTTGCATCGGGACTCCATGTCCCATGGTCCCAAATTTCAACGCTGCCCGCCCCGTAGTTGCCCTCCGGGATCTCACCCTCGAAATCCGCATAATCCAACGGATGATCTTCGACCATTACTGCGAGCCTCTTATCCGCAGGATTCATCGAAGGCCCTTTGGGAACTGCCCAGCTCTTAAAGACTCCTTCCAGTTCGAGTCTGAAATCGAAGTGAAGCTGACGCGCGTCGTGACGCTGAACAACGAAGATTAATTCGACGTTGTCTGTATTACTACGCCCCTCCGGTTCCGGCGTATCGTCGAAATCACGTTTCCTGTTATATTCTGTAAGTGCCATATCGTACTGTTTATGATTAACGATAGCAATAAAAATGCCTGTAAAGAAGACGAAGAACCGAAAATGTTATTATTCAGAACCAAATCTGGCATTTTAATTGATGTCTTCATATTATTAATCAAATTAAATTAAGTTTATGAAAACACGAGACTATATTATCGGAGGTTCCATACTTGCCGCAGGGGGTTTGATCGCTGCAGCATATAAAATGCGCAGAGAGATTCCAAAAGGTGCGGAGCCGGTTAAAAACTTCGATGCTAACAGGTATATGGGAAGATGGTTCGAGATCGCACGTATGGATTATATGTGGGAGAAAGGTCTTACCGATACTACTGCCGAGTATACCCTTCAGGATGACGGAAGTATACAGGTTATAAACCGCGGATTCGATCCTAAAAAGGGTAATGGGTAGAGTCCAAAGGCAAAGCGGAGTTTGCAGGCGATCCGACGGAAGGGAAACTTAAAGTATCGTTCTTCGGACCGTTCTATGCAGGATATAATGTAATAGCGATAGACAACGATTATAAATATGCGTTGGTGGCAGGCCGCAATACAAATTATCTGTGGTTACTGTCCAGGGAGCAGGATATGCCCGAAAATATCAAGCAGGACTATCTCCGCAAAGCGCTGGAACTGGGATACGATATATCTAAACTTATCTGGACGGAACAGAGCGAGAATTGGTCGATCGAATTTTTCGGATTGTCAATTTAAACTCATCTTCATATTTTTCCCGGGGCCTGTCCAAAAGACAGGCTCTTTTATTTTTTTGGAGGTATCCGATTTTTTTTATTACTTTAACTGTTCCATCAGTTAAATTGCTATGCCCTTGCCAGAAGAAATCCACGGTGAAACTATTCCTCCTGTAATCGAACAGCAGAAGAAAAAACTGTCCCGAAGAGAGGTTATGAAGAGGGTATACGCGGAACGCGTGTCTTTGTTCGACCGTAGAGAATACGGTAGATGTAAAAACTGCGATACGGTTCTCCAAAGCGCTTATTGTCCGGAGTGCGGACAGAGGAGCGATACCCGAAGATTGACCTTCCGTCATTGCTTCATAGATACGTTCAGCGCATTCCTGATCTTCGACACCCGTTGTCTCAGAACCCTTAAAATGCTGTTCATACGTCCCGGGGAGATGATGAGAAGTTATATCTCTGGTAACAGAGTATCTTATATGAATCCGTTTACACTCCTATTCGTATTGGCTGCCATCTACGGGATTTTATACACCTCTTACAGATTTGCCGTAAACGGTGATTTTCTCGAAACAAATTTAAACAGTGTGCTTTTAGACGGCAATTGGAACGACGTATTAAAAAATATATCCAGCTTCTTTACCCATTCGGTCGCACTCCATACCATTGCGATGATTCCGTTTTACACCATTTTTACCCAAGTAATGTTTAAAAGGAAAATCAAAGGTTATATCAATTTTACGGAGATCATGTTTGCCGTAGCCTTTATTTCATGTATGAAAATCATTGTGGATATGGTAATGGTTCCTGCGCAAGTTGCTTATGATGTATCTAAGGGAGGTGGAGATTTCGTATCCAATTCATGGACATGGCTTCTCTACTTACTCATTACGGCATGGTGTTACAAAGGCTTATTCCATGTTAAATTTTTAAATGCCTTTGTAAAATCCTTCCTTATTCTGATATTTTCCTTAATATCTGCCATATTAATAGGTATAATTCTATTTTTTTGTTTTTATTGTCTGGTTGCAAACAATTCTTCTGAAACAATAAACGAAATTATAAATGAAATAAAACATGATATATGATAAAAGCAGTAATTTTCGATCTGGACGGAACCATAGGGAACACTTTGAAACTGTGCATATTGGCATTCCGCAAAGCGGTAGAGCCCTTGGCAGGAAGAATTTACAGTGAAGAAGAGATAAAATCTTCGTTCGGACCCAGCGAAGAGGGGACTGTAATGAAGATAATTCCCGAAAGATACGAAGAAGCTATCGAGGCGTACATTAAAAACTATTCCGGGATGCACGGGATCTGTGCGGAACCATTCGACGGTATCCGTGAAATTATCGGAACCCTGAAAAATAAAGGTTTGAAAATAGGCCTTGTAACAGGTAAAGGGCGCAGAAGCTACGACATAACTCTCGACCGTTACGGAATGACGGATATGTTCGACGCAGTAGAGGTTGGATCTCCGCATGGGCCGTGCAAACCTAAAGGTATAAAAACCGTTCTTGAAAAATTCGGAGTCTCTCCGGAAGAGGCGGTATCCATGGGCGACGCGCCGAGCGATATAACCGCGTCGAGAGAGGCAGGAGTTAAAATAATCTCCGTTGCGTGGGCTGAGACGTCTAACCCCGCCGAGCTCGAAGAACTTGGCCCCGACCAACTATTTACCGACGTAGAGAAGTTCGGGAAATACATTACAGAACTAACGGAATAAATATCTGCCTATGAAAAAAAGAGAGCGGATAGATCTATCCGCTCTCTTTTTATATATAATTAACTATTAGCTCTCCGCAGTGAAATGGAGATTAACATCGAAATCGGTAACAGCGCCAGTCTGGATTTGTTCAACGATAGATTCGAGGAACATTATCATAAGTTGGAACTGAGGATCTTCTACTTCGCCGACAAAACCGAGAATTGCAGGTACGACCTCAACTACCAATTCTTTATTGATAGTAAATGTGATACCGTCTTCAGCAACGTATCCGAGAGTTAAACCATAGTATCCGCCGAGATCTTCGAGTAAATCGAGGACATCTCCGATACCGGGGAGAATAGCCGATGCCAGAGATAACAAGGTCGAAATATCCTTACTGATAGCGATAGTAACTTCTCCGTTGTCTTCATCGACGAAATATTCTATATCGAAAGCGAACAGGCCGCCGGTAAGATCTCCAAGGATGTCATCGAGACTTACTCTGTTGCCGTCGGTATCTACCCATGCAACTTTAATGAATCCGTCTTCTGTAAAGTCGATAATTACATCGTCGACTCTGGATGCGATCAGTTCGTTGAGAGGCTTAGCTAACATCGCGTTTATCATGGCACTTTGGTCGCCGTTCTCAGCCTCTACATAGTATATCGAGATCAGGTCGTTTCCGCCTAACACCCATGTATTTACAATGTCCGAATCGATCTCGCGAGCTACTGTGATGTCTAACACTTTAGTGTTGCCTTCGGTGGAAAGAACTCCGTGTATCTCGACTGTCGTCTGAAGAACTTTACCGGTAGCAGAAAACTCATACTCGAAATTATCGTTATCTCCCGCTTCGGTTATTTCTATTCCTGTAATCTTAAGAGATGCCGTTTCAGGAATAATATTTTTCAACGTGATGTCAGCACGGTCTATCATACTGCTCTCTGCGATAGTTACAGACTGATAGGACTGCGAAGACTCTCCGTCTATTTCGAGGCTGGAGCCCGAATAAGTTTTAACAAAATCGATCCATTCGGGATCATCGTCGTCTGGATCTGTTGGATTGACGATAGGAGCGTCGTCGTCATCATCGCTACATGAAACGACCGCAAAGCTGACCGTAAAAAGTAGAATGAATAAAAGCCAATAATTTTTTCTCATGTTCGTAAATTTTTAAATAGGTTTCTTTCGTATGTTTTCAACAAAATGTAATAATCGGTCGATTCGTTGCGTCTTCCCGAAAACGAATGCAAGATAATTTAATAAAACTAATCCTACAAATAAATAGGATTTACCGGATTTGATAAATTGATTACTATTTACACATTTTGTCCAGCTTCTCAGTGGTATACATACTCAAAATTCCGGATATCGGAGAAATTTAATCCATAAGTTAATACCGCCATCTATATTTTATCTACGATTTTGTGCACCTATGCTCGAATACGACTATCCGAAATTCTCGTAGAAATAAGGTATTAATCGTTGATATTTTTGTTGTGATAACCGATTGTGGTACATTCCGCGAAGTGCAGCAATGGTGTGTAAGTCCGAAAATTATAATTAATTTTCAAGAACCAATTGAAAAATTAAATAAATATTTAAAAATAATATACTAACCTCAATGGCCTAAAATTAAAATATTTGAATTAAAAGAGAGCTGCGGTAACGCTCCGCAGCCCTCCGGACAGAATAAATGTTAATCGTATTTATTCGTTTGATTATCCGTCCGATAAATTTCCGAAGAGATTTACCGAAGGAATTCTTACTACCTCCATCCTAATATATCCAACGGCAAATAATTATTCTTCGCCTTCATTCTGATTTCATACGTTTATCTGAACTTATATTCCGTATCCGTACCTCCGCCGAGGGCGTGGTAAAGATTTATAATGCCTTGTATTTCAGTGAATTTTTCTGCAATTTGACCAAGTTGTGCACCGAGCAGCGACTGCTGGGCTGCTAGGATTTCCAGATAAGATGTCGAACTATGCGTCATAAGCAGCTGCGTAGCCTCTACCGCCGTCTCCAGAGAAGCGATCTGTTTATCGATATAGGCCATTTTTTCACGGGAAGTCTGTATCTGCGTCAAAGCGTCGTTTACTTCCGCGCCTGCGTTCAATACGGTCTGTTGGAACTGAAGCGCTGCGATTTCCTGCTGCGCCTGCATTATCTCCAGTTGAGTGCGGTTGAGACGTTGATTGAATATAGGCTGGGTGAGCGATGCCGCTGCTGCAAGAAGTAATTTGCCCGGATTTACAATGAATGATCCTGTACTGTTCGTCCATCCTGCACTGCCGCTCAATCGGAGCGAAGGGTATAAGTTCGCCCGCGCCTCATTGGTGGAATAGTGTGCTTGTATCAGATCGAGTTCTGCACTTCTCACATCCGGCCGTTTGGACAGAAGCTGTACGGGAACCCCGTAAGACAATTCTTCAGGGAAGGCCTGTTCGTCGAGACTGCTTCTTTCGATCTTCCCCGGAATCCGGAACAGCAGTACCGACAGCGCGTTCTCTATCTGGTTGATGCTCTCGCGTAGGTCGAACAGGGAAGCTTCGACCGAATAATAATATGCCTCCGATTGTGCTATTCCCGCCAGATTGAACATTCCCGCATCCATCATACGCCGCATGACTTCTATGGTTGTCTTCCAACTCTCCGCTGTTTTTACAGATAGCTCATATTGTTTGTCGAGCATAAGAAGAGTGTAGTACATGTTGGCAACCGTTGCAACGATCGAGGATTGTACAGCCTGTGTATATTCTAAGCTCTGTTCGTAAGCTGCCTGAGTTCTCTTCTTAGCGTTGTCGATGCGGCCGAAGATATCGATTTCCCAGCTTGCTGCCACGGGAATGCTGTAAACTTTGGATGTTTTGCTGTTGTCGAAGCTGCCCAGACTGCCTTCCGGGACGAAATTAAAGGAAGGATAATATCCTAATTTTGCCGATTTCAGCGACGATTCCGCCTGTTGAATGCGGAGTCTTGCCATGTTGAGGTCGGAGTTGTTGTCAAGCGCTAATCCGATCAGTTCCTGAAGATACCTGTCGGAGAACATCTTATTCCATTCTATATCGGCGATAGTGGTCGTATCTCCGGAACCGTATTCGATTCCGAATATACCGTCGGTGGTAATGTCCGGACTGGAATACTGCTTCCTTACCCCGCACGATGAGAGAATTACCGCCGATAATATTATGATTATTTTTTTCATTGTGATCTTCTTATTTTTTCGTTTCTTCTTCTAATTCCGCCTGTATTGCCCAGTCGCGCGACCTCTCGAATTGGATTGGTTTGAATCTCTCCTCGATAAACTGGAAGATTATGAACAATGACGGTACAAGGAACAGCAATGCCAGCGTTCCCACGATCATACCTCCGACCGCTCCTGTACCGAGCGAACTGTTTCCGTTCGCACCCACTCCTGTCGAGAAGACCAGCGGCAGCATACCGAACACCATCGTAAGAGCAGTCATAAGAATCGGACGAAGACGTGCTTTGGCCGCCGCCACAGCGGACTGCGTCAAGCCCATCCCGCTTCTTCGTCTCTCCGACGCGTACTCTGTAAGAAGTATAGCAGTCTTGGCAAGGAGGCCGATAAGCATGATAAGCCCTGTTTGGAGATAGATGTCATTATCGAGACTCATTATTTTAGCGAAGAGGAAACTGCCCATGAGTCCGCAGGGTACTGAAATTATGACCGCCAGGGGAATCAGGAAGCTCTCGTACATCGCGCTGAGGATAAGATATATCATCAATGTACAGATAGCGAAAATGATTACCGTGGAATTCGAACTTTGACTCTCCTCGCGCGTGATGCCGCCGTATTCATAGCCGTAGCCCTGCGGAAGGGTCTCTGCCGCGACCTCCGCGATTGCGCGTATCGCGTCTCCGGAACTATATCCGTCTGCCGCCACACCGTTTACCGCTATGGATTGGTACATGTTGAAGCGGTTCAGAAGTTCGGAACCGTACATTTTAGTAAGGGTTACGAACTGGCTTAATGGCGCCATGTCTCCGTTTGCTCCGCGTACGAATACCTTATCGAGCGATTCGGGATCGAGACGATATGCAGGGTCTGCCTGAAGCATTACGTAATAGATCTTTGAGAACCTGTTAAAGTCGGATACATACTGTCCGCCGTAATATCCGGCGAGTGTGCTCAGTATGTCCGACGGCGATAATCCTGCGCGTTTAGCTTTGGCTGCATCCACTTCGACCCTCCACTGAGGATAGTTAGGATTGAATGATGAGAATGCTGAGCTGATCTCAGGACGTTGATTGAGGGCTCCGAGGAATGTCTGGGTATATTCGTACAACGTTACCACGTCGCCGCCCCTACGGTCCTGAACATGAAGTTCGAATCCGTTGCTGGTACCGTAACCCGGTATCATCGCAGGAGCCATCGCAAACAGTCTCGCGTCCTTGACATCCGCTGTCCGCATGTATATATCTTTGATAATTTCATCTACGTAATCCTCCTTCTTGGTACGTTCCGACCACGGTTTTAATTTGATCATGAACAGTCCGTAAGAACTTCCCTGTCCGGAAGTGAGTCCGAACCCTGTTACTCTCGAATAATTGGCAAGCTGCGGAATGTCTTTGAGGCGTTCTTCGATCTGATCTATTATAAGGTCTGTTTGGTGTACGGAGCTGCCCGGAGCTGTCGTAATATCTACGAATATAACACCCTGGTCTTCGTTAGGTACAAGCCCTGTCTTGGTGTTGTTCATAAGAATAACCAGAGTTGCTATACATCCTATTACTATGAGCCAAGTGAGCCACGGACGCTTAATGAACACGAGCACTGCATGCTGATATCTCTGTATGAGCGCGTGGAAGGAAGTGTTGAACACCTTGCGGAATCGTGCGGAGAAATTCTGAATCTCTTTGCCATCCTGCGTGATATAGGGCTTCATCAATATTGCGCAGAGGGCAGGGGACAAGGTTAGGGCGTTTAATGCCGACAGACCCACCGCAACGGCCATCGTAATACCGAACTGGGTATAAAACTTACCAGAGGTTCCTCCCATCATGGATACCGGAATAAATACCGCCATGAAGACGATCGTCGATGATATGATAGCAGGTGATATACCCTTCATAGCATCGTTAGTCGCCATATAAGACGATTTGTATCCTACTTCGAAGCGCGCCTGTACCGCCTCTACCACGATGATCGCGTTGTCCACCACCGTTCCGATAGCAAGCACGAGTGCAAACAGTGTCAGAAGGTTGATGCTGAAGCCGGCCACCGCCATAAACCCGAAAGTTCCGAGAAGAGATACGATAATCGAGATCATCGGAATGAACGTCGCGCGGAAGTCCTGAAGGAAGACATATACCACTATGACCACGAGTATGATGGCCAGAAGAAGAGATTTTGCAACCTCGCGGAAGGATGCGAACAGGAAGTCGTTCGCACTCTGAAGCTCGACGATCCCTATACCCGGAGGGAGATCCTTGCTTATATCTTCGAGTAGTGCGTCGATCTCTCCGATGACCGCGGTAGCATTCGTTCCTGCCGTTTGAAATACCAGGCAGGTTACTCCCGGTTTACCGTTTGTATTCCCGGAGAAGGCGTAGGACTGATCGCCCAGTTCGACATCTGCGACATCCTTAAGGCGGAGTATCTCTCCGTCGGGGAGCGCGCGTAATACAATGTTGCCGAACTCTTCCGCTGTGACAAGTCGTCCGCGGTATATCATAGTATATTGGAACGTATTCTCGTAATTCTCTCCGAACGAGCCGGTCGCCGATTCCAGATTTTGTTCCGCAAGCGCGTAGGTAATATCGTCAGGGACGAGTCCGTACTGCGCCATTACGTCAGGCTTCATCCAAATACGCATACTGTAATCCGAACCGAGCGTACGCATCTCGCCCACACCCGTGATCCTCATCATCCGAGGTTCGATATTGATCTGGATATAGTTGCTCAAGAATGAGTTGTCGTACGATTCGTCTGGACTGTAAAGGGAGAACATCTTAAGAATACTGTTCTGGCGTTTGGAGGTGGTAACACCGATTCTGGTAACCTCCGAAGGAAGCGAGCCCGTAGCCTTCGATACACGGTTCTGGACATTCACCGCCGCCATGTCCGGATCGGTACCCTGTTTGAAGTATACGTTTATCGTAGCCTGTCCGGTGTTGGTCGCCGAAGAGGTCATATATGTCATATTCTCCACACCGTTTATCGCTTCTTCCAAAGGGGCGATTACGCTGTTCTGGATCGTCGCAGAATTCGCTCCCGTATATTGGGCGGTTACGGAGATCGTCGGAGGCGCAATGTCCGGATACTGTTCCACCGGAAGAGTAAAAAGTCCGATCACTCCGAGGAACACGATAACAATGGATATAACAGCCGAAAATATCGGTCTGTCTATGAAAAATTTAAGATTCATCTTATATACTCCTTATTTTTTTATTTGGACAGGGGTTCCGTTCCTTAGCATACCCACTCCTTCGCTGATAACCACATCTCCGTAAGCGAGCCCCGATTCGACTATATAGTCCACACCGTTCGAAATTTTAGATACCGTTACAGGTGCCTGTGCAGCGACGCCGTCCACGACTTTGTATACGTAAATCTTATCCTGAACATCGAACGTGATGCTCTGAGGGATAATGATGCTGTTGGTGTATGAATACGGCATTATCACATTCCCCGATCCTCCGCTGCGGAGAAGCCCCTCGGAATTAGGGAATATGGCGCGCAGCGATACGGTGCCTGTCGTCGGATCAATGACTCCGCTTATAGTCTCGATCCGTCCGGTGTGTCCGTATATACTTCCGTCGTTAAGTCTCAGATTAATGTCAGGCATCTCTTCGATGGCGTCGTGTGCCGAACCGTATTCTCGCAGAAGACCGAGAAGCTGATTCTCTGTCATCGAGAAATAGACGAACATTGAGGAGTTGTCCGATACTGTGGTTAATGGCTTGGGCATCGAAGGGCTCACGAGCGTTCCTTCGCGGAATGGGATCGTTCCGACTATTCCGTCCGCAGGGCTCTTTACAATTGTGTAGGATAGATTGTTCCTCGCATCCGTCTCTTGTGCTTCTGCCTGAGCCAGCTGTGCCTTTGCGGTAAGAAGTTGGTTCTCAGCCATGGATAATTCGAACTGTGAGATAATCTCGCGGTTGAAGAGTTCCTTCTTGCTGTCGAAAGTCAACTGTGCGGTAGCTACGCCTGCCTTCGCGGCCTCTACGTTGGCCTGGGCTGTCTGAAGAGCTGCTTGATACTGTACTTGTTCAATTACGAACAGAGTCTGTCCCTTCTTAACGTGCTGTCCTTCTGTAAAAGAAACTTTTTCTATAAATCCGGATATTTTCGGATAGATGTCTATATCCTGCCTGCCGTTTATGGACGCGGGATAAGAAGATTGTAGGTCGATGTCCGCAGGCGCGATCTCAATGACCTCGTACTGCCTTACGAATTCGGATACCGGAGCGTTATCCGAACATCCGCTTAAAACGACTAAACTAACTAAAAATACGATTAACTTTGATTTCATGTTTTATTACGAGTTTGTTTTCGGTGCAAAATTACCTTTTAATAAATTTCTGTTCATTTTCAAAAGTGTATTTTTATTATTCATTTTCGGATGCTACCTTTGGTTTTTGTTAAATCATTACTAATTTTAAGGTGAAAATCGGATTAAATATGTCTTTGAAAAATAAATTGGATATACTTCTTGCAGATCCGTTTACAATGGAGAGTACGAATTTGAAAGTATTTAATTCACGCCCGAAAAAAATGTCCGGAAGCGCTATTGTGTTCTGCCGTAATGGAAGTGCGGAAGTAAGTATGGATGTACTTAATTTTAAAATAAAATCCGGCGATCTGAGCATCTTGCTTCCCAATTCGATATTTGCCGTGAACGAGATCTCCGGCGATGCCGAATTTACTTTTTTCCACCTCTCGGACACCCTGTTCAGCGAATCGGTCTTCAATATTCCCTCGGAATTCTTCCGTTTTGTTAAGGAACATCCGGTGATACATCTCGATAAAGACAATATAGAGTTTATGAACACCTGGATTCAGCTTCTGTCCATGATGGGTACGAATTGATACAGCGAGATAGGATATTCCATGATAAAAAATCAAATGCAGTGCTTCTACTGGTATGCATACGATAAAATGAGCCAGTTTTTTTTCAATAATAAGAGTAAAACGAGGCGTCAGGAAGAAATCTTCCATAATTTTATCTCGCTCGTTAAAACCAACTGCCGTACTAAACGAGATGTCGAATTCTACGCTGATAAATTGTGTATAAGTCCCAGATACCTCTCTGCCGTATGTACGCAGACAACTCTCAATAAATCCGCAAAACGGTTGATCGACCAGATGGCAGTATTCGAAATCAAAATACTTCTGGAGACGATAAATATGGCTGTTCAGAAGATCGCCGAGGTGATGAACTTCCCCGATCAATCATATCTCTGCCGGTTCTTTAAGCGTTACATCGGGGAATCACCGCAGTCTTACCGCCTCAGCAAGAATAGAATCAAAGGTATAAAGACTGAAAAAAGAATTTAAAATAGATTTTTTACCGGGATTCATTCTGTCAGTCGCTTCTCCCTGTAATACGGTGCGGAAACTATTCCGAAGTATACCGTACTCAGAATATATAAGCCCGAACAAAGTGCGAACAACCACTGGAAGTTGAGCTTGTCAATAAAGAATCCGCCCGCTGCGATTCCCAGCCCGATCCCCATATCCCAAAATGTAAAATAGGTGGCATTCGCAGTTCCACGCTGGTTATGATGGCTGAGGTTTATGAACATGCTTTGGAATGCCGGATTGATATGTCCGTAGCCTGCGCCAGTTAGCAGAGCTATCAGATAAAGAAGCGGTACGCTCATAGACTTGAAGACAAACAATGTAAATGATACAATGAGCAATGCGCTGCCTATATATACTACTCTGACGATCTGTCCGTTGTTTATCGATTTTGCGGAGAAAATTCTCGCACATATAATTCCTATGGAGAGGATAAGGAAGAAGATCCCCGCTTGTCCCGTGAGCCCTATATCTTCACAGTAGATCCCTATAAAATTAGAGACCGCTCCGTAGCCGATTTCCTGTATGAATAATAATCCGACGCAAGGGAGAGCCCTGATAAGAATAAATCTGTCGAGAGACGTTTTAGCTGTCTGGACGTTCTGCCGGACGGGCTTCTTAATGGGTTTTATAAAAATTATGCAGATAAATCCGATAAGGCTTACTGCAAATGACAAAAGAAATACCGTATCGAATGGATGCTTCCCGAAGAGCCATAATCCGGTGAATGGTCCGGTAGCCATCGCGAGGCTTGCCGCCATACCGTAATATCCGATACCCTCCCCGCGACGCTCGGCAGGCATAATATCCACTGCTACCGTACTGCCGCTTACGGTGCATATCCCGAATCCGAATCCGTGAAATATTCTCAAAAGAATGAACAGCATCAGCGATGCCGCTATCGCATAACCTGCGAATGCCGCGCAGAAGCATCCGTAACATAATAGATAGAGAGGCTTACGGCTGAATTTATCGACAAGATATCCGGAAAAAGGACGGATTACCAATGCGGATATCGTATAAAGGGCGATCACGATGCCTGCGACAGTCTCCGTCGTACCCAGATTTGCGATAACGTAGAACGGAAGCACGGGAACAAGCGTATAGAACGAGAAGAACATCAGTAGATTCGAGATAAACGCGAGAATAAAATCTTTTGTCCAGAGTGCCGGACGGCTAACGGTCTGTTCCATCGATCGATTCCTGTATTAAAAGTTGTTTTAAAGTCCTGCGTAGAGTATCGTGGTCCGTACCTGCAAAGAATATATCGTCGATACTCTTGGCGATCCTCTTGCCTTCCTCCGCCTTTGCCTCTCCTGCCGGTGTTATTTTAAGTACGAATGCACGATGATCGTTGACATGCGTCTCTTTATAAATTAAAGATTTGGAGATAAGTGTTTTGACTACGTTGGAGACCATGGCTTTATCCAGTCTCCTACGGGCTGATATCGTCTGCTGGGTTACAAAATCTTCCGTTTGGCTTAATTCCAGTATTCCTGCCAATATTACGAATTGAATATAAGTAAGATCGACTTTTTTCAGTGCTGAATTGATCAATCGTAGCTTAAGCAGTGAAGCCTGCATTAGAAGAAAACCGAGCTGTTCGTCAGGTTGTTCGATAGTATTCGCCATACCGGAAAAATTATCCGGCAAATATAGTTGATGTTTAAAGCGTTTGCAAATTTTCAAACTTCCCGGACTATTACGGATTATATATACATGATGTCCGGTCTATACAGAATTTTTGAAATAATCGACTTAGTCCAAACTAATTTACTACTCTAACGTTTAACTTTGCACGATGAAGAATTTTAAGGATATTCTGAACAGCAATTCATTTGACAGAGACGATATTGTCCGCATGCTGTCCGCTCAGGGGGAAGAATACTCTATTCTTATGGCTGAATCCGCATCCGTGAGCGAAGAGGTGTTTGGTAAAAAAATCTGGTTCAGAGGATTGATAGAATTTTCCAATATATGCGTTAAGGACTGTTTCTACTGCGGTATCCGTCGGAGCAACCGGAATATCAATCGATACTCTTTGACTGACGGGGAGATATTGTCCGCCGCCCGGTTCGCTCATGAGAATGGTTACGGATCTGTGGTTCTTCAGGGCGGAGAGATCAGGACTAAAAGGTTCGCCGACAGGATTACGTCGCTCGTAAGATCGATAAAGCAAATGAGTGACGGTAGACTCGGGATCACCCTGTCGCTCGGAGAGCAGGATAAAGAGATATATCGGGAGTGGTTCGATGCCGGAGCGCACCGTTATCTTCTGCGCGTAGAGACCTCTAACCCCGGACTTTATTCTGTTATTCACCCGCACGACTGTCTGCACAGATTCGATAAACGCGTGGACTGCCTGAACCATCTTAAGGAGATCGGTTATCAGACAGGTACGGGAGTTATGATAGGACTCCCTGGCCAGACTGTTGAGGACCTTGCGGACGATATATTGTTCTTTAAACGCGTAGACGTCGATATGGTGGGTATGGGGCCGTATATCGAACACTCCGATACTCCATTGTATGGACGCCGCAGCATACTACTTACCCTCGGAGAGAGATTCACGCCACCCTTAAAATGATTGCCGTCCTGCGGATAGTTATGAAAGATATAAATATTGCCGCTGCAACTGCGCTGCAGGCGATCGACCCGCTGGGAAGGGAGAAGGGGGTCAAAGCAGGAGCCAATATCGTGATGCCGAATATAACCCCCGGATCATACCGTAACGATTATTTCTTATATGAAAATAAGCCCTGTGTGGATGAGGAACCGGAGGAATGTCTCGGTTGCCTCGATGCGAGGTTCTCGATGACCGGGCATAAAGTGATATATGGCGATTGGGGTGATTCCATACATTTTAAGAAAAAAGATCGATAAACATGGAAATTTTATCCTAAAATGTCAAAATCGTAATCATAATGTTTAAAATGGGAATTGACGGGTAAATAAATAATCCGGAAATTTGCTCCCTGATTTTATAATCTAATATAAATTATGATGAAAAACCTTTTATTCAAATTGGCAATGTTAATGGTGCCGGTTACCATGATTTTCAGTTTTTATTCGTGCAGCGACGACGATGATGTCGATGAAGTACAGTATCCTACCAATATTCTCACCTTCGTGTTCGAAGATGCGGAGTATATCGCGTCACAGCCGGTGATCGATCAAGAAGCCGGAACGATAAAATTTGTGGTTAATTCCGATGCTCCCAAAGAAGAACTGCTCCTTACCCCTACCATCACTATCTCCTCTGATTGCACAGTCTCTCCTGCGTCGGGAGAAGAGGTGGACTTTGCCGGAGAAGGGGTGGTTTATACGGTGTCTTCCACCCTCTCGAAAGATTCTAAAAATTACACGGTATCTTATACCCGCAACGCGTACTCCGATGCCGCTATACTCGAATTGAGATTCGAAGACGAAGTAGTTATCGACAGGGATAATATCGTAATACCGGAAGAAGGAACCGATATCGTATTCCATGTCGCTTCGTCAGCGGAGCAGTCTCAACTAAAAGCGCTTACACCGGTATTTACCGTGTCCGAAGGAGCTGTTGTGGTATTTGACGGAACTGTCGTAGAGGAAGGCGACACGTTCGACTTCTCAGGGGATCCGCTTTTATTTACCGTAGTGTCGGAGAACGGAGAGAATGAAACGGAGTATACCATCGGTGCGGTAATTCTTAACGGAGACGCATTGATACAATCGTTGGTAATCGAGGATCCGGACGGCATAGTAGTTTTACAGCCTGAATTTACGGAACTCGACTTCGATATAGTGTTTTATATCGACGATGAAGCAACCGTAGATCAAATAGCCAACCTCTATCCGGTAATAACACTGCCTGTGGGTGCGGTGATGACAGAAATTCCCGACAGGCCGTTCGCAGGGGCGGAAGCTGTGGAATTCACCGTAACTTCCGAGGATGAGACCGAATCTAACGATTATACAATCAGGTACATGAGAGCCAATTCCGTGGCTTACGACTTTGAAGAGTGGGAAACCAAAAGATATCTTCTTGTTTCATGGCTTGCACCGACAGGATGGGCGACAAATAACGAAGCGATGGCTAATTACTCTTCGAGCTACCGAAACACACACGGATGGTCCATTACACGAAGTGAAGACAGTCGTTCCGGTTACGCACTTAAACTCGAAACAAACGAAAGCCTCAATCCCGGAGGACTGGCAGCTTCGCAAGTTCCCGGTGTTACTGCCGCAAGTGTTTATCTGGGTGATTTTTCAGCTCTTCGCGGTATAGGCGGAGATTCGATGCAGACGACGCACTTCGGAGTGGAATATGCACACAATCCTCTCAAAGTTACAGGATATTACAAATACACCCCTGGCCCAGTGTTCTACAATAACAAAGAGATCGATCCATCCGGAAGGGCGGATATGATGGCGGTAACCGCTGTATTGTTTGAAAAATCGGAAGAAAACAACTGGCTGGACGGCAGTCAGATCAACGATAATTCGGACAAGATTGTCGCATTCGGACAGTTTACGAGCGGAGAGGAAGTTACGGAATATAAATTCTTCGAAGTCAACTTCGACTGGAAGGATGGACGTTCGTATGATCCGGAGCAGGAATATATGATCTCAATAGTCTTCTCGTCGAGCGCGGACGGAGCTAATTTTAATGCTGCGCCGGAGAGTCAGCTCTATATAGACGATGTCAAACTATATTATCTCGATTAATTAATTCGGCATAAAATTTTTAAAGTTAAACATCTACGGAATTAACCGTAGATGTTTTTATTTGTCTTGTCCGGAATATATGTCAAGTAAAGTCAGTGTAATATTTAATACGGATATTAATCTGCAAATCATATCGGATCTATTGCGAAAGAATTATCCAGTGAATATTATTCGTGTCGTTATGTGCGGGAAGTTTCTCAATAGAGGCTGTTTGTCGGATCCGTTCGTGTATCATGTCGGATATAGTAGCATTCTTACACTTCGTACACAAATAAATAATATATTTTAATTGAGAAATATGAAAAAACGCCTAACCGTTTATTCTCAAACGATTAGGCATTTTAAATGGTGCCCAGGATGAGACTCGCAGAATACAAAACCACCCAAAACTTTAAAATCAAAATAATTTTTTATTATTCTATATATTAGCTGTTTACGTTTGTTTTGTTTGAATTGCTTTTGAAGCAAATTTGATCATTTTTGCAATTTGCGGTCGCGGTGCGGTCGCAGAAATTTGTTAGTTCAGAAACTATTACCTATGTTTGCCATGAAGAAAAACTTTTATTTTATGGCGGCTACAACATATTTACTCACCAAAACAGCTAACAGCGCGGGAGAGTGCCAAATCATTTTGCGCACTTATATTCGACATGACTACCGTATGCGAATCCAATCCCGTATCTGGATAAACCCTAAGCGTTGGGGTAAAAAGAATTCTATCACTATTCCCGCTACCCCCGGAGAAGAACAGGAACAGCTGATCGAAAAGAAAGAATTACTATTAAAACTGACCCGGTACATAGAAGATGAACTTAAGCATGTAGAAGATAAAAGTTCCTTAGATCGGACGTGGGGAGAGAAGAAAGTAGCGGCATTTTATAAACCCGCCAAAGCAACTAAAGAACGAGTTAAAGATTTTTTCGACATCGCTGCAGATTATCTTACCAAACATAAGCTGTCGGAATCGCGCATCAAGCATTTTAATGTTCTTATCCGTTGCATAAAACGGTACGAGCTATATAAACGGGCCACGGGTAGCCGGTCTTTCAAATTAAATATAGCTACTCTATCATACGACCAGCTTGCGGATATTGAATACTTTCTAACTAATGAGCGGGAAGTTTTTAAATCACATCCCGAAATATACGATGCCATTCCGTATTTGACAAAACAGTCCAAAAAGACTTACAAGCCCAAAAAAGAGAGCGACAAACTTAAAGGAATGCCGAAAGAGCGCGGACAGAACTACATCTCTGATATGATGACAAGGTTCCGGTCTTTCATAATCTGGGCGAATGACAACGAATATACCACTAATAATCCTTTCAAAAACTACTCTGTCGGTGAAAGCGTGTACGGTACGCCTATCTATATAAGCAACGATGAGAGAAAAAAACTCTATGAGACCGATATGTCGGATATTCCCTCGGTTGCCGTTCAACGTGATATTTTTGTTTTTCAATGCTTGATCGGTTGCCGAGTTAGTGACCTCTATAAATTTACATGGAAGAATGTTATTAACGGAGCCATTGAGTATATCCCTAAGAAAACCCGCGAAGATAGGGTGCAAACCGTCCGAGTCCCATTGAGCGACACGGCCAAAGAAATTTTGGAACGTTACCGTGATCCGCACAGGGAAAGTCTTTTGCCTTTTATTTCATCGCAGAAATATAACGACAATATTAAGGAGGCTTTTAAGAAAGCAGATCTTGACCGAATGGTTAAGGTCATCGACCAACGGACACGGCAGGAAGTTCAAAAGCCGATTTATGAGGTCGCGTCTTCGCACATGGCCCGGAGAAGTTTCATCGGGAACATTTATAAGCAGGTGAAAGATCCTAACCTGGTCGGGGCGTTGAGCGGCCACAAAGAGGGGAGTAAGGCTTTCGCGCGTTACCGCGATATCGACGAGGATATGAAAAAAGAGTTGATAGGATTTTTGGAATAAAGCCATGCAATCATTTAATTACAACAATTTTTAAACATTCCAGGTAATATGAGCATAGAAGAAATTATTCTATATCAAACTCCAGATGGCAATACCGAACTTGATGTTACAATTGAGGGTGAAACAGTTTGGCTTTCTATGAATCAACTTGCAACTCTTTTTGATAAGGATAAATCTGTTATTTCTCGACACATATCTAATGTCTTTAAAGAGGGAGAGTTAGAAAGAGATTCAGTTGTTGCAAAAAATGCAACAACTGCTACCGACGGTAAAACATATCTTGTAGATTATTATAATCTTGATGTTATTATATCCGTCGGCTATCGTGTTAAATCACAGCGAGGTACTCAATTCCGCATATGGGCTAACCGTGTACTGAAAGAGTATCTTGTTAAAGGGTATGCAATAAATCATAAAATCCAGTCCGAGCAACTGGAGGAGATGAAAAATGCGGTACGCTTGATCTCGAATGTTCTCGATTCGCAATCCTTATCCGGGGATGAGGCAACCGGTTTACTAAAAGTTATCCGCGATTATACATATGCGCTCGATACTTTGGATCGTTACGACTATCAGGAACTCACTATTGAGAATACCACCATTGAAGAACCGTTCCGGGCCACATACGAATCGGCCATGAAAGCTATCGGGGAATTGCGGGTTAAATTTGGTAGTGGCGGTTTGTTCGGTAACGAAAAGGACGGCTCGTTTAAAAGCTCTATCAATACTATTTATCAAACATTCGACGGACAGGAACTATATCCGAGCATCGAGGAAAAGGCGGCAATGCTCCTTTATCTAATCGTAAAAAATCATTCATTCTCCGATGGGAATAAGCGTATAGCCGCGTTCCTGTTCTTATGGTTTCTCGAAAAGAACGGTATCTTATACCGACAGGATTCGACACAGCTAATTGCCAATAATACGCTTGTCGCCCTTACATTGATGATAGCCGAGAGTAATCCGGAAGAGATGGATGCTATGGTAAAAGTCGTTGTGAATCTGATTAATAAGTGCAATTAAATATACTATTAACCTAAAATAAGCCATGACAAAGACCGATGCTATAAAAATTTTCGAGGACAAGAAAGTCCGCTCCGTTTGGGATGCAGATCAGGAGAAATGGTATATATCAATAGTTGATGTAGTGGGTGTGATTACTGAAAGTGCGAACCCGAATAACTATTGGAAAATTCTGAAAAACAGGCTGAAGAAAGAGGGAAGTGAGTTGGTTACAAATTGTAACCAACTGAAAATGCAGTCCGCCGCCGGCAAGTTTTATAAAACCGATGTGGCTGAAGGATAAATAGCGGTTGTTAATTTCCTACATTACAGCTATATTTAGGCGAAATGGTAAAGAAAGACAAATATATCCCGTGGGTTGGAGCAGGAATCGCCGCATTGATTTTAGCTTCTATCGGTCGCTATATTGCTTTACGTAACGATGCAGATACCGACACGGCTAATCTCGTATTTATTATTGTTCTGGTCAGTATTTGTCTGCTTTATGTGCTTTGCATTGAAGTTTTGGAGCCTATTTTCAAAGCGGTATTAAAACGCATTAAAGTAATACCTAAGTATCGGCCGTCATTATCGGAAGATTCCGAATTGAGAAAAAAGATCGATTCTTTTTGTAGATATTCCGATGAAGTTTTAAATGGCTATGTCCCGGAAGCCGACTTAACTTTATTGTATCGCTATATAGAGCAGTATGCTCAGGGGTGTTACGATGACATTCATCAAAAAATTAACACTACCGGACTTGATAATTTTGAATTATATCATTACGGTTGGAATATTTGGAATCATTTTGATGTAATGCTTCAGCCCGAAACAGCCGATTGGCTTATAAAAGTATTTGTGCAATTGGACGGTTCAAAGAGAAGTATCTACAAAAAATTCAAAAATGATGAACGGGTTACATATAAAATTCCGATAGAGCCGAACATCAAATAGAATTATATTAAATCATTATGAAAGGGATTTACAGAAATGTAAATCCCCTTTTGCGTTTATATACATCAAAATCAAAAGTTTATAATGGGATTTTGAGTCTCCCAAGAAAATCTTTTTCCCCGAAAAATCTCCTAATACTATTGCCGTCGGAACCGAGCGAAAATCGTTCGGAGAATTAATTTCTAAATAGTATTTACCATGAATGTAAAAGATTTAATCCGCTCCGGGGCAAATGTTAGCGTAACGGTCGGACTCGAAGATCTGCGGGAAATTTTTAAAGAGGTAGCCGGAACCCTAAAACCGGTCAGGCAGGAACCGTTGCCGGAGGAGTTTCTATCGAGAAAAGAAGTGCTTGCGATTCTCAAAATAGATTCCTCCACTCTATGGAATTGGGAACGGACAGGCTATATCAAATCTTATCCATTCGGAGGACGGAAACGATACAAGCAGGCAGATGTTGAATCTATCCGCACAGGTAAAAAAGGAGTAAATAATGGGAAGTAATATAGTGTATATAAAACGCATATCCATCCGGTCTTACCTCGCACAGCGTGGAATCAATCCCACCACCGAAAAGCCCGGCTACGGAATGTATCTATCTCCGCTATGGGAAGATACCCATGCGAACTTTAAGGTGGACTATAACCGCAACCTTTGGAACGACTTCGGAACCGGCGAGGGCGGCAGTATTATCGACTTAGTAGCCCGGATGGAAAATTGCTCCATAGCCGAAGCGATCCGTAAGCTGGCGTACGAATCCGGGAACACGGAAACCATTTTACCGAACGAACAAAAGCCGACGGCGCCTAAAATATCCCGTATCGAAATATTATCGGTCGGCGAGCTGGAGCATCTGGCGCTTGTCGAATATCTACGCGACCGGCAAATCGACCTACACCGCCCGGCACAGTTTCGCAACCGTCCTAAAACGAAGCGGAGCCAACATAGCGTACATTAGTGAAAGTCTTGGGCATAATAACTTACAGACCACCGAAATGTATCTTTCGTCGTTTGAAAAAGAAGAACGGCAAAAGAATGCAAAATTACTATTGCCGAAATGATAAATCTTCGTCAGGTAAAATCTGTATATTTGCCAATCAATGATGATCAAAAAATGAGAAAATTTGCAGAAATAATAGAGAAACTAGGCAAGCCTTATTATACAAATGATACTGTTTTATTATATAATATGGACTGTATGAAAGGTTTGTCAGCTTTAGCTGAGACCGATTTGAAGATAGATTCAACGGTAACAAGTCCACCTTATAATATCGGGAAAGAATATGAGAAAGTTCTCCCAATTGATACATACATTGATTGGCTCGTAAAGATTAGTGATTATATCTATAATATCACTCAAGAAAATGGTTCTTACATGCTCAATGTAGGGTATGTCGAAGTACCTGAAAAGGGCAAAGCGGTACCAATATCCTACTTGTTGTGGGATAGGCTCCGATTTTATTTTAATCAAGAAATAATATGGAACTATGGTGCAGGGGTCTCGTCCAAGAAATACCTTTCGCCTAGAAACGAAAAGGTTTTATGGTATGTAAAAGACAGAAACAACTATACTTTTAATCTAGATGATATTCGAGATCCTGACGTAAAATATCCCAACCAAAAGAAAAACGGCAAACTCCGATGTAATTCTTTGGGTAAGAATCCTTCTGATGTATGGCAAATTGCAAAAGTGACTTCGGGAGCAAATAGATCCTCAATAGAACGCACTCCGCATCCTGCTCAGTTTCCTGTAGATCTTATAACTCGTATTATATTGGGCTTTACCAATGAAAATGAATTGATACTCGACCCCTTTATGGGTTCAGGCACGACAGCTGAAACGTGCCTAAACCACAATAGAAGGTGTTTAGGTTTTGAAATAAATGAGAAATATTGTGAAATTACGGCGAACCGCCTCGAGAAGAATATAAGAGATACTAAACTTGTGTCTTCAACTCAAACTCTTTTTCCACTCTAGGGTATATTTGCTTCAATTTATATTTATATGCTAAGGGAGATAAGCGAGCTTGTTGCCCCGTAGCAGATTTTTGTGCTATCCAATCTGAATGCTCCAAATAACCGAATCTTATAAGTAAGATTTTGGGCATCCTCGGTTTGACGTCTTCAAATTTTTCAAAATTGACTGTAATATAATAACCGTCTTTTGACTTTAAAACATTTCCCTCTTGGGGTTGAGCATAACTTCTGTTGGCAAAAATTTGGGACGGATGTGATGATCCTTTAATTTCGATTGACATGGAGCAATTTTTTAAACAGTGGATATCTTTTTCTGTTTTTAAAGTGCCGACTTTATATTCTTCTGGATGATTTTGGCTTAAATACAAAGGTATAAGTTCATGTAACAGAAAACTCATTATTTGAGGAGAAGGGTAAATATCTTTTCCAATATAGAAAGAACCTATTTTAGAGTTGAATATATCATCCCATGATTTTAAAATGGTCTCCACAATTTCCTCAGTAGAAATAACATGTTTTGATATTAATTCATCTGTTATTTTTCCCCATTCAGAAGCATCCTTGTCCTTGTAAGAAGATTCTATTGCCATATTCACATTATTTAATTAAGATTGTCAAAAAAATCTTTCAAGTTTATCCCGTAATAATCACACAAATCCGACAGTGTGCTTATAGTAATGTTATACCGCCCCATTTCCATACGAGCTATGTGAATATCGGTATCAATATACACCTCATCCTGAGATAGTCCTTTTGTGAGTCTGAGTTCCCGAAGCCTTTTACCAACCGCCTTGACTAGTTCTTCGTTACGTCTTCTTTTTGCCATGTACAAAACTTCAAAATACTGACGTATTTATCGGGGATGTACTTGTAATATTTTGAATTAATACCTACATTTGCGGAATAGTATCAATCACATCCTTGAACTTATGTTATCTTTGCATAGACATACGGATTCGACATAACTGTTTGTGTTGAAAATATAAAGGGTAAACGACCTTTATGCCTCTCTGTAAACTTCGGACTATCGAAAGATAGGTTTATGAATGGTGTAAATGTTGTTGAAACCCAAGGGTATGCCCTGACCATACGGTCGGAGCTACTCTGGGCGCAGGACAACATACCATTCAGAGGCTCCGAAGGCCGACAGAGAGGGTGTTACTCCTGCGTTCCTTATTTTCCGGCAGGGGCAGTGAAAATTCCCAAATTCACTTATTTCACCCCTTATAATATGAAATTTAATAGCATAGACTCGTCAAAAACTGTCGCATTTTCCGGCTACCGCCCCGATAAACTCTTAAAGTCCGATCCCGATAATGACTTGCTTCACCATCAATTAGAATCACGTTTATTGGAAACCATCCGCAACCTCGCCAGGGAAGGCTATAAAACTTACTTAACCGGTATGGCCGCCGGATTCGATTTAATGGCCGCCAGTGCGGTTCTCAAACTGAAAAAAAAGTTCACTACCATTAAGTTGGTTTGTATGATACCCTTTCCGGAACAGGCCGTCAATTTTCCACAATATTGGAAATCCGAGTATGCAAGGGTGCTGGTCGAAGCATACAGCAAAATCGAAGTTTCAGGTTATTACCATCGCGGAGCATTCCATAAACGAAATGATTTTCTATTGGATAACAGTTCGGTTTTGGTTTGCTATTATGACGGACAAACAGGCGGTACGCAATACACCGTTCAACGAGCAAGGTTAAGAGGATTAAAAGTTTATAATCTGTGTGAAACGGATAGAGTTAAACATCCGTATGCTTATCCGCCCTACCGATAATGGAATGATAGAATAATGGAGGAGGTTCAGCAAGAAAAGCAAAATCCAATATAACCAATCTGTTTGCAGAGAGGATAACGGAAGAGTCATAAATCCCGGCAGCACTTGCAATTCCTTATGGACTGTTCTTGCTTTAATATATGTAGTAAAAAAGGTACCGGCCGCGTCGCATTCACGGAGAAGGGCAGTCAAATTAAGTAGAATGAGATTTGAGTCCGGGACGGAAAACCTCAGTTTCTTGCTGACTCCTTTATTTAAATTCTGGTAGTAACTTGTTGTGCTGTGTAAAATTTCCTTTAAATAAAGTATCTGAAGTCATAAGCATTGGAACCTAATTCTTCTAATTGTTTTCCCATTACGGATAGTCTTTTAGAAAAATCTATTGTTACGGGTAAGGTCTTGTATAGTTCTGCTCCATTCCAATTCATTTTAGTAAATTTTAGAATGTCAGCTGCAACAGTTTCTATCGGGTCTTTTCCCATAAATCTTCTTACTAATAAAGGGACCGGAATTCCTCGTTTCCCCTGATAGTAGGTTTTTGAAAACTCTGGGGATTGAACTACACCGTGAGTCCATAAAAGAAAACTGTATTCATCTAGTTGAATAATAGTTCCTCTTTCAATTGGGAAACCGTCAAATTCATGTTTGCCAGTTTGGGGATTTTTCTTCAATTTTAATGCTCTCCATTCACAGTATTGTTGAATTTGCAATAACTCAATATCATCTATTCCTGTAAGAGCATTATTGATTCCCTCTATTTCTTCTCTGGTAAAATGCGTAGTCTTATGAATGATGATCTTATTTAGGCCAATGGCTGGATCTATTCGGTTATAGGTATTTCTAATATTACTTACCAATCTAAAAGCATCCTCTTTGCTCATAAAAGGATTTTTATTGTAGTATACGGGTTTTTCAATTGGCTGTAATAAGAATTTTAACCCATTCCCATTTCCATCAAAAATTTGACTGCTGCCCAAAACTACCTTATTTTTTGCATTCTGTTTAATTGCATAACCTAAGCCGACAAATGCAGTTCCTTGATATTTCGATTCAATTTTCCAGGGTGTACCATTAGATTTTACATATATGCCCAAAGAAAGCCACCAAAGTCCTTTAGCAGTATTATAATTGTTTATAGATTTATCTTCGATGAACTGAACTTTTAGGTTTTTCTTTACACAATATATTTTCAAAGAATCATGTAAATCAAAGTACATTTCAAGCGATTTATTTTCTCTAAACAACTTCCATTTCTCTGGGATATATATTATAACACAGTCCAACTCATTGAATCTCTCTGCCAGTTTATTAATCCTATTTTTAATCAATTTATAAAATTGAATAGCCTCCAAATTATTAGTTTCACTATCAGATATAAGAAGTACATTTTGACTACGGGCTGAATCCGGTATTATAAGTTGTTTATTGTAAATCTTATCAAAACCGGGATAATCTTTTAGGTAATCCTTTTCTTGGGTTGGGATGATGTGGCTAACAGTTTATTCAAATGAGATCTTAGTTTTTCAAAACCAGTAGCAGGAGAAATAATCCCTAACTTTATCTTACCTCCATTATTGCCTATACTATTATAGCTATTTTCAAGTGTTCCCATCATCTTTAATCCATTAATAGGATGAATAGATCTTTTTGTAGAATCTTGATGATGAAAATAGATGAGAGGCTCTTGCAGTTTATTATAATCCTCAAAGCAGTGAATATTATTCTGAACAGAAGAGGCTGTGGAATAATAGGAAGATAATCTTATTTCAAAATTGCCTAACTTAAATATGATAGTATTATTGCCATTCTTTAAAAATTTGTGCCAGAATTTAAGCTTATCTCCATATGCACTATTATACCTGTTTGAATAGATTGCATTGGAAATTAACTGTACCTGCTCTTTAGTTGCGTCTGTGCCATTTGAGTTTTCAATATGGACACAAGGGCATATTATGAAAAATAAATCTTTATTGATAAGCTCTACCTTAAACTCAAAAGCCTCATATACAGAAATTCCATTAGGTAGAGAGAACATTGAGTTCCATTTCTGAATAGCGGCTATTTCTGATTGAGGTATAGGGTACCTTTTAGAGTACATTTTCTTTACACTTCTTCCTCTCTTAAATAACGATAAATCATATTGATTAATCAGTGATTTTTCAATAAAATCATAAAGTAACCCCAATAAGAAAGACTCTTTTTGATAAAACAATCTCTCTGGAATGTCTTGTATTTCAATTGAATTTGAGGATAATTTCCCAAAAATGTCTTTGATGGTACCTTCTTCTCCTAATAAATATGGGTTGCCTTTCGACAATGCCCCTACAACATTTTTGTTATCTATTAATTCTCTTAATTCATTCCAATTTGACAGACTAGTTTTTGAAATAAAAAAACTATTTGGGAAAGAGTCTGCTTTTATTGCATTTAACAGTATAGGGGATTTTATTGATGATTGTATTGTTTTAAAAGGTGCTTTTTGCTCAAATTTAACTTTTGCCAAAGAATCTATATTCTCATTTTTAACCTCAGATATAGAGTATAATTCATGAAGAAAATAGTCAAAACTGTCAATGTATAAAAAGCCTGACCTTTGGTTTTTATTATTGGATTGCTCTATTAAAGATACCAATTCTGATGATGGAACTTGTCCCTTAGGCAGACACCGTATTAATCCCCGTGGAAATGGATTATCTCCATTGATAATTTCCCTTAAAGACTTTAATACTGATTTATCATACCCTGAATAGCCAACTATAATCAATCCTTTCTGCTGGCAATTTGATACAAATTGTTTGTGCAGACTATCCTCTAACTTTTGTAATTCAGAATCTGTATTTTGTAAATTATCATACCTAAAATCTCCGTGAAGTTTTACTACCTTAGGAATATCTTTTCTAAAGCCAGATACGGAATTTGAATCTTTAGTTGAGATAACAGAACAGCTCAATCCATCGGTTGAATTTATAACCTTCTCTACTAAGTCATCAAAATTAGTTGTCCAAATTGTATGGATTTTTTTGTCTTGTATTAAAGCGGATATACATAAATGGCCGATAGATGGTTTTCTATCTTTGATGATGCTTGTTAAAAAATCTTCCCTAATCTGTGGGTCAGGATAACACAATTCAAAATAGTAGGAATATAGGTTTTCAATTTTATTTTCCTCATTAGCATCAAAGAAACTCTGAATCAATTTTTGATTCGATTCCACTTTTAAGTCTTTTATCTTTTTACCATCTATCTTTCCATCAGCATTTAAAATTTCCCGTTTGAAATACCATATTAGTTCTCCACCAGAAGGAATACCAGCTGAAATAGATGCTCCAGAACCTAAAAATAAATCAAAGGAGTTTTGAGGGATTACCTTAAAACTTCGTAGAAAAACATTTTTATCTATAGTAGTCATTCTAACCTTTTTAGCATAAGGCAAAGATACGAAATGTTAGGTATAATGACAATAAATATCTGATTATGCAATAAATGCAAATGACTTTAGATCGGAATATGTTATCCTGGGGACTCGCACTGTTGTTATAACGTTCTCGACCCATATAATTTCTGGAAACGCCGCATTATTTAATATTTTTTATGGAAAATTATACTTGCGGTCGCGGTGCGGTCGTGATAGAAATAAAAAATGGCTTTCAGATATCTGAAAGCCATTTTTACTGTGCCCAGGACGAGACTCGAACTCACACGACCTAACGGTCACTACCCCCTCAAAGTAGCGTGTCTACCAATTTCACCACCTGGGCAATATTATTCAATTTTCAACGACGAACCTTTTAAACTAAAAAAAGGCGGGATAGGAGGCTGAAGCCTTCCGTACCGTCTTTCCGTCTTACTAACTAAAACTACTAACTAACTTAAAACTGAACCTAAAAACTTTATGCAAATATAAGAATGTTTTACCTTGTTGTGCAACACTTTTTGTCAAACTTAACATTTTCTTAACTTAATAGTGAAAATATAATGTTTGCAAAATTCAATAGTTCAGACATTTAGCGTTTCGCGTCCAATAAATGTGACGGGATCCGTACTTTCAAAAGAACTTTTACGAGTGCAAATGTAAACATAAATTTAAAAAATTCAAGAGTTTTTAAATAAAAATGAAAAAATCCCGTATATTTGTGCCGCAAATAATGTGATGGGGAGCTCCTGTATGCGGAACTCTGAGTAGCATTTAAAATTATTAAAATGAAAACATTTGAAATTAAAGGCCGCAAACGCGACGGTTTTGGTAAAAAAGAGACAAAAAAAGTACGCAGCGAAGGGTTGGTCCCTTGCGTGATTTACGGGGAAGGCGATACGGTACATTTTGCAGTGGATGCAAAGGAATTGAATCAGCTGATCTATACTCCTAACTCTTATATTATAGAGTTCGACATCGACGGAGAGAAGATCAAAGGTGTTATGAGGGAAGTTCAGTACCATCCGGTAAAAGATTATGTTCTGCATATAGATTTTTACAGAGTAGTCCCTGGTAAAAAAGTTGCTATCGACGTACCTGTAAAACTCTATGGAAACTCGGAAGGGGTTAAAATGGGGGGTAAGCTTATGTTGAGTAAACGAAAACTCCGCGTTCTTGCGAATGAAGAGGATCTGCCTGATACTCTCGATATAGATATCTCCGGACTCGGACTTGGAAAATCTGTATTCGTAAGCGATCTCAGCTTTGAAAATATGGATATTCTCACTCCGGCAACGACAGCTATTTGTGCCGTTAAGATGACTCGTGCTGCAAGAGGTGCCGCTGCTGCCGCTGCCGCAGAAGAAAGAAAAAAATAATTTCCGTCTTTAATAGCCTGTTAAAGGCCGCTTAAAATTTTACGGAATGAAGTATCTCATAGTCGGGTTAGGCAACATCGGAGCCGAATATGCCCATACCCGGCATAATATAGGATTTATGGTTTTGGACGCTTTAGCTAAAGCGTCCAATGCTGTTTTTACGACAGCACGGTACGGTTCGATTACAGAAATAAAGTTCAAAGGAAGAATTTTCCTCCTGCTAAAACCATCCACTTACATGAATCTAAGCGGTAAGGCGGTGAGCTACTGGATGAAGGTCGAGAAAATTCCTATCGAGAACGTTCTTGTCGTCGTCGATGATCTCGCACTGCCTCTGGGGTCGGTGCGCCTCAGAAAAAAAGGGAGTGACGGAGGACATAACGGTTTGAAGAGTATAACTGAAGTTTTGGGAAGACCGGACTATCCCCGTTTGAGATTTGGCATCGGAGATGCATTCCCCAAAGGGTATCAGGTCGATTATGTCCTGGGAGAATGGACTGACGAAGAGATGAAGATGCTGCCGGAAAGGATCGATCATGCCATCGAAGCGATAAAATCGTTCGGGACTGCCGGTATGGATTACACGATGAACAATTTTAATAAAAAATAGAATGTCACGCATAGATAAATGGCTTTGGGCCGTGCGTGTGTTTAAAACCCGGAGCGATGCCGCCGCCGCTTGTAAAAATAACAGGATTACGGTAAACGGTTCTGTCGCCAAGGCATCGAAGGAGGTTAAAAAGGGAGATATTGTCACGGTTAAGAAGATGCCGGTAATTTATACTCTCCGCGTACTCGAGGAGCTCAACAACCGACAGCCGGCAAAGAATGTTCCGAATTTTATGGAGAATATCACCCCCCCGGAAGAACTCGGCAAACTTTATGGTCTTAAGAACGATTTTTTTGTCATGAGGGACCGCGGTGCAGGAAGACCTACGAAAAAAGAGCGGAGGGATATAGACGATATGATGGATTCGTTTCTTTATGACGGAGAAGAGGAGGGTGAGGATTAATTAAATACGATATTATGGCAGAGGGTAGGCAGGACTTGAGAGGGTTGAACAAACAGCAGATCAAAGAGAGTCGCGAAAAATACGGCGAAAATATACTTACCCCGCCGGATAAGGAACCGGTATGGAGGCTGTTCTTGGAGAAGTTTGAGGATCCGGTCATTAGGATACTGCTTATCGCGGCGTTTTTGTCTTTGGGTATATCCTTTGTTGAGAAAGAGTTTGCCGAGACCATTGGTATATTCTGCGCTATATTCCTTGCCACCGGGGTATCCTTCTGGTTTGAGTACGACGCCCGGAAAAAATTCGACCTTCTTGGCAAAGTTGACGACGATACTCCTTATAAAGTGTTAAGGGACGGCGAGGTCGGACAGATTCCCAAAAAAGATATAGTAGTAGGCGATATCCTTATTCTCGAAACAGGCGAGGAGGTTCCTGCGGACGGAACCTTGATGGAGTCCGTATCGCTGATTGTGAATGAATCCAACCTTACCGGAGAACCTCTCGCCTCTAAGGATGCCGATATCACAAAGAGGGACGATCAATCGACATATCCCTCTTATATGTTGATGCGGGGTTCCACCGTTGTCGAGGGCTACGGTAAATTAACCGTTACTGCGGTGGGGGATTCCACCGAGTATGGCAAAGTGGCACGTCAGTCCGCTATTAAACCTGACGAGAAGACTCCTCTCAGTATTCAACTGGAGAGCCTTGCCAAATTTATAGGGGTAATTGGATTCTCTCTTGCATTCCTAACGTTCATTCTGCTGTTTCTGAAAGATATATTCATAGTGGACTACGATTATACTGCTCCGCAGATATGGACGCTTTGCTGTGTACTGATCTCGTTGGCGGTAATGTCGGTAAAAATCTGGGTGCCTATACTCTACGACGGATTCGAACTGGCCGGTAAGAAAAAACAAGTACCTGTTGTCATCGATAAACTCGGATGGATCAAATGGATTATTATAGGGCTGATGGTATTCTTTATACTCTCCGCCGCAGGGTATCTCTTCGATGTCGATCCTCTCGAGGGCGGCTCATGGCTCTCTTTGGAGTCGACAAACAGGCTTCTACGTTATTTTATGGTAGCTGTGACCTTAATAGTGGTAGCCGTGCCCGAAGGGCTGCCTATGAGCGTGACCCTCAGCCTTGCCTTGAGCATGCGCAGAATGCTGAAAACCAATAATCTCGTCCGTAATATGCACGCATGCGAGACTATGGGAGCCGCTACCGTAATATGCACCGATAAAACAGGAACTCTCACCCAAAACCGTATGACGGTGGAGGAGACGCAGTACTTCTCTCTCGCGGACCAGAAGTTATCCGGCGACGCTATCAGTAACCTTATTGCAGAAGGAATCGCCGTGAATTCCACCGCGTTCCTCGAGAAGACGGACGGTATTAAAGTTATCGGTAATCCTACGGAGGGAGCGTTGCTCCTATGGCTCGATTCCTTCGGAGTGGATTATATTAAGATACGGGAATCAACGGACATTATGGATCAGCTTACGTTCAACACCGAACGCAAGTATATGGCGACACTCGTGGATAATGAGGGTGGTAAGATGCTATACATAAAAGGTGCTCCGGAGATCGTATTGTCCAAATGCAGCAAAGTTCTGATAAACGGCAGTGAAGTTCCTGTCGAAGAGTATGAACATAAGATCGCGGAATTAACCCTTAAATATCAGCGGAAGGCTATGCGGACCTTAGGATTTGCTTACTGTAACCCTGCGGACGAGGTAAGTAAGTGTGAGGAAGCGATGGAGCGCTGTAAACTTGTGTTCCTCGGAATTGTGGCGATAATGGATCCTGTTCGCGAAGATGTTCCGGAAGCCGTAGAAAAGTGCCTGGACGCAGGGATCGATATAAAGATTGTTACCGGGGATACCCCGGCCACTGCCAGAGAGATCGCGAGCCGGATCGGATTATTCTCTGCCGACGATGGAGATGAAAACATAATCACCGGAACAGAGTTTGAAAATACTCCGGATGAGAATATCTCCTGCCGTCTCGGCGAAATAAAAATAATGGCACGGGCGAGACCTTCCGATAAACAGAGACTTGTACAGCTTCTCCAGAAGAATGGCGAGATAGTCGCGGTGACAGGAGATGGAACCAACGATGCTCCCGCCCTTAATTTTGCCCATGTGGGACTCTCGATGGGCAGCGGAACCTCTGTAGCCAAAGAGGCGAGCGACATCACACTTCTCGACGATTCCTTCGGAAGCATAGCTACTGCCGTAATGTGGGGGCGGTCGCTGTATAAAAATATCCAAAGATTCGTACTATTCCAACTCACGATAAATTTTACTGCCATAATAATTGTCTTTGCCGGATCGATATTCGGAACGGAGTTTCCGCTTACGGTGACGCAGATGCTATGGGTGAACCTTATAATGGATACGTTTGCAGCCTGCGCCCTTGCATCTCTACCGCCCGATCCGAGAGTTATGACGGAAAAACCGAGGCGTGCGACAGATTTTATCGTTAACCGCGAGATGAAAAATAAGATAATTCTTACGGGATCTCTGTTTGTACTGGTTCTCGCTGGCATGCTATTTTATTTCGGACGAGAAGTTGATATATACCAGTTGTCGGTATTTTTTACTGTTTTCGTGATGCTCCAGTTCTGGAATATGTTCAACGCCAAGGCGTTCGGATCCGCGAGGTCCGCATTCAGCAGTATGTCCGAATCGAAAGTATTTTTGTTTATTTTGCTTATTATCCTCGCAGGGCAGATCTTTATTGTAAACTACGCAGGGGAAATATTCCGTACCGTACCGATAAACTTCCGGGATTGGATTCTCATAATTGCCGCGACCTCCTCCGTCCTTTGGATCGGAGAATTTACACGTTGGAGAAGAAGAAAACGAGCTTATCAACACTAAAGTACGACGCAAAAAAAGTTCACAACATTATAATTGTTGTGAACTTCGAAAATAAAGCGGTCGGGTTAAAATGATATTCCTAATCGTATCATAAAATTGTTCGTGTAGGATTTATTATCATCGAATGTTTCAATAAAGCCGCGCTGAAATGTAAAATCCAGGTTATATCGATTGTACCATACACCGAAACCGACGTTGATTCCCACATCGTAACTGTTCCAGTCGTCCCAGTCTTTTAATTTGTAGCTGTATTCGTATCCACGGTATTCTATTTTCATTTTTCCGGTATAATCGTATGAGAAAAAGGTGCCTAAATGGGCGTCGATCTTAAATTCCTCGGTTACTCCATATTTCCATCCGAAAGTAAACGGAGAGATTCGGATATTGTGCGCGATCAGGTTCTCTTCGTAATTTGTTTCTTTATACTTGGCGCCGCGGGATCCCGCGCCGAACTCCATACCCCAATAGGCTCCTATTATTCCGATCGGTTTCTGAAATCCGAATGTCGCGTCATACCCGACCTTACTGTCCAGACCGTCTCCTCCGTCACCGGCAAAATTCATAATATTTAGTCCTGTACGAACGAACCATTCTGTGGAAGGGGAGGGTTCGGGCTGAGGCTTCGGTTCACTAACCGATACGGTAGTAATACTTCTTGAAGTGGACGATACAATATTTGACTGTGCGTAAATGTAGCTGCCAAATAAAATCGCAATTAACGGGAGTATAATTTTTTTCATGGTTCTTTTTTAAGTTTAACAATTAATAGGTTATTTAATTATGGCCGCCATTTTATCTTTTTCGTTAGTAGTGTACGTTTTATCCATTTTTATCCATTCGTAGTCTTCCTGAGATGCCGTAGCCCAGTTCGCAAATCTTGCAGGATAGCCGACTACTTTGAGTTTATAATCCTTCTCCGATTTATCAAATTCAAGATTGAACATCGCCGCTACAATTATATCGCACGCTATCCCTCTTATTTTTGAGGCCTCTTCGGACGCCATGTATAATCCCCAACTACGTATCTCTTCGAGATCTCCCCTCATACTTACTTCGACTTTGCTCCGTTCGAGAGTGAACGTATGCTCGAATCTTACTGAATCGACCATAAGTTCCACCACTGTGGGTTTAACATAAGCGCTCGATACCGGTTCGAGAACACGTGCCTGTGTATTCTGGTACTCGAAGTCTGTAATGACTGTCTTCGGCTGGGCATATATTGAGAATATACCGGCGAATACAGTGAATGCTGTTAAAATTGATTTCTTCATCTTTTACACTGTTTGGTTTTTATAATTTTTACGCAGTCTTACACGGTATTTGGTAATTGCAGTATATTTAAATTATATTTTGCACAAAAATATTTAAAAATAGTAAATATGTTGATTTACAGGTGCTTCCATAAAGTATACTAAATTGTAATCTATTTGGATACAGTTCTATTGTTTATCCCGTAAATCCATTTTTACCTGATCCGATATATCCAGAAAGAAATCGTGGCCGAGAATACGGGAGATCCGTAAAAGTAATTGAGTGTCAATGCTTTCCTTGTGAAATATTTTATATACGTTGGGACGTGTACAGCACAGCTGCCGGGCAAACCATGTGACGGTACGACCTTGTTCGCGAAGAGTGCGTTCGATAAGTTCTCCGGTATGAATCATTCCTTCTTCATGATAACCGTCTCGATTCCCTTGAGAACAATATAACAACTTGGAATACAGAAGAATTTAAACAGAAAAAGCGTGGGAATCTTACCTTTGCTCGCTTCGTGCTTCAGGCCCTCGCATGCCCACCCTCCGAGAACGAGCAACGCAGAAAGCCCACGCTGATATGAAACACAAGCATATTTCCTTCCGGAAATAAAACCGATGTTGAAATACATATCAGGAGGACGTCTTTGTCGCTATTGTTCTTTTCGAAGGGTTCAAAATTTGCGAGGTTTTGAAACACGAAAGACAAACGCTTGTAAACGTCTTCTATGTAAATTACACTACCCGCTCCCGCCATAACAGGCGCTCTGCGAAATAGTGCGTCGTAAAGGTAGGAAATTCTGTCGAATTAAAAAGAAGAACGGCAGCTGTCAGGGCTGCCGTCTTGCGGGTAAGAGCTTCATTACCTTTGCGAATACCTCTCTTCCACCATATCCCAATCCGTTATACGCCATATATTGCCGAGGTAAGTATTCCTCTGGTTGCGGTAATCGATATAATAAGAATGCTCCCATAGATCGACAGCTATTAAAGGAATCTTCCCTTCGCGTATAGGATTATCAGCGTTCCCGGTTTTAAGTATCTCCAAATTACCGGTATTGTCACTGACGAGCCAAACCCATCCGGAACCGAACAAGGAATTGCCGGACTCTTCGAATTTATTCTTAAAATCTTCGAACGACCCGAAGTCCCTTATTATGGCAGTATAAAGTTCTCCTTCCGGATGATCCTTGGTCTCTGACTCAGGTCCCAGTCCGTCGAAGAATAGAATATGATTGACTATCTGCGCCCCGTTGTTAAAAATATTTCCGGTAGCCGATTTTACTATCTCTGTTAAAGTAGAGTTTTCGAACGGAGTGCCGATAATCAGGTCATTCAGTTTATCTACGTAACTCTGAACGTGTTTACCGTGGTGATATTTTATGGTCTCTCTGCTCATTACCGGAGAGAGTGCGTCCGGTCCGTAAGGTAATTCAGGCAGTGTGAATCCGCTGATAAGGACCCAGAAACTTCCGCCGATAATAAAATCGCGAAATTTTTTCATCTATTCTGATTTTATGATTGTTCCGGAAATTCCTCAAGAATTGTTCCAACGGACCGGAAATAATTTTAGTAGGCCATTAATTCTGAAATTTTCTTAGTCTTACAAATAAGTTTGGTGTGGATAACATCGTTTACCGGATCGATGATTATCTCGTATCTTATCTTGTTACCGATAGCATTCCTGCAATCTACCGTGGTCCGAATGTAATTATCCGAAGTTATTTCCAAATTGCCGAAACAGATGATAGTCAGTCCGGTATACCGGGTAATTAATTTTTCAATAAGATTCTTAGATTTACAGTCAATGATCCGGATACCGTCCAAAATGATTTTAGCTGTCATAAAAATGATGTTTTGCCGATAGTAAACCGGCTAACGAAAATATTCATTAATAGTAAGTTTCAGGAGCATTAAACAAGGGTTACGGAAATTTTCCGTCTGCTGTTTTTATGCCTGAAATTTTAAAATTTGAGGGTATAATGAATATTATTCGGTCTTTTTATTGCATGCACGCATCAATAAAAAGGCACATTTATATCAAAGATAAAATATAAATGCGACTAATAATAATATTTTATTGTTTTGTGATACTGTGTGCGGGCTGACAGGTATAAAAAATCCGATGAACAATTATTTATGCATAATATCTGGCATATCGTGTCTTTGGTGCATGAGGTAGTTTAGAAGGTTAGATTAGGGGTGATTTTATTTATTCTGAGGATCGCACTATCGCCCGACACTCTTGTCCTGATTCTTTTAATTATCTGATATTTAGGAAGGTATGCTTTAGATTCAATAGTGGTAGATGCGATGAAATAAATTCGATTTCTATGGAGAAATTTATGCTAAACCCGATACGGCTAATCTCTAAATTCTTTTTTATCCAATCGATTATTCTCTTTGTGTCTTTTTTCGAAAATATATAATTGTACTTATTATTTTATTTGGTAAGGAACCTTTTTCAGAACGATAACACAAATCTGTACCCACGGATTTAAAGAAAAATAGCTGTCCAATCTGCAAACAATTCTTGCTCTCAACGGTCTCTTAATGTCTGTTTGTCAGCTATACCATCTGTATAAATATCTGGTAGGACGTAGATATTTCTGCTACCTGTCTGGCAGTCTTTTATCTTTCGAAAGCCGGATACAATAAAAACCGGGAATTTAGAGATTGTCCCATTTTTAAAGAATCGACCTATAAGAAGTTCATGAATTTAATATCTGCCGTGATGTTATGGAATAAAAATAAAAAATTATTACCACAAAAAAAAGTAACCGCCCATTTACGGGCGGTTACTTGAATACCTTGTGTCGGGGAGACTGGATTCGAACCAGCGACCTCCACGTCCCGAACGTGGCGCGCTAACCGGACTGCGCTACACCCCGAAGTGTGGTGCAAATATAATGATTCAGAAGGCATGTTGCAAACATTTGCAAGGAGAACTATCCTATATGTTTCAAAATATATTAAAAAATATTTTTAAATTATCATGCCGTACTTATCTTACCCTTCTGCCCAGAAGAGTTGCCGACGTACAGTCCGTGATCTCTACCATAACGTAGTCTCCAGGTTTCTCGCCTCCTGCGGGAAATACGACCATTTTATTCTGAGAATTCCTGCCGGACATATCTTCAAGGCTTCTCTTCGACCTACCTTCTACCAATACTTCGAATGTTTTGCCTATATCCTTCCTGTTACTCATGAGCGACAGGCGGTTTTGAAGGTTTATTATCTCTGTCAGCCTGCGCGTTTTAACATCGTCCGGAACGTCGTCCTTCATCGTACGGGCCGCCTGCGTGCCCGGTCTCTCGGAATATTTGAACATGAAAGAGAATGCGTATCCTACCTGTTCCATTAGCGAGAGAGTATCCTTATGATCCTCTTCTGTCTCGGTGCAGAATCCCGCGATAAGGTCGGTCGATATCGCACATTCCGGTACTATCCGTTTGATCGCGGATATACGGTCGAGATACCACTCCCGTGTATATTTACGATTCATCTGTTTTAGAACCGAATTGCTTCCCGATTGTGCCGGGAGATGTATAGATTTACAAATATTCGGATAATCCCTTATGGCATACAGCACTTGATCGCTCAGATCTTTAGGATGTGACGTCGAAAATCTTATTCTCAGCGCTGAAGACACTTCCGCTGCCATTCTCAGCAGGGTAGGGAAGTCCGTAACGGTTCCATTATCATCGGTGAAATTATAGGAATTCACGTTTTGTCCCAACAAAGTTACCTCTTTGTAGCCTCGCGCGACGAGTTCCTCGATCTCGGAGATAATTGTATTATAATTTCTGCTTCGTTCGCGTCCGCGCGTGTAAGGAACCACGCAGTACGAACACATGTTATTGCAGCCCCGCATAATCGATACGAATGCTGTTATTCCGTCCTTGCCGAGTCTTACGGGGGATATCTCCGCGTAAGTCTCTTCTTTGGACAATTCGACGTTTACCGCCTTGCCGCCTTCGTTAGCCGTGCGGATCAATACCGGAAGTTCCCTGTAAGAGTCAGGTCCGGCGATTATATCGACGAGCTTCTCCTTCTCGATCAACTCCTCTTTTAATCTCTCCGCCATACAGCCGATGACGCCCACAATAAGCGACGCCTTATTCTTCTTGTATTGACGAATATCCCGCAGCCGCCCCCAGATGCGCTGTTCCGCATTGTCCCTTATCGAACAGGTATTTATAAGTACTATATCTGCCTCGGAGATCTCGTCCGTATGTGAATAACCTTCGTTTTTAAGTATCGATACCACGACTTCGCTGTCATTCACATTCATCTGACAACCATATGTCTCGATAAATACTTTTTGTCCGTGAACTGTGGCAGGGCGTAAAATTTTCATAGGATTAGCTTATTGCAGTGCAAAATTAGCAATAAGAATGAAATAATTAAATACAAACCGATTATTCCCTGTCCGGATATGCAACCCTTGTGTGGTAAATGCTGTAAAGTTTCTCCTTCAGAACGTTCTTAATCTTCGATATATCGTTGAACGACAGCAGTGATGCCGATAATTCCTTCTCGTTGATCTTCATCTCTACCACGCGGTCCACAAGTGCGTCTATGGATTCGTTCGTGTATTCAGTAAGACTATGGGACGCTGCCTCGACAGCGTCTGTTATCATACAAATAGATACCTCTTTAGATACCGGTTTAGGACCATGATAACGGAAATCCTTCTTGTCTGGTTCCCTGCCTGTCTCCGTGCGTTCCTTGCAATAAAAATAGTATACCAGTGAATCGCCGTGGTGTCCGGAGATGAAATCGGTTATTACCTGGGGAAGACGTTCCTTCTTCGCGAGGGCGACCCCGTCCGTTACATGCCGTAAAATTATCTTTGCGCTCTCCCGTGGTTTCAACTCGTCATGCGGATTAAAGGCCCCGCGGTTGTTCTCTATAAAGAATGCCGGATTGTTTATTTTGCCGATATCGTGATACATCGCTCCCGTGCGTGCCAGCAGAGGATTCGCTTCGATAGCCGTGGCAGCCGCTTCCGACAGATTAGCCACCTGCAGGGTGTGCTGAAATGTTCCCGGAGCCTTGTGCGCCAGCTCCAGAAGGAGCTTCTGGTTGGTGTCGCAAAGCTCCAGAAGAGTAACGTCTGAAACAAATCCGAATATTTTCTCCATCAAATAAATAAGTTGATACATTCCGAGGAACAAAATCGCGTTTACTCCGAACCAGACGAAATTTATCCAGTTTATACTGTTGATTTCCCCGTACTGTATCAAATTTATGGATATGTAGCTTACGCAGTTACTCAGCAGGATCGCTCCGGCCGCCATAAAAATCCGCTCTCTTCGATATGACCTGTTTATGATGAACATGGCGACTATGCCTGCGATGAAATTTATGAAAAAGAATTCTACGGGCTTGGGTACTATCAGCGAGCATAGCAGAAGTATAGTGGTGTATTCATATACCGACATACGGTAGTCGAAGAATGTCATTATGTAGACCGGAACAATAGCGAACGGTATGATGTAAACACTGAGATGCTCGTTCTTGGTTACGATAGAGCACAGTCCGACCATAAGTATGAAGAGCATCAGAATGAACAGTGCATTCTTGCGTTTATTTATGAACGTATTCTTGAAGTAGTAGAAAAACAGAAATGTTATGAAAAATATCAGCAGAACTACGATAAAATGGCCGGTAAACATCATATAAAAATTATCCGTCCCTCCCAGACGCTTCTCGTATTCCGCCTTTAAAGAAGATAGTTTGTTGTATATTTCCTGATCGATCACCTGATTATGAGCTACGATCAATTCATTTGCATGAACGATTCCCTTGGTTGTCGCAACGTTGCGCAGTTCCCTCTGTTTAAGCGCCTCGGTCAGCGATTCGTTATATATTAGATTCGGAAGAATGAAGCTGTCGCTGTTGAATACCGTGCTGTCTTCCGGAAAATACTGATAGAACTGTTCCCGGAAGTAACGCTTGGCCGATGCTACCGTGAATACTTCGCCTGTGGACACCGTCTCCAGGAGGGAATTTTTATCCGTTCTTATATAGGTTAGTCCTGCGTCGTCCGGTGCGGATACCACGTCGAGATTAGGCATTATCCCTTTGCTGTAAATAAATTCCGCGATCCTTACCGCGCGGTTCGATATTACAGGGTCGTCGATCGTGACCACGAGTGATTGTCGCGCGAAGTTAAATGCGCTGGAATCGTAGCTGTAAACAGGTATTGACGTACGTTCGACATTCCTCCTGTCATTCAGAATCTCCGTCTCGCTCTTCGCTATCGGGAAGTCGAAAGGAGCGTTCAAATTCTCGCCCTGCCATACTTCTCCCACGTTGTAGCGCTCCATGTAATGCCCCTCCACCGGAATAAGCAGGGTGACTATGATCGCTGCGAGGAAAAATAATGTACCCGTTACGAGTAGTTGTCTGGATTTATCTTTCATATTCTATACGGCGGATTTTGCTGCTAAAGATAGTAAAAAGCAGTAATATAATATAAAATCCAATAACGGACTTATTTTGCTATCTTATACAACTTTAATACCTTTGCGGTAATCAAAAAAACGCGGTTATGAATGTAAAGATAGCGGAAGACTGGAAGGAACATCTCAGTGGAGAGTTTGAAAAGGAGTATTTTCGGAGACTCGTAGAGTTTGTTAAACATGAGTACAGCATAGGCACGGTCTATCCGCGCGGAGGAAATATCTTCAGGGCATTCCAGGAGTGTCCGTTCGACGATCTCAAAGTCGTGATAATCGGTCAGGACCCTTATCACGGTCCCGGACAGGCTAACGGTCTGTGCTTCTCGGTTAACGACGGTATCCAGTATCCGCCTTCGCTGCAGAATATATTCAAGGAACTCTCCGACGATATAGGGTGTCCGATGCCGGTATCAGGCGATCTGGACCGCTGGGCGAAGCAGGGAGTATTACTTCTTAATTCCGTACTTACCGTAAGGGCGCATAATGCCGCTTCCCACCAGGGCAAAGGTTGGGAAAAATTTACGGATGCCGTCGTGGATGTTATTGCACGCGAAAAACAGAACATAGTATACATGCTCTGGGGTGCTTACGCGCAGAAGAAAGGAGCGATTGTGGATCGTACTCAGAACTGTGTTCTTGAGACTGTCCAGCCGTCGCCGCTCTCCGCCCATCGCGGATTCTTCGGATGCAGGCACTTCTCCAAGGCGAACGACTATCTCATATCCAAAGGCAAAACCCCTATCCAGTGGTAGAAATAGGAGAGATTCAACTTCCGGATAAACCCGTATTCCTCGCTCCGATGGAGGATGTGACCGACCCCTCGTTCCGTTATATCTGCAAAATGTATGGTGCGGACGTGGTTTATTCCGAATTCATATCTGCGGACGGGCTTATCCGAGACGCTGCTAAGTCCATGGCCAAGCTCGACATATTCCCTTACGAGCGTCCTGTCGGTATTCAACTCTACGGACACGAGATCGAACCTATGGTGGAGGCTGCGGTACGCACCGAGACTGTGAATCCGGATATTATCGATATAAATTTCGGATGCCCTGTCAAAAAAATCGCGAACAGAGGGGCCGGTTCGGGGATGATGAAGAATGTTCCTAAAATGGTAGAAATGACCCGCCGTATCGTAGAGGCGGTTAATGTTCCTGTGACCGTTAAGACCCGCTTGGGGTGGGATGAGGATTCGAAAAATATTATGGAGATCGCCGAACGCCTTCAAGACGTAGGAATCGAGGCGCTGACAATACACGGACGTACCCGTGCCCAATTATATAAAGGGGAGGCGGACTGGACGCTCATAGGGGAAGTTAAAAATAATCCGCGGATAACGATTCCTATTATCGGTAACGGGGATATCGATTCAGCTGTCAAGGCTGCGGAAATGTTCGACCGTTACGGTGTGGACGGTATCATGATAGGACATGCTACTTACGGACGTCCGTGGATATTTAAAGAGATAAAACATTATCTCGCTACCGGAGAACAGCTTCCTTCCCCAACTGTAAGAGAGCGCGTGGAGCTTGCCAAATTACACCTTCGAAAATCGCTCGAATTCAAAGGAGAGAAGGTCGGAGTACTGGAGATGCGCAGGCACTTCAGTTCATATTTCAAAGGATTGCCCGACTTTAAGGATACGCGAATAAAACTGGTTACGCAGAACGATCCGCAGGAACTATTCCTGACCCTCAATTATATTAACGACCGTTGGGGTGCATTCGATACATCGGATGTCAGACAGACCGGAGTTTACGGGATTTAAGAAGCGTGAAAATATCTATGACTGGTCAGGTAGAAATAGTATCGAACTGTCGCCGTAACTGAGGAACCTGTAATTGTTCGTTAGCGCGTGATCGTATACCTTCTTCCAATCCTCTCCCGTGATTGCCGAAATCAGTAACAGGAGCGTACTCTTTGGCTGATGGAAGTTAGTTATTAACGAGTTTATCACCCTGAAACGGAATCCGGCAGGAGTAATCATTATCTGTGTCGACCCCTTCAATTTATCCATTCCGTTCGACCGCATGAACTCCAGCAGTGCACACAGAAGCTCCTTACCGGTTACACTCTCAGGAATATCATAAGCCTCCCATTGTCCTATGGTGCGTGATTCATTGACCCTCGAATCCGACATTATCCTGTAACCGAGTACAGGAAGCGATTCCAGAGTTCGAACGGAGGTTGTTCCGACTGCGGTAATTCTACCGTAATTTTCGATAAGGTTCTCGATCGATGCGGTATTTATCTCGAAATGCTCAGTGTGCATGGTGTGCTCCGCAGCATTATCCCCTTTGACAGGGAGGAAGGTTCCAGCACCCACGTGAAGAGTGACCTCTTCCGTGGCTATTTTTTTATTCGACAGGGAGTTAAGTATCCGCACGGAGAAGTGTAATCCAGCCGTTGGCGCAGCCACCGAACCCTCTATCTTGGAATAAACCGTTTGGTATCTGGAATTATCTATCTCTTCACTGTCGCGCCTCAGGTAGGGCGGAATGGGAATTCTTCCAAGAATCTCAAGCATGGTTCCAAAGCTCATATCCGAATCCCACGTGAATTTTATTATCTCGTTATTACCGTCTGAACCCCTCCGTTCCGCTGATAAACGATGCCCGGCTCCGTTGTAATAGAAATCGATCGCGAGATCGCCCTCCTTCCATTTTTTCAGATTCCCTACAATACACCTCCATTTACAGCTTCCTTTAATCGCAAATGCGCACTCATAATCGGCAGGTTCGTAAGGTTCGAGACAAAATATTTCGATCCTTGCGCCGGTCTCTTTGAAAAATAATAGACGCGCCCGGATCACCTTCGTATTATTAAAAACAAGAAGTGAATTTTCAGGAATATATGTGATTATTTCCGAAAATTCCGAGTCTTCGATGCTCCCGTTGCGGTAAATCAGCAATTTGGAGGAATCGCGTTCCGGAAGCGGAAACCGCGCGATCTTCTCCTCCGGAAGATCGTAATCGAATTGCGATATATCTAAAAAATCCATTATATTCCGAGTATGGGAACAAAATTATATATAATAGTGATTATGATTATGGCCGCAAAAAGCAGATTGGGAATAATTCCCTTTTTTCTGTTGAAAAACACGGGAATCACCACCGATAACGGAATTGCCGTAATAGGTACTGCGAGGAGAGGATTCTCCTCCAGCGCAAAAACCAAACCCGTAAATCCCAGCATCCATACGAACATAACGAATAATTTTACCGCTCTCTTCTTTGTCCTGCCCCTGCCGGTAAAGAATACGATAATTCCGAACATGGCGAGAATAAAATAAAATCCGCCCAACACATATCCCGTCACGCTTACGCTCTTGAATACCTCTCCCGCACCGTCCGCAAGTATTTCGTATAGATTATCCGATACGAATTTAAAATCTGTTCCCAGCCCCCAACATATATACGATATGAAGAACAGCGGTATTCCCAATCCTACTGCAGCCAGGAGCCAGTCTCGCCATGTACGTATAAAATATATCAACGAAAAAGGCAGGAGTACGATGTATGGAATTATCTGCGGATATATAAGAAGCGCCGTACCCATACAGATGCCTGCGTTAAAAAAGTAACTGAAACTTCCCAACCGCTTATAAGAATTTATAATATTGTCGATAGCCGCAATTATGAAAAACGATGCAGTAAGTGGAATGACATTCTGCGGAGGAAGCACATAACCTGCAGAGATAACTATATAAATAATGGCCGGAAGATACGACCTCTCAACCAGAATCAGATTCCTCGTGGCAATACTCGTGATATAGAAAGCATTGACGAAAAGAAGTATAAAGATCAAAATCTCGTTGAGAAAAGGAAATGACAGTGAAAAATTATACACCAACTCTCCCAAAAACGACAGGTCCTCCCTGTCGAATAGCACAGGCACGGAAAAAACATATTCTCTTATTCCGAATATGGCATACATAAACAGGAATAAGAGAATAGTTTTGAGTAAACTTTGACGTGTTATGTCAAATCCCATATCAGATTAGATCCTTACCTATATCTTTGCGGTAATATTTACCTTTATAATCGATGTTATCGATAGTTTTAAACGACTTATTCACAGCCTCCCCGACACTCTTGCCAAAGGACGTAACTGCGAGAACGCGTCCGCCGGAGGTTATCACATTCTTCCCTTCGGTCGTCGTCCCTGCATGAAATATAATGCTGTCCGTCTCCTGGTCGAGGCCCTCGATAGCGAAACCCTTCCGGTAATCTCCCGGATAACCTTCCGATACACATACGACAGTAGCTGCCGTCTCTTCGGATATCTCTAACTCACGCGACTTCAACGAACCGAACGCAATACCCTCGAAGAGATCTATGATGTCCGATTTTATTCTCGGAATGACCACTTCTGTCTCAGGGTCTCCCATGCGGACGTTGTATTCGATAACCTTCGGTTCTCCGTCGCAGTTCATCAATCCTATGAAAATAAATCCTTTATAGGTGATCTCGTCGGTTTTAAGTCCTTCGATAGTAGGTTCGACAATACTCTTCCTGACCTTCTCCATGAATTCTTCGTCACAGAACGGTACAGGCGATACCGCCCCCATGCCTCCTGTGTTGAGACCGGTGTCTCCTTCACCGATCCTCTTGTAGTCTTTGGCTTCGGGAAGAATCTTGTAACTCTTGCCGTCCGTCGCTACGAATACCGATACCTCTATGCCTGAAAGATATTCTTCGATAACAACTTTGGAACTTGCCGCGCCGAATTTGCCGGACAGCATGTCCGACAGCTCCTGCTTAGCTTCTTGGGCGCTATCCAGAATAACCACACCCTTGCCTGCCGCAAGTCCGTCCGCTTTGAGAACGTAAGGAGCCGACAGCGAGTCTATAAATGTATATCCCTCTTCGATGTTGTCCTTCGTAAAAGTCTTATATTGTGCTGTGGGAATTCCGTGTTTTATCATGAAATTTTTCGCAAAATCCTTGCTCCCTTCCAGCTTTGCCCCCAAAGCCGAGGGACCGATAACAGGAATATTCATGATGTCGTTGTCATCCATGAAATAATCGTAAATACCTTTGACCAGGGGATCTTCCGGACCTACCACGACGAGGTTTATGTTGTTGGATATAACGAACTGCTTCAGTATCGCGAAGTCCGTCGGATTCATCTCCACATTGGTGCCGCAGCTCTTCGTCCCTGCATTTCCGGGCGCTATGAATAGCTTGGCAAGACGTTCGCTCTGGGCGATCTTCCACGCAAATGCATTCTCTCTACCGCCTGAACCGAGCAGCAAAACGTTTACCGATTTTGGAAATTTCATTGTTTATTTCAGTTATAAAGTCCCACAAAAATATTAATTTTTGATTAAAGGACAAATAAACGGACTTTGTTTGTCATAAAGAAAAAACTTCTTCCGTTAAATAGACTTGAGCGGCTGTTCTATGAACGGTTTGAGAATACTGTTTAATTTTTCGTGCTCCACAAGGAATCCGTCGTGGCCGAAATCGGAAGTTATGATATAAAGTTCCGAGTCGGGAATATGTTTGTACAGGAATATCTGTTCGCATACCGGAAGTATGATATCCGAAGAGATTCCTATAATCACCGTCTTGGCCTTGATCGTGGATAGCGCCGTCTCTACCCCTCCGCGGAATCGGCCCACGTTATGAGAGTCGAATGCCTGCGAGAGCCTGTAATAGGAATATGCGTTGAACCTTCTGCCGAGCTTGTCGCCCTGGTACTGCTGATAGGTCGCTGCCCGGAATCCAGTGAGTTTGTATAGGTTGTCGTTCTCCTGCTGAGTCTCGTTATAGGCCATGCTGCCGCGATAGCTGAGCAGACCTATAGCCCTCGATACACGCATTCCCTTCTTCCCTGCCTCCGGATCGTTGGTTCCGTAAGTCGGATCGACCTCTATCGCCATTCTCTGCGATTCGTTGAGCGCTATCGTCCATGGCTGGCTCCTTGCCGAGGTTGCGATAAGCACCAGCCTCTGCATAAATTCGGGCTGCATGATTGCCCATTCCATCGCCTGAAATCCACCGATCGAACTCCCTATCATAGCGCGTACGCCGGATATTCCCAATTCGTGTGCCAGAAGAATATGGGCATTCACCATATCCCGTATGGTGATGAATGGGAACGATCCGTAATAAGGTGCTCCGGTCTCAGGATTGGTGTCCAACGGTCCTGTTGTGCCGTAATGCGATCCGATTATATTTGCCGAGATTATAAAATATTTTGCCGGATCGAGAAATTTTTTCGTTTCGACCGTATTCGGCCACCAGTCTGCTACATCGGAATTCGCCGTAAGTGCATGACAGACCCATATCACGTTATTCCTGCCCGGTTTGATCCGTCCGAACGTATTATAAGCGATCGTGAGCCCTGTGAGGGTCTCGCCGTTCTCCAGCGTGAAGGGTTTGTCGTATTTAAAATATTTGACTGCCATACGGTTCTTATCAACCGACAAATAAACGAAAAAAATGTATAAAATGAAAACAAAGCGACGTTTAGGGCATATTTATAAATGATATTTAGTTATTTTACGGCGGTATCGCTTTTATCGTGCGGAGTGGTTTTATTTCCGGAATTGTTAAATAAAAAAAATACAATATTTTTGTATGCCGTACGTTAAAGTGAAAAATCAAAACTAATAATATGAACGAAGCAGTAAATATTAAGGAATTGAACGAGCGTATCGAACGCGAGAGTTCCTTCGTGGACCTTCTGAATATCGAAATGGGTAAAGTCTTCGTGGGGCAGAGGCACCTCGTGGATTCTCTCCTTATCGGATTGCTGTCGAACGGACATATTCTTCTCGAAGGGGTTCCGGGACTTGCGAAGACCCTCGCTATAACCACACTTGCTCAGGCGGTGGATGCGAAATTCAGCCGTATACAGTTCACTCCGGATCTTCTCCCCGCCGACCTTATAGGGACCCTTATATACAGCCAGAAGAACGAAGAGTTCGCTGTCCGCAAAGGACCGGTCTTTGCTAACTTCGTGCTTGCGGACGAGATAAACCGCTCTCCTGCGAAGGTGCAGAGCGCCTTGCTCGAAGCGATGCAGGAGCGTCAGGTGACTATCGGAGACAATACATATAAACTGCCCGAACCGTTCCTTGTTCTTGCTACTCAGAACCCTCTCGAACAGGAGGGAACATATCCGCTTCCCGAGGCTCAGGTGGACCGCTTCATGCTGAAGGCTAAGATAACTTATCCGTCCAAGAACGAGGAGGTGAACATCATGCGGATGAACCTTCAGGGCGAATTCCCTAAAGCGAATAAAATTATCACTCCGGAGGATATTCTCAGAGCCCGTATGACGGTGAATGAAGTATACATGGACGAGAAGATAGAGAAGTATATCATCGACATAATCTTCGCTACCCGTCAGCCGGAGGATTATAATCTCGACAGTCTGAAACAGTTGATAAGCTATGGCGGTTCTCCGCGTTCGACCATAAGCCTTGCGAAGGCAGCGAAGAGCTACGCATTCATTAAACGCAGGGGCTATGTGGTTCCGGAAGACGTACGCGCCGTATGCCACAACGTGCTGAGGCATAGGATAGGCATTACCTATGAAGCGGAAGCGGAAAATATCACTTCCGAAGAAATTATCACGGATATTCTCAATAAAGTCGAAGTGCCTTAATCTCATGGATTATGGAGGATAACAGCAGCGACATTCTCAGGCAGGTACGCAAAATAGAGATCAAAACCCGCGGACTTAGCAACGAGATATTTGCCGGCAAATACCATACGGCCTTCAAGGGGCGCGGTATGGCATTCAGCGAAGTGCGCGAGTACCGTATAGGTGACGACGTGAGAGACATAGACTGGAACGTCACAGCCCGAAGCCGCACGCCTCATATCAAAACCTACGAAGAAGAGCGCGAACTCACCCTGATGCTACTTATCGACGTCAGTGGATCGCGCCTGTTCGGTACTGCCGACAAGACCAAAAAAAATCTTATTACGGAGCTTGCCGCGGTTCTTGCATTCTCCGCAGCATCGAACAATGACAAGATAGGATGTATATTCTTTAGCGACCAGGTGGAAAAATTCATCCCTCCTAAGAAAGGCAGGAAGCATATTCTTATGATAATACGCGAGCTTATCGAATTTGTTCCTCAGAGTAACGGAACAAATATATCGGAGGCCTTGCGGTATTTTACCAATATTATCAAGAAGCACTGCACCGCGTTCCTTATATCGGATTTTATGGATACCGACGGGGAAGGCGGTGTTAATTTTGCCGATGCTCTGAATATAGCCTCCGGTAAACACGATATCATTGGTCTTAGAGTGTACGACGAACGTGAGCGTGAGATTCCGGACGTGGGCATTATCGAGTTCTCAGATGCGGAGACCGGACGTAAGGTCTGGTTCGATTCCTCTTCCCGCCGCGCCCGTAGGGCATATACGGAAAATTGGGAAAAAAATTACGAAGCTGTGGATTCGACCCTCAGGCGCGCGCGCGTGGACAACGTACCAATATCTACCGCGGACGATTATGTCGCACAGCTTATTAAATTATTTTCATACAGATAGTTTATGAAATATTCCGGTTTCAGATTTGTTTTTATAGTCGTCGTTTGCGGATTGCTCGGACTGTCGGTTTTAGCGCAGAACGATAGTATTCCTGTCCGTAATGAAAATACTCCTGTTATCAGAGCAAGAGTGGTTCCGGATACTATAATGATAGGGGACAGGATCACCCTCAGCCTCGAAATAGAGAAGGATATAGTACAGATCGTCGAATTCCCCTTCTTCAACGATGAGGAGATGGACAGGTCGTTCGGATATATAAACGAGACACCTGTTGATACCGTACAACTTGGAGACAGAAAAGTCCTGTTGAGAAAAAATTATACGCTGGCCGTATTCGACGAGGGGAGGTATTCGCTCGGTAATCTGCCGGTCCTGTATATAGATAAGAATATAACCGATACGTTGTACACTACGGACTCCCTCCACGTGTATGTGGATACCTATCTTATCGACCTCGATAATCCCGATCTCGATATAAATGATATCAAACCACCTAAAAAGACTTCGTTGCTCTTCTCTGAGATATCCGGGTATATCTTCGTCGGATTCGCTGCGCTCCAGATTCTCATCGGATTACTGTATATACTTATAAAAACTCTGAGAAAAAAGGACGATAAGCCGCAGATACCGCTTAAGCCGGCCATACCTGCGCACATTGTGGCGATACAGGAATTGGAACGTTTGAATGAACAGAAATTATGGCAGAACAACCGACACAAAATGTATTACACGCGCCTTACGGATATTATCAGGGAATACATTGAAAACCGTTACGGAATAAACGCTATGGAGATGACTTCGGACGAGATAGCCGAAGCATTGAACGGAATCGATCTAAACGAACGTTCATTCAACCAACTGAGAAGGCTTCTCTCCACTGCGGATTATGTGAAATTCGCTAAATATATTCCGAGCGTGGAAGATAATGAAATGTCATATAACGATGCTTATTACTTCGTCGAGGATACTAAAGAGATTCCGGTAAAAAAGGAGAAAAATGAGGAAGATTAAGTATATGTCGGTAAAGACCGGAAGGATCGCGGTGATGGTAGCCGTTCTTTTTGGATTTGCCTCCGGAGCCTATGCCCAGCAGCATCCGGAGAGGCGTATGATCCGTTCCGGAAATAAAAATTTCGACAAAGGAAATTACGAAGACGCCGAACTGGATTACCTTAAGGCTCGCCATGCAAACCCCGGTTCCTACGAGGCGGTGTTTAACCTGTTCGATAATTACTATAAACAGGAGAGATACGAGGACGCGGAGAAGGGATTCGAGAGTTTAACCGAGAGTGTGATATTCTTTGACGAGAAGGAACTCTCTGAGGTTTATTTCAATAAAGGTAACGCGTTGTTCCGGCAGGAGAAATATGAAGAGGCTCTCGATGCCTTCCGTAATGCCATGCGGTTCAATCCTGATGACGATGAAGCAAAATTTAATTACGCCTACACCAAAAAACTTCTGGAGGACGACAATCAGGATGAGGATGGCGATAATAACGAAGACAGCGATTCCGACGGTGAAGGCGACGACCAGCAGGACGACAGCGACGGTAACGGTGATAACGACAACGGCGGTCAGGATGATTCGGACGGCGATAACGATCAGGAACAGAATGATAAAGAGGAAGACCGGCAGGGCGGAATAAGTCCCGAAGAGGCCGAGCGAATGCTGGATGCTATTCAGAACAGCGAGGACAACACCCGTGAAAGAATCGATGCTGAACAGCAGCCTGCTGCCGCTGCAAGCGGTAAAAATTGGTAGTATTTATATTAGATATAGATATGATAGACAGATTTGCAAATCCCGGATTATTATGGCTCCTGCTTATATTGGTGCCGATGATAGGGTATTACATATTCAGGACGAGACAGGGAGGTATGACGGTGCGTTTGTCCGGTACTCAGGGAATAAACAAAATTCCCGTTACGGCGAGATATTACCTCCGCCATCTGCCGTTCCTCCTCCGATGTATTGCGGTAGCGCTTCTTATCGTTGCATTGGGGCGTCCGCAGAGTATCGAGACCAATCAGACGTCGAGTACCGAAGGTATCGACATAATGTTGTCGATAGATATATCGGGGAGTATGCTCGCACGCGACTTCAAACCGGATCGAATGACAGCAGCCAAGAATATATCCAAAGATTTTATTCTCGACCGGCCGAACGACAGGATAGGGATTGTGATATTCACAGGGGAGAGCTTCACACAGAGTCCGCTAACTACCGATAAGGCCACGCTGATAACACTCTTGAATAAGGTCGAAGCCGGTATGATTGAAGACGGTACCGCGATAGGGAACGGATTGGCGACAGCGATAAACCGCCTGAGAGAGAGCGACGCCAAGAGCAAAGTTATAATACTTCTTACGGACGGTGTCAATAATATGGGACAAATATCCCCTCTGACCGCCGCGGAGATAGCCAAAACGATGGGAATCAAAGTATATACTGTCGGAATAGGAACAATGGGTACCGCACCTTATCCCGCGTTGGATATGTGGGGGAATATCACCTACCAGCAGGCTCCGGTAGAGATCGACGAAGAGGTACTGATCGAGATCGCTTCCATGACCGGAGGCCAATACTTCCGCGCGACCGATAATAACAAACTCGAAGAGATCTACGATATAATAAACCAGATGGAGACAACACGCATAGAGGTGGATAATTTTACTCTCTACAACGAAAAATTTATGGTCTTTGCACTTATATCTCTGCTGTCGCTATCGTTGGAAGTAGTTATTCGTTATTTTTATCTTAAAAAATTACCGCAATAATGTTCAGATTCGGAAGTCCGGAATATTTATATTTACTTCTGTTGCTGCCCGTCCTGGCCGCAGCCTATGTATGGTACGTCTATAACCGCCGCAAAAGATTGGAGAAGTTCGGTAAGGAGTTTACGGTCCGACAATTGATGCCGCTGTATTCACCCCGAAAAGATTTGTGGAAGTTTATTTTTTTCCTCACTGGAATAGCTCTGATAATATTCGGTCTTGCCCGTCCGCAGTTCGGATCGAGGTTAAAGGAGATAAATCGTAAGGGGTTGGAGATAATGCTCGCGGTAGACGTCTCGAATAGCATGCTCGCGCAGGACTTCGAACCCAATCGTCTGGAGAGGACCAAATTCGCCATAGACCGCCTCCTCGAACAGCTTGCGGAGGACAGACTCGGAGTCGTCGTATTTGCAGGAGACGCTTACGTGCAGCTTCCTATAACTTCGGATTATCTCACCGCGAGAGCATTCGTGAGGCAGTTATCCACAAATATGGTATCCCGCCAAGGCACCGCTATGGGGGCTGCTATCGACCTTGCCGCGAATTCATTCTCGACCGGAAGCGAAGGGAGCAGGGTTATAATAATAATATCCGACGGAGAGAATCACGAAGACGATCCTGTCCGTTCTGCGCGTAATGCAGCGGAGAAGGGTATAACGATTTACACTATCGGTGTAGGTACTCCGGAAGGAGCTCCGATATTCATGAACGGTGATTTTATCAGGGACGAAAATGGCAATATGGTGGTTACTAAGCTTGACGAATCGACACTGGAGCAGGTAGCATTCGCTACCGGAGGCTCTTATGTAAGGGCTACGAACCGGAGCGTCGGACTCAGCGAGATAATCGACCATGTAAACGAACTCGAGAAGCAGGAGCTCCGCACCATGGTATTCGAAGATTACGACGAGCGCTTCCAGTATCTTATCGGTGCCGCTCTTATTCTACTGCTTATAGAATTTTTAATAATAAACCGCCGCAACAGAATATTCTCCGGGATGAATATTTTCAGGAATACAGACCGCTCTTAAAACTGATTGTTATATTCCGCTGAATACTGGTGAATTATTGTCAATTTACTTTTCGATCGGAATAATAATAAAACCGGATCAATTGATCCGGTTTTATTAAAGTTTGAACTCCGCAACTTTTATCGCGGAAGGTTGCCTGTTAAGGTGAATCCCGTTTTAGGTACCGTATATTTCACCGGCAACCGAAGTTTATGCCAATTCGTTAAAAATAAAATTTAGACGGATCTATACTTATATTAAAGCCGTTGTGCAGCGTGCTTATATGTACGGATGTGTTAGTCTCCGCAAACAGCTGCTCCTGGAACGAATTACCTTCAAAATTATCGTAGATCGTTACGTTGAGGAATTCGATATATGCCCATTCAGCTCCAGGGAAAATATCGTCAAGAGAGTCATTGAAATTATCTCTTACACCGCCCTGCCAGTAATCAATGCCTTCGAATCTCAGAGGGAGGTAATACACGTAGTCGTAATTCTGGTTAATTGCAGTGAGGTAATATTCGTAATTCATAGCAACATATACGGTTCTACCGGTATCGCCACGCAGAATCATATAATTAATTGTACATCGTCATATCCCAATCCGCTTCTGGAAGAATAAAAATTGCAGTTCCAGACGTTAATCCAGTTACCCCAAGTCGGAAGCTGAATTTTTTGTAAGTCGAAATGGAACCAGAATGCATTCGGTTCCACAGCTGCATCAACTGCTGCGGTAGCTTCGGTGGTCTCTGTTGCTTCGTTGTCTGCAATAAAATCCGAATCTTTCGAACACGCCGCAAATAAAATAACAGCGGCAACAAGTAATAATAATTTTTTCATCATTTAAAGGTTAAATTAATACTTTTTGTTTGAGTACTCCGTCATGAAACGGACATGACCATGAAAAGTTACAACGGAAGTTACATTTCTTACTTAAATTATTTAAAAACTTGTATTATTTTATAAGCTGATTGCAATGATAGTCATTGAAAATCAATAAGTTGATATTGTATTTTCCGCGTCATTTTTTTTGGGCCGGTTATAGTGGTATATAATCTTGTCCCAATAATGTATAACAAACGGGATAAAACAAACCGCCCTATCCCGCCCTATCTCGATAAATAATATGGTTATTTCAGTCCCTCGCGTTCGAGGAAGGCGTCAGCCGTAGGTTTATGCCCGCGGAACCTGACATACAGCTCCATAGGCGGTTCGCTGCCCCCTTTAGATAAAATGTTCTCGCGGAAGCTCGTTGCTGTGGTCTTATCGAAAATTCCGTTATTTTTAAATACCGAGTAAGCGTCTGCATCCAGAACCTCAGCCCATTTGTATCCGTAATATCCTGCCGCATAACCCCCTGCAAATATATGGGAGAACGCAGGCGACATTGCTGTACCCGGAACCGATGGCAGGATTTGGGCTCTCGAAGTGGCATTCTTCTCGAACTCTTCTGCGCTTACTGTTATAGGTTCGGTAATGCTGTGCCACGCCATATCGTTTATGCCGAACGTAAGCTGTCTTACATTCGCGTATCCGCTAAGGAATTTTTGCGACGCTTTTATTTTTTCAATAAGCTCTTCCGGAATTTTTTCGCCGGTCTCGTAATGTTCAGCCCAAAGATCGAGGTATTCTTTCTCCGAAAAGAAATTCTCCATGAATTGCGAAGGAAGTTCTACAAAGTCCCTGTAAACCGAAGTCCCTGAGAGACTGCTGTAAGTCCCCTCTGCGAGAATCCCGTGAAGCGCGTGCCCGAATTCGTGAAGGATCGTCTCGGCTTCGGAATATGTCAATAGGGATGGTGTGGTGGATGTAGGCTTAGTAAAATTGCATACCAGCGAGATTACCGGACGTATGTCCTCTCCGTTCTCCTTATATTGGTCGCGGAAGGAGGTCATCCAGGCTCCTCCGCGCTTGCTCGCGCGAGGGAAGTAATCTATATACAACACCGCAAGGAACGATCCGTCGCCGTCGTAGACCTCGAACGCCTTAACTTCCGGATAATACACCGGAATATCCCTATTCTCCTTAAATGTAAGTCCGTATAACTTATTGGCGAGAAGGAACATTCCGTTCTCGACGCTCTCCAGCTTGAAATAAGGGCGTGTGATCTCGTCGTTTATGCTGTAAAATTCATCTTTGTACTTCTCCGACCAGAAACTCCAGTCCCACGGCATCAGCTTGCCGTCGTGTCCCTTCTCTTTAGCATATTCGGATATCAGGAAATAATCGTTCTTTGCATGCGGAAGGCTTCTTTCGAGTAGATCTTCAAGGAATTCGTTCACTGCCTGCCTGCTTCCCGCCATCCGCTCGGCAAGAACATAATCCGCATAGGTCTCGAAACCTAAGAGGTTGGCTATCCTTTGACGCAGGTCTGCTATCCTCTTGATAAGTTCGGTGTTGTCATGTTCACCGCCGATTCCTCGTGTGTTATATGCGTGCCATAATTGTTCACGCAGTCCGCGATTCTCTGCGTACTGCATGAACGGAATCATGCTCGGAGCCTGCTGGGTTATTACCCAGCCTTCGAGATTGCGAGATTCCGCTTCTTCCCTTGCCGCCTGTATCGCCGATTCCGGAAGGCCGGCAAGATCTGCGCTGTCTGTCAGATGGAGGAAGAATCCGTTGGTAGCCGCAAGAACATTCTGGCTGAATATAACCGATAGATTCGAGAGTTCGGTCGTCAGTCCCCTGTACTTCTCTTTATCTTCGTCGTTAAGTCCTGCGCCGCTGCGGATGAATCCTTTGTATGTCTTGTCGAGAAGCATTCTTTGTTCCGCAGTAAGTCTATCCTTGTCGGTCGTCTCATAAGCGGTTTTAACCCTCCCGAACAGTTTGGGGTCGAGTTGTATATCGTTGCTGAATTCCGTGAGTTTAGGCATCACTTCGAGCGCGATGTTCTGCATCACGTCGTTGGTGAGGCATTCGTTGAGATTGAAGAATACACTGCTTACCGTCTCCAGCCGACGTCCGCTCCGCTCCAACGCTTCTATCGTATTGTAAAAATCGGGTGCGGCAGGATTATCTACTATTTGCCCTATCTCTTCGCGCGCCAGACGGATCGATTCTTCGAAGGCGGGAAGATAATGTTCTGTCTTTATTTTATCGAACGGAGGGACTCCGTAAGGGGTATTGAAATCCGACAATAATGGGTTCTCGCTGTTGTTTCCGGTCGAACATGAGATGACAGTCATAGTAAATAATATTAAAAATATATTTTTCATTTTAATTCGGTATAAGCTGCAAATTCCGGGCAGGGAATCGCGACAAAGTTATTAAAACAATCCGACTATGTCAAAAACGATATAATTTGACCGGAATTGTTTTCGAATAATCTAAATGTATGTTAAATTTGCCTGTTCAAAGTTGATTGAAGTGAAAGAATTTATCGAGAGTTTAGGGTGGCCCGTTACCATCGTGGTTTGCTGTGCGCTGGCTTCGCTGCTGGTGCAGCTATGGTATTATGCCGTGTATTATTCGCGGATTCCGCGATACAGACAGAAAATAGATAAGGAATCGTCCCCTGCGGTCTCTATCGTAGTGGTGTTGGAAGACGATATGGAATATCTCGATACCGTGGTACCGCAGATCATGGCGCAGGAATATGAAAATTTCGAACTGGTTGTGGTAGATAACGGTTCCGCTCCGGAATTTGCAGAGACTCTCAAAGCAATGTGTTCGGTAAATCCGAAGCTCCGATATACACGCATTAACCCCGATCCAAAATACAGCTACCGCCGTAAGTTCGTTTTGAACGTAGGAATCAAGGCGTGCAGCTATCCGAATATAGTCTTCACCGAATCGGACTGCCGTCCTTCGTCCCCAAAATGGCTGGGAATGATGGCTAAAGGATTTACCAGGGGAGAGGTGGTTATAGGATACTGCGGGATTGAGCGGGAAAAAGGATTCGCCGATAAAATGATGAGGCTCGGACGACTGATGATGTCGGTAAGGTATTTATCTGCCGCCGTAAGTAAAAATCCGTATAGAGGCATATCTAAAAATTTTGGATTCCCGTCGAAGCTTTATTTTAATCGGAAGGGATACAACTACCTCAAACTCAATACCGGAGATGACGATCTGTTCGTGCAGGAGATAGCCGGTAAAAATAATACCTCCGTAATAATGAATCCGCGTGCATCCGTCCGGCAAAAATTTTACGGCGGACTGGTAAGGTGGTTTGCTGAGAGAAAATATTACTCCAGTACATTCAAATATTATCCTTTTGGGGTGAAGACCGTAATATTTACCGAACTATTTTCGAGAGCATTGTTTTTCGCCGCTGTTGCCACATTGATAGCAGTGCAGCATGAATATTTATGGATCGCTGCTGTCGCTGCGGTGTTACTGAGATATCTTGTCGTCTTTAGGACGACATTCCTGATTTGCAGACGATTGGGCGAGAAGGGCATACTGAAATTTCATTTCATTCACGATCTGGTTTCTCCGTTTTATGAATTTTTATTATCTTTAGCTCGTACCCTGCGTCCAAGCAAAGGAATATGGAGTTAGAAAAGGATTTTGTTCCGGATAACGATTTAATATCGAGCGCTTTGTCTGGCGACCATGCCGCATTCGAACAGTTGTTTATGCGGTATAGGGATGAAATATATCAGCTCTATATGCAGAAGACGGGAAATAATGTCCCCGATGCCAATGATATGATGCAGGAGACATTTATTCGTATCTTTGTCAATCTTCATAAATTCGATCCCGAATATACATTCCGACAGTGGCTCTACACCATTGCGAGGAACGTTTTTATCGATCATACAAGGCGCAGAAAAGATTTTATAATCTCTCTCGAAAGCTCGGAAAATTACCGCCCCGAACTCAATCCCCCTTCCGAGACCCCTACTCCGGAACAGGAGATGATAAGCAGTCAGACCCGGTTCAAGATAGATTCCCTTCTGGAGACAATACCGGACAAATACAAGGACATGATCCGCCTGAGATTCATAAACGAATACTCTTATGAAGAGATATCCGTAAAACTCTCGATTCCGATAGGGACGGTAAAAACTCATATTCACCGGGCGCGGGAAATTTTTTACAGGTTGATTTGTGAAAACGGAATAAGATAATAATGGATGTAATATTAAAATATTTTAAAAACCTCACCCCCGAACAGGTACGAAGGTTTACGGAGATGCACGAATTATATACGGACTGGAACTCCAAAATAAACCTGATATCCAGAAAAGACATCGAAGAGCTCTATGTGAAGCATATACTTCATTCGCTCGCTATTGCCAAAGTTCTGGACTTCCGTCCGGGAACCAGAGTGCTCGATGTGGGAACCGGAGGCGGATTCCCTGGAATACCGCTTGCAGTAATGTTCCCTGAAGCTCAATTCACCCTTGTAGATTCGATAGGCAAAAAGATAAATGTGGTGAAGGATATCGCAGAAAAACTCGAATTGTCCAACGTCCGGGCTTTGAACGTCCGTGCGGAGGATATTAATGGAAATTTTGATTTTGCAGTCAGCCGCGCGGTGACAGAGATGCCGAAATTTATCAAATGGGTGTGGAACAAAATAATCCCTAAAGGTCAGAATGCACTTCCCAACGGGATTCTGTATCTTAAGGGAGGCGATTTGAAAGAGGAACTCAAAGCGGTTAATAAGCCCTATATAATTTACGATATAAACGAATTTTTCGAAGAAGAAGTCTTCGACACCAAAAAGATCGTTTATTACCAAAAATAATCATTATGAAAAGAAAAATATCAGCAGACCTGATAATTCCAATATATGGGGAACCCGTAAGAAACGGAATGGTTGAGTTCGGGGAAGACGGTACCGTGATCTCTGTGTCGGAGAATGCGGAAGAGAGTGACGTGGAAAAATTCAGCGGAGTGCTCGTTCCAGGATTCGTCAATACCCATAACCATCTCGAACTGGCCTATATGGAAGGAGTGCTTCCGAAGCATACCGGACTTCCAGGATTTGTCAAGGGTATAATGGAGGTGAAGGCCGAATTCCCCGAAGAGGTGCAGAAGAAGGCGATATCCGACGCGGATCAATATATGTGGGACTCAGGGGTGCAGGCGGTGGGTGATATATCGAATACCCCGGTGTCGTTCAGTATCAAAAAGGACAGCAGGATAAAATATGTCACTTATCTGGAGATATTCGACCTCCTCTTCGATAAGGATTATTCCGACATAATGCGCGAAGGTCTTGCCTTATATCATAAGACCCAGATTTATGGTATCGAAGCGTATATAACGCTTCATTCGACATATAACGTATCGAAAAAATTATTCGACGCCTGGGCCGGAATGCCTCATACGGAGGCAGCTTCGATCCATTTTATGGAGAGTGCCCATGACGATACGCTGTTCCGCAAGGAGGGCGGATTCTGGGAGTTCTTCAGCGATAAGGGAATCACGATTGATTATATGGAAGAACAAAGCTCCGTGAACAGGGTTATGAAGGGCATTCCTTCCGACCGCAGGGTGCTGCTTGTACATAATACCAACGCTACGGCAGAAGTTGTGGATATGCTAAAGCAGTATTACCCAAGACTCTCGTGGGCTCTTTGTCCATGCTCGAACCTCTACATCGAGAATAAACTTCCGCCCGTGGACATGTTCCGCAGTAAAGGTGTAAATCTTACGATCGGAACGGATTCGCTCTCGTCTAATACGCAGCTCTCGATGATAGCAGAGATGCGTGCGATAACCAATAACTTCAATGTTCCGCTCGAAGAGATAATCCAATGGGCTACGTTTAACGGAGCCAAAGCGTTGGAACTCGACGATCGTATCGGATCGTTCGCGCCGGGAAAAACTCCCGGAGCGGTGATTATTGAAAATGTAACGGAAGACTTCAGCCTCACAGGCTCTTCCGTTTCGAGGAGGCTCATATAATGGTTCCGTATATACAGCTGGAAAACATAAAAAAAACCTTCGGAGACCTCGTGTTATATGAAAATATTAACATGACGGTGGGAGAGAAGGAGCGTATCGCGCTGATCGCGAAAAACGGTGCCGGTAAAACAACCCTGCTGAATATAATCGCAGGGAGGGAAGAACCGGACTCCGGAGAGGTTATATTCCGCAACGGATTAAAAATAGGCATCCTCGAACAAAAACCGGAACTGCCTGAGGGCCTTACGGTGTTGGAAGCTGTATTCCACTCCGGAAGCGAAGTCGCCGAGGTCGTCCGCAGGTACGAGAAGGCGGTATTATCGGATAATAAACATGATATGCAGCAACTCATTCCTGAGATGGAGAGGCTCTCCGCATGGGATTACGGACAAAGGGCGAAGGAGATTCTCTCCCGTTTGAACATTACCGATCTTGATAAAATTATCGGAATCATGTCCGGAGGCGAAAAAAAACGCGTCGCGCTTGCAGCGATGCTTATCGACGATCCGGACGTAATAATAATGGATGAACCTACCAACCACCTCGATCTCGAGATGGTCGAATGGCTGGAAGAATTTTTAATTAAGAGCAATAAGACCGTCCTGCTGGTAACTCACGACCGTTACTTCCTTGACAGGATATGTACGGCGATTTATGAGATAGATCAGAAGCGACTCTATCGTTATTCAGGAAATTATGCCGATTACATTGTCAAACGAGAAGAACGCATAGCGAACTTCAGTGCGGAGGTCGATAAAGCGCAAAATCTCTTCCGACGTGAGTTGGAATGGATGAGGCGCATGCCTCAGGCTCGTGGGACTAAAGCCAAATACCGCAAGGATGCGTTCTACAATCTTAAAGACAAAGCCTTTGCCCGACGCGATGACGGTAAGGTTGATATCAATATAAAATCGTCGCGTCTCGGAACGAAGATATTCGAAGTCAAAGACCTTAATAAAAGTTTTGGAGACAAAAATATAATTAAGGGGTTCGATTTTACGTTTACAAGGTATCAGAAGCTCGGTATCATAGGTAAAAACGGTACGGGCAAGAGTACGTTCTTAAATATACTCACGGGTTCTTTGCAGGCTGACACCGGAACTGTCGATATAGGCGATACCGTGAAGTTCGGTTATTACCGGCAGCAGGAGATAGACTTCGACGAGAGTAAGAAGGTTATCGATGTTGTGACCGAGATTGCGGAAGTAGTGACGCTCGGTGACGGAAGCACGATCACCGCGTCGCAGTTCCTGAATAAATTCTTGTTCCCTCCGGAGACGCAGTATAATTATATATATAAGCTGAGCGGAGGTGAGAAAAGACGTTTGTATCTGCTTACGGTGCTTATGCGCAGCCCGAACTTCTTAATACTCGACGAGCCCACGAATGATCTCGATATTATAACGCTCAATGTGTTAGAGGATTACCTTTCTAATTTCGGAGGGTGTATAATAATTGTCTCTCATGATCGTTATTTTATGGACAAGGTTGCAGAACAGTTGCTTGTGTTCGAGGGCGGAGGTGTGATTAAAAATTTCCCCGGAAATTACACCCAGTACAGGAACAGGCAGGAGGAGATAAAAGAATCCGAAGAAAGTAAAAAAATAAAAACTCAGCCTGTCGCGGACAAGAGACCGGATCCAAGAGATAAACCTAAAAAGTTAAGCTATAAGGAGAAGCTCGAATACGAAAATCTCGAAAAAGAGATCGAAGGTCTGGAGTCCGAAAAGAAACATCTGGAAGACGCGCTCAATTCGGGAATGCTCGACGCAGACGAATTGATCGTAAAATCCCAAAGAATAGGCGAAGCCATGGAACTGATAGACGATAAATCCATGAGGTGGTTGGAGCTAAGCGAACTGATCTGAACTCGAAAATGACGGTTTGCAATGCACGGCGATGCCTGAACCAATTTGTAAACTGTAATTTTATAATAGATGAAGACAAAACACTCAAAAATCTTAGAGTCTGTTTTACAGCGGACGCAATATGAAATAAGTGTTTCCGGAGGGCATATCCTCAGCACCGATCATATATTTCTGTCCCTGCTAAAGGAAAATAAAGGACATGCACTTACTCTCTTGCGCAGATTCCTGTCGGAAGAGGATATTTATAAAGTCAGGACAACGATCGAGAGGGAACTTGCTTCCCGTAGACCGGCAAATATGCAGGGCAGGCAGAATGACGTCGCGCTGTTGAGGATCGAGAACACATTGAGGAACCTCTATCTGGAGATGTTGGAGTCCAATCAATCCACGATCCACACAGGCCATCTTCTTCTCGTTATTCTGAAAGATGCCAGGCAGTTGTCTATGCAGGTTCTCAATAGATTCGGTGTGAATTATCTTAAAGTAAATTCACTTGTATCGCTGCTTCCTCAAGATGAGGACTCCTTCGAGATCACTCCCGGACTTCCCGATATAAGAGTGGAGAAGCAGGATACCGCGCGGTCCGAGGAGAACGGATTCGATGAGGACAACGAAGGAGAGGATATCGATTCTCCGGTTGTGGAAGAACCCAGAGGAATCGGTAAAAATTCTACCCTCGAGAAGTACGGAACCGACCTTATCCGCTCTGCGGAAGAGGGTAAACTCGACCCTGTGGTCGGACGCGCCGTTGAGATCGAACGACTCGTGCAGGTTCTCGGACGCCGTAAGAAGAACAATCCTATACTTATAGGCGAGGCAGGCGTCGGTAAATCTGCTATTGTGGAGGGACTCGCATTGAGGATCGTGCAGAAGAAGGTTCCTTACTGCCTGCAAAACAAAAGAATATTTACCCTCGATGTAGCAGGGCTCATCGCAGGGACCAAATACCGCGGACAGTTCGAAGAGAGAATCAAAGCCCTTATCAAAGAACTTACTAAGAGAGAGGATATAATTCTGTTCATCGATGAGATTCATACGATCGTAGGCGCCGGAAGTACGCAGGGATCTTTGGATACCGCGAACATCCTCAAACCTGCTCTTGCGAGAGGAGAGCTCCAATGTATCGGAGCGACTACGTTGAACGAGTATAGGGAATTTATCGAGAGCGACGGAGCGTTGGAGCGAAGGTTCCAGAAGATAATGGTAGAGCCAACGACCAAAGAAGATACGCTCGTTATCCTAAACAATATAAAAGAGTACTACGAGAATTACCATTCCGTGAGATATACTGACGAGGCTATCAGGGCTTGTGTGAATCTGACCGACAGGTATCTGACCGACAGATACTTCCCTGACAAGGCGATAGACGTATTGGACGAGGCGGGTTCCAAGGCGCATATATTCCGCACAGGGAATCCCGAATTCGTAACGGAACTCGAAAATAATATCGAAGCTGTCAAACAGGCTAAACGCGATGCCGTCGCGAACCAGAACTTCGAACTCGCAGCAAGACTGAGGAACGAAGAGTTGTTGATGAAACAGAGCCTTCAGGCAAAACTCGAAGATTGGAGGATGGAGATATCCAGCAACCGCATCGAGGTGACCGAAGAGCAGATCGAAGAGGTTGTGTCGTCCATTACAGGCGTCCCTGTAAGCAGGGTATCCATGAGCGAGAAGGACAGGCTCATGTCTATGGAATCTCATCTGAATAAGATGGTAATCGGACAGAACGATGCTGTGAATAAAATATCCAAAGCGATTCTCCGCAGCCGTGCAGGCCTGAAGGATCCCCGCAGACCGATAGGGACATTCATGTTCGTAGGGCCGACAGGGGTTGGTAAGACCCACCTTGCTAAGGAGCTTGCTAAATATATGTTCGACAGCGAGGACGCAATGATTCGTGTGGACATGAGCGAATACAGCGAGAAGTACAATGTCAGCCGTTTGATAGGATCGCCTCCGGGATATGTGGGCTACAACGAGGGAGGGCAGCTTACCGAACAGGTGAGAAGGCATCCGTACTCTGTCCTGCTCTTCGACGAGATCGAAAAGGCGCATCCCGACGTGTTCAACATCATGCTCCAGATATTCGACGACGGACATCTGACCGACGGAACAGGACGCAAGGTAGACTTCCGCAACTGTATTATAATCATGACCTCGAACGTAGGTTCGCGCGAAGTGAAGAAAAATACCAAGCTGGTGGGGTACAATAATAATACTAAAACCAGCAACAAAGAGACCGTTGCCGACGACCACTTCAGACGTTCGCTCGATTCGATGTTCGCACCTGAGTTCCTTAACAGGATAGACGATATTATTCTGTTTAATACTCTGTCTCAGGAAGATATCAGGAAGATCGTCGAACTGGAATTCTCGAACTTCTGCAAACGGATCGAAAATCTGGGCTACAATATCAAGATGACGCCGGGAGTGAAGTCATACCTCGCGGATTTGGGGTACGAGCCGAGATACGGAGTGCGTTCGCTCAAGAGGGTGTTGCTCGACAATATCGAAGAACCCTTCGCGGAACTCATAGTGTCAGGGGAAGTCAAGGAGGGAGAAATTATCAAGGTTACCAAACCTGCGAAGTCGCCTCTCAAACTGACAGTACAGAAACGATAATTAAAATAAGAACCAGTGGAACCGGACTCTTATGAGTCCGGTTTTTATTTTATCATATAAAATATATTGTAAAATAGGTATTATTAGTTGCATATTAAAAGATTAATCCATACTTTTATTACATTAATTAATAAACAGAACTATGAAGAAATTATTTACTATTCTTGCATTGGCAGGAGTATTGTTTTCATGTACAAAGGATTTCTCTGAGAGCGTAGCGGACATATCGGAATCCTCCGCGCGCGCCGGTTTCCGCCTTGTCGACGGAACGGTGGAGATAGTCAATTCGCTGGGTTCCGCCACCCGTTTTAATATGGAGATAGGATCCGTGAATTTTATCGGTACGGACGGTGTCGCTTCTTCGATAGTCGAGAATTTTACGAATACCGATTTTACCGTGTCGAGCAATGTATCGGAGTCGTACAGCCAGCAGTATATAGGTCCCGCATACATCCTTACGCTCGGATCGGATCTGCTTGAGAAGATAGACGTCGATATTAACTATATCTTCACCGGAACCTCTACGAATATAGATAACGATGTGTTATTTATTATCAGAGCAGAGGTCGAAGGCAACATCACACCAGGTGTTCTGGGAACCGCTACGGTCGAAACCAGTCCCGAACTCGGTGAAATTACGACTATCTCTGTCGATCTTGCCGGAGTCGCCCAGCAGGACCAATATATCGTGAATCTCTATGTCGAGGCTGTTTATGAAGAAGTTCCGCAAGAGTTGGTTTTTACATTAGACTACACGATAACCAATAATCCCTACACGGATTTCAACAGGTATGCCGCCTCTTTCGTGTCCGTCAGGTTTATCGGAAGTGAAAATACGGCTGGCTATTCGCAGAATGTGAACTTTGAGACACCGCAGTTAAGAACAGGAGAAGCGTTTACCAGGCGTGTTTATGAATCGGTAAGCATCGATTATGTGGACTCGCCTGACAAGTTACAATACTATTTTTACACAGGCGAAATCGATAATCACTCCTTCCGGTTCGTTGTTACCACTACGGTGACAGATAAAGATGGCAATGTTCTCGGAACGAATACGGAAGAATTAATCGACGAACTCGTGGATCCTTTGACTGTCGAACTTACCGAAACAACAGGAATCTACGAATACTTTATCGACGTGGACATCGAAGTTATAGTTCCTATTGTAAATTTCGCGACGGTAGATTTGGATGTAACCGTTACCAATTTAAGTGAGAGTATCTTTGGAGACGACTACGTTTTCGAATTGTCCGAGATGCATTTTTATTCGGGGACGCCTATCGGTTACTCATTTATATTCCTTACCTATATTCCTCCGTATTACGGATACAGATGGGGGACTGTAGGACCGAATCAAACTTCCTCCGTGTCGGTTTTAGAGGATTACAGCTTGTGTCTCCCATTCGAACAGTTGTCAGCGATTACTTTAAAGGACGGAAGGCTCTTTACTTATTATTCCGAAACTTTAAATTCCGGTACCGTAACTGTAATAGGGGAAAATAACGAGGTGCTTGGAAGCCAGGAATGGAAGGGTAACGGAGCGGATTATACGCTCGATGTAAGTAATTACCCACTGCAGAATTATTACAGGATTCATTTCGAATTTGAAATAGAATAACACAGGATTAAGGCGGACGCAAGTCCGCTTTTTTTACGGACCGGCGGATTCTCCACCGCGGTATATAAATGTGAACAGAAATAAAACCGGATCTAAGTCCGGTTTTTATTTTAGCGGATTGTTGACGCCGGTTATTAGTTTCAGTAATAAAATATTATTTACTTATCTGTAACTATTCCGGGTATCGGCTTAAGGATAAAAACGACTCTGTACGCCGTATTGTAAACGTGGAATTATTATGGGAAATTTAATATATTTATAAGACCCTAAAAGTTGTAAAAACCAAGATATCTCTTATCTTTGTAATTGGGTAGGACAGGCTTGGG
>JAJBUQ010000004.1:98425-230607 GCA_020860245.1 Rikenellaceae bacterium
AGTTGTAAAAACCAAGATATCTCTTATCTTTGTAATTGGGTAGGACAGGCTTGGGGCGCAGTATGACATTCCATTTCAGGGTTTCCATAGGCCTAAGCAAAAGGTGTCGCTACTGCGCCCTTTGCATTTTAATCAATACCGTGCCTGTCACCCGTATAGTTTTGAGGCGTTCGACATTACATGGCCTGCGGACAGAGAGGTCGGTCTTGCCGCCGTCCCCCTCGATCTGATCGTAATAAATGAAATTTCAAAGGGTTATAACGTAAACGGCGGACGCCCCGCCTTGTGATTCGCGCAAGATATTGATTGCGAGGCAATAAGAGTGCGATATAAATTCGACCTCCAGGTTCCGGCATCCGTTTTTTTTCTTATCTTTGCCTTAAGAAACAAACTGCCTGAGGGCACGCGACATATTTAAAGGGTAAACGACTCTTTATGCCTATTCATAAACTAAGGAACATTATTACTACATAATGTGTTTTATATCGGCGTAATGGTTGTTCAAACCCAGGTTATGTCCTATCTTTGTATTAAGGGTAGGACAGGCTTGGGCGCAGCACGACATTCCGATATAGGCTTCCTTAGGCCGATGAATAGGGTGTTGTCGCTGCGCTCTTTGCATTATTAATCAAATGCCCAAGCCTGTTCAGCCGCAGAGATTTGGGCGCAGTACAACATGCTATGATGGGTTTCCACGACCTACAATACAGGTGTTGCCGCTGCGCCCCTCTTTTATAAACCGCGCAGGACCGGACCTAAAAATTCTGAATATGCACATCCTGCTTCGCGACGATATTTTTACAGGCAGATGGCTCGTGGGGCCATACCTGTCGAAGTCCCCAATTACCGGTGGAAGATTCCGAGCGGGAAGTATGAGAATAAATTTATCTGGGAATTCACCTACCGTCCCGATAAGTTCTCGACCGGAACGGTAAATGAAATGGAGGGGGACGAAATATACAGGAGCTCGGCCTATTACTTCGATATCGAGACGCGGATGATACACATCGACAGATCGGACTGCGAACGCGACCGGTTCGTAGCCGCGTGTCACGAATGGATATACAGGGTGGTGATTTTTTCCGAAAATGAACTGCTCTTCTCGAGCCTTCCGTGTATCGGAGAGGAGCAGATCCTATTGAACCTTACGAAGATCGCCCCGGCCGGATAGATGCCGGATTCATCTTTGCCGATTAGTATTGACAATTCCGGTAATTTGCCCCGAGATTTATTAATTCTGCTATAAAAACAACCGTATTGCAAAAATTAAAGCATAATTTTATAATACGTTATCCAAAATTATTACCTTTGCGGTTTGAAATCACAATTTTACAGGCAGACCGCCTGAATTTAATTTATACGAAAAATATGTTCCATATTCCTGTAAGGATCGAGCGGCGACGACGGTAGTTTTTCGGTTACGTACCGGAAGATTATTATTACCGTTGTAATTAACCTTTAATTTTTCATATAATCAATGACAATCGAAGATTTTAATGTAATTGTAGCTTCGGAGGAACATGTCAGGTTCGCCAAAGAGATCACCGATGAAATGGAGAGTTCCGCTAAGGCCCGCGGTACGGGAATTGCCCGAAGGTCGCCGGAATACGTGGCCCAGAAAATGCGCGAAGGCAAGGCGGTCATAGCGTTCCACAAAGACGGACGATGGGCAGGGTTCAGCTATATCGAGAGCTGGGGGCACGGCAAATTCGTCGCCAACTCAGGACTCATAATCAATCCCGAATTCAGGAAGTTGGGGCTTGCGAGGGCTATCAAGATTAAAACATTCTTCCTGTCGCGTAAAAGATTCCCCGATGCGAAATTGTTCGGACTCACGACGGGACTGCCAGTGATGAAGATAAATTCCGAGATAGGATACCGTCCGGTCATATATCTCGAACTGACGGACGACGACAACTTCTGGAAGGGGTGCGAGAGCTGTGTAAATTACGCGATTCTGCAAAGCAAGGATAGGAAGAACTGTCTGTGTACGGCTATGCTGTTCGATCCGCAGGTGGATGTTCCCAAAGTTCCGGAACCGGACGACATTAAATTCAATGAATAATCTAAAGAATAAAAATATGAGCAAAAAAGTAGTTTTGGCTTTTAGCGGAGGATTGGATACGTCCTACTGCGCTGTTTATCTCGCGAAAGAAATGGGGCTCGAAGTGCATGCCGCGCTTGCCAATACCGGAGGGTTCTCCAAAGAAGAACTCGAAAAGATAGAACAACGCGCGTGGGTGCTCGGAGTGAAGAGCTACGTCTGCCTCGACGTATCGCAGCAATATTATGAACAGAGCATTAAATATATGATATTCGGGAACGTACTCAAGAACGGTACATACCCTATATCGGTAAGTTCGGAACGGATCTCGCAGGCTACGGCAATCGCGGAATACGCTCTGAAACTCAATGCGGACTACATCTGCCACGGTTCTACAGGGGCGGGTAACGATCAGGTAAGATTCGATATGATATTCGAAATTATCGCACCCAAGATCGAAGTAATAGCTCTTATCCGCGAGAAGAGGCTCGCGCGTGAAGAAGAGATAGAGTACCTGAGAAAGAACGGTGTGGACTTCGATTTCAAAAAAGCGGAATACTCTATCAATCAGGGAATCTGGGGGACTTCGGTAGGAGGTAAGGAGACCTTAACCTCTTCGGAGACGCTTCCTGAAGAGGCTTATCCGTCGCAGTTGAAAGAGACTGCCCCTAAGCGTATAAGGCTCACCTTCGAGAGGGGCGAGATGACCGCTATCGACGGAGTGCGCTACGACGACCGCGTGAAGGGGATACAGGAACTCCAGAGGATCGCCGCGCCTTACGCTATCGGACGAGACATGCACGTGGGGGATACGATTATAGGCATCAAAGGACGCGTAGGGTTCGAAGCTGCCGCGCCTATGATTATTATAAAATCGCATCACACTCTGGAGAAGCATACCCTTACTAAGTGGCAGTTGTTCTGGAAGGATCAGATATCCGCGTTCTACGGCAATTATCTCCACGAAGGACAATACTACGATCCGGTTATGAGAGATATAGAAGCTATGCTCGACAGCAGCCAGAAGTATGTCTCTGGCGACGTTATCGTAGAGCTTCTTCCATATAGGTTCGTTGTGGTTGGTATCGAGAGCGAGCACGACCTTATGTCGAGCAAATTCGGTTCCTACGGCGAGATGATGGCTGACTGGACAGGCGACGATGTCAAAGGATTCACCAAGATATTCGGCAATCAGGTGTCTATGCACAGGAAGATAAACGGAGACAATTAATTACGACTGCGATGCTGAGGATTCTACCGTTACTGGGGCTCGTCATATGTCTGCTCTCATGCGGAACCTCCGGACAGAAGAAAACCGGAACGGATGCAGATGCGGAAGAAACGGAAGCTGTTTTAGATCCATTAACCGATAATTTCGATCCCGATAATATTTATTGGCCGGAACATTTGTATATCGATGAGGAAACGGTGTCCGCAGAATTTCGTGAAACCGAACTTCAACAAATTGCTGAAGAGATAGCGGAATACGACGAACTCCGCGAGTGGCTACCTTACGATAATCCGTACGATAGTTTTTATGTGCGTGGGAATTTTTACGGCGACCGCGGCGACGATCTTGCAGTTCTGCTCCGCCATGTATCTTGGGAAGAGAAAGACGAACGTCACCGTGTAACCAGTATAAGTCTTTGTATTATAAATAAAGGAATTCATGGCATCCGGATGGTGGAAATAGAAGAACAAGGAATAACTGACTTTTATTGGGTAGGGAATTTCGATAAAATATCCGCCGGAGAACCTCTGTGGTCGAATTATGAGGACGATTTTCGAAGTTTCGAAGAGGTTCCGGATGAAGAGATAGTTTACTTGGATTACGATGCACTGTACGTCCATGTATTCGAGGCTTGCGGAGGCGGATTTATATTCTGGCAGGATAACGGATTTAATTGGCTCTAACAGGAATAAAAGTAAAAATATGGAAAAAATAAAAGCAGGAATAATCGGTGGTGCAGGATATACCGGAGGCGAGGCCATCCGCATCCTTATCAACCATCCCGATGTGGAACTCGCTTATGTTCAGAGCACAAGCAACGCGGGAAATCCGCTATGGTCTGTGCATACGGATCTGCTGGGGGATACGGACATGAAATTCACGGATAAATTTTCACCGGAGGCGGACGTTATCTTTATCTGCGCAGGACACAACGCCGCACGGAAATTTATAGAAGAGAACGACATACCTGCCGGAATGAAGATCGTGGATCTCAGTCAGGATTTCCGCTTGCACGATAACGCGGAGATTAAGGGGCGCAAATTCATTTACGGACTGCCTGAGTTCAATATGGAAGCGATTAGAAGTGCGGACTCGATTGCTAATCCGGGGTGTTTTGCAACTTGTCTTCAACTTGGAATGCTCCCGCTTGCTGCAAACGGATTACTTAAGGGTGATGTACACGTAACCGCAACGACAGGTTCTACCGGTGCCGGACAGGCATTGTCGGCAACCACTCACTTCACGTGGAGGGCGAACAATATGTCCGTTTACAAAGCGTTCGAACACCAACATCTTAACGAAATAGGAGAGACCATAAAAACTCTTCAGAATAACTTCTTGAACGATATCAATTTTATCCCTTACCGCGGAGACTTCACGCGCGGTATTATCGCTTCGATTTATACCGACTGCGACAAGAGCGAAGAAGAGATAAAAGAAATTTACGAAAATTATTACAAGGATGCCGCCTTCACTCACGTGAGTGGTAAAAATATAAATCTCAAACAGGTCGTCAATACCAACAAATGTCTGGTTTATACCGAGAAACACGGTGATAAGGTGATGATAATAAGTATTATCGACAATCTTCTCAAAGGTGCGAGCGGACAGGCTGTGCAGAATATGAACATAATATTCGGACTCGACGAGAAGGCAGGTTTGAGGCTTAAAGCTGCGGCATTTTAATTTAATATTACGATTATGAAAATGTTCGATGTATATCCGCTCTACGATATAGATATCGTCAAGGCGGAAGGCTCTTATGTATGGGATTCTAACGGAACAAAATACCTCGATATGTATGGCGGCCACGCCGTTATATCCGTAGGCCACACGAATCCCCATTACGTGGAGATGGTGACGAATCAGATTAAAAATATAGGATTTTATTCCAATTCGGTAATTATTTCCCAACAAAAAGAGCTTGCCGGGAAATTGGGTAAGTTATCCGGTAAAGAGGACTACCAACTATTTCTCGTAAATTCCGGAGCGGAAGCTAACGAAAACGCGCTTAAACTCGCTTCGTTTCATAACGGAAGGAAAAAAATAATAGCGTTCGATAAGGCGTTCCACGGTCGTACATCGCTTGCGGTTGCCGTTACGGACAATCCGGGCATAGTAGCTCCGGTGAATCAAACCGATAATGTGATCTTCCTGCCGCTCAACGATAAGGCCGCGCTCGACAAAGCGTTCGCTGAGAATGAAATCTGCGCGGTAATTATCGAAGGAATACAGGGGGTAGGCGGAATCCGGATTGCGGATAAGGAATTCCTTGTCCAAATACGCGAGTTGTGCGACAGATACGATGCGGTATATATTGCAGACGGCATCCAGTGCGGATGCGGAAGAAGCGGTAAATACTTCTCGCACGACTGGGCAGGTGTGGATGCGGATATTTATACCATGGCTAAAGGTATAGGCAACGGATTCCCTGTCGGAGCCATCGCGATAAGCCCGAAGTTCACCCCTAAATATGGTATGCTCGGAACCACCTTCGGAGGCAACCACCTCGCGTGCGCGGCAGCTATTGCCGTTGCTGACGAGATGCTTGAGAAAAATCTTATCCGGAATGCCAAAGATATGGGCGATTATCTGATGGACGAATTGAAGAAAATTCCAGGGATAAGAGAAGTGAGAGGCAAAGGTTTAATAATCGGTATCGAAATGGATTACGACACTGCCGCGTTACGCAAAAAACTGTTGTTTGACGAGAAGATATTCGTGGGTTCCGCTGGCAACAAAAATGTAATACGTCTTCTTCCCGCGCTTAACATTACTAAAGAACATGCCGATATATTTCTTCCCGCATTCCGGAAGTTATTAACCGAATGATGTTTATAACCCGATAATTGTAAGTAACAGGTGGATAACCCATAAAAACTGTCGATAACGATGTTGAAAATATTCAAAATAGGCGGAAACGTTGTTGATAACCCGGAAAAACTCGACAAGTTTTTAACGGACTTCTCAACAATCGAAGGAAAAAAGATACTTGTGCATGGCGGAGGCAAGATCGCCACTACCGTGTCCAAGGCTCTGGGTATCGAAACTACCATGATAAACGGCAGACGCGTTACCGATGCGGAGACACTCAAAGTCGTAACGATGGTCTATGCCGGACTTATCAACAAAACTATCGTCAGCAAACTTCAAAGACTCGGAACCAATGCGATAGGATTGTGCGGTGCGGACGGTAAACTGATCGTCTCTAAAAAACGCCCTGCTGAACCGGTAGATTATGGATTCGTGGGCGATCCCGATCCGGAGAAATTCGGTACGGATACAGCACAGAGACTTATCGACAGCGGTTTTAACATCGTGGTTGCACCTATAACTTATTCCGGGGAGGGGGAACTCCTTAACACTAATGCTGACACGGTTGCACAAACCATAGCGCTGGGTATGTCTAAAATTTACGATACAGAGCTTGTTTATTGTTTCGAGAAGTCCGGAGTTCTCCGGAACGTGGAGGACGATTCATCTGTGATAAGGTCGATTACACCGGAATATTTCGAACGACTCAAAGAGGAGGGAGTGGTTGCGGACGGAATGCTGCCTAAGATCGAGAATGCTATCAGGGCCGTGCGCGGAGGGGTAAAGAGCGTCATTATATGCAGTTCGGATTGCATTAAACAGGACGGTTACGGTGGAACGGTGATATCGGAATAAAAGATATTCAATTTTACGACTTGACCCCCGGATTATTTTCGAGGTTCTTCATTATTAATCAATTATAAATTTTTATTAATTTTATATTCCTGTAAAGCCATTGATTATGAAAAAAATATTTCAGATTCTTTGTTGCGTTTTAGCCGGAACTTTGTCTGTATCCGCTCATACTGTAAATCGGTATACGGAACTGAATAAATATACTTAATTCCTTGAAAACCAAAATATATCCGCGAAAGAATACATATTCTATCTATTTGAAAATTACGATATCGTTATGCTCTGTGAGTCGTGGCATGGAGAACGCACCCAGTATGAACTTATATACGATATTTTAGCCGATCCGAGATTTGCCGCGCAGGGAGGGGTGCTGTTTACCGAAGTCGGATCGCGCATAATAACCGGACCTTTAAATAATTTTTTACAGGGACCCGATGTTACGGACGAGGAGTTACATCATACTCTCAAAGAATTTCAGCGTTGGTATACTTGGATGCCGTGGGGCTATACCGGAAGCGGATACGATCTTATGGAGACTATTTACCGAATAAACCGGACTTCGACGGATGGTAAAATGGTTACGTGGTACCCCTCCGATATTGTTCTCGATTGGAAAAATATAAAAACCAAAGAAGAATACGATAAATTCTTCGAAAAGGATGGAATTGTACGCGACAGTTTGATGGCCGATCGTATAATCAGTGTTTACGATTCTATTGCAGTTGCGTCTACCGCTAATCCCAAAGCCCTTGTTATTATGAATTACCGTCATGCGTACGGCAATGAATTTATGAAGGACGCGGAAGTTAAACCGCAAAATACCGGACGTTACCTGTTCGAGCATTATCAGAACAAAATAGCTAATGTATTTATCCATTCTACCGCGCTCGCTGCGGCGCGATCCGATAACGATGTGGATATGGTTCTTACGAACGACGGTAAATGGGATGCCGCGTTCGCAATTACCGGTAAACGTAATATCGGATTCGATTTTAATGGTTCGCCGTTCGGTGAAGATGACTTCGATCACTGGATCGCAAATAAAGGCAAGCACATTTATCAGGATGTATTCAACGGATATATTTTCTATAAACCCGTTGATGAATGGATCGTGAAGACCGGTGTAAACGGTATGATGGAGGATGGATATATCGATACGGTACTGAATTTTATTAAAATAATTTACGGAGACGACTTCAATGAAGAGGCGATGCGCGAAGAGGTTATAAAATGGAATGAGGTGCAGGAAGAGGATAATATCGGACAGGAATATGTTCACGCGCGAGACAAATGGCTGGAGTAACTATCCCGTGATAAAATTCGACATGCTTACAATAAACGTATTAATATTTCATTAGAGGATAGGCGCGATAGACAAAGTTTTATAGTTTTGTATATAAACCTATATCGCTACAATGAAAAAAACGATCTTCTTTATTTTGTCAATAATTTTATTTATTGCCTGTACCGGAACACGTAATGCCAAAGATAATCCGCAACCGATCTCCAATGCGATAATCAGCGGAGTCGCATGGTTTGATCAGAACGGTAACGAGGTCAGCGCGCATGGTGCTTGTATCGTGAAAGAAGGCGGTTTGTACTATCTGTTCGGGGAGTATAAATCCGATACGAGTAATGCCTTCAACGGATTCTCATGTTATTCTTCTGCGGATCTCGTAAACTGGAAATTCGAAAGGATAGCGATGCCCGTACAGTCCGAAGAACGGATAGGAGAACGTCCTAAAGTAATGAAATGTCCGTCCACAGGGGAATTCGTCATGTATATGCACTGGGATGATATGGGGTACAGGGACCCGTACGTCGGGTATGCGACGAGTAAGACCATTGACGGAGAATACGAATTCCAGGGACCTATACTGTTCAACGGTAAACCTATACGCAAATGGGATATGGGAACGTATCAGGACAGCGACGGTTCCGGTTATCTTATTCTTCATCACGGAGATATATACAAACTTGCGGACGATTATAAATCAGTTGAGAGCCATGTGGTAACCGGAATAAAGAACGGGGAATCTCCGGCTATCCTCAAAAAAGACGGGACATATTACTGGCTCACGTCCCATTCCACCAGCTGGGAGCGCAACGATAATTATTACCAGACTGCTCCGTCTCTTGCAGGCCCGTGGGAAGATAAGGGTCTGTTTGCTCCGGAAGGAATGCTTACATGGAATTCGCAATGTACCTTTGTTCTGCCGGTTTATAACGATACCGATAGTATGTTTATGTATATGGGAGACCGTTGGTCGTTCCCGATCCAAAAAAGTTCCGCTACATACGTCTGGCAGCCTCTTATTGTTAAAGATGGCGAGATCTCGATCCCTGAATTTCATCAGTTATGGACGATAGATTTCGAAAATGCGGCGTGGCGCGATGTAGAGAATGATATGGTGAAGATAGATAATTCCGAAATTTCGATTTCAGGCGATTGGAACGCCGATAACGTAAGACTCAGGTCTAACGAGAAGGGCGCTGTACTGACGTATAAGTTCAGTGGTTCGCAGGTGGCCATAGAAGGGGCTGCCGACGGTATCAGCGGATATGCTAAAGTTAATATTAAAAATAATAAAGGAAATAACGTGCTCTCCACGATTGTCGATTTTTATGCCAAAGCACCTGAGACATCCCTGAAGTTTATGAGTCCTGCGCTGGAAGTAGGGGAATATACCATCTTGATAGAGGTTATGGGAGTCCATTCGAAATGGAGCGATAAAAGATTTAACGACTACGGAAGCAAGGACGATTATGTAACCGTAACCGGAATTTATATATTATAATTTAGGGATTGGGACTATTCCGGAATGAGGCTGTAATCTGGCAGCCTCATTCGTTTTATATAATTTATACAACGTTCGATTTGATTACTTTGCCGCAGCCTTCTCCTGGTCGGCATAGTATTTACACCATTCTTTTATTCCGCATTCTCCGCTCTTCGGTTTGCGTGCTGTACAGACGTAGCGTCCGTGAAGGATCAACCAATGGTGTGCGAGCGGAAGAAGGTCGGACGGAATATTCTCGCTGAGCTGCTTCTCTGTCTGGAGCGGATTTTTAGCGTTCACGGTAAGCCCCAGCCTCGCCGACACGCGGAATACGTGAGTTTCAACAGCCATTACTTTTTTCCCGAATATTACGGAGCCTATTACGTTTGCAGTCTTCCTGCCGACCCCCGGAAGGGTTTGTAAAAGATCGATGTCGTCAGGCACTTCTCCGTTGAAATCCGCAACGAGTTTTTTTGCCATCCCCGCGAGATTCTTTGCTTTGTTATTAGGATAAGATATGCTCTTGATATAAGGGAGTATATCTTCCGCTTCCGCATCTGCCATAGATTGCGGAGTGGGGAAGCGGTCTAATAGAGCAGGAGTCGTCATATTTACGCGCTTGTCTGTACATTGAGCGGAGAGAATTACCGCAACAAGCAGGTGGTATGGATTATTGTAATGCAGCTCGGTCTCTGCGGACGGCATGTTGCTCCTGAACCATTCGATTATCCTCGTATATCTATCTGCCCTTCTCATTTTTGTGTATTTTTTTAGACGGAAACGCTCTCTTGCTGAAATGAGCATTCACCCAGCGGGGAAAAATAACCACTCCGATAATAAGATAAGGATAATAAGTCACAAGCCTCCATACCACTGCCGTCAGAGTTGCCGCCGCATTCTGCAAGTCCGGAGTTACAGGTATAAGATCTCCGCAAAATACCGTGAAAATATACTCGGCGAAACCGCTTCCCCCCGGAGTAGGTATTATCAGCATCATTATCCACATTACCAATTGGCGCGCGAAAAGAAGCACTTGATCCCCGTAACCGAAGAAGGCGAGAATGATCGCATTCGCTACAAGGTGGCGCGAGCTCCATGACAGGAATGTAGCCAGTACGGATTTTACCCAAAATCCGAAACCGTGTTGTTTGAGTTCCCTCGAACTAAGGATAATATCTGTCCCGATATTATTTATCGAGCGATGCCACCTTCGCAGAAACGGAAGTTTGAATATCTTTAACAGCATCCATTTGAGTCCGCGCGGATTGATAAACAGACCGTAACTCAATATCGCCGTATAAATAAACTTCAATCCATAACCTATCAGTGCGATAGACATCAGTCCTAACGCAAAAGTGTGCTCGGTGGTACTGTTGAGATCGAAAAGATTCGACTGTCCGACCGTAAACAGCAGCAAGGGGAACATGAAAATAAAATATAGTTCGTCGAAGAACGACGTAAGCATAACTATCGCCGAACTCCGTCCGACGCTTATCCCCTCTTTGTGAACGTATACGATCGCTATGCTGGTACCGCCTACGGCAGAGGGTGTGATCGCGGATGTGAATTCCCACAACATAATAATCCGGAACGCCTTGATCCAGCTTAATTGTTTGTTGCTCAATATCCTCAGCCGTATTATATAGCCGAAGTCGCGGAAGAACATGAAGAGAAAAGCCGCGAACAACCACCCTAAAACCTTAAACGAGAAATCCATCACGCTGAAGACCTCCGGATTGAAGTCCTTGTAGAACATATATCCCACGACAGCCAGTCCTATCAAGATCGGATAAATGGCATTGGAGGTTTTGATTTTTCCTACGGGATCTCTTCTTGCCATATTACTGAGGAATAAATGTATATGTAATGGTCCCGTTCTGTCTCTCCGGTGCGTCTGCAGTTACGTTGAAACGCGACCTTGCCGCAGCCTTCGAGGCCATCTCCACGAGGCACGGGTCCGAGCTGCTTATCCGGTCGACGGAAGATGCGGTGACAACTCCGTTCCTGTTCACGGTGATGTTTATCACCACCATACCGCCTCCTTCGCATTGGTATGCAGGGACCGGCAGCGATGTGTCGTTCCTTCCCGGCAAGTCGTATGATACGGTTACGCTCCCCTCGACGCGGGCCCTCTCGACGGTCTCGGTGTTGCCTGAAATATTATCCGGGCTCTGGTTAAGTATGTTGTCCGCGTCCTGCAAACCCTGCTCATAGGCTGCGCGGGACGAGTTGAGTTTATCTTCCAATGCCTGAGCTTCATTGTATATCTCGGAGGCCTGCGACCCTCTTGCATCTCTCAACCCTGCGTCGAGCTGCGCATTTTCATTGGATGTAAGATTGCGCACGTCGCGGAAGTCTTCCCTGTTCAACATTCTCTCGAAGGCGTCGTCCGGTTGCTGCTCCTCTACCTCCATAAACTCCATGTCTTCCACCGCGGAGAGATCGATCAGTATCCACTGAACCGTCTCGTTCTGACTTATGACAATCTTCGCCGTAACCAGCGCAATTCCGAAAATAAGATATATGATAAGGGTTACGAGTATTCCTGCACGGTGTTCGTATATCCATGACGGCCAATCCGTATGCATCTTTTTTTCGAAAGGCAGTTTAAATTCCTCTTCTGTGATATCCTTATTTTCCAATCGAAAATTCCTTATTTATACGAAATGAATACAAAAGTTGCACAAAATTAAGATATCTTTAAAAAAAATAATAATTTTGCCGTTAAAATAATGTTAATATTAGAACTTAAAGTATTTTTATGTCTAAAAAACAGATGACGCTCGCCCGTATGATGAAATTCCAAGGCAAAGGACTGCATACGGGGGTTAAGGTCGAAATGACCGTCAATCCTGCGGAAGAGAATACGGGAATACGTTTCCAGAGGGTCGATCTCGACGGAGAGCCTGTGGTAGAGGCACTTGTCGATTATGTTACCGATACTTCGAGAGGAACTACCATAGAAAAAAACGGAGTCAGGATACATACCATCGAACATATAATGGCCGCGTTGTGGGGCAGCGGGATCGATAACGCCCTTATACAGCTTAACGGTGAAGAGGTTCCTATCATGGACGGCTCTGCGAGGGAATATGTGAAGGAGATAATGAATGCGGGAATCATAGAGCAGAACACAGACAGGATTTACTTCAATCTTACTGAAAAAGTGCATTTCGAGATACCGGAGAAAGGGGTCTCGATAGAGATTTTTCCAGACGACCATTTTAGCGTAAACCTCAATATAGACTACGGATCGAGAGTGCTCGGTAACCAGTATGCAAAACTTGAAAATTTAGGGGACTTCCCCGTTTTAATAGCCCCATGCCGTACGTTTGTCTTCCTTCATGAACTCGAATCTCTCCTCAAAAATAATCTTATTAAAGGAGGTGACCTCGACAACGCGATCATAATAGTCGAGAACGAACTCCCTCAGAATGAAACAGACCGCCTGAAAAAACTCTTTAACAAAGAGGACATTAACGTGGTTGCGAGCGGATATCTGAACAATCTCGAACTGAGATTCGCTAATGAGCCGGCGAGACACAAACTCCTTGATATGATCGGAGATATGGCGCTTGTGGGTATGCGGATTAACGGGAAGGTTATCGCACATAAACCAGGGCATTTTGCCAATACCGAGCTTGCCAGACTCCTTCGTAAGACCATAAAGAAAAACCAGACCAAACCTAAACGTCCGTATAATCCGAATGTCGAACCGGTCTACGATATAAACCAGATAAAGTCAATACTGCCGCACCGCCCTCCGTTCCTGTTGGTAGATAAAATTACACATATCGACGCGGCAAGTGTCTCCGGTATAAAGAATGTGACCATGAACGAACCGTTCTTCGTGGGGCACTTCCCCGAGGAACCGGTGATGCCAGGCGTGCTTATCGTCGAAGCTATGGCACAGTGCGGAGGAATACTCGCTCTTCACAGCCTCGAAGATCCGGAGAACTACTCTACTTATTTTATGAAAATAGACGGAGTCAAATTTAAAAGAAAAGTCGTTCCGGGCGATACGCTTCTGTTCGAACTTAAACTTACCGAGCCAATACGCAGGGGAATAGTGATGATGGAGGCTAAGGCCTATGTAGGGGATCAGCTTGCTGCCGAAGCATTCCTCATGGCGCAGGTCGCTAAAAATAAAAAATAATATACGCTATGATAGACACTATGGCCCGGGTTCATCCCGATGCAAAAATTGGAAACAACGTTACGATCGAACCCTTTGCTTATGTCGCTGCCGATGTAGTTATCGGTGACGGTTGCTGGATAGGTCCGGGAGCGGTGATTCTCGACGGATCACGAATAGGAAGGAATTGCAAGATCCATTCTTCCGCCGTGATAGCAGGGATACCGCAGGATCTGAAATTCAAGGGCGAAAAGACATACGTGGAAATCGGAGATAACAACACGATCAGAGAATGCGTGACCATTAACCGCGGAACAGCTGCAAAAGGAGAGACCCGTATAGGCGACAATAATCTCATTATGGCTTACGTTCATATAGGACATGACTGCGTTGTCGGTAATAATTGCGTACTGGTAAACCGCGTATCCCTTGCCGGAGAGGTAGAGATTCATGATTGGGCTATACTCGGAGGCCATACCGCCGTGCATCAGTTCTGCCGTGTCGGAGCTCATGCAATGACCAGTGGAGGTTCCCTCGTAGGTAAAGATATTCCCCCTTATGTAAAGGCAGGGCATTATCCGCTGTCCTTTGTCGGAGCGAATTTTATCGGACTCCGCCGCCGTGGATTCAATTCGGAAAAAATAGGTGAAATACAAGATACGTTCCGTATCATATTTCAGAGCGGTATGCTATATTCCAAAGCGTGCGACCTCGTAGAAGCGGAAGTTCCGGAGAGTCCGGAGAGGGACGAAATTATCGATTTTATAAGAAGTTCCAAAAGAGGAATACTTAAACCGTTCAACCCTCAGAAAAAAGATGACGAGATAGAATAGTTATTGTTTATAGTCAATAATTTATGGCTTATTTTTTGAAAATTTCCAAAAATATAATATCTTTGTGGCCGGACAAGGCAAAAAGCAGGGGACGAATTGTCCCCTGTTTTATTGACCGTCCATATAAAACCTTACGCAAGAAATGATCGATATCGATAAAATAAGAGCACTTACGGAAGAATTCGTTGCAGACACGGATATGTACATCGTGGATGTGGTGTGCTCTTCGTCGAATGTTGTGGAAGTTACTTTAGACAGCGATACATCGGTCTCCATCGATAAATGCGTGGAACTTAGCAGAACTCTAAATTCTGCCTTCGACAGAGATGTCGAAGATTTTGAACTTATTGTCGGATCTTCCGGCATCGGACAGCCGTTCAGGCACCCTAAGCAATATTCCAAAGCTATTGGAAAAGAGGTGGAGGTTCTTCTCAAAAACGGTATTAAATATAAAGGTACGCTTATTGATGCCGGCGGAGAGGAAATAGAAATAGAATACAAGGAAAAACAGGTCGTGGAGGGGAAAAAGAAAAAACAACTCGTGACCGTGAAAAAAAATATAAAAACCGGCGATATAAAATCGACGATACTCTTGCTTAAATTTTAATTTAACGTAATAATTGATTCGCCCCGGAGGCATTAATTGTATTATAAAAATGGATAATCTGAATCTTGTAAGCACTTTTGCAGAATTTAAAGAGCTTAAAAATATAGACAAGGCTACCATGGTAGGTGTGCTGGAAGATGTCTTCAGGCATCTGATAGCCAAAACTTACGAGACCGATGAAAATTTCGATATCATTGTAAACCTCGATAAAGGCGACCTCGAGATATGGCGAAACCGGATCGTTGTCGAAGACGGTCAGGTCGAGAATCCTAATGCGGAAATTTCCCTTTCGGACGCTAAAAAAATCGATGCTACTTATGAAGTTGGAGAGGAGGTTGCTGAAGAGATAAAACTTGCCTCCTTCGGAAGACGTTCCGTACTGTCGCTAAGGCAGAACCTCGCAGCACGTATTATAGATCTCGAGAAAGCAAATCTATATAACATATATAAAGAAAAAGTAGGTGAAATAATTACCGGCGAAGTTTATCAGGTCTGGAAAAAAGAAGTCCTTGTTCTGGACGACGAAGGCAACGAACTGGTTCTCCCTAAGACCGAACAGATTCCTACCGACTTCTTTAGAAAAGGGGACAGCATCAGGGCTATTGTCTACAAGGTAGAGATGAAAAACAATAGTCCGCTTATTATTCTATCACGTACAGCGCCGGAATTTCTCGAAAGATTGTTCGAACTTGAAGTGCCGGAAATTTTCGACGGACTCATCACTATAAAGAAAATAGTACGCATCCCCGGCGAAAGAGCGAAGGTCGCAGTCGAGTCTTACGATGAAAGAATCGATCCCGTGGGTGCCTGCGTGGGAGTCAAAGGTTCACGGATATACTCGATAGTTAAGGAACTGAGGAACGAAAATATAGATGTCGTAAATTATACGACCAATTCGCAGCTTCTAATCCAGAGAGCGCTGAATCCTGCAAAGATATCTTCTATCGAACTTAAGGAGAATACTAAAACAGCCGCCGTATACTTAAAGCCTAACGAAGTATCGCTCGCAATAGGTAAGGGAGGTCTTAATATAAGACTTGCGAGCATGCTTACAGGTTACGATATAGACGTTTACAGAGAATTAGAGGAAGAAGATGTTGATCTTGAAGAATTCTCGGACGAGATAGATCAGTGGATAATCGACCAGTTCAAGGCTATCGGTTGCGATACGGCTAAGAGCGTACTGGAATACGACCAAAACGATCTTGCTAAACGTACCGACCTTGAAGAGGAGACAATTAAAGAAGTGATCGATATTCTGAAATCGGAGTTCGAATAATTATGGAATAACAATCACCCGCTCTCAAATTATCCTTACTGCGGATAATAATATGTAGAAAAATTTGAAAAGCCGAAAATATTTGAATATGGCAATAAAGGAACAAAAACTAAGACTCAACAAAGTTGCACGTGAATTCAAAGTGGGGCAGGCTACAATAGTTGAATTTCTGGATAAAAAAGGGATTAAAATCGAGAATTCTCCGAGTACTATTGTAGACGGCAACATGTACCAGATTCTCGAGAAGGAATTCGGAGGAAAGGAAGTCGAAGGCGTGGACATTCGCGAGAAAATAAAACAAAAACATGAAACGGTATCTCTTGAGGCGAAAACCAAGGAGGCTCCGGTGAATGAAGATACCGATTTCGGTAACGAAGTGATAATAAAGAGCGGGAATACCATAATAAACGATACGCCTGTTGTGAGAGGCCCTAAAATAGTGGGTAAAATAAATATTCCCGATAAGAGCAAACCCAGAAATCCGGCGGCATCTCCGGTTCGTGGAGAAAAATCTATTGTGAAAGCAAAGCCCGTTCCGTTGGTGAAAGAAGAGGAGAAGCTCAAAAAAGAAGAGCCTGCCGTTTCTTCAGCACCGGTTGCCGACGAACAGGCTAAAAATAAAACCTTTGACGAGAGGATGAGAGATGCGGATGTCGAACTGTTCCGTCCGAACGAGTCAGGGAAATTGTCTGGACCGAAAGTTCTTGGGATGATCGATCTGAAGGATATAGAGAAAAAGAAAAGTTCCGGATCGCAGCATAAAAGAGAAAAAAGGAAAAGAATTGTTAAAGATAACAAGGTCGATGTAACCAAACCTCAGAACTTACCATCCGGTGCACAAGGCGGTAAATCGCCGAAACCGCAATTCCAGGGTGGGCACAAACCCGCCGGACAAAACAGCGGACAGAGACCTGGCGGAGGTGAAGCCAAACATTTCGATAAAAAGAAACCGAAACCCAATAAACCCTTAGTTCCGCAGGAAGTCAGCGAAGAAGAGGTACAGAAACAAATAAAGGATACCTTGGCAAGGCTTACGGCCAAAGGCAACAAGTCGAAAAGCTCCAAGTATCGTAAAGATAAAAGGGAAGCCGCTTCCGCACGTATACATGAGGAGATTGAAAGACAGGAGATGGACCGTCAGGTTCTTAAGGTAACCGAATTCGTCACGGTTAGCGAACTGGCTTCCATGATGGACGTTGCCGTTACCGATGTAATTACCGCTTGTATGAATCTCGGACTCATGGTGTCGATCAATCAGAGGCTTGATGCCGAAGCATTGGTAGTGGTTGCGGAAGAATTCGGCTACAAAGTGGAATTCGTAACGGTTGAAATTCAGGAAGCTATCTCTGATGAGGATGACAGTGAAGAAGATCTGATTCCGCGTCCGCCGATCGTTACCGTAATGGGACACGTGGACCACGGTAAGACTTCTCTCCTCGATAATATCCGTAACGCTAATGTTATTGCCGGAGAGGCCGGAGGTATAACTCAGCATATCGGAGCCTATGGAGTCAAACTCGAAGACGGCAGGCGTATTACATTCCTCGATACTCCGGGACACGAAGCGTTTACCGCGATGCGTGCCCGCGGAGCGAATATTACCGATGTCGCGATAATAATAATCGCCGCTGACGACAGCGTCATGCCGCAGACTATAGAGGCTATCAACCACGCTTCAGCCGCAGGCGTACCTATGGTATTCGCGATCAATAAGGTCGATAAAGAGGGTGCTAATCCGGACAGGATTAAAGAACAGCTTGCCGGTATGAACTATCTTGTCGAAGACTGGGGCGGTAAGTTTCAGAGTCAGGAGGTATCTGCTAAGAAAGGTGAAAATGTCGACAAACTTCTGGAAAAAGTATTATTGGAGGCCGAATTCCTCGACCTTAAAGCAAATCCCAATAAGAAGGCTGTTGGTGCAGTAATAGAATCCACCCTGGACAAAGGGCGCGGTTATATAGCTACACTGCTGGTACAGGCAGGTACTCTTCGCGTGGGGGATGTGATGCTCTCCGGCGTATATTCCGGACGTGTAAAAGCGATGTTCAATGAGCACGGTAAGAAGATCGAAGAGGCTGGTCCGTCCACTCCGGTTCTTGTACTCGGTTTGAACGGAGCGCCTCAGGCGGGAGACACATTCAATGTAATGGACGACGACAAACAGGCTCGCGATATTGCCAACAAGAGGGAGCAGCTCCAGCGTATGCAGGGGCTTAAAACCCAGAAACATATCACTCTCGATGAGATCGGACGCCGTATCGCGATCGGAAATTTCAAGGAACTAAACATTATCATTAAAGGTGATGTGGACGGTTCTATCGAAGCACTTGCAGATTCGCTTATCAAGTTGTCCAAAGAGGAGGTGCAGGTTAATATCATTCACAAAACTGTCGGTCAGATATCCGAGAGCGATGTACTGCTTGCCGCTGCATCTAATGCCGTGATCGTCGGATTCCAGGTAAGACCGTCCTCAAGTGCCAGAAAACTCGCGGAGAAAGAGGAGATCGATATCCGGTTGTACTCTATCATCTACGACGCGATAAACGAAATCAAACAGGCTATCGAAGGTATGCTCGAACCTATTATGAAGGAAGAGATCGTTTGTTCCGTGGAAGTTCTGGAGACCTTCAAAATAACCAAAGTGGGAACGATCGCAGGATGTATTGTCCGCGAAGGGAAGATCACGAGGAATACCAAAATCCGTGTAATTCGCGACGGTATAGTGGTTCATACCGGTAAATTGGGATCTTTAAAACGTTTCAAGGACGATGTCAAAGAGGTGACTACCAACATGGAGTGCGGCCTTAACATAGAGAACTACAACGATATCAAAGTCGGAGATATAATCGAAGGCTACGAAGAAGTCGAGGTAAAAAGAAAATAAAAATTCTCACTATACTTAAACAGCCCTTTACAGGGCTGTTTTTATTTGTCTTTTTCTATGATGGCCAGTAATTCGTCAATGGCCATATCTTCGGGAATATTTTTTTTTATGACCTCTTTATTTTTATAAAGAGCAACCTTGCCCGAACCTGCGCCCACATATCCGTAATCTGCATCTGCCATCTCTCCCGGACCATTCACTATGCATCCCATAACTGCTATCTTGAGGCCTGTAAGGTGAGAAGTGCGCTCCTTGACTTCCGACAGAGTCTTCTGAAGATTGAACAGTGTTCGTCCGCATCCCGGACAAGCAATATATTCCGTTCGTGTTATTCTTACCCTTGCTGCTTGAAGGATCGAGTAGGATAACGAGACTATATCGTCCTGCCGGATATTACCACACGATTTATTTTCGATCCATAGTCCATCGCCGTATCCGTCTAAAAATAACATTCCGGTATCTGCCGATGCTTTGATTTGGAGCGATTCGAGATCGCTCTCTGAATATTCTCTCTTTATTATGACCGGATTCGTCAATCCGTTCTCTTTAAGTTTTAGGAAAAATGCCCGTTGTTCCGCGATACCGTTACTGTGCCGGGTTGTGAGGACGATTATTTTTTCCCGATTTTGTTTTAACGATTCGACGGCCTTATCGTTAAAATCCGGAAGATCGAGCCACATCCAATCCTGAGTCCCGTCATAGAAAATATCTGGGAAAATCGCTCCCTTATCCGGTTCGCCTGTAATTACGACCACAGGAGGATTAGGTCCGCCGATTATGCCGTTTTGGGAAGTCCGCCGCCTTTTATATTCGTAAGGGGAATATAGATTCTCATTCACAATGGTCTCTGCCTTTTCTGCGGCATTGTAAAAATGTTCTGTCAGAATCCGTCCCACAGGTATCTCCGCAGCCGGATCCTCAGTCAGGGATACGCGTATCGTGTCACCGAGTCCGTCTGCAAGCAATGCACCTATACCGATCGCCGATTTAACCCTTCCGTCTTCGCCGTTGCCGGCCTCCGTTACCCCCAAATGGAGCGGATATTTCATCCCTTCTTCCCGCATAGTCGCGGCAAGCAGCCGATAAGCATGCACCATTACCCGTACGTTGCTCGATTTCATGGAGATAACGACGTTATGGAAGTTCTCTTCCCTGCATATACGTAGGAATTCCATTGCCGATTCTACCATCCCTTTGGGAGTATTGCCGTAGCGGCTCATGATCCTGTCCGACAATGAACCGTGATTTACTCCGATCCTCAATGCCGTGTTGTGTTCCATGCATACCGCAAGTAGCGAGGTAAATTTTTCTCTAAGCCTTGCAAGCTCTTCCGCATATTGCTCCTCGGTGTAATCTATGTATTCGAATACCGCTCTTTTATCAATGAAATTACCGGGGTTAATTCTGATCTTATCGACATATTTTGCCGCGATCCCCGCTGCCTCAGGATTAAAATGTATGTCGGCAACGACAGGAATATCGTATCCTTCCGACAGTAATCGTTCCTTGATATTCCTGAGGTTCTCCGCTTCCTTAATGCCCTGAGCCGTAAACCGGACAAGTTCTCCACCCGCGTCTGCTATCTCTATCGCCTGCCTCACGGACGCTTCAGTGTCGTTGGTGTCGGTGTTGCACATGGATTGTACCCTCACACGGTTCCCGTTCCCAATAGTAATCCTACCCGCCTGTACCGGAACTGTATCCGTTCTCTTCCTTTGTAATAGCGAATTACAGAACTTAGACATCTTACTTCAGTTTAGGATTGTTCTTATGCCGTTCTGCATCCCGTTTATTTTTTTTCGCGAGATTGTTTGTGATGGCTTCTGTCAAGTCTACCCCGGTCTGATTAGCAATACATATCAGCACCCACATCACGTCCGCTATCTCGTCTGCAAGCTCCCTGTCCATATCAGATTCCTTAGAAGATTGCTCGCCGTACCTACGGACCATTGTCCGCGCAAGTTCTCCGACTTCTTCGGTAAGTATCGTCATATTGGTAAGTTCGCTGAAATAACGTACGCCGTGTTTTTTTATCCACGCATCTACAAGTTCCTGTGTTTCCTTTATCGTCATATAGGTTGTATTTACTATTCTTTATTTTTGGAATCCATCCATATCGTTACCGGACCGTCGTTCACAAGACCTACCTTCATATCCGCCCCGAAGATTCCCGATGCAATTTTTCCCCCGGTCATACTCTCCATAACCGAGATAAACTCTTCGTACAGAGGTATAGCGGTATCAGGTTTGGCCGCCCTGATATAGGAGGGGCGATTGCCCTTCTTCGTCATTGCGTGCAGTGTAAACTGACTTATGACCATAATCTTTCCACCGATGTCCGTTACATTAAGGTTCATGACTCCGTTGCTGTCGTCGAATATACGTAGAGAGGCAGTCTTGCGACAAAGCCACTCGATATCTTCGCCTGTGTCGTTATCCTCTATACCTAAAAATAACAACAGGCCCTGACCTATCGAGGCGTGTACACATCCTGCAACCTCTACCGATGCCTTAAGTACGCGTTGAATCAATATTCTCATTTTACAAATATAGTGAAAGCTGAACGTAATCGGGAAAATTTATTTTCAAGATTGCTGAGACGAATCCTATATAATTCAAATATAGTGGAAATCGAACACTTAATTGAGTTCGCTTGAATTGCCGAGTCGCCCAGTATCTTATTATACGAAGATATGAAAATAGCGCATAACAGAAAAGAGCATCCGAAAAGTCCGGATGCTCCTGAATAACCTTTTTCAAAGACGGCTACTTCTTTTTCTTATCGTAATGTTTTTGATAACGGCTCATAAACTTATCTACGCGTCCAGCGGTGTCTACGAACTTCATCTTACCAGTGTAGAATGGGTGAGACGCGCTCGAGATCTCCATTTTATAGACGGGATAGGTTTCGCCATCCACTTCGATAGTTTCTCGTGTCTGAACGGCGGACCTGCACAAAAACACCTGGTCGTTCGACATATCTTTGAACGCCACAACGCGATAATTCCCTGGGTGAATATCTTTTTTCATAGTGTTTTGTTTATAAATATCTTAAAATTTCAGAGTGCAAAGTTACTAACGTTTTCGATTATTCCAAATAAATTACTATAAAACGTTTATTTATATGATACTACGAGAACTTTGGACGACTCCCAGAATTTGCTGCTGTCAGTAATCCGTATGGATTCCAAAGTATTTCTGTCGGACATAATCAACTCATAGCTCTCTTTGGGATGGACAGTTACGATATTCGCCTTTTTATGTCCGACTACCACGGTGTCGAGATTATCGCGAAGTACGGGAGTGAACGGAGTCAGATCGTAAGAGTCGTCCATAATCAGTGTTCTGCCTATAAAACCGGATTTTTTCACAATGCCTCTGTCTATAAGATCCTTCTCCTGCCCGACGATATAATGGACGGTGTTAAATTCGGTCTCACGCCTTGTCATCTCGTCGATAATTTTATCGGCGAGCATACCGGACGCGGTCAGTTCGGAGGAGAGTTGTCCGAGCGTATCGGTCAGCCTTACGACCTCGAAGTTAAGTCTGCCCAATTCATTCTTCATCAGTTCGATGTCCGCGTCTTTGTCTGTTATCTGTTTAGATAGATTGTCGACTAAAATTTCGAATTCCTGAATTTTTATATTTGCGCTTCGCAGCTTCTCGGTAGATCCCCGGAGTCGTAGTATCGTGGCGTGGTTCTCTTCCAGAAGGGCGTCGATTGCTGAAATGTCCTCGTTTATCTGAGCCTTCAATTCCCTGCCGATCTCGTCTGACGAATTCGTGGTTACGATCTGTTCACGCAGTTTAATAGCTTCGAGATTTTGCGAAATAACGTTTATCGACAAGAAAATATCGTTGATTATCGAGTCTTTAGCCGCAATTTCTCTGCGCAATGAAATTACCTCTGCTTCCGCGTCATTAGCCGCCCGCCTGGGACCGCATGACAGCAGACCCAGAATACATAAAACAATATATCCAGATTTTTTCATATCCGTGAATTTTAGAACGCCAGCCTTACACCGCCGCCAAAATCGTACCAGCCGCGGAATCCCGCGTGCCCTGCGATATTTAACCCCGGTTTGTAATCTACAAAGAGAGCGAGAGGTACATTTTTTATTTTGTAATCCAGTCCGAGGATGCCGTCGATGCCGACTGTGAATTTTTTCTTGCCGTGCCTCTTCCACGATCCTATATTGCCGCCCGCTCCGTAATAGAAACTGAATCCGTCGGATATGATTGGCATGTGGCGCTCGTAAAGAACGTAAACATTAGTTCCGTGAGTGAACGAGACCATTGCCTCTATGGCATTGTATCCGTCGATGGAGACTTTGGCCGTAACTCCCGAAGATACCCCTCCTCCCCGCAATCCGATGCTCCAGTTGTAATCCTGCGCCCTGGACAGCGACGCTGTTCCTACTGCGATTATCAGTAACAAAATAAATTTCTTCATTCTTAATCGTTTATGGTTGGTAGTTATTTAAATAAGTCCGTTATCTTTTCCCCTCCCGTCAGGTGGTATGTTCGGAGTCCGGCCTCTATCGCTCCGGAAAAATTCCCTTCGCGGTCGTCTACGAACAGCGTCTCTTCCGGAATTATGCCTGTTTCCGTAATTACCTCCATATAAATTTCTTTATCCGGTTTGTGCAGGTGCAGGTCCTGAGAATAGAAGCAATGTTCGAAATAATCCTCGAATTTTTTCCCAGGAAGTTTATCTTTCATTACCTCGTGTACACGTTCGATATGTTTATCGTTGGTGTTGCTGAGGACAAATATACGGTACTTTTTCCCGATTTGTTCCAACAAAGCAAACCTTCGGGGGTCCGGACCGCCGATAAGGGCGCACCATGCGTAAAAAATTTCATTATCATTAACCCCCTCGTATCCGCATACCGTCCGGATACCTTCGGCAAACTCCTCGTTGGTTACATTCCCCAGTTCGTATTCCAAAAATATACTCCCATGCTGGGGGAATATATCCTCCATCGTTATCTTCTCCCCGCACAACTTCCCGAATGCCTCTACGGTTCTCTCCGGATAAATGTCGATTAACACGCCGCCCAGATCGAAAATAATATTATTAATGCCGTTTCCTATATCTTCCCTTAACTCCATTCTTTATATTTTATTGTTCCGTTACTTCGCACCAGAATCCCGAAGTGGATGCGTTTATCGAATTATCGTACATCGCCTCACATATTACCGCAGGCAGATAGAATTTACCCGCATAGGTTGCCGTAAGCGATATTCGTACCGTTTTTGTCTGGTTGGCGTTCAGATCGAAGTAGGAGTATACTCTGTCGTCGCGGATATCCTGATAACGGATATCAGACTCTCCGCTCTCTTCGAAGTTGAGCCTGTCGTTGCGGATCTCCCATCCGGACGGGAATATCTGCGACAGCACCATATTTGTGTAGTTGCCTCTCCCTCCCGGATTTATTACCGTTACCGTAGCGTAAAAATCGGTGCCTTGCGGGAGTTCTTTAACGTCGAGGGTTCTGCCGTCCGCGCCTGTATATGCAACGGTTATTTTAATACCGTTCGAGGCCTCGGTATTCTGTTCTTTAGCAGCGGTTCCGGTCGATGTCATTGTGACGTAGAGAGTGTTGTCGCCCTTGTTCGCAATGGTTACAGGTATAGTGCCTGCGGTATTGGTGACGTCCAGCGCATTCTCCGAGACAGATTTGATGCTCTTCACGCTCTCCTTCATTCCCGCTGCCTCATACTCGAATTCCATCTGAGAATTATCTCCGGATACCTCTATGTATTGTGATACTGCCATTAGCGCCCATGCCGTAGACTGTGTACTCAGCCATCTGTTGGTTCCGAGAATATCGGAGAGCTGGCGGACAAGATTAAACGCTTCGCGCCTGTCTCCCATAGCCGTACGCACCGTCAGGTTCACCGCGATATCTCTCTCCGGAGTTCCGAACGTCGGATTGAACGGAGAGTATTCAGCTTTGTTCTCAGGCGTATTGGCAATTAAATTGCGCGCGATGTCATTGCGTCCGTCGAATGCAAATGCTCCTGCGAGAAGCCATCTCGATGCCGGATCGAGGTCCGTTACTTCCAGAAGACGATTCATAGCTCCGCGCTCCGGAGATTTGGCAAGCGCGAGTACGTAGAGCCTGTAAACTTGTTCCATGGAATTACTATGGGATGAGTTCCAGTTCTTAGCTTCGTTCTGTGTGTAGTTCAGCCATCTTGTCTTCATTCCCGAAGGCAGGGCATAGCCCATTCTTTCCGCTTCTATAATGAAATGACCTGCATAAGTTGTTCCCCATTGGTTTACATACCGTTCGCCGGGCCAATAGGAGAATCCTCCGTCCGGGGTTTGGAATTTAGTCAGTCTGTTCAACGCCGCTTTGACATTCTTCTCGCTGCGGGCGTTCGTCATTCTGTCTGTGTTGGCAACCGTGGATAAATATAATTGCGGGAATGCTGCCGATGTAGTCTGCTCGATACATCCGTGTGGATAGTTCAGCAGATATTGCAGTCTTTTGCCCAGATTCAACGGTGGCAGTGAAGATACCTCTATAATAGCGGTATTTGTGCCCTTGATGCCAGCCAGAGTCATATTCCCCTTGAATACCTCACCTTTGTCTATTATCTCGACCGATGAGACCGTTATCCTTGGGTTTGGATTGCGGATATCTATCTCTATCGTCTCCTCTGCGGTCTCTCTTCCCGAAGATGCTTTGACGGTAACCTTGCCGACCGCCTCGCCTTCAGGGGCTTTGAGTTTGAAGTATACTACCTTATCGCCGGTCTCGCTGAATGTTACGTTCTGGGACCCCGGACCGGATATAGTGAAATTATCCGACTGTGTAATTTCGACTTTGACATTCCGGATATTATCCTCCATCGCGAATACGGTTACAGGAACCGAGAATTCCTCTTCCGTCCCTATGACTCTCGGAAGTGTTGTCGATATCATTAGCGGCTTCTTGACCTGCGAGGTGTGCTCCGCAGCTCCGAACGCTTCACCGGATGTCGCCACGACCATTGTCCTTACCGAACCGACGTAGGGAGGAAGAGTTACAGAATGGTCGTTCGCGGTTCCCTTCTTCAAAGTGAACGGTCCCATAAATTTTACTACCGGTTTAAACCTCTGTGCCCGGTTATTTGCATTGAGGTTAAGCGCGTCGTCGCCTCCGATGGCAAATAACTGTTCGATTTTGCCGCCATAGGCACCTAAAACCATATCATAGATATCCCACGTTCTGATGCCCAGCGCCTCCCGTGCGAAGAACAAACTCCAGGGGTCCGGGGTTCTGAAGCGCGTAAGATCGAGCAGACCGTCATCCACGATAGCGATTGTATAACTCATCTCCTTGCCCTGCATCTCGGATACTTTTATTTTGAATTCGATCTCAGGCCTTATCTCCGATGGCATATCCAGTACCGGACGCAGTCTTGTCGCAGGATCTTCCACGAATATAGGTATTACCCCGTACAATCTCATTGGTGCATCGTTTATCGTCTGGGAATATGGCTGAATTAGTGCTATATGAATGTACGCGTTAGGGGCCATATCTTCGGTCGCCGGAATCTCAATTATCGTCTGGCCTTCCCCGCACTCCTTCCAGAATGAATTGAGAACCTTCGATCCCGTCTCTATCGTTACGAGAGCTCGCGAACCCTGCGATGAAGGAATCGTTATTTTCGCCGTCTCGCCGACCATGTACTTCTCTCTGTCTGTGGAGAAATTAAGCATTGTCGCTCCGCTCCCTTCACCGTCGATATTCCTCTCGTGGCCGCCCCAATCTACGTAATATACGCCTGCCGCGGAATGTCCGCCGGACAAATCCGTTACGCGGATAAAATACAAACCCCAATCCCCGTGCTCCCATTTATACCGGAATTCTCCCTTGCCGCCGGACGTTTTAATTTTTTCCGAATGGATAGGGGATCGGTAGGAGTTTTGTGAGTATGTGGCAAGTCCTTCGTCCGATGAGCTCCACCACCAATTCCATTCCATTTTATACACTTCCACTTCCAGTTCGGTGTCGCCGGACTGTTTACCGTCGCTGTTTACGGTAACTATTTTGATAGTCTGAGTTTTATCGGTGTCCAACCTGCTGTATCCCCATTCATTCTCGTTGCGTTCGATCCCTACGAACCGTTTATAAGGGGCGAGAAGGGTGGTGTATTGATCTATGCTGAAATCTCCGCCAGGTTCGTATACTCTTATTGTGAAGTCCGCGCGAAGCAGCCCCGGAGCCTCCGAGAGTCCTCCTATTTTTGTGGAGAACTGCAGATTACCATCTTTGTCGGTTTTGGAATCCACGATGTTGAATTCTTCGGTTTCGAACAGCTTCGATCTGTCAGTAAAGTTATACTTTTCAAACCCTGCGAATGCAGTATTGGTTTTTGAGAGCTTAACGTCCACTTTAACGTCCAATTCCGGAGCCTTCGCGCCGTGAAGCCATGCGGAAGAGATCGTTCCCTTCACGTTATCCCAGACGAGGAACGGTTTGTCCGCGATCTTGAAATCAATCTTCAGTCTGTTGGGCTTCACTGTCTCGACTTTGATCGTCTTCGAAAATGTAGTTCCCCCTACGCTTATATCTACGCCCCAGTTTCCCGTAGGAGCGTCCGGATCGGTTACCAGCCCGAATGTGTACAACCCATTGACCCCCTGTGTTTTGACCTGGGTTGTAACGGTTTGTCCGAGGGGATTGTAAAAGCGTAGATTCACAGGGTGATTAACCGGAAGAATATCGTTCTTATCCTGTAAAATAAACGAAAGATAAATACTGTCGCCCGGCCTCCATACACCGCGCTCACCATAAATAAATCCCTTAAGACCTTCACCGACGTATTCTCCTGATACGTCGAAGCTGCTTAAGTTCAGATTGTTCCCTGCTGCGACCCGTATGTAGCCCTTCTGTTTCCCTTTGGACGCTACGATCACATGGGCCTGCTCCGGAAGATCAAGCTCTGCCATTCCGGAATTGTCCGTGATCCCCTCCTTAAGAAGTTGGTTCAGAAAATTATATGCTCTGATGGATACGCCCGATTCCGGAGTTGCCGATATAAGATTCGTGATATAAATGTTGTAATTGTTATTGTCGTCCGATTTTGCGGTGATTCCAAGATCGGATACCAGAATATTACGCACGCGGTCCCTATAAGTCGAGTAGGGTCCGAAATAATATTCGGAATAATAATCCTCCTCATAATCGCTGACCAGTGCGGACCGTCCCCTAATAAATACGCGGTATATAGCTCCCGGTTCATGTTCGATCAATTTTTTCAGATCCAGCGAGTAAGTATTCCAGTTCCTCAAGCCTTCCGATTCCGCATCTCCGAGTTTTATGGTGGTGCGGGCTACTTCTTTGCCGACCCTGTATAACTCGTCTCCCTCGTCGAGCCTGTTTATCTGGAGAAATTGGAGAATGTTATTCTCGTAAATCCTTATGACTTTGACCTCCGCTTCTGCAAAATTTACAGCACGGAACGGTATAGACATGTTGTTTTCCGAAGGCAGGATGCTCCCCGTGCTTATAAATTTGACCGCGGGTTCGATATCGTTGAAATAAAGATCGCTGGTTGTGTCCTCACCGAGTGCTTCTCCGCTTCTGCTTCTAATTCCTTTACTAAAGGATATCTTACATGGGCCTGTCTTCCTCGACGGAGGATAAATGTAAACCTTATTCAGAACTATCACGAATCGCAGATTGGTCCCGTCCGACAAGGAAATATAATTCCCCATTCGCTGCTTCTCCTCAAGCGGAGCGGAGAATGTTGCTATAACGACAAATTCAGGAGAGTATTCCACAGATACGTCTATAAGTTTGAAGACCCCGTTCTCCGGAATGGTCACGGTCTCTGCGGTTTTTTTCGCCTGACCGATGGGTTTGCCGTTGAATTCGAGGATTAAGTCATAGGGAGAGTTCTCCGATTTTATGCTGTCGATGCGGAATTCGTGGAACGTGCCGGATTGATTGTGCGTCCAGGTAATATCGAATTTGCCCGGAGAGACGGTGAGCATTTTTTCTGCCGTCGCCGGCGTTACATAATCGCTCGTGCTGATGCTTCCGCTCAAATAATATTCGTCAGGCATGTATTCGCTGTACAGCGATAATCCTTTGATGTAGTTTGTGAACGTGGTTTTGGAGGTGAATATCTCATAGTTGAACGTGTTTGGAGTATCTCCAGTCTCGGCAATGCGCGACAGGTTTAGCTGTACGTTGTAAGTCTTGTCGCTTTCCAGAGGTTTGTCGTGTACGAATTCGATCGTCCTCTCGTCGCGCCACACCGCCCTGCCCTGAATCTTCGGGGAGAATTCGAAAAGTTTTTTATCGACTTCATCGCCTGCCGCAGGTTTTATTTTAAATTGTATATCGTCCGTGAACTTCACGATGAGCGGTGTCGAAACCGATACGTTACCGGAAGTATATGCTGCGATGAGGGGATGTTCCGTGTCGGATTTTTTCGTGGAACCACACGAGGCGGTAATAATTATTGCCAGAATATAGATTACGACGTTTAAAACAAGTGTCTTTTTCATATATTTGGGTTTTAATATACTTAAATAGTAGTTTATAAGTTGTAAATATAAATCTTTTTTCTGGAATCCGACAGATGAATTTTTTCCGCATACTAATGAACGGGCGCGGCACGGATAGCAGTATGTTGCGGTTATTAATAGTAATTTACGCTGTTCTCCTGTTGGTTTATATATTCTCCATGCCGGGAAGGCTGTTCGACAAACCGCTGTGTACGGTCGTGGAGGCCTCGGACGGCAAATTGCTGGGGGCACGTATAGCTGACGACGGTCAATGGAGATTCCCTCCGTCGGACTGTGTACCTGAAAAATTTGCCCAAGCTGTGACCGCGTTCGAGGACCAACGATTCCGTTATCATCCCGGAGTGGATCCTGTCGCGGTCTTAAGGGCTGTCTGCCAAAATATTACCAAAGGTACGACCTTTAGCGGAGCAAGCACCATCTCCATGCAGGTTATAAGGCTGAGCCGGAACGGAAAAAGCCGAACAGTTAAAGAAAAATTGATCGAGGCCATTCTTGCGACGAGGCTCGAACTCAGTTATTCCAAAAAAAATATTCTTGCGATGTATGCTTCCAACGCACCGTTCGGTGGGAATGTGGTTGGGCTCGACGCTGCCGCATGGCGTTACTTCGGACGTTCTGCCGACGATCTTTCATGGGCGGAATCGGCAACCCTTGCGGTACTCCCGAATTCTCCATCCCTTATACACGTAGCAAGGAACAGAGACAAACTGCGCGAAAAACGCGACTTCCTGTTGAATACCATGTGCGAACGCGGAATCATTACGAAACTCGATCTCGACCTCGCTCTGTCCGAACCATTGCCGGACAAACCTTATAATCTGCCTATGGAAGCTCCGCATCTTACCGATAGAATCAGGCGTGAGAACCTCAACAAACCTGTTCAGACTACTCTCGATTACGATCTGCAGAAGCGGATAAACCGGATAATAGATGACAGGCATAAATCATATAGAGCGAACAGGGTTGAAAATATGGCTGTGCTCGTGGCCGAAGTCAATACAGGGCGGATACTCGCTTACTGTGGGAACATCTACCGAAGTGACGACGATCGGTACGGTTCGAATGTGGACGTAATAATTTCTCCCCGAAGCAGCGGAAGTATATTTAAGCCGTTCCTCTATGCCGGTATGCTCGACGACGGCGATATTTTGCCGGATATGCTGATTGCGGATTATCCGTTCCACTTCCGGGGCTTCTCGCCGAAGAATTTTAACCGGACGTTCGACGGGGCGGTGCCCGCTCACCGCGTTTTAGAGAGATCGCTGAATGTCCCCACCGTAAGAATGCTTCAGGAATACGGGATAAATAAATTTCATCACATTCTCAGGCGTTCTGGATTTACTACGATAAACCGTCCCTCGGACGACTACGGACTATCGCTTATTCTTGGAGGCGCGGAGTGCACGCTGTGGGATGCGGTACAGGCGTATATGGCCATGGCGCAGAAGTTGAATTCGCTGACAGATACCGGAGCGCGTATATATAATCTTCGCTACAATTCGGAACAGACCGGAGATTCGTCCGACCCTGCGGATTATCCCTTCGGATTCGCTTCCGTATGGCTGACGTTCGAGTCCTTGTCAAAATTAAACCGCCCTGAAGAGGAGTCGGACTGGCAGGTATACTCCTCGTCCCGTAAAATTGCATGGAAGACAGGTACGAGTTACGGCAACAGGGATGCGTGGAGCATAGGAGTAACTCCGGAATATGTGGTAGGTGTGTGGGTTGGGAATGCCGACGGAGAAGGACGTACGGGGCTTACCGGAATCGGATATGCCGCCCCTGTAATGTTCGATATATTTAATATTCTTCCCTCTTCCTCATGGTTCGGGATGCCGGAATACGACATGATATCAGAACCCGTATGCCGTAAAAGCGGACATCTTGCGACGTATTTGTGTGAAGAGGTAGATTCTCTATGGATACCGCGTCAGGGTATGGAGAGCCGCAGATGCCCCTATCACATACCTGTGAATTTAAGCAGAGACCGTATATTCAGGGTAAACAGCGACTGCTATGAAGTTAGCGATATGATCCGTACCTCGTGGTTCGTATTGCCGCCGGCAATGGAATGGTACTACCGGACAAAGAATGCCGATTACAGTTCTCTGCCTCCGGTCCACCCTCAGTGCTACGGTATAGAATCAAGCGCGCCTATGGAGCTTATCTATCCTCAACCGGGTATGACGGTCGTTCTTCCCCGCAAACTCGATTCCTCCGATAATAGAATAATATTCCATGCCGTTCACCGCGACAGCAGAAAAGAGATTCACTGGCATATCGACGGAGATTACATAGGCACTACCCGCGGAGACCATTTTATCGCCGTGCAACCTGACGAAGGAAGGCATCTTCTGACACTCGTCGATTCCGAAGGCAATACAATCCGTACGGGATTTTTTTCAGGCACGGACTAAAATTAACCGTTTTATTTATCAGTACGTTCGGGCGATTCTTAATAATTTTTTCAAAAATATTTGAAAAAATTAACTACCATGCATTGCATAGTATATTTTATTTCTTATATTTGTTTTAGAAAAGGTAGTGTGAGATGGAATTTACTTTACAAAGTTCTATCACCGGTTGTTTTGTTACTTAATTGTGTTGGAAAATTTAAGAATATTTAATAGTCATTAAAATTCAATTGAAATTGGCTGTGTTAAGGTAGCTAAATTTGGATTTCGCCGTTAAAAATATTTATTTCGTCTGTTGTTTAAAGGATTTTATCGAATAATAGTTAAATACTGTGTTATCGCAGATATGTTCGATAATTTTTCAGAGATACTCAAAACTTAAATATGACTGATAGCAATAACTGCATAACGATCAAAGGGCTCAATAAAGTCTATAAAAACGGTCGCCATGCTTTGAAGGATGTAGATCTTGTGATTCCTACCGGAATGTTCGGTCTGCTGGGTCCTAACGGAGCTGGTAAGTCCACATTTATGAGGATCCTTGTCGCGTTGATGGAGCCTACTTCGGGGGAGATCAATGCCTACGGATACGATCTTCTCAAACAGCGCAAACAGGTGCGCAAAATCCTCGGTTATCTTCCGCAGGACTTTCGATTCTTCGCAAAATATAAAACTTACGAATTTCTGGATTACGCTGCCAGTCTGTCCGGATTCAGCAATTCGAGAAAAAGAAAAGATGCTGTCGATGCCATGCTCGAAGAGGTGGGATTGTTCGAAGTGCGCGACAGATACGCGAGCCGGCTGTCCGGAGGTATGAAGCGGAGATTGGGAATTGCCCAGGCCCTTATTCATGATCCTAAAGTTATAATTGTGGACGAACCTACCACCGGTCTGGATCCCGAAGAGAGGATCCGTTTTCGGAACCTTCTGTTCAAAGTCAGCGGTAAGGACGTTACCGTTATACTCTCGACGCATATCGTTGGAGATATATCCAGTACATGCAACAATATGGTTCTGCTGAATCAGGGAACCGTTTCGTTTAAAGGTTCGCCGGAGGAGATACTTAAAAATGCCGAAGGCAAGGTGTGGAAGATGGTCGTAGACGATAAACAGTTGCGTGAAGTCAGTAATAAATATCCGGTAACCTCTACAATCCCGTTTAAAAGACAGTGGGAGATTCAGGTAGTTGCGGATGAGATAAAAGGTTACGATGCGGAATCCATTCAGCCTAATCTCGAACACGCCTACGTGTACTTCATGGAGAACGAGCTGAATCTTTGGACTAATCATTAAATATTGACGGGATATGATGTTTTTTCACAACATAATGACGGTAGCGAAGTATGAGAGTAAAATTTTATACCGCAGCTGGTTCTTCAAAGTCTTCTCGATTCTTGTATACGCATTTATTTTCTGGATAAATATCTACGACCTGATTTATTGGTACTGGGCGAGTACGGTAAACTACGTCATAGGGGCCAACTGGCCGTTGAGAAGTCTTATATTCTTGAATATCGGGCAATCCGTCATTGCGATCTTCCTTGCTTCCGAATTCCTCAAGAGGGATAAAAAACTCGACACTTCGGAGGTCTTCTATGTCCGTCCGCTCAGTAATGCCGAGTACGTAATAGGGAAGGTATGGAGAGACCTGAGAGTATTCTTTCTGCTGAATATTATCATACTGCTGATGGTGCTGATAATGAATGTCATAGGTCCGGCAAATATAGATTTCGCGGCCTATGTCTTTTATTTCCTGATGCTCAGCCTGCCGTCCCTGGTATATATCATAGGGTTGTCGATATTTTTGATGCTCGTTATCAATAGTCAGGCGGTAACTTTTGTCGTGCTCCTGGGGTATATAGGGGTATCGGCATTTTATCTCGATGATAAAGTATTTTTTCTATTCGATTATATGGGGATGAGTATTCCGATGATGAAGTCGGATATAACCGGATATTCGCGGATAATGATGATGGTGAATCAAAGGCTGATGTATCTTCTCCTGGGTACCGCCCTCACATTCTTCTCTATCACCTTGTTCAAGAGGCTGCCGAATTCTCATCGAAGCGTCAGACCATGGCTGATTGCCGGAGTACTGATCTTCGCAGGCGCAGTGTATTGCGGTTACAAACATATAGATGGCACCCTTGGCCTTAAAGACCGAAGGGAGTCCTACATAGGACTTAATAACCGATATGTACATTTCCCTAAAATAACTCCGGAAAATTATATCATAAATATTGAACAACTTCCGAATTCAATTCGTGCCTCTGTCGAAATTACAGGCTGGACTAAAAAAGAATCCGATAAATTCGTTTTTGTCCTCAATCCGGGCATGACGATAAATTCTGTGAAAAGCGGAGGCGGAGAACTCCCATTCGAACGGATAGAGCATCTGCTGATAGTGGATTTGGGTGAAACGATGCCTTCCGGACACCGTATCGATGTAATTATCGAATATGAGGGCAGAATAGACGAATCGATATGCTACCTCGACATAAAAGATGAAGAATTCTTCGCTAAAAAATCGGAGAATATATTCAGTATCGATAAAAGATACGCGATCCAGACCCCGAAATATCTTCTGTTTACTCCTGAGACTTATTGGTATCCGATCCCCGGAACCTCATACAGTACCATAAGTCAGGACTGGCAGGAAGCTCTGTTCTGTAATTTTGAAATGAACGTCAAACCTCTCGAAGGCTTATTACCTGTCTCTTCCGGGAATATGGAAGTCTCCGACGAAAGGATTTACTCATTTAAACCCGATTTCCCTATGAAATCTGCTTCCGTAGCAATAGGTAATTACAACAAAATATCTGTGGAAGCCGATAGCGTCGAATATTCCGTTTTATATATAGCTGACCGGGATAATTACTTCGAAGGGGTCTTCGATTCGATTTTCGACACGATTCCTGTACTCATAAAAGATCAGATGGAGTGGATGAATCGTACGTGGAAACTCGATTATCCGTTTGAACGACTATCTATTGTGGAAGTTCCTGCCCATTTTACCAGCTATCCGCGTGCGTGGACTCAGGCTCAGGAAGCTCAACAGCCCGAAATCGTCTTTTTTCCGGAGGCCGGTTATGAATACTGGAACGGAGATTTTAAAAAAGCTATACAAAATAATCTGAGATGGGCAAAGCAAAACGGTCGTGAAATGACAGAGAAGGATGCTACTGTAAATGCATTTAGAAGCTTCTTAGGGCGGTTTTCATGGGCGGAATTTGAAGGGATTAGTATGAATAACGACAAGATTTGGCATGTAGTAACCCCTAATCCGTTATTTCTCTACGCCCAATATTATAATTTCAGTTATAATATATATTCCCGCGACTGGACCTTTGTAAACAGATTAATCGAATCGTATCTCCAGATAGCGGCGAATGACAATCCATGGGGCAATACATGGATAAGGGAATATTTGGGATTGACCAGCGAGGAACAGGTTAACCATCTGATTCAGAAAAAATCCTTTATCGAATTGCTGTCCGACCAGGAACATGTCGATCTGACTAAAGCTCTCATATCACAGAATGTATCCAGATTGTTTGCAGAAGCCGAATTGGAATACGGTGTGGAAGATTTCCGCGACTACCTGTTCGAGTTTATCAAGGAGCGTCCGTTCGACAATATAATTTTCGAGGATCTGCTGGATTCCATAACTGCTGTCTCAGGAGTAGAGTTCGACGCACTGATATCGGATTGGAACAGGCCGTTGAGCCTTCCGAGCTATTACGTCGGAAGACCGATTATAACACAGATAGACCGTATGGGCGAGGAATCTTATCAGTGGGAGATGGTAGTATCCAATTTCAGCGATACGGAAGGTATCATACGGATGAATGTCGAGTCCATGAGGACCCAGAGCGGTATGGCCGAAGATAATCCGTTACGCTGGAATGTGAGATTGGGGCCTCATGAGACCAAGAGAATAGTCAAACAATGGCCTGAATCTCCGCGAATGATGTACGTCAATACATTAATGTCCCAAAATATTCCTTCGGTTACACGGTATACCTCTCTCAACGCAAAGGAACCGTACAAGGAGGCCGGAGAATATCGTGTATTCGACAACTTCCTCGATGTTCCCGGAGAAATAGTAGTCGACAACGAGGATCCGCTGTTGTTCTCTATATCGAAAGGCGCGCCTACGGGATATCTCTCCAAATGGCTCGTTCAGGATAAATATGAAGAATTTAAGTATAAGGGCGTTCCTAATTGGAGGGCTCCGGTACAATGGACGTTGTCCGCTAATCCGAATTATTCCGGATATGTTGTAAAATCTGCCTACTCCATAAAAAAAGGCAGCGGTTCACAGTATGCGCAATGGAAGATACCTGTTCCGGAAGAAGGGCAGTATGAACTTTATTACTGGCTAATTAAACCACAGGAGCTGATGTACGGCCGCAACAGGGCGAATTTCCGGGGTTCGAACCGCAGGAGCAGCGACAGCGAATATTTATTGCTGATTGATTATGACGGACAGGTGGACGAAGCATATCTGAATGCCAACAGGGCTGATGACGGATGGATATTAATAGGAGTTTACAACTTCCCTGCCGATACCGTTACAGTTAAAATAACCGATAAGACCAAACTCAGCAGAATCAATGCAGATGCGGTGAAAATTGTTAGAAGATAAATTAAAGAAAACCCAAATAATATGTACAGAAAGGTAAAAGTAGTCAGGATATTTGTTCTCTTCGCCGTTGCTATATTCTCCGTTACTGCATCAGGACAGACTATACTGACCATTGACAGGGCGCTGGATATAGCCACCGAAATAAGCCCTGACTTACAGGTTGCATTCCTTAATAAGGAACGTTACGAACAGAATCTTATCGCACAGCAGGCTTCGCTGAAATCGCAGTTCTCGCTGGACCTGAATCCTGTCCATTACTCCAAGAACAGGCAGTTCGACAACCGTCTGTCGCAGTGGTATACAAATGAATCGCTGCAGACTTCCGGTACGTTCCGTGTGACGCAGCCTATTCTGTGGACCGATGGAGCTCTGTCGCTGGTAAACACCTTCGGATGGCAGGATAATAAGTCGCAGATCAGCGGAAGCGAGAGGAACAGCAACCGTGCGTTCACGAACGACCTTTATTTACAGTTATCCCAACCTATATTCACGTACAATACCACTAAAGTCGCCCTGAGAGAGATACAGCTCGATTACGAAAATTCACTGATAAATTACGCTATCCAGAGAATGAATATGGAGGTGCGTATCACGAACCAGTTCTATGCTGTCTTCATGGCTCAGGAGAGACTCACTATCAGCCGGACCGAGCTCGCGAATGCAGAAGAAAATTACCAAATTATAAAAAACAAAGTGGAAGTAGACCTTCTCCCACGGTCCGAACTGTTTCAGGCGGAACTCAACCTTGCAAACTCACGCTCTACCCTCGAAGACCGGATCGTCTCTCTGGAGAATGCGAAGGAGCAGTTGAAGCAGCTCATCAGTATGCCCCTCGGCGAAGATATCCTCGTTATGGCCGAAATATCTTTCGACCCCGTCGATTTAGATCTCGAAGAGGCTATCGAACATGGCTTCCGCACCCGTTTGGAATTACGCCAAAGGGAGATCGATACGGAACGTCTCGACTACGATATGATCCGCACCAAAGCCCTTAACGAATTTAAAGGCGATGTAAACCTGTCCATCGGACTTATAGGCGACAACAAAAACCTGTCAAACATATACGCTAACCCCACTCAGAATCCGCGTGTGGCAGTCAGCTTCAGCGTCCCTATTTTCGACTGGGGAGAAAAAAGAGCGAGGATCAAAGCGCAGCAGATAAACCGGCAGATTAATAGTATCAACGCCGCAGAGGAACGGAAGGAAATAGAACTCGATATACGCCAGACATACAGGAATATCCAGAACAACCTCAATCAGGTGAACCTTGCCGAACAGCGCGTCCTGAATGCCCAGAGGACCTACGATCTCAATACGGAGAGATACCGTAACGGGGAAATCACGGGGTTGGAAATGAGTCAGTTCGAAGCGCAGTTGTCGGATACGAAAGTTTCCCGTCTGGAGACCCTGATAAACTACAAAACGGAACTTCTATATATGAAGATAATCTCCTTGTACGACTTCGAAAAGAGGGTGTCTGTCGTTCCCGATCTTACGGAACTCGAAACTAACAGAAGAATAAGAAATAAAAGATAAATAATTATGAGAAGATGTTGTAAAGCCCTCGCATTACTGTTATCCGTGGGAATCGTTTGGAGTTGTAGCCGTAATCCGGAAACCGACAGATCGGAGATCGCATCGCCGGTATCTGTGGCGGAGATCAAACCGGCCGCTATCAGTAAAATAATAAATACGTCCGGAACCGCAAGGGCGAACAATGAAGTCGAATTATTCTCGCGTATGGCGGGGAATTACCAACTTCAGAGAAATCCTGCGACAGGCGCTCCCTATAAATTGGGCGATAAGGTCGCTTCGGGACAGACGATAATAAAACTCGAAGACAAAGAGTATGAAAACAATATAGCCATAGACACAAGAAGGCTCAATCTCGATCTTGCGATGCAGGAAGAGATCAGTACCAAAAGTCTGTATGACAAAGGAGGTGTCACTCAGACCGACATTAAAAATGCTGAAATAAAAGTAATCAACGCAAAATACGAATATGAGAACGGAGAGTTGTCGCTGGACAATATGAAGATCGTCGCTCCGTTCGGAGGAACGATAGTCAATCTTCCGCACTTCACTCAGAATACCCGTGTAGAGCAGGGAGAATCCATGATATCTATAATGGATTACTCTAAAATGTATATGGAAATAAATCTTCCGGAGAGCGCGATAAGCGATGTGAAAGTCGGACAGCAAGTGGCTATTACCCATTACACCATGCCTTACGATACACTGTCCGGAACTATTGCCGAACTCTCTCCTGCGATAAGCACCGAGACCCGTACTTTTAAAGGTAAAATTTCGATAGATAACGGAGGTCTCAAGATTCGTCCGGGAATGTTCGTCAAAGCAGATGTCATAGTGGATTATGTGGAGAATACTATTGTGGTTCCGAAAAGCGCGGTGGTATCGAACCGCAACGAAAAATATGTCTACATCGTAGAACGGAATACCGCACTCAGGCGTAATATCAATACCGGCATTGAGGATGAGGACAATATTCAAGTCACTTCAGGTCTGAAGATGGGTGACAATCTCGTTACCAAAGGGCAGGAGACTCTCCGGGATAATTCTAAGGTAAAAATACAGAATCAGATTGAAAATTAGTAGGCAGCCCTCAACATATAAAGAGGTTATATATGAATAAATTGATAAAATACGCAGTAAATTATCCGGTTACCATCCTGATGGTCGTGTTGGGTATTCTGCTTCTCGGTAAGATATCCTACGATCAACTGAGCGTCGACCTTCTGCCGGATCTTAATAACCCGCGGTTGTTTATCGAGATCAAAGCAGGGGAAAGACCGCCGGAAGAGATTGAAAAACAGTATGTACAGGATATAGAATCCAGGGCAATACGCCAGAGGGACGTTATTTCGGTATCTTCCGTTATAAAAGTCGGTTCTGCACGCGTTACGGTGGAATATGTCTGGAATAAGGATATGGATGAGGCGTTTCTCGACCTGCAAAAGGAGATCAACTCTTACAATCAGGTCGAGGAGATTACGGAACTTCGCATAACCCAACACGACCCAAATACCGATCCCGTCATACTCGTAGGATTATCCCATGAGTATATTACCGACATGGCTGAACTTAGAAAAGTCGCCGATACTTACATCAAGAACGAACTTACGAGATTGGAGGGGATTGCCGACGTAACGCTGTCGGGAGATGAAGTCAGCCAATTGGTTATCGAGACCGATAACTATAAACTCGCTGCATTCGGACTCTCTATCGACGATATTTCTTCGCGAATACAGGAAAATAATCAAGCCATATCCGGAGGTAAAGTTACCGAACTCGGTCTCCAGTATATTGTTAAAAGCAAGAACCTTATCAATGACGAAGCGGACTTCGAACAGCTGATAGTCGGATATAGGGAGCCTGACGGTACGGGTGTCTCCTCTTCGCTTCAGGGTGACAAGGCGCCGATCTATCTCGGAGAGATTGCGGCCATAAGGTTCGAAAATGCCGAACCGGAAAATATCGTACGCATCAACGGTAAGAGAAGTATCGGTATGTCCGTTTATAAGGAGATGCGTTACAATACGGTTAAGGCAGTAAGGAACGTGACCGAGGAACTCGCGGCGATTGAGAGGTTCCTGCCCGGCTACCGATTTGACATAATAACCAATCAGGGAACATTTATCCAAACAGCTATTAATGAGGTTGCGGATAGCGCCGTGATGGGGATAGTCCTTGCCGTGATCGTGCTCTTTATTTATCTCAGAAGGGTAGGGACGACTCTGATTGTCAGCATTGCGATCCCGGTATCCATAGTCGCAACGTTCAACTTAATGTATTTTAACGGATTGACGTTAAATATCATGACTCTCGGAGGGATTGCCTTGGGTGCCGGTATGCTCATAGATAACGCTATCGTGGTTATCGAGAACATATTCCGCAACAAGGAGAAGGGTATGAGTGTCAGGGATGCCGCTATTATCGGAGCTTCCGAGGTAGCAGGAGCCGTGACCGCATCTACTTTGACCACTATCGTGATATTCCTTCCGATCGTGTATCTCCATGGAGCTACCGGCGAGATGTTCAAGGATCAGGCCTGGACCGTCTCGTTCTCTCTTCTATCCTCATTATTTGTCGCCATTCTCGTTATACCGATGCTGTACAACTACTTCTTCGGTAAAAAAAGAGAGCTTAAACCGGTAAAAGCGATTGAAATAAAAGGATACGGCAGCTTCCTTAGGAAGATCATCAAAGCGAGATGGCTGGTTATTGCGCTGTCCCTTATTCTCATTGGATTCACTGTTTTGATAATGCCGTTTATAGGAACAGAGTTCATGCCGAGAACCGAAGGGCATATTTTTACTGTGAACGTTAAAATGCCGGAAGGTACGCGTCTGGAGAAAACCGACGCTACGGTGCGAAGCCTCGAAGATCTTATACATTCGTTGGTACAGGATACTGCGGCTATCATTTACAGTCATATCGGACCGGGAAGCGATTCTTCGGACGATATATTCGATGGGGAGAACACGGCGATGATGAAGGTTATCCTTACCTCTGCGTCGCGCGATCAGGATGCCGTTATCGCGGATCTTCTCTATAATACAGAAGGTATCGAGGGGCTGGAACTTACGATTGAGAACGACGACAACTCGATGTCCGCTCTCCTGGGCAGCGAAGGCGCGCCGGTCGTGGTAGAGATAAAGGGAGAGGAATTGGATGAGATCGCAGTTATAACGCAGCAGGTCTATGACCGTATGGAAGAAATTCCGGAATTGTTCAATGTGAATTCTTCAGTTGAGAACGGTGCTCCGGAAATGACCATAACCATCGACCGCAACCTTGCAAGTATGTACGATCTCGGAGTCGCTGCCGTGATTAGCCAGATAGGCCAGCAATTGAGCGGCAACACGGTAGGGCAGGTGGATTACAGAGGCGAAATGAGGGATATCATAATAAAGGTTCCGGAGGTCAGCCTCTATGATCTTGGCTCTGTTGTGATTAAAAGCGGAGACCAGCAGTTCATGCTTCAGGAGATAGCGTCGATCGAGCAAACCACTGCCCCTAAAGAGATATTCCGCAGAAACCAGTCCAGAATAGGACGCGTGATGTCCAATATCAATACAGGCTATTCTCTCGACAAAGTCGCCGAGGCGATCAGGGAGAGTGTCGCTGACATCGAACTTCCTACGAATTACTCGATAACCGTGACAGGGGAAGAAGAGAAACGCGCGGAATCAATGGACAGCCTTATGTTCGCCCTTATGCTCTCGGTGATTCTGGTATATATGGTTCTCGCCTCTCAATTCGAGTCGCTTCTGCATCCGTTTACGATCCTTCTAACCATTCCGCTTGCCGTTGTGGGAGCAATACTGCTCTTCTGGATAACGGGGACGACTATAAACATAATGGGAGTAATAGGTATCGTCATGCTCGTGGGTATAGCAGTAAACAATTCGATAATTTTGGTGGACCGCATCAACCAGCTCAAGGAACACACGGACAACCTTACCGATGCAATAGTTCAGGCAGGGCAGCAGCGTATCCGTCCGATAATTATGACCAGTTTGACCACGATCCTCGCATTGCTGCCTATGTCGCTGAACATAGGAGAAGGGGGATCTCTGCGCTCACCTATGGCAATTGCGGTTATCGGAGGCCTTATAACCTCTACGATACTGAGTCTTATAGTCATTCCGTGCGTATATTACCTTTTAGAGACGTTGAAAAACTCCATCGTAAACAGAAAGGGAGTCAATAAGTCACATAATGCTTAAACCGGAGCGATGAATTTTTTATTGAATAGAAAAATAACGATCACGATGATTTTTGTGGCACTGACCATGCTTGGTTACGTGTCTTACAAACAATTACCGGTCGAACTGCTTCCCAACGCGGAGCTCCTCCAACTTTATGTGCAGGTGTCTGTCCGTAACGACGTCGACCCGGCGTATATGGAGTCGCAGATCGTATCTCCGCTCGAGGGTGCGATAAGTACGATCGACGGAGTGGAGAAGATTCAATCCCGGTCCGGATCGAGACAGGGAAATATCAGCGTTGATTTCAAAAGCAATGTAAATCTCAAATACACTACATTGAGACTTCAGGAAAAAATTAACGAGGTCTATCCCGATCTTCCCGAAGGTGTCAATGTATTGGTCCAGAAGGTCGACGTGTCGCGTATGACCAACAACTTCATGGAGCTTCAGGTGCGCGGATCCGGAGGCGTAGACCGTGTGAGAAATATTGTAGATGAAGAAATAGTACCGGAATTGGAGAATGTCGACGGCGTCGCATCGGTAAATGTTTACGGAGGGCGGCAGAAGGCGCTCGAGGTGCAATTGGACCTCGAGGCATGCAAAGCTCTGAATATTACTCCCGCCCAGGTTATACAGTTGCTCGTCCGGAACTCACAGGAGAGGACCTTTGTCGGATATGTAAACGATTCGGACGATAAATATTTCGTTCATGTCAATTCCGTTTACGAAAGTATAACGGATATAGAGAATATTGTCGTTTCTCCCGGACCGGTTCTGCTAAAAGACATTGCTGTCGTATTCTTCGATCTTAAGGACGAGACGACGTTGAGCCGTGTAAACGGTAAAGAAGCTGTGTCGGTGTCCGTTATGAATGATTCTCAGGTGAATCTTATAGAGGTATCCCACAGAGTTCTGGAACTTACGAAGAAGCTCAACGACGAACTAAGAGCGATGGATATAGAAATCGTCGTCCAGAACAACAGCGCCGAGGTAATGGAGAACAATATCAACCAAATAACCGATCTTGCGTTGTTCGGAGGGATACTTGCGATAATCATACTCTGGATATTCCTCAAAAACATAAGATTGGTGGTGGTAATCGCATTATCGATCCCAATATCGATATACGCAGCGTTTAATCTGTTTTATTACTTTGGAATATCCATAAACAGCCTTACTCTCGTGGGTATGGCTCTTGCCGTAGGGATGCTTCTGGACAACAGTATAGTCGTGCTCGAAAATATCTACCGGCTGTCTGCGACAGGATTGTCTCCCGAAAAATCGGTCACGCAGGGAACTAAAGAAGTATGGCGGTCGATATTTGCCGCAACACTTACAACCGTAACGATATTTCTTCCCTTCGTATTTTCCGATAATTACATAATAAAACTCATAGGGCAGCACATTGGCGTCTCGATAATATCCACCCTTTTGTTCTCTCTTCTTGTGGCATTGCTGTTCGTTCCGATGGCTACGTATGTCATAATGAAGCACAGTAAAGGAAAAAGTGTATTCTACGAAAAGATATCCATAAGGCAGAGACCGATACAAATATATATGGTTGTGCTTAAAACTTGTCTCCGGCATCCAGGAGTTACGGTTGCAGGCTCCATATTGTTGTTTGTCGTGACGTATATATTGGCCACCAGCTTCATGTTTAATACAGTGAAGGAGGTGGATACCGACAGATTTAAAGTCTATGTGACGATGTTCAGCGGAACGACCCTCGAGGCTACGGACAAGATAGTCCATGTGATCGAAGACAGAATTTCCGAAGTACAGGAACTTGATGAGGTCATCAGCCAGATTCAGGAGCGTGAGGCTGTTCTCACTTTAGTACTCAAAGAGAACTTCCGCAAGCGCGGAGGGAGAAAGATGTCGGAAGTAATGGCTGATGTTACGAGTAAGATAGGGAATATTCCCGGAGTGAATATAAGGATATCCGACGCCATGTCCGGAAACAATTCTTCCTCTGGAGGTCTCGAGCAGTTTATGCGAATGCTCGGAGTGGGGTCGCAGAGAGAAAGAGTGGTGATACGTGGAACCGATTACGAACTTATGGAGATAGTGGCTGACGATATCCGCTATTATATGACAGAAATAGAGGGAGTTGCCAATAGTTGGATGTCGTATCAAGGCGGACGCCAGCCGGAAATAAATCTGGTCTTCGACCCCATACTGCTGAATTCTTACGAGATTACGAGAACTAATATATCGGAAGGGCTCGCTTCGCTTAATCAGGAGATATCTTCCGAAGTGTCCATGAAACTCGGCGACGAAACTTATGAAATTATCGTCCGTGAGAGCATGTCTCCCGAGCAAGCGGAAAAGTTGAGGGAGAGAGGCCAAACTCTGAAGACGGTGGATGACCTGCGTGCGATACAGATTGCCAACTCGAATGGGGGACTACACGATCTTCAGAGCATTGCAGCTGTAAATTACGGACGTGGTGTCTCTCAGATCCTGCGGGTCGATCAGGATAAGCAGATAGAGATTTTTTATAATTTCGGACCTGAGGCTGAACAGTCCAAGGAGATACTCGAAGGGTACAGACAGGGCGTGGACCAGATGGTAGAAGGATATAACCTTCCTGCCGGTGTGGGGATTCAGGTGATACACGTAGAAGACGAATATGCTGATTTCAAATTCCTCATAATAGCTGCGTTTATCTTTATTTTCATGATACTCGCATCGGTGTTCGAATCGGTAATAACGCCGTTCATACTGCTGTTCACTATACCTCTTGCCGGGATAGGTTCGCTGCTTGCGCTGTGGCTTACAGGGAACAGCCTGCAAAACGCCAACACCCTTACAGGGTTCCTGATTCTGCTCGGTGTGGTAGTGAATAACGGTATTATCCTGATCGATTATACTAATATTCTAAGAGGCAGAGGCTTCAGTAGAAACAGGGCTGTGATTACGGCAGGACTGTCCCGTTTGCGTCCGATACTTATCACGTCCATTACGACCATCATCGCTATGCTTCCTATGGCGTTAGGCAAATCCGAGTATGCAGGGGCCATCGGTGCCCCGTTCGCGATAACTGTCGTCGGCGGATTGTCGTTCTCCGCTCTGCTCACTCTCGTAATTATTCCGACGGTCTACGTGGGACTTGAAAACTCTCTCGCATGGTACCGTTCGCTGGATAACAGGGTTAAACTTCTACATGCGATAGTATTTGTCTGCGGAGTGTTCTTTATTTTGACACGTTACAGGCTGTACGGTCCTCTGGTTCAGACAGGATACCTTATATTGTTGGTCGTACTGATCCCCGTCGTTACTTACTTCCTCCAGACAAGTCTGCGGCATGCCGGAACAGACGATATCCAGACCGACGAAGAAATAAATATCAAAGTTCGCAATCTTGTGAAAATATACGATTGGCCCGGACGTATCGAACGTCAGTTAAAGAGTGGTCTGAATATACGCAGAAGAATGGGGCTGTACAACGATTACCATACTTTGAAGGACTTTAAATCTATGCTATGGGTATTCGCGGTATACGGATTCCTGATATTCCTCACATTCTTCTATCTGGAGGGGAACTTCTGGATACTCGTAATGATGTTCCTGCTGTACTATCTGACCAAAATGATATGGAGCAAGGTATATTCTTATCTTAAATATAACTATGGTACGCGCAGAATTTTCGATATTACCGATCGTGTTATCTTCTGGGGGCTTCCGCTCGTATTCCTCGTACTGATGTCTGAAATGATTAGCAATTTCAGCCTGATTGTAGTAATAGGATTCTTCTGGGCCGTCGTACTCGCCGTGAAGAAAATATCTGCTTACCTGTATGACAACAACATAAATGTGGAGCGTATAGATGGGCGGTTCGGTAATTTTAAACGTTCTCTGTTCCGCACCGTGAAATCTATTCCGGTGATAGGTAAGAGACGTAAACCGTTCAAGACTCTCAAGGGGGTATCGTTCGATATCAAAATAGGTATGTTCGGACTTCTCGGTCCCAACGGCGCAGGTAAATCCACGATGATGCGTATAATCTGCGGTATTCTCGATCAGAGTTACGGTACGATATGGATTAACGGACTCGACACTAAAGAGTACAGGGAAGAGTTGCAGAATCTTATCGGATTCCTGCCTCAGGAATTCGGAACCTACGAGAATATGACTTCATGGGAATTCCTTGACTATCAGGCGATACTAAAGGGGATCCTGAGCCCGTCCCTCCGTAGGGAGAGATTAGAGTATGTACTCAAAGCGGTTCGCATGTACGATCGTAAGGATGCAAAAATAGGATCCTTCTCAGGAGGTATGAAGCAGCGTATAGGTATCGCGCTTATACTTCTGAATCTTCCGAAGATACTCGTTGTCGACGAGCCTACCGCAGGTCTCGACCCGAGGGAGAGGATTCGATTCAGGAATCTTCTCGTGGAGCTCAGTAAAGAAAGGATTGTGATCTTCTCGACACATATTATCGAGGATATATCGAGTTCGAGCAATCAGGTGGTGGTTATAAATAAGGGGGAACTCAAGTACTTCGGTGAGCCGCTCGATATGATTAAGTTCGCCAAAGATAAGGTATGGCAGTTCAGCATACCGGAAGCGGAATTCGAGGAGCAATTGGATAAGACCCTTGTCGTGCATCACATTCAAAACGGTAATGAGATACGTGTCCGATATATATCCGTAGTTAAGCCTTATCCGACTGCCGAGCATGCGGAACCGAATCTGGAAGACGCGTATTTGTGCTTACTAAAGAACATGTAATAAAAAAGAAATGAACATAAAAGAATTATTGTCGGTATTACCGGCTCTGATAAAATATAACCTCAAGATTATTTTTGCAGGGAAGTTTATATGGTTCCTTCTGGCTGCGTTCGTCTTTTTCGCGTTCTTTATGGTGCAGGCGGTACTGACTGGTAAGGTATTGAGCGAAGGATTCGTTTATAGTCTTCTGTTAATGCCCGGACTTCTGCTGGTATTTTATTCCTCCGTCTTCGGTATACAGAATGATGAGGATAATAAAATTCTGGAGATAATATTCGGCATACCCAATTATAGATATAAGGTATGGTTGCTGAGGCTTGTGATAATTTATTTCGCCATAGCGGCGATTCTCGTGGGATTCGGTTACATCGCCAGTTATCTGCTCTATCCGGTAAATCCGTTCGAGATAGTTCTGCGGTTGATGCTTCCGGTTATATTTGTCGGCAATATGGCGTTTATGGTCTCTACGCTCGTCCGCAGCGGCAACGGTGCCGCCGTGGTCGTAATTCTTATTGCCGCAGGATTCCTTTTTATGGGTAGTTCTTTGCATAATACCATGTGGGACGTAACACTGAATTCCTTCGAAATACCCCAGAACGTCCATCCGTTGATATGGAGCAACACGGTCCTTAAGAATACCTTGTTCCTTATTATAGGAGGGCTTGCATGGCTCTTTATAGGGCTTCTGAATCTTCAGAAACGAGAGAATTTCGTGTAAAAAATAAGCAGTCCTCAAAGGACTGCTTATTTTTTAGTTTTATTCCGATTTAAATTTCCACGAGATTTTTTCCTGTCATATCGGCAGGCTTCTCTATTCCCATTATCGATAGTACGGTAGGCGCTACGTCCGCGAGTACACCGTTATGTACCGCTTTGACATTTAATTTGTCGGATACGACCACGATAGGCACAGGATTGAGCGAGTGAGCCGTGTTGGGCGATCCGTCAGGATTTACCGCATTATCCGCGTTGCCGTGGTCCGCGATGATAATAATCGTATAACCGTTTGCTCTGGCTGTCTCGACCACCGCTTCGACGCATTCGTCCACCGCTTTAACAGCCTTCTGAATAGCCTCGTATACCCCCGTGTGGCCGACCATATCGCCATTGGCAAAGTTTAGCGCGACAAAGTCTACTTCCCCTTTTTTTAACTCTTCTACGATCGCGTCTTTGACAAGATATGCGCTCATCTCAGGTTGAAGGTCGTAAGTAGCGACCTTGGGCGAGGGGATAAGAATACGTTTCTCTCCTTCGAACGGTTCCTCGCGTCCTCCGTTGAAGAAGAAGGTAACGTGCGCGTACTTCTCCGTTTCAGCTATCCTGATCTGCGTATAGCTGTTCTTCGAGATTATCTCTCCCAAAGTATTCTGGAGAATGTCCTTGTCGTACACGATATACACGTTCTTAAAGGAGTCGTCGTACCGTGTCATTGTTAAGTAGTATAGAGGCATAGTCTTCATTCCGAACTCAGGCATGTCCTGCTGTGTTAGGACGGTCGTGATCTCTCTGAGCCTGTCTGTACGGTAATTGAAGCAGAATACCACGTCACCCTCTTTGATCGTGCCCACAGGGCTGTCGCTGCCGTCTACTGTAATGATAGGTTTGATGAACTCATCGGTAACCCCCTCGTCATAAGATTTTTGCATGGCTCCGAGTACGTCCGAGGTATGCTCGCCTATGCCGTTCACGAACAGGTCGTAAGCGACTTTTATACGCTCCCACCGTCTATCCCTGTCCATTCCGTAATAACGTCCGAGAACCGATGCGATTATGCCGTTGGATGATTTAAGGTGATTCTCCAGAGACGTCATAAATCCCAGTCCGCTTTTAGGGTCGGTGTCGCGTCCGTCGGTAAGGGCGTGAATATAGACCTTATCCAATCCGTAATCTTTGGTAATGTCGCATAGTTTATACAAATGTTTGTCCAGAGAATGCACTCCTCCGTCGGATACGAGACCGATAAAGTGTACCGCTCTGCCGTTCTTCTTCGCATATTCGAAGGCAGCTTTAATCTCCGGATTCTCGGAAATCGAATTGTCCGCAACCGCCTTGTTGATCTTCACGAGATCCTGAAATACCACGCGCCCCGCGCCTATGTTGAGGTGTCCGACCTCGGAGTTGCCCATCTGTCCGTCCGGAAGACCTACGTTCTCACCGCATGTAAGAAGCTCCGCATTGGGATACTTCTCCATCAAACCGTTCATATAATCCGGATGTGTGGAGAAGATCGCATCTGATTTAGTACGATCCCCTTTGCCCCAGCCGTCGAGGATCATTAACAATACTTTGTTCATATTTATAATTTGTTTATGAATAGACTGTGATATGTGTTCTGCAAAGTTATGTAATTTCGGGTAACAAAAAACATACAATAAATTCCCGATTGTTTTTTGATGAAAATATTTACATTTGCCGTAAGTAAAACTATTTATGGAGAGACTATATAAATATCAGGGGGCTGGGAACGACTTTGTCCTGATGGATACGAGGCGGACGGATAAAAGGTATTCAGAGGAAGAAATACGCAGGATATGCGACCGCCACTTCGGTATAGGGGCAGACGGATTTATGGCGCTGGAAGAGGATTCCGATTCCGATTTTTATATGCGCTACTATAATTCGGACGGACGCGAGGGAACCATGTGCGGAAACGGTGGCAGGTGTATTGCATTGTTCGCATATCATCTCGGTGTCGTGGGAGAAAAAATGAGATTCAATTCATCGGACGGATTCCACGATGCGGAGATAATGAACTCTGAAGGGAATGTGGGGTGTGTGAAGTTGAAAATGATCGATGTCGACGGATTTGATGAAAGAAACGGAGGGATGTTTATTTACACCGGTTCACCTCATTTTATCCAATTTGTCGATGATGTGGACAGTGTAGATGTGTTCGAAGAGGGACGAAAATTGAGATATTCGGAACAATTTGCCCCCGGAGGCACTAATGTTAATTTCGTTCAAAAAGACCGCCTCAATGTGGTGAAGGTTCGCACTTATGAGCGAGGGGTTGAGAATGAGACCCTTGCCTGCGGAACAGGGGCCGTGGCATCTGCAATAGCCTCTAAGATAAAATTTAAAGGGGGCGATCGCTGGAGTGTTATAGTTCAGGGCGGAGAACTCGATGTATGCTTTGCAAATGGACAAAACGGACGATTTACCGATATTTACTTGACAGGGCCGGCCGAGAAGGTTTTCGAAGCTGTTTATTGAAAATTTATTTTTATAAAAATAAAAATATTTATATTGCACACTGAAAACTAACTGAGTATTAATCCTAAAACAAATCAGTTTTATTTAAAAGATGAAATCAAATAAAAATCCTCGCGGACAACAGGGGTTCGATGCGGGGGATTTGATGAAAAAAGCTGTTAGGCTCGATCCCATTAGAAAAAGCGGAAAAGAGAAGATGTCGTTTAAGAACGTTATAAACGAAGAAGAAGACGATATAGACCTGATGAGCTACAAAAAGAAGGAGTCGGTTCTCGATTACTTCGACGACGGTGAGGAGGATGAAGAGGAGTGGGAGGATGACAATGAAGACGAATTCGACGATGAGGAGTACGAAGGAGAAGAGGATTACGATGAAGAGGATGAAAATGAATTCGAATAATATCTGATAATAAAAATCGATAAAAATTTATGGGAAAATTCGTGATGACAGGCAAAACGGCGCTGCATTATAAGGATTCCGAAGGGTGTGGACGTCCTGTGCTCCTCTTGCACGGATATATGGAATCCTTGGATGTATGGGACGATTTCAGCGAAATACTTGCAAAAAAAGGATACCGCGTGGTGTCGCTCGATCTTCCCGGTCACGGAATTTCCGAAGTTTTGGAGGAGGTACATTCTATGGACCTCCTCGCCGGAGTATGCGAGGGTCTGCTTATTAAACTTGGTATCGAGGAGGCAGATATCGTAGGGCATTCCATGGGAGGATATGTCGCTCTTGCTCTTGCAAAAAATTGTCCGCAAAGAATAAGATCGCTCGTATTGTTCAGTTCTACACCGAATGCCGACACCGAAGAGAAAAAGCAGAACCGTGAGAGAGAGATTGAGATCGTTCGCTCCGGACGCAAAGAGATGCTCTCCGGCATTCTTCCCGGTAAGGGATTCGCTCCGGATAACCGCAAAAAACTTAAGGATACGATTGACGAACTCGCCTTGCAGGTCATGCTTACAGAGGATGAGGGCATCGTCGCTATTCTTAAGGGTATGATGGCACGCGAAGATATGAACGGAATGTTGAAGGAGCTCGATAAACCCCAGCTGTTTGTCTTTGGAGGTCAGGACGAATATATTCCTAAAGAGGTTGCAGAAAAAGTCGCGGAGAATAATCCGCAGGCTAAAGTCGCATGGCTTGCAGATTCCGGTCATAACGGATTCCTGGAACAGCCGGAAGAATCGGCTGTCATTCTCGATGAATTTTTCTCAGAATGCTGACAAAGAATAAAATCCAGTATCTTAAATCATTACAGGAGAGAAAGATCAGAAGCCGCGACGGACTGTTCGTTGCAGAAGGCTTCAAACTGGTAAGCGATCTTATCGAGTCCGATATGGTCGTAAGGGAGGTCTATGCGCTTGGAGAGTATATCGATAAACTGCCGTTCTTCGAAAATATCTTTGCGGTATCCGGTAAGGATATGGAGCGGATATCCGGTTTTAAAAATCCGTCCGGAGTCTTTGCTACAATAGAAATCCCTCGGCATGAATATAGTATAAATACTGTTGCCCATACACTCTCCATCGCACTCGACGGAGTTCAAGACCCTGGCAATTTGGGGACTATAATCCGCACTGCGGACTGGTTCGGTATCGATAATATATTCTGTTCGGAAAATACTGCGGATTGCTACAATCCGAAGGTCGTTCAAGCGACAATGGGAGCTTTGTCGAAGGTTAGCGTACATTACTGTGATCTTGCAGGGCTCTTTGCCACTTGTCGCGGCTGCGGTACACCCGTTTACGGAACATTCCTCGAAGGACAAAATATTTATGACGCGGAATTGTCGGATAACGGAATAATAGTTCTTGGGAATGAAGGCAAAGGCATCTCACCGCAAATCCAGATTGCTGTTACAGATAAATTATTCATCCCGCCTTATTCTCAGAACGTCTTCTCGGGGTCTCTCAATGTATCCACCGCAGCAGCTGTGATTTGCTCGGAATTCCGACGCCGTAAATTTTAATTCCGGATAAGATAATCTTCCACCGCCTCCAGTAGGGCGTCCTTCAGTAGTACCGTTTTATCGCTGTCCAGAAGATATAATGTAGGTATACTCCTCAGATCATACAGTTTTAAACTGTCCATCGATTTGTCCGTGTCGTGAGAGTTTATCCACGTATTTGGGAACCATTCCGCATATTCGCGCCATTCATTCAAGTTATTATCCGGATAAACACCGAGAATGGTCAAGCCTCCGGATTCGATTCTCCGGTTTATAACAGGCGACAAGTTAATGTCTCTTATTATCTCCTTGCATGCCGAACATCCCGGATTATTGATAAATAACAGGGTGTATTCCGATTTGATTTTATACAGTGTTCCGGAGCTCCCGTCGATAGTCGTATATTTAAAATCCGCCGCAGGAGTGCCTGCGCGGTTCTTCATAGCCATATCGTATCGGTACTGCGGACGAACCTTATCCATATCGGAAAGCAGACCGGTGTTTATCATAATTTCCAGCACGGGAATATATAACTCCTCGTTCAGGAACGGGGAATTCGGATCGTAGAGATACTTGTCGTATAGTTCCGTAAAATAGATAAACATCCCCGTATCCTTCTCCGCCTCTCCGAGCATATTTTTTATGGAAATTCTCGCCAGATTGTCCGGTAATTCCATAAGTACTGCCACGTAATTAGCGAACGCCTGTTCCGTGACCTCCGGAAGATCGATATATGATGTATCCGTAAAATCGAAATTATCCCAATAGTGATAAGCTATATATTCTGCTATCGCTTCCGGGGAGCTGACATGGACCGGAATGGCCGCCATCCTGAATTCTTTGCTGCTCTCCGCGACATGCGATGTTTTGGCGCTCCTACCGCAGGAAAAAACGCATATTATTGATAATGTGTATATAATAATATTTTTCATGGTCCGTTATGATTTTTTGCAAATTTAAGACAAAGATGATAAAAATCAATTTTCAAAGTACGGTTAAAACGGATGTAACATATTTAAACCCAAAATTTTCCTTTCAGCCAATGAAAAGTCAGGAAAAAATCCGGTTTTTATGAGAAAAAGCGAAAAAAGTGAGATAAAGTGTTGATTTTAAGAAAAAATGCATATCTTTGCCCTCCGAATTTTGTCTAAATGTATAGTTAAACAAAGTAAAAGCAGTATTTAAAATGCCAACAATTCAACAGTTAGTACGTAAGGGAAGGGTTACTCCGAGTTTTAAGAGTAAGGCTCCGGCGCTCGATGCCTGCCCGCAGCGTAGAGGTGTTTGTGTACGTGTTTACACGACAACGCCTAAAAAGCCGAATTCGGCTATGAGAAAAGTTGCAAGGGTAAGGCTTACGAACGGTAAAGAGGTGAATGCCTACATACCGGGAGAGGGCCACAACTTGCAGGAACACTCCATCGTCCTTGTAAGGGGAGGACGTGTTAAGGACCTTCCGGGAGTTCGTTACCACTTGGTAAGGGGCGCACTGGATGCGGCAGGAGTGGACGGACGTACACAGCGCCGTTCAAAATACGGTACGAAGAGACCGAAGAAAGACGCTAAAAAGTAATTAATTAATTTTTCGAAGTAAGAAAACAAAATGAGAAAAGCGAAGCCTAAAAAGCGAATTCTGCTTCCAGATCCCAAGTTCGGAGATGTACTTGTAACAAGGTTTGTAAATAGCCTTATGCTGGACGGTAAGAAGAGTATTGCCTACACAATTTTCTATGACGCATTAGAAATTGTGGGCGAGAAGATGAAGGATGCGGAAAAGGCTCCTTTGGAGATATGGAAAAAAGCCGTTGAAAATATCACCCCTCAAGTGGAAGTAAAATCCAGAAGGGTGGGTGGAGCGACTTTTCAAGTACCTGTTGAAGTGAGACCGGAGCGCAAAGTTGCACTTAGCATGAAAAACCTTGTGATATTTTCAAGGAAACGTGCGGGAAGGTCTATGGCAGAAAAACTTGCCGCAGAAATAGTTGCGGCATATAACGAAGAAGGTGCGGCATTTAAACGTAAAGAGGAAATGCACAGAATGGCTGAGGCCAACAAGGCATTTGCACATTTCAGATTTTAATCAGGAGGTTGATAGAAGATTATGGCGAGAGATTTAAAATATACCCGCAACATAGGTATAATGGCACACATTGATGCCGGTAAAACTACAACTTCCGAGCGTATCCTGTTCTACACGGGAAAAACTCACAAAATCGGAGAAGTGCACGAAGGGGGCGCGACTATGGACTGGATGGTTCAGGAACAGGAGCGCGGTATCACTATTACGTCTGCTGCAACGACTGCTTTTTGGAATTATAAAGATCAGACTTATCAGATAAATATTATCGACACCCCGGGGCACGTGGACTTCACAGTCGAAGTGGAGCGTTCGCTCAGGGTTCTCGACGGTGCGATTGCTACGTTCTGTGCCGTCGGAGGGGTAGAACCTCAGTCTGAAACTGTTTGGAGACAAGCAGATAAATACAACGTTCCGCGTATGGGATACGTCAATAAGATGGACCGTACAGGAGCGGACTTTTTAAACGTTTGCTCGCAGGTGAGAGAACGCCTCGGTGCGAACGCGCTTCCGGTGGTTCTTCCTATCGGAGCTGAAGACAAATTCGAAGGTTTGGTTGACCTTGTATACAACCGTGCAATAATCTATTTCGACGATAAAAATGTCCGCGATAACTTCACAGTAGAAGAAATTCCTGCGAACATGGCTGCCGAGGCTGCCGAATGGAGAAACCGCCTTATCGAAGAGGTGGCGACAGTGGATGAGGCTCTTATGGAGAAATTCTTCGAAGATCCCGATGCTATTACTCCGGACGAGCTTATAGCTGCTATCCGTAAAGCTACTATCCAGATGAAGGTGGTTCCGATGCTTTGCGGTTCGTCGTTCAAAAATAAAGGTGTTCAGATTCTTTTGGACTATGTCATGGCATTCCTCCCTTCTCCGCTCGATATCGAGGCGGTAGTGGGTACGAATCCTAACACAGGAGACGAAGTTACGCGTAAACCTACTGAGACCGATCCGTTCTGCGCCCTCGCGTTCAAGATCACTACCGATCCGTTCGTAGGCCGTCTCGCGTTCCTTCGGGCTTATTCAGGCAAGCTGGACGCAGGATCGTATGTTCTCAATAGCCGCTCAGGCAAAAAAGAACGCATCAGCCGCCTGTACCAGATGCACGCTAACAAACAGAATCCTATGGATACTGTTACTGCCGGCGATATCTGCGGTGCGGTCGGTTTTAAAGATGTTAGAACAGGCGACACTCTATGTGACGAAAAAGCTCCTATTACCCTTGAATCGATGACATTCCCCGAACCGGTTATCGGACTTGCTATCGAGCCTAAAACTCAGAAAGATCTTGATAAACTCGGTATCGCTCTTGGTAAACTCTCCGAAGAGGATCCTACTTTCACGGTTAAAACCGATGAAGATTCAGGTCAGACGGTTATCAGCGGTATGGGTGAACTTCACCTTGAGATCATCGTAGACCGTCTTAAACGAGAATTCGGTGTCGAGATCAGTCAGGGAGCGCCTCAGGTTAATTACAAAGAGGCTCTTACCAAAACTGTCGAACACAGGGAAGTGTTCAAGAAACAGACCGGAGGCCGCGGTAAATTTGCCGATATCGTATTCGAAATCGGACCTGCCGAAGAAGGCAAAGAGGGTCTCGAATTCGTCGATGTCGTTAAGGGAGGTAATATTCCTAAGGAATACATTCCTGCCGTACAGAAAGGCTTCGAGTCCGCTATGGCTAACGGTGCACTGGCAGGGTTTACTATCGACAGTATGAAGGTTACTCTTAAGGACGGTTCGTTCCACCCTGTCGATTCCGATTCTCTCTCGTTCGAGATATGTGCGAGAAACGGATTCCGTCAAGCTGCTCCGAAGGCAGGGTCTGTTATTAAGGAACCTATCATGGCAGTCGAAGTGGTAACTCCGGAAGAGAATATGGGGGACATCATTGGTGACCTTAACAAACGCCGCGGTCAGATCGATGGTATGGATTCCAAAGGCAACGCTCGCGTCGTTAAAGCAAGAGTGCCTCTCTCGGAGATGTTCGGTTATGTGACAGTGCTCCGTACGATCTCCTCAGGACGTGCAACATCCTCAATGGAATTCTCTCATTTCGAGGAAGTTCCAGCAGGACTCGCTAAGGATATCATCGAGAAATCGAGCGGTAAGTTAAAAGGTTTAGAATAAGACATAGAATCATGAGCCAAAAAATAAGAATAAAACTAAAATCATTCGATCATAACCTTGTGGATAAATCCGCAGAAAAGATCGTAAAAACCGTGAAGGGGACAGGAGCAATCGTAAGCGGCCCTATTCCTCTTCCGACAGACAAAAGGATATTCACTGTAAACCGTTCGACTTTTGTAAATAAAAAGTCGAGGGAGCAGTTCCAGTTTTCAACATTCAAACGCATTCTCGATATTTACAGCTCTACGCCTAAAACTATCGACGCGTTGATGAAACTCGAACTTCCCAGCGGTGTGGAAGTGGAAATCAAAGTTTGATGAAACGAAATTTCAACTATATACAAACAACGAATTTAAGTAAACAGGACAAAAAATGTCAGGATTAATCGGAAAAAAAATCGGAATGACATCCGTTTTCAGTGTTGAGGGTAAGAATATACCATGCACTGTTATCGAAGCTGGTCCTTGTGTGGTTACGCAGGTTAAAACCGTTGAGAAAGATGGCTACTCATCGGTTCAACTTGCCTATGACGAAAAAAAGGAAAAAAGCACCAGCAGTAGTTTGTTAGGTCACTTCAAGAAGGCCAACACTACTCCGAAAAGAAAAGTTGCCGAATTCAAATCATTTGAAGGCGAACTCAATCTGGGCGATGTAGTTACCATTGATATTTTCCAGGACGAAGACTGGGTTGACGTTACGGGAATATCAAAAGGTAAAGGCTTCCAGGGGGTTGTTAAACGTCACGGCTTCGGCGGAGTAGGCGGCCAGACTCACGGTCAGCACAACCGTCTCAGGGCTCCGGGTTCTTTAGGCGCGTCGTCTTATCCTTCGAGAGTATTCAAAGGTAAAAGGATGGCCGGAAGGACAGGCGGAGAACAGGTTAAGGTAATGAACCTTAAAATTTTGAAAAAACTTCCAGAAAGCAATCTTATCCTCGTGAAAGGTTCTATTCCGGGAGCTAAAGGGTCTTATTTAATAATTGAGAATTAGTAATGGAATTAGCAGTATTAAACATTACAGGTAAAGAGACCGGAAAAAAAGTGACTCTGGAAGATGCGGTATTCGGTATTGAACCGAACGACCACGCTATCTATCTCGACGTTAAGCAATATTTTGCCAATAAACGTCAGGGAACTCACAAGTCCAAGCAGCGTAACGAAGTTGCAGGGTCTACAAGAAAGTTGAAAAAACAGAAAGGTACTGGCGGTGCACGTGCAGGCAGCATCAAATCACCTCTATTCGTAGGCGGTGGCAGGGTGTTCGGACCGGTTCCGCGCGATTACAGTTTTAAGTTGAATAAAAAACTTAAACAGCTCGCTCGTAAAAGTGCTCTTTCTTATAAGGCTAAGGATGAACAGATTATAGTTATCGAAGATTTCTCGATCGAAACTCCGAAAACTAAAACATTCATCGATATTACGAAAAACCTGAATTTGGATGGGAAAAAAATAATGTTGGTGCTTCCGGAATCGGATAACAATATTATCCTTTCATCACGCAATCTTCAAAAAGTTAAAGTTATACCGGCTTCAAACATCAATACATACGATGTTATGAATGCAGGAACTATTTTGATGACCGAAAATTCAGTGGGCGTAATAAACCAAATGTTCGGATTATAATAAATTAAACGATGGAAATTTTAATTAAGCCAATATTAACCGAAAAAATGACGATTCAGGGCGAAAAGCTGAACCGTTACGGTTTTATAGTTGATCCGAGGGCTAATAAATTGCAGATAAAAACTGCTGTTGAAGCAATGTACAATGTAGTTGTAGAAGACGTGAACACTATCCGTTATATGGGTAAACGCAAAAGCCGCTATACCAAAGCCGGTCTTCTGACAGGACGAGCGAACAACTTCAAAAAAGCGATTGTAACCCTGAAAAGTGGCGATAACATAGATTTTTACAGTAATATCTAAAAAAGATGGCAGTAAGAAAGTTTAAACCCATTACTCCGGGTACAAGACATAAAGTTATAGGTACTTTCGACGATATTACAACGTCAGTACCTGAAAAATCGTTGCTTGCTCCACTGAAAAGTTCAGGCGGACGTAACAATACGGGTAAAATGACCGTGCGTTACATCGGCGGCGGACACAAGAAAATGTACCGTATTATTGACTTCAAAAGAGATAAGGACGGTATGGAAGCTACGGTGAAAACTATCGAATACGATCCGAACCGTTCGGCGCGTATCGCTCTCGTCGTATACGCAGACGGAGAAAAAAGATATATCGTTGCTCCTAACGGCCTGAAGACAGGACAGAAGATAGCAAGCGGTGCAGGTGTTGCCCCGGAAGTAGGTAACACGCTGTTCTTAGCTGAAATTCCTCTCGGAACCGTGGTACATAATATTGAACTCTACCCCGGACAGGGAGCCGTAATGGCTCGCAGCGCCGGTACCTACGCACAGCTTCTCGCTCGTGAAGGTAAATACGCTATTATTAAACTTCCTTCGGGAGAAACAAGGATGGTACTCGTAACCTGTAAGGCTACGGTAGGCGTGGTGTCGAATCCGGACCACAGCCTTGAATCTCACGGTAAGGCAGGACGCAGACGTTGGTTGGGACGCAGACCTCATAACCGAGGCGTGACCATGAACCCTGTCGATCACCCGATGGGTGGTGGTGAAGGACGTTCTTCAGGAGGACATCCCCGTTCACGCACAGGTGTTCTTGCTAAAGGTTACAAAACACGTAACCCTAAAAAGACCACGTCGAAATTCATTATCCAGAAAAGGAAGAAAAAATAACTTTAAACTTGTAGCGTAATGAGCCGTTCATTAAAAAAAGGACCATACATCGAGCCCAAGCTCGAAGGAAAAGTTCTAGCCCAAAACGAATCGGGTAAGAGAACTGTAATTAAAACCTGGTCGCGTGCAAGTATGATCTCACCGGATTTCGTTGGCCACACTATAGCTGTGCACAACGGAAACAAGTTCATCCCTGTTTACGTAACGGAGAACATGGTAGGTCACAAGTTGGGCGAATTCGCTCCGACTCGCAGCTTCCGCAGACATGGTGGTAATAAGAAAAGATAAGTAGGTATAAAATTCAAATTTCTTGAATAAATGGGTACAAGAAAACACGAAAGAGCCGAGAGGCTGAAGGCAGAAAAGAAGCAGAAAGCTATCGCTGTCCTTCGCGACTGCCCTACTTCTCCGAGGAAGATGCGCCTGGTGGCCGATATCATCAGGGGAGTAGAAGTCAATAGGGCTTTAGGTATCCTCCGTTACTCTAAAAAGGAGGCTTCAAATAGATTGGAAACACTATTGCGTTCCGCGATCGCCAATTGGGAGAAGAAAAACGAAGGAGAACGTCTTGAAGACAACGTGCTGTGCGTTAAAGAAATTTTCGTAGACGGAGGACGTATGTTGAAGAGAATACAATCTGCTCCGCAGGGAAGAGCCCACAGAATACGTAAACGTTCCAATCACGTAACGATCGTAGTGGATAAAATGGTTATTGAAGATAAAAAAGCAAAAGCAAATGGGACAGAAAGTTAATCCGATAGCAAACAGATTGGGAATCATCCGCGGATGGGATTCTAACTGGTACGGCGGTAAGGATTTCTCTTCTAAATTATTGGAAGACGCTAAGATCCGCCAGTATCTTAATGCCCGTTTGGCGAAAGCGAGTATATCTAAGATAATCATCGAAAGAACTCTGAAACTTGTCACTGTGACGATAAGCACGGCTCGTCCGGGAATTATTATCGGTAAAGGGGGACAGGAAGTAGATAAACTCAAAGAAGAGCTTAAAAAACTCACAGGAAAAGAGATACAGATCAATATCTTCGAAGTTAAGAGGCCGGAGATCGACGCTGTTATTGTGAGCAATAACATCGCCCGTCAGGTAGAGGAACGTATTTCTTACCGCCGTGCTGTTAAAACAGCTATCGCTTCTACTATGAGAATGGGTGCCGAAGGTATCAAAGTTCAGATATCAGGCCGTGTGGGAGGAGCTGAAATGGCGCGTTCCGAGACTTATAAAGACGGACGTATTCCGCTTCACACATTCCGTGCGGACGTGGATTACAACATCGCGGAAGCTCTTACTAAGGTCGGAATACTTGGAATTAAAGTTTGGATTTGCAACGGAGAGATTTACGGTAAACGCGACCTCTTCCAGATCAACGGTGTCAGCGCAGGCCAGCAGGGTCAGGGCGGTGGATTCCGTGACAACAAATCCAAAGGTGGAAGAAAAAGGAAAAAATAAGTCGGACCCCTTAATATTTTAAGAAAATGTTACAACCAAAAAAGACGAAATTCAGGAGGATGCAGAAGGGTCGCATGAAGGGTCAGGCTCAGAGAGGCAACCAGCTTGCATTCGGATCATTCGGCATCAAAACGCTCGAATGCTCGTGGATTACAGGTCGTCAGATAGAAGCTGCCCGCCAGGCAATTGTCCGCTACATGAAACGTGAAGGACAAATCTGGATCAGAATATTCCCTGATAAACCTATCACGAAGAAACCGGCAGAGGTGCGTATGGGTAAAGGTAAGGGTTCACCGGAAGGATTCGTAGCTCCTGTTACGCCAGGACGTATTCTTATCGAAGCGGAAGGCGTGCCTTTGGAAATTGCGAGAGAAGCTTTGAGGCTCGGAGCGCAGAAATTACCGGTTACTACTAAATTTATAGTAAGAAGAGATTACGTAGAAAACTCAATTTAAAGACAATGAAAACTTCTGAAATTAGAGAATTATCTGTAGAGGAACTTCAAGAGAGAATCGATGCTGAAAAAGCGGCTCTCGCGTCTTTGAAGTTGAACCATGCAGTCTCTCCGGTAGAAAATCCGGCACCTATAAAAAACGCACGCAGGAATATAGCACGTATGCTTACCATCCTGAGTGAAAAGCAAACCACTAAGTAACAGATTTACCCATGGAAAGAAATCTCAGAAAGGAAAGAATCGGGGTGGTTGTAAGCAACAAAATGGAAAAATCCATAACTGTAGCCGTTAAGAGGAAAGTAAAACACCCTATGTACGGCAAGTTCGTTAATAAAACGACTAAATTTGTTGCTCACGACGAAAAGAACGATTGCAATCCCGGTGATACCGTTAAAATCATGGAGACAAGACCTCTGAGCAAAACCAAGCGTTGGAGAGTAATAGAAATAATTGAAAGAGCTAAATAGTCATGATACAACAGGAAAGCAGACTTAACGTAGCCGACAACAGCGGTGCAAAAGAAGTTCTTTGCATCCGTGTGCTTGGCGGAACAGGGAAGCGTTACGCCTCCATCGGAGACAAGATCGTTGTAGCAATCAAAAGTGCTACTCCGTCAGGCGACGCAAAAAAAGGAACTGTCTCTAAAGCAGTTGTTGTCAGAGTAAAAAAGGAGATCAGAAGAGCGGACGGATCGTATATTCGTTTCGACGATAACGCCGTTGTCCTTCTTAATAACCAAGGTGAAATGAGAGGAACGCGTATATTCGGCCCGGTTGCCAGAGAACTTCGTGATTCCCACATGAAGATCGTTTCACTTGCTCCTGAAGTATTGTAATTTTAAAACAGTTAAAGATGTCAGTTAAATTACATATCAAGAAGGGCGATATAGTATATGTTATTGCCGGAGACAGCAAAGGACAGCAAGGTAAAGTCCTCGAAGTGATAGTAGAGAAAGACCGCGCTATCGTGGAGGGAGTCAACCTCGCGTCTAAACATACCAAGCCGAATTCTCAGAACCCTCAGGGTGGTATCGTTAAGCAGGAAGCTCCGATACACATCTCAAACCTGATGCCGATAGACCCGAAGACCGGAACTCCGACAAGGGTAGGCCGCAGGAAAAACGATAAAGGAAAATTAGTGCGTTACTCTGTAAAATCCGGGGAGGAGATTAAATAATGGCATACGTACCTTCATTAAAAACGAAGTACAGGGAACAGATAGTCCCTGCGCTTATGAAAGAGTTCGGATACAAGAGCGTAATGCAGGTTCCGGCTTTGGAAAAAATAGTTATCAATCAAGGACTCGGACAGGCAGTTGCAGATAAGAAACTTATCGAGACCGCTCAGGAAGAATTGTCTATCATCACCGGACAGAAAGCTGTACTTACACGCTCGAAGAAAGATATATCTAACTTTAAGCTCCGTAAAGGAATGCCTATCGGAGTCCGCGTTACTTTGAGAAAGGACAGGATGTATGAGTTCCTTGAAAGACTTATCGTTGTATCCCTTCCGCGTATTCGCGACTTTAAAGGTATTAACGAGAAATTCGACGGAAAAGGCAACTATTCCCTCGGTATTCAGGAACAAATTATCTTCCCTGAAATAGATATCGATAAGATCTCTAAAATTTTAGGAATGGAGATAACGTTCGTTACCTCTGCCGATAAGGATGAGGAGGCTTACGCGTTGCTTAAAGAGTTCGGATTACCATTTAAAAACGCTAAAAAGAACTAAAAGGATATGGTAAAAGAATCAATGAAAGCGCGTGAGGCGAAACGTCTCAAACTCGTACAGAGATATGCCGCTAAACGTGCACAGCTTAAGGAAGAAGGCGATATGGCCGGATTAGCCAAACTCCCGAGGAACTCGAATCCCGTACGTCTGCACAACCGCTGCAAGCTTACAGGGCGTCCGAAAGGTTATATGAGGCAGTTCGGTATAAGCCGTATTTGTTTCCGTGAAATGGCCTCTAAAGGGCTGATCCCGGGAGTGAAAAAAGCGAGCTGGTAGTAAATTTATCGGGTTTATACGACTTTAGAAAAATTTTCTTATCTTTGCGACTGTTTTTTAAGCAGTTTATAGAAAGGAAATTTTCTAACAGGCGTAAAAGCCTTTAAAATACAATTAGTTGCACACTGCTGACCGCCTCCGCAAAGGAGGGTGTCGGCAATGTGTGTTACAGTACCGGTTGAAAGTTTTTAACTATTTATATTTAATTATGACAGATCCAATAGCGGATTTTCTGACCAGAATCAGGAACGCGGTGAAAGCCAACCACAAGGTGGTTGAAGCTCCCGCATCAAAAATGAAGCAGGCTATTACCCAGATTCTGCATGAGCAAGGGTATATTCTTGCTTACAAATTCGGTACCGATGAAAAAGGGCATCCGAATATCAAGATCGCTCTTAAGTACCACCCGCAGACCAAGCTCCCTGCGATCAAAGGACTTAAGAGAGTCAGCCGTCCGGGATTGCGCCGTTACTCAAACGTGGACGAACTTCCACGCGTGCTCAACGGACTCGGTATAGCGATAGTGTCGACCTCTAAGGGTATCATGACCGACAAAAAAGCTCGTCAGGAGAATGTCGGAGGCGAGGTACTTTGTTATGTTTATTAATCAATTAATCTTTATCAAATGTCAAGGATTGGAAAATTACCTGTAAACCTGCCGTCAGGCGTGACAGTTACTGTCGCTCCGGATAACACGGTCAGTGTGAAAGGACCACTCGGAACATTATCTCAGAAGGTAGATTCTGATATTACCGTATCCGTAGAGGGAGATGTATTGACCGTAACCCGTCCTACGAACCAGCCACGCCACAGATCTATGCACGGACTTTACCGTTCATTGATCAATAACATGGTGATCGGTGTATCGCAGGGATACGAGACTCAGCAGGAGCTCGTCGGTGTCGGTTATAAAGTAGAAGCTAAAGGCCAGATTCTGGAGTTCAGCCTCGGATATTCTCACGATATTCACTTTATGCTTCCTGCGGAAGTAAAAGCGGAAGTAAAGGCGGAAAAGAAAAGCAACCCTATTCTTATCCTGAAATCTAACGATAAGCAGCTTATCGGACAGGTTGCTGCAAAGATACGTTCACTGCGTAAACCGGAACCATATAAAGGTAAAGGTATCAAGTTCGTAGGAGAACAGCTAAGAAAGAAAGCCGGTAAATCTGCAAATGCTAAATAACAGAAGGTAAATTATGGCACTAAGTAAATTGGATAGAAGAATCCGCATAAAAAGACGTATTCGTAAAATTGTCAGCGGAACAGCCGAAAGACCACGTATGTCTGTTTACAGAAGCAACAAGCAGATATATGTACAGCTTATCGACGATGAGAACGGAGCTACACTCGTGACTGCATCCTCTTCTGAAAAAGATATCGCTGAAAAAGCAAAAGGTCTTAACAAAGTACAGGTCTCCGAACTTGTCGGTAAACTTGCGGCTGAAAGATCACTCGCAAAAGGTATCACCGAGGTCGCTTTCGACCGTAACGGATATCTGTATCATGGTAGAGTAAAAATGTTAGCAGATGCCGCACGTGAAGGCGGACTTAAATTCTAAAAAAGTATGTCAGTAAATACTAACATTAAGAAGGTCAGAACCAGTGATCTTGAATTAAAAGACAGACTCGTAAGCATACAGCGCGTTACGAAAGTTACCAAAGGGGGCCGTACATTCAGTTTCTCCGCTATCGTAGTGGTTGGAAACGAGAACGGCGTCGTAGGCTACGGTCTGGGCAAAGCGAACGAAGTCACTTCGGCTATTGCCAAAGGAGTAGAAGATGCTAAGAAAAATCTTGTTAAAATACCTGTGTTGAAAGGAACTATTCCTCATGCTCAGGAAGCCCGTTACAGCGGATCGTTAGTGCTGCTCAAACCTGCAGCTCCCGGTACGGGAGTTATCGCCGGCGGTGCGATGCGTGCGGTGCTTGAAAGTGTCGGTATCCACAACGTGCTTGCAAAAAGCAAAGGTTCTTCGAATCCCCACAACCTCGTTAAAGCTACCATTAAAGCGCTTCTCGAACTCCGTGATGCTTACAGCGTTGCGCAGGTCAGGGGAATTTCTCTGAACAAGGTATTTAACGGATAATTCTCATTGAAAATGGCAAAATTGAATATTACACAATTAAAGAGCCGTATCGGAGCTACACAGAACCAGAAGAAAAACCTGGATGCTCTCGGCTTAAGAAAGATCAATCAGACCGTTCAGCATGAGAATTCTGCTATTATTCTTGGAATGATTGAAAAAGTTAAACACCTTATAAAGGTGGAAGAAGTTAAGTAGAACATTAACCCATTTACCATTAATAAAATGAATCTCAGTAATTTGAAGCCTGCAGCAGGCTCGACAAAAAAAGAAAAGAGAATCGGTAGGGGTCAGAGATCGGGTCGTGGCGGTACTTCCACTCGTGGACACAAAGGTGCTCAGTCGCGTTCCGGATACTCTCGTAAAGTTGGTTTTGAAGGCGGACAGATGCCGCTCCAAAGGCGTCTTCCTAAGTTCGGTTTCAAAAACCATGAGCGTGTAGAGTATAAAGCTATTAACCTTAACACTCTTGAAGACCTGGCGGCAAAAAACAATCTTTCGGTTATCAATATCGAAACATTGGTAAGTGCAGGCTTTGCTTCCAAGAACGACAGGGTTAAGATCCTCGGCAACGGAACTTTGAACGCTAAACTCGAAGTTACCGCTCATGCTTTCTCGAAATCAGCCATCGCCGCTATAGAAGCAAAACAAGGGCAGGCTATTAAACTCTAATTCTGATGAGAAAACTGATAGAGACTATTAAAAATATATTTAAGATCGAAGAATTAAGGAAGAGACTTCTCTATACCTTAGGTCTCGTTCTTATTTATAGGTTGGGTAGTTTTGTCGTTCTTCCCGGCATCAATCCTGAAGCCCTGGGACAACTTCAAAACACTGTCGGCGGCAACGGTCTGCTCGGACTTCTGGATATTTTTTCCGGAGGTGCGTTCAGTAACGCGTCCATTTTCGCACTCGGTATCATGCCTTATATCACAGCGTCGATCATTATCCAGCTGTTAGGTATTATCGTACCCTACTTTCAGAAATTGCAGAAGGAGGGCGAGAGCGGAAGGCGTAAGTTGAATCAATGGACACGCTATCTGACCATTATCGTTTTGGTTGTACAGATACCCGCGTATCTCGCTACACTCCACAGCCAGTTACCTCCCGCGGCATTCGTGCTCGGAACGAAGAGCGTATTATTCATGATTTCGTCAGCAGTAGTGCTCGTTGCCGGAACCCTGTTTGTAATGTGGCTCGGAGAGAAGATCACGGATAAAGGTATAGGCAACGGTGTTTCTCTAATAATTATGGTGGGTATCATTGCAAGGCTGCCTCATGCGTTTCTTGCAGAGATCAACTCTCGTTTTACAGGCCCTACCGGAGGACTCGTAATGCTTGTGGTGGAAATAGCTATTCTATTTCTAATCTTCGCGGCTACAATCGCGTTGGTGCAGGCAGTGCGGAAGATTCCGGTACAGTATGCAAAGCGAATTGTTGGTAATAAACAGTACGGAGGCGTCCGCCAATATATCCCGCTTAAAATTAATGCAGCTGGTGTTATGCCTATCATCTTCGCTCAGGCGCTGATGTTCTTCCCGCTCATACTTCAGAGATTCGAATTTACCCGTTCGCTCGGAACGACTCTCGGAAATACCATGGGATTCTGGTATAATTTTACTTTTGCTATCCTCGTGATCGCGTTCACGTATGTTTATACTGCAATAACTATAAACACTACATCGATGGCTGACGATATGAAACGCAACGGAGGATTCATTCCGGGGATCAAACCGGGAAAAAAGACAGCTGAATACATGGATAACGTTATGACGAGGATTACCCTTCCGGGATCTATATTCCTTGCGATCGTCGCTATACTTCCGGTATTCGCGATGATGCTGGGAATCAATAACCAGTTCGCTTATTTTTATGGCGGTACTTCGTTGTTGATCCTTGTAGGAGTTATTCTGGACACGCTTAAACAAATTGAAAGCTATCTTCTCAACCGCCATTACGACGGGCTGATGAAAAATGGCAGAATACAGGGACGCTCATAACAGATTATGCCATCAGGTTCTTTAATATATGATATATTACAAAACAGGAGAAGAGATCGAGATAATGCGCGAGAATAACATGCTGGTATCCCGGACTCTTGCTGAAGTCGGAAAACATATTCGTCCAGGGGTCGCTACTCTCGAACTCGATAAAATAGCCGAAGACTATATACGTTCTCATGGAGCGGTACCCGGATTCTTAGGTTATCAGGGTTTCCCGAACAGCCTGTGTATTTCCGTCAATGAACAAGTGGTGCACGGCATCCCTTCCTCAAAGACAATCCTTAAAGAAGGCGATATTATTTCAGTGGACTGCGGTACAGTGATGAAAGGTTTTTACGGAGATTCGGCATATACGTTTGCCGTTGGGGAAATAGAACCCGGAGTCAGAAAACTTCTGGAAGTAACTAAAGAGTGCCTCTATAAAGGCGTCGAACAGGTACGTGTGGGCAACCGCATAGGCGATATAGCCAACGCAGTGCAGAATCATGCCGAAAATAATGGTTTCTCAGTAGTGAGAGAATTAGTCGGACATGGTCTTGGACGTTCGATGCACGAAGCCCCCGAAGTGCCGAACTATGGTGCTAAAGGGAGAGGAGCTCTCCTTAAAGAAGGACTGGTTATATGTATCGAGCCGATGATTAATATGGGAACCCGCCAGATCGTATTCGAAAACGATGGATGGACTGTCCGCACAAAGGACCGGAAACCTTCCGCGCACTTCGAATTCGCGGTTGCCGTTACAAAAAACGGAGCGGACGTTCTCACGAGTTTTGATTATATCGAAAATTAAAAATAAGAACTATGGCAAAACAAGCTGCAATTGAGAAAGACGGTACTATAATAGAGGCGTTGTCGAATGCGATGTTCAGAGTCGAACTCGATAACGGTCATATTATTACCGCACATATTTCCGGTAAGATGAGGATGCACTACATCAAAATCCTGCCCGGAGATAAAGTAAAAGTCGAAATGTCTCCTTACGACTTGTCGAAAGGAAGAATTTCATTCAGATATAAATAAAAACAAGATTTTTTCGTTAAGAAATTAATCTTAAAAACTTACTTGAGATGAAAGTTAGAGCATCAATAAAGAAAAGAAGTGAGGATTGCAAAATCGTTAAGCGCAAAGGCCGTTTATACGTAATATGCAAAAAGAATCCTAAGTTTAAAATGCGCCAAGGGTAATTTTTTAAATTAAAAAAGAAGATTTGAATTATGGCACGTATTGTCGGTGTAGATTTACCAAAAAATAAAAGGGGCGAGATAGGCTTAACCTATGTTTACGGCATAGGAAGAAGTTCAGCCCGCGCAATATTGGAAAAAGCAGGTGTCGATTACGATACTAAAGTTAAAGACTGGAATGACGAGCAGATCAATGCTATCCGTAGCGTTATCGCTGAAGACGGTTACAAAGTTGAAGGTGAGTTAAGGTCTACTGTTCAGCTAAACATCAAGCGTCTTATGGACATCGGATGTTACAGGGGTATCCGCCACCGTATCGGACTTCCGGTAAGGGGACAGAGTACCAAGAACAATGCCCGTACGAGAAAGGGTAGGAAGAAAACAGTAGCCAACAAGAAAAAAGCAACTAAGTAATTTTAAAGAGTTATGGCAAAAAAGACCACAGCAGTTAAAAAAAGAGTTGTTAAAGTCGACGCATTGGGTCAGGCTCACATACATTCGACTTTCAACAATGTAATCATAACCCTTGCTAACTCGAACGGCGAAGTAATAAGCTGGAGTTCTGCAGGTAAAATGGGATTCAGGGGTTCTAAAAAAAATACCCCTTACGCGGCTCAGACCGCTGCGCAGGATTGTGCGAAAGTGGCTTACGACCTCGGTTTGAGGAAGGTAAAAGTATACGTGAAGGGTCCGGGTGCCGGTCGTGAATCGGCTATCAGAACTATTCATGGAGCCGGTATCGAAGTGACAGAGATCGTAGACGTTACTCCGCTTCCGTTCAATGGTTGCCGTCCGCCTAAAAGAAGACGCGTCTAATTTAAGGTGGTTTTATTAATTTATAAACAGTTTTTATAAAATGGGAAGATATATAGGACCAAAAACCAAAATTGCCAGAAAATTCGGCGAAGCTATTTACGGTGCGGACAAATATTTCAAAAGGAAAAATTTTCCTTCGGGACAGCATGGTTTGGCGCGTAAGCGTAAAAAAGTATCGGAGTACGGTACGCAGCTTCTTGAAAAACAAAAGGCTAAGGCAATATACGGTGTTCAGGAAAAACAATTCCGCAAGGCTTACGACATCGCGTCGCGTCAGGGCGGGATTACCGGCGAGGATTTGTTAAAATACCTCGAATGCCGCCTCGATAACGTAGTTTACCGTCTCGGTATAGCACCGACTCGTGCAGGGGCGCGCCAGCTCGTGTCTCATAGACACATAACCGTTAATGGCAGGGTAGTCAATATCCCTTCTTACAGTGTAAGGCCGGGCGATGTGATCTCTGTAAGGGAAAAATCCAAATCTCTCGAGGTTATCACCGATTCTCTCGCAGGGGGAAGAAGCAGATATTCATGGCTGGAATGGGACGGTGCTTCGATGACCGGAAAATTCCTTCAGAAACCTGAAAGGGAAGATATTCCTGAAAACATAAAAGAACAACTCATCGTCGAATTATATTCTAAGTAGTAATTAATTGAAGGAGCATATCTTATGGCAATATTAGCATTCCAAAAACCTGAAAAGGTAATTATGCTTGAATCGACATCGGAATTCGGTAAGTTCGAATTTCGTCCGTTGGAACCGGGATTCGGCATAACTGTGGGTAACGCACTTCGCCGCATTCTTCTTTCTTCATTGGAGGGGTATGCTATTACTACTGTTAAAGTCGCAGGTGTAAATCACGAATTCGCGTCGATACCCGGAGTAATGGAGGGAATGATCGACATCATTCTAAATCTAAAGCAGGTCAGGTTTATTCGTACGATCGAATCTGCCGATTTTGAAAAAGTAACGATAAATGTCGCAGGTTTGACGGAATTGACAGCAGGGCATATATCTAACTTCCTTACTAACTTCAAGGTGTTGAATCCCGATCTCGTGATCTGCCGTCTGGACAGCGATGTCAAACTTCAGATGGAGATAACTATCGGTAAAGGGCGCGGTTACGTTCCTGCTGAGGAGAACAAACCTGTGGACGCGGAATTCGGACTTCTTGCGATCGATTCGATCCATACTCCGATCAAAAATGTAAAGTACTCGATAGAAAATTATCGTGTGGAACAGAAGACGGATTATGAAAAATTGAATCTGGAGATAACAACCGACGGATCTATAACACCGAAGGATGCTTTGAAAGAAGCAGCTAAAATTCTTATCCACCACTTTATGTTATTTTCGGACGAGAAAATAACCGTGAATCTGGAAGAAAATAATTCGTCGGAGGAGTTCGACGAGGATGTTTTGCACATGCGTCAGCTTCTTAAAACCAAACTGTCGGATCAGGATTTATCGGTAAGGGCATTGAACTGTCTTAAGGCTGCCGAAGTCGAAACGGTTGGCGATCTTGTAAGATTCCACAGGAATGATCTGCTGAAATTCAGAAACTTCGGAAAGAAATCCCTTTCTGAACTTGACGAACTTCTCGAATCGCTGAACCTGCATTTCGGAATGGACGTTACTCCTTACAAACTTGACAAAGACTAAGTTACTAACCCCGTTGGTTAAATTTTCAAAGAAAAATGAGACATAATAAAAAAATAAATCACCTTGGTAGAAAAACGGGACACCGTAAAGCTATACTCGCTAACATGGCTTCGTCCCTCATCCTTCACAAAAGGATCAACACTACCGTTGCAAAGGCTAAGGCTCTGAGAATGTATGTGGAGCCTTTGATCACAAAATCCAAAGAGGATACTACGCACTCCCGCCGTATGGTATTCAGCTCGCTTAAAAACAAATTTGCGGTTTCTGAACTGTTCAGAGAGGTGGCTCCGCGCATTGCGGACCGTCCGGGCGGATATACACGGATCCTCAAGACAGGATTCAGACTTGGCGACGGTGCTGAAATGTGTTTTATCGAGTTGGTGGATTTCAACGAAATTTACACAGCTTCGAAAAAATCCGCTGCCCAGGCCAAACCGAAAACAAGAAGAAGCCGTTCCAAAAAATCTGCTTCGGGAGAAGAGTCGTCTGTTGCAGAAATTACTGCATCGGAAGAATAGCTATATTTCAATCCGATATATTAAAAGGCTTCCCCATAAAGGAAGCCTTTTTATTAATGAAGAAGGTCTGACCGGTTATTTACATTCATCCGACTATAAAATTGTGATTGCGAGGGGATGATTATCCTCCAGTTACAAAGAATGGGATTATCGATAGAAGAGAGTAAATCTGCTCGCGGGGTTATTTAGAAGTATATGTGATTCTGGTTATCGACGAATTAGTAGAAGAAAAAGAATGCTAACCTCGATACGTTCCAGCGACATATATTCCGGAATTTTCGGTATAATGCCGTTCATCTAAGACATTACCTATATGAGGACGTAAAGCGATACCTGAAAATTTCGGTTATTTTTACTACTTTTACTCTCCAATGATGAGTTAAATGGCAAAAGTCAAAAAAGCATACTTCTGCAACGGTTGCGGCTATGAATCTCCTAAGTGGGTAGGCAAATGTCCCTCCTGCGGAGAATGGAATACCATGACCGAAGAGATAATCTCGAAAGAGAAACCGTCAGTATTCGTTTCTGCCGAGAGGACAGTTCCTGTGCCCGTTACCCGGATTAAACCACTTACGGAAGAACGTATAGTTCTCGATAATAGTGAAGTTAACAGGGTTCTCGGAGGAGGCATCGTTCCCGGATCGCTGATATTGCTTGGCGGCGAACCGGGCATCGGTAAATCTACTCTCAGCCTTCAGTTTGCATTGAAAGCGAAGAACATTAAAACCCTTTATGTGTCCGGCGAAGAGTCTCCACAGCAAATTAAGATCAGAGCGGAGAGACTCGGATCGGATAATGAGAACTGTTATATATACGCTGAAACTCTGCTTGAAAATATCCTAAACCAGATAAACGGATTGGAGCCCGATCTTGTGATAATAGACTCTATCCAGACAATGTACACGGAATCGATAGAGTCCTCTCCTGGGAGCGTGTCGCAGATAAGAGAATGCGCGTCTCTTCTTCTTAAATATGCCAAGCAGTCGGGAGTTCCGGTTATACTTATAGGTCATATTACCAAGGACGGAGTAATTGCAGGACCTAAAATACTCGAACATATCGTGGATGTGGTATTGCAGTTCGAAGGGGATAATAATAATATTTACAGGATACTGCGCGGAATAAAGAACCGGTTCGGTGCTACCTCGGAGATAGGTGTATTTGAGATGAGAAACGAAGGCTTGAAGGAGGTTGCCAATCCGTCCGATATACTCCTGTCCGAACATTACGGAGAAGAACTCAGCGGAATAGCAATCGGGGTGTCGATCGACGGAATCCGTCCGTACCTTATAGAGACGCAGGCCCTTGTAAGCACCGCCGCATTCGGAACACCGCAGAGAACATCCACAGGATTCGAACATAAACGCTTGAATATGCTGCTTGCAGTGCTCGAAAAAAGGCTTAATTTTAAAATGTACTCCAAAGATGTATTCCTTAACTTCGCCGGAGGATTCAAAATAAACGATCCGGGCATGGATATGGCGGTGATCGCTTCGGTATTGTCGTCCGCGCTCGACAGGCCCATAGCAGGAAAAACCTGCTTCGCAGGAGAGATCGGACTATCCGGCGAGATACGCCCCGCATCCCGTACCGAAAACCGTATCGCGGAAGCTGAACGGCATGGATTCGAACGGATAATAGTCTCAGATTACAGTCACCTCGATAAAAAAATAAAAGCAGGGAGAAATATCGAAATAATAGAAGTGAACCGTATAGACGAACTTCTGAGAACTCTGTTCAGAGACAAATCATACAGTGATGAAATATAAAATTTTAAAGAGGCAGTATAATTCTAAAAATTGTTTTATCTGCGGACTTGAGAATGATTTCGGATTGAAGACCCGTTTTTATGAAACGGATTCGAACGAACTGATAGCTGTATTTACCCCTGATATGAGACACCAAAGCTATCCTAATATTCTTCACGGAGGAATATCGTCCGCTATTATGGATGAAACGATAGGCCGTGCAATTTGTATGCACTACGGGCAGATGGTGTGGGGAGTTACGATGGAGTTTAAAATGAAATACCGTAGGCCGGTGCCGTATGGTGTGGAACTTAAGGCCGTAGGCCGTATTACCAAGGATAACGGCAGAATATTTGAAGGTACAGGAGAGATTTACCTGCCCGACGGTCAGATAGCGGTAGAGGCAGAGGGCATATACATGAAGAGACAAGTCGCTCAGATTGCAGACGAGAAATTCGTGGACAACGAATGGGGTTTGACGATAGATGAGAAAATTATAACTGAAATAGAGATATAAAAGTTGGATCAGATATTCAAGCTAATTCCGGAACGGTTCCATGCGGTAAGCCGTAAAATTTTAAACGGAGAAAGAATTACCGAAGAGGAAGGGTTGATGCTATTAAACCAGGCCCCCATGTCTTTACTCGCACTCCTTGCGGTAAATATTAAGGAGAAAAAGAGTGGGGAATATGTTTATTACAACCGTAATTTTCATATAGAACCTACCAACATCTGCATGTTCGATTGCAAATTCTGCTCTTACCGTAAACCTGCCGATTCTCCGGAAGCGTGGTTTATGGAGACGGACGAGATACTCGAACTTGCGTCCCGTTATAAAGACAGCAGTGTTACGGAAGTCCATATTGTCGGAGCCGTACACGAATCGAGAGGACTGCTCTATTATGTGAACCTCATAAGGAAAATTAAAGAAATTCTTCCGCAAGTCACTGTGAAGGCGTTCTCTGCCGTTGAATTGGATTCGATGATAATGCAGGCTGGATTGTCTCTTGAAGAAGGTTTGATGTTGTTGAAAAATAGCGGTCTGGGGGCAATACCCGGTGGCGGTGCCGAGATATTCGACGAAACGGTAAGGCTGGACATCTGCGGAGAAAAATGCTCTTCGGCAAGATGGCTGGAGGTGCATGAAACTGCACATAAACTCGGTATATCTTCGAATGCGACAATGCTGTACGGGCATATCGAGAATAACGGACACCGTATAAATCACTTGAAAAGACTAAGGGATCTGCAAGACCGGACAGGAGGCTTCAATGCTTTCATACCATTGAAATACAGGAAATTAAATAATTCTTTGTCCGAAATAGGAGAGGTGTCTGTCACTGAGGATATGAGAGTCCTTGCCGTATCTCGGATATTCCTCGATAACTTCCCGCATATCAAGGCATATTGGCCTATGTACGGAAAAAATACCACCCAGCTTGCGTTAAACTTCGGTGCGGACGATATAGACGGTACTATCGACGACACGACCAAAATTTACTCCATGGCCGGTGCAGAAGAAACAAAACCCTCGATGACGGTCGCCGACATGGAATCAATAATCGAAGGTGCCGGATACATTCCCCGTGAACGCGACAGTTTTTATAATCCCGTGAAATAAATTTACGTATCGTTATTTTTATTAACTTTATGCCGTAAAAAAATAAAAATGGGTGTATTAAATAAAATAAAAAACAATTTATTCCTCAGAAATGCAATTCTGGCGGTCTGCATGCTTATAATTCTTTTATTTGCAACACAGATGCTGCTGTCTGTCTGCACCCGTCACGGACAAGTTCTCGAGGTTCCGGATTTTAGCGGAATGACGGTGCGCGATGAGAAAAATCTATCAGGCAGCAATTTTAAATTCGAAATAAACGATTCCTTATATATTCCCGCACGTACTCCGGGAGTCGTGCTCGAACAAATTCCCGCGCCGGGCGCCAAAGTTAAATCCGGACGGAGGGTATTCCTGACGATAAATTCTTACCAGCCAAAGATGGCGAGAGTTCCCTACGTGACCGGATATTCGCTCAGGCAGGCGAAAAATAATATCCAGATTGCCGGATTCGAGATAGATAAGCTCGTGTACAGGGAAGATATCGCGACGAATAACGTTCTCGAACAGCATTACGCAGGACAAGTCGTAACGCCTAATTCGCATATAGACGCACCTGCCGGTTCGGGAATAACTCTTATTGTAGGAGGGGATCTCGATGAAACCGTAAGGATACCGAGACTTGTGGGATTTAATTTCAGGGAAGCTAAAAGCCGCCTGCATGAACAGGGGCTTAATGTGGGAAAAATTCACATGGATGCCGATGTTAATGAAAATAACAAAAACGAAGCTAAAGTTTACAGGCAGGATCCGGAAAAAGAGAGTCTTCGCAATTTGGGATCGGAAATAGATTTGTACCTTACGTTCGACAATTCCAAAATCGAAGCGGGAAATTAATTCCGCATGATAAAAACAATACCATGTCTACCGAAAACTTAACGGAAGAAACCCCGATATTTAACGATCAGGAAGAGGAGTTGTACGAACATTTCAGAGTCGTTGCCGACAAAGGGCAGGGAATGATCCGTATAGATAAATTTCTAACCGACCGCCTCGAAGGCGCCTCACGCAATAGAATTCAGACCGCAGCGGAAGCTGGAAATATTATTGTGAACGGAAGCGCGGTTAAATCGAGTTATAAGGTAAAGCCTTTGGATGTGATCTCAATCGTAATGCCTTATCCCCAGCATAAGCTGGAGATAATTTCTGAAAATATCCCCCTGAATATTCTTTACGAAGACGACGATATCATTATAGTCAACAAGGAGGCAGGGCTGGTGGTTCATCCCGGACACGGAAATTACACCGGAACTTTGGTTAATGCTCTCACCTACCACCTCCAAGATTATCCGTTGTTTCAGCAGGGCGATATGCGTGCAGGCCTGGTTCACAGGATAGATAAAAATACTTCCGGTGTAATAGTGATCGCCAAGACCGAGAAGGCTCACGCTAAACTTGCCAAACAGTTTTTCGACCACACAATAGACCGCGTGTACCTTGCGTTGGTGTGGGGAAATCTCGCGGAAGAGAGCGGAACCATAGAGGGGAACATCGGAAGACACACCAGAGACCGTCTTAAAATGACGGTATTCCCCGAAGGAGACGAAGGTAAGCATGCCGTGACCCACTACAAGGTTGTGAAAAAACTCGGATATGTCAATCTTGTGGAATGCAGGTTGGAAACCGGAAGAACTCATCAAATAAGGGTGCACATGCAGTACATAGGGCATCCGTTGTTCAATGACGAACGTTACGGAGGCGACCGTATTCTAAGAGGAACCACATTCTCTAAATACAAACAGTTCGTTGAAAATTGCTTCAGAATAATGCCGCGACACGGACTGCATGCCAAGAGCCTCGGATTTATCCATCCGTCCACAGGAGAATATTTGCTGTTCGATTCGGAACTGCCTGCGGATATGGCCGCGGTGATAAAGAAATGGGAGGTTTATATCTCCGGAAGAAGCGAAGAAGATTTAACTGAAGATTAGTGATGGCACTGATACTTAATATCGAAACAGGTACGGATATTTGCTCGGCAGCCTTATCGAACAACGGCGAACTTTTATCACTCAGAGAGAACACCGAAGGAAGGGGGCATGCTAAGTATCTTGCCGTATATATAAAAGAGATGCTCAGGGAGATGAATGTCAAACCTGAGGATCTCGAAGCTGTCGCTGTCGGTATGGGGCCCGGATCTTATACCGGACTTCGGATAGGAGTCTCCGTTGCCAAGGGATTGTGTTACGCGCTCAATATTCCGCTAATCGCTGTAAACTCGCTTAAATCTCTTCTATGCGTCGCTTTGGAGGATTTTGAGGCAGGAATTTTGGATATGAAGAATGTGCAGGGATCTCTATTTTGTCCGATGATCGACGCAAGAAGGATGGAGGTTTACTGTCAGGTATTCGATGCTGCCGGAATGGAGTATACTCCGGTAGAGGCTAAGATAATCGCGGCGGATAGTTTTAACGGATTGATAAACGAAAAACAGTTCGTTATATTTGGCAGCGGAGCTGAAAAATGTCTCGGTGTGTTGGAGGGGAAGGTAAAATATGTGGATGTAAAGCATTCTGCCCGCGGAATGGTAAAAGTATCTCAGGAATTATTCGACAAGGCTGAATTTGCCGATACTGCGTATTTCGAACCGTTGTATCTCAAGGATTTTGTCTTGACAACCACTCCGAAGAAGTTATTTTAAAAAAATTTGTCAGAAAAAAATTATTACTTATATTTGCACCACAAAATAGGATTGACCTATGGTGTAATGGTAACACAGCAGATTTTGGTTCTGTCGTTCCAGGTTCGAGTCCTGGTAGGTCAACACTACTCAGAATATAATTAAAATATTTTGACCCATGGTGTAATGGTAACACTGCAGATTCTGGTTCTGCCTTTCTAGGTTCGAGTCCTGGTGGGTCAACAAAGTCGGTTCTCTAAAAGAGCCGACTTTTTTTTGTACTATGCAATGGTAAAATAAGTTATTATATTTGTCTGTAACCAACTGATAACTTAAATGAAAAAACTTCTAATTTTAATGGTAAGCGTATTGCTGCTAATCTCTTGCAGTGATAATAAGCAAAATATTCTTAAAAGTCCCGACGGTAGATTCGTTGTTCAATTTATGGTGCGGAATGGACGTATTTTTTACTCCGTAGAAAACGATGACATCGTATTAATTGAAGCCTCTCCAATGGGTTTAACCACAGCAAGTCAGGATTTTACCCATGGTCTTGCCTTCGTGGAATCATCGGAAACCAGAACTATCACAAAAAACTATCAACTTAAAAACGGGAAAAAGAGCGACGTCAGGTATATTGGTAATGAAAAGGAATTCACTGTTACTAACAACACCGGAGCCAAAATGACCGTAATATTCAGGGCTGCGAACGACGGTATCGCGTTCCGTTACCGACTCTACGGAGACGGAAGAGAGACCGTATTATCCGAGCTGTCGGGATTCAGATTGCCCGCGGAATCCAAAGCCTTCGTTACCCCGCTCTCGGAAGCGAAATCCGGATGGGCGCGTACGAATCCGAGCTACGAGGAGTTCTATCATTTGGGGGTATCACTCGAAACCATCTCCGATTATGGACAGGGATGGACGTACCCTGCGCTGTTCGAGATCGATGAGGATCATTGGGTAATGTTAAGCGAAACAGGAACGGACAGGAACTATGTCGCAACACATCTATCCGATATTACGGACGGTATATATTATGTCGAATTCCCCCATGATGACCATAATCTGCCGGAGGATCCGACTTATGCTGAAGTAAATCTGCCGTTCGATACACCGTGGAGAACGATCACGGCAGGCAGCCTGCCTATTGTCGTCGAATCTACTATGGCATTTGACCTTGTAGAACCCCTGTACGAAGCCCGATATGATTACAAGACAGGAAGATCGATGTGGAGCTGAATAATACTGAAGGACGGTAATACGGTCTACGATGTGCAGAAGAGGTATATCGATATGGCGGAACGTCTCGGATGGGAATATCTTCTCATCGACGCGCTATGGGATACTCAGATTGGAAGGGAAAAAATAGCGGAACTTGCCGAATATGCAGATGATAAGGGTGTAGGTATTATGCTGTGGTATAACTCCAACGGCGACTGGAACGATGCCCCTCAAACGCCGCTCGATCTTATGAACGACACGGAAGTACGCCGAAGGGAAATGGAGTGGATGCAGTCGGTAGGTATTAAGGGAATAAAAGTCGATTTTTTCGGAGGCGACAAACAGGTTGCGATGAGACTGTATGACGACATACTGCGCGATGCCGACGATTACGGAATAATGGTAAATTTTCACGGTACTACCCTTCCGCGCGGATGGGAAGTGATGTATCCGAACTTCATGACTGCCGAGGCAATTAAAGGGCAGGAATTCATTACCTTCGAGCAATCCGTTGCAGACCGTCAGCCTAAACATGTCGCAGCAGCTGTATTTACCCGCAATGTAGTAGGTGCGATGGATTTTACCCCTTTAGCTCTCAACGAGAGACTCGGATCGCGTAAGGGCTCTGGCTCGCATAGGAGAACGACCGCAGGGTTCGAACTCGCAATGCCCGTAGTGATGACCTCAGGCTTACAGCACTTCGCCTTAGTACCTGAAAATCTCGATGAGTTCCCTGATTTTGTCACCGATTATTTAAGAGAAGTTCCTGCAACATGGGACGATACTAAATTACTTGCCGGATACCCCGGTGAATATGCTGTATTTGCTCGCAGGAGTGGAGAGAGGTGGTATATCGCAGGGTTTAACGGAGAGAGTGAAACGAAGATTTTATCCTTTGCGACTCCATTTGTGGACGGTGCTGCACAAGGGGAAATTATTACGGATATCGCCGGAGAGAGGAATAGTATGGGGAAAAATCTGGTAAGTTTGTATCGTGACCGTAACATCGAGATTGAGTTGCAGCCCCACGGAGGATTCGTGATAATTATCTGATCGAATAATAGGTTCGCTATACAGAGAGGATTTTGAGCCTCTTTTTTTTGTTGGATTAAAAAAAAATTAAAATCAAATAATATTTTTATTTGGATTGACGGGGGAAATGATTATATTTGATTTTCGAACCCCTGACGCAAGTCCGGACTGCTATTAACTTAACATTGAACTGACCATGACCGCAATTAAAAGAGTATATACCTTCGGTAATAAATGTGCGGAAGGGAACGGAAAAATGAAAGAACTTCTCGGTGGCAAGGGCGCCAATCTTGCGGAGATGAATCTTATCGGAATTCCTGTACCTCCGGGATTTACCATAACTACGGAAGTTTGTGCGGAGTTTTATAAACATGGCAGGAATGAAACAGTCTCGAACATTAAAGAGGAGGTTGAAGCTGCTATGCGTCACGTAGAAGGACTTATCGGTAAAAAATTCGGAGACGAAAAAAATCCGCTGCTTGTATCTGTTAGATCTGGAGCGAGAGCGTCTATGCCCGGAATGATGGATACCATACTCAATCTCGGTCTTAATGAAAAAACAGTAGAGTCGCTTGCCGTTCAGACCGGTAACGAACGGTTTGCGTGGGATTCATACAGACGTTTCATTCAAATATACGGAGATGTGGTATTGGGAATGAAGCCTGAATCTAAAGAAGATCACGATCCGTTCGAAGAGATAATCGATAATTTTAAGATAAGAAAAGGCGTCGAATTGGATACCGACCTGTCGGCTGAAGATCTTAGAGAGATGGCTAAAGAGTTTAAACAGGCCGTTAAGAATAAAACGGGAAAGGAATTCCCGTCCGATCCGTGGGAACAGTTGTGGGGTGCGGTATGCGCCGTATTCAGCAGCTGGATGAACGAGAGGGCCATATTATATAGAAAACTAAATAATATCCCTGCCGAATGGGGTACTGCAGTGAATGTGCAGGCGATGGTGTTCGGGAATATGGGAATGAATTCCGCTACTGGAGTTGCGTTCACCAGAGACGCAGGCACTGGAGAGAATCTGTTTAACGGAGAGTATCTCGTTAATGCGCAGGGAGAGGATGTAGTCGCGGGGATCAGGACTCCTCAGCAGATAACTATTCAAGGTTCCCGCAGATGGGCTGAACTACAATGTATTACGGAAGAAGAAAGGGTGCGTAAGTACCCTTCTCTCGAAGAGGTGATGCCTGCCGCATATAAAGAGTTGTTCGAGATACAGGAACACCTTGAAGATTATTTCAAGGATATGCAGGATATAGAGTTTACCATACAGGAAGGCAAATTATGGATGCTGCAGACCCGCAGCGGTAAGCGTACCGGTGCTGCGATGGTAAAAATCGCAATGGATATGCTTCGTGAAGGACAGATAGATGCTAAGACTGCTGTGATGAGGTGTGAACCGGAAAAACTGGACGAGCTTCTACATCCGGTATTCGATCCTGCCGCCCTGAAAAAAGCCGACATGATCGCGAAGGGGCTTCCCGCATCGCCCGGAGCAGCCACAGGACAAATAGTCTTCTTTGCGGACGATGCCGAAAAGTGGGCTGGGGAAGGTAAAAATACGATTCTTGTGAGAGTGGAGACTTCGCCCGAGGACCTTAAAGGTATGAACGTTGCGCAGGGTATTCTTACTGCGCGCGGAGGGATGACCTCTCATGCCGCCGTAGTTGCGCGGGGAATGGGCAAATGCTGCGTTTCCGGAGCAGGTGAGATTGTTATAAGTTATAAGGACCGCACGATGACCGTGGGCGGTAAAACATATAAAGAAGGCGATTGGATATCACTGAACGGTTCGACCGGATTGATCTATTCCGGTAAAATTGCCACCAAAGATCCGGAGATGACAGGGGACTTCGCCGAGTTGCTGAATCTTGCCGATAGGTATGCGCATCTAAAAGTGCGTGCCAATGCGGATATTCCTCGTGACGCAGAGGTTGCTATGGGATTCGGAGCGCAGGGGATAGGATTGTGCCGTACCGAGCACATGTTCTTCGAAGGCGACAGAATTAAGGCTGTCCGTGAAATGATTCTTGCGGACGATGAGGGTGGCAGGCGTAAGGCTCTCGCTAAACTTCTACCGATTCAGCGTGCGGACTTCGAAGGTCTCTTCGAGACGATGAACGGTTATCCGGTGACGGTAAGGCTTCTCGATCCGCCACTTCACGAATTTGTTCCGCACTTTGAAACTGAGATGCGTGAGATGGCAGACGATATGGACGTCTCGTTTGAAAAAATAAAATCCCGCATAGATGCGCTTGCCGAGACCAATCCTATGCTTGGCCACCGCGGATGCCGGTTGGGTAATACCTATCCGGAGATAACCGAGATGCAGGCGCGCGCTTTAATCGAAGCTGCGATGAATGTTCAGGATAGAGGCATCGACGTTCATGTGGAAATAATGGTGCCGTTGGTCGGTAACAGTAAAGAATTAAAATATCAGAAAGATATAATAGACAAGACAGCTTCGGATGTCTTTGCTGAAAGAAATAAAATAATAAAATATCAGGTAGGCACGATGATAGAGGTGCCGAGGGCTGCCGTTACTGCGAATGAAATAGCGGAACATGCGGAGTTTTTCTCCTTCGGAACGAACGACCTTACACAGATGACACTCGGATTCTCTCGCGACGACGTGGCCAAATTCCTTCCGGTCTATATTGAAAAAGGGTTGCTAAAACACGATCCTTTCGAGGTATTGGATGTGGACGGAGTCGGTAAACTTGTCCGCGAAGCCGTATTTAAAGGCCGCTCCACCAAGGAGCACCTCAAGTGCGGTATCTGCGGGGAGCATGGAGGCGAGCCGTCGTCCGTGGAGTTCTGTCATTATGCCGGATTGAATTACGTCTCCTGTTCGCCGTTCCGTGTGCCTATCGCAAGACTGGCTGCGGCGAGAGCTGCGATAAAGCAGGAGATTTAAAGGAACATTCATGTCCGGAACATTCCCGGTTCCGGCAGGATGTAGTTTTAGTTGGGAATGAAGGAAAAGACGCTTTAAGGACGTCTTTTCTGATTCAAAAGGTTAATTAACAGGCTTGTAAATGGTATTTTTTTTTGTAGTAAAAAGGACTATCTTTGCAGACTAAATTAGTTGAACGATACAAACTTAGATAAGTGAAAAAGTTTAAGGAATACAAAGGGCTGGACCTGTCCGGTATAAATAAGAAGGTCCTTGAACAGTGGGATGCAGAAGGTACGTTCCGCAAGAGCGTCGAGACCCGTGAGGGGTGCCCGACATTCGTATTTTATGAAGGTCCTCCGTCAGCGAATGGTACTCCGGGCATACACCATGTTATGGCGCGGACGATCAAAGATATATTCTGCCGCTATAAAACCCAGAGAGGATTCCTCGTACACCGCAAGGCAGGGTGGGATACACACGGACTTCCCGTGGAATTAGGAGTGGAGAAAAAACTCGGTATCAGCAAAGAGGATATCGGAACTAAAATATCTATCGAAGAGTATAACCGCATCTGCCGCGAAGCCGTAATGAAATTTACTGGTGAATGGGAGGAACTTACCCGTAAAATGGGTTATTGGGTAGATATGAACGATCCGTATATCACTTACGACAATAAATACATAGAAACCCTTTGGTGGATGCTCAAACAGCTCTACGATAAAGGACTTCTCTACAAAGGGTACACTATACAGCCATACTCTCCCGCAGCCGGAACGGGTTTGAGCAATCACGAACTTAACCAACCCGGATGTTACAGGGATGTCAAGGATACGACCTGTACAGCTCAGTTCAAAGCGGTAAGGGATGCACGATCCGAATGCCTGTTCGACGGAGCATTTGGAGATGTTTACTTCCTTGCATGGACGACAACGCCTTGGACTCTGCCCTCTAATACCGCTCTTGCAGTAGGTGCTGGAATTACGTATCTCAGAGTGGCTACATATAATCCTTATACCGCTGAACCGGAGACTGTGATACTTGCCAAGGATCTGTTAGAAAAATATTTCAGCAAGAAGGCCGAAGGTATAGCTCTTGAAGATTACGACAAGAATGGCAAAATAATTCCATATAAAATTCTGAGTGAATATAAGGGCAGGGAACTCGAAGGTATCGGATATGAACAGTTGATACCGTGGATTAAACCGGAAGGCGATGCGTTCAGAGTCATTCTCGGCGATTACGTTACCACAGAAGACGGTACTGGAATCGTTCATATAGCTCCTACATTTGGTGCGGATGACGACCGTGTTGCTAAGGCTGCGGGAATTTCTCCGCTTACCGTACTCGACAGGAACGGTAAAAGAATGCCTATGGTGGACCGAAGCGGAAGATTTATTATCGTGGAAGATATGGATCCGGAATTCGTCGTGGAGAATGTGAATCTGCATGCTTATCTTGAATTTACAGGACGATATGTAAAGAATGCGTACGATGAAAATCTTACCGATGAAGATCCGTCTCTCGACGTGGATATATCCGTTATGTTGAAAGCTGAAAATAAAGCGTTTAAAATAGAGAAGCATGTCCACAATTACCCTCATTGCTGGCGTACTGACAAACCTGTTCTATATTATCCGCTCGATTCGTGGTTCATCAGAACTACCGCATTGAAAGATAAACTCGTCGAACTTAACAAAACCATAAACTGGAAGCCTGCCTCTACCGGAACCGGAAGGTTCGGCAAATGGCTGGAGAATCTGGTGGACTGGAATTTATCGAGAACGAGATACTGGGGAACCCCCCTTCCGATCTGGGCGAACGAGGACCATACCGAGCTGAAATGTGTAGGATCCGTTGCCGAATTAAAGGCTGAAATCGAAAAATCGGTTGCTGCCGGATACATGGAAAACAATCCGCTCGAGGAATTCAATGGAGAAGATTTCACTAAAGAAAATTATAATAAATTCGATCTTCACCGCCCTTATGTGGACAATATAGTGCTTGTGGGCAAGAACGGAGAGAAAATGTTCAGAGAGCCCGATCTTATCGACGTGTGGTTCGATTCGGGGGCCATGCCTTATGCGCAGGTGCATTATCCGTTCGAGATTACCGACAGCGAATTTTGTAAGGTTTATCCTGCCGACTTCATTGCGGAAGGTGTAGACCAGACTCGCGGATGGTTCTTCACTCTTCACGCGCTTGCTGTTATGCTGTTCGATTCTGTGGCTTTTAAAAATATTATATCGAACGGTCTTGTACTCGACAAGAACGGTAACAAAATGAGCAAGCGCCTCGGTAATGGAGTCGATCCGTTCGAGGTTATAGATAAATACGGTGCGGATGCTGTCCGTTGGTATATGATATCCAATTCTCAGCCGTGGGACAATCTCAAATTCGATACCGAAGGGGTAGACGAGGTGCGTAGGAAATTCTTCGGCACGCTCTATAATACTTACAGCTTCTTCGCATTATATGCTAATGTTGACGGATTTACGGGGAATGAAAAAGAAATTCCCGTTGAGGAACGTCCGGAGATCGACCGTTGGATAATGTCGTTGTTAAATTCACTTGCAGCTGACGTAACGCGATATCTTGAAGATTACGATCCTACCCCTGCGGTAAGGCTTATTCAGTATTTTGTAAATGAGAATCTCTCCAACTGGTATGTAAGGCTTAATCGTAAACGATTCTGGGGAGGGGAAATGAACGGCGATAAACTCGCTGCTTACCAGACTCTTTATACATGCCTGGAAACAGTCGTACAACTCGCAGCGCCGTTCGCGCCGTTCATAACCGAGCAGATATTCGGAGACTTGAATGCGGTCAGCGGTAGAAACAAGGAATCGGTACATATTGCGGAATTCCCTGTTGCCGATGCGTCGTTGATAAATCCCGAACTGGAAGAAACTATGTCTATCGCCCAGAGGATATCCTCCATGGTGCTCGCGTTGAGGCGTAAGGTAAATATCAAAGTCCGCCAGCCGTTGTCCCGTATACTTGTTCCGATACTCGATACGACGCTTAAAGATAAGATCGAGGCGGTTAAACAGTTGATTTTAACGGAGGTTAATATTAAGGATATACAATACATCGAGGATACTACCGGAGTGATGCCAAAGAGGATCAAACCGAATTTAAAAACTCTCGGAGCGAGATTCGGTAAAAATATGAAGCAGATAACTGCTGCTGTGGCTCGATTCTCGCAGGCGGATATTCTTAAACTGGAGCGCGACGAAAAATGGGATATAGAGATTGACGGAAATATAGCGACGCTCGGACTCGGAGACTTCGATATATCTACCGAAGATATGCCGGGCTGGCTGGTTGCGAACGACGGCAGGCTTACCGCTGCTTTGGATATAACTATTACCGATGAATTGCGCCGTGAAGGATTTGCACGGGAATTGATAAACCGTATACAGAATATAAGAAAAGAATCCGGCTTCGAAGTTACCGACAGGATAAATATAGTGATGGATTTTGTGCCGGAGATAGCAGACAGTGTTAATTCTTACAAAGAGTATATATGTTCACAGACTCTTGCCGATAATATCGAAGTCGTAGATAATATTTCTGACAATGAAAACGTTATTGTCGATATTAACGGAATAGGACTCAAATTGAAAATAAACAGATTATAAAGTTATTTAAACAATTGTTAATTTATCTTTAAAAGTTATGGTATGTCTAAAATATATCATATCTTTATAAAACAATCCTAAATTTTAAGGCTATGTCAGAAGATACAAGAACAAGATATTCTGATGAGGAATTGGCAGAATTCAAAGAGATTATACTTAAAAAACTCGATAAGGCAAGGCAGGATTATGAACTGCTTCGTGCAACCATCACGCACACGGAAAGCAACGGTACGGACGATACGTCGCCGACCTTTAAAATTCTGGAGGAAGGTGCGGCGACTTTGTCGAAGGAGGAGTCGGGCAGGCTTGCGCAGAGACAGCTCAAATTTATACAGCATCTCGAAGCCGCGTTGATAAGAATCGAAAACAAAACTTACGGTATATGCCGTGAATCGGGACTTCTTATACCGAAGGAAAGATTAAAAATAGTCCCTCACGCCACTCTTCGCATCGAGGTGAAAGAAAACGAGAAAAGATAGTAAAATCTTTAATTTACAGTAAGGCATCCGTATCGGATGCCTTTTTTATGCACTATTTTTGTAAAATATAAAATGTTGTATACTTCCAGATTAATTCGACTTGTTCAATTAATTAACTGTACACAATATTGTAGTATAAAAAAACGTTGTTTTATTGATGTTTTGGTTTAAAATATTAGCAGAAAAGGTTGTTTGTGATAAAAAAAAACTATATTTGTGATGCAATAACTGAAATTATAAGTGAATAATTTAATGGTTCTTTAATGGCACTTTTGTATGTTAATTGTAATTTTAAGATTGTATAAGCTATAAATTTAATAAATAATTACTATGGAAAATTGGCAAAGATTGGAAAAAGTGGTGCGGTGGTCAGGTATGTCGGTAAATGCGTTTGCTATGCATATAGGATTGAAACGTTCCGAAAATCTATATCAAATCAAGAAAGGTAATCATGGGATTAGCAAAGAATTAGCCCGGGTTATAACGGAAAAATATCCTGCTATCAGTAAATCGTGGCTGCTTACGGGAGAAGGATCCATGCTTAAAGACGGCAGCGATATTTGGGGTCAGCCCAAAAAAGGGGTACCGTTTTATAATGTCGATATATCGGCAATAAAGGATCTTGGCGAACAGCCTGTCAAACCTGTATATTATATCGATATACCGACTTTTAACGATTGTAAATTTGCAGCGCTCAGCACCAGTAATGCTATGATCCCGGATATCCCGTCAGGGGCGATTGTACTGCTTAAAGAACACGATCCGGCGAAGATACTTCCTGGAGAGTCCTATCTTATTACGACTAAGACGTTTACAGGTATCCGCAGCATAAGATCCTATGTGGAAGATGAAAGTAAGCTACGACTCGTTCCAAAAAATTCTGCGGATTACGATGAAATGATCATCGATAAAAATGAGATTGAAGTTCTTTATCTAATAAAAGGATATGTCGTAAGCAAAGCGTTGTAAGAATTTTAATGTTTGTGGATTCTTCCTGAATATTTTATATATTTGGGAAGAATTTTTTATTTATGTTTTCAGGAATAGTAGAAGCTACGGCAAGAGTAGTAGAAATTCGCAAAGATGGCGAAAATGTCCACTTCACATTATCCTGTCCATTTGTGGACGAGTTGAAGATAGACCAGAGCATCGCACATAACGGTGTCTGTCTGACTGTTGTGAGCATATCGGATAAGGGATACACTGTAACAGCCATAAAGGAGACTCTTCTTAAGTCCAATCTCGGTGACCTGAGAGTTGGCGATGAAGTGAATCTTGAAAGAAGTATGAAGCCGGAAGCACTGTTGGACGGACATATAGTGCAGGGGCACGTGGATCAGACGGCAATCTGTACTGCGGTCGAAGAGGCGGACGGGAGTTGGTACTTTACATTCGAATACGATGACTCAGGCGAAAATATAACGGTAGAGAAGGGATCTGTAGCAGTGAACGGTGTCAGTCTTACGGTAGTAAATTCTCAAGACAGCTCTTTTCAGGTGGCTATAATCCCGTATACCTATGAGCATACGAACTTCCATTGTTTCAGGCCCGGAACCAAAGTTAATATCGAATTCGACATAATAGGGAAGTATATAACCCGGCTTATGAAAAAATATCTGAATTAATATAATAAAAAGAGGTAATTATACCTCTTTTTTTATTTTACGGTCAATTCCGGTTCTTTACTTTCGCTTGTTACTGTAAAAAGAATATCTTTACCGCGTTACTGTCAGACAATCAGGTAATTGGTTGTCCTTACGGAATATCGGGCAGCCTAAATATTACATTAACGAGCGGAAACAAAAAGTACATGGAACAAAATATCGGGAATAGTATTATAAGGAAGTTGGTAATCTTTTTGGCGATAGTTTCTTTCATGGAGGTAAACGGTTTTTCGCAATCCACTTTAGGGGTTACAGGTTTACTTAACAGTCCGTCCGCAGAGTTTGCACCAGACGGTTCTGTCAGGGTAGGGGCCAACTTTATCAATGAACATCTCTCTCCCTCCGCATTCTCGTACAACACATTCAACTATTACCTGGGCGCTACGTTTCTGCCGTTTTTAGAGGTAGCGATAACTAACACTGCCTTTAAAAACAGAGCGAAAACTAAATTTATCAATCAAGACAGAGCCGTATCCCTAAAACTTCGGATACTAAGAGAACGAAGATACTGGCCCGCTATTGCGGTCGGATCGAACGACGCTTTTACTCAAACCGGAGGCGGTTCTTTTGGGAGTACGGATGTAGTTAATAAACATTTCGGCACTTCGTATATCGCTTTTTCCAAACATCTTTCCATAAGTAACAGTGAAATAGGCGCTCATCTCGCATACAATATTCTTTTAAGTAATACCAAAGCTAAAATGGATTTCCCTGTGTCCGCAGGAATTAGTTTTTCCCCTGGATTTTATAAAAAACTTAATGTTATTTTAGAGTACGACACCGATAATTTCAACGTCGGAGCTAACGCTTTGTTAGTCAAGTATGTCTTTATACAGGTGCTTCTTCAGCAATTTAAATATCCGTCCGCCGGTCTGTGTCTGCAGTTCTATTGGAAATAAACTATTATTAATAAAAATTTACTTATCTTTGTGGTGAATTAATACTATATAATGACCAAAATCGAAGAATTTCAGGCACTTGGTTTGTCTGACATCACAATCGAAGCCATTCGGGAGAAAGGATTCGAGACACCATCCCCCATTCAGGCGCTTACAATACCGGCACTTTTAAGGAATGACAGAGACATAATTGCGCAATCGCAGACCGGAACGGGAAAAACCGCTGCGTTCGGACTTCCTATTCTCGAACAGATCAAAAGGGAAAAGTCGCATCCGCAGGCATTGATACTGGTTCCTACAAGGGAGCTTGCCATACAGGTTACGGAAGAGTTAATCTCGCTGAACAAGAAAAAAGTATCTATTGCCGCTATTTATGGAGGAGCCTCCCTCGGCGAACAGTTGAGGCGTATCAATAAAGGTATAGACATCGTTGTCGGAACCCCCGGACGCATTCTCGACCATATCAGGCGCGAGACTATTGACTTCTCTTCGCTTAAATGGCTGGTTCTCGACGAAGCTGATGAGATGCTTAATATGGGTTTCATCGAAGACGTGGAAGAGATAATGGCCGCGTCCAACGATTACAAACGTACCATGCTGTTCTCAGCGACAATGCCTAAAAGGATCATATCGCTGTCAAAAAAATATATGACCGATACCGAGATACTTAAAGTCGAGTCTAAACAGATGACCGCCGACCTTACGGATCAGATATACTTCGAAGTTAAAGAGAGCAACAAATTCGATGCCCTTACGCGTATCATCGACATAGAACCGGAGTTCTACGGGATTGTATTCTCAAGGACAAAAGTCGGTGTGGACGAGATCGTGAGTAAATTGCTCGAGCGCGGTTATTCTGCGGAGGGGCTTCATGGAGACGTATCGCAAGCGCAGCGTGAGAAAATCTTGAGGAAGTTCAAGAGGAAGACGATAAATATTCTTGTCGCGACCGATGTGGCAGCGAGAGGAATCGACGTCAATAATCTTACACACGTAATCAATTACTCTCTTCCGCAGGATACGGAATCTTATGTTCATAGGATCGGACGTACAGGAAGAGCGGGTAATCAGGGAACTGCGATCACATTTATCTCCAATTCGGAGTTCAGACAGTTCTCTCTGATGAAAAAAGAGGTAAAGACCGATATCCGCAAGGAAAAACTACCGACAGCACAGGATGTTATCGCTATGAAGAGGAGTAAGATCAAAGAAGATCTTAACGAGATAATCGGAGGTGAAATAATTATCGAGAATTATGTGTCCATGGCAAAGGAGATATTGGAAGAATATCCGCCCGAACTTGCTATGGCTGCATTGTTAAAACTGGCGTTTAAAAATGATCTCGAAGAGGATAACTATCCGGAAATCAGAACGTTCTCGGTAGACAGGAAAGGTACTGCACGCTTATTTATTGCCGTGGGACGTGTCGATGGCTTCACCCCTGCGAAACTCGTCGAGATGTTGAAACGTGAGACCGATCTTAACGATTCGAAGATAGACGACGTAAGAATACTCGATAATTTTTCGTTTGTCACCATACCTTTTATTGAGGCTGAGGAAGTTACGAAGAAGCTGAATAAACTCAGCAAGGGAGGTAAGCCTTTAGTGGAGATAGCGAAGGATCGCGGTGCTTCCGGAGGAGACAGGGGCGACCGTGGAGGAGAAAGAGACCGTGATAGGGGGAGCGACCGTAAAGGACGACGAAGAGAATCCGTGAAAAGAGTAAGAAAATCAAAATAAAGAAAAAGGAGCGTAAGCTCCTTTTTTATATAGTTACGGTTTATTTACACAATAAAAACAGTTCCGAGAAGTTAATTATAAAAAACAGATAAAATTTTATACCTTCGCACAAATAAATATCTCAGATTGATAGTGAAGTTATTGTACGTGAAATTTACAATTATATTGGTTGTCGCCTGCTCCCTGTGCAGCTGCGGTAAACCCGATTATAATGTAGATACGCAAAATACACGAATCGAGAGTTATCTCAGTTCTCTCGGAGTTGAAGATTACTATTATAATCTCGGTGCGTACAGATATACATACCATACCGGTAACGGACAGACGCTTCTGGAAGAAGGGGATTCCGTATATATATACTATACCGGTTATATATTCAGTACAAGAATTGGAAGTATGTTCACTACCAATATTTTACAGGATGCCAGAGATAACGGATTCGATACTAGATATATCGAAAGGGATAGGTATGGAGTCCGCTTAGGGGACGGGAATTTATTAAGGGGACTGGAGCTGGGGCTGCCCGGAAGCCGCGAGGGTGATTCGATGTATATATTTATGGCTTCCGATCTGGGTTACGATGACGAGGCGGTAGGTATTGTGGAGCCAGGATCGTCCTTGGCCTTTAAAGTTGTTGTTGATGAAATAGTTAAATGAAAATTATGAATAAATTTTTTGCAGTCGTAACGTTACTATTAATATCTGTATTTTTTCTGCCGTCATGCGCTAAAGAAAAAAGTGAGGATAATTCTGAAAATAAATATCAGTCGTTCCTGTTATGGATGAATAAATATCATCCGGACGTTGAGATGTTATATGACGGAGTATTCCTCGAATGGTTGGAGCGTGGACCGGGAGAGGTAAAATTATACGAGGGATATTGGATAAAGATAGATTATACAGGGAGGACTTTAGATGGAAGTATTTATGTGACCAGAGATAAAAGCACAGCACAAAAATTAGGAATATTTTCTACCAGTAACTATTATGCCCCGGAATATTTGCCGTTTTTTCCAGGTACGATCGAAGCGGAATATTATGCGAGCACTGCCAATATGGCTAAGGGACAGGCCGAGGTTCTTAAGTTGATGAGCGAAGGTGATTCCGTAAGACTATATTTGTATGCGGACCAGGCTTATCCGGACGGATATAGTCTGATGTCGGGCTATGCCGTCACTTCTTCCAGCGTAAGTATAAATTCATCGGTCATCATAGACATGAAACTCAGTCAGGTGGTTCCTGATCCATTGATACTCGAGAAGGAGATGCTGGGAGTTTTTGTGATCGATTCGTTAGGAATGGATCTCGAGGATTACACGGAAGAAGGGCTGTATATCAAGAAAACTTTGGAAGTGCCCGATTCGGATTATCCTACCGAGGAAGAATTAGTTTCTATTTATTATACCGGGCGTCTGCTGGATGGATTTATATTCGACACTAACGATAAGTATGAAGCATTAGCTAACGGTACTTACGATCCTTCAGAAGAATACTCTTATTACGAATTCTATCCGAATGAAGATGCGGATGTTATCGAAGGAATGCGAACCGCCATACTTAATATGAGATACGGAGAGAAAGCACGCGTAGTATTTTTATCCAAATTCGGATATGGAGAAAGTGGCGGAGGCGCGGCAATACCTCCATATTCTCCACTGGTTTTCGATATACATCTGCTCGGACCGGATGATTTTTAATACGTAAAAAGAGCCTTATCTGTGTAAGGCTCTTTATTTTTATACAGTCTCCATCCCGCCCGAAATTCCATACGTTTCACAGGTTGCGAAACTCGCCTCTTCGGAGGCCAGGAATACATAGATACCTGCAATCTCATAGGGTTGTGCGGCACGATTCATAAGACTTCCTGAACCATGTGAAGGGATATCTTCTTCTAACAGTCCTCCGGAAATTTCGAGAGGAGTCCATGTAGAACCCGGACATACGGTATTCACCCTTATGCCTTTGTTTATAAGTTCCTTCGCTAATGCACGGCTTAATCCTACTACGGCATATTTCGACGCTGCATATTCCGTGAGTTTTTCCGCAGGTTTAAAGAATTCGGTAGATGAAGTAAAGATAATTGAGGCTCCTTCCGGCAGAATAGATTCCGCTTCTTGCACCATCCAAAACGGAGCAAATACATTCACGGTAAATGTATCTGTCAGCTGCTCGGTGGTTATATCTTTTAGCTCTTTGTGAGCCTTCTGGATACCGGCATTCAAGACTAAAATATCTATTCCGTTCATAGCTTCGCTGGCGTCCCGTACTATTCTGCGTGCGGTTTCTTCGTCGCGAATATCCCCTGGCAGAAGATGGAGTTTGTGGCCTTCCTTTTCCAACAGTGCAGTAAGCGTATCCGCATCTCTATCTTCTCCAGGTAAAAAATTAATCGCTACCTGTGCTCCTTCACGTGCGTATGCAATTGCTATGGCCCGTCCGATGCCTGAATCTCCTCCTGTGACGAGCGCTTTCCTCCCTTTTAACCTTCCGCTCCCAATCCATACGTCTTCGCCGCTGTCAGGCACAGGGACTATTTTCTCCTGGATTCCCGGTGATTTTTGTTGCTGCTCGGGAAATTTATCCAAGCCACGTTTATCCAACGGACTCTTCAATGGTTTGTCTGTCTTAATCATAGCTGTTTATTTTTAACAGTGAAATTCCAAATTTCATGCAAACTTGTTTAACCGATGTAGAGTGCCTTGGCAATAGATTTAGTTCTAAATTGGCAGTCACAGAAATATTCCGGATGGATTTATCCGAAGATCAGTATGCCTTAATAACTAATCGCCTTAAACCAATTTTAAATAATATTAAATTATTTTTATGGAAACCATTTAATTCGAGGATTCTTTAATCCACATAATTTCCATAAATTTTTTAATATTCCCAAAAACAAAACGACCCCTCTTAAAAAGAAGTCGTTTTAAACTTAAATATACCAAAAAATGATATAATTCCCTGTAAAATAATGGGATTAACCTGTTGTCAGGAGATTAATACTCGTCCTCGTTGAAGAAGAAATCGTCCTTGCTGGGATAATCGGGCCATATATCTTCTATACTTTCATAAATTTCTCCCTCGTCTTCGATCTCCTGTAAATTTTCTATAACCTCTAAAGGTGCACCGGACCGAACAGCATAATCGATGAGCTCATCTTTTGTTGCAGGCCATGGAGCATCTTCTAATTTCGATGCTAACTCTAACGTCCAATACATAGTTTAAATTTTAAATTTTTGTTACCTTTATAACTTTCGCAAAAGTAAAAAAAAATATATAATTCCAAATTTTAACAATATTAATATTGTGTTATCCGGCCATTTTTATTTTTATTCTAAAGTTAAGGCTCCCATAAAAGTTCCCTGACCCCCAATTCATAACTCAATTTACGTCCGAGAACATAAAAATAATCGGATAACCGGTTGAGGTAGCTCATAGCAAAAATGCAGCCATCGTTACTACCGAGTTTTATCGCTCTCCTCTCCGCCCGACGGCATACGGTACGTGCTATATGGGAGAGGGATACCAATACATGTCCGCCGGGAATGGTAAATTTGTCAATATGCGGCAGATCATTCTGCATCGTATCGATCAGAGATTCCAGGTATTTGATGTCCTCTTCGGTAATAGTTGGAATTTTTTTTATAATATCATCGTCATCGCATGCGAATATCGACGATACTGTCATAAGGGTATCCAATATCTTCTTCAATTCCGATTTATATCGGAGAAGATTCTCTTCCGTTATACTGTCCATAAGATGGGCGGTATGAGCCATGAGTTCGTCGACCGCGCCGTAAGCCTCGACACGGGGATCGTCTTTGTCTACACGCCGTCCTCCGATAAGCGAAGTTTTGCCGCCGTCTCCGGTCTTTGTATATACTTTCATGATAGAATATTCCTTTTTATTTTATAATGTTTGTTGTTCAGATTTTTATTGAAGAGATAAAATACGCTCTTGTGAAAATCGAGTATTACACATTCTTTCCTGCGTATCAGTTCTTTATTTAAAAAGTAAGTTTTTTTAGAACGTACGGCATGAAGTATAGCTATGCAGTATTCATCGGAAACTTCTGTAATACAGGTATTATATAGTTTTTTCACAGCCTCTTCTTCCGTTCCGGGAATAACGGCATAGAGTGTCCGGGGCTTGAGGGTAAACTTTAATTCGCCTGAATAATATACCAATTCGTATCCGAGATAATTTTTTATGCTCAGAAGGAGAGCTTGTTCGCTTTTGGGAACTCTGCTTCCGGATAAAAGTGTCTTCTCTTTTAATTTTGATCTGCCGTATGTAATCTCCCGTACCATTCCGTAAATAAACGGAGAGTGTATCCCATGCCCGCGCCAATGATTCAAGCGCAGTACATGTGATATATAATTGAATCTTTTACCTAATCTGTATCTTATGGCGTTCATTTTCTCAATTCTCCTGCAAGTCTGCCAGTTGAAAATGCCATTTGAAGGTTGTATCCACCGGTATCTGCGTCTATGTCGATGACCTCCCCTGCAAAATAAAGTCCTTCGATTAACTTCGATTGTAAGGTCTGCGGATCGATATCGTTAACATCGACGCCGCCCGCCGTTACTATCGCATTCTCGAACGGGCAAAAATCTATTACGGGAACGATAAAATTCTTTAACGTGTTGACAATAATCTCTATCTGCACAGTTCCTGCACTGCAAAGTTTATCTTCCGGTTTAATCCTGCATGCCGAGAGGAATATAGGAATCATCTGTCTGGGAAGGAGCTTCTCCATCAGATATTTCATGTTTGCCGAAGGCGGTGCGGACATACGTTCCCGTTCAATCCGCGCGTGGATCTTCTCGACGCTTAGCGCGGGCTTGAGATCCAAGGCGATCGATACTTCCCTTCCGTCGATGATTCCGTCCACCGCATCCCGACTCATCTTGAGGATTACGGCTCCTGCGGCAGTCTCTTTGATAAATTCCATCTCTCCGAATTCGCTCCTCACGATCTCGCCGTCCACGATTAAAGACACAGAGATATTCTTTAATAACAACCCGTGCAGTCGGAGAAATTTTTCCCCGATAATCAACGGTGTAAGCGAAGGGCGTATATCGACTATTTTGTGTCCAGTCGAATGAGCGATCAGATATCCGTCTCCCGACGAACCGGTAGATGGATACGAGGCTCCTCCGGTCGCTACTATAATATTGCGTGCGGTGATCTTCTCGGATTTACCGTTACGATCTTGTTTTATAATTCCTGTGACCCGGTTGCCTGTAATTACTATATCTTTGACCTTCGAGAAACATTCGATCTCCGCTCCGCTCTCCTTTGCAAAAGATACGAGTGCCTCCGCAACGTCCCATGCTCTGCCAGACGCAGGGAAGACCCGCCCCCCTCTCTCTTTTATCAGCTCGAGTCCCTGTCCTTCGAAAAATTCCAAGGTATCCGTATTGGAGAAATAGTTTAATGCCGGTGCGGCGAAGTCGGGGTTTGCCCGTATTTTTTCTGTAAAATCTTCGATGAGCCGGATATTTGTTATGTTGCACCTCCCTTTGCCGGTTATTCGGATCTTCCTTGCCGGTTTCTCCATTTTTTCCAATAACAGCGTCCTGCTGCCGCCCCGTGCCGCAGCTGCAGCCGCCATAAGCCCTGCCGCTCCGCCTCCCGCTACCACTACGTCGTAATCCCGCATAAAGTTCCTTTTTTGCGAAATTATAAAAAGTGTGTAACTTTGCAAACCCATCGCAACTTAGCTTTGGGGTATTTTATCTAAAGATTCATTGATATGTTAAGCAGAAGGTTGTTGAGGATTAAGGTAATTAAAGCGTTATACTCACATTTTAAATCGGAGAGCGACACCTTGATCGTGTCGGAAAAAAACCTTAATTTCAGTATAGACAAAACATATCAATTATATCATCTTCTATTGTCCCTTATAGTCGATGTCCGGCAGTACGCTTCGAAAAAAATCGATATAGGCAAGAATAAAATGCTGCCCACCGAGGAGGATCTCAATCCGAATATGAAGTTTGTCGAAAACAGAGCCGTCGCGAAGATTGCGGATAACGATGAGCTACTGACTTATCTTACCGGAAATAAACTCGGTTGGACTAACTATCCAGAGTTAGTAAAAAAGATATATAATAACATGATCTCCAGCGGTTATTATACGGATTACATGAACTCCGGCAAGGATAGTTTTGCCGAAGACCTCCAATTCGTCATCGATTTTTATTCGAACGGGCTCGAAGATATGGAAGAGCTTGAGGAGGCGATTGAAGAGCAGTCCATATACTGGGCCGACGATATAGCGTTCGGATTAATAATGGTGGTCCGTACTTTGCAGGGCATAAATGAGAATAAAACGACGTTCAGGCTTCTTCCGAAATTTAAAAATGACGACGACAGAGTCTTCGCGTCGCAATTGTTCCGAGCCGCCCTGGTCAATAATAAAGAATACTTCGGTTATATTAACGAATTTACTGAAAACTGGGATCTCGAACGGTTCGCCTACATGGACCGCATCGTAATGCTTGCTACCATTGCGGAACTTGTAGCGTGTACGACAATTCCGGTTAAGGTTACTCTCGACGAATTTATCGAAATATCGAAATACTATTCGACACCCTCCAGCGGAACCTTCATAAACGGCGTCCTCGACAAAATCGTAGAGAAACTCAAGAAAGAAGGGCGTATCGAGAAGCAGGGGCGTGGATTGATAGAAAATTAGAATATGAATAAGATTTGCTTTATACTGTTTGCGGTTGTGATCCTGACAGCTTGCGGAAATAAAAAAACTCAACAATCGCGTCCGATTCTTGTGATTGAAGAAATTCGGGAGTTTGTGATCGACAGTAAGAGCGATACGATCGATCTCGGAAATATAAAAGAAGGCTCGATTGCCGAATTTAAAGTAAGACTAATAAACAACGATATGATTCCTCTCGTAATAATCGAGGTCGTTCCGGACTGCGGATGTACGGCGACCGAGTTCGACAAAACCCCTATTATGCCTCAGACATACGGTGAAATATCTATGAGTTACGATACGAGGAATCAATCTGGGATCCAGACAAAAAACGTAAGTATTCTCTCTTCGTTGGAGAATTCGCCTAAGAAATTGTTTATCACGGTTAAAGTGGACCCGGAGGAGTGATTCGATGAAGACGAAACCTGTTAAATATCTGTGCAGGATGGGTGTTTATCTGGTATTGTTCTTTATCAGTTCTTCGTTTTTTTCTGTATTGTTGTTAAGGCACGTACCTGTTACGGTAACCCCTTACAAAGTATACCGCATGGTAGGGAATTTGCAGGAATACGGGCTTAAAATAAAATCGAAGTGGACCAGGATCGACGATATCAGTCCGTTGATGGTTGTAGCTGTCGTAAGTACGGAGGACGGAAAATTTATGCAGCACAGAGGATTCGACCTCGACGAAATAAAAAAGACGCGTAAGGAACGTAAAAGCGGGAAAAGATTTAGAGGAGCGAGTACCATTTCCCAGCAAACTGCGAAGAATGTATTTTGTACGCCGCACAGGAATTGGTTCCGCAAAGGACTCGAAGCTTATTTTACCGTCCTTATCGAAACCTTCTGGGATAAAAAACGTATAATGGAAATATATCTGAATGTTATAGAAATACGCCCGTGCGTTTACGGGGTAGGAAGCGCGGCGAAACTGGTATATGCTAAGCAAGCGTCCGAACTCAACAGTTACGAAGCCTCGATGATCGCGACTGTGCTGCCTAATCCTTATACGATGAATATCGAGAAGCCTTCCAGATATATGGTAAACAGGGCTGCCAATGTCAGATCCCTTATGAATAAGACCGGAAAAATCGATCTCGGTAATAAAAAGAACAATAAAAATAATGATAAATTACGATAAGCATATTCTTAAAAACGGACTCACCGTAATATCCCATAAGGATACTGCAACTACTATGGCTGCGGTAAATATTTTATATAAAGTGGGGGCCAAAAATGAGAATCCTGATAAAACGGGATTCGCCCACCTCTTCGAACATCTGATGTTCGGAGATAGTAAAAATGTTCCGAATTTCGAAATTCCGCTCCAAAGGGCCTGCGGGGAGAACAATGCGTTCACGAATAACGACTATACGGACTACTATATGGCACTGCCGCAGGAGAATATCGAGACCGCGTTCTGGATGGAATCCGATCGCATGCACTATTTAAATATCAACGAGAAAACCCTCGATGTACAGCGCAAAGTCGTTGTGGAAGAGTATAATCAGAGGTACATCAATCAGCCTTACGGCGATCTCTGGATACTCGTGCGCGAAATGTCGTATAAGGTGCATCCGTATAGATGGGTGACTATCGGTATCACTCCGGATCATATCAGGGAAGCCAATCTCGACGACGTGAGGAGTTTTTACAAAAAATATTACAATCCGGAGAATGCCATATTGAGTGTTGCGTCAGGATTGGATAATTATAAAATTTTCACCATTGCAGAGAAGTGGTTCGGAGATATACCGTCGGGAAATTACACTACGGATATTCTTCCGCAGGAACCTGAGCAAACCGAAGAACGAAAGCTGATTGTTCACAGGGACGTTCCAGCATCGGTGATCGTTATTACCTTCCATGTAGGGGCAAGGACGGACAGGGAATTTTATATTTGCGATGTTATGTCCGATGTTCTATCCAATGGTTCCTCTTCGAGGCTGTATCAGAATATGGTAAAGAAAAAAGGACTCGTCTCGTAAGTAAATGCCTACCTTACAGGAGAGGTCGATCCGGGATTGTTTGTATTTACAGGTAATATTCTTCCGGGAGTTCAACCTGAGACAGTCGAAGCTGTGTTCTGGGAAGAAATGGAGGCGTTGAAAACCGAGAGTGTCTCGGACTATGAATTGGATAAGGTCAATAATAAATACGAGTCCGGCGTGGTATTCGGCGAGATAAACGCAATGAACAAGGCAATGAATCTCGGATACTACGAAATGTTGGGCGATTTGGAGTTGATAAACAGGGAAGTTGAAATACACAACAGTGTAACAAAAGAGGAAATAAGGGATGCTGCGCAGAAAATATTCCGCAGAGAAAAATGTTCAACCTTAATGTATCTTAAAAATAATGGAAATTAGCAGGACAAAACAACCTGATATTCAGGTCCCGGAGAGGATAGATGTTCCTGTTACGGAAAAATATATTTCAACGAACGGAATTCCGGTGCATATCGTGAACATAAACGATACGCAGGATATAGTTCGCATTAGTCTGGTATTCAGAGCCGGGACCAGATTTCAGAGCTATCCGTTCCAGGCCTCTTCGACGTTGTATCTTCTTAAAGAAGGGACAAAAAATTTCACTTCTGCGGAGATATCCGAGAAGCTCGATTTTTACGGAGCCTACTTTGACGTGTCGATAGACCGCGACTATTCGATAGTTACGGTATGCACATTGACAAAATTCCTGGACCGGATCCTCGAAATTTATTCGGATATCATAGCAAATCCGGTGTTTCCGGAAAATGAGCTTCTGATCTACGCAGGCAAAAGGAAACAAAGTTTGCGGATAGAGCGCGAGAAGATATCGCATATCGCAAGGGAGCTGTTCGGCAAACTATTGTTCGGAGATTCTCATCCATACGGTGTTGCCTCGCCCCCGGAAGATTACGATAATCTTACCGTCGCGAAATTGAAGGAATTTCACTCCGGTTTTTATACCGCGGGAAACTGTTTTGCGGTAATTAGCGGTAAAATAAACGATTTTGAGAGCCAGAAGATCATGCGGTTTATGGAAGCTGTTCCTTCCGGTAAGGGTAAAGAATTCGGTGAATTGTCATTCTCGAATTGTCGAGAACATGGTTTTATTGAAAAGGAAGGGGCGGTGCAGTCCGCGATAAGGATCGGCAAGGTGCTGTTTAATAGGAATCATCCCGATTTTATCGGTATGCAGGTACTTAATACTATTCTCGGAGGATACTTCGGTTCGAGGTTGATAGCGAATCTCAGGGAAGATAAAGGGTACACGTACGGAATATATTCCACGATGGTCAATCTTGAGGCGACAGGATATATGGCCGTGGCCACCGAGGTAGGAGCGGATGTAACGGACGATGCCGTTAAAGAGATTTATAAAGAGATTCGTCGTCTCAGGGATGAACCTGTGGGCGATACGGAATTGCAGATAGTAAAAAACATTCTTACCGGGGAATATCTCCGTATTATCGACGGACCGTTCGGTATAGCCGATGTCACGATAGAGAATATTCAAAACGGTGTCGGAAATGATTACATAAATTACTCCTTGCAGCGGATAAAAAATATAACTCCGGAAGAACTCATGTCGCTCGCGCGGAAATATTTGGAGGACGACACGTTTACTGAAGCGGTAGTAGGAAAAAGGGAACTCTAATCAGTTCCCTTTTTCGCATAAAAATTTTATTCTTACCATTCGTATCTCCTCTTCCGTGTAATCCGGTCCGAGCTCCTTCTGAGCCTCGTCGATAGAGTCGGTCTCCGCGTCTTCCTGAAAATAATCGTAGATGTCCTCTATCTTGTCTTCATCGATAACTTCGTCGATGTAATAATCTATATTCAGCTTAGTCCCTGAATTGATAATCGCCTCTATTTCAGTAAGCAGTTCGTCCAGAGAGAGATTCTTCGCGTCTGCTATATCTTCGAAGTCCATCTTGCGGTCGATGCTCTGAATGATGAATACTTTGTTGCCGCTCTTATTGACTACGCTCTTAACTACCATATCCTGAGGACGGATAATATCCTTCTCTTCCACGTAAGCCTTGATAAGTTCCACGAATTCCTGCCCGAACTTATGCGCCTTGCCTGCTCCTACGCCTGTAATATTCTGCATCTCTTCAATACTTATAGGATATTGTACGGACATATCTTCGAGCGAAGGATCCTGAAATATAACGAACGGAGGAAGGTTGTTTTGTTTCGCCACCTTCTTACGCAGATCTTTGAGCATAGAGAACAGGACTTCGTCCGCTGCTCCTCCACCGTGCTTGCCCGAAGGCAGCGCGGCCGCCTCTTCATCGTCTATCTCTTCGTATTCATGGTCCTTCGTAAGCATCATAGAGTATGGTTTAGCAAGATATTCTTCCCCTGCCGGACTTAAGGATAAAAGACCGTAATTTTCAATATTTTTATCTATAAGACCCAATACGAGTGCCTGCCTGAGAACCGCGTTCCAGAATTTATCGTTCTCAGCCGACCCTTTGCCGAACTGTTCTATTTTATTGTGTTTGTACGATTTTATCAGTGAGTTGCTCTTGCCGACTATTATACTGATAAGGTAGTCGCTCTTAAATTTATCCCCTATCGCATTTAAGGTTTGTAGAAGCTGTACCATATAATCCATCCCTTCGAATTTTATTTTGGGGTTCACGCAATTGTCGCAGTTCCCGCAATTTTCCTCATGGTACTCCTCTCCGAAGTAGTGAAGGAGATTTTTACGTCTGCATACCGAAGATTCCGCGTAAGATACGGTCTCCAGCAATAGCAATTTACCGATCTCCTGTTCGGCGACAGGTTTGCCCTGCATGAATTTTTCGAGCTTCTGAATATCTTTATAACTGTAAAATGTCAAGCATCTTCCTTCTCCGCCGTCGCGCCCGGCACGTCCGGTCTCCTGATAATAACCTTCGAGGCTCTTCGGAATGTCGTAATGTATAACATAACGGACGTCAGGTTTGTCGATTCCCATTCCGAACGCAATCGTCGCGACTATTACATCGACCTCCTCCATAATAAATTTATCCTGGTTGTCCGCACGGGTCTGTGCGTCCATTCCCGCATGGTAAGCGAGAGCTTTAATGCCGTTTACCTTAAGGAGGTCTGCAAGTTCTTCGACCTTCTTCCTGCTCAAACAGTAGATTATCCCCGATTTGCCTTCGTTCTGTTTAATGAACCTGATTATCTCTTTTGTAGCATTCGCTTTGGAGCGGATCTCATAATACAGGTTTGTCCTGTTGAACGAAGATTTGAATACGGCCGCATCGCTCATACTCAGGTTTTTCTGTATATCCATCTGAACCTTGGGCGTCGCAGTCGCGGTGAGGGCGATAAGCGGAGCCTGCCCGATGTCGTTGATTATAAGTCTTATCCGTCTGTATTCAGGGCGGAAGTCATGTCCCCACTCCGAGATACAGTGCGCCTCGTCGATGGCGTAGAATGATATTTTTATATTGCGCAGGAACGAGATATTATCCTCTTTAGTGAGGGATTCCGGTGCGAAATAGAGTAATTTTGTTTTACCCGCCAGCACGTCTTCCTTTACTTTAGCGACTGCCGACTTATTAAGCGACGAGTTCAGGAAATGCACCACACCGTCCTCCATACTGAAGGTTCTCATTGCATCGACCTGATTTTTCATCAGAGCTATCAAAGGAGATATTATAATCGCCGTACCTTCCATCATCAGCGCCGGCAGCTGGTAGCATAGGGATTTACCCCCCCCTGTGGGCATGAGGACAAATGTATCTTTGCCGGACATTACATTGCGGATAACAGCCTCCTGATTGCCTTTAAATTGTGAGAACCCGAAATGTTTTTTTAGTGCTTCGTGCAAAGATTTTTTATCCGTATTGGCCATTTTCCAGCAAATTTTTTCTATACTTGATTAATTATCTGAGATTTAATAATTTTAACCTAAATGTGCGTACATGTTTAGTAATATTAAAAGTACAACAATTTTGAAAAAAAACTAAATTTGTAAAAAATTTTTTATCTTAATTGCTAAATGTCCGATTTTAAGGAAATAAAGGAATTCGCTGTCGAGGCTATCGACGCGGAAATCGAAGCTGTCAAAAGACTCCCTTCGTTTATCGACGACGAATTCGCCGGTGCCGTAGAATGTATGTTCGCCGCCAAAGGCAGAATAATTATAACCGGAATAGGTAAAAGTGCAATAATCGCTACTAAAATTGTTGCAACGCTCAATTCTACCGGTACTCCGGCAGTATTTATGCATGCCGCAGATGCTATACACGGCGATCTGGGGATGATACAGAACGGCGACGTGGTTATTTGCATATCCAACAGCGGAGATTCCCCGGAGATCAAAGTGCTGGTTCCTCTTATCAGAAATATAGGTGATAATAAAGTCGTCGCTATGGTGGGGCGCAGGGAGTCTACGTTAGGGAAACTCTCGGACTATGTGATAATAACTCACGTTGACGGAGAGGCATGTCCTAACAACCTCGCGCCTACCTCGAGTACCACCGCGCAGTTGGTTATGGGCGACGCCATAGCCATGACCTTATTGAGAATGAGAGGGTTTACTTCGGAAGATTACGCAAAGGTACATCCTGGAGGCGCTCTGGGGAAAAAGCTCTATATGAGGGTAGGGGATATACTCTCCACCCAGCCTGCGCCGCAGGTCTCTACGGATGCCGGTATAGATCAGGTGATCTTTGAGATATCGTCTAAATTTCAGGGGGCGACTGCAGTCATCGAGAATGACGGTTCTCTTGCGGGAATAATAACTGACGGCGATATACGCCGTATGCTTCAGAAGAGTAAAAATTTCAATGATCTTACCGCACGCGACGTAATGAGTCTGAACCCTAAGACTACCGATAAAGAGGAACTTGCCGTGAAGGCATTTAACAAAATGGAGCAAAATAAGATTACGCAGCTTGTCGTTATGGATAACGGGAAGTACTGCGGTATGATCCACATACACGATATTTTAAGGGAAGGACTTGTTTAAAATTACCCTATGAGACTATACACCAAGGATTTAGTTAAGAGATATAAAACCCGTACCGTTGTGGACCATGTGTCTGTAGAGGTTGAACAGGGCGAGATAGTGGGGTTGCTCGGACCGAACGGCGCAGGTAAAACCACATCGTTTTATATGATAGTGGGACTTATTAAACCCAATGGAGGTTCCATATCTCTCGACGACGGAGACAATATATACGATATTACCAAGGAGCCTGTGTATAAGCGGGCTCAAAGAGGAGTAGGGTATCTTGCTCAGGAAGCGTCCGTATTCCGCAAACTTACGGTTGAGGAGAATATTAGGACCGTACTCCAGATGACAAAATTTTCTAAGGAATATCAGAAGGAGCGTCTCGAAACTCTTATCGAAGAATTCCGCCTGACTAAAGTGAGAAAGAGCTTTGGAATACAACTCTCCGGAGGGGAGAGAAGGCGTACCGAGATCGCTCGCGCGGTGGCGATAAATCCAAAGTTTATTCTCTTGGACGAACCGTTTGCAGGAGTAGACCCTATCGCGGTGGAGGATATCCAAAGTATTGTACGTACTCTTAAAAATAAAAATATCGGAGTCATAATCACCGACCATAATGTCCATGAAACTCTCGATATTACAGACCGCACTTATCTGTTGTTCGAAGGTAAAATCCTCAAATCTGGTACGGCGGAGGACCTCGCAAACGACGAGATGGTGCGTAAGGTCTATCTCGGACAGGACTTCCAATTGAAAAGATAATGATCAAAGAAATTAAAAGATCCGCGGTTCGCGGTGCTATCGTTGCCCCCGCCTCGAAAAGTTTTGCCCAAAGGGCTATTGCTGCGGCACTCCTTGCGGACGGAACGACCACTTTGGAGAATATGACCTTGTGTGAAGATACCGAAGCTGCGCTGGATACGGCGAAAAGGCTCGGAGCAGAGATTGTCCATAACGGTAGAACCTATATTATTAAAGGAGGTTTGAGGCCTCAGGCGGAAGTGTTGAATATCGGTGAAGCCGGATTATCTACGAGATTATTTACCCCTATCGCATCGTTATATGACGAACCGCTTACGATAACAGGGCGCGGATCGATTCTCAAACGCCCTATATCCATGATAGAAAAACCGTTGCGTGATTTGGGGGTCGAAGTTAAAACAACCGGAGGCTATCTGCCGGTGACTGTATGCGGTCCGTTAAGGGGAGGCGAGATTGAAGTGGATGGTTCGATGAGTTCGCAGTTCATTACCGGATTATTGATGGCATTGCCGTTAGCGGGAAGCGATAGTGTTCTGAATGTCGGAGTTCTTAACAGCAAACCTTATATAGATATGACGATCCAGGTTGCGAAGAGCTTCGGTGTGGACATAGTCAATGGCGATTATAAAAAATTTACCATAAAATCCGGCCAAAAGTACAATTCCATAATATATAATGTAGAAGGGGATTGGAGCGGTGCGTCGTGTATTCTGGTCGCAGGAGCGATTGCCGGAGAGGTGCAGATAGGAAATCTCGATAAGAATTCCGCTCAGGCCGATAAGGAAATAATAGCAGCTTTAAAAAAAGCAGGAGCAGATGTTGTTGGTAACGGAAATACTGTGATTGTACGTAAAAATACTCTGCACGGGTTCGAGTTCGATGCGACCGATTGTCCCGATTTATTTCCTGCCCTTGCAGTGCTTGCAGTCAATTGCATGGGCGTCACTACCATTAAAGGTACCAAAAGGCTTACCAACAAGGAGAGCGATAGAGCCGAAACGGTCGCTTATATGCTTAGTTCTATGGGTATATCAGTAGACATTTCAGAGGCAGACCTGATGAAAATAAAAGGCGGAGCGATCAAATCCGCGACAGTGGATAGCTTTAACGACCATCGTATTGCCATGGCTTCTGCCGTTGCCGGACTTGTATCGGACGGAAGAATCGTTATAAAAGGAGCCGAAGCGGTCAATAAATCTTATCCTTCATTCTGGGACGATCTGGCTTCGTTGGTAAATATACTGTAACCCTTTGAAATTAATTTTATTAGATTTTTCACTTAAAATTTTATTTTTTAAGAAATAAAATGTAATTTTGCGCCGATTATCGTTTGTGAAAAAGTATAGCGTGAAATTATAAAATTTCCAAAAAACGCTCATTTTTTTGTATAATGATAATTAATTGATATATTTGCAGTCCTAAATTGGGGCTTATGCCGATGTAGCTCAGTTGGCCAGAGCAGCTGATTTGTAATCAGCTGGCCGGGGGTTCGAATCCCTCCATCGGCTTGAATTGAAAGAAAAACGCCAAAAGCAACCGTAATTGAAAGAGATTGAATTTGATCGAAATCAATTAAATAGCGGATTTTCTTTAAAGAAATTTTATTTTTACAGCCATCCTCCAAGGGAATATCGAGTGCAGCGAGATAATCCGCGAAAGGTGGCAAAATGTTCTTTAAAATATAAGGGAGAATACCAGAGTGGCCAAATGGGGCAGACTGTAAATCTACTGACGTATGTCTTCGGTGGTTCGAATCCATCTTCTCCCACAAAGATTTTAAGATGTCCGTAAGGAGTTAGGGATCAGAGTAAATCAGTTTACGCAAAATATTCCGTTAGTTTCCGAGACCTGAAGAGAGTACTTAAATCTTTGATAGGGTGTCCTCCGGGAGAACATGGATCCGCAACTGAAAAAGTTCAATCCAAAACAGACGGACTCCCATGTATTAAATATTTGCGGAAGTAGCTCAGTTGGTAGAGCATTAGCCTTCCAAGCTAAGGGTCGCGAGTTCGAACCTCGTCTTCCGCTCGACAAATGGAAATTCCGGCAGCTGCCGGTTAGTAAAGATTTTAAAAATTAATTTATTTAAATAATTTTCAAAGATGGCAAAAGAAAAATTTGACAGGTCCAAGGCCCACGTGAATATCGGTACGATCGGTCACGTAGACCACGGTAAAACTACACTTACTGCTGCGATCACTACGGTGCTTGCAAAAAAAGGTCTCTCCGAGTTGCGTTCTTTCGATTCTATCGATAACGCTCCGGAAGAAAAAGAACGTGGTATCACAATCAATACCGCTCACGTAGAGTATGAGACTGCTACACGTCACTATGCTCACGTAGACTGTCCGGGTCATGCCGACTACGTTAAGAACATGGTAACCGGTGCTGCTCAGATGGACGGTGCTATCATCGTAGTTGCTGCTACCGACGGTCCGATGCCTCAGACTCGTGAACACATTCTTCTTGCTCGTCAGGTAAACGTTCCTAAAATCGTCGTATTCCTTAATAAATGCGATATGGTGGATGACGAAGAAATGTTGGAACTTGTGGAAATGGAAGTTCGCGAACTGCTCAACTTCTACAATTTCGACGGAGACAACGCTCCTGTAATCCGTGGTTCTGCACTCGGTGGCCTTAACGGCGAACCGAAGTGGGAAGAAAAAATCATGGAACTCATGGATGCTGTCGATACATATATTCCTATACCTCCGCGTGAAAACGAAAAACCATTCCTTATGCCTGTTGAGGACGTATTCTCGATCACAGGTCGTGGAACGGTTGTTACAGGCCGTATCGAAACAGGTATCATTAAAGTCGGTGATCCGGTGGAAATCATCGGACTTGGTGAAAAACCTAAAACTTCGACTTGTACAGGTGTTGAAATGTTCCGTAAACTTCTCGATTTCGGTGAGGCAGGCGACAATGTAGGTCTGCTTATGCGCGGTATCGATAAGAAAGATGTTAAACGCGGTATGGTTGTAGCTAAACCAGGATCGATCACTCCTCACACTAAAATCGAAGCCGAGGTTTATATCCTTAAAAAAGAGGAAGGCGGACGTCATACTCCGTTCCATAACAAATATCGTCCTCAGTTCTACCTTCGTACGCTTGACGTAACAGGTGAAGTTCAGCTTCCTGCAGGTGTAGATATGGTGATGCCTGGCGACAACGTAACAATTACAGTGGAACTCATCTACCCGGTTGCCGTTAATCTCGGTCTCCGTTTCGCGATCCGTGAAGGCGGACGTACGGTAGGTGCTGGTCAGATCACTAAAATTATCGAATAATACGATGAAATAATTTCGGTGGGAGAGTAAGATCTCTCACCTTTTTACGAGTGTAGTTCAAGGGTAGAATAGCGGTCTCCAAAACCGTTGATGGGAGTTCGAATCTCTCCACTCGTGCCAATCAGGAATATCACATGAAAAGATTTATTCAATACGTCAAAAATGCCTATTTCGAGTTAGTTCAAAAGGTATCATGGCCATCGTGGAGTCAATTACAAAATTCGGCAATAGTAGTTATGATAGCTTCCCTACTGTTTGCCCTTGTTGTGCTTGCAATGGACGTGGTATTCGAGAACGTGATGAAAACCATTTATAGTCTGCTCTATTAATTTCACACATTAAATTATGAGCGAAAAAACGGAAAAGAATTGGTATGTTATACGTGCCATCGGTGGTAAGGAAAAGAAGGTAAAAGTGTATATCGAGGCAGCTGCCCGTAACGCGAATCTTCAGGACTACATCACTCAGGTGCTTATCCCTACTGAAAAAGTTTACCAGATCAGGAACGGTAAAAAAATCAGTAAGGAAAAAGTATCGTATCCGGGATATGTATTGGTTGAAGCTACTCTGGTAGGCGAAGTTCCGTATATACTTCGCAATACTCCCGATGTATTGGGTTTCCTCGGCGATTCAAAAGATACTTTGCATGGAGCTACCCCTCTCCGCCCTGCAGAGGTAAGCAGAATATTGGGACGTGTCGACGAGCTTGTGGAGAGCGAAGAAGAAAACGAAGTGCCTTACGTTGTGGGTGAAACCGTGAAAGTGATCGATGGTCCTTTCTCAAGTTTCTCCGGTACGATCGAAGAGATCGACAATGAACGTAAGAAGCTTACCGTTTCTGTGAAAATATTCGGAAGAAAAACTCCTATGGAGTTGAACTTTGTTCAAGTTGAAAAAGAATAAAGTTTGTTATTCAAGTAAATTAAATTAAGTAAAATTATGGCAAAAGAGGTTGCTGGATTTATTAAATTGCAGATCAAAGGCGGTGCCGCAAATCCATCACCCCCGGTAGGACCTGCACTCGGTTCCAAAGGTGTGAACATAATGGAGTTCTGTAAGCAATTCAATGCAAGAACTCAGGATAAGGCAGGCAAAGTTCTTCCTGTGATTATTACCGTATACAGTGATAAGTCTTTCGATTTTATCATTAAACAGCCGCCCGTAGCCGTTCAACTTAAAGAAGCAGCGAAAATCCAATCGGGATCTGCCGAACCTAACCGTAAAAAAGTAGGTTCCGTATCTTGGGATCAGATCAAAGAGATCGCACAGGATAAGATGCCGGATATGAACTGTTTTACTCTTGAAGCAGCGATGCGCATGGTAGCGGGAACAGCCCGCAGCATGGGCCTCAACGTAACAGGTGAATTTCCTAATGTGTAATTACAAAAATTACTTAAAATGAGTAAGCTGACAAAAAATAAAAAACTTGTCCTGGCGAAGGTGGAACCTAATAAGGCGTACAAACTCAGCGAGGCAGCAGCATTGCTAAAGGAAATTACCTTTACTAAATTCGATGCTTCTGTGGATGTTGACATGCGTTTAGGTGTAGATCCGCGTAAATCTAATCAGATGGTTAGGGGCGTGGTTACTCTCCCTCACGGAACGGGTAAGGAAGTGAAAGTACTTGTACTCTGTACTCCTGACAAGGAGGCGGAAGCACAGGCTGCCGGAGCGGATTATGTCGGTCTCGATGAATACATCGACAAAATCAAAGCCGGATGGACAGACGTGGACGTGATCATTACTACTCCTAACGTTATGGCTAAAGTCGGTGCACTCGGACGTATTTTAGGACCGAGAGGACTTATGCCGAATCCTAAAACCGGTACTGTAACTATGGAAGTAGGTAAAGCCGTGAGTGAAGTTAAGGCCGGTAAGATAGATTTTAAAGTAGACAAATTCGGTATAGTACATGCTGCCGTCGGTAAAATATCTTTTACCCCTGAGCAGATTATGGATAACGTAAAAGAATTTATGTCTACGATAATCAAACTCAAACCGTCTGCAGCTAAAGGTACTTACGTAAAAAGCATTTCCCTTTCTACTACTATGAGCCCGGGGCTACAGCTGGACCCAAAATCGGTTGATAATAAATAATCGCATTAAATCATGAACAGGGAAGAAAAAGCACAAATTATTGACAATTTAGCCGAGCAGCTACAGCAGTTCCCGCACTTTTACGTAACCGATGCCTCAGGACTCAACGCAGAACAGACTGCTAAATTGAGAAAAGACTGTTACGAAAAGAACGTAAAACTCATTGTAGTTAAAAATACGCTATTCGTCAAAGCTCTTGAAAAAGCAGAAAAGGCAGAAGAGGACCTTATAGGAACCCTTACCGGATCGACTGCGATTATGTTCGCAGAGACAGGTAACGCTCCTGCTAAGCTCATCAAAGACTTCAGGAAAAACAATCCTACACCGGATGCGAAACCTGTCCTTAAAAGCGCTTATGTTGAAGAATGCGTATATCTCGGTAATAATACGCTTGAAGATCTCGTTAACGTTAAATCCCGTGAAGAACTCATCGGAGATATCGTTGCACTTCTTCAATCTCCTGCTAAAAACGTTATCTCGGCACTTCAGGCAAGTGCAGGCGGTAAGGTCGCAGGTCTTGTTAAAGCCCTGGAAGAAAGAGAAAATTAATTTACCCTTTAGGCTTTGACACAAAAACAATAAAATAACAAATTAAATCGTTAAACATTTTTAAAATTTAAATACAATGGCAGATATCCAAAAATTAGCTGAAGAGTTGGTAAACTTAACAGTTAAGGAGGTAAATGAATTAGCCAATATCCTTAAAGAAGAGTACGGTATCGAACCTGCTGCTGCTGCGGTTGCGGTTGCTGCTCCTGCTGCTGGCGGTGCAGGTGAAGCTGCTGCTGAAAAAACATCATTCGATGTTATTCTTACATCTGCTGGCCAAGCTAAACTGCAGGTTGTTAAAGCTGTTAAGGAACTTACAGGTCTCGGCCTTAAAGAGGCTAAAGACCTTGTCGACGGTGCTCCTAAACCGGTTAAAGAAGGTGTTTCTAAAGAAGAGGCAGAATCAATCAAGTCACAACTCGAAGAAGCTGGTGCTGAAGTTGAGCTTAAGTAACATAGCTTAGTCTTGACGACATAACAGGTGTAGAACCTCCAAAAAGGTTCTATACCTTTTTCTTGTTTAACACCCATTTGCTCTGTTTTTATTTATTGTCTTCGGGCAAGTCCTTTTTAATCAGGCGATTAATTTTAATGCGGAGCACACTACTACAGCCCCAGTCTGTACCTGCCGTAAAACGCAATATCAGAGTAACCCGGTTACTTAATTTTTTTAACCTCAAAATAACAATTGGGTAAAATGTCACTCAGCACACAAAATGAACGTATAAGTTTTTCTTCAGTGGTGAACAGGATGGAATATCCTGATTTCCTTGAAGTGCAGCTGAAATCTTTCCGCGATTTCTTTCAGTTGGATACAACTCCCGAAAATCGCAAAAACGAAGGACTTTATAAAGTTTTTCTTGAAAACTTCCCGATTACGGATACCAGAAACAACTTTGTACTGGAATTCCTTGATTACTACATCGACCCTCCGAGATATTCCATCGAAGAATGTTTCGAAAGGGGACTGACATACAGCGTCCCGCTTAAAGCTAAATTAAAGCTCTATTGTACCGATCCGGAACATGAGGATTTCGATACCGTGATACAGGATGTTTATCTCGGTACTATTCCTTATATGACTTCGCGCGGAACATTTGTTATTAACGGTGCTGAAAGGGTTATCGTATCTCAGTTGCACAGGTCTCCCGGAGTGTTCTTCGGACAGAGCATGCACTCCAACGGTACGAAATTATACTCTGCGCGTATTATCCCGTTCAAAGGTTCGTGGATAGAATTCGCTACGGACATTAATAATGTCATGTACGCATATATCGACCGTAAGAAAAAATTACCGGTTACGACTCTATTGCGTGCGATATGCTTCGAGAGCGACAGGCAGATACTGGAAATCTTCGATCTTGCAGACGAAATAAAAGTAAATAAGGCTAATCTTAAAAAAACCGTAGGGCGAAAACTTGTTGCCCGTGTACTTAAATCATGGATAGAAGACTTTGTGGATGAGGACACAGGTGAAGTCGTATCCATTGAACGTAATGAGATTATTATAGACCGCGAAACTGTATTGGAGGAGCATCATATCGACCTTATAATCGATTCAGGAGCTAAATCTATCCTTCTCCATAAGAATGCCAACGACGGAGTTGATTATTCGATAGTTTACAACACCCTCCAAAAAGATCCGTGCAACTCGGAGAAAGAGGCGATCGTTTATATATACCGTCAGCTGCGTAATTCGGAACCGCCTGACGAAGCGACAGCGCGCGACGTTATCGACAAGTTATTTTTCTCCGACAAGAGATATGACCTCGGCGACGTAGGGCGTTACAGAATTAATAAAAAACTGGGCCTGGACATCGATCGTGAAAATCGTGTTCTAACCAAAGAAGATATAATAGCGATTATAAAATATCTTATATCGCTTATAAATTCGAAAACAGACGTCGATGATATCGACCACTTGAGCAACAGGCGTGTGCGTACCGTAGGCGAACAGTTGGCTAACCAGTTCAGCGTAGGTTTTGTCCGTATGGCGAGAACTATCCGCGAGAGAATGAATGTAAGAGACAACGAGGTGTTTACTCCGGTGGACCTTATCAATGCGAAAACATTATCATCGGTTATCAATTCGTTCTTTGGAACCAACCAGCTGTCGCAGTTCATGGATCAAACGAATCCACTTGCGGAGATGACCCATAAACGCCGTATGTCAGCTCTCGGACCGGGAGGACTCTCGAGAGATCGTGCGGGGTTCGAGGTGCGCGACGTGCACTATACCCACTACGGAAGGCTTTGCCCTATTGAAACACCGGAAGGACCGAATATCGGTCTGATATCTTCCATGTGCGTTTATGCAAAAATAAGCGGTATGGGATTCATGGAGACTCCGTACAGGAAGGTAGAGAACGGTAAGGTAGACATGACGCCGGAAGGAATATCGTACCTTAGTGCGGAAGAGGAAGAAGGTAAAATAATAGCTCAGGCAAATATACCTGTCACTGCCGACGGCGAATTTATCGAAAAGGAAAATATCAAAGCAAGGGTGGACAGTGACTTCCCGACCGTGAATGCAGCGGAAGTGGAACTCATGGATGTCGCCCCTAACCAGATAGCTTCCATTGCCGCGTCACTTATCCCGTTCCTTGAGCATGACGATGCCAATCGTGCGCTGATGGGGTCGAACATGATGCGCCAGGCTGTTCCGCTGATAAACTGCGATGCACCGATAGTGGGAACCGGTCTTGAAAAAGACATGATCCGCGACAGCCGTATACATATTACTGCGGAAGGCGAAGGCGAGGTTGTCTTCTCCGATGCGAACGAAATACACATTAAATACGATATGACCGAAGACGAGAGGCTTGCGAGTTTCGATACAGAGGTTACCGTATATAAACTACCGCGTTTTAGAAAAACCAATCAGAATACCTCGATAACTCTTAAACCTCTTGTAAGAAAAGGGGACAGGGTTTCGAAAGGAATGATACTTACCGACGGATATTCGACTCAGAAAGGGGAGCTCGCTCTCGGAAGAAACCTTAAAGTGGCATTTATGCCCTGGAAAGGATATAACTTTGAAGATGCGATCGTTATCTCGGAAAGAATTATTCGTGACGATATTTTCACTTCGGTGCACGTAGACGAATATATAATGGAAGTTCGCGATACCAAACGCGGTGTGGAGGAACTTACCTCGGATATTCCGAACGTAAGCGAAGATGCTACCAAGGATCTCGACGAGAATGGAATAATAAGGGTAGGTGCGGTCGTTAAGCCCGGCGATATTCTGATAGGTAAGATTACTCCTAAAGGAGAATCCGACCCTTCGCCGGAAGAAAAACTTCTCCGGGCGATATTCGGAGATAAGGCAGAAGACGTTAAGGACGCTTCGTTGAAAGCACAGCCGTCGCTTCATGGTGTGGTTATCGACAAAAAACTGTTCAGCAGGGCTAATAAAGACAGTAAAAAAATTAAGCAGTCTGAGAAAAACCTGGTCGAGAAAGTCGAAGCGCGATTTGCAAAGAAAACAGACGAACTGAAAACACAGCTTATTGAAAAACTGTTTACGGTTTTAAATGGCAGGACTTCTCAAGGTGTCGTGGATTACTTTGGAATGGAGATTATAGAGAAGGGAGCCAAATTCTCGATGAAAGCTCTTGCGGATCTCGATTATCAGAACGTCAATCCCAACAAATGGACAGCGGATAAAGACAGAAACGATCTCGTTAAGAAAATAATAAACAACTACATCGTTAAATTCAAGGAATACGATGCTGTTCTTAAAAGAGAAAAATACAATATAACTAACGGTGACGAACTTCCCGCCGGCATCATCCAGCTTGCTAAAGTTTACATTGCGAAAAAACGTAAACTTAAAGTCGGAGATAAAATGGCAGGACGCCACGGTAACAAGGGTATCGTTGCGAAAGTCGTTAGGGACGAAGATATGCCGTTCCTGGAAGACGGATCGATTGTAGACATTGTGCTTAATCCGCTCGGCGTCCCTTCCCGTATGAACCTCGGACAGATATATGAAACTGTTCTCGGTTGGGCGGGCAAAGAGCTCGGACTTAAGTTTGCGACTCCGATCTTCGACGGTGCTACGCTCGACGAGATCAACGAGTACACCGACAGGGCAGGGGTTCCGAGAAGCGGACGTACCTATCTTCACGATGGAGGAACTGGGGAACGGTTCGATCAACCTGCGACGGTAGGTGTTATCTACATGTTGAAACTCGGACACATGGTGGACGATAAGATGCATGCCCGTTCGATAGGCCCCTACTCGCTTATTACACAGCAGCCCCTCGGAGGTAAGGCGCAGTTCGGCGGACAGAGATTCGGAGAGATGGAGGTGTGGGCTCTCGAAGCATTCGGCGCAGCACACATACTTCAGGAAATTCTTACGATTAAATCGGACGACGTTATCGGAAGGGCGAAGGCTTATGAAGCTATCGTTAAGGGAGATAATCTTCCTTCGGCAGGAATACCCGAAGCATTGAACGTTATCCTCTACGAACTCAGAGGACTTGCCCTGAGTGTAAAACTGGAATAATATAAAGCCCGCTGTCTTTCAGTGGACAGCGGCACTTTTACCTTGTGATAAAATATAATTGTCAATAAATATGTCATTCAGAAAAGACAATAAGGTTAGTAACGGTTTTTCTAAGATTACTATCGGACTTGCGTCTCCCGAAGAGATTCTTGAAAATTCGAGCGGTGAGGTTTTAAAACCTGAAACCATAAATTATCGTACATATAAACCTGAAAGGGACGGACTTTTCTGCGAAAGAATATTCGGACCGGTGAAGGACTACGAATGTCATTGCGGAAAGTACAAAAGGATCCGATACAAAGGTATTGTGTGCGACCGTTGCGGTGTGGAGGTGACAGAGAAAAAGGTCCGCAGGGAGAGAATGGGGCACATATCTCTTGTCGTTCCCGTAGCTCATATCTGGTACTTTAAGTCTCTCCCTACAAAGATCGGTTATCTTCTGGGTATTCCATCGAAAAAACTCGATGCAATTATCTATTACGAACGTTACGTTGTTATCCAACCGGGTGTGGCGGCAGCGAACGGAGTTAGCAAACTCGATCTGTTGGCCGAAAAGGAATATCTCGATATTTTGGCTGCGCTTCCTAAAGGAAATCAGCAGCTTGACGACAGCGATCCGAATAAATTCATCGCTATGATGGGGGCTGAGGCGATCTCCCTTCTGCTTCAGAATATAGATCTGGATGAATTGTCCTACTCTCTTCGACACAAGGCAAGCACGGAAACTTCTCAACAGAGAAAAAGCGAGGCCTTGAAAAGACTTCACGTTGTGGAGGCATTCAGGGAGTCTAAAGAGATTAATAAGCCTGAATGGATGATCCTTAAGGTGATTCCGGTTACGCCGCCGGAACTTCGTCCGCTCGTACCTCTCGATGGGGGCAGGTTTGCGACTTCCGACCTCAACGATCTTTACAGAAGGGTTATCATAAGAAACAACCGTCTTAAAAGACTCATAGAGATAAAAGCTCCTGAAGTGATCCTCAGAAACGAGAAACGTATGCTTCAGGAAGCAGTCGATTCACTGTTTGATAACTCAAGGAAATCGAATGCGGTTAAGACCGAATCGAACAGACCACTTAAATCCTTATCGGACAGCCTCAAAGGTAAGCAGGGACGATTCCGTCAGAACCTTCTGGGTAAACGTGTGGATTACTCCGCCCGTTCAGTCATTGTCGTTGGTCCCGAACTTAAGATGCACGAAATGGGAATTCCTAAAGATATGGCTGCGGAATTGTACAAACCGTTCATTATCCGTAAGCTTATAGAAAGAGGCATCGTTAAGACAGTAAAATCAGCGAAAAAAATTATAGACCGCAAAGACCCTGTTGTCTGGGATATACTGGAAAATGTATTGAAGGGACACCCGGTCATGATGAATCGTGCCCCGACTCTTCACAGGCTCGGTATTCAGGCATTCCAGCCCAAACTTATCAAAGGTAAGGCGTTACAGCTCCATCCTCTCGCATGTACGGCATTCAATGCCGACTTCGACGGCGACCAGATGGCAGTACATCTTCCATTGGGTAATGCAGCGATACTTGAGGCTCAGATTCTTATGCTCGGAGCTCATAATATACTTAACCCTGCGAACGGTGCACCTATTACCGTTCCGTCGCAGGACATGGTGCTCGGACTTTATTATATTACTAAGGAACGTTCAGGAGCGAAAGGAGAAGGACTTGTGTTCTACGGAACAGAAGAAGCCATTATCGCCTATAACGAAGGGCGTGCTGCTCTGCATGCGAAGGTCAAACTCCCTATCGTTAAGAAGGATAAGGACGGGAACGTAACGAAGGAATTTACAGATACCACTATCGGACGTATAATCTTCAACCAGTTCGTACCTGAAGAAGCCGGTTATATCAATGTGGTCTTGACTAAGAAGACCCTTCGCGATATTATCGGTAATGTTATGAAAACTTCCGGTGCGTCCAGAACAGCAGCCTTCCTCGACGATATAAAATCATTGGGTTATAATATGGCGTTTAAGGGAGGATTGTCGTTTAATCTCGATGCGGTTATCATACCTAAAGAAAAAGAAGCCCTGGTTAACGACGGTTACGAACAGGTTGCCGAAGTTATCGAGAGCTACAACATGGGGCTTATCACGAATAATGAACGTTACAACCAGATTATCGATATATGGACTCATACCAACTCGAAGCTGACACAGACCGTGTTGAAACAATTGACCGAAGACGATCAAGGGTTCAACCCTGTCTATATGATGCTCGATTCCGGAGCCCGTGGTTCCAAAGAGCAGATTCGTCAGCTCTCAGGTATGCGCGGGCTTATGGCCAAACCGCAGAAATCGGGTTCCGACTCTGCACAAATTATCGAAAATCCAATCTTGTCGAACTTCAAGGAGGGATTATCTGTATTGGAATACTTTATTTCCACGCATGGTGCGCGTAAAGGTCTTGCGGATACCGCCCTCAAAACTGCGGATGCGGGCTATCTCACCCGTCGTCTTGTAGATGTCGCTCAGGATGTTATTATCAGCGAAGACGATTGCGGAACTTTGAGGGGGCTTACTGCTACGACCATTAAACGTAACGAAGAGACCGTGCAGACTCTGTATGAAAAAATACTCGGACGAACAACCGTTCATGACGTATATAACCCCCTCACCGGAGAGTTTATATTGGGCGCGGGTGAGGAGATAACAGAAGAAATTGCGAGTGAGATCGAAAAATCGCCTATCGAACAGGTGGAAATCCGCTCCGTGCTTACGTGTGAATCCAAGAGAGGAGTTTGTTCCAAATGTTACGGAAGAAATCTTGCCAGCGGACGTATGGTGCAGAAAGGGGAGGTCGTTGGAGTTATTGCGGCACAGTCTATCGGTGAACCGGGTACGCAGCTTACCCTCCGTACATTCCACGTCGGTGGTGTTGCGGGAGGTATAGCGGCGGATAGTCAGGTGGTAGCCCGTTACGACGGACGTCTGGAAATCGAAGAACTTAAAACAGTGCGCAAAACCGATGATACCGGAAAAGAATTCGATATTGTTATCAGCCGTCTTGCAGAACTTAAAATTATAGATGTTAATACAGGAATTACGCTCTACACGCATAATCTTCCTTACGGTGCGTCTTTATTTTTCGACGACGGAGCCATTGTTAAAAAAGGCGATCTGATCTGTGAGTGGGATCCGTATAATGCGGTTATCATATCGGAATTTAACGGACGTGCAGTGTTCGATAATGTACTGGAAGGAATAACTTACAGGGAAGAAGCCGATGAGACTACCGGTTTCCGTGAAAAAGTCATCATTGAATCGAAAGATAAAAACAGAAACCCTGTTATCAAAATTCTTAATGAAAAAGGGGAAGAACAGAGGCAGTATAACCTTCCGGTAGGTGCGCACATCGTCGTAAAAGAGGATGAAGGGATTACTGCCGGAGAGATACTGATTAAGATTCCGCGTGCGGTTGGTAAGGCAGGCGATATTACCGGAGGACTTCCGCGTGTAACCGAATTATTTGAGGCGCGTAATCCGTCTAATCCTGCCGTTGTGTCGGAAATCGACGGAGAAGTGTCGTTCGGTAAGATTAAGCGCGGTAACAGAGAAGTGATAATTACGTCTAAGACAGGGCAGGAGAAAAAATATCTTGTGCCTCTCTCACGCCAGATACTCGTTCAGGAGAACGATTATGTAAGGGCCGGAATGCCTTTGTCCGACGGAGCGATTACTCCAAGCGATATTCTTTCAATACAGGGACCTACGAAAGTTCAGGAATATATCGTGAACGAGCTTCAGGAAGTTTACCGCATGCAGGGTGTGAAGATTAACGATAAACACTTTGAAGTCATCGTACGTCAGATGATGAATAAAGTTCAGATACAGGATCCTGGCGATACGAGATTCCTCGAAGAACAGGTTGTGGATAAATGGGAATTTATGCGGGTGAATGACAGCCTCTATGATAAAAAGGTAGTTATGGACGCAGGAGACTCGGCGGAAATGAAACCGGGGCAGATTGTGTCTGTTAGAAGGTTGCGCGACGAGAACTCCATACTTAAACGTAAAGATATGAAACTCGTGGAAGTTCGCGACGTTATCCCTGCTACATCGAATCAGATACTTCAGGGTATCACCCGCGCCGCACTCCAGACAAGCAGTTTCATGTCTGCGGCATCGTTCCAGGAAACTACGAAGGTTCTTAATGAAGCGGCTATTCTCGGTAAAGTCGATCCGTTAGAAAAACTTAAAGAAAACGTAATTTGCGGACATCTCATACAGGGAGGTACGGGGTTAAGAGATTACGACAATATTATAGTCGGCTCGATGGAAGATTATAATTCGATAAATAAATAAAAAAAAAGCTGTCCGGTCAGGACAGCTTTTTTTTTATAATATAAAACCGCCGCTGATTATTCGGCTGTTTCTTATTGGCGGAAGGAATCCCTCGAATTGATCGGTATTCTCAAAAATATAATTTATTGCCTCTTCCAGTAATATATCGGCATTTTTCTTTGTCTCTCTGCGATAGCGCATTGTCTCTTGATGAGTAAGGTAATGTTTACCCGTATTCCTATTGGTAAATACTCCGATATTCCCGGTACTGGTCGAAAGTTCCGCAAAGGTCAGATATTTTACAAAGAACGCAAGCGGCGGTTTTATATAATTTCGATTGAACCAGTCAAACTTATTCTCCATTATAGCGGTAAATAATTTTCCGAGAACGGGTTTTATAAATTTCACCTGGGCTGTCGTAATAAGGCAGTCGGTAACTATCCGCCGGCTTATCTGATCTTTATATGTAAAAGCTATTTCGATTACTTCGTCTGCAGTTATTAGATTTTTCATAGTTCCGCGATAAATTTTTGTTGCGACGGATCCAGTTCGTCATACTCGAGTCCGTCGATTTTGCGCACCTCCCAGATTCTCATATATGTAGGTTTCGCATTTGCGGGCGGACGGTTTATTATTTGGAGCGAGGCCGCATCTACTTCCAGAATATTTTCTATTACTTTTCTTAAAGGTTCCAGAAGTTCCTCTTGTTGTCCGAGTATTACCGTATTGAGCGCGACTTCGTACTCATTTAAAATTCTCGCTGCGGAGAATCCTGAGGAGTAGTCGAGACCGCTCAACGACCTGAACCATGAATGTGCTACTACGATATCGGTTGTTGCCTGATCGTGTAGATTTTTCCAATCCCCTTCGTTTGCTGATGAAATAGGAATGAACTTGGAATTTTCATATTCATTGGAACCTTTGAGCATAAATAAAACCTGTCCTGGCTTGCCTCCGAATTTTTCTTCAGCTTTTTTGATAACCTGGAACGCTTCGCTTTCCGTATCCACATCCGCGTCGAGCATCATTATTCCGGAGAGCTGAAAAGAATTATCGAGCCGGCTGATATTCCACATATCGGTTTTATATGCGATTGCCGATACATTCATCCCTGCTATGTAAGGAGGGACACCGTAATTTTCATACATCGGTTCGTAATCCTTATAATGGATTACCGAATGCATGGAGCCGTCGCTTCTTTTCTCGAATTCAGGGAATAATGGAAGTTTTTCCGATTGGGAAGGATTAAATGTCATTCAGTTATGGTGGAGTATAATGTGAGTTTTGTCCTTGTTCAACCTGCATTTGGAAGCATCCTGGTGGTAAAATGAAAGAAAACTGTGAGATTCGTCAGTAATAATTTCCACAAAGGCGTTCCCCAAAAGACATTTATCGAATGCTATCTTATTCAGAACGTGCCTCAAACTCTCCCTGTCGCCATTTGCACAATCTACCATATTCGAGAGAATAGTATCTGTTTTATCGTAGGATATGCCTTTGCCGGAAATATAATCTGCTTTATCGTTGATGATGCGTCTGTGGGTAGTGGATTTTCTGGATAATGCCGCAAGCGCGTAAGGAAACAGATTATCGTCGCCCCACTTCCAGAAGGTGTTCTCGTTCGTATTATTTACCCCAAATTGGAAAAAACTTTTTTCCGTTTTATTAGAAACGAGTACCGCCGGACTATTGCGTGTCCCGTGAGTCGTCCGGTAAGTTTGATTTCCCATTATTGTTTAATTTGCGGAGTTATCCGTTATTGGTATGAAACTACGAGAAGTTCAGGAAGAAGGTAATCGCATCCGGCCATGAATACGGCCCGCTGCCTGTTCTCTATCTGATCGGGATTATACCACATTTTAACTTCCATTCCCGGAAAATCATTGGTATTTACTGCGAGGGCAAGGTTCTTCCTGTCCGTTAATATCGCGATGGAATCAGGCATATCCGAGTATGATTTCAGATAATTGGTTATGTGGAGATCGATTATTGGAATACCTTTATATTTCAATTCGTTTCTACCGTTCTGCATAGCGAGATAAGAGTTATCGACTTTGTAGCTGTCGAGAGTATCTTCGTAATTATCGTATATGTCGGTTGTAACGAGAAATACGAGATCTCCCCTGGATCTCAATTGACGAAGATATGCGGGGGCCTTATCCCACATCTCCTTCAATAAACCCTCTGCGGAAGCCTCCATACTCAGATCCGGAAGCGGTATCTCGGTTATGCCGGTCTCTCCTCCCGCAATATCTTCTTTTATTTTCTTTATTACACCGTCAAAAGTGTTATGACCTTCGTTGCGCTGAGTGTTTCCGGTCCACATGGTCGCCCTTATCGATTCGCTGACCGCTTCTTTGAATAAGGCCGTTTCGGCCTCTTCCAAATTGGTTCCCGATAGATCTCCTAAATTGACGTCCGGAGCGCCTGTCAACCTTTCGTATACCATATTGAAATAATCTTCCGCAGAAAATCCGAGTTCGGCTTTTACTTTGCTGAGATCGATCTTCTTCTGATATTTTACGGACGGATCCGAACCCGCCCATTCGCTGGAATAATTTTTAAGGACATCGGACGATCTCTCCCAGAAGGATATGGTGGTAGGTACGGGCATATTGTACATTATTCTGATGCCCAGTTCGGTTGCATCAGGCCCTGTAAGCATCGGGCGGAAAAAAATTGCCGATAATTCTTCGCCTGTGTATGTTTTGGGGTTTTCTATGATTTTAGCCATTCTTTTATTGTTTAAAGTTTTTTAAATCTTTTTCGTATGATCTGGTGTTGCTCGGTGTCCGGAAGTCGTAATGGGAAGGATCCTCTTTAGGTTTGGTTGCTGTCGGCTTCGCCGAGAATTTATTGTTGATAAATTCTACCTTTTTTATCTTATTTTCGAAAATCCCGTTATCTCGGATTTTTTTTTCCATATCCGATATTTTCGATTCCAATTGTTCGATTCTTTGCCGATACGCGTTATTGCTTTTACCGGAACTTATTTCAGGTATGGAATAGTTCCGGAGTCTTAAAATCATCCTTCTGAGGTATTCCGCAGGAGAAATCGAATGTCCGTACCGTGACGGAATCTGAGGGAGTCCGAGCAACGATATCTCTGTGGAGATATCGTTCATAATCTTCTCTCCTGCTATAATACGATCGGCAAGACCTTCCTCGATAGCCTGCTCTGCAGTGAGCCATTCCCCTTTGCCGTTATTTTTTCCCATGAGCTGAAGAAATTCTTCCGGTGTACGTCCAGACTTTGCAGCGTATATACGTGATATTTTTTCGTCCGTTTTCTCAAGCATATCGATAGTCCTGTTAATTTCGGATGTATTACCTTCGGTGAAGGTCGAGGATTTATGGATCAGATACATCGCATTATCTGAAATTTCTCTCCGGCTTGCGCTCGCTGCCTGCGCGATTATAGTTGCCGCTGATGCCACGTACCCATAACATCTGGTTGTAATCTGCATATCGAGTTGTGTCAGATCGTCATAAATCATAAGCGCGTCGTTCACGTTCCCGCCGACGGACCTTATATTAATAACGAGATCCTCGACCTCCCCCGATTTTATCTCTTCTATTTTATCCGAAAAGTCCGGATAAGAGAAATTTTCACCGTATTCTGTACTATCCCCTATAATTCCGGAGATATTTAATTCATAAGTATTATTCATATTTATATATGGATTTATCTTCAAAAATATTATTCCGCCGTTCGGAGTGTTTTATACATAACTATAAAATATTATGATCTACATCCTTGTAGTAGTATATACATTTGCGTACATATTCATAGGAGCAGCAGAAATGTTCGGTTGCCTTCCACATCGCATTCAATTTACTGTTGCCGTTGGACGCTTCTGAAAAAACAAACTTCCTGATAACGAAAACTTTTAGCATAGTGTCGTCTACAACTCCCGAAGACATTAAAATTTCCAACAGTTTGACGATTTCCTTCGATCGGAATTTTTTACACATCACTTCTATAAATTCTTTTTGGTATGTTGTCATGGCATTAAATTTTGATGAATGTACATAATGTCGATTCTCCCGTGCCCGGTTTATAATTCGTCATTTCGACGAGGCGGCAGATGACATTCTCGCCGTTTATATTTATTCTAAAAAGTTTTCGAAAATCGGGCCCGTAACCGTTCGGAAAAATAATGCTGTTTATGTCCGCCGGTGTCAGAAAAAAACTGCCGGATATTTTTTTTCCGTATAATGAGGAGTGGAGTTCGCTCTGGTAATATTTATTCAGTCCGCTTATCTGCCCCGAATCGTCGAAGCCTAAATTCACGTTCTCTTCTTCGTCCCGGAAACATATATACGGATACCACTTCCCGTAAGACGGATACCCCCAGTTCTCCTCGCTGCGAATAGGTTTCATTCCACGGTACGACACTATCTTTGGTCCGAAATTAAGATTGCCGTTATTAGCGCTGTCGAGTTCCCCGTCACGATCCCCTGCCTTCAATAGCCATGTACTCTTTGCCGGAGTGAAACTTCCTGTCTCACTGATTGAGGGAGAGAAAAATTTATTGGCCTGCACAGTGTCCGATCCACTCGAAACAGGAAACGGATTTACCCATTCATAAGCTGCGTATGTTGTGTTATTCTGCGTCCCCCATCTCTTCACGGTGCCGTCTTCGGAAGCGTAACGAAACAATATCGAATCAGGCAGCTCCTTACAACACTCTTCGACCGCGACACTCCTCGTACCGTCAATCCGGTCGGTCCAATCAACCAATTCATCGATATAAAAGTTATCCCGGGGCTCGATGATAATGGTTTTTTGTTCGGTATTAGTCAGAAAACATAGATTGAACATGTGCCGTACCGCTTCGATCAATTCCGATTGCTTATTTGTGTACGCAAACAATTCTTCCGCTGTTACGGTCGATCCTTCCATAGGATTGGCATAAAACACAGGTCTTACCGAAGTTCCCGATTTGAGCGTGAAACTCCACCCTTCTTCTGCTCCGGAGAATACCGCCTGATTGAAATAAATAGTTTGTCCGCTGCGCCGCAGCGACGGTCTGCTCCTGACGGTGGCGTATACATCCACGTTGCGTGTATTCTCCAGATATTCAGTATAGTTATATAATCCCCAGTCGTTTGTCAATGTATATGTTCCGGATATATATTTGTAGAGATAAATTTCGGACACGTCGGATATATCGTCTATAATGTATTCCCTGTCGGTAAATGTTTCAGTTATGCTATTGCCGTCTTTATGATAAACAGATAGATAATAACCTGCGGTTTTGTCGTATTCGAAAATACAGACTATGAACTGCCCGTAAGTGTAGTTGTTTTTATAATCCGTCATTTTGTTCGGTACGGCGACCTGTCGCGGATAACCGTCTTCCAGTGTAACTGAATCGATGCCGGAGAGTTCCGATGCCGATTTGACACGATACTCCGTCCGGTATTTTAAATTGTACTCGAAGCACATTATAACGTCTTGAGAGGGTATAAATACGGGCAGATCGTCATTATTCCGAAAACAATTGCCGTTACTGAACGCGTTAGAATCGCTTGTTAGGGTAGGGTCTGCCGTATCGACGATCGGTCCCGCACTGTTTATATGGTTGTCTACGGTGTAAACTCTCCCGTAACTATCGGCGGTAGTCGTTACGTCACTGTTCTTTACAGCATAAAAATCCATCCTCTTCTTCAGAATCGCCGTATCCTGTTCAGGATAATTTCCGCTTACGTATAAATCTCCAGCGTTGTCATCGATAAAATCCGAGATTACTTTATATTCCGAGGCCGCTATCGCACCGTGCAGTAATGTGCTGAGATTGAAAAAAGGGTGATAATCCTCATAAGTTAAAATCTGTATGGGCGCGACTTCGTTCTCGTATTCAGGACTGTCGTATACGTCTCTGGATACAGGAAAATACCTAATAGCGGTGTCGGCGGTCCAACTGTTCTCGATTAGTTCTCCTGTGATGGTCTCTGCATAATCGAGATTAATCTCTTTAAGAGCGAGGTTCTTGGTTAGTTTAATCCACTCCGGTACATCGTTAATTAGAATTATGTAAAAATAATCATCTCCGGCCGATGTCGAACGGGAAAGAACTGCCTTTCCGGAGATCAACAGTTCTCCGTCTTCATACAATTCTCCCACGTGCTCTTCCGAATTGAAAAATCTGTTGTCGTTGGCCTCGTCCGGGTAACCGAAAATTCTCCTGTTACCGGAAGTTTTGGGTACTTTGAACGAATAATTTTTATTAGTTATTCCGTAAGGATTGTTTATAAAAGCGGAATTGCTGCTTATAGAGATAGAAATCTCTTCCAGATCGACGAGAATGCCGTCGATGTATAATTCTACCATAATAGTGAAGTATTTAAATTGTGCTGAACGAAACGTATTGCGGTGAATGGTACGTGTCTGTTATAATACTATCGGATACGACCGACACAGGGATGAATTCGTCACCGGAAGTCAGCCATATCTGCGGCGACGAGAGGATCCCGGCCGCCAGATTATTGACCTCTTCGGTTAGAGACGAAAATCCTGCGGTGAAATTCAATCCGGTTTTATTTCCTTTTTTTACTGTTCTTTTTTCTGTCAGTATAGGGAAAGTAAAAAAATCGACAGCTCCGTAGCGGTTCCACCAACATACTCTTATTCCCGGAAACCGGAGTATATGATATGTGATACGGAACAACTGTTCTTCTTCATTTTTTATTGATAGTGTAAAGGAGGGAAACTTTTCTCCGTATCTGTATCTATACGGTTCGATAAATTCTTTTAGATCGTCACAATTTATAATAACAGTCACAGGTGATTTATCCGTTATTTGCAGACTTTGGAGAAAAAACTTCTTCCCGGTGCCCTGTATAATTATTTCCGCAGTTATCTCCCCTGCATCCGATAAAAATGTGATCTCGTCCTGATCCCCGTAATAAATCGACCGCGCTGTTAGTTGTTCGGACATTAAACCGTCATCTGATGTGAAAAAGTTTCCCATTAAATGAACAGTGGAGTACGATGCGCCGTTATAAATAATATTACTATTCAGCGTACGATCCGGTAAACATATAATTGTGCTTTGCTGTGTCGGTGCCGGAGCGACATCGATTCCGGATTTAAGATATGCCGAAACATTTATTAAAAAGGTGTCGTCCTTATCAAACGTTTTAGCCCCTGCGACAGTTCCCGATCCATCGGAAATTTCGAAAAAGTAAGGACCCTCGTCTCCCTGTTCCGGAATTGCTGTATAATATACTGACTGCAATGCCGGACTGAACTCTGTCGGATTAATTATTTTCATTCCGGATCGATTGTTGTTATTTCTATGGAAAAACTTATGGAGATATCCCCGTAATTCGTAAGAGGATATTTATTCGGAGAGGTTTTTAATTTTACCATACTCAGGATTAACGGGACATTCGTAAGACTCATTGTAATTTCTGCAATTTTTTTATTTAACGCCTCGTATTCCGGTTGACTATCCGTAGATGGAAGATCGAGTAAATGGAGCGTTACCGTGTAATTTTTTACAGGATAGTTGCAGTCCGTCGCTGTGACCACAAAGGGCTCCATCCATATTATTGGAAAATTAAGTTCCCGATCCAGCAACTCTTCGCTGAAACCGCTTCCAAAATTTATCCCGTTCATAGCTGCGGCCTGTCTGATTATCTCGGTTATCATATCTTCACAGTTTATTTTCTTGTTGAATAATTCTTATCAGATCGCTTATCTCTTTGTACACGTTGGAAGAGCGTTTAAAAGAGAATTTACTTTTTCTTCTGGTACATATCAAATTATAAACAGCTTCCCGGGCTTTTATCAGCTCATTTATGGCAGTCGCCGCCACTCTATTCGTTGCTTCGTTCATGATTATTTAAGTTTGATTATTGAATTAATACAAGCAAATGTAGTATATAAAAGTTCAAAAAGCAAACAAATGGTTTCGAAAATCGAACATTGTATAATGGCAGTTACACAAAAAGAGCCTGCATCTGCAGGCTCCAAGACAATTTAAAATTATAATTTACAGCTTCCGGATCGCTTCGATAAATGTATCTATGGCATTATCCATACCTTTATAAAATTTCCCTCCGGAGGCATTCTTGTGGCCGCCTCCGTTAAAATATTCTCTTGCCATCCGATTGACGTCTATCTCTCCTTTGGACCGGAGAGATATTTTTATACATTCGTTGGTTTGTATAAAAAGTGCGGAGATATTGATTCCGTCGATATTCAACGGAATATTTACAAACCCTTCGCTATCTCCCTGCCGGAAATTGAAATCCGATTGATCCGCCTTACTAATATATATATATGCTGCATCGCTGTTATCCACAAAGACCATTCTTTTATCCAGAAGATGTCCGAGCAGTCTCATGCGATCCTTCGAATAAATATTGTACAGCCGTATGTTAAGTTCTGCGATATCTATTCCATTACCTGCGAGATTCGCCACTGCATTATATAGTTCCGGATCCAAATTTCCGAACGTGAAATTCCCTGTATCGGTACTCATACCTACGTATAAACCCGTCGCTATCGCAGTATCGATTAAATCTTCATATCCGCAGGCAGCTATAATTTTATATATTATCAATGAAGTCGAGGAAGAATCAGGAAATGAAAATTCCAGATCGAAAATATTCGCAGGCTGAGGATGATGGTCAATCAATATTTTTTTTGCATTGGTATTCCGTACGATATAATCCGATAAACCGTCTATTCTCGATATATTATTCATATCGAGAAAAAAGAAAATATCCGCTTCGTCTATAAAATCTTTGTGATCGTCTGTCGCGGTAAAAATATCAATTGGTCCGAGTTCTGTATTTATCCACTCCATAAAAGAAGGGTAAGAGTTTGGAACAAAGAATTTTACATCGTGTCCGAGTTTTGTCAGAATATTCATCCATGCCGTTCCTGACCCCAACGCATCTCCGTCAGGGTTGCTATGCGAGAATATCGCGATTCTGGAAGGTTTATCGGTTAATTCTTTTAATGTATCTATTTTTTTATTCATTATCATACACTTATAATAGATCCTGCTTCCATCCCGGAGCTTGAATATCAATATCCTGTCCGTCAGGCGTAGTAAGCGCAACACCCGTGGATTTCTTCGTTATATGTCCGATAATTTCCGTATCGGGAAGGTTCGATATCTCCGACTGCATGGAGATCGGAACCGTGAATAACAATTCGTAATCTTCCCCTCCGTTAAGGGCTGCCACCACCGGATCGAAGTTCATCTCTTCCGCTATCGCAAATGTTTCCTTCGCGATGGGTATACGGTTCAGATATATTCGCGCTCCACAGTCCGACTGCTTGCATATATGGAGGAGGTCCGACGCCAATCCGTCCGTAAGATCTATCATCGAAGTGGGAACAAGTCCGATTGCCTTCATCGACTCTATCACTTCCCTTCTGGCCTCGGGTTTTAGTTGTCTCCTCAATACATATTCGTGCCCATTAAACTGAGGAACAGGATTATCTACCCCATCGAGGGCAATTTTTTCACGCTCCAGAAGCTGCAGACCCATAAATGCCGCGCCGAGATTTCCCGTTACGCATATCAGATCGTTGAGATTAGCACCGTTCCTGTAAACCACCGTCCCCTTATCTGCTTTCCCTATTGCTGTTACACTGATAGTAAGTCCGGTTAGGGAACTCGAAGTGTCTCCCCCTACGAGATCCGTCCCGTAAGTGTCGCATGCAACTTTTATCCCTTTGTATAATTCCTCTACCTGCTCGACGTTGAATTTTGCGGACAAACCTATATTCACCATTATCTGTCTCGGAATTCCGTACATCGCGTAAATATCCGATATTCCGGCGATCACCGCTTTGTAGCCCAGGTGCATTAGCGGTGTGTAGATCAGATCGAAATGTATTCCTTCCAAAAGCAGTTCCGACGATATAAGACTCTCCGTATCTGGGTATATGAGAATCGCAGCGTCATCGCCGACCCCCTTAACCGTACTTTTGTTTTTTATGTCGAATCCTCCCGTGATTTTTTCTATCAGTCCGAATTCACCGAGTTCCGAAATTTCAGTTGCCATAAGTGTTGTGTTTTTATAAAACTACCATTTAATGTGCAAAAATATGCAAAAACATAGGAGTAACGATCAAAATAATTTATTTTTGCATTTCGTTAAATTTTAATCGCGATAAAAATGCTCAACATTGTTTTATTTGGCCCTCCGGGTTGCGGAAAAGGAACCCAGGCTGAACTATTGGTGAAAAAATACGGTATCCAGCACATCTCGACTGGCGACGCTATAAGGCAGGAAATCAAAGCCGGAAGCGAACTCGGCAAAAAAGTTACCAGCTTCATCGAAAAGGGACATCTTTGTCCGGATGAACTTGTTATAGATATTATTGCCGACTATATCAATAACAATAAGGATGTGGATGGCAATATATTCGACGGATTTCCGCGTACAACTGCTCAGGCGGAAGAATTCGACAAAATGCTCGCCTCCGAAGGACTCGGTATCGACCTTATGGTCTCATTGGACGTTCCTGACGAAGAGTTAATTCAACGTATTATTAAACGTGCCGAAGTGAGCGGTCGAGCAGACGACAGCGACGTTAACGTAATCAAAAACCGTATAGATGTATACAAAGCTCAGACTGCTGTCGTGGCCGATTACTATTCCAAACAAGGAAAATATTTCCCGATAAATGGAATCGGAACGATCGAAGAAGTATTCGGACGTATTTGCGAGTGTATCGATAAAATATCCGAAAAAAAATAAAACGGCTATATACCTGATTGCGAGCTTTTGAGATAAATATCCGTAAAAATATTTAAAAAAAGTTAATCAAAAGATTTGGAAGTATGGAAAAACTCCATACATTTGCACCCGCAATCAGGAACAAACAGGATTGTAAATGTAGCAAAAAGTTCTTTACATAGGGGAGTAAGTTGAAAAAAATAACGAAAACTTAAAAAGTTTTGGAAATTAAAAAAAACAATTTACCTTTGCACCCCGAATCACTTCTGAAAATTCATGTTGAATCGGAGGGTTGAAAAAAGTTTGAAAATATTTTTGGAAATTTAAAAATGTTGTTTACCTTTGCACCCCGAATCACTTGCAAAAGTGAAGTGAAAAAATGAACGATAAAGCAATAAAGTATCTCAGGATGCGTTATTACTAAGATAAAAAAGTTCTTTGAAAAGTTTAAGCAGCACAGTTTATTTGACAAAATAAACTAATAACAATTACCTTTGAGCTAAGATATTTTTACGAAACATTTTTACAATGGAGAGTTTGATCCTGGTTCAGGATAAACGCTAGCGGCAGGCCTAACACATGCAAGTCGAGGGGCAGCATAATAAGTATTTCGGTACTTATGATGGCGACCGGCGCACGGGTGCGTAACGCGTATGCAACCTATCCTTAACAGAGGGATAATCTGGAGAAATCCGGTCTAATACCTCATAATACTATAAATGGCATCATATATAGTTGAAAATTTCGATGGTTAAGGATGGGCATGCGTGACATTAGTTAGATGGCGAGGTAACGGCTCACCATGACTACGATGTCTAGGGGGACTGAGAGGTTTTCCCCCCACACTGGTACTGAGACACGGA
>JAJBUQ010000018.1 GCA_020860245.1 Rikenellaceae bacterium
GCACAACACTTTTAATGTTGGGGTCCTGGGTTCGAGCCCCAGCGGGATCACAAAAGTCTGGCAAAATTAACAAAAACACCGATTCTTAAAAGAAATCGGTGTTTTTTATTGCTGATATAACAGAATTTGTATGTTCGAGCATTAAATACCGGTGAGAATATCCCGTGCTGAAATCGATCATGAATTTATTAAATCTTATTCCAAAATAAGGTTTAACTTTACGCAGCAATCAATTCCACGTTTCCGGAAAATCATTGGAACAAAATCGAAACTACCCTAAAAGACCCGGATCGTCCTTTTCTACCTCCTGATCCTCAATATGATCTCCGGCTACACTGCCGCACTGCACATGGCGTATAAGTATCTCCAGCTTCTCGGTAAGAATCTCTATCTTAGCTTCGAGCTTGTCACTGTTAGGGCTTATCATGGCATCGACAAATATTGAGTTTATCAGCGACATTCCTAGAATACCCCCAGCGAACAAGAGAACCACAAAGTATACTTTGGTAAAGAATCCTGCAATCGGCGAGGTACGGGATGCTATAAGGTCGGGAATATCCGTCCAGCCCTCCACGGAAAAAATCCGGAATACCGAATACATGGAGTCCAGCGGCGTATTAAAATATTCAGGCGCTATCTCCTTGAATATGGCGCAGGTAAGTATCGAACTAATGAATAACAGAAGTGCAAATGCCATTATAACGATATAGGAAGATTTCATGGCGCGTTTGACGCCTGCTATTATACCTTTGATGTTGGGGACGAATTTTATCAGACGGAACGATTTGAATACCCTCAACACCCTTATGGCAAGTACAATCTGTAAGGTATCCTCATTAACCAGACGGAACAACTCCAGCACAAATGCGAACAGCGCAATTATAACAAGTGTACCGTCCAATCTGTTCCATGCGTCTCTCCAGTAATTATCCGAACCGTAAGTCCGTATCTTCACGAACATCTCGTAGGCGAACAGCAGAGTAAAAATATTGTCGGTATACTCCAGCCAGTGCGGCGCCTGATCGAACTCCTGAAAGAAGATCAGCGCGGCATTGACCATTATTAAAATGAGTATGAATTTTTCGTTAAGAAATAATTTACCCAGGACTCCCATGTTTTGTCGATAATGCGATTATGGTTAAATTCCGGCACGAATTATACCAAATGTCCACCGGACGTTATATCTCCTCCCATAATGAATTCGGAAACGAATGGACCCAATCCTCCATCCCTGCCGGCTTAAAATCTGAGTCACGATTATTCTCCTCTCCATTCCTTGCACAATGTCCGTAGCAAGCGAGCTTTATATCGCTGTGTTGTAACAGGTGTGAATTCTTTTTAATACTCAGGGGGCAGTCGGTAAATAAGATATCTTCATGGGATACCGCATTTGTGGGATATAAATACAAAACCTGCGGTATTTACCTACGTATATTCCCACGATACTTTTGTCACTATAAAAAAGCACGATTATGTACGAATTACCAAAGACACTGGTACAGGATATAGACAACCTCGGCTTATTAACCGACAAATTCCGCAAGGGAGAGATAGGCGCGACAGAATTCAAAGTCGGACGAGTACCCATGGGAATTTACGAACAACGGAAGGACGGAACATACATGGTCCGTATCCGCACTACCGGGGGAGTTATAACTCCACATCAACTGTCTGGAATAATCGATATCGCGAAGAAGCACGGTTCCGGACTTCTCCACATAACGACACGTCAGGAGATCCAAATCCAGAACATAAAAATCGATGACACAGGCTCGATCCTTAACGATCTGAAAAAAATCGGTCTGAGCTCCAAGGGGGGCGGCGGCAATACCGTACGTAATATCATAGTCGCGGAAGATAGCGGAATAAGCGAGAAAGAAGTCTTCGATCCCACTCCCCATTCAATGGCGTTAACCACCAAACTGATAGCGGAACCGGACTCATTCACCCTTCCGCGCAAACTCAAAATAGCATTCTCCGGAAACGAAGATAATACCGACTATGCGGCGATCAACGACATCGGTTTTATAGCTCAAATACAGGACGGGGCAAGGGGATTCAAAATTTATGTAGGCGGTTCGGTCGCATCCAAACCCACCATCGGCTGGGTGCTTGCGGATTTCATTCCGGAAGGGGATATTTATGCTGCTGCGGAGGCCGTCAAGAGGCTCTTCTCCGACTACGGCAACCGGAAGAACAAGCACAAGGCACGTATAAGGCATATCTTCTACCGTCTCGGTGCGGAAGAAGTGCATCGGCTGTTCGACAAATATTTTGCAGAAGCTAAATTATCGACTCCTGAATATATTCATTTCGAGAACGGAATTAAGCATTCGTATAAATTCGGCAGAGCCCTTCCAGTCTAGAACGATAAGGAATTTTCAACATGGAAGTACCGCTATGTACGGCAGCAAAAACAATCAGGATTATATTCGGTGATAGTACCGTTCTTACACGGGAATTTAAATATTGCCGACGACTCCTATTCTACCGCCTTGAAGGAACTTCTAAATCTGCTCGCATCGATAGGCGGAGACACGCTGAGATTCACGGTCCGGCAGAATATCCGTCTGCGTAATATTCCGCAAGAAGCGATTTACGATATCTATATCCACTTAATACGAATAAATCCGGATGTTAGATACTCTCTACTTACCAATAACATAGTATCCTGTACGGGAGCGGATACCTGTCGCCTCGGAATATGCCTGTCCAAAGGTCTCGCATCTGCCATACGCAGGAAGCTTATGAAAGAGAACACGGATACAGACAATATCTCCGATTTTAGAATTCAGATATCCGGATGCCCTAATTCATGCGGACAGCAGGTGTGGGCCGATTTAGGATTCTCCGGCAAGGCGCTACGCACATCGAGGCTATATCCCGCGTATCAGGTCTACGCAGGAGCTCAACGGGGTAAAGATCCCGCACTTGCAGAGACATTGGGCAGCCTCAACGCACGCGATATTCCGGAATTCGTTTTAAGAGTCGTCCAAGATTTTTCCGCAAAAAAAGAAATTTACGTAGATTTCAGAGCATATCTCGATTCGGAAGGGAGAGAATTTATTAAAAATTATCTCGACTCCCATCAACAGATTCCCGACTTCGAAGAGGATAAGAACTATTATTACGATTGGGGTGCGGACAATCCGTTCAGCGTTGCGGAGAGAGGGGTCGGCGAATGTTCGGCCGGTATATTCGATATGATAGACGTGGATAAACAGAAGATAGAGCAGTATCGGAAGGACTTATCTGCAACCGAAGGGGTACGGAGGGGAGAAATCTTACGATCCATAGTACTACACGCGTCGAGAATGCTCCTGGTGACTCGCGGTGCTGAACCAAATACGGAACAGGAGACCTTCGATTCATTCCGGAGGCTGTTCATCGATGATGGGCTTGTAGACAGCAGGTTTTCAGAAATAGTAGAAAATGCGAAGGCCGGCAGGACGGAATTTTTATCGGATCACGAGAATATCGTACACGGTCTTGCGGATGCAGTGTACGAACTGTACGATAACATGGACGATTCCCTTCAGTTCAGGAATATAAAAAAGAATACCGAACCTACGGCACCCAAACCGCAGGAGGAACCGGGTGTATTCAAGGATCTACGGGGTGTAGCCTGCCCGATGAACTTCGTTCAGACAAAGATATTGCTGTCGGGAATGAAGCCGGAAGAGACATTGGAGATACTTCTCGACGACGGCCAGCCTATCGCCAATGTTCCGGGTTCGGTAAGGAGCGAGGGACACGAAGTATTGTCGCAGGAGATGCAGAACGGATATTGGAAGGTATTAATCAAAAAAAAATAAAAAATGGCAATTATTAAAGTAAACGGAGAATCTCAGGAATTGAACGGCACTCCGAGCATCCTCGAGGTAATCAAACAAAACAACGTACTTCAACCGGATATGGTCTCAGTACAAGTAAACGGTGAATTCGTCCATAAAGATAATTTTGCAGCGACGACTCTTAAGGACGGGGACGAGATAGATTTCCTTTATTTCATGGGCGGAGGACAATAGAATGAACATGACGAACGAACAAATAGAGAGATACAGCCGCCATATTCTTTTACAGGATGTGGGGGTAGAAGGTCAGGAGAAGATCAGCAAAGGACGTGTATTGGTGATCGGGGCCGGAGGCCTCGGCGCACCGGTTCTTCTATACCTTGCCGCGGCCGGAGTAGGAACTCTCGGTATAATCGACGGAGATGTCGTGGATCTAAGCAATTTACAGCGTCAAGTCATTCATTTCACCGAAGACGTGGGCAAACCTAAGGTCTTCTCCGCAGAAGAGAAGATCAAACGGGTAAACCCGGACGTGAACGTCATAACTTACAACAGGCTGTTCACGGCGGAGAATGCGTTGGATATTATTAAAAATTATGATTTCATCGTGGATGGGACAGATAATTTCCCTATAAAGTTTCTTATAAACGATGCGTGTGTAAAAGCGGGCAAACCATTCTCTCACGGCGGTATATTAAGATTCGAAGGACAGACTTTCACCTATAAGCCCGGACACACCTGTTACAGGTGCCTGTTCCACAGCCCTCCCCCTCCCGATGCGGTCCCTACATGCTCGCAGGCAGGTGTACTGGGTGCAATAGCAGGAATGCTCGGAACCATTCAGGCGGGTGAAGTTCTCAAATTTCTAACCGGAACCGGAGAATTGCTGACAGACCGACTTCTATCGTTCGACGCGAAAAAAATGGAATTCCGCACATTTAAAACAAAACATAATCACAAATGCCCTATATGCGGGGACAATCCGGAGATCACCGAACTTAAGGAATCCGAGCACGGCGTTTGCGACATAACGAACAAACCGCAATGATCGAGATTCCGAAAGACATAATCGACGGCATCATTAAACAGTGTTATGATGAACTGCCTAACGAAGCCTGCGGACTTCTTACAGGAATCGGAAATTCCGTATACGAACAGCATCCGATGACTAATATAGACCATAGTCCTGAGCACTTCTCCTTCGATCCGCAGGAACAATTCACCGTGTTAAAAAAATCGAGGGATACAGGCCGGAAGATAATCGCGAATTACCACAGCCACCCTGCCACACCGGCACGACCGTCGCAGGAAGACATAGTTCTCGCATTCGATCCCGACATAACTTATATTATTGTATCGCTCGCGGAACCAGAGCCTGTCGTCAAAGCGTTTAAAATACGAGACTGCAGGGTCGAAGAAGAAGAGATAAAAATACTATAAGAATTTAAATAATAAAATTTAAAACCGGATGTTGAAATCCGGTTTTATTTTTATATATTTGTAATAATACTTGCAATTACACTTACATATCGGAACTATTTTAATGATTTTAACATCAATTTTATGTATTTGCAACATAACTTTATCGACTCACTAACACCGAAAGATTGCAACATATTATTAATTTAAATTACTTACCCATGAAACAGTTATTGACTTTTTTATTTTTATTACTTGTAGTTTCGTGTAAAAAAGACGACAAAGAGCCTGATATCCCTGTGGTTTCGGACCCAAAGCTGAATCACACGTCTTATTCGCTCAAAGTCCCGAACACCGTGCAGCTTACTCTTACCGAAGGAACTATCGAGAATCTCAAATGGTCTTCCGACGATAATTTCGTAGCGACGGTGTCGGACAACGGACTCGTAACCGCTCAACATGTGGGTACCACTATTATCAGGGCTAACGAATTATCCTGTAAAATAACCGTATCGGCCCAATACGCCTACTATATCGAGCTCGTAACCGATTGGGGAATGTCGGTCGAAGACATAATGGTACCCTATAAGACCCCTTATGACTACGAAATCGACGGCAATTTTATGTATCTTTATTATTATATGAATAATCAGTATGCCCCTTCTTTAAGATTCGGCTTCTATTATAACGAACTCTGGATTTCATCGATTTTATTCGATATAAACTACGAGGAGAATCTTTGGGAATTTATTAACGAAAGATACAAATGTATTATCCTGCCTGAAGACTCGGAATCGGGTTCTGCCACATTCCTGATTAACGCAGACACGGAATCCAAGGCTACCACGGTAATCTGTATAGATCAATACGTATCGGACTACCTGCAAGTCGATTATATGGACATTAGCGCCGTAAGCTACAAGAGCGGCAGCGTTATAACTAATGCTATCGAAAGATTGAGATCTGTTCCACCCATGCAGGCTCCGGAATAAATCGGACAACTGCCTTTGCCGGGGCCTGTTTATTTTTCTATCTGGAATCACCGGCAATTACACTGATTGCCTTAATTGATATTTTTATTATATTTTTACAGAACAATTTAAAATATAATGAATATAGTAATCGAGAGCAACAGCGTATTGCCGGTATCCGGATATGGAGGCACCGAGAGGGTCGTATGGTATCTGGGGAAGGAACTCGCTAAAATGGGTCATCGCGTGACGTTTCTTGCTAAGAAGGGATCGTACTGCGATTTTGCGCGCATTGTCGAGATTGACTCCGACTCCGACATCGCAGAACAGATTCCTGCGGATACGGATATCATTCATTTTAATTCGGTTATCGCTCCTCGGACAGAATTCCCCCATATCGTCACGATACACGGCAATATTACCGATCCGAATATATCCGCGAACGCTGTATTCGTATCTCGCGACCACGCTCTGAGGCACTCTTCGGAATCTTACGTATACAACGGACTGGACTGGGACGATTACGGAACCGTACAGCTCGATAATCAGAGAAAATATTTTCATTTTCTCGGCAAGGCGGCATGGAGGGTTAAGAACGTCAAAGACGCTATCGGCATGATAAATTCCATTCCGGGTGGACGGCTGATGGTACTCGGAGGCACAAGGATTAATCTTAAAATGGGTTTCCGGTTCACGACTACACCTAAGGCAAAATTTTTCGGAATGGTAGGCGGGGAAGAGAAGGTCAGATTGATCGCCGGATCTAAAGGATTGGTATTCCCTGTCAAATGGGACGAACCGTTCGGTCTCGCTATTACCGAGAGTCTATACATGGGATGTCCCGTATTCGGGACTCCTTACGGTTCTCTGCCGGAATTAATACATAAAGAAGTAGGCTTCCTCTCTGTCAGCAAAACGGAACTCATCGAACGAATGAAAGACGCGGACAGCTACTCACGTAAAATATGCCACCAATATGCGCGAGACCACTTCAATTCCAAAGTAATGGCAGAACGATACCTCGAAAAATACGAATCCGTTCTCAACGGACATATACTTAACCCTAACGGACTCTCCGTTCCCCGGTCAGATAAAAAATATGAACTGACAGATTAGAGGCGATCTACACCATCTACAAAGATTAAATAGACTTCCGGACAGCCTTGACAAAATTTTCCAGATGCTTATTAGTGTGTGCAGATGAGATAAAATTCGCCTCGAACCGTGAAGGAGAAATATAAATTCCCTGTTTCAACATGGATCGGAAAAATTTTGCAAACCGCTTATCGTCGCTGCCGGCAGAGGTTCTAAAGTCAATGACTTCCTCTTTGGAAAAGAACAGCGTGAACATGGAACCGATGCGGTTTAACCGTATATCCTTACCTTTAACCGCGTATTCCAGTTCATTATAAAATTCCGAGCATTTATTCTGTAAAGAGGAATAGAACCCGGCCTCCGACAGGATGTCCAATGCAGCTCCGCCGGCTGCCATCGCGACAGGATTACCTGACAATGTTCCTGCCTGATACACAGGTCCGTCCGGAGCAAGCACATCCATTATCTCCCGTTTACCTCCGAAGGCGGCAGCAGGAAATCCGCCTCCGACGATTTTACCGAGAGTAGTCAGGTCGGGTTCTATACCAAAAAATTTCTGGGCCCCGCCCGAAGAGAGGCGGAATCCGGTTATAACTTCGTCGAAAATAAGCAGAGCCCCGTAACGCGCAGCGATCTCCCTTAAAAATTGAAGATACCCTTCCTGCGGAATCACAACACCCATATTTGCCGGAACAGGCTCTACTATGATTGCTGCTATATCCTCTCCCCGCATAGAAAAAATTTCTTCGACCGCCCTACGATCATTAAACGGAACACTTATCGTGTATTTTACAAAATTATCGGGTACACCGGCAGAGGAGGCTCCGGAGAGTCCTGCGACTCCGGAACCTGCGGAGACAAGTAGATGGTCGGCATGACCGTGATAGCATCCGTCGAATTTAACGATAACATTCCTTCCCGTATACCCCCTTGCAACCCTTATTGCACTCATAACGGCTTCGGTTCCGGAATTTACAAATCTTACCTTCTCCATAGAGGGGAAGCAACGGTTTACCTTCTTCGCAAGCCCGGTCTCCGCAATGCACGGAATACCATAACTTGTACCATTGGCAACGGCCCTCTTGACCGCACGGGTAACATCCGGATGGGAATGTCCCTGAATAAATACTCCCCACGATAGGCAGTAATCGGTATATTTATTACCGTCGATATCCGTAAGTTTAACGCCTTTGGCCCTCTCGATAAATAACGGGTTCCCACCCACGCTCTTTAGCGACCTTACCGGACTGTTTACCCCTCCGGGAATATATTTTGACGCCTCTTTACAGGCTCGATGCGATAATTTCCGTTCCATTAATTCTCCGTTTACGCGCATAATTCCACGCATGGTATTTTTTTATTTCCTGCTCGATAATCTTCTCCGCACGGACGATTTCGTCCTGCCTCTGAGAGATATTCCGATTTACGTACGCTTCGACCGCACGAATATCGTAATAGATTACGTTTGTCATTTCCGCCACCGCCGGATCGATATTACTGGGGAACGAGAGGTCTATGATTGTCATATTTCTATCCTCCGGAATATCGTCCGGACCTATAATTATGTGTGGAGCGGAAGTGGCACAAATCAATATATCGGTGAACGCCATGAATTTTTTCTTTTCACTAAGAGGAATCGCTCCGCAACCGTATTTTTTCGCCCTCTCCTCAGCTTTGGATAATTTACGGTTCGATAAGAATAATCCGGACACTCCGCAGGTTTTAAGAAACCTGAGCGCATCCTCGGTCAGTTTATTGATTCCTACGATCGTTATCAGGTTATTTTTGAGATCAGGATACAGGCCTCTAATAATGTCCACTGCAGCCTGTGAATGAGAGACAGCGCCGTTGGATATTTTAGTCTCCGAACGCACACGCTTGCCTGCACGGACGGCAGTCTGGAATATTTTGTTAATTTCCGGCGAGAGGCGGAATTTATGCGACGCGTCGGAATATGCCCTCTTAATCAGCCCCAGAATCGCCGTCTCTCCGGGAATCGCAGATTCGAGTCCCGAAGCTACCCTGCATAAATGGCGCAAAATATTATCCGGTATATCCCCCTCTCCCCAGTAAACCTCCGTGCGGTTGCACGTAGACAAGAGAACATGCGGAACGTCATCGTTTAAATCGGTCCAAATAGAATTATCGCGCAGCACAGTGTCTCGGTGATCTATACCTCTGAATTCAACCATTATCCGATGTCGATTAAATTATTCTCAACGGCGTCTTTTACAGAATTTCTCACCCGTATGGAGCGTTTCACATCTTCGGAATCGGAACCTATGGCAATAGTCATATTTCTATTTTTATAAATTGCGGGCGAGATGAAATCGCACAGGGCGGGATTGTCGCAAACGCTCGTAAGAATTCCCCGACTCTCGCATTCATATTTGATCTCGGAATTAAGGCTGCTGTCTCCAGTACAGACATATACCAAGAACGCACCGTCGAGGTCCTCCGGAGAGAACCTCTTCCGTACGAGATCGAATGGCAGTTCGTGAAATCCGTCGAGAAATTCCGGAGAAACAATCGTTGCTTTGTCGGTGAACCGCGCTAATATGGAAGCCTTATGGAGCGCGACATTACCCCCCCCTATCATAACTATTTTTTTCTCGTCTATATTCACTGATATCGGAAGAAATTTCATATTACCGGTTGCTTTTAAAGAATTTTTTTGCGTAATAACTTATTATATAGTCCGCTCCGGCACGTTTTATCGCAGTCAGCGTCTCTTCGAACACGCGCCTCTCGTCGAAATAACCGTTCGCAGCTCCGGCCATGAGCATCGAGTATTCACCGGACACCTGATAAGCTGCAAGTTTTGTATCTGGAAATTTCTCCGACGCCTTACTAATAATGTCGAGATAGGACATTGCAGGTTTGACCATTACCATATCCGCACCCTCTTCGATATCCGCAGCTATTTCCTCAAGCCCCTGATCCCTCGTGCGGTAATCCATCTGATAGGACTTCCTGTCACCGAATCCCGGCACGGAGGCCGCGGCATCGCGGAACGGACCGTAAAACGAAGAAGCGTATTTGGCAGAATACGCAAGAATGCGGGTTTTCAGATTATTTTCGTCCAGAACGGTTCGTATAGCCTCCACCTGTCCGTCCATCATAGCGGATGGAGCCACAACATCGGCTCCGGCAAGAGCGTGAGAGAGAGCCATCTGCGCTAATAGCGGAAGTGTAGAGTCGTTATCCACATCTTTATTATGCAGTAGTCCGCAGTGTCCGTGAGATGTGTATTCACACAGGCATACATCGGTTATCACGGTAAGTTCCGGGAGTTCCTTCTTAAGATCGCGGACGGCTTTGCATATAATGCTGTCTCCGTGCAATCCGCACGACCCACGTTCATCTTTAATATTCTGATTTACTACGCCGAACAGAAGAACCTTATCCACACCGTAATCCATGAGTTCCCTGACATCTTCGATAAGCCTGTCTATCGAGAATCTGAATACTCCGTTCATAGAGGATATCTCGTCCGTAATACCTTCCCCTTCGACAACAAAATAAGGATATATAAAATCGTCCGGATTGAGAATAACGTCCGCATATTTATCTCTTACCTCTTCAGAGGTCCTGTATTGTCTGAATCTTTTCATAAAATAATTCTTCGTATTTCAGTTTCAGTGGTTTTGCCACGAGCAATCAATTTTAAATTATCCGGAATAATACCGTAAATTTCAGTGAACGCTTCGACTCCTGACGGAGAAGAGAACGCGATACCGTCATAATTTTCGATATTTTCATCAGGCGCAACGGATTTTAAAGTATTGGTATACACCGGAATATCGTATACCTTGTGTCCTGCCTTTATCAGACCGAGATATAGCTCCTTTAATCCCTTATCGGAACGCGGAAGCAGAATCCTTTTATTGCGGATATTTTTTTTATTAAAATAAGCGATTATACCCTCCGCGGAACCTGTCGGAGACTCGAAGTCCGGAATAATGTTATATGCGGCCAATTCCTGTGAAGTAACCTGGCCGACCGACGCGACAGAGACCTTACCCAGCCTTCTTATATCTATCTTCCGTTCAACCAGATCTTCGAAAAAATATCGGACTCCGTAACGGCTCGTGAAACAGATCCAATCGAATGTACTTATCTTATCGAGAGCGGCATACAGGGCCTTGTTGTCCTCAATTTTTCTTATTTGGATCAGGGATTGGTGCGTCACCTTACCGAGTCCTTCGTATTCTTTAGAAGTTGTTCCCGTCGCGTAAATTTCCGCATCCGAATCACAATCCAGCCCTGCGACCTCTCCAACCACAGCGACAAGAGGGGTAGGGAATTTTATATCTGAATTTTTTAACTGTGATAAGGTATATCTGAATATTCTCTGATCCGCTCTGGAGGCATTATATACGAGTACGGCAGGCGTATCTCCGCAATATCCATTCTTAATCAATTCACCTGCAATGTTACGAATATTCGAGACTCCCATATAACATACCAAAGTATCGGCATTGGGAATTTTGAGCGGTTTATCTGTATGTCCGTGCCCTGAGAAGAACGCTACGGAAGATGATACTCCGCGATGCGTCAGAGGAATTCCCGTTAATGAGGCTGCAGCAATACCTGCGGAGATTCCGGGGATCACATCGACTTCTACGAGAAAGCTCCGGAGATAATCGATCTCTTCTCGTCCGTGAGCAAATATCATCGGATCGCCGCCTTTAAGGCGTACTACCCCTTTACCTTCTACCGCAGACTTATAAAGAAGACGGTTAATCTCTTCCTGTGAATGACTGTGTTTATCCTTGCGTTTACCAACGTATATTTTTTCAGCGGTATATTTATTCAGATAATCTTTGTCCAGAAGGTCGTCGTGAAATATAACGTCCGCTTCACAGAGAGCCTTCTCTCCGGCAATAGTCAGCAATTCAGGATCGCCGGGACCGAATCCCACAAGGGTGACCCTGCCGTAAGTTTTTCTTATATCGAGATCGGAGAATAATCCTATCGTATCCATATCTTCTTTCCGCGCGGTAATTGCGATCTTCCCCTGCAATGGATGGGTTCGGAATTTGAGACGCTCTGCGATTCGGTCTTCCAGTCCGAGGCGTATAAGAGCGCATGAAGCAACGATCAGAGCGTCGATAGTACCATTATCTATATGTGCGATGCGTTCTTCTATCGTACCCCGTATGCTGACCACTTGCAGATCGGGACGGAGCGCGAGAAACTCGTTTTTTCTCGTCATGGAACTCGTTCCGACCCTTGCACCTGATGGCAGTTCACTTAAGGTAAGATTATTCCAGCTCACAAGGGAATCGGTATCATCGAACGCAGGCAGGAGCGCGGCAAGCATTATGCCCTCCGGAAGCGGATAAGGTAGATCCTTAGCGGAATGCACCGCAATATCGGCCCTGCCCTCGAGCACCGCATTATCTATCTCCCGCGTGAAGAAGTCCGGAGATACGTTCTCAAGAAGCGAAATATTTTTATTCTTATCGCCGTAGGAATCCAGAATTAAGAATTCATAATCTATTCCGGGGAATTTATCCAGAGATTCCTCTGCCTGCAACCTGGCAAGCCTGCTGCTGCGTATCACAGCTTTTACATATTTCTTTTCACGAATATCGGGCATCCTTACATTGTTTTGATCCACAATGCAAAAATACCCGAAATTAATACGGTCTTAAATCCCTTTATAAAGGTAATTATATACCGCGTTATTGGTATGCTTTAGAACAGTGCGATAAACTGCGCGGCAAGATGGCTGTAATTGCTGCGTGTTTTTACATGGTTGTAAGTGTAATTAACCTGGAATTTAAGCGATCTGTTAGGGAAGTAGTTCAGTCCTATAAGCGCGCTATCGTGTTCGGTGGCAGCCAGATGTTTATCCCTCTTAAAGTAGTCGTATTTAACTATCGGTTGGAATTTGCCATGAAGGTATAACCAGCGAGAATGTACACCCCTTTACTTTTGAGTTCTCCTGTTTTACCATGAATGTACTCGCTTCGTACCACAATTTTTTTATCGTCGTATCTCAAACCATATCCGGTACGAACACGTTCTATACTCTCTCCTTTATCTCCGATATTACCGTTGTAATGCGATACGGCAAGGGAGAAGTATTTGATAGGATTGATGTAAACGAGTCCGGAGAAGTCCTTATTGCTGTTGTTGTCGCTTCTGTTTATACCGTTGCCGTTGAATAATCCGAGAGAATATTCGATTATGCTGTAACCGTCCTTCCTGAAGAAGTTCCCTCCGATCATAATACCAACGTCGCGTCCGCTGGAATTTATTCCGGAGATATCGTCCAGACTACTAAGATGATTGACTGCAAGGGAATAATCTATGGTCTCCATGTTGTACGGAGAATATTGATTCTCGATCGAGAACGGTAGTTTGTACTGTCCACCCTGAACAAAGAAGTTGCTGACAGGCTTCCATTTTACAAATCCGTCGAGAAGTTTAACGTTCGAACCTGCGAATTCGATCTGCGCACGGTAATCGAATTTCGATCCTACCGCCCCCTTAAAATCGATTCGGGCCCTTCTTACATCGAAGTTGTGCTTAACATCGTTATTCTCTCTGTATTGATACCTTAGGTTTAATTGTCCGGAGATCTGAGGAAGTTTGGAGTTTATATTTTCGAGTTTTATAAGTCGGGACTCGAAGTCATCTTCATTATTTTGCGCAATAGCGGATGTAAAAGTAAATCCACCGAAAAATAATGCCACGATCAAAGCGTATTTGTTTCTCATAAATTAATTCGTTTATTTATTAGTGTTTTAATCTATTCGTAGTAACACTTTTACATCTGTCCGGTTACGGAGGTTTGAGAATATTTTCCATTTACCTTATAATATTATGATTACAAGGCACAAAAGTAACGGAATAGGACCTTCGTATCATCCCTTATTAACGGTATAACCATACCGTAAACACGGTATTTTCAACACATTAACTAATTAAAAAGTATTTTTCAACGGAATCGCATTAGGGATTCCGGGCGCAAAAATGCCGATAAAAGTCCGAACGGACAAATAATTTATTTAAAACATTGCCGAATTCCATAAAAACAGGTTTATTTTTTGTATCATTCGAACTAAAAACCAACCATGAGAACACTTAATTTTGCGGTCATATTCTCTTTCATTGTTTTTGTAGCGTGTTCGTCAATAAGAACAACAATACCGGTATATCTTTACAAACCCCTGCCTAACGAGACCCCCGTTCTGACAGATATGAGGTTCGATTTGGATCTACCGCACGCAGGTTCAATAAAACTGAAATTTAAAGGAGACGATACAGAATACGAGGTCAGTAACATGGAGGTTCTCCATGAACTCGAAATTCTGGTACGCAACAGTACTTACGACGCATTGTGGAACGACGGAGGAATTATGGTCAAGGTGGTAGAACCAGATTATACCATGATATTCAGTTACATAAAAGAATACGGGCCCGACAACGAGTTCTTATTCGTATGGCGCGACACTAACAAAATAAAATTCAAGGGAGTATGGTATGTATTGGAAGACGGGGTAACTTCGAAGGTTTATGAGCTCTTAGAATCACTCAAATAAATATGATATACCCCTGACGTTTACCCTCCGATCCGGTAATAAGTAAAACCTAACTGTTCCAATTCTTCCCGGTCGTAAATATTACGTCCGTCGAGTACGTGGCTGCCATTCATTATTTTTCTGACTTTTTTCCAGTTGGGAAGTCTAAACTGCTTCCATTCGGTCATAAGCATAACAGCGTCGGCATTCTCCGCAGCAGCATACATATCGGACGAATAAACGATTTTATCTCCCAGTAGTTTTTCTGTTTCCTCCATTGCGACGGGATCGTACACTTTTACTCCGGTGCCTGCTTCCAGAAGTTTTTCTATAACTTTTATCGCAGGAGCTTCCCTCACATCGTCAGTCTCAGGTTTGAATGCCAGCCCCCAAACGGCAATGGTTTTACCGGCAATATCGCCTCCGAATCCGTCATTGAGTTTGTCGAACAGAATCGTCTTCTGCCTATCATTGACTCTGTCCACTGCCTCGATAACTTCCATCACATAACCGTTCTGTCTGCCGGTACTGGCAAGAGCCTTAACATCCTTCGGAAAACATGAACCCCCGTAACCGCATCCGGCATAAAGGAATTTATTCCCGATGCGTTGGTCGGCCCCTATTCCTGTCCTTACCATATCGACATCAGCTCCCACAATTTCGCATAGATTGGCTATATCGTTCATAAAACTGATACGTGTGGCAAGCATGGCGTTAGCGGCATATTTTATCATCTCGGCCGAACTTATATCGGTAAATATCATTCGGTAATTATTCATCATGAACGGCCTGTATACCTTCTCCATGAGTAATCGTGCCTTAGGACTGTTAGTGCCTACGACTACACGGTCCGGTTTCATAAAATCCTCGATGGCGGCACCTTCTTTAAGGAATTCCGGGTTAGAGGCCACATCGAACGGAATATCTTGTCCACGCGTTCTCAACTCCTCTTTTATAATTTCCTTTACCCTTTTAGAGGTTCCGACGGGCACGGTGCTTTTAGTAACGAAGAGAGTATATCGGGTAATGTATTTACCAAACTCCTCCGCGACCTTATAAACATAGCTTAGGTCAGCACTTCCGTCCTCATCCGGAGGAGTCCCTACCGCATTAAATACTATATCCACCTCCGGCAGCACGGACGTAAGGTTCGTCGAAAAGAAGAGCCTGTTTTCACGAGTATTTTTTTCAACAAGCTCCTTCAGCCCCGGTTCGTAGATAGGCATGATCCCATTCGATAACATTTCTATTTTATCGCGATCTATATCCACGCATGTAACACGCAGTCCCATTTCGGCAAAGCAGGCCCCTGTGACTAAACCTACATATCCGGTTCCGACAATAGCTATATTCATTGAAATTTATTTCTGATTATACATCTTCCTGTAATAATTCTCATACTCTCCGGAAGTAACGTTATCCAACCATTCCTGATTTTCCAGATACCATTTTACTGTTTTTTCGATACCTTCTTCGAACTGAAGGCTCGGTTCCCATCCGAGTTCATTTTTCAACTTGGTAGAGTCTATCGCGTAACGAAGATCATGGCCTGCGCGGTCCGTTACATAAGTGATAAGAGATTCGCTTGTCCCTTCCGGATTACCGAGTAATTTATCAACAGTTTTAATTATTACTTTTATAAGATCGATATTTTTCCATTCGTTAAAACCTCCGATATTATAAGTATCTCCGTTTTTACCTCTGTGGAATATCACGTCGATGGCACGCGCGTGGTCCACGACATACAGCCAATCGCGTACATTCTCTCCCTTACCATACACGGGGAGAGGCTTTTGATGCCGTATATTATTGATAAACAACGGAATCAGTTTCTCAGGAAATTGATAAGGACCGTAATTATTTGAGCAGTTGGTCACTATAACCGGCAGTCCGTAAGTATCATGGTAAGCTCTTACAAAATGATCCGAAGATGCCTTGCTTGCCGAGTAAGGGCTGTGCGGATCATACTTCGTATCCTCCGTGAAGAATGTTCCGTCAAAGTCTAACGTACCGTATACTTCGTCTGTTGAAATATGATAAAATATTTTATCCGAATAATCTCCATTCCACACCTCTTTGGCTGCCTGAAGAAGCGACAGCGTACCCATAACATTTGCCTGCGCGAAGACGAGCGGGTCTTTAATGCTTCTGTCCACATGGCTCTCGGCTGCAAGGTGAATTATTCCGGTTATATTATTTTCCGCAATCACTTCCTTCATCGTTTCCAGATCGCAGATATCCGCCTTGACGAAGGTGTAGTTCGGGCGAGCCTCTATATCGCTTAAATTCGCCAGATTGCCCGCGTAAGTAAGTTTATCCAGGTTGTAGATATTATAATCCGGATATTTATTAACGAATAGACGCACGACATGCGAACCTATAAAACCGGCACCACCGGTAATTAGAATATTTTTTTTCATATAGCTACGTTCTGCTGGCTTTTAATTGATTTCAGACATTCCTTCAGGGATTCCTCCCAGTAGGGGACGTCTATCCCCTGTGTTTTTATTTTATTTTTACTTAACACACTATACGCAGGTCTTTTAGCGGGTGTAGGATATTGATCGGATTCAACCGGACAAACCTTAATGTTCAGATTTTCCAATTCGAAAATTTTTCTGGAGAAATCAAACCACGAAGTCACTCCTTCGTTGCTGTAATGGTATATTTCACAGCCATTAATCCCTTTTCCAAGAAGTATAACGATAGCCTCCGCAAGGTCCACTGCATAGGTAGGAGTTCCTACCTGATCGTAAACGACACTGAGAGAATCACGTTCCTTACTGAGCCTAAGCATCGTTTTGACAAAATTATTACCGAACTCGGAGTATAGCCACGCCGTACGAATTATGGCTGCATCGCAGCCCGATTCTTTGACAGCGATCTCTCCGTCGAGTTTGGTTCTCCCATATACAGAGGACGGTCCTGTCGGATCGTTCTCATGCAGGGGACGGCAGTTACCTCCGTCAAAGACATAATCCGTAGAAATGTGAACCAAAGAGATCTTATATTTTACCGCCAAAGAAGCCAATGTCCGCGGACCTTCTATATTTATTTTTCCGCATAATTCAATATCTGTCTCAGCTTTGTCCACAGCAGTATATGCAGCACAGTTCACAATTGCCTCCGCATTATTTTCTTTGATAAAATTCTCTATACAGACCGCATCGGTTATATCTGCTTCCGGCATATCGGTCAAAATAAATTTATGTTCGGGATAATCTGATGATAATTTTCTAAAACAGCATCCTAATTGACCCTTCGCACCCGTTACCAATATATTCATTTTAATACAGTTTATCGTTAAAATCAAACAGCGGTGCATTATCGAGAAGAGGATTTTTTTTATCCTTATCCGAGAGTAATATTTTCGATTCCGGCACTATCCAGTCGATATTCAACGCAGGGTCATTCCATAACACTGCGCCCTCGTGATCCGGAGCATAATAATTGTCGCATTTATACTGAAATAAAACTTCCTCGCTGAGAACAACGAATCCGTGGGCAAATCCCCGCGGAATAAAGAACTGCCTGTGGTTCTCGCCTGTGAGCTCGACGGCCACATGTCTGCCAAATGTCGGGGAGCCTTTTCGTATATCGACCGCAACGTCCAACACACGTCCGGAAATTACCCGTACCAGTTTGCTCTGTGCATATGGGGGGAGTTGGTAGTGTAATCCGCGGAGTACCCCGTACTTTGACTTGGACTCGTTATCCTGCACAAATTCGGTTTTAAGTACGTCCGCCTCAAAATTCCTCTGTGAATAACTCTCGAAAAAATATCCTCTATCGTCGCCGAATATTTTCGGCTCGATAATAACCGGACCTTCTATATCTGTTTTTATTACGTTCATATTTTTAATTTGCTGATATACTGCCCGTATTGGTTCTTTATCATGGGGGCGCAGAGTTCGAGAAGCTTTTCACGGTCGATCCAGCCTTTGCGATAGGCAATCTCTTCAAGGCAGGCTACTTTAAGCCCCTGTCTTTTCTCAATGGTTTCTATAAAAGACGAGGCCTCGCTGAGAGAATCGTGCGTACCGGTATCCAGCCAGGCGAATCCGCGGCCTAACAATTTAACCTTTAACTCTTTACTTTCAAGAAATCTTTGATTTACAGTCGTAATTTCAAGTTCTCCCCGGGCGGATGGCTGTATATTTTTCGCCACCTCGACCACCTTGTTAGGGTAAAAATATAACCCTACGACAGCATAATTAGATTTTGGGACAGCGGGCTTCTCCTCGATGCTCAATACATTGCCTTTCTCGTCGAATTCGGTAACTCCATATCTTTCGGGATCGTTCACAAAGTATCCGAACACCGTCGCTTTACCTTCATTTTCAGCTTCCGCTACCGTTTGGATAAGCATTTTCGTAAATCCCTGTCCATAAAAAATGTTATCTCCGAGCACAAGACACACAGAATCACCGCCGATAAATTTTTCCCCTATAATAAATGCTTGTGCCAATCCTCCGGGATGAGGCTGCTCTTCGTAACAAAAATTAACTCCGTAATCGCTTCCGTCTCCCAGCAGCCTTTTAAACATCGGGAGGTCGTGCGGCGTGGAGATTATGAGAATATCCTGGATACCGGCAAGCATTAACACCGATATCGGATAGTAAATCATAGGCTTATCGTATATGGGCAGCAGCTGCTTGGACACTCCTTTTGTAATCGGATACAGACGCGTCCCTGTACCTCCTGCCAGAACTATTCCTTTCATATCAGGATTCTTTTTGGGTTATCAAAATCTCGAATAAATATAAAAAATTTATATGAGTTCTGCAAAAGTATAGAATTTTAACTTATATAAATGATAATGAAAGTAAAAACTTTTTCGTTATTATTTAATTATTTACTAATTTTCAAACTTAAAATAAATTTTATTTTTGCAGTTATTAAAATATTTTATATATGAGATTCCTCGACAAACTTATAACAGCATTCTGCATGTCGATAGTCTGCGGAACGATATTCGCAGCGGATAAAATTGAATTTTTCCATTTATCCGATGTAGAAATTACAGATGGACCGTTCAGCAATGCGGCAGACGTCGACAAGCAATATATGCTCGAACTCGACGCAGACAGGCTTCTCTCTCCTTATCTGCGGGAAGCAGGCCTTGAACCGAAGGCGGAGAGTTACGGCAACTGGGAGAATACGGGACTCGACGGGCATATAGGGGGACATTATTTATCCGCTCTGTCAATGATGTATGCGAGTACAGGAGATAAAGATATCAAAGCGAGACTCGATTATATGATATCCGAACTTGCTCGCTGTCAGGATAACAGCGGAGACGGATACATCGGAGGGGTTCCGGGGAGCAAACAGTTGTGGGACGAGATCAAAGCAGGCAAAATCGACGCTTCTGACTTCGAGCTCAATAAAAAATGGGTTCCTCTCTATAACATCCATAAACCTTACGCAGGATTGCGAGACGCTTATCTGCATGGAGGGATCGAACAGGCCAAGGAGATGCTGATTAAATATACCGACTGGATGATCGACATTACCTCCGGACTTAGCGACGAGCAGGTTGCACAAATGCTGATCAGCGAACACGGCGGATTAAATGAGGTATTTGCAGATGTTTACGATATTACCGGAGAGGAGAAGTATTTAGAATTAGCCAAACGATTCTCCGACAGAAGAATTCTCGATCCGCTTATCAGACATGAAGACAAGCTTACGGGCATGCACGCAAACACGCAGATTCCTAAAGTAATAGGTTACCAGAGAATCGCAGAACTCGAATGTAATGAGGAATGGCACGAAGCCTCAGTATTCTTCTGGGACAATGTCGTCAATAAAAGAAGCGTAAGCATCGGAGGCAACAGCGTAAGGGAGTACTTCCATCCTATCGATAACTACACACGTATGCTGGAAGACCGCGAGGGTCCGGAGACCTGCAATACCTACAATATGATGCGGCTGAGTATGATGTTGTTCAGCGAATCGGGCGATTCCAGATACCTCGACTTTTACGAACGCGCCATGTTCAACCATATTCTCTCGACTCAACATCCGGAGAAGGGGGGATTTGTATATTTTACCTCTATGCGTCCGGGACATTACCGGGTATATTCCCAACCACATACAAGCTTCTGGTGCTGCGTGGGTTCGGGACTGGAGAATCATGCGAAGTACGGTGAACTGATCTATGCGCACCAGGGAGACGATCTTTATGTGAACCTCTTCGTTCCGTCCGTATTAAACTGGGAAGACAAGGGTATTGTTCTCACGCAAGGGACCGGATTCCCTGAAACGAACAATACGGAATTGATTCTCAACCTGAAAAAATCTAAAAAATTCAATATTAAAATACGATTCCCGGAATGGATGCCGGGGGATAATATGGAGATAGCCATAAACGGGACACGCCACACTGTTCCAGAAAATAACGGTTTTGCGTCTATAAACCGTAAATGGAAGAACGGGGATAGAATAGAGATCAGTCTTCCGATGGAGCTAAGGACCGAGCAAATTCCTGACCAACAGGAGTTTTATTCGATCCTATACGGCCCCGTAGTTCTCGGTAAAAGAACTCACTCTTACAATATGGACGGTTTGTTCGCAGGCGACGGAAGGGGCGACCACATAGCTACGGGTAAATATTATCCGATGAACGAGAATATAGCTATGATTGTGTCGTACGATAACGATTTTGACTTCCTGAACAGAATCGAAAGAATAAAGGGTCCGGGTTTAAAATTCAGTTCATGGGATATCTACGATCCTAATCCTGAGAATTTATTTAAAACTCAAGCAATTCTGGAACCGTTTTATAATATACACGAATCCCGTTATATCGTTTATTTTCAGAAGATGTCCGGCGAAGACTACATTAAGGATTACACGGAGAGAGAGAGAGGGAAGGCAAGAATTGTAAAAGAAGAGAACACCGTGGATATGGTTCGTCCCGGCGAACAGCAATCGGAGTCCGATCATGGATACTCATCGTCCGGAGCAGCAACCGGAGTCAGTCACGAAGAGCGTTGGCGGAATGCTGAGGGGTGGTTTGCATATAATCTCGACTCTAAAAATCAACAGAATCTGCACATTGAATTAAAACTGTGGGGTAGCGATAAGAACGGAGAATTTACCGTGTCCTTCAACGGGGCAGAGAGCAAAAAAATAAAAATTTCAGGCAACAGGGAGGAATTTATTACGGAAAAAATACCGCTGCCCAAAGATATTAACGGCATATTCGAGATAAAATTCAGTGACTTCATGAATTTTGAAGGTAGCGGAATTTATGAAGTAAGATTAATGAAGGCATACGAAGAGCCCATGTAAGGAGGGCTTAACTGATCGGACAATGAACGATATATTATTCCGGATTCGTAAGAATCTGAAAGACAGAGTGGACGAAAAGACCAAAGAGAATAATCAGAATTTCTTCAAAGAAAAGATAATTTTCTATGGTGTAAAAGTTCCTATGATCCATAAAATTTCTGCGGAATATTGGAAGGAGATCAAGGATCGCGACAAACAGTTTATTTACGGTCTGTGCACGGAATTATGGCGCAGCGGAATATTGGAGGAATCGATTGTGGCTTGTGATTTTTCGGAAAAATTGGAAAATTTCTCTGAATCTTCGGACTTTGGAATATTTGAAGAATGGATAAAGAATCATGTTAACAACTGGGCTTCATGCGATACTTTATGCAATCACACGATAGGATCGTTCGTGGAAAAATTTCCTGAATACAGCATTGAGAAAATTAAGGATTGGGCCTTATCCGATAATAAATGGATGCGTCGCGCAGCAGCGGTAACATTCATAATACCTGCGAGAAAAGGGAGGTTTCTCAACGATATACTTGAAATTGCGGATATCCTTCTCGCGGACCCTGAAGACCTCGTTCAGAAGGGATACGGCTGGATGCTCAAAGCAGCGAGTGAATATTATCCGGAACAAATCTTCAATTACGTATTGAAAAATAAAAATATAATGCCTCGTACGGCATTAAGATACGCAATCGAAAAACTTCCTCCGGAAAAGAAAAAACTGGCAATGGCAAAATAGAAGATCAATAATACTTTCTTTTATTATTTTTGCTCACTTTTTTAAATCCGGGAACTCTATCCCCGCGAATTTTAAGGCATCTTCTCAGTAATTCTAACCTCCGAATCCTTATTCAATTTGTCCAGATAAAATATTACATCGACCGATCATCTCATACATGGTGCGCAATCGGACGAAAATTTACCATTCCGACAACAGTAATTGCCATACTCGTCGTTAGAGATCTTATCTTAATCCGCGATCGGCACTGCCCGACTCCGGCAGATTTTAGGTTGATAATCGGTAAATTATTCGATAGCTGTGTCCAATAAATTTACACAATGAATATAAACCTAAGGGTTTAGAAAAAATCAGCGGACTCTTGGAAGGTCCGCCGATTAAAATTTCTATAATATTTAAGATTATTCATTGATTAGATAATACCTTATTACCGGATTGCCGCGGATTCCTCCGTCTTCCCCGAATCCTCCGCGCACTCCCTGCATTTTATAATAATTTCCCGCAGGGTCTTTTATAACATAATAACGATCGGTATACACTCCTGCGCTGACACTTCTCCAAGAATCTCCTATGACTAATCTATCGTTAGAGAATCGGATGCCCGCAAGATCGTCCACAGATATATTATCGAAGCCTATCTCCTCTTCGAATATCTGCGCTGCCGTAACTCCGCCAATATTGTTTATCAATATCATATCCTGCATAAAATACGGCCTGGGGATACCCATAAAAGGGGTGGACTGCACCGAATATCCATACATAATATCCCACTTCTCCGCCTGTGGTTCGGCAATTACGATGTCTCCTGTCTCCAGAGATAAAGAGATAATATTATATAAGTCGTTCTTTTTTATTTCCACACTTTTAAATTCGCTATCAGATACATACTCGTATTGGACAATATATCCGTCTGCTGTGGAATTACGGTCCACCTTAACCTTATACCACCGCGATCTGTCCGAGCGGTTATTTTCAGAAGCTACAAAATAGACTTGATTTTCACTACTCACAGACGATATCGTATTAAAAACAGTTCCGGTTAAACTTCCGGATAAATTATCCAACACGTCGAAAGGTAGAGGAATCTCTCCTGCCCCCATTGCCATTGGATTGCCGTCGAGATATTCTGCATCGACAGTATCGTCCAATGTAACATCCGCCATCGAGTATTTACCCGTAGAAGTGGCAACGGTCTGGTATGAAGGATTAAGAATCACTCTGAAGTCGTCTCCGCAGTAGAAACCGAGATCCCAACCGCTTCTGTCTACTGGATATTGTTTGTTAGTGCTAAAATCTACATATACTACATTTGCCGTCGGATCATCTCCTACACGAGCCTGAATCGTAAACTCGTCTTCTCCTGCGGATACGATAGTACCGAAGACCACCTTCACGACATTAGTGCTACCGATAGCCACACCCTCGGATACGGATAACGATACTATGGTAAATTCAACTGCTTCATCCCCATCGAATACCGCTTCGGTATTTTTTTCGACAGTAAATCCAGCAGAAGTTTGTCCGGCAGATATAGTAAGCGAAAAGTTATCTCCTGAGGGTGCAGGATCGACTGTAAACTCTTCCCCATAAACCAAATCTTCTGAATTATAAGTTAGCTGCACTGTCAGATCTCTCGAATAAGCACGGCTCAGTACGAGTTCGATTCTCTCGGAATCGTATTCGCCGTCGATTCCGACAACCGTCGATTTAAAATTAACCGTAACGTCCGGTAACGTAACGTTATCGTCGCTGTCGCTGCATCCTGCAAAAAATAAAACAGTAAATAATAAGTAAATAAATTTTTTCATTTTATAGCTATAAATTAATTAAACCTGAAATTCATTCCGAAAAAATATGATCTCCCGTAGCCTTGTAATAATGGCACTCTGCCTTCGCTGTGCATATCTCCACCTGCGGAATTTTTAACGGTAGTGACATTAAAAATATTTTTCACTCCACCCTTAATACTGAGATGAGTGTTGAACCGGTGGGTGACTGTAAAGTCCGCCCAACTGAATGAATTAAGCCCTCCAAGAAAAAGTTTCCCATAATCGTCGACGTAATATTCCCTCCGTTTCCCTGTAAATTTATAAAAGAAACTGATATCGGTGCCTCTCCGGAAGGAATAAGCTGCGCTGGCTGCAACTTCCGGAGAATATCTTAATCTATCCATATTCTCGGCGTCATATCTCTGGTCGGAATACAGTGTGTTATAACGCCCTATAATCGATATTCCGAGCTCTACGCGAAGATTATTCCATGAAAGAACATTCTCGATTGTTCCTCCGGCGGTCCTGTATTTATCAATATTATAATATGTCATGTGCTGTGGGTCGTTCATATCGACAGCAAGAGTTATACGATCCTTAAAGCTATTATAAAAACCTGAAAAAGAAGAGGTTAATCTCACTGTTTCATTATGGATCGGCCTCCATGTGAACGAAGCTGTAAAATTATGAGAATATTCCGATTTCAAGTCGGGATTTCCGTCTATATTGTGATTGGAGTTATGAAAGGAGAAGTACAGCTCCCTCAACGCAGGCGCCCTGAATCCATAAGCATACGAAGCCCTAAAATCCATGCGATCGGTAATATTGAGTTTTGTCAAGAGTGCAGGAATGGCTACCGGAGCGTCATAGTCCGAGATAATCACAGAACGCAATCCAGGACGTAAATTCCACCACTCCACGGGCGTCCATTCCGCTAAGATAAAAATGGCCAGGTCGGATATCGACGGAGATCCCTCCACCCTGTCCCCTGAAGCTTTATTCCATTGATACTCGATACCGGGCTGTATTTTAATTTTCGGCGATACGGACCACGAGGCTGTAAGGCGTGTAAACCACGATTCCAATTTCGAGGTATCCTGAGACGATTCGGCCAACGAGAGCCATTTTTCATTAGTATCCTGATCCGTAATTATGGTGCGTGTAACACGTCTGTAATTCTGATAAGACGCAGCAAAATTAAAACTAAGCCTGTTGCCGGCTCGATAATCCGCGTGCAGCTGATTCGTATATCGATGCGTCAGGAATTTTTTATTGCTTACAACATTAGGAGAGGCAGAAGTACCGTTCGAAGGAGTGTTTATTTTCTCATCGACAAAATCGAGTTTATACCATACATCGAGTTTACGGTTCGTATAACCCGTCATTCCGGTGTAGAGGAATTGTGATTTTGGGGACCATTCCTTCTCTTGCCCCGACTTATCGCCTCTCCATCCTCCGTGTATATTGCGGGTAAATCCTGTATTCGCATAGATTCCGTTTATTCCCTCCCATCTTAAATAGATATTCTCCGTATGCACCCCTTTGCCTCCAAAGAAGGCATACTCTCTGCCCACACTCTCTTCCTGGAATCCGGCAGATACAGATACTTTATTATCTGTGGTCGTACCGGACGGTCTTTTGGTAATAATATTAACAACACCGGCAAGTGCATCCGTTCCATAGACCACCGACATGGGGCCTTCTACTATTTCTATACGGTCTATGCTATTTATATCTACTTGACTAAGACTTTGCTTTGCATCTCCGCGGTCTATCAGCGGAACGCCATCCATAAGTATCTTGATATTATTACCACTCATACCCATTACTTCAAAGTCTGTTTCACCCAGAGTCTGGTCGTTATTCAGACGTATTCCTATCTCGGTGTTTAACAGAGACTGCACATCCACAGCACTCTTTCGCTCTATTTTATCGTTTGTAATCACCCTGACTTTATAGACGGAACTCCGCAGGGATTGAGGTGAAAACTGTCCTGTAACTACTACGGCAGGGAGCAGATGGCTGGTTTCTCTGAGATAAATACCATCGATTCGGACGACTCCTTCCGGAACTGTCACAGGATATTCTATCGTATGTGCATTTATTGAAAAAATTTCGAGAACATGCTCTCCTACAGGGACATCGAAACTAAAGTTTCCGAGATTATCGGTAACGGTTCCGTAAGTGCTGTTTCTGACGCATACGGTTATATTTCCGGCTGGTTTGCCGTCGGAAGTGAAAACGGTCCCTTCCAGTCGTCCGGGCTGGCTTTGCCCGGCTAAAGAAGAAACCGTCATTACTAACAGAAAAAACAATATTACGAACTTATATTTTAATACGGAGAAACGTACAAATGATTTCATGTAAGTTTTGTTGCTTAATAACGATACAAAGATATTGATATTACTAAGGCAGGGCAATCCCTATATATTGCTAAATTAGTGAATTTACGTACTTACTTCTTGCCATAACAAAAATTAAAGTTCTCCGAGATTAGTAACTCCATCTTTTATATCGTCAAGTTCCACAAGTTTATTAACAATAGCATAAATTGTCAATCCGGCAGAACTGTGTATCTGTAATTTCGAAGCTATATTTCTGCGATGGGTGATAACGGTATATGTCGAGAGACAGAGATAATCCGCGATCTGTTTATTGGTCATTCCTTTTACAACGCATATAATTATCTCCTTTTCGCGGGTGCTGAGCGTGTCGTGCTTTACATTATCGGGCTCCGTCTTCTCCATAAGATCCATTATTTTTTCCCTTATGGCTTCCGGAGAATCATATATCGAGAAGGCTCCGTCGTACCCTTTTGCCGAAGGGAGTTCGGAGTGGGAATAATTGAAAGCAAGGCATTTAAGCTGGCGGCATCCACTACCGTTCTTTACTGTTTGTAAAGAAAATATTCCGAGAAAGACAGGATTGACTATAAGCATGTCCGGTTTATGAACCTGAAGCTGAAACTCGAGCTGTTCCATATCCGGTATCTCCACTAATTCCACTGCGATCCTGGTAAAACTCCGGAGCATGACAGAGAGTCCTTCCCTGATAATCACGGAGGGATCTGCAACAGCTATTCTGATATGTTTACTCATGATCCTTTGTTTTCAATTCGCATTATGGCCGGAACGAGAAGGTAGTTTTCAATATCGTTGTGCGATGCAAGATCCCTTTCGCATGAGAATATATCGAAGAGAACACTGTTGAGTTCGTTTTCACCACCGTCCGGATAGTATTTGATAATGATATTTTTTAGTTCCGTAAGGCGTGCTTCGACCTGATTATGCTGTTCACGGAATACCGCGATGCCGTAGCCTCCTGTATTTTTACCCTCTGTAAGTTTCTTCACATAGGTGAAAACGGTATCTTCTTCATACTGCATGTGCTTGCGAACCTCAGCGACATAAACGTCAAAGTACCGCATTATAACAATACTGACATCGCTATTCCCATAATTTATGGCTTCCAATAACTTCGCCCTTATCGCAGGAAGACGATAATCGAGAAAATAGCTGTGTGAATTATGGAGATAATCCAGTAGAGAGTTCAACGAGAGTTCCCGAAGCCTCTCTTCCGAAATATTTTTACTTGGATTGAGCAGAAGGTTTACAACGGTGAGAAAAGTTCCCGTGTGGACATTATTATCCGAACAAACTTTATTTATGGTTTTTTCTCCAAAACCTAACGGAATCCCGAAACGGCTCAGAACGAGAAGCATCGGATAGTGTCCGCATATAAGGTCGCTCATTTTATCGTCTTCGGTATAAGATACGAAACTGTACATTTGTAAAGAATTTTGACAAAGATACCTATAAAACGATAAATAAAATGAAACTATTTTATAAAACGCTCTAATTGCTGCAATATTTTTCTCTGTCTGTCGAAGAATACAGAACGCTCGTACTCACCGCTCCGTGTTATGAGCGTCGATTGTAAGCGAAGAGATTCGATCCATTTTTTCTGAACATCGCACACTTTGGGATTCTGAGAATCCATAGAATTTACCGAATATATTTTGAACATGCACGATTCCGAATGTCCATCCTGTAAATAGGTATAGGAGGTATCGAAACTAACATTGGAGGTATACATCCACACCGGGCGGCCGGGAACCACCTCTCCGGATGCAGCAGCGTCCTCCATATCACGGATCATTGAATTAAGTTCGTCATACAATTTTTTAACGTCTTGAGGAGAAATGACTCCTATTTCGTTAAAATAAACTACATCCTGGACAACATTTGTTAAAATATCTTTATTGAAAATAAAAGTAGTATTTCGTATATTTTCCAATGCGTCCACAAGATAAATAATCCGGTTTTTTAATTTTTCGGGAATTTTGAAATCCGACAAAGTCGCCGGAATCACTACCTGTCTGTAATTGTAGATCCATTTTAACAATACCAGATCGACGATAGACTCGTATTTTCCGTAAAACATAAGCGGAATAATATCCGAGGCCACGTAACGAGAAGATTTGTCGTTGCTTCTCCCTACAAGATAAATACACCGCTCTACTACCCGACCAAAACTTTCCAACGGTTCGTTCAGTCCGAGGGAGCTTATAGATACGGAAATCTTATCATCCGAATAACATCTTGCGACAAGATCGTCAATCGATATTCCGAGGTTATGCGATATGAGTGCGATCTCTTGGAATGAGAATAAAACTTTACCTTTGAGCCTTCTCGAAACGGACTCTTTTTTTATAGACAGAAGATTGGAGAGGAAGTCCACCATACTCTCTCCTGCCGGTATATTTTGTTTGATGATCTCTGCCAGCTCCGCACTTAATGTTTTCTTTATATCTTTCATTTTGAGGGTTAATATATTATGATTCCTTAATATTAATTACGATCCGTTACCGAAGGTTATAAGACAGTTCTCCTGAAATAATATCCTACGCGGTTCCAATAACAAAAATTTTATCCTGTTTGGCTCCCGGGAACACCAAGGATTAATACCGCATTGGGAAACAGAAGTATCGCTTTAAACTCTTACGGCAATTCATCCTCACAAATATGATGGAATCACTTAAAAATTCATATTCGGAATAGAGATAAATGCAGGTAACTGATTTTCTTTTTTCAGACCGCTACCGGACCCCCACGACAAAATTGCCCCGATTTCCCACGGAAAATAAATTGGATTTCTTCTTTCGAAAAAATCATTCTGCCGGATCAACAGTATCCCTATAAATCCATAACAATTTCTCTCTGACTTTTGAAGAATTGAATGCGCTGCATTTCTCCGCTTTGAGAGATGAGAGTAGAGAACTTCTTAAGTGAATTTATCCAGTTGCGGACATAGGCGCACGTTTCTGCGTCCTGTGTAGTCACGGTATTGACCCCAAATACTCTCATGCTGCCCATTTCGACACTCTGCGAGCGGAAATAAGAATATGTCGTTTCAAAATTTATATTGGACAGATAAACATCTACCTGATTACCATTATTATAGGATCCGCGCGCAGCAATCTCTTCCATATCATCGAGCAGGTACATAAGGTTGAATTTTATGTCGCTGATGTTGCCATCCGAAAAAAGATTTATACCTGCAAAATATTTAACGTTGTTGATAAAATCAGATATTATCATTTTATCCCATATAAAACAAGTTTTAGTTATTTTCTGGACGTTTACAGAGAGTTCCTCCTGTTTATCTGCGAGTTTATCGGGAATTGTAAGTTTGTCGAAACAATCCTTATCGATACAGTTAATAAGGTTCTGCTGATACATCCATCTAAAGAGAAGGAATCTGGTTATTACCGGATACTTCATGGGGAAAAAATTCGGAAGCAGGTTGGAAGATGTATCCAGCTCGGAATAATCGTCCCGTATCATAGCATACAGAGTATCGCTCCATTCGCACATCCGGGAGTAGTAAGAATCCAGTGGATCGGCATGATTTATGATGTTCAGAGCAAAAAGAGCATTGCCGTTGAAACTTTTACCAATAAGCTGATCCAACGAAATTCCAAGTTTTCTGGATATTATGACCGATTCAGAAAGGGTGAACGGAACTTCTCCGCGGAGACGTCTGTAAACAGCCTCCTTGCCAATGTATAAAATATCCATAAGAAGGTTGGCAAGATTGGTTCCTCCAGGGAGCTTAGCCTTCATGGAATCGATAAGTTCTTTATTTAAGTTTTCTGGTAGCATGTTAAACTTTAAAATACTTAATTATTAACAAAACGAAATTTTCGTATAAATGTTTCGGAAAATACAATTTTAAAGTAAAAAATAAATAAATTATTACGGCATTTATAACAAATAAGCTTTTTTTTACGCTATTTGTCACTTACAATAATATAAATACTTTTCAAATGGTACAAATTAAAGTTTATGTAAAAATATATTTGTACAAGAATAAGTTATGGACGACAAAACAAATAGCCGCGTAACACATTGAAGATAAAAGAATTAATAAAACATTCATATAGAAATGAAAAAAGTACTACTCTTAATTGTCAGTGCGGTCTTCACTACATTGGTATACGGTCAAAGGCCAGGCGGCGATTATGAAAGCTACCTGCCCGTTTTCGCATTAAAGACAAACTTTCTTTATTGGGCTACCACTACTCCTAATCTTGCAATTGAGATAGGAACAGGTAATAAAACAACCCTCGATATCGTCGGAACTTATAATCCGTGGGAGTTCAAAGACAATAAAAAAATGAAACACTGGCTGGTACAACCGGAGTTCAGATGGTGGCTTTGCGAGCGTTTTAACGGACATTTCTTCGGAGCACACGGACACTATGCAGAATATAATTTCGGAGGAATCAGACAGTTCGGAATGTCGCACAGAAGGTATGAAGGTAATCTCTACGGGGGTGGCATCTCGTATGGATACCAGTGGGTTCTCGGCAGACGGCTTAACCTGGAAGCCACGATCGGAGTGGGTTATGCACATTTGCGATATAAAAAATACGAGTGCGGAGACTGCGGCGAATTTCTGGGTAGGGAACACAAAAATTATTTCGGCCCTACAAAGGCAGGCATTACATTAGTTTACTTCATTAAATAACATAGAAAATGAAAAGATATTTTACACTGCTTATTGTTTTTGCCGTATCGATCTTCTCTTTGATGGTATCTGCCCAGGATGCAGATTATAAAGGGAGGGCAAAAGTAATGATCGACGAGATAAAAAAAGAGGGCGACAGCTTAGTACTCCGTATGAATATCGATGTGGACGGAACATTGACACGCCGGGACGAGTCGCTTATTTTAATTCCATATCTTAAAGCTGAGCAGGGAACTCAATCCATTATATTGCCCCAGGTAGTAATCAACGGAAAAATAAATCAGAGACTGTATAAACGTACGCTTACTCTCGATCCGGAGAGCAAGGACCGTATGTCAGGCATTACCGTGGTGGGTACGGATAAGGACAACGCAACCAATATTTATTACCGCGTCTCTACGCCTTATATGTCATGGATGGATAATTCCGTCGTTAACCTTCAGGAAGAGCTATCCGGATGTAACGGAGAGCGCAGCCTGATCTCGGTAAGCACTCTTGCAAACTTCACTTATCAGGAACCGGCTCCTCCGGTAGTCATAGCATCGGCTCCGCAACCTCCCAAAACAACTGTCGTAGAATATGAGAAGGAGGGCTCCGCATATATCGACTTTGTGGTCGGCAAATACGATCTGCGCCCTGACTTCAGAAATAATCAATATGAGCTCGGCAAGATAGAAGAGACGATCCGCTCTATAACTCAGAATGACGATGCGGAGATCACCGGTATCTACTTGACCGGATTCGCCTCTCCGGAAGGAACTTACGAGTTCAATCAAATACTTTCTATGAACAGAGCGGAATCGGTAAAAACCTATCTTATTAATAAGTACCATTATCCTGCAAGTATCTACCATACATCGTGGGGAGGTGAAGACTGGGCAGGATTGAGGAAGCTCGTTGAAGATTCAGATATGCCTCAAAAATCAGCGATAATCGATATCATCGACAACGTAGATATATTCGCAGGAAGGGAAAAGAGACTTATGAACCTCGATAATGGCAACCCTTACAGATACATGCTTCAGAATTTCTTCCCACAGTTAAGGAGGGTGCATTACAGGGTAACATACAAGTACAAAGATGAGATAACAGTGGAATAATCACGGAAGATTAAAGAAAAGCAGCCTGATGAAGGCTGCTTTTCTTTTTATTACTAACTTTATGCAAAATAATTTGCCATGAAGGAACTAATGGACTTTCTTCTCGAACTGGGAATGAATAATAACAAGGAGTGGTTCGATAAAAATAAAAGCAGGTACCAAGATGTACAGGGATGGTTCAACGAACTCACCGGACGCATTCTCGACGGTGTTTCATCATTCGATCCACTGGTCAGGGGTCTTACGGTCAAGGACTGCAATTACCGTATTTACCGCGACATGAGATTCAGCAAAGATAAGACACCGTATAAAACGCATATCGGGGCGTACATTTGCCCTAACGGCAAGAAGTCCGGTTATGCAGGATATTATTTCCACATCGAACCTCTGAACGGAAGTTATAAAACGGGAAGTTTTATCTCGTCGGGGATATACATGCCTGAACCTGTCGTACTTAAGAGTTTGCGTGAAGAAATATTGGATAACGGTGACGGTCTCATTTCGGCAGTAGAATCGGCACAGGACTTCACACTCAACATGGATAATAAACTCAAAAAATCTCCTACGGGATTCCCCAAAGATTCTCCGTATGATGAATTGCTGAAACAAAAGGATTTTTTTCTGGAGAAGCCACTCGACGATCGATATCTATTAGACAGGAATCTTGCCGAACGGATTATTGAAGATTTTTCCAAGACATATAAACTTACGGAGATATTGAACCGTGCCGTACAGTATGCTTACGAAGAGATGGTTTAACTATGATATATATCGAGAGAGTATCGACATGGCATGAGAATAATATCCCCGCCCGAATAGATTCATGTGGTTGAGCACATGATATAATATATATATATTTTCGCGGTATTCCCATCCTTCGCACAGCGGATATTTTTCCATGTAAGCGCTGTAAAAATCGGATCCGAATCCTCCGAACAGCTTGGTCATCGCAAGATCAGCTTCTCTGTGTCCATAATATACGGCAGGATCAATGAGATAAGGTCTATTGCCCGGACCGCAAAGATAATTGCCGGCCCACAGATCTCCGTGAAGCAATGCGGGCTTCTCTCCGGCATCTGTTATTATCCGGTCCGCTATTTTTTCCAATTTTAAGAACCTTTTTTTCATGTCCGGTGTTGCATAGCCGTTCTGTTCGGCAAGGCGGTACTGAAATAACAGACGCTTATTCCAGTAAAATTCCGCCCAAGAATATTTCTCCGTATGCGATGCGATATTTGGCTGCGGCGTATCTCCGATAAAATTATCTTCACGGAAGCCATAATGTTCGGAGGCAGTACGGTGGATATCTGCAAGCCTCCTACCCAGTTCCTGGAAAAAATCGTTGGCTGGGTGGGAATTTTGGATAAACTCCGTCACTATGAAATTTTCTCCAACCGCAATAACTTCAGGGACACTGATTGTTCCGGAAGCGGCAATCTCTATTAATCCATTAGCCTCGCATGAGTATTTGCGCGACATCGGACCGCTCTTGACGAAGTAAGTTCTACCACTGTCAGTAACGATTTTTCCGGAACCGTAGAAACTTCCGGTAATATGTTCTTTGAGGGCGGTTTCTATGGATTTACGAAGTTCCACACTTATAGCCGGTTAATTATATCGCGTTGTTTATCGAAGAAACGTATACGCTCCACCTCACCGCTTTCAGAGATAAGATTGGAAGTTCGTTTTAAGGAAGATATCCACGATTTGGTTTTTTCGAATACATCTTCGTCTACCGAGATAACATCGTTGAGTGTAAACGATTTAATAAGGGACATTTTACCAGAGGCAGTCTCTATATAACTACAACTCGACTCGAACCGGATATTAGAGACATAAAACTGAACCTTATTTCCCGAATCGAATCGCCCTCTCGCTGCAATCCTCTCTATATCGTCTATAAATCCGAGCAGCTCCTCCCGTATTACGGATACCTCCTCTTTGGTTATAAGCCTGATACTCAAAAAATATTTAATGTCGTTTACCATACTATCGAAGATCATATCGTCCCAGATATAGCATGTATTTCCAGCTTCACGCGCTTGTTTGATTATTCGTTTATTGATCTCCAACAATTTGCCGGACGGAACAACTTCCGAGAAACACTTCGTATTCTCCGGCTTACTGTTATGGAACGCCCATTTAAAAAGGTAAAAATGGTAAATATTATCGTATGCGAGGTATAAAGTCTGCGGGATCATATTATAAGCCACGCTGATCTCCGTATCCGGACTGTCTTTCAAAGTTTTAATTGATTCGAGGAATTGTTCGAGATTTGCATAATCAGCCTTCTGCATATCGTAAAACTCCGTCATTTTCAGTTGGTAAGGGCGGCTTTTCGGCGACACATTACCGAATATTTCATCTGCGGAGATATTAAAATCATTGGCAACCAATACGACGTCCGTTACAGAGAACGGAACTTCCCCTCTCAATCTCCTATAAACCGCTTCCTTCTCTATTGAAAGTATTTCCGTAAGTCGATTAGCGAGCTTCCCTCTTTCCGGAACTTTGGATTTCATAGCCTTTATAAAATTATCCTGAAGGTGATCCTTTACCATGGTATGACTTAATTTTAATGCAATAAACAACTGAAAATGAAAAAATTCTCAGGTAATGTTACAAATATAGAAATTTATAACGCAGCATTTTTTAATCCAAAATTAAATTTAGTTGGATCTGCAAACTATGGTATTCTGAGGACAAACTTTTAGTCAGAATAATATTCACAACACCTAAGAAAATCACCTATCACCTGATAATTTAAAATAGAGGGATAATTATCCAATCAGTATACTAATCAGGCATTGAGACACATTCTGGGCGCCTGATATTTATACTCGATCGCTTGCAAAGTAGGATAATAGAGAATATGTTTATATGGGCAAAAAATTACGGGCAATAATGTTGTTTCGTAATTATTTATCTTGGGTCTTATCCAAAGGTACGGGAGAATCATTGCTAATCCGCCTGAACCTATTCTCTTTTTTTAACGCAGCGGTTATAATCCATTCCAATTGTCCGTTTGTGCTGCGGAATTCATCCTCTGCCCATTTTTCCACTGCTTCAAATAATTTTTTATCCATTCGCAGCACAAAAGACTTTTTTTCTTTTCCCACTAAATATTATTTTAATGATTTAAGGTTCCGGCATTTAATACAGGCGATGCGGCCTTATCCGAAGTTAAAACGACAAGCAGATTGCTTACCATTGCAGCTTTCTTTTCCTCGTCGAGATTTACGATATCCTTCTCCGATAACATGGCGAGTGCCATTTCCACCATCGATACTGCCCCTTCCACTATTTTGTGGCGTGCTGCGACTACGGCTGTGGCCTGTTGCCTCTGAAGCATCGCTCCGGCTATCTCAGGCGCATAGGCAAGGTTGCTTATGCGGGCTTCTATTACCTCGATGCCTGCGATCCGAAGACGGTCTTTAAGCGCGTTCTCAAGGACGTCATTAACCTCTTCACCTCCTGAACGAAGGGTTATTTCCTCGTTATCCCCCATCTCCAGCGAATCGTAACAGTAAGATACGGCAAGATTACGGACAGCGGCTTCGCTCTGCACATCCACGAAATTTATATAATTATCCACATCGAACGAGGCCTTATAGGTATCTTTTACCTTCCAGACCATTACGGCGCTGATAAGTATCGGATTCCCCATCTTATCGTTCACCTTGATCTGGTCGCTATTATTATTCCGTGCTCTGAGAGAGATGGTCTGTTTTATCATGAATGGATTAACCCACACAAAACCGTTATCCACGATAGTACCTTTATATTTCCCGAACAGAGTCAGAACCGCAGCCTCATTAGGATTAATAACTTTGAATCCCTTCACCGAGAATACGAAAATTATACCGGCCAAAATCGTTATAAGCGGATTATAAGGTAGGAAATATATTCCTACCGCTATTATAAAGACAGTAACAAACAACATAAAGTATCCGTTGATACCTTTAGTAAAAACTTCTTTGGCCTCCATAGTTCAAAATGTTTGGATTGATATTATTTTAGATTTTCATCGGTTAGACTTAACCGACTGAAGAATAAACCTTTCGCAGAGTTTTTGAATTTTAGAAGTAACGATTTAGTAACCGTGCGTATTTCAGCGTTTTGCGGTGCTATACCATCAAATAACTCGGGTTTAAAAGTACAAAATTTCATCTAAATCACAAGCATATATTTTCCTTTTTTATCTGATAAACACCTTTCTTATGGAAAGAAGAAATAAGGCAAGGCTTTTATCGGAAATACTCTTTTGAGGTACGAGAAAGGAAGATTTTCGATAAAATTCATTTCAGCCTTGACGTTTTATTCTTGGAATATAGCTTTGCGTTCAGATAAATATGGAATTTCTAAAGTAATGTTAACGTCTATTTTTGTGATTCAAGAGCTTGAACTAAGTGATTCAGGGTTTTCTCTCTTTTCTCTTTGGATGATAGTTCGCACTCCCATATTACAAATAAACACCATCCCATTTCTTTTAATCGCTCCTGATTTTGAATATCTCGATTTGCGTTATTTTCTATTTTTTCCCGCCAAAACTTTGCGTTAGAAACTGGAAATCTACGATGATAAGTACCCTCTATTTGATGACCATGCCAAAAGCATCCATGTATGAAAATCACTGCGTGATACTTTGGTAATACGATGTCAGGCTTCCCTGGCAAAGTCTTTACGTTAATTCGATATCTGAAGCCTTTAGAAAAAAGATATTTTCGAACAATGATTTCAGGCTTTGTATTCTTGCCTCTAACCAAAGCCATTACCTCCGACCTTTTATCTTTATTCCATATGTCCATTACCCTCGAAGATAGTCCCGCAAGGGAAAGTCGGTTATTTCAGCGGAGCTCGCCGCAACTAAATTACACCATTGTTCATATATAGTGGTCGCATCGACATGAATACCCCAATACTCAGTTAACTCCTCAATCTCAATGTCTAGCAGCATTGTCTTTATAACGCCTAAAGAGTCTATGAGATTCTTAATGATTTTAGGAACATCATATTTCATTCCTTTGTGTAAAATTTCTCTACGACCACCAGCGGGATACTTATCTCTAATATTGGATGTTATAACACCTTCCACGGTCGATAACCACAATGTCATTCTTGAAAATTTATCTTGCCGATTACTCAAAAGTTCTGGAAACAAACAAAAACCTTTAATTTTTAGATTGTTAGCCTCTTCTCTTGATAGGCTACTCCATAAACGTACAACCATATTCGACTCTTTACTTTTAGTACCTGTATCAGCCCACCAAGTAGTTTCATCCGGCTTAAGTTGTTTCCTATAGTAATCCAATATCGTTTTAATCGGGTTTTCTTGTTTACGGAGTTCATCGTAGGGGATATCTATCTTATCAAAAAATGTCTGTCCTTTACTTAACGTCATATCTATAAGATACCTCGGGGAGTGTGTAACCACTACCGAAGATAGGCATTCTTCATATGGACGGCACATGAAATCAATAGGTTCACAGATTTTCCCGAATAACATAAAAATTCGTTCTATTCCATCCATTCTCGTTCCTTCCGCTACACTACTTCCGGTAGATTTCCAGTGATTGGATTTAGTCGTTTTAACTTCAACTCCGTAATAGTTGTTTGCAATTATATCAGGAAAATTTTGTCCGGACATTAACTTTATCGAGCCTTCAAAGGGAGTATTAATTGAATGATTCTCCATTATATCGAAGACTTTATTTTCCAACCTGCTCCCTGATAAGGTCAAATACTCCACAGGATTAGAGTTTGATTCTTCCTTCAGCGTGTGAAGCATATTTGACAATAAAAACTCAAATTCGCTCTTATGCGGTTCCGTATTTAAAGATACAACCATATTATTCAAAATATATATTCCACAAATTTTCTATCCGTTTCGCTATATGATACGCCAATAAAGGAGGGACTGCGTTACCTATTATTTTGTATGCGGCGGATGAGCTAAGAGTAAAGCTGTTCTTTCTATGAGAACTTGGTATTACAAATTCATAATCCATCGGGAAGGTTTGAATAACAGCGCATTCTCGTGGCGTTAACCGTCTTTCAATTAACCCCTTGCTTAACTCTTCAAAATGTCCGCCGCCGTGTTCTTTTGAGAGCCTACGATACTCGATGTTACCATGATGCTCCGAACGAATTGTTGGACCTATACTATTTAGATTTATTTCTTTTTGCCCTTGACAATGAACTCCCATGTATTTCGCTTTCGAATATATCTGCTGGAACGGGTCTTTGCTTTCATCTGGCTCCGCTAGCATTGCGAACACATCTTTAAGAGTAACTGATGGCGCTAATGAATCATCAACGAACGTATGAGCGTGAGTAGGTTTAGGATAAGGATTGTATTCGTCAGATATAGTATCACCATTTAAAGCTTCATACGCTGATTTTTTCAAGGCTGATTTTTTTATACCTATAAAAATCACCCTTTCTCTTGATTGAGGTACTCCGTAGTTAGCAGCGTGTAAAACTTGTGGGGATAGAACTATATAACCGTCTCCATCAGCCGTTGAAAAATCTTTCTGAATAATATCTTTCACGTCAGATAAATTGACCAATCCTTTGACATTCTCCGCAATAAAGATTTTAGGCTTTGTTATGTCTATCACTTCTTTCATCCATGAGTAAAGCTTCCCGCGAGTTTCCTCATTTACGATAGTTCCGTTAATTAGATCACCATTATGATCTTTATGTGAATTAAAGCCTTTTCTTTTTCCTGCCACACTAAAATCTTGACATGGAAACCCTCCCGTAACAATATCAACATTATCGGGAAATACTTTAAATCCCTTTCGATGCATCTTTACTAAGTCAACTATACTTTCTTGCCTATAGGTATCAGATGTATATCCATATTTTCTAAAATAATGAGACCATGCGACAAAAGCTTCTTTCAATATATCATTGGCAAAAACGGTTTTAAAAACCGTATCCTTCAATAATACGAAATGTTCATCTATGGAGCGTTCTATAAATTCGCTATTAGCCAATACACTTTTTTTTGTAAACCGAAAAACCTCCCTCAAATCCTAAGTCCATTCCTCCGCAACCGGAAAAAAGAGATAAAACATTTATAGTTTTATTTTTTGAATGAGTATTACTCGCTTCAAAAGACATTGAGGGATGAAGAGTTTTTTTGTTTTTATTATTTACCATGAATACTTAAAAGACTATTATATTTTGTTTACGAAGATACTTCATTTATTTAGAATAACCTTCCGTTATATCTTAATACCTTTGCCTTTATTTAGTTCTGGTTTTATAGAGGCTTATACTCCCCGTCCTTTCTTTTGTGTGGGTTGAGTAGGTTTGATATGCGATTTTATAGTCTGCCGGAGTTTGTCGAATTGTTCTTTAAACCAGTCGATGATATTCTGCCCGTTGATAGATAATTTCAGTTTGTCGGAGTCCTTACCCTCCTTAAATAGCTGTAAATTGGCATCCTGTACGTTGAATGATTGATTATGTTCAGGGAAATGAAGCGTGCCTGTGAAAGATAAAGGTTCGCCCTTAAATAGCTGCTTAATGGTGTCTATTGTCAATCCGATACCCTTGCATAGCTGCGCTATCCGTAAACGTTCGTTTAGCTGCGGAAATACGCTAAACAGTAGGTTTATATCATCTTGAGCTTTATATGGCTCGTAATCCTGTTTGAGTTGCTCTATACGAGTTTCGAGGTCGGATATTTCCGTTTCTTTCTGCCTCGTATATTCGTGCATGTTCAGGAACTTCTCCTGCACTTCGTCCTTACGGTCGTACATATCCCGTACTTTCTCGTAAACCTCCTGCTTCTCTTCTTCGAGATAACCGATACTCTCTTTCAGGTCTTCGTTTTGCGCGAACAACTCCCGATAATATTGAGGCGTGGAGATATGCCTCGCTTCTGAGCCTTTAATGCCCCGCTCCAATCCGTATTTTCGCATCTTCTCGGCGTATGTATCCTGAAACCGTTCCAGATTATCACGGGTCATAACGTCATCGGCGCATAGCCGGACGGTATCTTTCGGCTTTTTTCGGTACTTCTTCTTGCCGTTGTTCTCTTCCTGTTTGGCTTTTCTTCTTTCACCGGTTACGATAGGAACTACCGTTGCATGGATATGGGGTGTTTTTTCGTCCATATGCAGGACGGCTGAAACGATGTTATCATTCCCGAATGTTTCCCGCAACCATTCAAGATTATCCTTGCACCACTCATCGAGCTTCCCCTCTGCCTGTATGCGCTGCATATCTTCGGGAGTACCCGATAGCATGACTTGTAACGCTCGCACCTGATTCTCCCTAATTTTGCGGGTTATCCCCGCGTTCTCTATCCGGTATTGTATCGCTTGTGTACGATTCTCTACTCCGTCCGGAAACGTGACAAACTCTTTGTTGAGTTCCTTTCGCTCCGGATCGGCATTGCCCGGCTGTACCGTCCGCTCTATATGCGCCGTTATTCGGGCATCATTACCTTTCGGCTTTTGTATATGTAATACGGCAAATCCCATTGTGTTGAGTATTATATTTGATTGATGATCCCTGCCATAAATTACGTTGGCAGGGATTAAATAGTCGCCTCGGCGACTACGGTCGGAAGACCGTTCAGGGAGATTCCAAAGGGGGAAAACCTTTGGCTTATTGGGGCATTTTTAGTATAGATTTATCGGAGCGTAAAGAAAATGCCCTAATAAGCTACGGCTTTTCTAATAAAAGCTCATCCCCGGTCGCTGCGGTTAAACACTGATAGCAGCGTCGATACTTCCTTTTGTGACTGCACCCACTACAATAAGTATAGTGGGTGCAGTGTGCCGACAGGGTTTAGATAGCTTCACAGATATTCTTCTCCATACCCTCCAACTTATGCGACAGGGTTTCCATATCACGGCTTATCTTCTGGTTGGTGATCTTTGCGTAAATCTGGGTGGTCTTAATATTCGTATGTCCGAGGATACGGCTCACGGTTTCGATAGGTACGCCATGCGATAACAGGATAGTGGTAGCCGCGGAATGGCGGGCTACATGGTAGGTCAGCCGTGTCTTGATACCGCATTGTTTGCCTATCTTTTTCAGCTTCTCATTGCAACTGCTGTTGCTCGGAACAGGAAAGACACGGTTATCTCCCGTTAAGCCCTTGTATTTCTCAATTATCCGCTTGGGAACGTCCAAAAGCCGGATATTGGAGTCGGTGTTGGTCTTTCGCCTGCGGGTGATAATCCACAGGTTGCCGTCAAAGAACGTTTGCAGGTTATCGGTGGTGAGTTTCTTTACATCCGCATACGATAAGCCGGTGAAAATAGAAAAAACGAAGAGGTCGCGTACCAGCTCGTATATTTTGTTTTTCATCGGAGCTTCTATAAGCGTTTGTATTTCGTCTTCGGTAAGATAACCCCTGTCCACGCTTTCGGGGCTGTTAATATATCCGGCAAAGGGATTGAATGGCAATAAGCCCGTGTTCCGTGCGATGGAAATGATATGCTTTAGAACTATCATATATCCCCATACGGTATTTGTCCGGCATCTCTTCTTTTCCCGCAGAAAGTATTCGAAATCATTGATAAACGTAAGGTTTAATTCTTTCAGAGGTATATCTTCCCGGTGATAAGTAAAGGGAAGGAACTCCTTGATATGGTTGCAGACGGTACGGTATCGGGCGAAAGTACCCTGCGCCCGGCTATAGCCTACTTTTTTCTCAAACTCGGCATTGTGCTGCTCGAATAGTTTCAGTAGTGTTTCCCGTTTTACTCCGATTCCGAGATAGGCGTTTCTCAGTTTGGTGGCGGTAACGTAGCCGTCCGCCTGCATCAGTTCCTGATAGCGGCGGTTTATATCCACACGGATACTGTCAACAGTGTGGTTGATTTTCTGCGCTTCTACACTTTTTCCCGCTGCACGATTGTTCTTTACATCCCACAGGCGGAGCGGAATATCCATTTTGCAGCTGAACTGTTTAACTTCGCCGTCCATCATAATACGGCACATCAAAGGCAGGTTTCCGTTCGGTTTCTCGCTGCCTTTCTTCACGTAAAATAATACTTTGAATGTCGACCTCATAACTCAATGTTTTTTCTGGTTACAAAATTAGTTATCATTGAGTTATCTGACGGTATGCAAAACTACGCAATACGCTGAATAAAAACCCATTAGCAAAGAATATACATCACTGTTCAAGTAACGGGATAGTAACGAAACTCTTGCTGTGTTCTGCCTAATTATGACTTTTAGCAGATTGTAATACAAAGCAAAACAGAGCGTAACGAACGCTTAATCAGCTAATTCGCTACACTCTGCTTAATTCTTCTTTCTGCGCAGGAGTTTATTTTAATATTACAAATATATCAAAATAACTCTATTTCCCAACTTTTATTCCACAAAAAAGGAGCCTGAAGGCTCCTTTCCATATATTTAAATTTCAATTATTTCATTTTGTACACTTCCACACCAGCCATAAGGAACGCTCCCAGACCATAATCGTCGAAGTCTGGCTCGCGGTAATAAGTTACAGGCTGTGCTTCTTTAGGCTCCTTACCGGTTCCCTGAACGTATCCGAGGAATCCGTTGGAGTGGAGACAATCGTTCACCATTCCGTTCCAAGCCTTATATATGATAGGTTTGAAGGTTTTAGCGTCGAGGAATCCGTTATTTACACCATAAGCCATACCCTGAACGAACATAGCGGTCCCTGTAAGTTCCTTCCCTCCGAAGTGATCCGGATCGTGAAGGCTCACATTCCATAGGCCGTCTTCCCTCTGCACTTTAGCAAGAGCATGGCTCATATCGATAATCATCTGCTGGTATTCGTCGCGGTGAGGTGCGTCTTCCGGAAGTATCTGGAGCATGCGTACCATTGCCATAACTATCCATCCGTTACCGCGCGACCAATAACAGTTTTCACCGTTCGGTTCTTTATATGGCGGAACAAAGTCCGCATCTCTCCACCATAGTTGTTCTTCCGCATTATACAATCCTCCGCCTTCGACATTTTTCGTGTGAAGATACATCTGATGGGCGCGTTCCGCATAAGCAGGATCTCCGGTTACATTCGAAAGCTGAGCGAAGATAGGCATTGCCATCTGCACGGCATCTATCCACGACCAGTCGTCTATTTTATCGGTAGCCATCATCATGTCGATCGATTTTTGGATGTATTCGAGGCGTTCCGGTTTAGAGGGATCCATCTCGTACAACATAATATAAGTCTGCCCTGCACACTGGTTGTCTGCGTTACGGGTATTTGTGCCGCCCCTGAGATCCCATTTGTGGAATTCACCCCAGTCAGTCGCATAGTCGATATAACGCTGTTGTTTATCGATAGAATAGAGGTCCATAAGACCTTCGTAATATACAGCGCGCGTCCATACGTTCGTCTCGTAATTCTTATTACGCGAAGGGTATTGAATCTCTTCTCCCGGATCGCTCCATTTTTTCATAAAATAGTCGTTTGCGAGCCTAAGAGCGCTGATTATCTCTTTCTTCTTAGGCTTTGATTCGCCTTGGGCGCCGTAGGCTGAAACCAATAGAAGCATACAAACGACAGGAAGAATTAATTTGCTTAAGTTAAGTTTCATAATTTATTTTTGTTTATAGGTTCCAATTCTAAAAATACTGCACACTTTACAAAGATATTATAAATAGACCTAAAATAAAAGGCGGATAAAATGATTATCCGCCTTCCGTGCAATATTTAATTTTTATCTAATCCTCAATTTTTTACCAATTTGCAGTGTAGTCGTACTTTTAATATTGTTAAGCCTGCATATCTCGGCAACGGATACTCCGTAATTCCGCGATATTTTACCAAGCACATCTCCCTTCTTGACTGTATGATAAACAGCTTTCTTCGCTTCTTCCTGAGCTTTGATCTGCGCTTGTTTCTTAGCGAATTCTTCGGAAGCTATAAGGGCTATTGCCGTTGAATCACCAAGCTCAGCAAGCAACTGAAGATCGGGATTCATGAGATCTTGAAAATTCCAGTCTTCGTCATCGTCTTCCAGAAGCAGCTCCGAAGCGCGGGAATTAATATTGAAGTAACTTCTTTCAAGTGCAAATGTCTCGAATTTTAACCTCCCGTTCTCAAAATCCATGAGGAATTCCGGATCGAAGACCTGGTCGTTATATCTGACTTCAAAATGGAGATGCGGACCGGTACTTCTTCCCGTACTCCCTCCGAATCCCAAAACCTGACCTGCCTTCACGTATTCGTTCTCCTCGACGTTCGTTTTGGACAAATGGGCATACCAAGTTTCCAGACCGTTTTTATGCCTTACTATCACAAGATTACCATATCCTCCGGTGTTAAATTTAGCATAACGGACCTTGCCTTCGAACGCGGCATATATCGGTTCTCCTACCTTGAGCGGTATATCGACTCCGTTATGGCTGCGCCTTTTTCTTATACCGTATTTTGAAGTGACTCTGCCCTGATACGGAACGTGGAATTCAGACGGAGAGTTGATCAGACATATATCGATAACCTCCGGAAGGTCTTTGAGTTCTACACTTTTATACGAGAATATCTGGGAGTTATCCCAATATGACGCATACACCGGAAGTTCGTTGTAAGCATCCATTGTGGGACGGTAGTATGCCCACGTATTATTCGTAAATAATATTATCTTAGTATCGGGATCGCTCGTTGCGATGGTATCGACTGGAATTTTCGGAAGATCTTTCAGTTTGTTAATCGTATTCCTCTGTGCCGGAGAGAGAAATACCGTCAATAAAAATATAAAAACTAAACTAATTTTGCGCAAGTACATACCGGTAAATTTTTCACCCATTGCAAAATTAAATCTATTTTTTAAGAATAACAATCGGTTTTTTATTTTTCTTCGGTATAGATTGAATAGAATTCCTCTAATTTTCCATAAAATTCTTGTCCGAATTTGCGGATAAGCGGTTCCCTCAGCATTCTAAATACCGGAATTCCTTTTTCCTTACCGTTTTTTATCGCATCCGAACATACGCTCCAGCGATGAAAATTCAGTCCGTAGGTCCCATTAGAGAACTTCGCTACTCTAACGGGATATAAATGACAGGATATAGGTTTATGAAACAGCGTATCGCCATTCAGATAAGCCCTCTCTATCGCACAAAACGTAACCCCGTCTTTCACACACACATAGGCGCACTCCGCATTATCGATAAGCGGAGTTGTGAGATCTCCGTCCTCATCCACCACCATAAATCCCTGTTCATGGACCGCTCTTATTCCCTCCTCTTTCATGTAGGGGGCATACTTCGAAAATTCGGCTTCCAGTATTTCGACCTCCTCTTCTTCGAGCGGAGCTCCGGAATTACCTTCCACACAACAGATACCCTTGCATTTGGCAAGGTCGCAGAGAAAATTAACGGAAAAAATTTCGGTAGTGACAAGTTTATCGTCGATCTCGATGATATAAGGGTAATCGGACTTCATCAATTATCTTCTGGATTTTCAGGGACTAATTCCCATTCTTTTATTTTACTGCTGCGCCTTACCAAATCGTACCAAAGTTCGCCGTTATTGATTACCGGATCGATATCCGGCATATTCGCGGCCTCCCAATCACCTGCGCGCATTTCATCATACAACTGCCCTATCGACCATCCGGAATAACCGAGAAAAAATTTAACATGCGGAGGTTCTATGTCTCCGGACATCAGCAATTCTTTAAGGATACCGAATTCACCGCCCCAGTATAGCTTATCGGTAATCTTCATAGCTCCGGGCAATCCGTGAAAAGGATGAATATAATGCAGCATAGACGGCTGTACAGGCCCTCCGAGACACAATGTATACTGATTTTCAGGAATTCCTTCTACAAGATCGCATAGTCTCAGGGTCAGACATTTATTTAAAATAAATCCGACATCTCCTGTTTCGTTATGCTCTACGATCAGTACTACGGACCGTCTGAAATAAGGATCTGTACTGAACGGTTCGCTTATCAACAGCGATCCGGGTTGTATGTCGGTTATAGAGGACATTTACTTGTCTTGCCTGGTTTTATAATCAGCTTTGTATTTGCCTTTAGCCATTGCGGCAAGCTTCGATTTAAGAAGAGTTTTTCTTAGCGGCGACAAGTGGTCTATGAAGGATTTGCCCTCGATATGGTCGTACTCGTGCTGAATTATTCTTGCAGCTGTTCCGCTATATTCTTCGTCGTGCTCCACAAAATTCTCATCGAGATATTTTATCCGTATCTGTGTTTTACGGCTTACATCCTCTCTTATTCCGGGGAAGCTCAGGCACCCTTCGTTAAACAGTCCGTCATCTCCGAATCGTTCGTATATCTCGGCATTAATAAATACTTTTTTGAAATTTTGCAGTCCGGGATCGTCATCGCTGAACGGAGAGGCATCGATAACGAAAATATTCACCGCCTTCCCTATCTGCGGAGCTGCAAGCCCCACACCTTCGGACGCGTACATGGTATCGAACATGTCGGAAATAAGTTTGCCGAGGTCCGGATAATTTTTATCTATATTTTCGGTTCCGGCCCTTAACACCGCTGAACCGTGGATGTAAATCGGGTATATCATTTTAAAAATTCTTAATTCTTTCCATGTAGGATTGAAGGATTATCGTCGCGCTGATCTTATCGACCAGGGCTTTATTCCTGCGGGCCATTTTTTTAACTCCTCCGTCTATCATCGTCCTGTGTGCCAGCACCGAAGTAAAACGCTCGTCCTCCATCTCTATTTTAAGGTCCGGATACTTTTTTCTTATTTTGCTTACGAAGGGCTTGACATATACGTACGCCTCCGCAGGCTGATTATTGAGGTTCATCGGCATGCCCACGACGATTGTATCGACCTCATTCTCCTGCAAATATTTATCGAGGAATTCCTCCACTTTATGGGTCGGCACGGTGTCGAGTCCGTTGGCAATAATTTTAAGCGGATCGCTAACAGCAATCCCTGTTCTTTTCCTTCCGTAATCTATCGCCAGTATCCTTGCCATAAAAAAATTATCGTACAAAGTTATATGAAAATAGCGTGATTAACAATCGGAGGCTGTAAGTTTGATGATTTCTATAATAACATCCACGGCTTTATGCATCGTTTCTATGGATATGAATTCGTACTTTCCGTGAAAATTTTCCCCTCCGGCAAAGAGATTCGGACACGGCAAGCCCATAAACGACAGCCTCGCTCCGTCCGTACCTCCACGGATCGGTTTTATATCCGGACGGACTCCGCAATTTTTCATTGCGCGGGATGCGAGCTCTATAATCTCAGGACTGCGTTCTATGACCTCACGCATATTGTAATACTGATCGGTAACGGCGCAGCTCACGGTCCCATCTCCGTATTTTTCGTTAAGTACGGAAACTATCTGCTTTATAAGTAATTTTTTCTCTTCGAATTTCGTGCGGTCATGATCTCTTATTATGTATTCCATGACAGCATGATCCACAGCTCCGGATATTTTTACCAGATGAAGGAACCCCTCATAGCCTTCAGTAAATTCCGGACAGTCGGATTCCGGAATCATACTGTTGAATTCGGGACTTATCCGCAGCGCGTTTATCATTTTACCCTTCGCATATCCGGGATGAATATTCACTCCGTTTATCTCTATCCGTACACCGGCGGCATTAAAGTTCTCGTATTCGAGCTCACCCTCCGGACCTCCATCCACAGTATAGGCAAACTCGGCTCCGAATTTTTCCACATCGAAGTGGTCCGCTCCGCGTCCGATCTCTTCGTCCGGCGTGAATCCGATTATTATGTCTCCATGCTCTATTCCGCTATGAATTATATACCCTGCAGCGGTAAGTATCTCCGCGACGCCTGCTTTGTCATCAGCTCCGAGAAGAGTGGTTCCGTCGGTCGTTATCAGAGTGTGTCCGATGTACTTATCCAATTCCGGGAATTCGCTGGGCGACATAATGATATTTTGATTCAAACTTATATCCCCTCCGTTATATTTTTTTATCTGTGGATTTACTCCCTTCCCGCAAGTGTCCGGCGAGGTATCGACATGAGCGATAAACCCTATCGCCGGAACGATCCTATCGGTATTCGCGGGAATCCGCCCCATGACATATCCGTTCTCATCGACCGTAACGCCAGATACACCGATCTCCGTCATCTCCTCTGCGATCATCCTCAGGAATCGCTGCTGCGTGTCCGTAGAAGGCACAGTCTGACTCGTAGGGTCGCTCTGTGTGTCTATCTTGACATACCTTAAAAATCTCGATTCGACGCTCTCCATAAAAATTATTTTTTTATCCCTCCATATACAGTAAAGAATGAATTCTTGTGAAGAATATCCACATCTTCGAAACCTGCATCCACAAGCATTTGCAACAGAAAATAAACCGGGCGCGGTGTATCTTCCTTTTCGGCATGAGCCCTGAATTCTTCATGTGTCATTTCCAAACCTGATCCATCCAAATGGGCGAACCACCGATCCCACATCACCTCCTGCACGGCATCCGATTGCTGACGCACCACATCCGATACCCAAAGGCAGCCTCCGGGCTTCAAGGAACGGAATATCCTTTTAAATACAGTCCCCCATTCCTCCTCTTCCCGCAAATGGTGAAACGCGGAGCCAGACAATACGATATCGAATTTATTTTCCGGCAGAGGCGTGGACACAAAATCACCCTCGATGACCTCGACCGCTCCGGCAGTAACCGCCTCAACCCTCTCTTTTGCACATTTTAACATATTGGGACTCAAATCCATAAGCGTGCAGTTCAGTTGCGGCAGTTTGTCCACCATTTTAATCGTGTAATTACCCCCTCCGCACCCCATATCCAACATGTCGGACGCGTCGGGACATAGTCTTTTAGCAGCGTCGGTTATTATTTCCATTATAAGTACCGAATCCATAGCTGCCTGATGTCCGGTTTCGATGTTCGAGAATCGTTCCACCTCTTTATCGAATCTCTCCCTCAACTCATCGATCGTACTGTATCCCATATTATATCTGATTTATTGTTAAAAATATATACGGGACGGCTCTGTTTAAAACAAAAAAGCTGCAGGGATACATTATCCAAACAGCTTTTTCCGTTTTTTAGGAGATTAAGATTTCACTTGAGTCTTTTGTCCTTTTTCATTTCTCGTTCCTGTGTGAGTATACACTTTCCCTGAGATTTTTTCGCTGCGTTGTTCGGCAATTTTGGTCGGAGTCGGATATTCCAGTTTTTCCATCTCTTCGACCGCACTCTGAATATCTGCAAGAAGCATGTCCACCATATCCATACTCATGCCCTGCTTCGACACGATACGCATTACCACCATCTCCTCGATATCCTTCGGCATGGAGTACGCGGGGATCATCCATCCGCTTTCCTGCAATTTATATTGAAGATCGTACAGTGTCCATTTTGCCGTTTTCGCATATTCCGGATCCATACTCCAGATGAACAGAGGATTGACAACGTCTTCGCTGAACGCTTTGAACGGTTTCATTCTACCAATCTGGTCATGAGCGTACTTGGCAATTGTCATGCTGTTCTGTTGAACTTCTTTATATCCTTCGAATCCGAGACGGATAAACTGATAATATTGTCCGAGAATCTGTCCTGCGGGACGCGAGAAATTAAGTCCCACCTGCGTAACGTCCGCTCCGAGATAATTCACGCTGAACGACATAGTTTCGGGAAGATATTTTTTATCTTTCCATACAACCCATCCCAGACCGGGATATACGAGTCCGAATTTATGACCGGACGTATTTATAGAATATACCCATTTTAGTCGGAAGTCCCATTTCAGTTCCGGATTGACAAACGGAAGTATGAACCCGCCTGACGCTGCGTCTACATGGATAGATATCTCGTTTCCGGTTTTAGAATTATATTCGTCCAGTGCCTTATCTAGAGCCTCGACGTCATCGTTAAGACCTGTCCATGTTACGCCCTCGATCGCTACTATACAGATCGTATTCTCGTCACACATATTAACGGCATCCTGCGGATCGAGTGTTATCTTATCCATCGTGATAGGCACCGTACGCATCTCTATCTGCCACAGCTGTGAAAATTTTTCCCAAACGACCTGATAACCGGTGGATATTACGAAGTTAGGTTTATCATAAGGCTTACTCTCGGATTTTCTTTTATCCCTCCACCTTAGCCATGCGGCGATGCCACCGAGCATACAAGCTTCGGACGACCCTATCGCAACATCTCCGGTTTTCCATTTATTTTGTTCCGGAGAGTTCCAGAGATCCGCAATAATGTTGATACATTTTGCACTCATCTTGGCAATACGCGGATATTCCGTCTCATCGATATAGTTGACATCGATCGCGTCGTTCATCAGCTTGGTCGCATACTCGTCCATATAAGTAGTGACGAACGTAGCGAGATTGAGTCGTGGCTGAGTCTGCGGGAAGGTCTCGTCCTTGACCATCTGATAAGCTATTTGCGGAGAGGTGGGTCCGTCCGGTATTTTGTCTACGGGCGCTTTAGACAGCATCTCGATAGAACCGTATACGGAGGTTTCGAACGTGTCTTTTCTTAACTTTTCATTCTTGTCCATAAGTTATTATTTAACAGATTATACTTAATTGGTTTATAGAATGATTCGTTTCAAAAACCGTACCTCCCATTAATAAATAACGGAACACTTACGTGCTCCGTTATTTATTAAATATGGATTCAGGAATTATTCATACCCTCTACCCTGAGACGCCGCATAAACGATCCTCAGTGCATTGGCTTTCCTCAACTCCTGTTTAACATCGGTGATTATACCCATACGGGTATTCTGGTCCGCTTTAAGAGTAACTGTTAAAAGAGGTCTGTCCCTCTCCGCCAACTTGTCTCTTTCCGCAGCGATAAACTGTCCGATTTCCTGTGCAGTACGGAAGCTGTCGTTAAGCTGAATACGCGGTGCCGTACCGAACATTCCGACCAGATGGCGTGCAGGAGATCCGATATATATGTAGCTGGCTAAAGATTTATTTTCAAGTTTCTGTATCTCGGAAGCCGTAGGCAGCGTATACTGCACCAATACTTCCTGTTCACGCATCGTCGTAGATACCATGAAGAAGAACAGAAGCATGAAGATAATATCAGGAAGAGATGAAGTGGATATGCCAGGAACAGATTTTTTCCCTTTATTTCTGAACTGTGCCATATTAATTTCCTCCTACGTTACGCGGTTCAGCTTCGGAAATCCTCGTCGGGATAGCTTCGGAAACAGCTTTCGCTTGTTCTTCAGATAATTCCGAGAATTTTTTATTGAATTTCCTTTCTGCCAGTTCATTCCGCAGTTCATTGAAAGCACGTGTAAGTTCATTCTGAACCATAACGTACATATTATAACTCGTACCTCGGTCGTTAGTCAGAGAAATAACACCCCTACTTACAGGATAGTTTCCTAAGATGTCAATATCGGTATTTATTTTCTCCGGCTTGTTAGGATCGTTTGTCGGATTGGATATAAAATCCTTCACCCGGTCTTTGACCTGGGATATGTCCAACAACTGTCCTCCGACCATTATTGCGTCTGATGCATTCACAAAGACCAGGAGCAGATTTCTTCTGTTCACATCCAGCGCCTCTATTTCGTTATCCTCCGGCATCGGAGGAAGCTGGCGGCGGATCCCCGAATCGACATTCATCGTTGTCGCTACGAGGAAGAAGATCAACAGAAGGAACGCAATGTCGGCCGTCGAGCTTGCATTTATTTCCGGAACTTTTCTTGCCATAATGATTTTCTACGTATTATAATTTTCCCGCAAGGAAAATATTATTTAAAAGAATTCCTGATCTCACAAACGATAATGCTTAATATAGCTGCCGCAAGAGCAATATATGTAGCATAAAGTCCCATGTCGGTAACTTTCAGCTGGACTGGATTTTCATATACAGAGCCGGCTGTGACAACGGTATCGCTACTTCCCAGAGCATAACATACACCGAGCACCACCAGAAGAATAAGCAATCCGACTAAAGATCGTATCGCACCTTTCGGATTCAAAGCAAGAGTATAAGCCGGGAAGACCACGACACATACAATCGCAATACCCAATACGATATAAGCCCAGTTAAGCATCATATCGACACTGGTAACCGCTCCTGCAAAATAGAGGACGATCGTGAGTGCAGATATCAGCATTAAAGCCCATCTTATTATCGATAAATATTTCATTATTTTCTTGTTTTTAATTCAACTACCATGTTGACTGTTTACGGTTTTAAATAACCGCAGCAGTATTATCTTTTTGAATATTTAGTAAGCATATCTACCAAAGATATGGAAGAATCTTCCATAGACAATACCAAACCTTCTGCTTTAGAAACAAGATAGTTATAGAATAATTGAAGAATAACGGCAACGATAAGACCGCCCACGGTTGTCAGGAGCGCAACTTTGATACCGGCAGCAACCACGACCGGAGAGATATCACCGGCAGCCTGAATAGAGTCGAACGCATCGATCATACCCACAACCGTACCCATAAATCCGAGAGTCGGAGCAAGAGCGATGAACAGACCTATCCAAGACATTCCGCTCTCCATTTGCCCCATCTGTACTGATCCGTAAGAAGCGATAGATTTTTCCACAACGACCATACCTTCCTGGTAGCGGTCGAGTCCCTGATAGAATATACTTGCAACAGGACCGCGGGTGTTACGGCATACTTCCTTAGCAGCTTCAATTCCGCCGGTGTTAAGAGCTTCCTCTACGCTATCGAGAAGTTTTTTAGTATTTGTAGTCGCAAGATTAAGATAAATAGTTCTTTCGATGACTATTGCAAGACCGAGAACTAAACTGAGCAGAAGCGGAGACATCCAACCTACACCACCGTCCATGAACTGTTTCTTCAATACCTGGTGAAACGGTTCGCCTTCGACATCAACTTCAGGATCGAACTCGTCAACATCAACAGCAGGAGCAGCAGGAGTTTGTTCGGTTATTTCAGCTTCTTCCACCTCTTCTACGTTTTCTACCGTTGTTACTTCAGCTTCTTCCTGTGCATATAGACTTAACGGCGCAAGACCCATTAATGCCACAACTGATAAGATTGCAAAAAGTTTTTTCATAGTGAATAAATAGTTTTAATTAGTACTTTTTAGATTTTAGTTTTCAATTTATAATCCAAATTACGAATCCGGCAGGATCCGGCAAATCCTTAAAATTATACACCTAACAATAATCGGGCATTTTAAATTCAAGAATTTTTGCGGAGAAAGCGAGATTCGAACTCGCGATACCCTTTTGGGGTATACACACTTTCCAGGCGTGCACCTTCAGCCACTCGGTCATTTCTCCGTTTCGGAGGCGCAAGGTACGGATTTTTTTTCAAAGAAAAAACTTTAGACAGTGATTTCTCCCCGTATAGGGCTCGAGAGATACTCCTTGAGCCGGTTCCGTCCGATGTTCTGGCCCAATAAATACATCAATTTGGTCAATGCCGCTTCGGTGGTTATATCGTACCCGCTAATGACTCCGATGTGCTGGAGTTTTATCCCGGTTTCATAGCGGTCCATAGTTACTGAGCCGGCCCGACACTGGCTTACATTGACGACGATCATGTCGTTTTTGATCGCTTTTTCCAGGGCCTCGATAAACCATTCTGCGGTCGGGGCGTTGCCCGAGCCGTACGTTTCCAATACTACCGCTTTCAGTCCGGGAAGCGAAAGCATGGCCTCGAACAGGTCGGGCTGCAGGCCAGGGAAGATTTTAATGACGGCGACCCGGGTGTCCAACTCGGTGGAAATACTGAAGGGGGGGCATAAACGTATCCCGTTTTCGGATGAACTGATGGTGGTAATGAATGTCGATACCGGCTTCGGCTAAGGGCGGATAGTTGTCCGAGCGGAAAGCGTTGAATTGTTCGGCGCTGTGTTTATGAGTCCGGTTGCCCCGGAAAAGTTTGTCCTGGAAAAAAATGCAAACTTCGGGAACCGCCGGGCGGCCGTTGTGCCGGGCCGCGGCGATTTCGATGGCACCGATCAAATTTTCCTTGCCGTCTGTCCGCAATACCCCGATCGGAATCTGGCTTCCTGTGAAAATGATCGGCTTATCCAAGTTTTGCGTCATAAAACTGAGTGCCGCGGCGCTATAAGACATGGTATCGGTCCCGTGCAGAACCACGAATCCGTCGTAAGAATCGTAATTCTCCTTGATTACATGGGCAATCCGGCACCACAGTTCGGGAGTGACGTTCGATGAATCGATGGGAGGACTGAACGTGAGCGTACTCAGGGAAACATTAAATTTTTTCAGTTCGGGCACTTCCTCTTCGATCTGGTCGAATTTAAACGGTGAAAGGATTCCGGTTTCCGGGTCAGCTTTCATCCCGATGGTCCCACCGGTATAGAGGATTAAAATGGAACGATTCATTTCGTGGCAAATTTTGGGTTTAAAGGTATGGAAAGTTCCGTCACCTAAAAAATATGGGTCCATGGAAGACTTCGGGCTACGCTGCCCCTGCCCGTAAAGCAAAATCCGTGACACCTTGCTATCCCGGCACTCAAAAACCGTTTACCACTCAAAAAAGTTGGTTCGCACCGGTGAGGCTGGGGGCTCTCCCTCTACTGCTTTTGGAAAAGCCTGCTGCAAATTCCTTTTCGTTTTCGGAACCTTACCGGACTTGCGGCTCTGGCTGCCTTGGATTGCAAAAACCTCGATGCCCTCTGACGGCGAATCGATCCGCACCGCATTTCTCGATGAGGTATTCCTTACGGTAAGTTTTAATGCCTTTATTTCTTATCTTTGCAGGGTTCTTGCTGTTCGCAGGAACGGATAAACGTGTCGTATATGGCTGACTTCAAAAAAGAAATAACGATAAAAAACCGGAGGGCTTCCTTCGATTACGAAATATTGGATACTTATACGGCGGGCATCGTTCTTACCGGAACGGAAATTAAGTCGATCCGTATGGGGAAAGCCTCCCTGGTGGATTGTTTTTGTTATTTTCACCGAGGAGAACTTTACGTGAGAGGAATGAATATATCCGAATACCATTGGGGGACGTATAATAACCACCAACCCAAACGGGACAGAAAACTGCTTCTCAATCGGAAGGAATTGGTCAAGCTCCAGCGGTCGATGCAGGATAACGGAATGACTATCGTGGGTCTACGGTTGTTTATCGGCAATAAAGGGTACGCGAAACTATTGATCGGTTTGGCTCGTGGACGCAAAAGTTTCGATAAACGGGAGTACCTGAAAGAGAAGGATGCCAAGCGGGAGATGGACCGGGTCCGGAAGGTTTAATTCCCGCCGGTTTCCAGGGAAGAATCTTTCTGTCCGGTATATACAGGATCCCGTAATGATGGAAGAAATGCATTCCTCCGGGCCCAATTACCTGGAAATTTATCGTTTTTTCCTGATGAGCATCGATTGTATATCTGTCCCCCACACACAGCCTCGAAATTGGGTTTGTTATTCCATAGGAAACGATAAGGGGGCTTTTTCCCAGGAGAGGATACCCGCCGGTATATTCTCGGTTCGGACAGCCTTGTCCTCGGTTATAGGCCGAAAGAAGGAATCGGTTTCTTTTAATTACGGTGAATCCGAAAATTACTTCCGTTTGGTTTCCCCACAAAGGATCACCTTGAACAATTGCTATTTCCGCACTTGGCGACCGATTCTGCAGCCATGCCGGAAATCGTTTGCATTACCCCGAAGCCGGATTAATCCTTTCTTTTGACTTTGGGTATTTACTGAAATTTCGCTAAATTGCATCTGCTTTGCCGAAAACGGCAATATCCAAAACTCAACTTAAATAGCGCCAGTTCGAACCTTAACAGATGAAACCGATCTTTCTGACCAAGGCAATTTGGAAACGGGAGAGCACCATCTCCCCGAATCCCGTGACTCCCGTCACTTCCGAGACCGGCCGGTTTCTTCCTCCCGTTTTTTCGATCGTAAAGAGTTTCCGAATACGTCAAAAATAGTTAATAAATAAGCATGGAACCTAAAAATGGAAGTTTAAAGAGTACGATCGCCGTCTCCCTGACGAATTATCTGGATGCCGGCGCGATTGTGGCCGGTGCGAGCGGATTGACGCTCTGGCAGAATTACCTCGGACTGACCGAAGGAAATCTCGGCTGGCTCAATGCCATCGGCGCGAACTGTTTCGGAGCTGCCATCGGAGCGATCATCGGTGGCTTTCTTGCCGACAAGTACGGTCGAAAAACCATCTATACCTATAACATGCTGGTATATATGCTCGGTGTAGCGATCATTATGTTTACGGTTAATTTCCCGATGCTGCTTCTCGGATTTCTGATCACGGGTATTTCGGTCGGTGCGGGCGTTCCCGCGTCATGGACCTATATATCCGAAAATTCGGAGGTCGGCAACCGTGGACGAAACATCGGTATATCCCAATTCGCGTGGGGTGTCGGTCCTGCCATTATCCTTATTCTCGGGATGGTGCTCGCTCCGGGGAAGGGTGGTGAGTCCGCCGGTGCCCTGTTCGGATTCGTTCAAAAAGTGGCTGCGGCTTTTGTCGGAAGCGACGCGAGTATGGATACGGTCAATGTGTTCAGCAGCCGTATCATTTTCGGCTCCCTCTTTATCGTCGCATTTGTAGCATGGTTATTACAGCGAAAACTCAACGAATCGAAAGATTGGCAGGAAGCCAAGCTGGCGCAGTCAAAAGAGAAACAGCCCAGTGTTTTCTCTTCCTTCGGTTCCCTGTTTACCAATAAAGTTAACGTTCGAACTATTCTATTCCTTGCCGGAATCTACCTGACATGGAACCTGGTCGCTTCCGTGATGGGCTTCTTTCAGCAGCATATCTATGAAACCGCGGGGGGACTTTCCAACGGACAAGCCAATATGTTGTCCGCCATTCAATGGTTGATCATCGTAGGGGTAACTTATTTTGGATTCGCCATGTTGGTGGATAAGGTCAATCAGCGATGGCTCTACTTCTTCGGTACGGGGATCGGTATCGTAGCGTGGCTCATTCTTATATTCGTTGGTATTAAGGACCACGCGGCCTTATGGATGTTCACCATCCTCTGGGGAATTCAGGGAGGTATATCGGTGCAAGCCTTCTACGCGCTTTGGGCCTCGGAATTGTTTCCCGCCCGCTATCGAGCTGCAGCACAGGGTGTGATGTTTTTTATCGTCAGAAGCGCCTCGGCCATCTGGGGACTGGTATTCGTCCATATTTACGGGGCACACGGCGAAGGATTCAACCTTGCAGCCTACATCATGACCGGCTTGTTGATCATCGTGCTGATTATCGGTACCGTGTGGGCTCCCAAAACCCGAGGTAAGTCTTTACAGCAGATCACTAAAGAGAGATACGGAGACGATATTTAACATCCGGTCGGATCGGACTCCCGTATATAGAGATCGATCCCCGCAGACCGAAAAAGATGACCGAAATGGAAACTACTTCAGCAGCCCGGAAAAAACCGCAGGCGAATGTCCCGACCTGGATATGGTATCCGGGAGACTACGAAATCTGGCTCGGAAACGAGATGAACAACCGGCGTACCGAACGGGGCGCGTTTTTTCCTCCTTTTTGGAAAATCGACAGCCATTACGTCGTAGTCGATTTCAGTAAAAAATTCGACTTGAAGGAGGCCGAAACGGTAGATATACGGGTAGAAGGAAAGTACCTGATCAAAATCGACGGTAAATACTTGACCGGTTTTCCCTCCCGTTTTACCATTCCGGCCGGAATCCATACGATCAACGTAAAGGTTTGGAACCAAGCCACTCCTCCCGCGATCTATATAACGGGCAAAAATGTTTTTACCGATAATACCTGGTCGGTGACCTTTGAGGACAAAGAGTGGATCGACGAATCGGGAAAAGTATCCGATACCAGCGGAACGGAATACGTAAACGCCGGATCATGGCATTTCGATTCGCCCGACCGGTTGCCGTCTCAATTTCACTTGGCGACGGAACGGCAATACCCCGTCAGTTGCGGCCCGAAGAAGAACGGAATACTGGTGGATTTCGGGAAAGAGACTTTTGGGTACATTACGATTCACGGCCTCGAAGGGAATGGGAAATTCAACCTGTTCTACGG
>JAJBUQ010000016.1 GCA_020860245.1 Rikenellaceae bacterium
ATAATTCCGTGTTACACTTTTTTTCTTCACGGATGCCTCCATATCTTAAAATATCCTCCAAAATGATTTTTCAGCTTTTAGGATTTTCAGAAGAAAATATTTTAGCTGATGTAATATTCAAAAGTAACATAATACTCATCCCTATAAAGCTATACTTTGAATTAGCTTCGGCAACCCACGTCATTAATAGACAAAACATACATATTGCCATTATTTTTCCTATTTCACAATTCCTAATACGATAGAGATTTCTGACCGTTAAAACTATAGCTCCTAAAAATAAAACAAATCCAATTACTCCTGTCTCCATTAGAATTTGTAAATACATATTGTGAGCCGAATATTGCTTCAACATAGTCAAAGCGGTAGCGGAATCCAAATAACCATATCCTGTTACAGGATTAGAAATAATATAACCAACTGCTCTATTCCAGATAGTTGTTCTTCCACTCAAGGTCATACTTTTCCCCAAAACATTCTGAACTATTATAGAAAGAAATGAAACATTTTGAAGTATAACTACGATTACTACTACTGCTATTATTACTATACTATAAGATAAAATATTAAAAGCTCCGAATTTATTAATGAATTTGCGAAACACAAAATAAAACATTAGAATAAAGATAATTATTCGCGCCATCCCTTGTTGGCATATAAAAACTGACAATACACAAACCGAGATAAGAATCCATTCTCTTATTTTTAATTTCAAATCACCTGACGTATAATAATATCTACGAATCAACGATACGACTATTGCCATCAAGTAATACATTATATGTGTATTGTCCTGCCCTAAAAAATAGTTAGTGCTATCTTGATAAAAGGCCAACGTTCTGGTATACATTCCATTAGGAAATAGTATAATAGTAAGAAAATTGACATAAACAAGAATTTCAGAAATAAGCGTAATAACGTCCATACATAATAGAATATCTTCTTCAAACATATACTGGACAGCTAACATTGTTGCTAGCACACCAAAAGAAAACACAACGCAACTGTAAATCTCTCCTGCATTAACTATCGTCGCTATGTTTAATATAATCAAAAACCCCAAGATAAGCCAAAAACATCCCGAACATTTTTTCTTAGAAAACATAAAGAGTGTTAAAATCATAATGAACGATGCCATTTTCATATATACAAATATATCATGAAGAGTTGGAGCTAAATATAAAAATGAATCTGGTTCAAATTGAAATAAAACCAATACAAACATAACCCATTTTGTAATATTTATTCCATTAACGTGAAAAAACACGCTTCTATGATTTCCAATTTCTTTATTCCTAACCATTCAACTAGTCCCTTTTACAATACTAATTGTTCTTTCAATTCCATCTCTTATTCTGTACTCAGCTCTCCAACCTAACTCACGAATTTTCCGGTTATCTAACACCGCTCGGGTTGCAGTGGAATATCCTGCCGATTCTATTTCATCCGGTATTTCAAATACTACCTTTGTACTAGTGTAATTCGCTATTATAATCGCCAAATCTTTCAAAGAAATATCACAGCTCTCATCAGCAATATTATATGCCTCCCCATTCTTACCATTTAGCAGACAATAAAAAAATCCTGATGCTGCATCCGCCACATAAGTATATGAATAATATTGGGTCCCTTTTGACTTCAATACTATATCTTCTCCTGCAATTCCTTTCTTCAAAAATTGTGCAATCGCCTTGGTATCAGAGGAAAGCATTGTAGGACCGAAAGTTCTTGTAAAACGTGGTATAACTACATCCATTTTTTTCTGGCGAATATATGCCTGACATAAAGCCTCGCCAGTCCGTTTACTCTCAGGGTATCCGGCTCGAAGAGTATTACAATCTATATATCCACAATAAGATTCGGAAAATTTGTCCGTATCTCCACGATTCTCTCCATATATTTCGTTTGATGAAGCAAACATAAATCGTTGTACACCATGCTTATCTGCGTAATCCAATAGATACTTCAATCCAAAAACATTTGCTACGATTGTACCTATCGGATCATTTGCATAAGCAACAGGATGAGTATTACTTGCAGCATGAAATACAAAATCAACAGTGCCATAATCTTCAACAATTGGGGTCTGTATATCATACTGTGTAAAAGAAAGGGCATTTCCATCAAGAGTTGAGCCAAATCTATTATAAGCTTTTTCTTTATTACGACCTAATGCAATAATTCTGCAATTTTGTCCGTATTCTCTGTTGCGAAGCATTAGGACATCAATAATAAATGAGCCTATCATGCCTGTAGCTCCCGAAATCATTAATGTAGCTCCCTGAAGTTTTTCCCAGGGAAGTGGTAACTCTGCAACATACCTTAAATCCTGTTTATATAAATTGTGTTCTAATATCTTCATTCTTACCTCATTTCAACCAGTCTTTTCTTTGACCCACACTGTAACTCTTAAAAATATCCAGATCATCTTTCGTAGTAAGTTTAATGTTTTTATCTGATCCGGCAGCAAAATATAACCTAACTCCAAGATCTACCATCATCGTATTCGTATAAGATGACCCATATATCCCAATTTTTTTTTCAAACGCCTCCTGATATTTTTCATATAGCAAACCATACTTATATGCCTGCGGCGTTGAAACACGGCGAATTGTTTCACGAGGAATATACTGAACAGTAGATATTTCATCATCTGCCAAAAATATCTGTTCATTATAAGGCATCGAGGAAACTGCGTTCCCATATTTCTCACATTTCTCAATCAAATCATCTAATATGCCATTGTCTAAAATCGGTCGAATACCATCATGAACAATGACTATATCGTCTGAGCCACAAACATCCCGCAAGTTATAAACGCCATTACGAATCGACTCCTGCACAGTCTCGCCTCCAGAAACCACCCAGCGCAATTTAGTTATATTAAACTGCTTTGCGTAAGCTCTTGCTACATCATGCCAACCATCTATACATACCAGTTCTATCGCATCCACATCCTGATGATGTTGAAAATTTTCCATTGTGTAAATCAATATTGGTTTATCATATATATGTATAAACTGTTTCGGGATATCCTGCCCCATACGATGACCTGACCCCCCTGCTACAATTAGTGCAATTGTCATAACAATTATCTCCTTTTGTTCATTTAATTCATATTTTCTTTTCAGTTATGTTTTCGTGTCTTTGATGTGCCGGATGTCGATCTTTGTCATCAGGCCATTTCATATAATCCCCATATTGCTTCTCAAGCATCTTCTTACAGCTTTTAAAGATTCGCATCTTTCGACCACAAAACAAAATATCCTGATAGCCTGCTTCAATAAGTTCTGCGTCATAGGTGCACATGAGTTTATAGCCGGTATTATAGGTTGTCAGCTGCTTTGTATTGCAATGCTCTGACTCCCGCGAAACTCTCTCGTATACACCTCTGAGTTTCTCTTTCTGAAAAGGCTTGCCTATTAAATAAGTAACCCACAAAAAAATCATTATTTCTTTATTCTTTTTGTTCTTTGGAGGATTTTCATGAAGCATTCCTTGTATAAACAACAAACGAGATTTTTTCCACCACCTGCCACATTTATTATCCGGTGCAGGATCCAATATAAACAGATCTATGTAACTACTCTCCTGACCTTCTAATATTATTTTCTTTTCATACAGAAAATCGCTTATTTTAAACTCAGGTACATCTTCGAGCATACACTGCCTTAATCTCTCGTATTCCTTCCTGACCATCTCAATATCTACATCATTGTCCCATGGTATAAATCCTCCATGGCGAACAGCACCCAATCGCGTACCTCCGCACAGCGAATATTCAATCTGATGTTTTCTGCAATATTGGTCGAATACAACCATATTCTTTAGTAAACTGTCATGCAGCGGCTTCAGATTATACTTTGCCTCATAATCGATTCCCAAACCATTTGCCTCCTTTCTCGTTTGGGGACCATGCTGCCAACAATCTGTATACCGCCAAAATAAAAATCTCTAATTAATCAGTGTGTTGCCTATGAGTTGGACAACGTTTTTCTTCTGGCGGTAACTCCATGTAATTACCATACTGAACTTCAAGCATTTCACGACATTTCTTAAAAATGCGAAGTTGATAACCACAGAATTCTATATCCTGATAACCGGCTTCTATTAACGTCCTATCATAATGGTACATACCCCACTGCGATGTGTTGTATGTAGCTAATTGTTTCGTCTTTTTATTATTTGATTCCTCTGAAATCTTTCGATAATGTTTCAAAAGACTATTTCGGTCAAATAATTTTCCGAGATAAAACGTTAAAACTAACCCTATTCTGATAAATGGATTGCCTGAATACTTTGATTTAGTTTCGCGAATCATTCCTTGAAGAATCAATAATCTCCAACGTTTGATTTTTCGAGCCAACTTATTGTCCGGTGCATTATCCAAAATGAATAAATCGATAAAAAAACCATCTTCTTGGCCACGACGATAAATCCGCTCTACCCAAAGATCCAAAACTCCAACTTCAAAGTCCGGCTTATCAGCCTCTAGGCATTCCCTTAAACGGTTATACTCAGATCTGGTAATTTCAAGGTCGGCATCATTATCCCATGGTATAAAACCTCCATGTCGCACCCCCCCTAGTCTAGTTCCACCGCAAAGGGAATACTCAATAGAGTGTTTTCTACAATACTTATCAAACTGAATCATTAAATCCAGAAAGTTTTCATGAAGTTGCTTAAGATTATATTTTCTTTCGTAATCTACATTCAATATAATCTTGTTTTCATTACAAAGCATGTTGTGTCTCCTTTTTGAATTTATATATATTCACCGGCATTAATTCGTAGGGTACTTCCGGTCATCATGGCACTTGCATCGGAGAGCATATAAACAATCCCTTCGATATAATCATTTCTTTCGCACATCCGTCCCATCGGAAGAATCCCTGCTGCTTCTTTTCTCAACTCCGCTTCTGTCATTCCCTGCGTCTTACGAAAAGCCACTTCGCCTTCTGTAGGTGTCCATCCAAGTACAAGATAATTACAGCGAATATGCTCAGATGCATAATTATGCGCGATGTGCTCCATCAGTGTTCGAAGAACACCCTTTGAGCACGCATAAGCGCACCTGTCTTTCTGTCCGCCCCAGGCATGTGTGGAGCCTGTCAGGACAATGGAGCCGGAGCCGTTCATACGCATATATTTTATCGCGTTTTGACAGCAGAAAAATGCGGCCTTGAAATTGATATCCATGATCGCATCAAATGTTTCTTCATCACAGGTATCCAGTCCGGATACTGGCGTAACACCAGAGTAGTTGAAGAATCCATCGATTTTTCCAAACCTGGCATATGCCTGGTCAAACAGTTTCGCACAATCCCTGATATCAGTCAGCTCGGTATGTACAAACAGGCCATCACTCCCATAGGTACGCATCAGGCGGATCGATTCCTTTGCCGCTTTCTCATCACGACCGCCAATTACAACCTTTGCCCCCCGGAGTGCGCATTCTTCGGCCATGGTTTTCCCTACGCCCTTTGTGCCGCCTGAAATCACAATTACTTTGTTCTTTAATTCTTTTTCCATTATTTCAGCTCCAATGCCTTATCTATGTCAAAGCCCTTGAGCAGCATATTATTTCCTGCTTCGTCATAGACCTTTACTTTTTCCATGTAATATTTCAGTTTATCAGCAAGCTCCTGCTTGGTATCACAAACCAGATACATTCTGGTTAGCACCTGTTTTTCCGTCCCGACATGGGCTTCCGGAACCTCATCTCCTACATATAGTCTTTGTATATTATTAATTACGCAAGGATCATTTTTCCATTCGTCCAAGCCTTCAATGCGTGCAATCTTCCCCTGCTTTAACAAGAACCAGAGTGTAGCTGCACTCTTGCTGCGAAAATACGGATCGTCAGCCTCTTTCAGGTTTAAATCTCCCTCAGAGCCCGTCAGAGCAAACCTGATCAGCATTTCCCGCTGGTCAAAGCCATGGATCTCTTTCATCAACAGGTGTGGTGCTTCTCCCTGCAAACGGAGCCCCGTATCATAAACATAGAATTCCCCATTCTCATAGAAGCCGGAAAGCATAAGTACGCCATTTTTTAATCCAATATTCTGGAACAGACGTACCGCATTATCATGCATACGCTCAAAATATTCGCTGATATGTTTGGACGGATATGTACCGCCCAGACAAACCCTGCTCAATCCCGGCTGCTCGTCCGTGGTATAACGGTCGTAAATACAGGATGCGCTGCAGTATCCATCCTTAAACGTGTAATACATTCCCATATCTTCACATTGCATATACTTTTCAACGATAAAACGCTTATTATGGGAAGAGTCAAGCGCCTTTTTCACCGCTGGTCTTAGTTCCTCTTCGCTGTAGCAGACAGTCATGCCTTCCCCGCTTCCTCGGTCAACTGGTTTTACCATAACAGGGAACTTAATCTTGTCGATATCCTCCTGACGCATGGAAGCATCCAGATAATACTCCGGGATTCCGTGAATACCATACCGTTCACAGGTTGCCTTAAAGACATCCTTAAACGAAAACACATCAACAATCGCCTGCGTTGCATAGCAGGGAAAATTCAGCGCGTCACAAACCTTGCAGTAAGCCGGCACCAGGATGTCAGCAACACCCACCAGTACACCATCAACCTGTTCCTGCTGCGCCAATGTGATCAGTCCAGGCACATCCATGCCATCCACATCGCAACTCTTCCAAGCCACCTTTTTTGCTGGCTCGTCTTTTATGGAACTTGTAACAATCGTCTTGATACCCATGCTTTCTGCCACTTCCACAAGCGGTATGGTTTCCGGATTACCGCCAAGTATCAATAACTTCTTTCCTTCAAATTCTCTTTCCATATTTTTCTCCTTTAATGTAAAAATCTCGCCCTGGGCCATCAAATGAAACTTTTGTTTTGGATATTTCTCGCGCATAATATCAAAAAACCTGCCCGGGTTCCCTCCATGGGAAGCAAACATTCCATAATGACACGGAATGGTTACTGCAGGCTTCAACGCATGAGAAAGCTTTGCGCAGTCCTCTTCATCCATATTTCCATATGCACCGTTAATCGGCGCAATCAAAACATCCAGGCGTCCCTTCGACAGGTATTCTTCCTTTCTGTCGAGCCGCAAACAGGTGTCGCCCACTTCAAGAATTCTTTTCCCATCTACCGTGATAATTACTCCGACTGCGTCAGGTGCTCCTGTCCCATGGTCGCAATTAATAAAGTCAATATGGAAATCACCCTCGTCATAGCTGGCCCCTGGTTTTACATAGGTTACCTTCTCATCTGTCATTTCCAGACGCTTTATTTCGTTTTCGCATTCCACCGAGGCAAAAAGATGTGTATGCCCGTTTGACATCAGTTCCGGAATGCTGTCAGCATCAAAGTGATCCAGATGTGGGTGTGTAGCAATAATTACATCAAACTCCAGTTCCGAAGCATCTATTATCTTCGGCAGAAGTCTTTTATATCCCATATGCCCTTCCAGACGCTCAACACAATCGGATAAATACAGATCAATGCCGAGCAATTGTCCGGATGCGCTTTTAATGATATACCCAGCCTGGCCTGTTGAAATCAGTTGGGTTTTACCGCTATCCGAATTTTTGACTGCCTGCGCAAAGTTCATGTCTGTCCTCCTCGTAAAGTCTCCATCTCTGTTCTTTTATGCTGAAATTGTTTCCTGATCTGTCGTAGCAGCCTCTTTCTCTGCAATACCGGCAGTTGTTTTTTCTGTTTCACCAGATTTTATAGCATCTTCTAAATCTGTAAATCCGTGAGCATTACAGTATTCAACTACAAACCTGTCCGGGACTTTTTTACTGTCAATGATGCTGCCGTCCGTATCGTAGCCCAGCAGTTCTCCAGTTGTCGCATCTCCTCTTGCCTTCGTGTTCTTTCTGTCAAGAGCCAGCCAGATAATCCGGAATATCATCCGAATATCTAAAAGGAAGCTACAATTTTCCGCATACCAGACATAATTGTCGAGCCGTTCTGTCCATGTCGTTGCATGTCCTGTGTCATGTAAAGAGGGGCATTCCAGTCCCGGGCGTACTTTATAGATACTCTTATGGCGATCGCAGAGACGATCACAGTAAAATACATGGAGCGGACGTGGCCCTATAAGGCTCATGTCCCCTTTAATAATGCTCCAGAAATTCAGTAACTCATCCAGGGATGTCTTTCTTACAAATTTCCCCCACTTCGTTACTCGTTCTTCAGGAGGAAGAAGCTCTCCATGAGCATCCTTCTCATTTGTCATGTTTCTGAATTTGACAAGAGTAAACACTTTTTCGTCTTTTCCCAGACGTTTCTGCCTGAAGATAATTGGTCTACCCACATCAAAAAAAGTAACGATTGCTATAACCAAATTAAACGGAAGGCTTATGGTAAAGCCGATGCATCCAGCTAAAACATCTATCATGCGCTTACCGTATCGGGTGTAAAAAGAGTTCCGGACTTTCGCACCATCTGAATTTTGATTTACACTTTCCAGATTGGCTTTCTTTATGTACCCTGCTATTTCCTCTATAGCTGCTCCGGACAACCTTGAAATATCCTGCATGATACACCTCTACCTTCCATTGCGTACAATATCGCAAATGTGTTCCACCTCTTCTATCGTAAGATTCGGATATATGGGCAGGCAGAGAATATTTAAAGATGTATCATGCGCAACTGGTGTCTCCTGTACATGCATACGGGTTCTATAGCAGTCCAGGTCATTGGATGCCGGATAGAAATAACGCCTTGCATGAATATCACTTTCCTCCAATCGTTTATATACGGAATCCCGGTTTTCACCGAATACAGCCGAATCAATATATACCGGATAATACGCATAATTCGTTTTCACACCATCTCTGACTGACTGGATTCGAATACCATCAACCACACCAAGCAGATCATCGTACTTCTCAGCGATGGCTTTCCGTTTTGCAATGTTCTCATCCACATGCCGCAGATTACAGATTCCCATGGCTGCACGGAATTCATCCATCTTTGCGTTTCCTCCGACATCCATTACGCAATCTTCCTCATGTATTCCGAAATTCTTTAATTCATGAAGGCGCATCTGGTATTTTTTATCCTTAAAAGCAATTGCTCCTCCTTCTATCGTATTAAACACTTTCGTCGCATGGAAACTATACATACACATATCGCCAAAATTTCCAACGCCAACGCCCTTGTATTTCACTCCAAAAGCATGTGCACCGTCATAGAGAACTTTCAGTCCATGTCGGTCGGCAATCTCCTGAATCTTTTCAACATCACACAGATTGCCATACACATGGACCGACATGATTGCTACAGTCTTATCTGTAATTAATTCTTCAATCTTAGAAGCATCCATCGTATAATCATCAGGATTAATATCACAGAAAACAGGCACCAGATTTTGCCTTGTAATTGCGTGCGTCGTTGAAACAAAAGTATACGGAGTCGTAATAACCTCCGAACCTGCAGGAAAATCAAACGTCTGAAGCCCCATTTCAAGAGCCATGTGTCCATTAACAAACAAAGAGAGTTCTGGCACATCGAGATACTCTATCAGCTGATGCTGCATTTTTTTATAAACCGGCCCCATATTTGTGATCCACTTTGAATCGAATATCGGTCTGATTTCTTCCATGTACTCTTCCAGCGATGGCAATGATGATTGGGTGACAAAGGTACTCATTTTTTCTCCTCCTGTGTTTCCTGTACCCCCCCCCAGACCAAAACGGGAAGAACACAGTTTAGATATATTATTTGATTAATACTTGCTGATATCAAACTTTGGCTGCTATAGCTTATAGACGCTAACATCGAAATAGATTAAAGAGCATTCTCAATTGCATGCATAACATCCGTATGAATGCTTTCAACGTTTCGCATTTCTTTTCCTCTGCAGCATTCTATTAATTTCCATCCAAACTTCTTCACACAATAGTCTGCTGCTTCCTGTGAACGTCTCAGATACCCTAAATCTTTCTCATGTATATCTTTCTTTTCTTCATGTCCCGCGTAGCGGCCGGTCATCAGGTTCTGACTGACTTCCGGATCAACATGTAAGTAAATCACCAATGTGGGTTCAGGAATGCCAAGCAGCTTGTACTCATACTCAAACAACCAATCCAGATATGTATCCCACTGATCTTTTGAGAGTTTAGAGCACTGATGCACTGCATTTGATGTTGTGTACCGATCAGCAATCACTATCCCACCTGAATCCATAAAAGTTTTCCATCCTGTTTTATAGCTTGCATATCGATCAACAGCATAAAAGCTGGACGCTGCATATGCATTCACATCATCCGGATGCATTCCGAACTCGCCATTCAAATACATCTTTACAAGTGCTGAAGAAGCACTTGCGTAATCTGGAAACGAAACTTTCCTGACCGAAACATTATGCTCTGATAAAGCCTTATAAAGCATATTTGCCTGTGTAGCTTTACCGCTTCCGTCCAGCCCTTCAATCACAATCAACTTTCCGCTCACAACATTTCCCTCATAATTTTTTTCTCTTTTATTTCTTTTCAGATAAATCCCATTATCTATTCCCATACATATTTTCATTTAAGGATTGTTTTCAGCTTTTCCTCGGATTTTTCCCGGTCATGGCAGAAAGAAATATTTGCCTGCTCTACTACAGAGCCGTAGTTTGATTTCATTCCAAAATAGTCTTTCATTCCGGCATCCTCTTTTCTCATGTCCGATACCTATATATATCTTTCTCATCAATATCCAGCATGATGCCACGTACACACAGCATCCGGCTCATAAATGTTTCTCCTCAAATTTTTCTATTTGTATTACATCAGCTTCATGTCATAAATCCCTGCTATAGGATTTGTTATTCCCGCTCATTGTGCTTTTTCCTACTTACGGACCGCATCTGTATATCATCCTGTTCCTGTTGGTACCAGTCCGGCTTCCTTGAAGAAGCACCGTGTATGAACAATAGACAAAGCACAAAAAGAGCGACAAAAATAATTGCCGCTATTACCCATCTGGACACTCTCTCCCCTCCTTGCGTGTCTGTCTCTCACCGCATCATATTTATTTCTGAATCTTCTTTTCCATAATTACTTCCGGCCTGCTCTCTTCCATCTGCCGTTTCGGACATGGCTTCGCCATCCCGCTTCTATAATGATAGAGGCGGTTGTTCTTGTTTTATGACGACCGGCATGAGCAGCGGTGGCGGAGCGACACGCTCCCAAAATCCGGAGTCTTATAAAATCACCAAACTTGAAGTGCCAGAGTAACAGCATCTGGATCTGTTTTTCACTTATGCGCCCATTCTTTTTGGCAACGCGCTGGCGGCTGACCCAGACGCACAATACTCCACCACTCTCTCCCCGGTAACTATGGGATATATTCCTCAGGCTGCCATATTCTCTCGCATAAGCTTCTGCATCCTGATACATCCGCAGCCATGTTTTCCACGCCCTGTCTTCCTGTGATACTGTCAGCTGTTCGAGAGGGAGTTCTGATATAAGTGCCGCCTGCTTTGCAGTCAGTCTTCCGGATTCGAGGTATGATTGCTGCTTTTCCGGTCTGCTGCATCATTTCTACAGCGGCATCATATGCCGTCTGCTTATGGTCAAAAAGCGTAATCTCCAAGTCTCTCACCTCCCCGTTCGAATGTTATTTGTACTGATATCCTTCCTTTTACTTTTCATAAGAAAAAAGCCTTTCGATAGTTGATATCAGGCTTTTTATTTAAAAAGATTCGTCGCTATAGCTTCTTCAATATGTCCGTAGCGTATAGCTTCACCATTCTGCCCCCAATTGGCGCAGTTTGAAGTACAAATATAACATCCGGCACCGGCAACAGCGGCGGCGCGACGTGCTACTGAAAACCGGAATTTGCAACCACCAGTCCAGCCACAGACATATGGCGCACAGGCAACATATGTCTGTGGCCTGCTGCTCTGGTCTTGAACTAATTTTCGTTCTGCACATCACAACCATTTTGATATGTGATGGTATGAATGCAAAGTGCATGGGCAAGATAACTATTGTATTGCTCTCGTATGTATCGGAGTTATCCCTTAGTACAATA
>JAJBUQ010000037.1 GCA_020860245.1 Rikenellaceae bacterium
CTAATGGGGGGCCCAGGCGCCCTCGCGGGCCCTTTCAGCCGTGTGACCCCAGCGCCCTCGCGGGCTCATTCAGCCGTGGCCTTATAGCCTCGGAGAGGCTCAACAATGTTAACCCCATGCAGTGGTGGCACCTCGGTGCCACCACTGCATGGGGTATTTTCTCTCCTCGCAGCGAGCCTCGGAGAGGCTCAACCTCCTCCAATCAAAAATGGTGTTTTTTTCTGGATTGAAGGGTTGAGAACCGAATTATGCTAAAAACAGCGCTAAAATCTCCAATTCAAAATCGTTTTTTCGATTTTAATTCAAGAGGCATCATCAAGTTAATGCCTCTTACGATACAGTTTTGGATGACTATCGGGCACAGTTTCGACCATTGTGGCTGTCTTCATCTTAATATGATAATCTCTATTGAGGTTTATCTTTAAAGGTAACAATGAGATTTTTGAATTCAGATACTATAGCCTCAAAGTTAGGATTATCCCCTCTAGAAATAAGAGTAATGTAATTTTCCTTCCCCTCCTCGTCTCTAATTTTACCTTCGAGGGTAAGAATACCATCAATTTCTTGAGCTGACTCTATCCAACGTTTAAATAATCTATCACGTTGTCTCTGACGATTATCTGACGTGTCACAATAATATACTATGGGATTGTTGTTAAGGGTAAAGAAATTTTTGACTATTTCTATTATTGTGTTTCGGATTTTAGGGTCTTTCTGAGAATGTGGCGTTTTGAGATTAGTAACCACAAATTGATACACATTGTCAGAATAAAAGGAATACTCTAACATAAAGGTAATGAGGTACTCTATGTCTTGATCCGTCTTGAATCTGAAAGTCTCATGATTTAATCTCGATACGGAATATGGAGCCTTCTGGTTTATGAGATCTAAATTCAAGTCTACCATACCTCTAAACCTGAAAAGTCCTTTCCTTCCTTTTTATATTCTTCCCGCAGTTTCTCTTCGAGAGATGCCACCAATGCAGCCTTGCGCTGCTTCATAGCGTTAAGTCGGCGTACAGCCTCCTCATAACTTATTTTAGATTTATTTTCGTTCATAACTATTTCTATTTAAGAGTACAAAATTAACAAAATCTTTATAAAGGAACAAATAAACTTCTCATAAAATCACATAATCCAAAAGTTTTCAAAGTTTTGTTTGACCAAATTACCGATTCGTACATATCATAGCCTTCCCTTTCAGGAGTTTCAGCCCTCAACCCGTAAGCACGTAAGCTGGGCGTAAGCACACCGTTGGTGGTTGATTTTTATCACTCAACAGTGTGTTTACGCCCAGCTTACGTGCTTACGTTCCTTATCGGACGATGATTTTGCAGTTTTCGCGGATGGCGGAGCCGTCGTTGATGTTGACGATGTAGACGCCCGAGGGGAGGTTGCTGGTGTTGATGATGGCGCCGTTGTCGCCAGCCGAGATGGGCTGAGACTGCATCATGCGCCCAGTGCTGCTCACCACCGTCACCTTGCAAGAGCGCTCAGCGGGTTGGCTGAGGGTAACCTTCACTTGATCGTTGCGGCGCACGTTGGTCGGGCTGACCGAGGCACTCTGCTTGATGAGCTGCTTCTCAGCTATGCCAGCGCCGCTGCGGTCGATGGAGTAGAACAGGTGGTAATAGTCTTCATTCTTGCCATTGGGGATGCGACCGTAGAATTGGAGATATACGTCATCGCCCAGGATTGCCACATCAGGCTCATCATCATCGAGATAGAATCCATCGCTGAAATCGCAATCATATACCACATTGCCAGTCTCTGACACCACCTGGAATCCTACGATCCTGTCCTCAATGCGAGTACCGCGACGATATTCTACCTCAGTTTCCACGATCCCCACAATGCAAGTTGTGGTATTTACAAATGATCGGGTCTTCTGCCCATATTTAGGCACAATGTACTCCCAGTTGGCATCGGTGTTGAATAGCGTCTGGGTGAATGTGCACTCAGCATCTATGTCATAGAGGAAATCCTTGGTGCCTACCCAGCCGAGATATCCTCTGGCGCTGTAGGTATAGGTCTCGGTCTGCTCCTCGCCCCATTCGCCGTAAGGGCCATAATCGGTTTCATAGTTGACTCTGACCACCCACAGGCTCATGTCAGCGCATTGCTTTAGATAGGCCCAGGGGTATTCGGTCAGAGTCTCGCCATTGAGCTCCAAGTATTCGGTTATGTAGAGGGTAGAGCCATCGTCACCAGCGACGGTGTCGAGGATGGCTGGCTCCTCAGCGAGGACATTATCAATATCTTCTTGGGTCGAACCGGCGGGAAGAATTTCCCACTCGTCGGTATTCATCACGCCAGTGACCATATAGCCGTATTCGCGCTCTTGGTAGGTGGTAGTCTGAGTGAGCTGAATGCGAGGCGGCAGGGCGAAGGTGTTGAGTTCGTTGAACTTTGAGTCGTAGATGGTGACCGCCTCATCGCCTTGTTGGAAGAGGTAACAGGCATTGTCGATGGTGAATTGCGGATACACGCCGTAGAGGTCGTAATCCATCTCATCGATCAGTATCTGATCAGCAGCCATTGCTGAAGCGCCAGCCATTGAGGCTGCGGCAAAAAGGAGTAATGTTTTATTCATAAGGGATCGTTTTTTGGTTCGTCCCACAAAGTTAAGCCTTTACTTCCAAACCACCAAATTTTCCACCCCCTTATCCCCAAAATTAACCATTTTAACGTAAAATAGTATGAGGATAGAATTAGATTTTGTGGATTGGAAATAAAATTGTAAATTTGCTTTTTAATAATACCAAATTTACAATTATGAAGAAGATACCTTACGGCATCGATGATTTTGATTTAGTAATCAAACAAGGTTACTATTATATCGATAAGAGCGAATACATTCGCAAAGTGGAAGAGAGATGCAATTATATACTCTTGGTACGGCCTCGCCGAATGGGTAAGAGCCTATTTACAAATATGCTTTTGTCCTATTATGATATTAACAAAAAGGATCAGTTTGATACTCTCTTTGGAAATCTTGCCATTGGCAAGAATCCTACGGAGTGGGCTAATAAGTTCGTGGTATTGCGCCTCGATTTCTCTCAAGTTGGAAGTGGTACTGACAACTTAGAGAAAGATTTTAATACATATTGTTTTAGTAAGTTAGCAGACTATTTCGATAGGTACAAGCATCTGTACACTGAAAAGGAAATAGAAAGAGTGATGAGTTTAGACGTGGTTAAGCACGCTTTTGGGAGCCTTGTGGACATAAGTAAGCTAAAAGGGCTCCACACTTATCTTCTTATCGATGAATACGATAACTTCACAAATACTATCTTAGCAGCACGCGGAGTTGAGGCTCATGAGGCAATTACACGAGGCGATGGTTTCTATCGCAGTTTTTTTCAAGGGTGTAAAGGCACTTTTGAAAGAATCTTCATGACGGGGGTTTCGCCAGTCACTTATGATGATCTTACTTCTGGTTTTCACATTGCAGATGTGGTTGCCTTACTCCCAAAATTCAACCAAGCCATTGGCGTAACGGAAACAGAATTGCGACAAATAATCGAGTACTATATTTCGGAAGGCGCAATAACTCGAACCCCCGATGACATCATAGAGGAAATAAAGCCCTGGTATGATAATTTCTGCTTTTCTGACGAATGTTACGGAGTAGAACCCACCATCTATAACACCGATATGGTGCTTAGATATATTAAAGAACTATTACTGGAGGGACGGTCTCCAAAAACAATGATTGATTATGCGGCTCGTACCGATCCTAAAAAACTAGACCATCTGGTTCTTTCAGAGGATCTAAGTAATCGTGAGCGTCGCATCGACATTGTAAAAGAAATATGTGCTCGTGGGTACATAACCGGAATGGTTGAACCTGAATTTCCAGCTCGCGACTGTGGCGACGAAAAGAATTTTAAGAGCATGCTCTATTATTATGGTACGCTTACCTTTGGAGGATGGGAGTTGGGCGAACCACGCCTTATCGTACCTAATAAGAATATGGGGGACTTGTATCTTGACTATATGTTGAAACTGATCGAAGATCAAGGTTTTAAACTCAATGGGAGATACAAGGAGCTACAGTTTGCTATCCAAAAAGCAGCTGTTGATGGCGAATGGAAAGTAATGACTGATAAAATAGGCGAGATTTGCAAAGAATATTCCAGTGTTCGTAATGCTATTCGTGGTGAATACGACATACAAGGATTCTTGCGTGGGTTACTTTGCCTAAATCGATTCTACGATGTGTGGCCCGAGTTGGAATTGGGATATGGTTTCAGTGATATTCTCCTTGTACCACGTGGTAACAAGGAATGTCCTACACGCTTCAGTTATATCCTTGAAGTGAAATACATTAATGCACTTCCTCATGGGAAAAGTTCTGAGTCACAATTGAAATCTACCATCGATACTAAAATCAAAGAAGCTCGAACTCAATTAGAAAAATATATTGCAGACCATCATCTTAATGATAGCGCTCTACTGCGTGGCACAACCCTTACTCCTATCTATCTCATTTTCCATACTCACAATCTTGTAGCCCAAGGAAAATTGAATTAACATTAGCAATAAACCTCCTCGGGCTCTGCAGCCATCGGGAGGGTGTCCATGGCGGCATAGTCGTAGGTACCTATGTTGGTGATTGGTTTCATATTAAAGCAATGCATGTAGGTAAGTATGGAGTAGATTTACGATGCGAAGCTCTTTGGCGTAGACAGACAACTTGTTGAGGTTCATTCCTTTCCTGCTTACGTAAGAACGCAATATCTCAGAGCAAACATCCATGCCTATCTTATTGTGGTATTTTATGGCATCACAGACCGACCGCTCCATATCAAATATACTGACTGTATATCCATTAATGCTAGCACGAGTAACTCCAAGCTCAAGCTGCTCCTGGCTTTGATAGGAAAGCACAATTGGAGGACAATCAGGGAGTTTGATTTTGCGTTTCCTCTCGATAGCGACGTTGAGGTCCAATGGAATCTGCGTAGTAAGACCATAATAGGCCCAAGCCGAAAATCTGTTCTATAGTTTTAACCTTAGCCATAAAATCAGCGCAAAAATACGGAAAATATTTGAATCTTCCGTATTTAAATGCTGTTTTTCCTTCAAGTAGCTATTTGTGATGAAGCGTCTCATAGAAACGCATCTCGTCTGACACCTCCCTCTCCATGCGATCAAAGAGAGCCTCATCCTCTGGACAAAGCTTATCTGACATAGGGACTTACTGTTTCATATCAGTTAGTTAGGATATTTACAGACTTGCTTCCTTATACTCTCTTGTATGTATGCTACTGCACTGCTGATAGAAGTCCTCAAGTAGCTTTACAACTTATGCCCCTTCTCCCTCAATTGGTTTGAGCCCCTCGAGGTTAAATAAAATGATTTATGTATTTTTTACATTAGCAAATGAAGGATATTTCACAAAATTTCTATACCTTTGCATAATTTTCTTACCATAATAAGATTGTTAACTCACCATTTAATAAAATACTTTCTAACGATCAAACAGAAGCAACAAGTTTTCTCCATGCGCAATAACTCATTTTGCTTAAAAAATGACACCCATGAATAATGCTACTAATCCAGGACAGAATTAATAATTATTATAGACCCTCGATGGACAGATAATCCTCCATGAGTATTTTACTCAATAGCCCATGAGATACCTCGGTTGTAAAACATTGATGTTAGATAACATATTAAATGTTATTAATGAGCATACTGAAAATGTTCATTCAGTAACAGATATATTTTCTGGAACTGGGAGTGTAGCAAAATTCTTAAAGGCTCATGGGTACACTGTGTTTTCAAATGATATTTTATATCTCTCCTATGTAATGAACAAAGGGACGATAGAATTGAATCAGCCCATTTCAGACAAAATTCATAAGCTCATTAAACATTTAAACAGTCTCACTCTTGCTAATTCCCCTTGGTTCAATTTGGATAATGCATTCATATTTCAAAACTATTCTCCACATGATGGGTGTGAGAGGATGTATTTCCAATGTGAGAATGCCATAAAGATAGATTTAATAAGACAAGAAATCGAACGCCATAGGAGTGAGGTTAGCGAACAAGAATACTTCTATCTTTTATCTTTGTTATTGAATGCCGTACCCTACGTATCCAACATCACTGGTACTTACGGAGCCTATCTCAAATTCTGGGATAAAAGAACTTACAATCCATTGTTTCTAGAAGAAGTAGAAATACCTTTAAGTAACATTAATTGTACCTGCTATAATATGGACGCTTCTGTATTAGCCCAACAAATACAGAGCGACTTGGTGTATTTAGATCCCCCTTACAACGGGCGACAGTATCTTCCAAATTACCATATCCTCGAAACTATAGCTAGATATGACAACCCAGAAATCAAGGGTGTAACAGGTATGCGAGTCGATCCAGAAAAAATGTCTGATTTCTGTAAAAAAGGAAGTGCAAAACATGCTTTTCGCCGATTGCTTGTCTCTCTGAACTGTAGATACATTATCTTATCTTACAATAATGAAGCTCTGTTGTCAACAGAAGATATGGCTCAAATTGTCAAAGAAGCTGGTATCAAAGAAACATTTAGATTATACGAATATGACTATAGAAGATATAAAAACAAAATCCCCAATAAAAAAGCAGGTTTAAAAGAACAACTCTATTTTATAGAAAAACGAAGATGATAAAATCGCCCTTAAATTACATAGGAGGGAAATACAAATTACTCCCTCAAATGTTACCCTTATTTCCACGGCAAATAAACAATTTTGTAGATTTATTTGCTGGTGGACTTGACGTCTCTCTTAATATCAATGCTAATCATGTAATCTGTAATGATATCAATTGTTACGTAATGGGGCTATTTCGATTTTTCCAAGAGAACCCAATAGAAGAAATTTTGATATCAATTCACAATTGCATAGAAGAGTACTCGCTTTCAAAAGAAAACCAAGAAGGGTACAACCAACTCCGTGTCGATTTTAATACCACCCGTTCTCCTATTAAATTATTTCTATTGGTCTGTTATGGATTTAATCATCAATTTAGATTCAATAACAAAGGCGACTTCAACAACCCCTTTGGTAGAAATAGAAGCTCTTACAATGCCAATACAGAAAGGAACCTTAGAAGAATGAGAGAAAAGATCGACAACTTCGTTTTCCATATAAGTAATTTTAAGGATTTTGACACAGAATTTATGGGCCCAGGAGATTTCTTGTATGCCGATCCCCCATATCTAATTTCATGCGGATCTTATAACGATGGGAAACGAGGGTTTGAAGGTTGGAATGCAAATGACGACCTAGCCTTGTTTGAAAAATTGGATAATCTCAATGAAAGAGGCATTAATTTTGCTTTGTCAAACATCATAAGACATAAAAGAAAAGAGAACCATGTACTTATCGAATGGGCTCAGAATTACAATATTAATTATTTAAATTCCGATTACTCTAACTCTAATTATCAAGCAAGAGCTTGTGAAACCATTGAAGTATTAATAACCAATTACTAATATGGCAAATAGAACGTTTGGTTGGGTCCAGAACCCAGCTTCAACAGAAACCTTAAGGGATATCTTAAGCATGTTCGTCCCAGGGTCACAGTTTCACTCATATATGGTGAAGGAAAGGCTTCCTTTACTTGCTAGCGCTAATCTTTTCAAATCTGAAAATCTCTATTTAGATTTCCAAAAGATTTTAAGAGCAAGTAGTCCTATACCCTATGACATTCTTAAAGGGCAAGGTGCAGGTGAAGAAGGAAGACCAAAGGCAAAATGTTCCGGGTTAGCTCAAGCTGCTGTAACAGGGCAAAAATACAAGGAATATGTGATTGATGGAAGAAAGATAAGAATGAAGAAACCATATACTGACGATTGGAGTGCAGATGGTTTCTTACGCTGGGCTGTTTCTTTAGGTTTTCTGGACTACAGTTATTCGGAGGATACCTGTAGCATAACACCTTTGGGCACTAAATTCGTGAAGGCACAATCAGAAAAGGAAAAGAATGAAATCCTAGGTAGGGCATTCCTTTCTTATCCCCCCGTCTGCAGAGTTCTTGGTCTACTTAAGGAATACGGTCATCTGACCAAGTTTGAAATAGGAGCCAATTTGGGTTTTACAGACGAAGCTGGCTTTACCTCCTTTCCTCAGAATATATGGGTACAAGCCTATGAGGAAACCTCTTGCTCTGAAGATAAAAAGAATCTACGTTCAGATGTGGAGGGTTCTTCAGATAAATATGCCAGAATGATATGCGGTTGGTTAGAAGCCATTGGATGGGTCTCTAAACGACCAAAGATGGTGACGGAACGTATAGGAGGGAAAACCTATCATTGCGAAATCCCTTTTGCCTTTGAAATTACAGGGGCGGGGATAATCAACTACAGAAAGGCCTTAGGTCTGTCAAAAGCTCCCCGAACCCCAAAGATTGTATATAGGGAAATGCTAGCAAGCAAAGCACCGAATGCAAATTATTTACGCATGAGGCGTTCACTTATCCTTTGCTTCTTGGAGAACCATGTCTCGAAGTCAGCAAATGAAATCAGAGATTACTTGGCAACTCAAGGAGTGGTAGAAGATTTGACAGTCATCAAGGATGATTTAGCTGGTCTTATAAATATTGGATTGGATATTGAATATCTCAATGGCCAGTACAAGTTAAAGGATAAGATATTAAAACTTATACCCTATATACATAAAGAGGCAAAAGAGAATATCGATGCAGTATTAATAAAGGATAGAGCACGGGCCAAACTAAACCACATTGACCATAAATATCTTACGCTCATTGACTTTGCCTTCTCTGGCAAAGGTAAGTCGCTAGACTTTGAAGTATATACCATTGACCTATTAGTTAATGAACTTTCCTTCCAGGGAAAGCACCTAGGAGGGTCAAGAAAGCCCGATGGGATATTTTATTACCTGGAGAGAGGAGTTATAATTGATAACAAAGCCTACTCTAAGGGGTTTACCATTTCGCGCCACATGGCAGATGAAATGATCCGATACGTTCAAGAGAATAATGACCGTAATCCAGAGAGAAATCCTAATCAATGGTGGTTGAACTTCGGCAACGATGTAAGCCAGTTCAATTACGTTTTCCTTTCCTCTACATTTAGAGGAGAGGTGGAATATATGCTTGACAACATCAAGCAAAGCACAGGCATCGATGGATGTGTCTTGACGGCAGAAAATCTTCTATACTTTGCAGATGCTATAAAAGGTGGCATCATTAGCAACAGTGATTTTCTATCAAAGTTTGCTATCAACCGTGAACTAGAATATCCTCTAAATTGATTTCCCTTCTATGGAAGAATTCATATTAATAAATGGTGATAGCATGCGGGAGATTCAGAAAATTGAAACTCCAGTGGATATGATTTTTGCAGATCCCCCTTATTTTCTCTCTACAGGAAATGGGACTGTAAAAATCGGTAATCGATTCATAAGTTTTGACAAAGGAGATTGGGATCGCGTACGCTCCAAAGACGAGGTTTATGATTTCAACTATAAATGGCTCTCTTTATGTCGGGAGAAGCTTAAGGATTCTGGTACTATTTGGGTATGCGGGACATATCACAATATCTATGAAGTGGCCAATTGTATGAAAGATCTTGGTTATAAGATTCTTAATATGATAGTATGGCAGAAATCCGACCCTCCTAAGACTTTGACGGACCAAAGATTTAATTTCTCAGCTGAATACATAATCTGGGCTAGAAAATGTGAGAAAGTAAAACACTTCTTCAATTATGATCTTATGAAAACTATGAATAATGGTATTCATATGCCCGATGTATGGAAGCTCCCAGCCCCAGGTACGTGGGAGAAAGTATGCGGTAAACATCCAACTCAAAAACCCTTGAGATTACTCTATAGAATAATTTCTGCTGCTACTGTAGCAGGAGAGACTATCCTGGATCCATTTGCGGGCAGTTGTACTACTGGAATAGCAGCCAATCTGATGAATAGGAATTTTATCGGCATAGAACAAGATCCAAAATTTATAGCCCTTGGCATGAAACGAAAAGAAGAGATTTCGCTTCCTGAACGAGCAGCAGAGTTGTATCTCAGAATGTCAGAAAATCCAGAGGAAATCCAAGTTCTAGTAAATCATGTAAGACAAGAACTTCACGCTCTAATGATAGAAAAAGGAATAACGTATATGCGTGCCGGTGATTCTAAAGGATCTGTTCTTGTTACCCCTGGATTCGAACGCATGGGGTATGTCTTGCTTCATACCAATGGGGATAACTGCCATTTGTTTAAACTCAAACAAAAAGGTAGTTTCAAAATATGGACTAAAGAGACTCTAGAGCAATATGGTTTTCATCCAGAGCATGCTCTGTACTACATTGTGCTTCATTTTGATAACACTAAAGAATTAGAGTTCTCAAAACATCCAAAGTTAAGGCAGGGAATTAACACATACCGCTCAAAGATAAGACCCCTTAGTGATTTTATCGGCCTCCGATAGGGGTTAAATCAGGGTGTCGGCCTTGGCGATGGCGTAGGTCTGCTTGATGATGTCGATGATGTTGTCCGAGAAATGCTGCAGGTAGTCGGCAAAGTTGTCGGCTATGTTGTCGGGGTCGGAGAGGAGGGTCTTGAAAGTGAAGCGGCTGGTGTTGTAGAATTTCAGCTTCGCGGCTCTCATCAGCAGCGGCCCTGGTGCCTCCATGCCCATCAGCTCGTCGGCGCGCTTCCACACTGCCTGGCGCGTCGGCGCCAGCGTGTCCTCAAACCTCTTGATCACGCACATCGGCAGTATCACGTTGCCGTACTCGTGGGGCTTGTACACCCCCACCAGCTTATCAGCGATCGCCCAAATCAGCGCCGCCTTCTCCTGCCTATTCACCGTCGTCAACCGTTCCACCTGGTTTTCCTTCATCATAGCAAAATTTTTATTCCACCGCTAAATTACAAAATTTCCTGGAAAGAGACAAGAAGAAGAAGAGTGTAAAGACACAAATTTTTATTATACTATAATTTTTGTGTTAAAATGTTTCTACCTTATCCAAAAAATCCTTACTTTTGCATATTCTATTTGACTCATTAAAATAAGGCCCCATTACACTACCATCTAAAAACTTACTGGTTATGGACGATGTGACATTAATATCTCTCTCATAAGCCCATGGTAACCTAATTAATTTTTATAGATAATGCTTTCTCAATTAGCTCACCTTTTAAGCCTTGGCAATCTCTGGAATTTGTCTGTTGTGGTAGGAGGCATCCTCATAACAGCTACTTTCGCCTGGTTATATAAGAGAACACAGTCACGCCAGCTCCTTACATCCTTGCCTGGGTTTTGGACTTCATTAGGTATCTTCTGTACATTTGCTGCTATCTGTATTTCGTTAGACGGATTAAATATTGAGAATCCCGAGATTAGAGTAGGACAAACAGTAAGTGAAATCAAAAGTTCTGGAAATAACATCGATATTAACGGAATTATAACTAGTATGATTCCCGCTTTCTCTACCTCCATTTGGGGTATAATAGGAGCATTACTTTGTACTATAGGAGCTAAAATTATATTCGCAAAAGAAGACAAGGAAGAGGCAGCCAATCTTTGTAAGTCCCCGGAAGAATACATCAAGGCCACAAGTATAACTTTGGAGACATTGTGCCAAATAGTGAAAGGTCAACAATCCTCACTTGAACAGATAATATGCATAGGTAAAGAACATAAGGAATCTTTAACCTATATTATTCATACCCCAGAGCTTGAACAGCATTTGCCAGTCCGAGCCTGATG
>JAJBUQ010000002.1 GCA_020860245.1 Rikenellaceae bacterium
TCTTAATATTGTATACCGAAGAAAGTGAATACTAATTCTTCGTAGGGCGAAACAGTAAATATAAAATGGAAAAGAAAGAAAGAAATACTTTTTTAGTTTCTCTTTGTCGTATGTTATGCTTGGAAGGCAGTTCATGCGATGAAGTTTTATATTTATATGTTTCAGGTTCTACGGAAAAAAATCAGTAGAGTTTATGGATAGTACCTAATTGATTGACATTTACGGGGGTTCTGTTAGATCAGGGCTCTGTTTTATTATTGTTTCGCCGACAGTTTAGAACTTTAAAAATTAAAAATATTAACTAAATCTTAAATTACTAATATGGGAAAGAACTACTATTTATTTAAATGGACGGCTTTCTTGTTTTTGGTGGTTTCTCTTCTTTGTTCTTGTGAAAAAGAACGGGATAAGTATTACGATGAGCCCGATTGGCTGAGAGGTAATGCATGGGAAGTGCTGGAACAAGATGGTGACTATTCTATTTTCCTGAGGGGAATAGAAATTACGGGCTATAAGGATATGGTTAATGGTAAAGGCATCATTACCGTTCTTGCTCCTACGGATGAAGCCTTCAGAGCGTATTTTGCTGATCATGGAATATCTTCCATCGAAGAAATGGAGAAAGATGACGTTATCGCTCTTATCGGCTTCCACCTTGTGTATTATAGTTACAGTAAAGAGATGTTTGCTAATTACAGACCTGAAGGTGCTAACGCTGAAATAGATTACAATGCAGGTATATATTATAAATTCAGAACGCGCAGTCAGGATCCGTATACTTATATGGTGGACGAAAGTTTGGAATGGAAGCCGTTAAGGAAAATTTATCACAGAGAGAGATTTGTACCGATTTTCTCTACTTATCTTTTCCGAACTTACGGCATAGACGACAAGACTAACTACGAATACTTTTATCCTGACACTGAATGGCCTGATCAGGATGGTATAGTTTTCAATATTTCTAATGCTCAGGTGGATGAGTACGAGATTATTACTAACAATGGCTATCTCTACAAGATAGACCAAGTGTTGGAACCGTTGGAGACTATGTACGACATTATCGTACAAGAAGACAATTATAGTGAATTCGTAGAATTATACGATAAATTCCTGGAGATCGAATATGACGACGATCTCACATCTTCGTACGGCCAATCAGCGCTGGATTCCATTTTTGTCCTTGCGCACGGCGGCGGTCTGCCTAACATCAGTTCTGAGTGGGCGGTTTCTGATTATGCAAGTTTAGCTACATTGGCAAGCTATACCTCTATGGTTCTTGCTCCGAACAATAATGCTATAAATAACTTCTTTACACAGAATTGGTATGTAGGTGGTTATCCTACTTTGGACGATGTCGATATTCTTCCTATCAATTTGTTCCTTAAGGGACATGCCTACGCAAATGTTGATTTCATTCTATTCCCTGAAGTTGTTGAAAGCGGATTATTATCATCTGATTACACGGGAATTATCGAATTCGATACTCAGTCGGCACAACTCCATAAAATAGCTTCAAACGGTGTTCTCTATGGTTTAAATGAGGTTATTGAATCGTATTATTTCAAAGGCGCCTTCCGACCGGTTTATACGTTCGAAAAATTCAGGTATTTTATGTATTTTATAAATCGCGGAACGGCAAGCAGCATGTTAGCTCTGGCCAGCACTAACGGTATAACCTTATTTGCTCCGAACAATGACATATTTACATACGGTCCCGGATACGATGGCTATACATTTAAATGGAATGGCAACGCTACTTCTATTGACGATGAGCCTCTCGTGTATATCGATGTCGAAGGCCAGGAAGCTTCATTACTCGCTTCATGGGTAAATGATATCATGAATAACCAGGTATCCACAGGGGTAATATCTCAGGGCGGAAATCAAAAGATATATAAAACTTTTAATAGTTTCGAATACCTTCTAATGGATGAAGATGCCGAATTGATTTTTTCTTCAGCTCTTTTCAATACAGGTGATGACTACGATGCTCCTAAATATCAGAAAGCGGAAAATCAAGGGGGAATGGGTACTGAAACTTATGAGTTGATGTTGAATGACAGTCGCTCCGGTTCTATTTTAGGTAAAGAAAAAACAACATTACTTGCTGCATTTTCAGGAGATTTGCCAAGAAGGTATGGTGAATCAGGAAGTCCTTACCAAAGCTTCTTCAGTCTGATAACCAATACCGATTTTCTTCTTACAAGTCCTACGTTCGATTTTACACTTTTAAGTAGAACCGTAATCTTTGCTCCTACAGAGGAGGCAATTCAAAGAGGATATGCGGACGGTACCATCGCTATGAGCCCTATTCAGGATGGCGACGACTCAGAAACGATTGCTGCAAAGAGGGAATATTTTAGTAATTATCTTCAACGTTATTTTATAAATTCTTATTCAAGCGGATCGTTAGCTGTGGATTATCCTTTCCCCGGAGCAGTTGGAAGTAACCAGCAATTAGTTACTTATAAGAGAAGAGCCGATGGTAGGACTTATCATACTTTTACTCTTATCGATAATGGAAATAATTTGCAGATAATGGATGAAAAAGGTAATACAGTTAATGTTGTTTCCGTGTTCCCTAATATCTACATTAATGGTGCTGCTTATTTAATTGATGGTCTTCTTGAAGTTGATGAATAACGAGCGATAAATAAAACAAGGATATTATGAAAATTTTTCGATATATATATATATTACTGATTGGAATGCTTCTATCCCAAACGGTAGAGGCACAGACGGTACTTTCCGGTATCGTAACAGATAAAGCGGCAGCCGGTCCTCTTGTAGGAGCGAGTGTGTACGTGGAAGATGCTTCCGGACGTACCTTGGATGGCTATGTTACCGGAATTAAAGGTGAATACCGTCTCAGGATTCCCGCTCAAACAGAAGGTATTAATATTGTTTTTGCTTTTATCGGTTATAAAACAGTTACAGTACCATATACCGGACAGAGTACTATAAATATGGATTTAGAGAGCGACGTAGCTGTCATAGAAACCGCTTCGGTTGTGGCTCGACGCGTGGACCGAAATCCTTTGGGTATCGCAGATACGGAATCTACTGCAGCTACCCAGAAAATTACTTTGGAAAGACTCGAAACGGCTCCTGTAACAAATATTGTGGAGGCGCTGCAAGGTGCTCTGGCCAATGTGGACGTGTTGGTGGGAGCGGACCCCGGTTCGGGTTCATCTATTCGTATTCGTGGTACTTCTTCCCTTTCAGGATCCCAGAATCCGTTGATAGTAGTGGACGGAGTTCCGTTTCCGGTAGATATTGATGAGAGTTTCGATTTTGGTGTTGCTACGAGTGAAGACTATGGTCAGCTGCTTAATCTTTCACCTGCCGATCTTGAATCGATAGAGGTATTAAAAGATGCGACAGCAACTGCTTTGTGGGGATCGAGGGGATCTAACGGTGTCCTTGTAATAACCACTAAAAGCGGACAAAAAGGTAGGATGACTGTTTCTTTCAGTACGAAATTCAGTGTCAATAAGGAAGCGAATACTATTCCTCTTCTCAATGGTTCACAGTATGTAGCTATGATTCAAGATGCTATATGGAATACCGTGAATGATGTAGGTGGCGGTACTTCTTATCTTAATCTGTTATACGATACTCCGGAGATTTCTTACGATCCGAACTGGGTTAATTTTAACGAATACAATCAAAATACAGACTGGGTTAAGGAAATTACTCAGGTAGCCTATACAACTGATAACAGATTAAATTTATCAGGTGGTGGTGATAAAACCAATTATTATTTATCTTTAGGTTATGTGAAAGAAGGTGGTACCCAGAAAAATACTGATTATCAGCGTTTTAATGCTGTATATAAAATGACTTATCTCTTCTCGGATAAGTTGCGCGTGTCTGCACAGTATGAATTGACGCGTGGTATAAGGGATCGTAGCGTCGGTAATATTACTTCGAGTAGTGATGACGGTGTATCTAACGTACGTAGTCAGGCTATTAGTAAGATGCCGAACATGAGTCCTTATGTGATGAACGCCGATGGCACGACAAGGTCTTCGGAATATTTTACACCTTACGATTATTTCCAAGGAACATATCCTAATTATTTTAACCCTGTTGCTGCTGTAAACGAATCTACCAATCAGATTCGTACTATGAACAACAAGGTACAATTCGACTTGATATATAACGTTCTTCCGGGATTGACTTATACAGGTACGTTATCAGTAACTATAAATACCACAAAACAACAAAGATTCCTGCCGCAATCTGTGAGCGGGGTAAACTGGTTGAGCCAATACTATAATAGAAGTTCAGATTATCTGAATGATTCATTTAACCTCTATACTTCAAATTCTCTTACCTATATTAAAGATTTTGGCGATTTACATACATTGACACTGTCCGGTTTCTGGAGGACTACGGAAAAAACTTCTTACTCCTATAACAGTATAGTAAGTGCTAATGCTTCATCGTCGATGACAGACCCTGTTGTGGGAGGTTTAGTTCAAGGAGCAGAGTCCAATAAATCAGGTTATCGCGAATTGCAGGCTACCCTTTATGGTCAGTACATGTTAATGAACAGATATATCGTAAATGCCGGTGTAAATATAGAAGCTAACTCAAGAATGAGTCCAGATGCTCGTTGGGGAGCCTTCCCTAATGCCGGTGCAGCGTGGAAAATGCAAGAGGAGCCATTCATGGAATCGCTCCCCTTTGTTTCAGAAGCAAAACTGAGATTCAGCTGGGGTATGTCTGGTAATGGCCCTTCTTCTGACGGAGCTTACTATGGTAGATTTACAGCGGTTACTCCGGGATATTTGGATATGAGCGCATTTAATCCGTCTACTATTCAGCTCGACAGGTTGAAATTTGAGAAATTATATAATACAAGTTACGGTTTTGACTTCGCATTGTTTGACTGGAAATTAGACGGTTCGTTCGATGTCTATACCAAGACAACCAAGGATCTCTTGCAGAGAAACGTTAAACTTCCGTCTACAACAGGTTACAGCACTGTCGCATGGTACAACTCAGGAGAATTGAGGAATAGAGGTTGGGAGTTCTATATCAATTACGTGCCTGTGAATACTAAAGACTGGCATATGAAAGTGAGCGTCAATCTATCTCAGAATGAGACGAAACTTATATCGCTTCCTGATAACCTTCAATATGACTCTTATACTTTTGGTAATGGTAATTACGCATATAAGATTGTCGAAGGAAACCCATTGGGATCATTCTATGGATACAAATATTTAGGCGTTTATCAGAATGTCGAGGATACCTATGTTAAAGACGCAAACGGAAACATCGTTACAAATATCAGCGGTAATCCGGTAAGAATGAAAAATGGAACAGAGACAGCTTATCCTGGTGATGCAAAATATTTAGATGTAAACGGCGATGGCGTTATCGATGAAAATGACGTTGTATACCTCGGTAGTAGCTTCCCTACTCTTATCGGTGGTTTCCAGCTCTCTCTTACCTATAAGAAATCTCTGAGGCTTGGTTTGAATTTCCAGGGTCGTTATGGTCAGAAAATCATAAACCAGACAAGGATCAACATGGAAAATATGCGCGGAAAAGATAACCAAAGTACAGCCGTACTGAAAAGATGGCGTGCAGAAGGAGACGATACGGACATTCCAAGAGCTCTTTACAGTAGAGGTTATAACTACCTTGGTTCAGACAGATTCGTTGAAGATGGATCGTTCCTGAGATTAAAAACAGTTTCTTTAAGTTACAAACTACCACAAACCGTTCTACGTAAATTAAGACTTACAGAACTGGAAGTTTATGCAACTGTTTACGATGTTTGGACAATAACAAACTATACAGGACAGGATCCTGAGGTAAAAGAGAGTTCAGGTGTATATATAATCGCAACTGACAGTGCATATACGCCGAAACCTTTAAAAGTGGCTCTAGGTGTGAATCTTAAATTCTAAATTTTGAACCATGAGAAAAATTAAATATTTTATATCATTAATAATAGGTGTCTTTATAATGACATCATGCTCGGATTGGTTGACTGTTTATCCAAACAACGATCAAACGACGGATCAATTCTGGCGTAGCAGAGAAGAGGTTGAAGGTGTGTTGGCAAACGGATATGTCTCGTTAAGGGATGCAGTTGATTATTTATTCGTTTGGGGCGAAGTCAGAGGTAATTCTCTATCTTTGGGTACAAGTGGACTCAACTATTCCAATATGCAGAAAATGAACGTATTGGATATTACGCCTTCAAATCCTTATGCTTCATGGGCTTCTATGTATACCGTAATTAAAATGGCAAACTCGGTGATAAAATATGCTCCGGGGGTTGTTGATGTTGACGATACATTTTTTGAGGAAGAGATGAACTCATACCTTGCGGAAGCTTATTGGTTGAGGTCTCTCGCATACTTTTACCTCATAAGGGTATTTAAGGAAGTTCCATTCGTTACCGAACCATATGTAAAAGACGACGATAATTATGAGACTGCCAAGTCTACAGAGTATGAGATAATGGAATGGATTCTCGAAGATCTTCATAATTATCTTCAATATGCTAAGGAGGAATTCTCGGAAGGAGTTGAATATACAAAAGGCCGTGCTACTAAATGGGCGTTCTATGCGCTTATGGCCGATATTTATCTTTGGAAAGGAGATTACGCCAGGTGTATAGAGATGATCGAAGAGATCGAAGGAGCTATGGGTATCGCGTTAATCAGAGGAGACAACGATTTAGACGATATGAGAGAAGCCTGGTTCTCTAATTTTGGTACAGGGAATACCAGCGAAAGTATTTTTGAGATACAGCACACTTCGACGCAGACTAACAATTTTATAGCATGGTTTAGCACTACGAGTCGTTTCCAATCTTCTTATGCTGCCTGTCAGGTTATTTATGAGGATGGATCTGATTTGAGAACCAGGTACAACTCTTCGACTGAATTCGGCAATGGAACCATCCGAAAATACACTTGGAGCAATGCCGATGGTAGTGGACGTAGTATAGCCGACCAGAATTACATAATATATCGTTTAGCTGAAATATATCTTATGAAAGCGGAGGCTCTCGCATTGCAGGGATCGTATTCCTATACGAGTATTGTAGAAAATTATATAAATCCTATAAGATCCAGAGCTAATGCTACTCCGATTACGCGAGCTCCGTCTACTGAAGAAGCCTTCTTGCGACTTATATTGAATGAACGTCAGAGAGAACTGTACGCAGAAGGAAAATATTGGTTCGATCTTCTCAGAATAGGAAAACGCAACAAGTTTGAACAATACCATGAATTACTCATTGAAGAGGTATTGAAATCCGATGAAATTTCAGCTGGTAACTTAGGTATAGTCAGAGCCAAATTAAAAGATACATTTGCGTTATACATGCCTATAACTACGAGTGAGTTGGATGCGAATCCGCTCTTGGAACAAAATCCTTATTATAAAAATTTAGGGTATTAATGATTAAACAGGTAAAAATTATGAAAAAGCTTTTATATATTTTTCTTACAGGACTATTTTTATTTTCCTGTAAAGAGCCCTATAAAGATGAGATATTTGCTGTTCCGGACGGATTGCCCATAGCTACCTCAATAAAAGAAGGAATTGTTTCTGAGGATGGTGTTGTGTTGTTAGATCCGGAAGAATTTACCTTATGGGTAGAAATTTTAGAGTATACAGATTTGTATAAATCTTTAAATCTCGATGGAACCTTTACATGTTTCGTCCCTAATAATGAGGGAGTTCAGGAATTCCTGAGAAATTTGGGATATTCGTCTGTGACCGATATGGATTTGGATTATGCTATTAATCTTGTCAAATATCATACGATCTCTACATATTCCTATGTGAATTCCGAGTTTTTAGATGGTGTAATTCCTGAAGAAACCGAGAGTGGAGACTATCTTAGCATATCCTTCGGCGACGACGGAATCAATAGTATATATATCAACGACTACGCGGTTATACTCGCTCTTGATCTTACTGCAACTAACGGGGTTATTCATACTTTGGATAAAGTCCTTATTCCGATCGAAGGAAGCATAGCTGAAAATATTGGAAGTGATCCGGATTTTCAAATATTTGCCGACATGATCGAGAGAACCGGATACGCAGAGTATCTGAGCCTTGTCTCTGAAGTCGATGCTAATGGAAATACTATTAAATACAGAAGAACACTTTTTGCTGTTCCTGACAGTATATTCCTTGCTCGAAATATCGGAGATGTTTATGACCTTGCTCAATATCTCGGAGAAGTTTACACTACTGACGATAGTTTGAGGTCTCAGTATAATCTTGTCAATCAGTTCGTCGCTTATCACATTCTCTCTCAAATGCAATCTTATTCCGATTTAGCAACCTTCCCTGTGGTAGATGACGACGGAAGTGAAGATGACGGAAGTAGGATAAAATCTAAGGTAATAAATACTGAATTTGCTTACGGATTAATTTCTGTGTTCGAGGTCAATAAAATTTTATATCTTAATTATTCTACCGAGACAAACACCGGAGTAGAAATATTAGTCAAAAACTGGAATACTAAGAATGGTATGATTCACGTTGTTAATGATATACTTGAAGTTGAAGAACCAGAATTAGTTACAGTAGTTTTTGAGTTTACGGATTATTCGGAAATAGCGTCATTTGTAGGAGACAATTACAGAAATATTAATTCGACATCTACTATTTGGTATCCATTCTCATCCGTGGATGATATTGATGGAGTAGTTGTATGGGAGAACCCTACTGCAACCAATACCAGCAGAACTGCCGCTTATGCTTTGTTCGGTACAAACACCACTTATGGTGATGATGCATTGTATAAGGATTATTTGATTTTGGACTTAGGTATAGGTTCTACTGTTACTATGACCACCTACGCTATACGCAGGGGTAAATATTCTGTGAGACTTGGTTTTTATAATCATACCAACACTGAACCTACGGGATATCTCCGATTTACTTTTGACGGAGTGCTGCTGCCAAATGCCGTAGCTACCAGAGGTCAAGTGGACGAAGATAGTAATGCGTTGGCTAATGGTTATATGTACTATGATTTGGGCGAAATAGAATTTACTGAGACGAGAACTCATGAATTGATAATACTGTCTGCTTCTCCGGCATTGGGCGCATCAGGCGGTTCTTATGGAAATTATATGAGTTGGCTCGATTATTTGATATTTGAACCGATTGAAGAATAAAATTTACAGCTATGAAAAAAATATTGATGAGTTTAGCAGTTATAGTTCTAGCTGCGGCTTGTACCAAAGATTGGGATGACCATTATAACGGTGATGGCAATCTGTCGGATAATGATTATACGGAAGTTTTGGATTATGGAATTAATGAATTCTTCGATAATAATCCTGAATATTCCAAATTTATTGAAGCATACAGGGGAGAAGGTCTGGACGCTGGGTTTTCAAAAGACCAAAAGATAACACTTTGGGTCGTAGATAACGATTCTTTTGATAAAGTTCCGCTTAAAACTGTCGTTTATGACACTATGGAAATAATGCAGCTGCAAACTACCCTTATTCCTTGGAAGTACGACGATTTATCCGATGGTCTTCAGATTATATCGTTATCAGGGTTGGCCCTTAAAATCACTATTGAAGAGGATGGTTACTATTATGTCAACTATGACGAGGAAATGGGGTTTAACAATAATGCCCGGGTCATTAAATCTTATGTGTTGAACGATGGTAACGTGATAAACCAAATAAGCCAGTTGGTTCCTCCCACTTTGACAATATACGATAATATCGTATTGTTGGGAGACGAATTCTCCATAATTAAGGACAGTATATTTGCTTACGAAGTAAAAATATTCGACGAAGAAAATAGTACTGTCATCGGAATAAATGAGCAGGGACGATTCGTTTACGATACAGTATGGATTACTTCCAATGAACTGTTCGCTTCGGCATACGATCCTATGGATCCTACAAAGGATTTAAGGGTGCTTGTTCCTACAAATGAAGCTATCGAAGTAGCAATTAAAGAAGTGGAAGATATGTTTAAAGTTATGAGGCCTTGGGAGACAGGATTGACACAGTCTCAATACACTGAGATCTTCGATTGGATCAGAAGTTCACTGGTTTATCAAAGTTCTGATTTCGATCCTAACGAAGATATAATGTATGCAGCTAAAGGCAAAAATTATATTTGGAGAAACGATATTCAGGGAGTCGATTATTCCACTTATTCGCTATGTAATAACGGACGCGTATATACCGTAGATTATCTGCATATACCGAAATATTATGTGATTCTGAAATGGTTCTATCACGCCCCAAGTTATTGGGAGTCTGAAAGGCAGCAATTCATGGAATGCAGATCCGATGGAGCTATTTTAAGTAATATCGGTGATTGGTATTGGTTGTACATATACGGCGATGCAAGAGGGGTAAACGCAGCTTTATATGAAGACGATCCGAGTCATGCGTCTAACGGCTGGTTCTATGCTTATCCTGCGGATGTAAATGAGGAGCCTGGAAAAGATAGATTTAAAAACATGTACAGTGATTACAGTACCGTATTCAATATCATGGCTTTTTACGGTGCAGCGGACTGGTCGAGACCAAATGATAATATCGTAAGATATCCATTGACTTGGATGAAAGAGACCGAGACAGGGATACAAGTCGAAAAAATGTTAGTGCCTAAAGGAACTTACGAGATAAGAGTAGGTGGCTTCGCTAATCTTAATAGAAGGCACTCTGCAAACTTTACTGTTAACGGAACGACTGTACGGTTGGAAGAAATGGGTACATGGTATGACCCAGTCGGATCGAGCAACAGGCTGGGAATAATGGCATTTGAAGATCTTGATATCGTGGATCATCCGGATAACGAAAATATAGATGCGAGTCTTCGTGACGACTATACTTATGTTACGCTTCAACAGCAGATCATAGAGTACGTTGAGGGCAGAACGACTTACTACATTTACTGGACAGGGTTCTATCCAACGGAAAATAATTATTAATTAATTTTTAATTAGAAAAATATGAAGAGTTCTAAAAATATATTTCTAATCTTACTTTTAGTTATTTTAGGTTTTTCCGTTGCTCAGGCACAGTCAAGCCTTCAGATAAAAGGTAAGATATTGGATCCATTTACAAATGCCCCTGTCGAAGGTGCATTTGTAAATGCGGGGATTTCAGCAGACTATACCACTGGAGAGGATGGAGAGTTTGTGATCGATGTAGAAAGTTTAGATGGTATTCTTAACGTATGGGCCCCCGGTTACTACATTGCCAATGTTCCTATTTTAGGAAAAACTTATATCGAAGTAGTCCTTATTTCTGAAGACTATTTAGGTTATACCGATGAGATCCAAGTCCCTATGAGGGGCTTGGTTCCCACCTCGGAAACTATAAGCACAGGTTATTCTATCGATGGGTCCGAAGCTACTTATAACATGACTCGTATAGAAGAATTATTGTATGCGATTCCCGGTCTTCAGGTTATCGATAAAAGCGGTATGCCGGGAGAAGGTTCATATATTAATATGAGGGGAGCTAAATCCGTTATTTCAAATAACATGCCTTTAATCGTTATTAACGGTATTCCTCAGGTTTTCGACTATAATGAATCTCCCGTAATCAGCGGATATTCCAGAGGGTTGCTCAATTCACTTCATGCTCAGGATATTAAGAATATAACTGTTCTGAGAGGAGCGGATGCCGCTATGTATGGTTCTATGGGATCAAATGGCGTCATAATGATCGAAACAGACAAAGCTAATGAATCTGAGGCAAGAGTGTCTTATCAAGGACAGTTCGGCATTAACATGGTACAGCAAAAGATGCCTTTATTGGATAGGGATCAGTATAAAACTTATATTTCAGATATTGCAAAGACCACAAGTATGTCGATGTCGAGTATCCTCAGCACTTTTCCTTTCCTTCAGGATGGCAGCGATTACGTGACATGGTACTTATATAATAATAACACTGATTGGCAGGATGAAATTTACAGAGCTGGATTTGTGCATGATCATCTTGTCAAAATCAGCGGTAGCGATGCGATTGCCAGATTCGATATGTCCGTGGGCTATAATGGAAATGCAGGACAGGTAGAGAATACAAAAATGGATAAATATTATGTACGTCTTAATTCGGATGTGAATCTACATCCTAAATTAGTTCTTACCTCTAATTTTACGACTTCATATACTGTTAGTAATCTTGCTGAATCAGGAATAATTCCACAAACCAATCCTTTATTGGCTGCGTTTAAAAAATCACCTCTGCTTTCTCCTTATGAGAAGGATGTATATGGTAATTCGACTCCGGATTATGCTGTTGCAGGTACGACTAATAATTCTGTTAGTAATCCACTCTCTGTTGTAAACGATATTGTTGCAGAGAATAAAAGCTACGATATCTATGGCAATCTTGGATTGAATTACAAAATCAACAATTACTTTAACTTGACAGGTGTTATCGGACTGAACTATTTTTACAGTAGCGAGGTGCTTTTTGTGCCGGGTGTGACAAGAAAAACTATAATGCCCTTACAAGATGGATACGCTAATAATACTGTAAGAAGCGGTGGTTTGGATATCTTTAACCTATACTACTCTTTATATGGTAAATATGATCAGACTTTCAACGGTAAACACACATTCAGGGCATCTTTCGGAGTTCAAGCCGTAGTGTCCGAAATGGAGTACGATGCTGGAGAAGGTAGAAATACTTCATCCGATTTCTACCAAACCCTGGGCAACACGGAAGAAGTTGGAAGACGGTTCTTTGGCTACAATGAAAATTGGAACTGGTTGAATTTCTATGTCGGTACTCAGTACATCTACAATCATTTAGCCGGAGTAAGTGTTAATCTTTCTGCAGACCGATCTTCTTCTACAGGTGAAGATGCGCAGTTATATGGAGTTTATCCCGGTTTTAATGGTATTGTTTATCTAAAGAATACCCCATTATTAAGTAATTCATTAATCGTAAATAAATTAAATGTTTTTGCAGATTATACTATAACTGGAAATAGCCAATATCCGTCCAACTTAAGTAAATATTATTATGATGGAAACAGGTATCAGGAATTAACAGGTATTGTCAGGGACGGTATTCCTAATACACGCCTTAAGCCTGAAACCAATCATACTTGGAGCGTTGGCGTAGAAACCTCTTTGCATAATCATAGACTTACCCTTAAAGCAGAGTATTATCAATCAAAAGTGAAAGATTTGATATTACTTAGAGAAATATCTGCTGCTTTCGGATCTAACTATATGTATGATAATGTGGGAGAAATTGAAAATAAAGGGTTTGAAATCGATGCGAGATACGCCATTATCAATAGGAAAAATGTAGACTGGTATGTTGGCTTATCCGTAGCACAAAACAAAAATAAAATCCTTTCGTTGAGTAACAATAACAACGATATCATTACTGAACTTTCTGACGGAGCCGCACTTATCAATAGAGTAGGTTATCCTCTCAATAGTTTCTATGGCTTGCAGACAGAAGGTATTTATGCTTCGACTGCTTCTGCTGTTGAAAAAGGATATTCTAACTACAACGGACAGGCTTACAGCGGTGGAGACGTTATCTTTGTAGATCAAAACGGTGATAAAGTTATCAATAACCAAGACCGTGTTATTTTAGGTGATGCCTATCCCGATATTTTTGGAACCATCTACACCAACGTCCGCTATAATAATTTCAATTTATACGCGTTATTTACTTACTGCTTAGGTAATAAAGCTTATAATGCCACAAGAAGATCCATGGAGGCCGGCAGCGATTATTCTAATCAGTACCGCTCAGTGGCGTCGCATTGGACAATGGAAAATCAGGTAACGGATATGCCTCGTGTAAATTATGGTGATCCTTTGGGAAATAATCGTTTCTCAGACCGTTTTATCGAAGATGCCTCTTATATTAAATTGAAGGAAGTAATGTTGAGCTATACCTTCCCTTCAGTAATACATGGTCTGACCGTTTACGTAGCAGGAGAAAATCTTTACACCTTCACCAAATATTTGGGAATCGATCCTGAATTCATGTATTCATACGATACTTCAATGTTAGGAATCGACTACGCAAAAGTGGCTCTTGCACGTACGATTAAATTTGGAATCAAACTACAGTTCTAATATTTTGTAATATGAAAAATATATTAAAAATCACTATAATATTCTTACTTACAGTAAGTCTGACTGCCTGTAAAGATTTCTTCAATCCTGATGGTAATGATATTTTACAGGAGAGTGATTATATAGGCAGCTATTCCGAACTCTTCATGGGCTTCCTTGGCGTGACCGAAACAGTACAGGAGGTAGCGGAAAAAGCAATCTATCTGGAAGGACTCCGTGGGCTTTCAATGGAACCGACATATAATGTTACAGATCAGGATTTCTGGGATGTTTATTATTATGTTGACCAGACAAGCGGAGCATTTACAGCGAACTCCCTCGCGTCGCCTGAAGGTTATTACAAAGTAATTCTAAATGCAAACGACTATCTTTATCATGCGTCTAAGTATTATACCGAAAATCCGAGGGTTGTTGAAGAGTATGAGATTCAGGCTTTGATAGGGGCTACGCTCCGTTGGAAAGCATGGGCTTATCTTCAGATAGCTAAAATCTACGGAGAAGGTGTTTACATTGACGATCCTCTCCTGACTCTTAAAGATATCAACCAGTTTCCAATGTGGGGATTTGACGAGTTGATAGCTAAATGTATCGATCTTATCAATTATGGTATCGATATAGAAGGTGTAAGATACGATGGTAAAGCTGATTTAGATAATTGGTATGCTTATCTTGATCCTGAATCTGATGAGACTGTTTATAGATGGGAAAGAATGGTGCCAAAAGCATCGATGCTGCTTGCTGAATTATACCTTTATGCAGGCGACTGGCAGGGATGTTTTAATAACTGTATTGAAGCCATAAACAGTTCTACCGATCTTCTTCACTATACTCTCTATTCCAATTCTCGTGTTAGCGGTAACCATTGGATTAAGATATGGAATGAAAATCAAATTCGAGGAGATGAGACCATGGTGGCTTTGTATTACAACTATACTTGGCAGCAGGAAAACAATTTGAAAAGATACTTCAATCCTAATAGTCCTAACCTATTCTGGTTGAGAGCTACCGAATATTCTGTCGAAAAATTCGATGAAGAGCCGAGAGGTCTCAGTGCTTATGGTACCATTAGAGATTACAGCGACGAATATATTATTAACAAATGGGCCGGGACCAATATAACAGGATATGAACCTTATCCATATGTTATACTTTACAGAGCTGTAGATATGTATTTATTTATGGTGGAGGCATTGGTGCATATGGATAGATTCGAGGCTGCACTGGCGGTATTCAACGGATACGGAGACCCGTTCCCTCAACCAAACGATCCTATCAACAATATGTACGATTGGGACCTTGGGGCATATGCCGAATTTATGGAAGGACTCCCGTCGAGAATGGTCGATAATGGTAACGGTAACTATATCTGTATGGGTATACGTGGACGCGGAGCTTCTTCTACAGACGCAGGTAAATGGGTTTTGGATAGTCCTAATATCATTGTGGATAACGATAAAAGATCATTGGACTCGTTATTCGTAGAGGAAACATTCTTGGAATCTACGGCCGAAGCCAGGCATTATTATGCTATGATGAGAATCGTAAGACGCTGGCCGGAATTACTGCCTGTATTTGCTGAACAGGTTGCCTCTAAATATGAGGATACACCATACAGAGACGTAATTTATGGACTTCTTTCGTCCAATGTCGATAATTGGTTTATTAAATATAAAATAACTGACCTTGAGTAAAAATTATGCCGGTATATTTATTATACCGGCACTATTAAAGTTTGAATTATGAGAAATTTAATAAAAATATTATTGTGTTCGGTGTTCGGATCCCTTGCATTTGTTTCATGTGAAAATAATGATCTCGACGATCCGATTATCGGAACCGGTTTTAGTATGGCTCCCGTAGTTGTACAAAACAGTTTGGAATACTATTGGTATGCAGTAGATGGTGCTGCGAGCTATACCTTTCAAATTTCTGACGACGAGGAGTTTGAGAACTATACTCCGTTCGAAGATTTGACGGCGACTCAAATTCGCGTAACCGATCTGGAATATGAAACCGTTTATTACGGACGTATGCGTGTAAATTACACTAACGGGAATGTTTCCGACTGGTTCTATGCGGAGCCCGTAACTACTTATGAATACATAGATGTTCCTATCCCGGAAGTTCTGACGGTGGAAGGAGTGGTAGGTACTGTGGTGACCTTCAGTGTCGATACTAAATATAATGTAGATTCTATCAGTGTGACTTCGGTTCTTACCCAGGATCAAATAGCTCAGGGAGTAACTCCGGAAGAAATTTTTATTAATATAAAAGAGGATGGAATTTGGGAACAGTTGGAAGAAGAGGGTTATTTTATGACCTCTTTGGACTTCTTTCAGCCTCGTACAAATTATGTTGCAAAAATATGGAACAGTGAGTATAAAGTAGCTTATAACGAAGTTCCGTTCAGAACTTCCGTATATTTCGATCCTGCTTCGGATGAGATAATTCTTCCTCTCGACCAGTCTATAAGATCTATTTTCGATTATATGGATAATACCCGGGAAGTTAAAATATATCTTCCTGCCGATTATAACGAGGATGACGAGTTTGAGGTCTACAGCGATTCTATCAGTGTAGAGGTATTGAACATTAACGCTAAAAAATTATATATCGCATCGGAAGATCCTGAAAACAGGGCGACCTTATATATATCAGCATCCATGAATATCGCGGAAGCTATGGATGAGCTTATCTTCGAGGATATCGATTTTATCGGTGATATTGATGTCGACGGATATCGACTTATTCAGCTTACTACTGCTGTAACCACAGGCAAAATAGAGTTCCGTAACTGTACATTTACTAATTTGTGGCGCGGTATAGTCGGATTTAACAACCTGGCGAATCTATATGTAGGTGAAATTAACTTCTATAACTGCTATATTACTGCTACCGATGATTGTCCCACTCCATTCAATAGCGATGGTGTCTTAGGTTCCGGGGTTCCGGGTGCGGATGCAGGAACATCTGCTGCTGATGTGGGAAGTGCAAGATTTGAAAATTGTACATTTTATAACATGAGAACGCCTCTTATAGGTTGGAATAGAAGTGGCGACTCGGCAGGTTTAAATGTATCGGATTTTAAAGGTTATGTGATAAATTGTACCTTCTGTGGATTTGATGAAATTGCTTCTAATCTTATACGTTTCAGAAATGATGTAACGTATGCAATGTATATCGCAAATACAGTGTTTGCAGACAGGGAAGGTATTGAAAGTTATTCTAAAAACTGGTTTGTAGGTGGGACGATTGCCGAAAATTTCCATACTACAAATTGTTTTGCCACTTCGAAAATCCATAACGGAGGAACAAATATGGCATTTAGCACCATAGGAATTGAAAAATCTACCTTCACCGGAATCCAGTTATTCCCGGAGCAGGCAGAACAGAATTTCTCAATGGCTTCAGGACTTACATTTGAAGGACATGACGTATCCACCTGGGGTGTTGGAGATGCACGCTGGTTCCATGACGGAGTTACTGCCGCAGACTATTCTTTCGACTAATTAACTGAATTAATACAGGTATGAGTTGTATCATGTGAACTCATATCTGTATTTTAATAACTAATATTATAAATTATGAAGACTATTTACAATTTAAAGACGCTATGGGCGATTATTTTGGGATTGTTTGTATTTGTTTCGTGTAACGATAGCGACGACGATATCGACGATGGCGGCGAGAATCCACCGGATGTAATCAATTTAAAAATCGAATTTACATCTCAGCCGGTTGTATCGCAGAATACAATATCCTATACTTGGGCAGTTGAAAACGGAGACGATGTACGTAATTATACGTTTCAAATATCTCCCGAAAGTGATTTCCCGCAGTCTAATTATTTAGCTTTCACTGTTACGGATACTGAAATTACGGTTGAGGACTTAGGTTTATATACGAAATACTATGCGCGCGTCCGTGCGAATATCTCCGGAGGTTCAGTGAGCGAATGGGTTTATGCGAGTGAAGCGACGACCGGAGATTACGACGGAATTATAGAAATTCTTTACGATGTTGAAGAGAGCGACATCTCCGGAGCCGATGTTACCATCAGGTTTAATGGCGGCAAAGCAGAAACTTTTAACGCTTCCTATATTGAATTTGCCGAATTACCGCGCGGTACGGAGGAGATCATAGAGGATGCAGAACCGAGTCTTACTATCGAACTCGACGAGGAAGATTTAGAGAGGGAATATATCGCCATTGAACTGAAGTCTCGTACGCTTTATCAGGCTACGATGTATGGTATTGTAGGAGACGGTATTATAAAAAAATATAATTCTGTTCTATTCACTACCGGAGCGACTTCATCGATATATCTGTATGATGATGAGTATTTAGGTGACTTTATTTTCGAGAATGGAACTCAGGAAGGATTAACATATATCTTGCCTGATGGTTATAACAACACCCTTCTCAGCGAAGATATGCTCGCGTATTTGAGATCGGAAGGTTACGGTTACTTAGAGATTGTTACCAAGAACTTTGTGGTAACAACCGAAAATGACACAGATGTAGTTACCATATCCTTAAATATGACAATGAGGCCTATGGATGGAGTTGAAAAATTGACATTCAATAATATTACCTTCTCCGAGACTTCGGAGAGAGTCCTTGAATTTGGTTTCTCAGAAGCCGCAGGTACCCAAGGTTCGTTTATATTTACAAATTGTACGACGATCGATAATAGAAACGGATTCTTATACAGCCCGAGGTATTATACCCATCCGAATGAGGTTGTGATCGAAAACTGTATGTTTATTTGGACCGATGCATCTTCTACTTTGGGTAATTCAGAATCCTTCTTGAATGGTTATCTTACTACTTCTGGAGCGAATCCTTGCCGTGTCCGTGTTGAAAATTGTACATTTGTGGACATGACTATGCCATTGGCTGGTACACAATATTTTTACCAATGGTATATGGATTTGTCTATTACCAATTGTTCGTTCATCGGAACAGACAGGGTTGCTGACTGGTTCTTCCGCTTCTCAGTATCTATACCTTACAACTTTGTGTTCTGCAATAATTTATTTACTCACCTACCGGGAACAGATTATGATCCTACGTTCAGACCGTTTATTACTGCTCCTAATGTTCAAGTTAACAATTATGACGCAGCTGATCATAATACATCTGCCAGCAGAGGAAATATTATCAAACTATCATACGATTCTGACGTAATTATTCCTGGATACGCATCCGGAGATTATACTATTAGTTCGAGCGTTTACACTCCTGATGGAGAGCAGCTCTCTACACTTGGAATAGGCGACCTGAGGTGGTCTGCACCGGGCACAGAGCCGGCTCCGTATTAATACAATACAATCTTAATAAGAAAAGCATCCCGGCCGGGATGCTTTTTTGTTTATACAAAATTAAAAGTCGATTATTAATTGTCCGCGTGCAATTAATAATCGGATAGAACTCGTTATATTTGTATAACGAAACTTAAAACTGCTTTATACATGAAAAAACTTTGGTTACTATTATTACTGGTGATGCCGTTCGCGTTGTCCGCTCAGGATACCGAACAGCTATTTATTACCGGTAAAGGTCTCGGTGACACCCAGACATGGGAATTCTTCTGCACCGACGGAATGAACAGCAACAAATGGACTACCATACAGGTCCCCTCGCAATGGGAACTGGAAGGGTTTGGAGAATACATCTACGGTCGTTGGTACGTAGATGACAAAAGTCGTAAAGAACCGCCAAAAGAACAAGGATTCTATCGCCGTACGTTCGATGTCCCTGCGGACTGGAACGGTAAACAGGTCAAGATAGTGTTCGAAGGGGTGATGACCGACACGGAAGTAAAAATAAACGGAGAACTCGCCGGACCGATCCATCAGGGAGGTTTTAATGAATTCTCTTATGATATTACTGATAAGCTCAAATACGGATCTCAGAACCTTATCGAAGTAAATGTCAGCAAGGAATCCGCAAACAGACTGGTAAACGCCGCGGAACGCAAGGCGGACTGGTGGATATTCGGAGGTATCTACCGTCCCGTATATCTCGAAGCTAAGCCAGCCGTAAATATCGACCGCATCGCTGTGGACGCCGCCTCGGACGGAGGCCTGTACGCAGAGATCTACACCACCCCTCTTGAATCCGGATATACTCTGGAAGCTTCGATCAAACCTGTAAATAAAAACAATAGAAGTTCTTTTAAGAGCCAAAAGGTAAATTTGTCGTCTGGTGGTAAACATACGGTTAATGTCAAATGGAATAATGTAAATACCTGGGATGTCGAAAATCCTAACCTTTACTACCTTACACTCGAACTGAAAGATTCCAAAGGCAAAACCGTACACACATATACAGAGAGGATAGGGTTCCGTACCATCGATTTCAGGCCCCGCGACGGGATCTATGTAAACGGCAAAAAAATCGTAATGAAAGGTATCAACCGCCATTCGTTCCATCCTGACGGAGGACGTACTACTAACGCGGAGATTAGTCTTATGGACGGTCAACTCATCAAAGAGATGAATATGAATGCGGTTAGGTTCCACTATGCGCCCGATAAACACTTCCTTGACGTATGCGACTCGCTCGGAATATTTGTAGTAAACGAGTTGGCAGGCTGGCAGAACGCTTACGATACCGAGGTGGGAACCAAACTTCTCAATGAACTTATAGCAAGGGATGTGAATCATCCGTCGATAGTGATATGGAGTAACGGAAACGAGGGCGGTTGGAACTATAATCTCGATCATCTATTTGCGGAACTCGATCCTCAGAAGCGTCATGTCATTCATTCATGGGCAGACTGGAACGATCTCGACACCCACCACTATCCCGCATATCAGACAGGTGTCGCGAGATTTACAAATGGATTTAAATTGTTTATGCCTACGGAATTTATGCACGGGACTTACGATCAGGGACACGGTGCAGGTCTGGAAGACTTCTGGAACAAATATACCGACCATCCGCTCTTCGTGGGTGGATTCATGTGGGACTTCTCCGACAACGCGGTTAAGCGTGTAGACAAAAATAATATTCTCGATTCCGACGGTTCCAACGGTGCGGACGGTATTCTCGGTCCTTACAGAGAGAAGGAGGGAAGCTATTACACCGTAAGAGAGGTGTGGGCTCCGATACAGTTCGAACAATTGTTCGTAACCCCCTCGTTCGATGGTAAATTTATCGTTAAGAATACCTACCTGTATACTAATCTCAACGAGTGCCGTATGGAGTTCAAAGTATTAACCGCTCCATCGCCGTTGTCAGGAGGCAAAACCGAAGTTATCGCTTCCGGTAATGTGGTTCTCCCTGCGATCGACCCTAAAGAAGTAGGAACGGCGAAAATGAACGTTCCAGTCAACTTCTTCGATGGAGATATACTTGAAATTAAAGCGTGGGACAAACATGGCGAAGAGATATGCACCTGGACATGGCCGATCCATTACGCTGATGAATACACTGAGAAACAGATTGCTCAGGTCGCTCAAAACGGTAAGGCGCAGTTCGTTAGTTCGGACAATTCAGTTACTTTGACTGCAAACGGGGTGAATGTTACGTTCAACACTGAAGACGGACTGCTTAAAGAAGTTAAGAATCAAAACGGAATCGTCTCATTCAATAACGGACCTATACCTGTTGGTATGAATGCGAGACTGGACAAAACCATAGCTTACACGGATGGAGATAACGCCGTGTTCACGGTTTACTATAAGGGCGCGATCGATTCTATTCAGTGGAAGATGACTCCGTCCGGTATCATGAGCATGCGTTCGGTTATGCTTAATAAAGCAAACGGAGGACAAGGCTTCGACGATGCTGTGACTGAGGATAATATAATAAACTTCGGACTCACGTTCTCCTATCCGGAGGAAAAAGTCGAAGGAATGGAGTGGTTCGGACGCGGCCCTTACAGGGTGTGGAAGAACCGCATTAAAGGAACTAATTACGGAATATGGGAGAAGACGTATAATAATACCATGACCGGAGCATCTTACGAGACGCTTGTTTATCCTGAATTTAAAGGTTACCACGGTAATTTCTACTGGGGTACCTTGCAGACGACCGAATCTCCGTTTACCGTATACAGCGAGAGCGATGGGGTATTTTTCAGGGTATTCACCCCCGAAGAGCCTACGGATAACAAGTCAAATAAGGCTAATCCTGCATTCCCTAAAGGAGACATAACGTTCTTATACGACATTCCTGCGATTCGCTGTTTCAAACCGGTGTCACAGCATGGACCGCAGAGCCAGCCGGGCAACATCCGTATAAAACTCGGTGACGAAGGAATACAGATGAATTTATGGTTCGATTTCAGATAATACGAAATTTATATATAATTAAACAGACCTCCGACCAGGGGGTCTGTTTGTGTTTATAATCATTAGGTATGATGAAAGTCAAGAGGACAATATATATTTATCCGTCAAGGGCGCATATCGTATTATCAAAGATTTAAGCCGATGTTACGAATGTTCCGTCGAATTCCGTCGCCCAGTTATTCTGGGAACGAAGAACCTGCTCGATAATATCCCTTACACACCCTTCGCCGCCTCTGTAGCCGGATACGTATCTGCTTATACTTCTCACTTCGTGCGCAGCGTCCGCAGGGCAGACAGAAATTCCGACATGCCTCATAGGCTCGATATCCGGAATGTCGTCACCCATGTACAGAACTTCTTCAGGGGCCAGATTGTACTTATCCATAAAGGCCTTCAGGTGCTTGAGCTTTTCGAAACAGTTGATAAATATATCCTGCACCCCCAGATTTTTAAAGCGGTTCAGAAGGGCGTCGCCTTGTCCTCCGGATATTATCGCGACGTGATAACCTTTGTGTATCAGGTATTTTGTTGCGAATCCGTCTTTGGCATGGTATGTACGTAAGAACTGATTATCAGGCATCATCGTTATCCTGCCGTCCGTGAAGACTCCGTCCACATCGAAAACGAATGCCTTGATCTTAGTTATATCTTCCTTAAAGTTTCCCATTAAGTTTATAGTTAATTATGCTGTCGGTTAATAATTGATAGATCTTTAACGGATAATTAGTGTCTTCAATCATTTTAATATGGTAATCTATTGTGTTCCGGTCTTCCCTTATTGCCGGACCCGTCTGAACTGCGAACGGATCTTCCGCATCAAGCATCTTATTTACGGTCTCTTTGACAAGCGGCCTCAGAATTTCCGCCGGAAGCCCCATACCTTTAACCATACTTTGCCCTACGCTATACAGGTGGTTTATAAAATTACACGCAAATACAGCCGATATATGGAGGCCTCTACGCATATCCGTGTCCGAATCGAAAACGTGAGAAGACATATCCGTAGCTAATTCCCGAATAACTTTATAGGTACGATCGTTATCTGCTTCGATAAACAATGGAATTTTATTGAAATCGAGTTCTCTTCCCGATGTAAAAGTCTGCATCGGATAGAGGACTCCACGATTCGCAATGTTCGATGACAGTTCGTCGATCCCGCACCCTCCGGACGTATGGACTACAACCGATTCTCCGGCATTGAGTTGTTCAGAGACTGTTTGGATAGCGTTATCCGAGACTGAGATTATATAAATTTCCGCATACGGAATAGCGGTAATATCCGTATACGAAACCGTTCCGTTCTTTTCTGCAAGTTCCCTTGCCCTCTCTCCGTTCCGCGAGCATATTCCGGTAAGTTCATTCCCGGATAGAATTATCCATCTGCACAACGATTCCGCGACATTCCCGCTCCCTATTATGACAACTCTCTTATCCATGATTAATCAGGAATATCCATTAGCGGAATATTCTTATCCGAGTGAGCAATTATATTATCGAGGTCCGAGACAATCTTGTTTACGGATTTAAGATCTTCATATTGTTGAATATTAAAATTCTGAACACCTGCGGACTCCACTGTTTTGATTACATCATATATCTTCATTTTGGAGACGTTCCTCATCGGCAGATAAACAAGACTCTTCATCTGTTCGTCCTCTAACGATACTACAAGATTGGCCTGTTCGAGATCGTAAAGTACGTCACGGACTATTCTTACCGGAAGATTCGCTGCTTTGGCTATCTGTTCGTCGTCCATAGGCCTCTTACCCTTCTCGAAATTGGATGCGATGCGGTGCATGACCACGAGCATTATCTTACGTTTATAGTCGAGGCTTATTTTATACGTTTCCCGTTCGAATTCATACTTCTCTATATTCTGATATCCGAATGACATCTCTGCACCGAACATTATTATCTGCCAGCTTATGTTCAGCCATATAAGAAATAACGGAAGAGCCGCAAAACTTCCGTATATCGCATTGTAATTCGATATCCTTGTCTGTGAATAAAAGTATACGGTCTGAAAAATATAAAGAGCCGCCGCAGCTATAACCGCTGCACTTACCGCCGATCTGAACCTGACTTTGGTATTGGGCATAACGAAATAAACGACAGTAAGCATTATGGATATTATCAGCCATGGCAATAGGTAGCCGAGAAGATCCACTACAGAAGCCATTATCGTACCCGATACTGCGTTGTCGATGGAGGTTCCGATAACATTCGAGGCATTGTTCGTAACGAACCAGAATATCGGCGCAACCAAAAGAACCGACAGGTAGTCGCTGAGCTTGCGTGTGAAACTGCGCGACTTCCTGATCTCCCAGATATGGTTGAACGAACTCTCAATATTTATAAAAACCTTGATTACCGCCCACATTAGGACCAGAACCCCGATTATCGCGATAATCCCCCCTTTGGTCCGTTCCAGCAGAGCGTTTGCGAACTCGATTATCTGGCTTACCAATCCTGTGTAATTAGGGAATTTAGCGTAGAGATACGCACTTATGCTGTTCTCGAACATAAATCCTTTGGCAATACCGAATATTATTGCCGCGAAGGGGACGATAGCCATCATGGTATAGAATGTCAGTGCCGCGGAACGTATAATCAACTGATCCTTACCATAGCTCTTTGCCGTGAACAGTAAAATTTTAAGCTGCCGCACTATAAAACGCAATGCCTTGGAGCCATACTCATCTTCGCCCTTCTTCCATATACCGTCGGTTACGAATTTTATGGTTTTTTTTACGAATATCTTAATGCGTCTTATGAATTTTTTCATTCCGATAAATGCGGTTTATCTACAAAAATAGCTCTTTTACCTAAAAGCATGAAATAATTAACCCCTCTTACGGAGGTAAATGCTGCGAAAGTGCTGCCTCCTTCCCGAATGTTGAGCGTATTTTTTATACTGGCGGCAGGCGCGGGAAAATCTTTTTTCAGTATCGTGAGTCCTCGCAGCCCGCGTTGTTTTAGCAACTTTTTTATTTTCTTGGGGTTATACTCCATTATCTCGGCGACAGCATACGCCTTCCCGCAAAAATCGTACGGAAGATGGTCTGAGAAAGAAAATCCTGTAAGAGACGGTGTATAAACCGTTTCCTCACTGTGGTACTTCATAAAATAAGCTGTGGTGAGCCGTGATTTATAAAACCCTACATCCGGTATCAGGAGAAATTTCTGCTTCAAAATATCGGGCATTTTACCGTCTGTTCTTCCGATCTGATCCGCAGAAAATTCGAAGCGCTTCTTCCCATCCACATTTATGGTTACGGATACCGATTCATGCGGTGTGTGGGAGCACTCTGCAATTACCTCTTTGCATTCATCGCGGATAGAAACTACTTCGATCGCGGAAAGGCGGGGAGACAGTTTCTCGATGAGTTCCTTTATATCGTACATAGGAGAGAGTTTGACAGTTGTCTTCGTAGATATCTCGAGACATTTGTCCAGTATCGAGGTTACATCCGGAGAGCAGTCCTCCAGAATGAATATTTTTTTCCCCTCGCCATCCCTTCTTGCAGGGTCGATGTATATAAGGTCCGCGTTGCTCCCGCTGTAATTGGCTAAAAAATTCTCAGCGGAGTCGTTTATTACCGTTACATTCTCCACTCCGAGCAGCTTCAGATTATACCGCGCAATGTCTGTGAGCACGTCATCTCTCTCTACGGTTATTACCTCTTTGAAATTTTTCGAGAAGAAATAAGTATCCACACCGAGTCCGCAGGTAAGGTCGATACATAAATTACCTGAATACTGCTTCGATTCCGCCGTAACATGGCTGCTCGATTGCTCGTACGATAACGGAGGGATGATGCACCGTACTTCATAAAATTTAGGGATTTTTGCCTTGCACCGTTGGAGAAATTTTATTTGAGTACAGACGGCGAGCGCTGTCTTCCTGTCGCATTTTAAGATTAATGACAATGCCTGCGGATCGCAGTCGATATTTTTTTCAATAAGCGATCTTACTTCCTTATCCTTAAGCAATTCGAATTGATCCCTGTCAAACATTGGCTAACCTCGATTTTCTATATTCCGACCATTTTATAATTATCATCAGCGAGACGATAACCGCGTAGGAGATATAAAGTCCGGCGAGCGATAGATTCCCGTATTCGATAGAAGCGTATTTGAAACTGGAAGTCCATTGCACTACTTCGTTCAGAGCGGATATCAGACCGCTGAATAGTTCCCCGACCATGTCCCCTGCCGGAGTATCGAATATTAAAAGATAAATAAATCCCATGAATATAATCTGCATCATGAGCACCATAATAACCGGATTGACAAAAATATTCAGTAGAGGGAATATTCCGAAAAAATACCCCGTAATCGGAGTAACGCCTATCTGAGCAGATACTCCCACCAACAAAACTCCGGTTATAAATTGGAATCCACGCCGCATTCCCAGCCAACCCACTCTTTTAAAACCTTTATATTCTTTCGATTTACTCAATATCCAATTCTCCGCCTTCTCAGCACGAGACCATCTTCTCAACCTCGGGAAGAAAAAAAGTATCGTGAATATTGCGAGGTAAGACATTTGGAAGCTAATATCGTAAATAAAATACGGATTCATGAGTATGAGTACGAATGCCGAGGAGAAGAGGGCGTTGTAGGAATTATAATTCCGTGTAGTCAGGAACGATATCTGCATCAGCGACAACATGAAAGCCGACCGCATTACCGATGGCGATAAACCTGTTATGAAGCAGTATGTCCATAAAATAAATATTATCAGAATCGTCCTTATGATCTTCCCCCTTCGTACGAATAATAAAGGCGACAGAAAAAAGTTAAGGAATAAGAATATTATCCCCAGATGCAGTCCGGAGATAGCCAGTACATGAGATACGCCTGCCTTCGAGTATTGTTCCCGGATATTGCTATCCAATAGTTGTTTGTCTCCGGTAAGCAGAGCCATTGCGACATCGGAATCCCGTGCTTCCGCCTTGTTCTCTATGATCCGCCTGCTGAGTACCCGTTGGACCCTCTTGGAGGAAAATATTATCTCTTCCCACAAATTCCCAGGTAAATATTTAGTCTTGTAAAGAATATTACCGCTTGTCACATAAGCTCTCCCGAGATAACCCCGACTTCTCATAGTATGTGCATAGCCGCTTCTGCCGCCGATTGTGTCGAGGGCATTGACATAAATGTAGCATGTAATGTTGTCCCCGATAGAAACATTATTATAAGTGGAATCTATATACAGTATTATATCCTCGTTGCTCCTGTGCCATACGGTGTCGTAGAGACTCGCGAGCCTATACGCCTTGACTTTTGCCGTCGTATTCTGTCAGCGTCCCTTGCTTACAAGATTATCGGTTATCTTACATTCCGCGATTATCCGTATATTCCGGGGAATATCTTCCTTGGGACCCAGCACTTGGACCGACGTCATACCGATGATAAATATCAGAAGGAAGCTTAATATTCTTCGTCCTGTTTCTTTGCGGAAGACTACGAATGCCGCAAGGATAAGTAAGTACAGAATAAATAGCGTGATGGTATCGACATTTACCGAATCCGCTATAATTACCCCGATTATCAGCGGAGGAAGTAATTTAAGGAACGGGGTCCTGTTAAAATTCACGTATATGTCGTTCGGTTTCACCATGAGGATCTATCTGTTTAATCCCCATGTATCCCTGTCGAGACTTCGGTAATTTATCGCCTCGGCGATATGATGTTTGAGTATGTTTTTTTCTCCGTCAAGGTCCGCAATGGTTCTGGATAATTTGAGAATTCGGTCGTAAGCCCGTGCCGAGAGGTTCAGCTTCTCCATAGCCGCCTTAAGAAGTTCCGCAGAGTCATGGCCGAGTCCGCAATAGGCATCGAGATGTCTTGAATTCATCATCGAATTGGTATGAATATTATCTGCTTTGAACCGTTCGGACTGTATCGTTCTCGCAGCGATCACACGCTCGCGGATCTTGACGCTCGGTTCGCCTGTCCGTCTGTTCGACAGCTCCCCTATATCCACCGGAGTCACTTCGATGTGCATATCGATCCTGTCGAGCAATGGACCTGAAATTCTGTTCATATATCTCGCGACAGCGCCCTGACTGCATACGCACTCTTTGGACGGATGGTTGAAATATCCGCACGGACATGGATTCATCGAAGCGATCAGCATAAAGTTCGACGGATATTTTATCGTGTACTTGGCACGTGATATGGTTATAAATTTATCTTCCAGCGGCTGCCTCAAAACCTCGAGTACATTCCTCGGAAACTCAGGAAGTTCGTCCAGAAATAATATCCCGTTATGCGCCAGAGATATCTCTCCCGGTTGAGGATTGCCTCCGCCTCCGACAATCGAGACCGGAGAAGCTATGTGGTGAGGCGATCGAAACGGGCGCTGAGTCATAAGCCCTCTCTCGGCCCCTGTCTTGCCTGCCACGGAGTGTATCTTCGTCGTCTCAAGGGCTTCTCTCAAAGTCATGGGCGGCATTATCGTGGGCATTCGTTTGGCAAGCATCGTCTTGCCGGAGCCCGGAGCTCCTACCATAAGAACATTATGTCCGCCTGCAGCCGCGATCTCCAATGCTCGTTTAACATGTTCTTGTCCCTTGACTTCTGAAAAATCGAAGTCGAAATTATTGAGTTTTGAAAAATATATTTCTCTGGTATCGAATGTTACCGGAAGAATGTTAGATGCTCCCGAGAGGAGTTCTACTACCTCTGTACCCGATTCAACCCCGTAAACCTCAAGCCCGTCCACCACCGCAGCTTCGCCCGCATTTTTTTGAGGTAGGATAAACCCTTTAAAACCCTCTTCCCGTGCCTTGATCGCTATCGGTAATGCTCCCTTGATCGGAAGAATTTTACCGTCGAGCGACAGCTCTCCCATTATTACGTAATCGGTCAGCCTGCTGCAACTGATTTGTTCGGATGCCGCCAGTATTCCTACTGCAATAGGCAGGTCGTATGACGAACCTTCCTTGCGCATATCCGCGGGCGAGAGGTTGACGATAACCCGTTTACCCGGTTTTTTATATCCGTTATGCTCGAATGCGGATGTGATGCGGAAAAGGCTCTCTTTTACCGCATTGTCAGGCAGTCCGACTATATGATATTCCACACCGGGAGCAACGGATACTTCGACCGTAATGGTCACTGCATCGATCCCTTCAATGGCGCTGCCGAAGCATTTTACAAGCATAAATTCTTTTACGATATAAAAAATAATATTATACAAAGATAATAAAAATGAAGTTATGGCATATTGCGGTCGGAAAAATAGAATTATCTGACAGGAAAAATCTGGATAAAAGTTGGAATTTTAATCTGAAATTTATATATTCGATAATAAATCTAAACGAAAAATATGAAATTTTATAAAATTATAATCCTACGTGCCGCTTTATCATTTGAATGCGGATGTGCCCGTAGTTCGGAAAAATCTTAAAACTTTATTCTTGAAAAACGGAATCAATTGCGGCGGAAACGTATATGTAGGCCTTCGGTATAAAAAAATATACACTATAACGGGAAATTCCACATAACATAAAATACCGCCCCCAATTGTAAAAATTATTACAAAAATTAAATAAACCGTGCTATTTATGAGATTCCAAAACCAGCTCCTGATTTTATTGCCGATTATTATTTTAACGGTAGGATGTTCCCGCAAGCCGTCGCGTCCGGGTGAACCCAAATTTTCGAGAAAAGTCGAACAGAGACGTCAGGAAACCGAACCGATTCTGGATAGCATATATTCTGCCTTCTATGGAGAGGGTTGGAGAAATGCGGGAATTATCTTAGAGATCGCTAAAGTCCGGAATATGAAATCGGAAATGCTTCCGAGAGAGCTCAAAAAATATGAAAGGAAGGAACGGAAGTATCTTACACCTAATACAAAGGACACTACGGCTATTTACCGTTCTCTTCTCTACGGAGCCAAAATCGACAGGAAGATGCGTGTAACCGAGCTCGGATTCCTGAACTGGAAAAGAGGTAAGGAACAGGAACTCTCACCGGAAATACTGAAACTTAAAAACCTACAGAGGCTAAAGCTGGAGAATTATACTATCGATGACAGTTCGTTCGAGATAATGTCCAAGGTCAAGGGTCTGGATCTAAATTATTCCCTCCTGTCCAAAGAGGATTATGAATATATATTCCGGTTAAACAACATCGACCGTCTCGGATTATCGACGAACAAGATGTCAGATGAAACATTTGACGAATTGGTAAAAAAACAATATTTAAAAGAACTGAAAATATGGTATCAAGAGTTGAACGACAGAGATATAAGTAAATTTAAGAATCTCGAACGTCTGACTATATGGAATGCGGAGGATGAAATCACCGGATTATACGATCTGAAGAAACTTAAATATTTAGAAATTTTATCTCCTGAATTTACATTATCCGAGGATATTGTCCGTCTTAAAAATCTGGAATATTTAAACATTTGGAGACACCCTGCCGGCACTCTTCCTGAAAATATAACTAAGCTTAGAAAATTACGTGGTATTAATCTATCCGATGCACATCTGTCCGGGACAATGCCGGAAAAATGGGGGCGGCTGCGCAAACTGCAATCCATAAATCTGAGCAATAACGAGTTTGAATCGACCATACCGCGCAGTATCGGAAAATTAAAACACTTAAAACACCTCGACTTGTCCGGTAATAAAATACACGGTAGAATACCGAAAAAGATAACCCGTTTGACCTCATTGCGCAACTTAAAACTTAATAATAATTTATTGGAAGGAACATTGCCTGACAAAATGGATCGCATGAACCAACTGGAAATTATCAATCTTTCAAATAATAATTTGTCAGGCGATATTCCAGCTTCAATCTTTCAGCTGGATAGTCTTCTTAGTTTAAATTTTAACTTTAACCAACTTACAGGCTCCATTCCTGAAAGTATCGGCAATTTAAAAAAACTTCGCGACCTTAGCCTGGTAAGTAATCTCCTTGACGGCGAGCTTCCCCGCAGTTTCGCGAAATTACAAAGTCTGGAATATCTGGCACTAAGTGAAAATAATTTTACCGGAGAAATTTCGGAATTATTCCGAGACCTCAATTTAAAACTTGTCGATCTGGCTGAGAATAATTTTACCGGTCCGTTCCCTTCCAAAATAGGAGATAATACTGTTAATTATTTAAACCTTAACAATAACAATTTCAGCGGACCGTTGCCGGATAGTATAGGGGAATTTACCAGTTTAAGGTATTTGTCTCTGGAACATAATAATTTTGAAGGAGACCTGCCTGAATCTTTATGGAAACTGGATAATTTATGGGATCTCTCCTTTTATGATAACTCATTTTCGGGTAATATCGATGGTGTAAGGGGATTGGAAAATCTACAAAGATTGATACTGAGTTCAAATAAATTCAGCGGAGAAATCCCAGAGGAAATAGGAGAGTTGAAAAATCTTCAATATTTTTACATTGCCCAAAATAAACTTACCGGAACAATTCCGGAATCTATATGCGGAATGGAGAGCCTTGTAGATTTTGCGATATGGGGAAATGAAATCGAAGGCTCACTTCCTGAATATATAGGAGAACTTCAAAATCTTCAACATCTCTCTGTCTCAGCCAATAAATTGACGGGCGAGTTACCCGAATCTTTGTGGACTCTTGGTAAACTGCGGAATCTTTACCTGAATAACAACTCGTTTTCAGGTACTATAAACGGGATTGGAGAATTGAAAGATCTTCAAATTTTTAATATTTATCGAAATAATTTTACCGGTATTATTCCGGAAGAAATTTACGATTTGGAAAATCTTGAACAGTTGATTCTCGGTTTTAATAATCTTAAGGGCGGAATCAGTCCTAAAATATCCAACCTTAAAGATCTTTTTTATCTGACCCTCAGCGGTAATAACTTCACAGGCAATATTCCCTCCGAGTTGGGAGAGCTGAAAAAAATGAAGAATTTATGGTTGCAAGACAACAATTTTACAGGCGAAATTCCAGAGAGTTTTAAATATTTTACCAATCTTGAGGAGCTTGCTTTGGAGAATAATCAATTAGAGGGAACCGTTTTCGATAAGATCCTACAAAATAAAAACCTGAAAATCATAAGATTGGGGAATAACGAATTTACGGGGAATCTTCCGGAAAAAATCGGAGATCTTGATAGTTTATCGTATCTGTCTGTACCTAACAATAATTTCAGCGGACCGTTGCCGGATTCTTTGTGGAACTTAAAAAATTTAAAACAAATAGATTTCCTGAATAATTTATTTACAGGTAATATAAATGGAATCGGTAATTTAACCGCACTCGAAAGCGTAATTTTTAGCCTTAATGAATTCAGCGGAGAAATCCCTGAGGGGATAGGAGAGTTGAAAAATCTTCAATATTTATATCTTGCAATAAATGAGTTCGAAGGAGATATTCCGGAGCAGTTATATGAATTGAAAAATCTTAAGCAGCTATCTTTATCTAAAAATAAATTGAATGGAGCTATTCGTGAAAATATTCGTAAATTAACTGATCTTGAGGAGTTATATATCACAAATAATAAACTTACCGGCGAAATTCCAGAGATGCCCGGTTCAATTCGGAAACTTAATTTGTCTAATAATAATCTGATAGGCGGTATAGACGGTAAATTTATTAATGCGGACAGTTTGGAGACATTGATTCTATCCTATAATAATCTTGAGGGTGAAATTCCGGTTGAAATAAGTGAACTTAAAAAACTTAAAGTATTTAAAATCTATCAAAATAATTTTACCGGTGTCATTCCGGAAGAAATCTACGATCTGGAAAATCTTGAACAGTTGATTCTCGGTTTTAATAATCTTAAGGGCGGAATCAGTCCTAAAATATCCAACCTTAAAAATCTTTTTTATCTGACCCTAAGCGGTAATAACTTAACAGGCAGTATTCCTCAAGAGATTGGAGATTTGAAAAAAATAAAATATCTGTGGTTGCGGGATAATAATTTAACAGGAAAGATTCCAGAGAGTTTTAAACACATGGAAAATATGGAAGAAATCGCACTGGAAAATAATAATCTCGAAGGAACCGTTTTCGATAAAATCGTACAAAATAAAAATCTTAAAATCATAAGATTGGAGAATAACAAATTTACCGGAAGTTTGCCGGAAGAACTACTCCAACTGAAGATTTTAAATACTCTTAATATTGGCGGCAACAATTTTAGCGGTAAAATTCCATCCGGACTGAATTATATTAAAACTCTTATTCTAAACGGGAATCGGTTTACCGGAGATTTACCGGAAGACCTTAGTGAGAGGGAGGATCTGGAAAAAAATATTATACCCCAGCAGAACGGATACGGTTTTACGGGCGGAAGCATTGATTGATTGTCAGACGGTAAATCCCGGTAAAATATTTGCATAAGCCCGTATTAAAAAACACCATGAGAAGCAAAGTCGATACGGGATTCAAACTCAGCGTGCTTACGCTTATAATAATGAATGTCACCGCGGTAGTCAGTCTTAGAGGTTTACCGTCGGAAGCGGTGTACGGACTATCTTCGGCGTTCTATTACCTGTTTGCAGCGGTGGTATTCCTTGTCCCCACGGCTATGGTCGCTGCGGAGCTTGCGGCTATGTTCAGCGATAAAGAAGGAGGAATGTTCAGGTGGGTCGGCGAGGCACTCGGTGCGCGTACAGGATTCCTTGCGATATAGCTTCAGTGGCTGGAGAGCACGATCTGGTATCCGACCGTACTCACCTTCGGAGCGGTAGCGCTTGCGTTTATCGGATTGGATACAGCTCACGACATACAGTTAGCATCGAACAAAGAATTCACGCTGGCCGTGGTATTGGTTATATATTGGCTTGCCACTTTTATATCGCTCAAAGGACTCGGATGGGTAGGCAAGGTATCAAAAATCGGAGGAATCGTAGGTACAATAGTGCCTGCCTTGGTGTTGATAATCTTAGGAGTAATATATCTGACGACCGGAGGAGAAAATTATATGGATATGAGCCGCGGATTTATTCCCGATCTAACCCATTTTGACAACCTTGTACTCGCTTCCGGAATATTCCTGTTTTATTCCGGAATGGAGGTTATGGGAGTCCATGTTACTGACATCGACAATCCCAAGAAAAATTACCCTAAAGCTATATTCATAGGAGCCTTCATTACCGTATGTATATTGATCTTCGGTACGTTTGCTCTCGGATTCGTGATCCCTGCCAACGAGATAAACCTGACTCAGAGTCTCCTTATAGGGTTCGAAAATTACTTCGCTTATCTCCGCATGAGCTGGGCCTCTCCGATAATAGCTGTGGCTCTTGCGTTCGGAGTACTTGCCGGAGTACTGACTTGGGTGGCAGGCCCTTCTAAAGGCATATTTACAGTTGGTAAGGCAGGGTATCTTCCGAAATTTTTTCAACGGACAAATAAAATCGGGGTCCAGAAAAATATTCTCTATGTGCAGGGTGTCTTGGTTACTCTCCTGAGCCTCTTGTTCGTGGTAATGCCGTCCGTGCAGTCGTTTTATCAGGTGCTTACCCAGCTTACAGTTATACTCTATCTTATTATCTATATTTTAATGTTTACTTCGGTGATCGTGCTCAGATACAAAATGCCTGATGCCGAGAGGCCGTTCCGAATAGGGAAGAAGAACGGGCTGCTGTGGTTTGTCGGATTACTCGGAATTTGTTCTTCGCTTTTCGCTTTGACACTCAGTTTTATACCGCCTGCGCAGATCAATACTGGCAGCGACTCTGTCTGGTTCTCCGTGTTGATCATAGGGACGCTCGTGGTAATAATCGTACCGTTTATTATCTACGCTCTCCGCAGACCCTCGTGGAAAAGCACGGATCAGAACGATACATTCCAGCCGTTCCATTGGGAGAAAAAGGTAAAATCATGAAATTTAGCCGCGAACAAATAACTGACGCCGTCAAAGAGGCATATTCGAAGTGCGTGAATATTCAGGAGGGTGCCAATGCCGATTACATTCCCTATCTTAAAAATATTCCTTCGGACCTTTTCGGAATTGCCGTGTCCCTTCCGGATGGCACGGTGGTGGAAGAAGGTGACACCGGATATATCTTCGGAATAGTGTCCGTGTCTAAAGTCCCTACGGCAATCCTCGTAATGAACCAGTATGGACCGGATATTCTCATGGATAAAATAGGCGCCGACGCCACCGGACTTCCCTTCAATTCCATTTTCGCCATACTTCTGGAGAAGGACCACCCTTCGACTCCTCTTGTGAATTCCGGAGCGATATCCGCATGCAGTATGGTTCAGCCTGTCGGAGATTCTAATAAAAAATGGTCTGTAATTCACGATTTCATACAAAAAATGTGTGGTAGCGAATTAGGGGTGATCGAAGAATTATACCGATCCGAATCTGAAACTAATTTCAATAACAGATCGATAGCGTGGCTTCTTAAAAATTTTAACCGCATCTACGACGACCCCGACCTGTCCCTTGATCTCTATACCCGCCAATGTTCGCTCGGAGTTACAGCGCGTCAGCTTGCCGTATGTGCCGGAACCTTAGCCAATAACGGAACCAATCCTGTCACGGGAGATCGGTTGTACCCTCAGGAGTATACCTCTAAAATCGTATCTCTTATCGCCACTGTCGGATTTTACGAACATACGGGCAACTGGATGTATACCGCAGGTATTCCTGCCAAAACAGGGGTAGGAGGGGGAATAATGGCCGTAATGCCCGGAGACTTCGGTATAGCCGCGTTCTCTCCCAAACTGGACGAATCGGGTAATTCTGTTAAAGCGCAGGCTGCAATAAAATATATTGTAGAAAAATTAGGCGTGAATGTCTATGGTTGTAGGTAAATAAGGAGTTACGTCATACCATAATATTATGGATGGTGTGCCTTTATAAAATGTGCAAAATCGGATAATGAACCGAATTCCGAATCTTTAGATATAAGTATAGTCTTCATTCCCAATCTCTTACCGAATTCCATATCCGAATGACTATCCCCTGCCATGTATGAACGTGCAAAATCTATCTTCGGGAAGTCTCTCTTCGCTTGTAAACCCATGCCTGTGTTGGGTTTACGATTCGGAGAGGTGCTGTCGGTATCCGTGCAGTAATAGATTGCGTCGATCCTGCCTCCGTGCGAAGCAATCGATTCACACATTTTTTCGTGTATGGACAGTAGTTCCTCCTCGGACATAATTCCTCGTCCCACTCCTCGCTGATTGGTCACGATAATTATCTTATCAAAGAATTTACCAAGTATGGATAGGGCATCGAGTACCCCCTCTTCGAATGCGAATTCCTTCCATGTTTTAACATAATCGTCCTGACGATGAACGTTGATAACTCCGTCGCGATCCAGGAACAGCGCGCTGTATTTGTAAAGATCAGCCATGGATCATCGTTTTAAAATCTTTGTTGGCCTTGTTGTAATCCTCAGGTACTCCTATGTCGATAAAATAATTGTCGTAATTGGTTCCGAAAATACTGAGCCTGTCCGTACTTTTTTCCATAATCTCGGTCTCGAACGAGAATTTACCGCTTAATCCGCCGAATATTTTATCTGACTTCCTGATACAGTATATCCCTCCGTTTATGAAGCCGTTGTCATAATATTCTTTCTCCTTGAATTCGGTAATTCTTCCGTCCGTATCCGTAACGACAGTGCCGTAGCGTGAAAAATTCTGCATGGGTTTCAAGGCTACGGAGATATCCGCGTCATTATGTATATGTGAGATGTAAAACTCTTCCAACGGTATATCGAACAAGGTATCCCCGTTTATAACCAGTACGTTATCTGTCTGCGATTTTGCCAGCGATTCCCGTATCGCTCCGCCTGTTCCTAATGGAAAATCCTCTACGCAAAATGAAACTTCGAAGTTCCATTCGCCCGATTGTACCCACTCCTCAACAATCTCGTGCATATAACCGAGAGATAGGATCGCGTGCGTAATGTTATTTTTTTCGAGTTGTTTAAAAATGTAAAACAAAAACGGCCTACCTGCAACAGACGCCATCACTTTGGGCATGTCCGATACTTCGGTTCGCAGCCTCGTTCCCAGACCCCCCGCAAGAATAATAGACTCCATATCAACCGAAAATATTGGCCTCGACAAGTTCGCAGATTATATGTCCGATAGTTATCTGGGATTCCTGTACGCGTGGTGTATCACTGCTGGGGACATTAAGTAGGATATCGCACAACTTTTTCATCTCTCCCCCGTTGTCCCCTGTTAAACCTATTGTGAAGACTCCCATCTCACGGCATTCTTCAAATGCCCTGACAATGTTCGCGGAATTCCCGGACGTCGAAATCCCGACCAGTATATCCCCCTTCTTTGCGATTCCGGAGAGTAGTCTTGCGTATGCCTTCTCAAAACCGTAATCGTTGCTTATGGCCGTCAGGAACGAGGTATTGCAGTGAAGGGCTTCCGACGGAAGAGATGGCCTGTCGAGATAAAACCGTCCGGAGAATTCCGCTGCGAGATGCTGTGCGTCAGCCGCACTTCCTCCGTTGCCGCAAAAATAAACTGTGCTTCCGTTGTTAAAGGCATTAGTTATAATGTCTATCGTCTGCGAAATTTTTTCCATCAGTTTGCGATCCTTTAGTATCGCATTTTTTACTTCCGCAGATTCCGCGAGACGTCTCTCTATATCGTTTATTCTATTCATTTCAAATACTCCATGTGAAGAGTCCGTCCTTCACGAAATTATAAAGTTTGAACTTGCCGTTGAATTTTTCCAGAGCTTTAATTACGTCGTATCTCTTGATGTCAGGACAATAGAAAACCATGAATCCACCTCCTCCCGCTCCGGAAATTTTACCGCCGAGCGCACCAGATTCGAGTGCCGTCTTGTATATTTCGTCGATTCCTGAATTAGAGATGGAACGAGCCATCCGTTTTTTATACATAAATTCTTCGTGCAATAGTTCTCCCATGCGGTCGATCCGCCCTGTCAGAAGGGCTTCCTTCATCTCCATGGCCTGCTGTTTCAGGACGTGCATCGCTTCGATAGACGATTTGTTGTCGTTCTGTACGTTGAGCTGCTGCTCCTTAATAATCTCTGCCGAGAATCTGCTGGTCGAAGTATAGTACAGCAACAGATTGTTCTCCAGTTCGTTTATATGTGTTTTATCTATCCTTAAAGGATTGACTATTACTTTGTCCTCTCCGAAAAATTCCATATAATTAAATCCGCCGAATGCTGCGGTGTATTGGTCCTGTTTGCCTCCGGCGATGTTTAGCTCGCTGCGCTCGATCTCGTAAGCCATGTGCGCAATGTCGTAATTCCCAAGCGGAAGTTTGAGCCATTCCGTGAACGCGCCGATTACCGCGACGACAAGAGTTGAGGACGTTCCCAGTCCCGATCCTGCCGGTGCATCTACCGACGTACTCAGCCGGAATCCTTCTTTTATGATGCCGTATTTTGCGGAAATATGGTTATAAACACCTTTGAGAATATCCATACATCCGTCAATCGGAAGTTCCGGAGCGAGATCGTATAAGTATTTCTCCCCCCTGTCGAGGGTCTGGAGTATTATTTTTTTGTCCGGAATGGGTTCTATGCTCGCCCTTGCGTAGAGTGATATAGTCGCGTTCAATACGGCTCCGCCGTAAATATCCGAATAGGGGCTTACGTCTGTTCCTCCTCCTGCAAACCCTATCCGCAGCGGTGCCTTACTTCTGTATATCATAAATTCTGTTTCGTAAATCGCTTATTTTACAAAATTAAGAAAACATATCATAATCATGAAATTTTTATTACCGTCTTCCCCTTTGGAAATAAAAAAAGCTGCCCGTTGGGACAGCTTCGTTTATGAAACTTAATAGCTTCAGGCTCTCCGTCGGAACAGTGATACTATCCATAAAAGAACGACTGCACCTATTACTGCACAGATAAGATTACCGAGCAGACTTGTAGTAGCAACTCCGAAAAGTCCGAAGATCCATCCTCCGAGTACACCGCCGATGATACCGATTATAATGTTCATCAGGATGCCGTTACCGCTTCCCTTCCAGATCAGGCCTGCAATCCATCCCGCTGCAAGACCGATCAAAATATACCATAAAAATGCCATAATTTTTTAGTTTTTAATGTTGATCTGTCAGCTATATTTTCAATAATCACGCCATAATATCCGCAGGGAACATCTAACGGTCCAAACCGCGCAGCAGCGGCACCGGAAGATTATCTTTGGAAGGGAACCGAATTTTTCTCTGATTTAGTCGGTTAATTGCCGGGAGATTCCGAAAAAATGGAGAAATATTTGTTATGGAATAATCCGTCACCAATAATATTCACTATATGATAAAGAAAGTAAAAAATTATAATTCGTTTTTTAGGCAGCTGTTGTTCCTGATGCTTCTTCTGATAACAGGTTATGTAATTTTCGATCAATTGAGTTTCTTTATAGGATCGTTCCTCGGAGCCATAACCATATATATAGTAGTAAGGAATTCATTTTTCCGCATTATCGACAACCATAAAGTAAGACCCGGACTCGTGTCTCTTGGCTATGTGCTCGTAGTGACACTGATTCTCGCCGCGCTGGGTTATCTTGTTTATGAGATAACGGCTTCCGAGATACCTGCGATCGATACCTCGCAGATTATAGGCGAACTAAACAACCTTACCGATAAAGTAAGCAAATTCGTGGGAGTCCGCATCGCGTCCGAAAATTTAATAACGCAGTCCGGAAATATATTGACAAAATTCCTCTCGTCGATATTGAATACGACGTACAGCTTCGCCATCAACATATTCCTTATGATCGTGATCCTCTATTTCCTTCTTGCTAATGCTCATAAACTGGAGAAAAAAATACTTTTATATCAACCGTTCCGGGGAGAGAGCCTTATACTCGTCAAAGATGAATTCAGGAAGATGATCTTCAGTAATGCCGTGGGGATACCGTTGGTTATGATATCTCAGGGACTTGCGGCAGCATTGATATACTGGCTGTTTGGAATGAACCACGTATTGTTGTGGGCATTCGTAACTGCGTTATGCGGACTTCTCCCTATGGTCGGCACATCGCTTGTTACCGTTCCGCTGGGAATCTATATGATAGTTACCGGACATGAACTGCGTGGAGTGATCATGATTATCTGCGGACTGTTCATTATAGCTAATGTTGACAATCTTACAAGGATTGTACTTATGAAGAGAGTCGCCAATACGCATCCCTTGATAATTATATTCGGTGTACTTCTGGGCATTCCCCTGTTCGGATTCTGGGGAATAATCTTTGGGCCCCTTTTAATATCCGGATTCCTCCTTCTTATAAGGATTTATTATTACGAATACAGGCTGATAAACCCATGCGAAGAGGGGGATACTGAAGAATGTGCAAAACAGGAGAAAAAAATTATCGATCCAGACAGCGATCCTGTATAATGGATTGATATTTGCATCAAGAGGGTAGTCGATATAAAATAAATGGATTAACAAATAAAATACACAGTTATGAGAAATAAAATTTTATTAGGATTTTGGGCCGGAGCAATTCTCGGTATAGTCTCAGCCATATCGTTATTTTCGGATAAACCTGTATCGAAGCGTGAAGTCAGAAAAATGGTAAAGGAAGAGGCCGGAAAAAGTAAGTAACCAGACAAATCCCGATTTCTAAAATTGGGATTTATTATGAATAATTTACATGGAGAGAAAATATAGAAATACGATTTTTATCGTTTGCGGTATAATTGCCTTTATATTTATTGCGGTATTCGGAACCGAATTGTGGCTGGAACATAAAATAAAACAAATAATCAGGACCGAACCCGCATCGCTTGTAAACGGGCAGTACGATGCGGACGCAGGCAGAGTGACCGTAAACCTTATAAACCGCACGGTTGTTCTCGGCGATGTAATTATTAAGGGTGCGCAGTCCGGGAATTCACTCGGAGATTCTCTTCTGCGTTCGGTAGATCTGAAATGCAAAAGTCTTGCGCTTAGCGGTATAAAATTCAGTAAAAAGAATGGAATACGCAGAATATCCGTAAAAAAAATCAGTGTTGTTAATCCAGATGCCGTAATAGCCGTTAATTCCGGTATCTCCCGGAAGCCCAAAGAAAAAAGGGATAATCCGAAAGTAGTTCTCGACGATCTGAGTTCGTCGGATATAGAAATCAAAAACGGTAACATCCAAGTCGAGTCATGGACAGGAGGGGTGAAAGAAATATATACCCTTAAAAATCTGAATCTCAGGGCTGCGGATCTCGATCTGGACTCGCTGGGTTCAGTCACCCCCCATGTCAGTGGTGATGTGAGAGTATCCGCAGGAAAATTTACCTACCAGTTTCAAAGCGGAATGATGCTTCTTGACGTAAATGATTTTACTTTGAATACCAAAAAAGGAACTTTTGCGGTCAGTTCCGTAAACCTTGATCCGCAGGAGAAAAAATACGATTTTGCTTATAAAGATCCTGAGCACTCGGACTGGACCAAAATTTCTACCGGTAAAATTACAGGCAGGGGATTGGATATCAATAAATATATAACGGAGAAGATACTAAAAATCGATAGTATAGCTATTGCAGGAGTGGACGTGGAGAGCTATAAAAATCGTAAGATCCAGGTCCGGAATAAAATTAAGCCTCTATTCTACGAATCTTTGCAGAAATCCGATGTTAAGATCGATATACCTGTTATCCAAGTAACCGGAATAAATGTTACCTACGAGGAGCTTGCCGAAGAGGGAGAATATCCCGGAAGGATAAGATTCAACGACATTAACGGTACATTTTACGGATTGACCAATATTGCAGGCGGTAGCGGTAAGGAATATTACAAACTCATCGCATCCGGTAAACTGGAAGATGCCGGACAGCTCAATGCAACCTTCCTGTTCCCTGTAAGCCCTTCTACGAACCACTTCGAAGTCAGCGGAAAGTTAGGTTATATGCAGTTGCGCAATGTTAACGGTATGGTTCAGCCTCTTGCCGACGCCCGAATCGAGGAGGGAGAAATTAATAGTTTTGATTTTCATATCAGCGGTACCTCGACACGCTCTTATGTGAGGATGACCTTGCTGTACAGCGACCTTAAAGTTGAGCTTCTCAAAGAGAAAGACGGAGTCTTTAAAGAACGTAGATTCCTCTCGTTTCTGGCAGATACGTTTGTGATTAAACCCTCCAATCCCCATAGGGGAGATACCCGTAATGTCATGGCGGAGGCGGACAGAGACCCTTACAGGTCGCAGTTTAACTATCTGTGGAAGTCGCTCCTGGCAGGGATAAAGAAAACGGCGATATAATCAACTGAAATCCGACAGTATAGGACTGCTGCTGAAATATTCAGTGTTGTCCGCATAAATATACAATAATGAGCCCTCTTTAATAACGTCTATAACCGGACGGTTGACCGATGGAGGCAGAGCAGGGCAGCCGAGACTTCTTCCGAGACGCCCTTGTAATGCGATTACGGAGGGATTGGAGTAATCCGCTCCGTGAATAACTATCGCACGTTCGTATGCCTTATCGTTTATCCCTTCTTCCAGTCCTTCGAGTCTCAGGGAATATCCGTTGCTGCCGTTGTAAGTCTTACCTGTTACATAGAAGCCGAGCGAACTCTTAAATGAACCGCTGGCGTTTGAGAAAGAAGTCGCGTAAGTATCCCCGCTGTTTCTGCCGTGGGCTACATGGGTCCTGAAGAGAACCGTCCGTTCCTTAAGGTCGATCACGAACATTCTCTCCTCAGTGGAAGGCTTGGTAAAATCGATAAGGGTGAGAATATCTTTTTTATTGATTCCGAGCTTCAGGTTGGCATGCCAGATCTGCCGGAACGGAAGAAAATCAATGTATTTATCGAGTTCCAGTTCCTTAAACAATTCTTCGCATTCGTCAATGATACCATCTTCGATAACGCCAGCGGTATCTGGAACAGACGATACGTTTGCAGGATAAAACAAGATTCCTAATAAAATTGAAAAAATTATACGCATAGCACATTAAAAACGCTATGCAAAGATAATTTATTTTATTCGATAACAGCAACTAACGTACTCTCCGTGTCAGACCAGTCATAAACAAATTTTGCATGCGAAGTGGCATTCCTGACACACATGTGAGAACGTGGAATTGTCCCTAAAGTCTGGCTGAATTCTATTTCTCTTGTACTGGGGGCGTTCACCGGAACCCCGTGTACGTAGGCTCCGTTGCAGAACCTGCTCGCCCACGGAGCATATCCTCCGGTCTCTGTCGAACCGTCTTTGAGGAATATCATTTTAGTCTTCTTCTCCTGGATTACGAATATTCCGAGCGGGGTCTCATGTGCATACGGAGGATTCTTTACACCGGTAGTTGCAGAATTCATGCTGCGCACCAGCCATGTATCCCCGTCCTTCTCCAGTGTAGCGATATTTTGATTTTGTCTGTCAACAAATACTATTTTATTGAATGAAGGGACGGTGTCGATAGTTTTAACGTACCGGGAAGGAACCAGCCATTCCCCGTCGAAATTTATATTCTTTACAACGGTTGTGTCCGAACCGTTCCGTAAAATCTCTACGAGGAACCCGTCTCTGCCGTATCTCTCCGGAGCCGTCATATCGTCCGGAGTGTAAAGAGGGACCGACTGGTATCTCTCCACCCCTAAGGTGTCTTCTTTCAATTTATAGGCATTTCTTCGATAATTTTTGACCAAAGGAGCCTCCCCGTTGCTGTTCCTGCGGTTTTGGAGTATTCTCCATGTTTTATTGCCTGTGGTAAATGTCTCGATATATTCGATTTGTCCCTTGATCTTATTCCACTGAAATTCCCTTGTAGTGTCTTGATATGGGTAGATATCATCGAGGGTATGGTTATCGTAGATTAGTTGCTTCTCGATCTTCACTACGTATGGAGCTTCGACAACATCTTGGATTAATGCAGGCGGAACGGAGTCATTCCCGCCCTTATCCGCTACTGTGACGATTGCGGAATTCCTGCACGAAAATATTACCGTAAGAAGCAAGGGTATGGCTGTTAAAATTTTATTCATTCTCCTTCGTTATTAATCGATAACGCAAAACCGGTTGCAATTTTATAAAAATATAATAAAAAGTTGAAAATATAGTGAAATAAGTGCGGATATTCCAAATTATAAGTTACGCAGCAAAATCCAGATATAAATTATGTATATCAGAAGGAATATTCCACCTTCGATTCTCGATACCTGTCGTTTTTTAAAAAAGAATGCCGTGGCGAAGAGTAGTACGGCCGACAGAATAACCATCAGCAAATCGCTTATTTTTATCTCTGCGGGATAGAGCGGACTTATAGTGGCACTCGCTCCTAATACGAGGAATATATTTGAAATGTTCGAACCGAGAATATTACCCAGGGCGAGTTGAGGCTTCTTCTTGATTGCGGAAACTACGCACGATGCGAGTTCCGGAAGCGATGTACCTAATGCCATTACGGTAATTCCTATAACCGATTGCTAATCCCGAATCTTCTCGATATAATCAATGCGTGGTCCAGGAACAGGTCGCCACCGTAGATAAGCCCTGCAAGTCCTCCTGCGACGAAGGCTATCGAGAGCCACAGACTTCGTTTTTTTTCCGGTAATCCCTCACTATCGGATTTTTTACCCGCAGGAGAAGAATAAATCGTATAAGAGAGGAAGACGATGAACAGTGCGAGCAGCAACAATCCTTCCGACCTGCTGATAGAATCGCGGTAAGAATCTCCCAGAAGACTGTCGGAACAAACGATCAATAGCACCACCGATGCGAGCACCCCGAAGGGAATATCTTTTTTTATATTGTTCGCCGAGAGATCCAACGGAAGTATAAGTGCGGTAATGCCCAGAATAACAAGCGTATTTACAAGATTCGAACCTATAATATTGCCTACCGACATATCGCTGCTCCCTTTTAGAGCAGCGCCTATGCTTACTACTAACTCCGGAGCGGATGTTCCTATACCTATAACGGTTATGCCAATCACGAATTCGGAAATACGAAGTCTTCTTGCAAGGTCGGAAGAACCGTCCGTAAGGAAGTTTGCCCCTGCGAGTATCAAGGCAAGACCGATTACCAATAATACGAATTCCATTAGATTTATTTACGACCGTCGTTTTGGCATATTTTCGGAAGATTTTTTCTCCTTAGAGACGATCTTATGGAGTTTGTATCTTACCGTAGAACGGTCTGCAGGGGGATTCTCGTCAGTCTCTTTGGTTATCAGGATGACATATTCGTATCCCGGTTCGTATTCGAAATCCTCGATGCCTGAATACCAGTATTCCCAGCTGTCGCTGCCGTCGCGCTTGATAAGGAGGCACTTCTGCGGTCCCACACCTACGCAGTCGATCTGTTCCGATGCGATTGTCAATTCTTCGGTGTCGGTAGTTTTATCACCGGATGAGGCGAAGAGCCACACCGATAAAAGTAAAACGATTAATTTTTTCATAGTTGGAGAATAATTATACGTAAAAATAAAACATTATAATTTTATTACAACCGCCTCGAACGGACGGAGGTCAATTTTGCCCTTGAGATCTTTTAGTTTGAAGTCGTCGTAATTTTTAAAAATAATATTCGCCGTATCCATGCGGATGCCGGTAGACGATACGGCATGTTTGGGTGTGAAATTAAGCGAGATTAAATATTTTTCATCTTCGTAAATCCTCATATAACTGTAAGTGTGCATATTTTCTTCATCGAGAAGGATGTATTGGCCATATATCAACGTCTTGTGGTCCTTGTGCAGACGGATAGCCTTACGGAAGAAGTTGAGAATCGAGGAATGATCTTTGTCCTCGTCCTCAGCGTTATATTTTTTATAGTTGTCGTTTATTTTTATCCACGGGGTTCCTGTCGTGAAGCCTGCGTTCTGGCTGTGATCCCATTGGAACGGAGTGCGCGCGTTGTCCCGCGAAGTATTCTTCTGTGCCGCAAGGAATGCCTTGAGGTTGCCGTGAGTCCTGCGTACATGCTCGTAACCGTTGATTGTCGCGATATCCCTGTAATCTTCGATATTGTTGAATTTAATATTGCTCATTCCTATCTCGTTGCCCTAATACCAAAACGGTATACCACGCATTGTGAGAAGGAATATGGCCAGCATTTTTGCCGACGCTTCGTGGTATCTGTGTTGGTCGCTTCCGAACCGCGAGATCATCCTCGGTTGGTCGTGATTGCCGAGATATACGGTAGGCCAGCCGGAACCCACCGCATGATCCCATTCGGTAAACATCTGCTTAAATTTGACAAGGCTGTAATCTATCCCTGTCGATGGGGCGTCCGGTCCGGTGTAATTGCGTATCTCCGAAGGTCCGAAGTGATATATCATCTGCAATTCGTGCCTGTCGGGTTCCACGAATTTGGATGCTTCGCCAGTGCATACCGACAAACCTTCGCCTACAGTCATGATATCGTATTTGGACAATACCTCCCTGTTCATCTCCTTAAGATGGGAATGCAGGGTAGGATTGCGCGCGCAGTAATCGAAAATGTAAGGATACATACTTCTGTCTATCTCCGGAAATTCGGTATCCTTCGATATGTATGATATTGAATCCATTCGGAATCCGTCCACACCCTTGTCGAACCAGAACCGGAGTATCTTATATACCTCCTGTCTCAGCTTCGGATTCTCCCAATTCAGATCCGGTTGTTTGACCGAGAAATAATGTAAATAATATGAATCGGTCGCCTTGTTGTACTTCCATGCGTTGCCGTCCACGTCGAAAAAACTCTCTCTGTAAGCCGGAGTTCCCTTCTCCGCAGGCCACCAGTGATAATAATCGTAATATTTATTGTGGCGTGATCTGCGTGCCTCTATAAACCACGGATGTTCGTCGCTGGAGTGATTGATTACGAGATCGAGTATGATTTTAAGTCCGCTCTCGTGGGCCCGTCCTAAAAGCTCCTCAAAATCCTCCATCGTACCGAATTCATCCATAATCGCGCAGTAATCGCTCACATCGTAACCGTTATCGTCGTTCGGGGATTTGAAAATCGGATTAAGCCATATTACGTCCACCCCTAAACTCCGGATATAATCTATACGGTCGATTATACCTCGCAGATCGCCCACGCCGTCTCCGTCGCTGTCCTGAAAACTTCTCGGATATATCTGATACACGACCGCTTCCTTCCACCACGCCTCTTGTGGAAAATTGTTATTTTTATTCATAATACATACATCTTTGCGTGGTAAAACTGCCATAATCATACCATAATAATGATGATTTTTATGGTTTATTTATTTTTAGCTACTTTTGACGCAGCTAACACAAATACTATGGATGAAATAAAAAACTGCCCACTGTGTAATTCGGAGAATACCTATTTTGACGGATCTTTAAATGTATGTCCCGACTGTGCGCACGAATGGAACGACGGGGAATTACCCGAAGATAACAGTATCGCTAAAGATTCGAACGGAACAGTCCTCGAAGACGGAGATGCCGTAACGGTTATTAAGGACCTTAAAGTCAAAGGTTCTTCAATGGTCATAAAGAGGGGCACAAAAGTAAAGTCCATAAAACTTACCGACAATCCGGAGGAGGTGGATTGCCGTATAGAAGGGTCGAGCATCGTCCTTAAAACCTGCTTCCTGAAAAAATAAAATATTACTGCCCTATATTTTTATTGGACGGATTCGTGATATTCTGTTTCAATGTAATATTGGTGAAATCCGTAATTATACCGTTTAATTTCTGTCAATGGCATTATTAATGCAGAGAGATTCGGTATGGTTACGGATTTTATAATATCAACCAATAATTCAAAATTATGAGAAAATTATTTTTTACTTTACTATGTGCATGTGCTGCGTGCTCTTACGGTAATTCTCAACAAGCGCCGGATTATCTTCAGGACCCGCATCTTAGCGTTGGAACAAAGGAATATCTCAAGGTTCTCAATGCAAGCTCTACTCCGGTAGAATCGCTTGGCGTTCAGGGGGCGAGAAACGTGCTTATAAATGCTCAGAAGGCGGTAAACGTCGATCTCTCAGGTATCGATGAATCTGAAAAAACCATCACTGCCGACGGTCACACCATAAAACTCAATATCGTGCGTCCGCAGGGCGTTACCGAAAAACTGCCGGTCTTTATTTTTATCCACGGCGGTGGATGGGTGCTCGGAGATTACGATACTCACAAACGACTTGTCCGCGACATAGTCGTTGCATCAGGACTCGCATGTGTGTTCGTGAATTACACACCTTCCCCGGAGGCTAAATTCCCTCAGCCTACGAATGAAATTTATGCAGCTACCAAATGGGTTGCGGAGAATGGAGACGAGATCAATGTGGACGGTAAACGTCTTGCTGTCATAGGCAACAGTGTAGGTGGTAACATGACGATGGCGACAGCACTTAATGCGAAAGAAAAAGGAGGTCCTGACATCAAGTGTCTCGTGATGATGTGGCCGGTAACGGATGCCTCCAAAGACTTCCCGTCGTGGAGGGAGTACGGACAGCAGAGATTCCTTACGTCTTCACTTATGAGTTGGATGTTCGAACAGTATACGTCGAATCCCAACGATCAGAATGACATACATTTTTCTCCGCTCCGTGCGACTACAGCTCAACTTAGCGGACTTCCTCCGACCCTTATCGAGGTTGCGGAGAATGATATCCTTCGCGACGAGGGCGAAGCTATGGGGCGCAAGCTGGATCTTGCAGGAGTTAATGTAACTACGATAAGATTTGATGGAGTTACTCATGACTGGGGATTGCTTAACGGATTTGCAAATCTTCCACAGACGAAGTCGCTTGCGATCTTTACAGCTGCATACCTTAACAACTTTATCTGGGATTAAATATGTCGAGATATAGATAATTAATTGTCTATAAAATGTAAATAAAGGAACGGGGTTATCAACAATCCGTTCCTTTATGTTTATAACATTGTTAATATAATAGCTCTGTCAGAGCGAAAATTTTACCCCGAAAAAGTACATTCTCGGGAATGACGGACCGTAGACATAACCCGCGTCCTTGAATGGTCCCCGGTCGATATCCTTCTGGAACTGGTCGAAGATATTCTTTATGCCTGCATTGAGTTCGATGTCGCAGAATCCCGATAAACGGAATGTATAGGCGAATCGTATTCCAATGTCGATAAAACCTCTCGTTTTTTTCTCGGTATCTTCTTCGATATAACCTGTGTTATGCTGAACAAGCATGGAACCGGTATAATTGCTGAACAGCGAGGCGTCAAAATTCTTGGTTATATTGAAGTTCGCAGTCATATAGCCGTAATGATCCGGAGAGCGGAACATGGTCTTCTGGGCAGGGAGATTTTCATCTTCCGACCACCGGAACGGATCCTTATATCTGCTCTTCTGAAATGTGTATCCTGCCTGAATATCCACAAGGCCCGGAAGTGCTGCGCGAAGTTCCAGATTGACTCCTTTAACCGTTGCACCGGAAGCGTTCTCGCGCAATAAAAGAAGGTTCCCTTGTGCGTCTTCACCGTTCTGGACCAAAGTAAATACATCGTTGAGAATCGTGTAAAATCCCTCGATGAGCAAATTTGTCTGCCAACTTCCGAAATTTTTATAAAGGTCTGCAGAAGCGCTTATACTGTGGGAGTATTCCGGTTTAAGATCCGGGTCGAGTTCGATTATCGTAACCTCACCGCCCACTGCATCCACGTGCAGATCTTCATCATACGCCTGAGGTGCGCGGTATCCGCTGGAATAGCTGACACGGAATCCTGCATATTCCGAAGGGCTGTAACGAACGTTGGCACGCGGATTAAACACTGCGTTCTTCATCATATTATGTTTGTCGAGCCGCCCTCCGATAAGAACGCTGTATTTATCAGTGCTCCACTCATTCTGAAAGTAGCCCCCTATAATATTCGTATTCTGTTTAAAGTCTCGTCCGTATCCGAGTATCCGGTCGTGAAGATCGTTATGCGTGAACTCCACCCCTACGGTAAAATCGGATGGGCTGAATATTACGTTATCGAACAGTATCGTATACTGCGAACCTGCGACAAAGGTCAGATCTTTGGTATTACCGTAAGCGTCCGGATTCATCTGGGTTCCGAAGTAACTATCCCTGTCTACCTTTTGTGCGGACGAATATAAGTTTAAACGATGACGGTAATCCGCAGTGTTCCAACTGTAAGTAATACCGCCTCCGTCAATCTTGTGGTCGAGTTGTTCTGCGATCTCCGCCTCGTGGGGAGGATTGCCGAAGTTGTCGCCACCTCGCCGGAATTCGTGGATATGGTGGTATTCCGCTGTAAGTTTGGAATAATTGCTAAGTTTATAATATCCCCTGAATCCTATTGTTTCCAGACTGATTTTAGGTATCTCCGAAAATCCGTCCCCGTTGCGGTCGTATGGATTCCTGTCACGAATTATCCCGAAGAGATGGATTCCTGCTCTGTAATCGTCCGAGACAAACGATCCGTTAAAGGCGGTATTCACGTCCCATGTATTCTTGTCGGTAACTCCGGTATTGTTCGATACCGATACGGAATTCCTCAGAGGTTCTTTGGTAATGATATTAACCACGCCTCCGATAGCGTTGGCTCCGAATAAGGCAGAGCCTCCTCCGCGTATTACCTCTATTCTTTCGACCATGGACACAGGCAGTTGTTCCAGTCCGTAGACAGCTGCAAGCGAACTGAATACAGGCCTGCTGTCGATGAGTATCTGGGAATATTGTCCGTCGAGGCCGTTTATGCGGAGCTGGGTCGTTCCGCAGTTCGAGCAGCTATTCTCGACGCGGAGTCCGGGCTGAAAGTTGAGGGTCTCGGTAAGATTGTTCGAGGAGGTGCGCTCGAATATCTGCGTGGACATAACATTGACAATTGTGGATGCCGATTTTTTATCGGTCTCGTTCCTGCTCGCGGTTACCACGACCGCGTCCATCATTACAGCTGCTTCTTCCAGTTCGAAATTTATTTCGAACGTGGTGTTTGGAGTTATGGTTACGGTTTTTTCCTGAGGCTTATATCCGATCGAGGATGCTGTGAGAACAATTTCTCCTTCCGGAAGATTTTTCAGAAAGTAATGTCCTGTTGCATCTGTAACGGTGCCTATCGTAGTTCCGTTCACTGCGATCGAGATATACGGCAAATGGTCGTGGCTTCCTGATTTGACGACATGTCCCGTTATATTTGCGTCGATATTCTGTCTTCTTGGTGTCTGGGCGGAGAGAATGCCCGGTAACAGGAACACAATAAGTATTCCCATATATATTGATTTCATACGGCGATTAAAATTTAAAATAAGACTAACGGCTCCGCGGTTAGAAGCGGAGTAAGATTGAAATAATAGATTTTACGCCGTATAAGGAGGCCCCCGCAGGGTGACTGTACGCTGTATCACGGAAGATATCCCAGTGTCTGAAGCTATACACTTAATATGGACTCCTTCGGACAATATTGATTTAAATCCGAGAACCACAGCAATCACCGCTACAAACGTGAGTATTAGGTTAATTGCATTCAGTTCCACACTTGTGTGAGTGTGATCCGGATTATCAGGGCTTCCTGTATAAGGGTGGGAGTGGGTTATGGTTACACCGTTTATAACGTGTGTATGGGGGAACATGGTAATACCGCTGAAATACCCGATGAAGAGAATCAGCAGTAATGACGATAATATATTCTTAAAATATTTTTCCCCCAGATCCATTTTATTTTACAAATATATGTTCGATTACTATTTATCATATAAATAACCGATTAACTTTACATTAGAATAAAGTTTATCAGGCGGTCCCGTTTTTAAAAAAGACTTATTTATATTTATCTTTGATCGCTAAATATCATTTATTTGTTAAAATTATTTAATAAATGATGACTTTGAAATAAGATTATTAATAATTATAGATTTATATGAAGTTCGATTTTCTGAAAAAAGTTTTATCTGTGTGGGCCTGTGGTTTGATGGCCTTGGGTGCGGCCGCGGCAAATTATGAAATAATAAATGTGGAGGCGCCGTTTCAAATGGATCCTATAAAGATTTTTATATATCCCGACAGGGATTTTAATATAAAGGACTACGGGGCTGTCGAGGGTGGAAAGGTTAAAAATACTCAGGCCATTGCCGACGCGATCGAGGCATGCAGCAGAGCCGGAGGAGGAAGGGTTATTGTCCCTGCCGGAACGTGGCTTACAGGTCCCGTACATTTTAAAAGTAATGTGAACCTACATTTACAGGAAGATGCGGTCCTAAGATTTACTGACGATCCGAACGATTATCTTCCCGCGGTCATGACCTCGTGGGAGGGAATGGAGTGCTTCAACTATTCGCCTTTGGTCTATGCGTTCGAGTGTGAAAATGTGGCGATTACCGGTTCAGGTACATTGAATGCCGTTTTGGATACTTGGAGAAAGTGGTTCCCGCGTCCGCAGCCTCACCTGAATGCCCTGAAGCAGCTCTACGCGATGGCTTCTACCGATGTTCCCGTGGAGGACCGTCAGATGGCGAAGGGAGAGAACAACTTACGTCCTCATCTTATCCACTTCAATCGCTGCAATAACGTTCTTCTCGACGGATTCAAGATCAGGAACAGCCCCTTCTGGACTATCCATATTTATATGTGTGACGGAGGTGTGGCTCGTAACCTCGATGTCAGGGCTCACGGGCACAACAACGACGGAATAGACCTCGAGATGACGCGCAACTTCCTTGTCGAGGATTGCGTATTCGACCAGGGGGATGACGCTGTTGTTATAAAGGCAGGACGGAATAGAGATGCATGGAGACTCGACACGCCTACCGAAAATATTGTTATACGCAACTGTACCATCCTTACCGGACATACTTTGCTGGGAATAGGCAGTGAAATATCCGGAGGTATAAGGAATATATATATGCACGACTGCAAGGCTCCAAATTCCGTCCACAGGGTATATTTTATTAAAACAAATCACAGAAGAGGCGCATTCGTAGAGAATATATTCATGGAAAATATAGAAACCGGAAGCGCGCAGAGAGTGTTCGAGATCGATACCGAAGTCCTGTATCAATGGAAGGATCTGGTTCCGACGTATGAAGAGAGGATAACGAAGATCGAAAATATTTATATGAATAATGTAAAGTGCGAAAATGTAGACGCAATCTATGAAATAAAAGGGAATGCCAAACTTCCTGTTAAGAATGTGGAGTTAAAGAATATTCATGTTAATAAAGTAAATAAATTCGTGAATAGAGTTAATAATGCGCAAGATATATTTACTGAAAATATTACCTATACGGAAATCTCCGCACCTTCGGAATAAACTGACTATGTTTATGAAAAAAATACTTATCACAGTTTTATTGGCAGTTTACGGATTATCCGTCTCTGCCGTAGATATATATGTTGCAAAATACAGGGACGATAAAGAAGCTGCCATAAGTTATACATTCGACGACGGACTTGCGGAGTATTATACAATGGCTGCTCCGGAGTTGGAGAAAAGAGGCTTGCTCGCTACATTTTGGATCAACGGAAGTAAAATAAACGAGGATCCGGATAATATAATGGATACTACGAGAATGACATGGGCACAATTGAAAGAGATGGCTGATGCCGGACACGAGATATCCAACCATGGGTGGGCGCATAAAAACTTCGGAAGACACTCCGAGGAAGAGATCAGGGAGGATATTTATAAAAACGATAGCGCCATATTCGTTAATATCGGTAAAATGCCTGTAACGTTTTGCTATCCTAATAATGCGCGTCCGAGAGATAAGATGTGCCTCGCTACCGAGGGGCGCGTTGGAACGCGTACCGAACAGCGTTCGATAGGAAGTAAGGCAACACCGGACGATTTGGAAAAATGGGTAGAGACGCTTATTGATAATAACGATTGGGGAGTCGGAATGACTCATGGCTTGACTTATGGATATGACGCATTCGGTAATCCCGATATTTTATGGGAGCATCTCGATAAAGTCAAGGAGCAGGAAGACCGTATATGGGTAGGAACATTCGAAGAAATCGCCGCATATACATTCGAACAACAGAATATAAAACTGGATATTACGGAAGAGAGGAATGCTATCAAGATAGAACCTGTTCTGGATCTCGATAAGGAGTTATTCAAGGAACAATTGACCATGGTCGTCGTACAACAGGGGATAAATAGAATATCGGTTAAACAGGGAAATAAAAATATTCCGGTAAAAATTCAGGAGGATAAGGTATTGTTCGATTTCGATCCGTATGGTGGAATTATTGAAGTTAAAATAAAGTAATTTTTCCCCCTTGCGGAGGTATCGATCCTCGTTAGATTTTATTCTATTGCGATAAAAAGAATTAATAAAGCCTGTCTCTTAAACGACAGGCTTATTAATGTAATCCGATTTACTAATTAATTATTCTTTTCTTACCCATAAACGTCTGTTCTTTTGAAATTTAACTTCATGGAAGAGAGTACGTAATAATTCCAGACTCTGAGGCGCCTGCTTTTGAGCCTCTTTCGAATGACCTGATAAATTGAAATAATCGTCGCCCCCAAATGGATAATATGTTGTGTAAATGTATTTTACATTACTTTCAACACAAGATTTCAGCATATCGAGAGGATCGTCCAAATGCTCCAGTACTTCTCCGAAAATTGCTAATCCGATATTCTCGGTAACATCCGGATAATGTACACGGGCATAAAATTTTTTATGGGGGATATTATATTTTGTCAGTCTAAACGATGCAAAATCGACATATTCCTTAAAATCACAAATAGATATTTCGGAACTTAACATTCCGAAAAAATACCCGAAATCCGATACTGAACACCCGAAATCCAGTACGGCGAGGTCTTTAAAATCGACCGTAGGCTTTAAATATTGGTAAATCTCGTAACAGCACTGATAGGCGTCATAGTGTCGTTGATTATTTTATGGAAGTGGAGGGATTACTAACTTCGCTCTTAGGTCCCTTTATATCCTGGCAATTTTGCAAAACGGACTTAAAATGCAAATCCTTCAGATTTATTTTTATTACCTTATAAACCTTTAGAAATAAATTAGATGGCCCTTATGAAAAATAAAAAACCACCCGTTAGGTGGTTTTAATCTTATCCTCTTGTGGGAGTTGAGGGATTCGAACCCCCGGCCCTCTGCTTGTAAGGCTGAATATTTTAATTGTTGATACTTGTTTGATTTTGTTATTAATTGTAAATCAATGAATTATAAAATGGTGAAATTTGGTCTTTAGTTCATTTTTGCCTATTATTGGCGGAGTTGTATGCAAATATCTAAAAAAATATCCAATATGTTTAAATTCTCAAAAGACGGTATAACTGTGTTTTCGGTATTAGACAGCCGTAAAGCCAAGCTTTACGGCAAATATCCCGTTAAAATACAAGGAGGAATGGGATAAATTACCTGAAACGAAACAGAAATCTTTGATATACACTCGCAGAAGTATTGAAAATACATTTAAACTTGTTCGTGACATATCGGAAGAATTGGCGTATAATAACGAGTTCTCTTTCGAAGCGCTAAACCGCAGGATCAGCAACGGAGCCCACCAATCGTTAAACATGGCGTTTCAAACCCGTATAGCCGAACTGAAAAAAGAGAAAAGTATCGGTAACATGAACATATATCAAAATGTTCTAAATAACATCGAGAAATTCGCAGGCAATAATATATCCATGAATGCGTTCTCCATAGATTGATTGAAACGGTTTGATAACCGTCTGGAAAAAGATGGAAAATCCCGAACTACAATAAGTATTCATATGAGGATATTGAGAGCCTACTCAACCAAGCTAAAGAACACGGCATAATCAAAGAAAGTTCATATCCGTTTGGCAAAGGACGTTTTGAAATAAAGAACGGAACAGGACGAAAAATGGCTCTAACAATGGAGCAGATCCTCCGGATCGCCAACTATGATGACGGCACGGAATTGACAGCACGGTATCGGGATATGTGGCTGTTTCTCTACTTCTGCAACGGTATTAATATGGCGGATTTGGTACAATTAAAATTTAGCGATATTGTAGATGATGAATTATGTTTTGTCCGAAAGAAAACTAAAAGCACCTCAAAAACAGAAAAAGAAATCCGTGTCATTATTACTGATCAAATGAAAATAATTATCGAGAAATGGGGTAATCAACCGTCTCCGGATAATTATATATTTCCTATTATTGACGATACACTAAAAGCGGAAGAGATATATAGAAAGAAACAACTATATACGAGAGCCATAATAAGTGTATGAAAAAAATAGGGGAGAATTTAGGAATAGGCAACATATCTACTTATACTGCCCGTCATTCCTTTGCAACTGTACTAAAAAGAAGCGGTGTCAATATATCTTATATATCCGAAAGTCTCAGTCATAATAACATTAAGACAACCGAAAACTACCTGTCATCGTTCGAGAAAGACGAGCGCATTAAGAACGCCCAGCTCTTAACTGACTTCATGAATACAGAAGATCTACGAAATTAAAACAAGATGCCGACTGAAATTGTCACTATTCAAAGCCTTGTAGCATAGAATATTACAATCAGAATGGAACGATTTTTGCGGTTAAACACTCTTTGACAAATTGTCACATTGTTTAACTTTAAAACTTATTTATGGACCAATTAATTGTTATTTCGCCCGATCAACTACGGGAAATTATTAGAGAAACTATTTCAGAATTTATCCCCCAGTGAACCCAACCGCAGGGTCCGCAGTCCGACACCCTTAATCTGCAGTCGGCATTGTCGTTTCTTCATGAAATCGGCTACAAAATTTCCAAACACCGTCTTTACACTCTTACATCCAAAAAAGAAATACCGCACCGCAAGTTTGGTAAACAGTTCGTGTTCTCACGTCAGGAACTCCTCGACTGAACGCAGAACAAAACTGTAAATCCATTAGACCATACTGTTGCGATCAACGCCCTTGCCGATAGCGCAAGGGGCAAAATTGCGTTTTAATATTTAGTATTTCTAATCATTGCGTGAAATTAAAAACCGGAAGAATCCACTAAAAATATTCTTCCGGTTAATTTAGTATTTGATTATATTCCAACTAAATAATATTGCATATTGTATAATTTTATATAATTTAGTCTATTAATTTATAAAATTTATGCATAAATCAATTTTGAGATGGGCAGGTGGAAAACATTGGTTAACAAAACATATAAGCGATTATCTACCACACCATTTCAATAATTATCATGAGCCTTTTGTAGGTGGGGCTTCTGTTTTTTTATATATAAATAAATTATGTCATATAAATAAACAAATTTTTTTAAATGATTCTAACATAGAATTAATAAATGCCTATCAAATTTTAAA
>JAJBUQ010000019.1:0-89047 GCA_020860245.1 Rikenellaceae bacterium
GAGGAATATCCTCCTCTTTGCTGTCTTTACACGCAAACAAGGCTGCCAACGTTAAAGTCAAAAATAGAAGTTTTTTCATGATAGTAATTTTTAGTTAATTAAACGTTTATTTTGTTTTATTTATTCCTTAAATTCAGTATAGCTATTGCAAAGTTAAGAAAATTATAATTCGAAACACTATGGTTCGGAAATTTACTAAAATTTATTAAATATATAAATTTTCGGGAATATTTTATACCAGGGATTATTTTTTTCTTTGCCGTTATTACGAAACTCAGTGCAGTTTAATGAAAAAATAAAGATCGTGCTCGGGTAAAAGTTCCGGATGCAGAATGCGGATCAGATCTTTAAGGATCATTTCAGGCATTACAGCGCCAGATTCCCAAAAATCGCTTCCCCCTTCGGGAGTACTTCTTTTATTGTTGTTGTATATATTGCCGGATTGTACCGATCGGATGTCGGAGAAATTCGGATTATCCGCCACAAGCTCTGCAAGGGACGATGCGCTGCCCGGATTAAGCCAGAAATCCGCCCCGCTGGCATAAAGATATGCGTTCTCGATACTTATGGGTCTTGAAGATTCGCTGTCAGTGCCTTTGCAAACATATTCTCCCCCTGCGTCGGTCAGCAAGCGGACCATGTAGTTCCTGTCGCCCGGGACGAACCATGTGTCTCGCCACGGTGCGTTCAGCATGACCGAAGGACGATGTGCGGAATCGGAAATCAGCCTGCAAACTTCGGTATATTCTTGTACGATCCGGTTGAATTCTTTGAGAGCTAATTCCCTTTTATCCGTTAATTCGGCGTAAACCATAAGCCATTCGGCCCTCCCTAACGGCGACATTTCGAGATAGTCCCCGATGTATAGCGTTTTAAGTCCGAGTTCCTCGGTTTTGGGGCCCAAAATGGAACTCTCGCCGGTTATCCCGTAAGTCATGATTATATCCGGTGATATATCGACTAAAAGTTCTAAATCCGCGCTGCCCTCGTATCCGATATCGCGTATAATGCGGTTTTTGATCCTCTCTTTTATTACGGGTGACGAAATGAAATCGCCTCCGGAGACCCCTGTTATAATATCACCGCAGCCGAGCATCTCAAGGAATGATATATTTGTCGAGGACATACACACTGCATTCGTAACAGGAACAGATATGGTTGTTCCCTGAAAACTTTCAGGCGGTTCTTCACCGTTCCGCGAAAGGAAATATATACTATCCTCTTCTCCGCTGTCCCAAAGATTTTTAATCTTGAGTACGGAACTGTTCCCGTGTTCGTATATCTCGAACCCCGAAGCATATACGGTACTATACAACAATTCAAGATTATCGGTACTGAATTTTTCCCCTGTGATCCTGCACCCTGAGAAAAGCGATATAGTACAGAAAAAAATAATAAAAAATCTATTCATTGAGATCTTGTTTTGGAGCGTCGGAATCGCTTAGAAACTCTATGGCAAAAAGTATTATTATAAGAAAAAAATTAACGTTGCCCGTAAGGAGAGAGTTTGCCAGAGTAAAAATCATTGCAAAATATACGGCTGCAAGTATTTTATAGTTCCCTGTCGCTGATTTGAAATTTTTGACGATTCTAATTACTTTCGTAAATTTGGCGACCAGATAGTAGGCGATTACCGATACGGCAAGCCAGTGTCCGGCAAAGGGGTATTCTCTCTTGAGCATTGCCGCGACAATTAAAATAACCGTAAGAATTTGTAAATCCAGTCTGTTTTTCCACATATTTCAAAAAGTAATTGCAAATATAAATATATCTTTATTAGTTTAGTATCCCGGTGATGAATATAAAAAATTTTTTAGATTATATACGACGGGAATTATCCGAAATTTACAGTCCGGAAGAAATACGGTCGATAGCTCTTATTCTTCTTGAGGAACGGTTCGGGATTCAGAGACATGAAGTTTTTTTGTATCCTGACATGGTGGTCCCCGAAGCGGAGATTGTGGATGCGGTGGAGATGTTGGCTAAATATTATCCTGTCCAGTATATTACGGGATACGGACGGTTTATGGATATGAAATTCACTGTGAACGAACATGTTCTTATACCGAGACCGGAAACCGAAGAGCTCGTCCGTTGGATATTGTCCGAGAATTTATCCGGAACAGTCCCGCATATCCTCGATATCGGTACCGGAAGCGGATGTATAGCCGTATCGCTTGCCAAGAATCTTGGTTCTGCAAAAATTTCTGCCGTGGATGTTTCGGAGGAAGCATTGAAAATGGCCGAATACAATGCTGAAGTAAACGAAGTTACAGTTGAATTTATAAAAGCTGATATTTTATCGGAGAAGATTGACGGAAGTTACGATATTATAGCCAGTAATCCTCCCTACGTAACTGTGTCCGAAAAATCGTCCATGCGGAAAAATGTCCTCGACCATGAACCTCACCTTGCATTGTTTGTGGACGATAGCGACCCGTTGCTATTTTACAAAAAGATTGCGGAGCTTGGAACGGTCCTATTAAACCGTGGAGGAAGATTGTACTTCGAAATTAATGAAAAATTCGGTGTCGGAATCTGCCGGATGCTTGAAGGAATGGGTTACGGCGATGTGATTCTGCGCAAAGATATTTTCGATAAGGACAGAATGGTAAGGGCGGTATGGAATTGAGAAAAAAAAGAACGTTAAGTACAGAGGCCGCACTGAAAAAACTTATGGACAGGTGCGCGCGCGCCGAGATATGTATATCCGATGCAAAACGGTCGCTGGCTAATTGGGGAGTGGACCATGAGAATCACGACGGACTTATTGAGATTCTTGTACGTGAGAAGTTTATAGACGAGAACCGTTATGCGGAGGCCTATGTGCGCGATAAATTGAATTTCAGCCGTTGGGGGGTAAATAAAATACGCGATGCACTGTATAATAAGAGGATTCCAAAGGATATAATAAATACAGCTATGGAGCTGGTAGAGCCTGAAAAGATGAGGGATAAACTTATTTACGATTTAAAACGCAAGAACTCTTCAATAAATGACGAAGATCCGTATAAAAAGAAGGATAAACTTCTCAAATTCGGTATCTCGCGCGGATACGAATATGAACTGGTTAAAGGATTGATCGAAACAATAATAAAAGAAGAATAAACGATGCCGGATATGCTCCGGCATCGTTTATATAAATCTATTGTTTCTCTATAATATAAAGTCCCGAGCCGTGTTTGTTAAGTGCGCGTGAAAATTTACCGGAATACACTCCTAATTCCTCGCCGCTCCACATATCTGTTACCTTGTATTTACCGTTTATACCTATGGTCTGCATATCGACAGCTATAATGTTACCGTCGGTATCCGTGTTATTGAACAACGCCAGATAGGATGCTCCAGTCTTTGGATTCTCTGCCGTCCACACTATTTTACTGTTGTTATTGTAAATCTGCCTGTTGTTCACGCTGTTCCGGTGCATCTCGAGGACCTTCTCGTTCGTAAGCAGCGACAGGGTAAATTCATCGTTGCTCGGAAGGTCTCCGCCGAACATCAGCGGTGAGCGGAATATTGTGAACAGCGTCATAAGCGAATACTGTTCGTCCTTGGTAAGCCTTGTCATTCTGTCCGCTCCCCGTTCGCCTCGTATCGATATTCTGCCAAGAGGAATCATGTCGCAGTCAGGCCACGTCCCAGGTTTGATATAAGGATACCAATTCTCGCAATGTCCGAACAATTCGTCCATATCTCTCCATATGTCCCACACGTCATCGATCATTCTCCACATATTGGCGTTATTCGAGATGTGCTCCGCTTCTGCGACCGGAGTAGGCCCCGGAGATGTGCTCAGAACTATCTCTCTGCCGGTATTATCTATCGCCTGACGGATCATTTCGATCTCGTCTTTGTGGTACGGTCTCGACAGATCGTCGATTTTTATAAAATCGACTCCCCATGAAGCGTACAGATCGAATATGGAGTTGTAATACTCCTGAGCGCCCGGTTTGTCGCGAAGAATAGTATAGTTATCCTTCAGCCATTGGCATTGCAGGTCGGTGGAATAAATCTGATCAACTGTTATTCCGTTGGCGCCTTTGACAGGGAGTTTATTTTTTACCGCCTCCACCGGAATTCCTCGCATAATGTGGATTCCGAATTTTAGTCCTTTGCTGTGAATATAGTCTGCGAGAGGTTTGAATCCGGCACCGTCCGCAGCCGACGGGAATCTGTTTACCGCAGGCATATATCGTCCGTATTCGTCCATCACATATATTGGATCTGTCTGGTTGTAGCCGCCGGCCTTGTCATTCTCTACGAACCAACGGATATCAACCACTATATATTCCCAACCGTAATCCTTCAAGTAGTCAGCCATATAGTCGGCGTTTGCTTTGACTTCATCCTCGGTGACGGTAGGACCGTAACAATCCCAACTGTTCCATCCCATAGGCGGTGTAAGGGCCCAATCTTTAAAATCAGCGTATGCGGATGCAGTGCATAGGCAGATGCAAACACAAAATATAAATAATTTTTTCATCTTTAAAGTTATTAGTAATATATAGTTAGTTAGTCTATGATCGCGAACCTTGTATAGGGAACCAACACCGCAGGTATCAGTATACCCTCTGCTGTCTGATTATTCTCGAGTAGCGCCGCAACTATTCGAGGCAGGGCGAGCGAACTACCGTTCAGGGTGTGTACCAACTGCGTCTTCTTATCCTGACTTCGGTATCTGCATTTGAGACGGTTGGCTTGAAACGATTCGAAGTTCGATACGGATGAAACCTCCAACCACCTCTCCTGTGCCGCCGAATAGACCTCGAAGTCGTAGGTAAGCGCGGAAGTGAAACTCATATCCCCTCCACATAGTTTTAATATCCTGTACGGCAATCCGAGTTCCATCACTATACTCTCTACATGCGCGACCATACCGTCCAGCGCTGCGTAAGAATTTTCAGGCTTCTCGAACCTTACTATTTCTACTTTGTCGAACTGATGAAGACGGTTAAGGCCTCTGACATCTTTGCCGTAGGACCCTGCCTCACGCCTGAAACACGGAGTGTATGCCGTCATCGTCACCGGAAGATCCTTCTCTTCGATGATAGTGTCTCTGTAAATATTTGTTACCGGAACCTCAGCGGTAGGAATAAGATAAAAATTATCCGCCGTCACGTGGTACATCTGTCCCTCTTTGTCCGGAAGCTGTCCGGTACCGAAGCCCGAAGCCTCGTTTACCATTAGCGGAGGCATAACTTCTGTATAGCCAGCCGCTGTATTTTTATCGAGAAAATAGGCGATGAGTGCGCGCTGCAATGCAGCACCCTTGCCTTTATACACGGGGAATCCTGCTCCGGTAAGTTTATTCCCAAGTTCGAAATCTATCAGGTCGTATTTTTTCGCAAGCTCCCAGTGGGGTAGTTTATTCCCGCTCAGGTCGGGAATCTCTCCTCCCTGTTTTACTGTTACATTATCTTCATCGGTGCGTCCAGCCGGAACGGATTCGTGTGGAAAATTGGGAAGGGTGACGAGAAGGTCGTTGAGTTCGGATTCAAACGTCTTTAAATTCTCTTCGAGGACTTTGGATTTTTCTTTTAGCTCAGCGATTTTATTTTTTAATTCGTCCGCTTCATCACGCCTGCCTTCTTTAAAAAGAATTCCTATTTGTTTCGATATGCTGTTAAGTTCCGAAAGAATACCGTCCAGTTCCGTCTGCGTCGCTTTGCGTCTGTCGTCGGTAATTATAATATCCTCTATGATTCCGGTTGCATCGATTCCCTTAACGGACAGTCTCTCCACGGCGAATTCCCGGTCTTCCCTTATCTGTTTTAATGTAAGCATTGTTTATTATATTTTTTCGAATACACAAAGGTAATTAAAAAGTGATTAACCTGACGGTTATAGAGCCGTAATTATGCCGTGATTATTGTAAAAATGCTAAAAAGTATATCTTTGCATGAATTTATAAAAATCATTACATGGAAACGGTTTTAAGCGGTATCAGATCCACGGGCAATCTCCATCTCGGTAATTATTTCGGAGCGTTGAGCAATTTCGTGAAGATGCAGCACGATAATAAATGTTATTTTTTTATTGCGGATTATCATTCGCTGACAACGCATCCCGATCCGAAGATACTTCATCCGAATGTAAAAAATGTCCTCTCGGAATACCTTGCAGCCGGAATAGATCCCGATGTGGCAACAATATATATTCAAAGCGACGTTCCGCAGGTCGCGGAACTCTATCTTCTTCTTAATATGCACGCTTTCATAGGAGAACTTGAACGTACCGCCTCATTTAAGGATAAGGTCAGAAAGCATTCGGAGAATGTCAATGCAGGGCTCCTTACATATCCGGTCCTTATGGCTGCCGATATTCTTATACATCGCGCTACGAGAGTCCCTGTGGGCAAAGATCAGGAACAGCACCTCGAAATGACCAGAAAATTCGCGCGCAGATTCAATAACTTCTACGGTGTGGATTATTTCCCGGAGAGTTTGCCGTACAATTTCGGCAAAGATTCCGTAAAAATTCCCGGATTAGACGGAAGCGGTAAGATGGGTAAATCCGAAGGCAACGGAATATATCTTGCCGACGAGGACGCGGTTATCAGGAAAAAAGTTATGCGTGCAGTAACCGATTCCGGTCCGACCGAACCGAATTCCCCGATGAGCGATAGCATTCGGAATATATTCACGATTATGGAAAATGTCTCTACTCCCGATACAGTTCAATATTTTCTCGACAAATACAACAGGTGCGAAATCCGTTACGGCGATCTGAAAAAACAACTTGCAGAGGATATCATAAAAATGATCGCGCCTGTGAGGGAGCGTATAAAAGAAATATCCTCGAACGACGCCTATCTCTCCAAAGTTGCTCGCGAAGGGGCTGAAAAAGCACGCGAGAGTGCGGATAAAACCGTATCCGAAGTACGTGAGATTATGGGGATAGTAAGATTCTAAATTCTGATATGTACGAAATAAAAATATCCGGCAGAGAATCTGCCGGATATTTTTATTATATGGAAAACACAAACCTATGCTTGTTCGTCGTCGAGAAGATCGGATACGAGTACGCGTCCACAATATTCGCATACGATAATCTTCTTACTTAAACGTATGTCCAACTGCCTCTGAGGCGGTATGCGGTTATAGCACCCTCCGCAGGCGTCCCTCTGAACTGTTACTACTGCAAGCCCGTTGTAAACGTTTTGTCTGATGCGTTTGTAGGCGGATAAAAGGCGGTCGTCGATTTTTTTCTCTGCCTCCACCGACTGCTGCTGTAAAATATCAATCTCCTTGGCCGTCTCTTCGTCTATGCTGTCCAGCTCCGATCTCTTGTTGGCGAGATCTATCTTACGTCCTTCGAGAATCTCTTTGGCGTCTTCTATCTGTTTTTTCTTAACCTTCGACTCCGCAGTGCCTTCTTTGATCTTCTTTTCGCAGAGTTCTATTTCGAGTTTCTGATATTCTATCTCTTTGGAGAGCAAATCGAATTCACGGTTGTTGCGGACGTTATTCTGCTGTTCCTCGTATTTTTTTATTTGCGATTTGGAGAGTTCGATCTCTTCCTTCTTCGTTTTAATGTTCTTCGAGATATTATCGAGTTCGAGTGTGAAGTTCGCTATACGAGTCTCGAGTCCGGCTATTTCATCCTCCAGATCCTGAACCTCGAGAGGAAGTTCCCCCTTGAGTTTATTGATCTCGTCGATCTTGGAATCTATCTTCTGGAGTTCGTAAAGAGCGATCGTCTTCTCTTCTATCGAGTAATCTGTCGTGTCGTTTGGTTTGGTACTCATAATAGTTATGATAAATATATTACCGGATTTATTGAATTAACACTTTTATAGGCCGCAAATTTAGGGAAATTTTTTTTAACAATCCCATATAAAATCTCAATCGTGCAATATTCGCTCTCGAAGTGCCCTATGTCTGCGACGATAATTCTCCCCGCAGCATCGAGAAATGTATTATACCTGAGATCTGCAGTCACAAAAATATCCGCTCCGGCGTCTATTGCATTCTCCATGAACGATCCGCCCGAACCGGAACTTACAGCCACCCGCGATATTTTTTCCCTGTCGATTACCGAATGCCTCACCGTTCCGCTCTTGAAGGTCTCTTTGACAAATTTCAAAAAATTCAAAGAATCGGTCTCTTCTTCAAGATCTCCGATAATCCCGAATCCACACTTACTGTTGTGCTGATACGGAACGAGTACGGAAATATTCCGCAGGCCGAGCATCTCCGCCATACGGTAGCTGACGCCGTTCTCAGTAGAGTCCAGATTGGTATGGCATGAATAGAGCGCGATGTCGTTCTTAACAGCCTTGATTAACAGGCTCTCGACATTATTGCTGCCGGTAATTTTTTTCAGCGGATGAAAAATTAACGGATGGTGCGATATTATTAAATTTACGCCCAGTGAGATACACTCCTCGAGAACCTCTTCGGTAACGTCAACGCAAAACAAAGCTCCCTTGGCCGTACTGTCCGGACGACCGGTTATCAACCCTGCGTTGTCGTAGCTCTCCTGTAATTTTAAGGGGGCAAAGTCTTCTATAACTTTGGTAATATCGTCGATTGTCATATTTAAAATAACGATTGTTGAAGAGGATTATTGTCTTGTTCATCGTGCCCGGATTCCGGTTCGGTGTCGCATAAAACGACTTCTCCGTACGATTCCAAAGTTCTGGACGCAGGCTCTTCTTCGAGTTTAAACAGAGGTTGCGCGGTGAACGGAGGTACGTCGGTAACCGGAGATTCTTCCGATACTATGCCGGGAATATCTTCCGCCTCCCGTCCGATTTTATCTGTTTGCGGAGTTCTCTTCAAAGATTCCCTGTAGACCGGATTGTCATCTCTCAATTCTTCTTTAACTTCCAGAAGAATCGATTTTATCTCCTGAAGTTTATGCACGATCTTCGCATCCCTCTCGATCGAATCACCCTGCTCCTTAAGGCATCTCTCCGCTCCGGACAGCGTCATTCCCCTCTCTTTTACAAGGTAGTAAATGAGGTCGAGATTTTTAATATCTTCCGGAGTGAACAATCGGTTGCCTTTTTTGTTTTTTTTCGGTTTAAGTATTTTAAACCGCTGTTCCCAGAACCGTATGAGCGACTGATTCACGTCGAACATCTCCGCCACTTCGCCCATAGTGTAGAGTAATTTTCCCGGTTTAAGTTCTCGTTCTGTCAAGATCAAAAAATTTGTAGATTTGCACCGCTAAGATATGAAAAAAATGCTGAATCGTTAAAATTTTAATATATTTGTAATAAACGGGGTTGAATGCTCGGAAAAATTGAAGGATACGTTGTCGGAGGCAACAGGTTGGGCCGGAATTTAGGCTTCCCTACGGCAAATCTAAAACTGGAGGGAGACGATATAATTGATGGAGTCTATGCCGTTGAGGTACTGTACGATGGAGCGATTTATAAAGGAGTCGCCAACGTCGGTGTCAAACCCACTGTCGAGGGGAGTGGGGATAGGCTTCTGGAAGTGAATATTTTTGATTTTGACCGCGATATCTACGATCAATATCTGATTGTGGTGTTGGTGCATTACATAAGGGAGGAGCGAAAATTCGATACTTTGGACGAATTAAAAGACCGGATAGAAAAAGACAGGTTGTGCGCCATGCAATTTTTTGAACGGAATTAACTACTTAACCTCTAAATAATTATGTATATGCAAAAATTTTACTTCTTATTCGCATGCATATCGGTGGTTATGACTCCGATATCGATTTTTGCCCAGTCTTTTACAGTAACTTCTCCGGATAAAAGTATTGTTGCGGAGATAGCCGCGGACAATGGAAAATTAACTTATTACGTAAGTAAATCGGACGTGGCCGTAATTGAAAAATCGGGAATGGGCCTCTTAATAGATGGAAATGAAATTGGAAATAATGTGACTTCACTGACTGCCGGAAAACAATCTTCCAAAAGGAACAGCTACCGGATGTACGGGATGAAATCCAACGCACAAAATTATTATAACGGACGTGAATTCAATGTTGCCGACCCTGCCGGAAATTTCACCGTCGAAATCAGGGTCTTTAACAGCGGGGTTGCGTTCAAATACTCCATTGAAAATTCTTCGAAAGTCGAAGTCAGCGATATTACGGAATTTAAATTTCCGGCTAATTCGACTGTCTGGGTGCAGGACGATATAATAAAATACGAAGGAGAGTATAAAAATTTTATCACTGGACAACTTCCAGAGGGATTGCTTGCGGCTCTTCCCGTTACGGCAGAAATACAAAAGGGGAAAATTTATGCTGCTGTTTTGGAAGGGGGACTGGTCGATTTTGGCGGAATGAGGCTGAAATCCGTAAATGGTAATTTTAGTTCCGATATCGACGGAAAAACTATTCTTGAAACTACGATCGACACTTCGTGGAGAATTATTGCAGCCGGGAGTCTGACAGACATTGTTAATTGCGATATCCCCGGAAACGTATCGCCGGAGATGAATTCCAATCTTTTCGGTGTTAATACTAATCGTTGGCTTATTCCCGGAAAGGGTGTGTGGAGTAAACCTTCAGGTTATGAACTCACACCGGATAACATGAAAAAATTTACCGATTATGCAGTCGAAATGGGATTTTCGTATAATCTTGTGGATGAAGGATGGGAAAAGTGGACGGAAGAAAATAAAGATCATTGGGATCTTCTGAAAGAACTTGTGGATTATTCCAAAAGTGTGGATATAGGAATTTGGATAACCAAATCTTATAGGGAAGGAGGTATGCATACTGCCGAGCAAAGGAAGGCGTTTCTCGATAAATGCAGGGAGATCGGCATTGCCGGAGTAAAAGTTATTAATTTCGACGGTAGAGATCAGGAAATAGTAAAGTATTGTCAGGAATTTTTATACGAAGCCGCGCAGCGTGCATTGATGGTAAGCTTCTACGATACGGGGGCGCCGACCGGTTCGTACCGGACCTATCCCAACGAAATTTCCGGAGGAGCGGTAAGGAATGTTAGTCATACGCCTGATTCGGAACAAACTGTGATATTGCCGTTTACAAGATATACTGCCGGATACGGCGATTACTCGCCGTTTGTACTGTCCGGACCTCTTACCGGAGATATGACTTTGTGCCGCCATCTCGCCACTATAATATCGTTTACGTCTCCGGTTACTTTTATTTTCGCCGATCCGAGAGATGTAATTGAAGACGATTTTATCGCCGACCTTTTATTCGACTTCCCTACCGTATGGGATGAGACCGTTGTGCTCGAAGGAACCGAAATGGGAAAGACCGCTTTCATGGCGAGAAGATACGGTGATATATGGTATATCGTTGGAATGACCACTGAAAAGATCGATAAAATTAATCTCGATCTTTCAATTCTCGGCAATAAGCGGTATAATTGCTACTTGATTACCGATGATCCGGCCGACGACAGGAAATATAAATTCGAGACGGTGGAAAAAGTGGACAGAAAGTCAGATATAACGATTGATATGAACCGTGGAGGGGGTTTTGTCGCAAAACTGGTGATGAGACAGTAAAATGTGATATTTATCCTATTGTAATTTTTCTCCGGTTAAAGTTAATATGAACAAAGAATAAAAAGCGGACGTCCGCGTTAAAAATATTATGAAAGTGAATGATTACAAAGTGGCGGACATAAGTCTTGCCGATTGGGGAAGAAAAGAGATTGAAATAGCGGAAAAAGAGATGCCCGGCCTTATGGCACTCAGGGAAAAATATTCTTCGCAAAAACCACTTAAAGGAGCCCGGATTATGGGCTCCTTACACATGACCGTGCAGACAGCCGTATTGATAGAAACACTTGTCGAACTCGGTGCGGATGTCAGGTGGTGCAGCTGCAATATTTTTTCTACGCAGGATCATGCCGCCGCAGCCATGGTTGATGCCGGAATCCCCGTATTTGCATGGAAGGATGAGACATTGGAGGAATACTGGTGGTGCACGGTTCAGGCTCTTTCATTTCCCGACGGTATGGGTCCGCATCTCATCGTGGACGATGGAGGAGACGCTACGCTGTTGATACATAAAGGATTTGCCGCTGAGAACGATCCCTCTACGCTGGAATATACGGCAAATTCCACCGAAGAGCAGGTTATTATCGATACTCTTAAAGTGTTATTAAAAGAGGACCCGCAAAAATGGTACAGAGTCGTGGCCGATTGGAAGGGAGTGTCGGAAGAGACTACCACAGGGGTGCACAGGCTGTATCAGATGTTTGAGAGCGGTAATCTCCTTGTTCCGGCGATAAACGTGAACGATTCCGTGACAAAAAGTAAATTCGATAATTTATATGGCTGCCGCGAATCTCTCGCAGACGGTATAAAACGCGCTACGGACGTCATGATCGCAGGTAAGGTTGCTGTTGTCTGCGGATATGGAGATGTAGGCAAAGGATGCGCGAGAAGCCTCAGGTCTTACGGCGCCCGTGTTATTGTTACCGAGATAGACCCTATATGTGCCTTGCAGGCCTCCATGGAAGGGTTTGAAGTTAAAAGACTCGAAAACACTCTCGATGAAGGCAATATATTCGTTACCACTACCGGAAACAGGGATATTATCACCCTCGAACACATGCAGGCGATGAAAGATCAGTCGATTGTCTGCAACATCGGACACTTTGATAACGAGATTCAAATGAACCGCCTTGAAAAATCCGGCGCCATCAAAACTAATATCAAACCACAGGTGGATAAGTATACATTCGACTCCGGCAACTCCATATTTATTCTTGCGGAGGGACGCCTCGTGAATCTCGGTTGTGCGACAGGACATCCTTCATTCGTGATGAGTAATTCGTTCACGAATCAAACTTTAGCCCAGCTCGAATTATGGAATAAGGAGTTGGCCGTGGGAGTTTACCGCCTTCCGAAGCATCTCGATGAGGAGGTTGCGCGGCTTCACCTCTCCCAACTTGGGGTGGAACTTACCGAGCTCACAGAGGAGCAGGCGCAGTATATCGGTGTACCGAAGAACGGACCGTTCAAACCGGAACATTACAGGTACTAAAAATTCGTGTGTATTAAATTCGGGAAATTAAAGTACATTTGCATTTTAATCCGCAGCGATGACAAAATTCTTTAAAACCATATACCGCAGCCTGCTGCTCATATCCGTAGCCGTATTTTTTTCAGCTACATTCTTCTGGAGCTGTGCGAATATAGGCGCAAGTCCTCAGGGAGGCCCTAAAGATACGATTCCTCCTAAGATAGTAAGGATATCGCCTCCGTTCAACTCGACAAACTTCTGGCCGGGGAGGATATTTATCGAATTCGACGAATACGTGCAGTTAAAGGATCTGCAAAAGAATTTTTTTACCTCTCCTTTTATGAATGTCCGTCCTACGACGATGATCAGGGGGCGGGGAATACAAATAGACGTAGAGGCCGATCTGGATTCGAATACGACCTATGTGCTGAATTACGGTTCGAGTGTGGTCGATAACAACGAAAGTAATCCTTACGTAGGGCTGAAATATACATTTTCCACCGGAGACGAAGTGGACTCTCTTTTTATGACCGGAATGGTGCAGGACGCAATGACAGCGGACTCTGTTCCCGATGCGTTCATATTCTTTTACGATGCGAGAGCCGACTCTGTCCCGGAATCGGATTCACTCTTATTCAATGCGAGGAATGCGCTTGCGGTAGCACGCACCGCTCCCAACGGTATATTTATCCATGCTAATCTCAAACCTATGGATTACAGAGTATACGCAATGCTCGACAATAACGGCAACCAGTCGTACGATCCGGGAGTGGACGATGTGGCTTTTATGGATACGATATTCAATCCTGCCGAGATGCCCTCCTTCTATATGTGGTATGACACGGTTCTTTTATTTGAAGTTGCGGAGCCTCAGATATTTATGCGTACCTTTAGAGAAGAGGTGGATACGAGGCAGAACCTTAGAGGGGCTGTACGCGACGGACAGCAGAAGGTTGTTCTCAACTTCTCTTCCAGATTCCCTGTAATCGAAGAACTGCATTTCAGGGACATCGATAATTCGCAAATAATCGTCGAATATGGAAAAGAGACGAGAGACTCGATAATATACTGGCTTGCAATGGATAAGGAGTCGATTCCGGATACTTTGTACGCAGACCTTGCCTACCGCAGGCATGACAGTATAGGAGAACTATATTCCCACGAACAGGAACTACGCCTTATATACGTTCCGCCGTTCGTATCTGCGCGTGAACAGCGCGAACAGGCGAGGGCCGCGCGGGAACTTACCCCGAAACAACAGAAAAGAGCTGAAAAACGTGCGGTCCGGCAGGCAAGGAAAGCAGCTAAACGCCAATTAAGGCTGATAAAAAAAGGTTTGTATATATCCCCTCCGGTCATGTCCGCTGCCGATTCCTTACTGCTGCAAGGAATAATACCTGCGGATTCGCTATTGAATGAACTTACAGGTTTGGAAGTTTCGGAGAATTCGATTGTTCGCGAGCCATCCTCTATGAAATTCGCTCTTGCTTCAGGCACTATAAATCCTGACGATGAAATAAAGATACGCTTCGATCTGCCGTTAATCCGGTTCGATACTGCCGCTGTCACACTTCTTCACAAGGATGCCGTTAAAAATACGGAGCAGTACGTCCCCGTGAATTTTATACATGATACGATTAAAATAAGAGAATATTTTATTAACGCGGAGTGGAATAACGGCGATGTATATGATCTTATGATACCTGAAGGAGCCATCCAAACTATCGACGGAGAGATCAATGACACTATCAGGAGGTCCTTCACAGTATCGGAAATGGAAAAATTCGCAGCGCTTATAATTGATTTGAAGAATACCGATCCGGAATTTGAATATATAATAAGGGTATACGATGCGACAGGGAAATCCGTACAAAAAGAAGTCCCGCATCTTACAGAGGGCAAACATACTATTAATTATATAAATCCCGGCAAAGTGGTACTACGTATCGTCGAGGATCGCAACCGGAATGGTAAATGGGATACAGGACAGCTGATACAAAGGATCCAGCCGGAGAAGGTCGAAATGTATGTGGATCCCGTGACAGGGTCCAATCAAATATCGACGAGATCTAACTTCGAGATCGAGATGGAAATCGATGTGGAAAAAACCTTCCGGCCCAGAGTCCATATCAGCAGGCTTATAGAGCAGACCGAAGAACTTGTGGAAGAACTCATAAGAGAAGATAACGAAGAAGTGGAGGAGGAAGACGAAGAATTGATGGAAGATATTTGGGAGTACGATATGGAGGATCAGTTCGATAGCAGCGTTCCGCTTAACATTCAACAGTAAATTTAATATGATGAATAAGCGTGCATTAAGATATATTCTGACGATTTTATCTATTTTAACCGCTTCCATAGTATACGGACAGCATTACGTAGGTGTGCGCGGAGGTTACGGAGGCGGTATGATAAGGCTTGAACCGAAGGAGGAGTCAGGAGCCCTGATCGGATTCCCGACGGTAGGAGTCGGCTGGAAATATTATAGTCCGGTAAAATATGTCGGGGCTATCGGAGCCGAATTATCCTACGTTAAAAGTGGTTATAAAACACTGCCGTTTGTGGATTCCGATACCAGCTACCAGCGCAGGGTGGAATCTATACAACTGCCGTTCATGTGGCAGCCGCACATATATATGTTTAACCGCAAAGCGCGCGCGTTCCTGAATTTAGGGATTTATGTTTCATATAATATAGCTTCAGACACTTCGACGGTCTCGAAAGTAAACGGCGTTCTGCATAAAGGGAAATACCCTCTCCGCACAGTAAAAGATAATAGATTCGGGTATGGATTATGCGGAGGTGCCGGGATAGGGGTGTTCATCAACAGATTTGAAATACTTGCAGAGGCTCGTTATAGCTACGGTTACGCCGACCTTCTGAAATATGCCGACAAATATCCGGGAAATCCTAAGAGATCCCCGATGGACAGCTTCAACATATCCATAGGGGTATATTACAGGTTAGGCAAAGGGGGTATTCTCTCTCCGGCGTCTGAGCGGAAAAAGAAAAAAATAAAGAAAGAGGAATTAGAAACAGACATAACGAATGGAAACTACACGTCAGCAAAAAGTAGCAAGACAAATACAAAAAGATATCAGTGACATATTCACTAAAGAGGCGTCGTCGTTTATCGCTGGTAGTATGGTATCGGTAACGAAAGTCAGGGTGAGTCCCGATTTGTCGAGTGCCAAGATATATTTGAGCGTATTCCCGTTTGATAAAAGCGAACGCGTACTGGAGAATGTCAAAGCTAACTCTGCCGTAATACGCAAGGCTCTGGGTAGCAGGGTTAAACTGCAGTTCCGGATAGTCCCTGAGCTCATGTTTTATATCGACGATTCGTTGGAATATATATCCCATATAGACGAGCTTCTTAATTAAACTTCTGCATGCTGAAACTTCCGTTCTTCTTCGCGAAGAGATATTTATTCTCCCGTAAATCGGTCTCCGCGATCAATATAATAACCGGAATAAGCGCGTTTACCGTCGCGATACCTGTTATGGCAATGGTGGTGCTGCTGTCCGTGTTCAACGGATTCGACGGTCTTATAAAATTGATGTATAAAAATTTCGATCCGGAATTGAGGGTTACAGTCAGCGAAGGGAGAATCTTCAGCAGCGATTCGATCTCGGATATAATTAAAAATACCGACGATGTGGAGTCCGTGTCGTTCGTGCTGGACGGCAATGCCCTCTTCGAATACCGGAAAAATCAATTTATAGGTACGGTAAGAGGTGTCGATGAAGCCTATTCTCAAGTAGTTCCGATAGAGAATATGGTTGTCCGCGGAGAATATGCTCCGAAATTCGGCGATCTCGACCAGGTGCTCGTAGGGCAGGGAATTGCATATACACTACAAATGGGTGGAAGTATGATCGAGCCGCTGAATATATACGTACCTAAAAAAGGGAAGACATTCTCATTCCTTCCGGTAGATTTTTATAGAAAAAAATCCATACATCCCTCCGGAATCTACGCCCTCGACAATGAAACCGACGGAAGATACGTTATAGCTCCTCTGGACTTTGCCCGTAGTCTTATGGATATTGGCGGAGGGGAGGTGTCTGCCGCATTCCTGAAATTAAAGGACGGTAGCGATGCCAATAAAGTGCGTAAAGTGCTCTCCGAACGACTGGGGAACAGATTCGTAGTGCAGACCCGGTATCAACAGAAAGAGAGTTTTTACCGTATAATGCAGTATGAGAAATGGGGTATATATTTTATAATACTTATGGTTCTTGTGATAGCTTCCTTCAGTGTCATAGGCTCTTTAACGATGATAATAATAGATAAGAAGAGAGACACGGATGCTCTTGTCACGCTCGGTGCGAACAGGAAGCTGATTCGTAATATATTCGTTACCGAAGGTATGCTGATCTCCGGAACCGGAATGGTTGCGGGACTAATACTCGGAGCAGCATTATGTATGCTGCAACAGAAGTTCGGATTTATCGGGATGGCAGGAGCGACGTTCCTTGTCGATGCTTATCCGGTTCAGATGAAATTAACCGATATTGCAGGAATCGTCGCAAGTGTGTTCGTTATAAATTACCTTATATCTGTCTTTACAGTCAGAAGTCTTATAAAGGAAAAATATATAGCATGAAAAATATTCTTTATATACTAATAATCGTACTGTCATTAGTGTCTTGCCGTAAGCATAAAACGATTCCGGAGAGAAAAATGTCCGAGCTTATAACCGATATAATGATCGCTAACTCTTACAGCAGTCAGTTTGTGGAAAATATGAACATGGACAGCTTCGATATATATACCCCGATACTTGACCGATACGGTTACAGTGCCGAAGATTTCAAATATTCTCTCAATAAAATTGCGACACGTAAGAGTTCGCGTTTATCGGAGATATTGGACGATGTTATCGACGATATAAAAGAACGTGATAATTACTTCAAGCAGAGGGAGCGGACGATAAAATATATGGATTCCATTATCATCGGAGAATTCATCGATACGATTTATACGGAGTTGAGTCCGTTCGTCGTGGATGAAAATAATTTAAAAAATAAAAACCGTTTGGTATTACCCGCCGAACCGGGAATTTACTACGTAAGCTACCACTACCTTCTGGATTCTGCGGATGCGAATAATTTTGTAACTATGAGATACACCCTTATAGACACGGTTGGCCGTTCCCGTACATCTAATACTCCCCGTCTTAATGTGAAGGGGAAGTGGCAGCCGTTCGATTTCTCTTTGGTTGCGGACGATGGTATCGATTCCCTCAGTATAACATTCCTCGAGAACACTTCTAGACTGAGAAAAGCGAAGATTACTATCGACAGTATTTATATTACTTGGCATAAACCATTGGTCATTTTGAGAGAAGAGGTAAGGCAAAGATTTATTCAGACCGGATGGTCGCGATATATAAACATTGAAAATGAAGAACAGGAGTATATCGGCCCACTATATCTACTGCCCGAAGAAGGGGCTGATGCCGAGAACGATTCTGACGTTTGACCAGACGGGAATTCTGACAGGAATCCGTGAAGATGTTCCCGATATGGATTCTTTTCAGGGTGTGGAATTTTACAGCGGAGTTATCGTTCCGGGCCTTGTGAACTGCCATACCCATTCGGAACTATCCGCAATGCACGGTTCTGTTTCCAGGGGAACCGGTCTGACCGGTTTTGTAAAAGAGATTGGGAACGCACGTGTAAAATTCAGCGCCGAAGAGGCAATTGGAGCCGTGTCATATCACGATTCGAAAATGTATTCCGAAGGAGTAGCGGCTGTGGCGGATATCTGTAATTTCGACGTGAGTTTTTCGGCGAAAAAGAGCGGAATTCATTATCATAATTTTATCGAACTCTTCGGATTCTCAGATGATTGGCCTTCTGCGGTAATGCGAGGAAATGAAATCGTTAAAGTGTCGCATGACAATAATATGAAGGCAAATCTTACGCCTCATTCCACTTATTCGGTGCCGGACGGGATGTTTAAAAGCATTATCTCTGCAAACATCGATAATGGGCTATTATCGATACATTTTATGGAGAGCCGCGATGAGAAGGAATTATATTCGAACGAAGGCAGACTCGCCGTCCGTTATAAGGAAATCGGTTACGACCCCGACTTCCTTCACTACGGTTCCCCCGCTAAAAGGCTGATAGGCTCCATACCTCCTGAAATTCCGCTCTTGCTAATCCATAATACGTTCGTGTCCGCAGAGGAGATTGATATTATAGAATCGCACTTTAAAGATGTAACCTGGGTGCTCTGTCCGCGCTCTAACTTGTTTATCGAGCGCGCTCTGCCGGATGTAAAGCAGTTCAGGGATCGCGGATGCCGGATAGCTATCGGAACAGACAGCCTCGCATCTAACGATTCGCTGTCGATGGCGGATGAAATAAGTTTTATGCTTGATAATCTCGATGTGTCCTTTGCGGAAGCGATCGACTGGGCTACGATCAATGGGGCCGAAGCATTACAAATCGATCATTGGGCCGGATCGTTCGAGATCGGGAAGAAGCCCGGTGCCGTGATTACGCCAAATTTCGACTGTAAATCGTTCCGTAGAATATTATGACCTCCCGTACCGCTTAAATCCGTTCCCGTATATCTCGTGAGCGTTCACTATCGTTATGAAGGCATCCGGATCGACAGCCGTTATGAGGTCTTTGATCTGTGATACCTGATTTCTATTAATTACGACAAAGATCGTATTCTTTTCGTTCATGGTGTACATTCCGTAAGATTTGAGATAGGTTCCCCCGCGATCGAGATTGTCCAAAATTATACGTCTTATGTCCTCATGGTTGTCGGAAATTATAAATAATAACTTATCCGTTCCCCCGCCTTCGAGAATATAGTCTATAACTTGGGTCGTTACGTATATAGTTATTAGCGAATACAGTGGTATCTTCCAGTCTCCGAATGTTATAAGTCCCGCAACCACTATTATCGAATCCACTATAAGAAGCCCGCGCGCGAACGGGATACCGGTGTATTTGCTCAGTATCATGAATATTATATCCGTTCCGCCCGACGTGGCATGAGTTCTTAATATCATCCCCATTCCAGCTCCTGCGAGGACTCCGCCGAAGAGGCACGCTAAAAGAATGTCGTCCGTGAGATTTATTCTGCCGTTAAGCATTGTATACGGGTCTTCACCTATATATGCTGTCATAAGATTCATTATTAACGGTGTGGTCACCGCTGCTGCGATCGTCCTCGTGCCGAATTTTTTCCCTAAAAGAACCAGTGCTACCGATATAAGAGGGATATCCATTATCAATCCGAACGTACCCACTTGAATGTCCGGGAAAAAATAATGCAGTATTATTCCGATCCCGTATATTCCGCCGGGAATTATTTTGTAAGGCGTTATAAACAAAACGAATGCGGACGCAAGAAGTACGCAGCCTGCAATGAGCAGTAGAGAGGAGACAAATAAGTTCCCGTTAAATAATTTCCTGTAAGACACGAGTTTACCCATTGTTGTCGTTTTAATTATATGTATAGTGCAAATATTCTGCAAATGGTAAATTACAGCCGGTTTTTTGCAGTATGTCCGATTTGGTTTACTTTTGTCCCAAATTAATATTTTATATAATGTTTTTGAATATTATTCTTGTCATTATAGCATATCTGCTCGGATCGATACCAAGCGCAGTCTGGATCAGTAAACACTACTATGGAATTGATATCCGCGAACATGGAAGTAAGAATGCCGGAGCCACCAACGTCCTGCGCGTTCTGGGTAAAAGGGCTGCGCTGCCCGTATTCGCGATCGACGTAATCAAAGGCTTTGTCGCTGTCTCTCTTGCGCACTTCTCCACATATATGCAGGGGAGCGAGGCCATGTTCACATTTAAAATCATTCTTGTCGCCGCCGCGATAATCGGACATATATTCCCGGTCTTCGCAGGATTCAGGGGAGGTAAAGGCGTCGCTACCCTTGCCGGTGCGGTCCTCGGGGTTTATCCTCCTGCGGTGCTGCTCTGTCTCGCCACATTCACCCTCGTGCTTATCTTCACTCATTACGTCTCTCTTAGTTCCATGACGGCAGGAATAATGTTCCCTGTATACGTAACTGTCGTATTCGGCGAAAAATCATATTCCCTTATAACGTTCGCATGTGTAGTTGCTGTACTTCTGCTTCTTACTCACAGAAAAAATATAGTCCGCCTGATTAACGGAATCGAATCGAAGACATATATTATAAAACCGCCCAAAGGGGATCGGAAATAGTTATTTATTAATATTTACGATATCCCTGCCGGATGGCTGTTGGAACATTCGTAAATCGAATAAAACAGATACCGCTACGATATGTTCCAGTATATCGGCGATTGTCCTCTCGTATTCGATTAATAATTTCTCATGTGAAAACGCGTATAATTCCAATATCATTCCGTTGTCTGTCTGTGGAAGGTAACGGACCGTAAGACGCGGTTTTGGATTTATCTTCGGATGATTGAGTAGATATTTCTCGACGTAACACCGGAATAATCCGATATTTGTAACAAAGTTGCTGGTGTTCGTATTCGCAAGCAGCTGAACAGCATTCACGTAAACAGGTTTAAGTTCTGCGTTCGCTCCTAATTCGGAGAGTTTAGCCTCGTCCATAATCCTTACCGATGAAATGTCTATATGAAGCTGACGCAGAAATCTTCTGCCCGAGCTCTCGCGCATTGTTCTCCAATTAATAAAGGATTCGGTTATCATCGAATAGATCGGAACCATCGTCATAGTGTTGTCCCAGTTCTGAACCTTAACCGTAGTCAGGGTTATCTCCTGAATCTCTCCGTCCGCTTCGCGCGTAGGCATCGTGATCCAATCCCCGCGCCGGATCATGTCCTGTGCGGATAATTGCAGCGATGCGATAAATCCCAGTATTATGTCCCTGAATACAAGGCTGAATATGGCGGCGGACGTACCTATCCCTATTATTATTGAGCTGGGCTGTATATTCAGTATCATGGATATAATGACGATTATCGCAATTATCCATAATATGATTTTAGCAGTCTGGATGTATCCCTTGATAGATTTCTCTTTTACATGATCGTCGTAAACATCGTTCGCCGCATCGAGAAACGCACTGATTATGTTTATCGCCATTACAGCTACCACGCTTTGGAGGATAAATCTCGTCGCCGCTATTAACGTGGAATCGTATCCGGTTAGTAATACAGTGGAAAAAGATAACGCGATTGCCGTAGGAATGATCCGAACCGATCTGTGGAAAAAACATCTTTTGTATAAATGGTCGATCCATAAAGACTTGGTTTTAAACCCTGTCCGCTTAAAAATATATGATAAAAAAGTCACTCCGAAGCGATTCGCCAGCCATATTATGAGAATAAGGATTCCGCAGGCGAGAAGATACGTAATAGTATCTGAAACCCCGGGAGACAGCCCCGCGCGAAGAAAAAAATCCTCGATTCCTTGCAGGGGTCCTAATTTGATCTCCGTATCGACCCCTGTCGTAACTATGACGTTACTGTCGTGTGTTATGACCTTAATGGTATCTTCCATAGTTTTATCCGATAATCTATGCAAATATAAATCTTTTAAACCGTTTGGTTTAACCGCATCGTAAATTTGCGTGAGGTCTCTCGTATTTGAGATCTCTGCAAACATAATTAGTTGTAAATATGTTGCATAATGTGAAAAAAAACTTATTTTTGCGAATTATTCATGTAGTTTTGGGGTGCGGAAAATAAACGGCATTCCGCAAATTGTTGAAATATAGATAGATATTTACAAATAAAAAATTAAAAAATGCAGAGTAAAGGTGCACTAAAATTTTTGGTGATCGTACTGGCGATAGCTTGTGCTTATCAACTGTCGTTTACGTTCGTAACACGCAACGTTGAGCGGAAAGCTGCCAAGTATGCGGACGGAGACCCTGTAAAGGAGCAGACATATCTGGATTCTATGAAATCTCAGACTGTTTATAATCTGGGTTTTGTGAAATTTAACTACAAAGAAGCAAAGGAGAAAGAGATCAACCTCGGACTCGATCTGAGGGGAGGTATGAACGTTATGCTCGAGATCTCTGTCGAAGACGTTGTGAGAGCGCTTGCTAATTACAATACCGATCCGGCATTCAACCAGGCGATCGCAAGGGCTAAAGAGGCTCAGAACAGAAGTACGAGGGATTTTATAACCCTCTTCCGCGAGGCTTACGAGGATATAGTTCCCGGAGGCAGACTGAGTTTTATTTTCAACACTCCCGAATTTCGCGACAGAGTGACGCCGGAGAGCACCAACGATCACGTAGTGGCCGTTCTTAAAGAGCAGACCGAGAGCGCTATCGAAAACTCTTACAATGTCCTGAGCAACCGTATCGACAGGTTCGGTGTAACACAGCCGAATATCCAGCGTCTCGAAGGGTCGGGAAGGATATTGGTCGAACTGCCCGGAGTTAAAGAACCGGAACGAGTCCGTAAACTGCTTCAGGGGACTGCGAGTCTGGAATTCTGGTCTACTTATAATAATAATGAAATTTATCCGCTGCTGGAGCAGGTAAATGACTATATAAAAGAATATCTCGGTGCGGCGGGTTCGTCGCCTGTTGCCGAAACGGAAGATATAGTAATTGAGGAGAGTGTTTCAGAAGATCTGTTGTCGGAGATTGCCGACTCTGCCAGTCTTCTCTCAGCTCTTGAAACAACGGAACTCGAACTGCCTGAGATGGACTTCGAGAAAGAATTCCCGCTCTTCTCTAAGCTCAGCTCGATGGTAGATTACCAGACCGGAAGCATTTACAGCAGTCCGGTAGTGGGACGTGCAATGTCTTATGACACTGCCGTTGTAAACAGTTACTTCGCACTTCCTCAGGTCAAGGCGATGCTCCCGAGGGATCTCGATCTTATGTGGGGAGTTAAAGGTATCGACGAATCGGAATCCGTTTTCGAATTATACGCTATCAGGAAAAATACACGCGACGGAAGACCCCCTGTGGACGGAGGTGCGGTAGTCAATGCCCGTCCCGAATACTCACAGTTCGGTTCCGCAGCTCAGGTATCCATGTCTATGGATGCTACCGGTGCACGCCAATGGGCAAGGCTTACCGCTGACAATGTGGGCAATTTCATAGCAATATGTCTGGACGGATATGTTTATTCAGCCCCTTCCGTATCTAACGAGATAACAGGTGGACAGTCACAGATATCCGGGAGCTTCACCTACGCAGAGGCTACCGACTTAGCCAATGTGCTCAGATCCGGTAAGCTTCCTGCTCCTGCGAGAATCATACAGGATACGGTAGTCGGTCCTACTCTCGGACAGGAATCTATAAACGCAGGTATGAGTTCGTTTATCATAGCGTTCATACTCGTGCTTATCTACATGATATTCTTCTATAACAGGGCAGGATGGGTGTCTGCGGTCGCTTTGATCGCAAATATATTCTTCCTGTTCGGAATTCTCGTTTCGTTCGGAGCCGTACTTACGCTGCCCGGTATCGCCGGTATCGTCTTGACGATGGGTATGGCCGTTGATGCGAATGTAATTATTTATGAACGTATTAAAGAGGAACTAAAATCCGGTAAAGGAATAAGTCTCTCCATAGCGGACGGTTTTAAGAATGCCTATTCGGCCATCATAGACGGTAACGTAACTACTCTTATCACCGGTATAGTTCTCTTCATATTCGGCACCGGTCCGGTGCAGGGATTCGCTACAACCTTGATAATCGGTATTATTACCTCGCTCTTCACGTCGATCTTTATCACAAGGCTCATCTTCGTATCGATGCTCGAGAAAGGTAAAAATATTACATTCTCAAATAAGTTTACACGTGACTTCCTGACCAATACCAAAATTAATTTCATAGACAAAAGAAAAGTATCTTATATAGTTGCCGGACTGTTGGTTTTGATTTCAATCGTTTCATTGGCGACCAGAGGGCTTAATTACGGTGTGGACTTCTCCGGAGGACGCGCCTATGTAATCCGGTTCGATCAGGACGTTACGGCGAATCAGGTAAGGGAAGCTTTAAACACAGTATTCGCGACTGACGACGCCTCGGAGAGTTATGAGGTTAAACAATACGGAACCGAGAACCAGATGAGGATAATTACTCAGTATAAATACGACGACACCAGCGAAGATGCGACCACTGAAGTGGAAGGTCTGTTGTATACGGCTCTTGCTCCTTTATACGGATACCCTATAACTCAGGAAGCCTTCGTGACAACTCAGAACGATGCCAACGGTATTATCAGTGCGGAAAAAGTGGGACCGAGCGTAGCAAACGATATTAAAGTAAATTCCATAATCGCCGTATTGTTCAGTCTTCTCGCGATAGGTATCTATATAATCATCAGATTCGGTAGATGGCAGTGGGGCGTCGGAGGAGTTGTTTCATTAGGACACGATGCGTTCGTGACGATCGGAATGTTCTCGTTGTTATTCGGTATCATGCCGTTTGCGATGGAGGTAGATCAATCGTTTATCGCTGCGATTCTTACAATCATCGGTTACTCGATAAATGATAAGGTGGTTATCTTCGACCGTATCCGCGAATACAGGACCCTGTATCCGAAGAGAAATTTGAAAGAAAATATCAACCTGGCGATCAATAGTACGCTGTCGAGGACTGTCAATACTTCAGGTACTACCCTGATCGTATTGCTGGCGATATTCCTGTTCGGAGGAGAGGTTATCCGAGGATTTATTTTCGCACTTATTTTTGGTGTGATAATCGGTACTTTATCATCGATATTCCTTGCCACGCCGATCGCTTACGATCTCGTAACGAAAAAATCCGATACTAAAAAATAGTAATCGCGAAGTAGTATAAAAGAGCGGAAAATTTATTCTTCCGCTCTTTTTGTATTCGCATAATCCATAAAAAAGTTAAATTTGCGGATATGTTAAAGATTATGAAAAATCATATTATAAGTTTATCAATTCTAATGGGGTTGATATTTTATTCCTGCGGAAAAAACGATGTACTGGATGCTACATTCGAGGTGACTCCATATATACAGATCGAACAGGGCGGTGAGGAGTATATCACTACCGAAGTACAGGGTTATTATTTTTATGCGGATAGTATCTATTTTAACGAAGTTACATACGAAGATGCTCTTGCTGGGACTCTACGTTACAAAACGGGAGGTACATTGGCTTATACAGGGCTTGCGGACCGTGATGAAAACGGAACGATGTACTTCCGCAATTTGATTCAGTCCGAGATTATTCTTGTCCTGGTAAACGAAGACAACGAAGTTTACTGCTGGCGGCAGCTCTATCTCGAACCGGAACAGAACTATATAATTACACGTATCCGGTTCCGGTTGTGGCGTTCAGGTCTGACATATAAGGAATCCGGATGGACCGTTACGATCCCGCCGTCGGATGAAGAAGATGAAGAAGACGATAACGGCAATGAAGAAGAAGCTGACGACGGTAACGATGATAACGACTTAGAGGAGGACCGTAAAGACGATGAGGACGACGAACACGAAAACGGTGAGGACGATGAAGGCGATGAAGATTCTGTCGGATGAACCCGCTACTCGTTCTTGAGCGGATGGTGTTTGAATACGCTCCTCTTGAGATCCTCGTTGTCGAGATGTGTGTATATCTCCGTAGTTAATATCGATTCATGACCGAGCATATCCTGTACGACACGGATGTCCGCACCTCCCTGCATAAGATGCGTGGCAAAGGAATGCCGTAATGTGTGTGGGCTGATATTCTTATTTATTCCCGCCTTGAGCGCGGTCTCTTTAATAATATAGAAGATCATTACGCGTGTTAATTTTTTCCCTCTGTTATTGAGGAAAAGAAATTCACTGTTCTTGCCGTCCACTTCCAGCTTCCTCCTTTGATCGAGATACAAATCAATATATCTGTGTGCCTCTCTACTGACAGGTACAATGCGCTGCTTGTTTCCCTTGCCGATAACTCTAATATACCCTTCGGTAAGAAAGAGATCGGTTACACGAAGCTCTGTAAGTTCACTTACACGGAGTCCGCAGCTGTATAGTATCTCCAGGATGGCTCTGTTACGGTGTCCCTGCGGATGGCTAAGGTCAATCGCTTCAAGAAGCGCCGACACTTCCGGATAAGAGAGTACGTCCGGAAGTCTCCTTCCGATCTTGGGGTGGTCCACTAATTCCGTGGGGAGAGCGCTTATTTTGTCGTTAATAAGAAGAAAAATGAAAAAACTGTTTATTCCGCTCAATATCCGCGCCTGCGTGGAACGGTTTACCCCCTGGTCGTAAAGATTCGCAAGAAATTCTTCGATATGGCTTCGTTCCACTGATTCTGGTGTAACCTCGCCCGATATACCGTTATATTCCCGAAATCTTTTAATATCACGAATATACGCAGAAACCGTGTTGTCGGAGAGATTCTTCTCCAGTTTGAGATATGCGTAATATTCCTTTATATATTCTTCCCACTGTTCCATATATCCGAAAGTATTGTTATATTTGTTATAACGGTATTATTAAACTGTTTTTAATTTCAGGTAAAATTAATGAATTATATAGAATTTACGGTTGATATGCCTCCGAACGGAGACGAAAATTGTAGTGAAATACTTATTGCGGATCTTGCCGATCTCGGATTCGAAAGTTTCACGGAAGAGGACGGTAAAGTGAAGGGATATGTCACCGAAGCGGATTACGGGTTATACGAAATAATGATCGACAATTATCTTGCGGATACCGGATATAAGTACGATAAAAAATATATCGAGAACTCCACCAACTGGAATGCGCAATGGGAGTCGAATTTCCACCCGATCGATGTGGATGGCAGATGCTATATCCGCGCTCCGTTCCACGAAGAGGCCGCCGGATACGAGTATATCGTGACTATAATGCCGAAGATGTCATTCGGAACAGGACACCATGCGACGACTCATCTGATGATCGAAGCTATTCTCGACTCGGATCTCGCAGACTGCACCGTATTGAATATGGGCAGCGGTACAGGTGTTCTCGCGATACTTGCCATAATGGCAGGCGCGGATTCGGTCGATGCCATAGATATAGACGAATGGGCATACGAGAACTGTCGCGAGAATGCGGAGATAAATGATGCCTCGGATCGTATAAATATAATGCTTGGAGATGCCTCTCTTCTTAAGGAACCCCGAAAGTACGATTTTATTTTTGCAAATATAAACCGGAATATTCTGCTTGCCGATATGGGTAAATATGCGGACTCATTAAAACCGGAAGGGGGATTATTCATGAGCGGATTCCTCGATATAGATTCCGGAAAAATATCGGACAAAGCGATAAATTTGGGATTGAAACCGACGGACAAGAACCTCCGTGACGGATGGTGTATGATGAAGTTTATAAAAGTGAAATAATTATGGAAAAAAAAGTAGAAATAATTCAGATAAATATATCAGGAGAGGATAAACCCGGAGTAACTTCCGCTCTGACGCGCATACTTGCGGAGTACGACGCATTCATTCTTGACATAGGGCAGTCTAATATACACCAAACCCTGTCGATGGGTATACTGTTCAAAACGACTCAGAACAAAGCCGGCAATATAATGAAGGACCTGTTGTTTAAGGCTTACGAACTGGATATGAATATCCGTTTCACGCCTATCTCTGAAGAGGAGTACGAGGAATGGGTCGGAATGCAGGGTAAAAACCGTTATATCATTACTTTGTTGGGACGCAAGCTGACTGCCAGGCAGATTGAAGAGGTTACGACAATCGTCGCTGATCAGGAGCTCAATATCGACTCTATAATAAGGCTGACAGGAAGGATTCCGCTCGACGAGAATGCCCGCGCGCCTAAATCCTGCGTTGAATTGTCTGTGAGGGGAACGCCGCGCGACAGAGCGGAAATTCAGCGTCGGTTCATGCAGTTATCCGTAGACTACGGTGTCGATGTATCGTTTCAGCTCGATGATATGTTCCGCAGGTGCCGAAGGCTTATATGCTTCGATATGGATTCTACGCTGATAGAGACCGAGGTAATCGACAAACTTGCCGAGAGGGCCGGGGTGGGCGATAAGGTCCGCGCGATAACAGAATCTGCAATGAGGGGGGAGATCGATTTTAACGAGAGTTTCAGACAGCGGATCGCTATGCTTAAAGGGCTCGATGTGTCCGTGATGCAGGAAATTGCCGACAATCTTCCTATAACCGAAGGCCTCGACAGGCTTATGGTTGTGCTCAAGAGGGTTGGATTCAAGACTGCGATTCTCTCCGGAGGATTCACCTATTTCGGTAATTACCTCAAACATAAATATGGGTTCGATTATGTGTATGCAAACGAATTGGAGGTTGTGGACGGTAAACTTACAGGATGTCACGTGGGAGAGATAATCGACGGCAAACGGAAGGCGGAACTGTTAAAACTGATCGCTCAGGTCGAAAATGTGGATATCTTGCAGACCGTTGCCGTAGGCGATGGAGCAAATGATCTTCCGATGCTCGGCGAAGCAGGTTTGGGAATAGCGTTCCACGCCAAACCGAAGGTTATGGAGAATGCCGGCCAATCCCTCTCCACTATCGGACTCGACGGAATCCTGTACTTCCTCGGATTTAAGGATTCTTATATAAATTAACTGCCCGACGGATTCCGGATACAACCCGTCATTTATTCGAGTTTTCAGAATTTCAAGAACTATATTCTTATAATCGGAAGGTCGATTATAAAATTTCGCGCTATTGTAACTCTTACGGTAGGCTGATTACGGATGGCGCATTATAGAATTATACTGCCTGCCGTGATTTTTTTAATCGCCGTGGTTGCCTTCGGAGAAGACGAATAGTGCTATTCGTGTGGTTTATTCCCGATTATTCGATAATTCTGCGGAGATTTATTCCGGTTTGCCAAATAAATCGGAGTTATCATAATTATAGTATCGGTACCGATTTTATCTGATCCTGAAATTATAGGTGATGGTACCGACTTGCGATGGTGCCGCATCTTCGTCCACATTGAAGCGAGCCTTACGTGCAGCCCTCTCTGCAGCCTCTATAAGTGTGCGGTTTGTAGTGGTAGAACCGAGCGCCACTACCGATGTACTGACGACTTCTCCCTTCTGGTTTACCCTTATTTCTATAATTACACGACCCTCTTCGTTGGCAGTATAATCCGGAGGAGGAAGTGTGCCTATAAGCGATCTTCCACTAAGATTCCAGCGATCGCCGTCATTGCCTGTGCCGGTACCGCTTTGGCTGCCGTCCGTGCTGCCGACAAGATTACCCTGATTGCCTTCTCCCGTCGAGTCCCCTTGAGATTGGTTGCCGGAATCACTGCGTCCTGGAAACAGGGCGCGTTGATTTACCTCTCGGGGCTGTTCCGCAGGTGTAGTCTCCTCTGTGGGCTTAGGCTGTTCGACCGGAGCCTGCCGTTCTTCTGGTTTGGGAGATTCCGGTTGTGCCTCCGCTATTACCGGTGCTTCTTCTATATCCTGAGTAAGAGTCTCTTGTTCCATCGATTGCGTTGGACTCGAACTGGATTCTACCGGAGCCGGGATCTCGTTCATATATAAGTCCTCGGTGCCGTATCCCGTATCCCCGTCGCCGAAGTCTATGAGAATGCCTTCCCCTTCCAATTCTACGGACTTCATGTTGAACGATACGAAAAAAATAAGAACCCCCCACAACGCAATGTATATGACCGTTGCGATGATTCCGGCAGTCCAGTTCTGTTTCTCGTCCGTATATTGGCGCATTTACTTGGGAGTTGTGGCTAAGATAAGCTTATATTTGTTGTTATTTGCGATAACCATAACCTTGACGATCTCTCCGATAGGTACGGATTCATCCGAATGGAGCGAGATGGTAGGGTCCTCCACACCTTCCATTTTTACCCGCAGGGTCTCCTCCAGTTTATCGAACGGTACAGGAGTAAGCTCTACGTAATAGTTAAGATCGTTGGTTATGGATACTGTGGTGTATGGTTTGTCGGATATTATGTTGCTGCTCTTAGGCAAGGTAAGTTTCAAAGCATTAGGGCTTATCAACGTAGTGGTTACCATAAAGAATATAAGCAGCAGGAAGATCATGTCGGTCATCGAAGCCGAACCGAATGAACTCTCCACTTTTGATCCTCTCTTGATTGCCATAGATTTTTAATTTATCGTTTGTCTACTGGTTGGTTCAAGAGATCCATGAACGCTATCGAATTGACCTCCATCTGAAATACCAGGCGTTCGATGCGCGCGACGAGATAATTGTAGCCGAAGAAGGCCGGTATACCGACGATAAGACCTGCGACGGTGGTTATCATTGCCGTATACATACCGCTGGATAACATTCCTATATCGATCGCTCCGCCTGCCTGAGACATATTCATAAAGGCGATTACCATACCTATTACCGTACCTAAAAATCCGATCATTGGCGCTCCTTCCGCAATCGTCGCCAGGAACGGAAGACCGTTCTCCAATTTTGAAACTTCCAGGTTCGCCACATTCTCGATTGATGACTGTACGTCGTTGAGCGGACGTCCGATGCGTTCGATACCTTTCTCTATCATCCTTGCGATAGGGGTGTCGGTATTTTTACAAAGTTGTACCGCGGAGTTTATTTTGCCTTCATAGATATCTTCGCGGATGTTGTTGATAAAATTCGAATCGAAGTTCATAGCCTTCCTTATCGCCATGTATCGTTCGACAAAGATATATATCGATGCTGCTCCAAGAAGAGCAAGAGGTATCATCAGCCAACCTCCCGCGACCACTAATTCTCCAAAACTCATTATTCCCGACTTATCCGCTGTCTGCGCGGTTATCTGCTCCAGAAGCTCGGCAGCGTCGGTAGTTTGCAAAAAGATATTCATAATTAAACAGTTATTATTTTTAGAAACCCATGCAAATCTATAAGTTTTTGTCCAAATCTCAAAACAGATATTCCATTGGATTTTCGTTAAACCGGTTAAAAAACTTAAATTTGCACGATTAAAATGAATAGGATTATAAGTAGTTCGATGGAAGCGATTCTGAATCAAAATAATGTATATCTTAGAGATAGCTCCGCTATGATTCCGGAATTGATTGTTCCTGAGATTCTTATGACTAAAAATCGGGAAGCTGTATTCGGTACCGAAGCCATGCCGAACTACGATATACACTATGAGGGAGAAGCTTATGAGGCTTCGCGCGACCAGTATTATAATTCGATTATATTTTCATCCTTGCTGTTCGTGCTTTTTATTTTTTCCGCATATTCCGTATATAGATTCCGGGATCAGTTTCCGTTATTGGTAAAATATTTCTTTTCGATGCGCGATCCTGCCGATATTGTGGAAGATCAGGGTGTTACGTTCAGATACTTTGTTAATACTTTAAATTTTATAGGATTTTTTGCGTCAGTAGCGTACGTAATGAAATTAATAATGATTTTTTACGGAGCGATTGGATTATCCTTGGTAAATCTCTATGACGGATATATGATTTTAGTGGCAACAGCAGCGTTGCTAACGGTTTTCTTATATAGATTCATCATACATAAGGCCGTAGTTCTTGTTGCAATGGACGGACGAAATATCGCTGAACTGATATTTTATAATAAAATCATATTTGCATTCTGTACGGTTTTGTATATGCCGTTTGTTCTTTCATTCGGTTATTTAGGCGAACAATTTACTGCATATGCGCAAGTTATCCTGTTATGGATACCTGTGATCTTTATGATATATCACGGATTTAAGACATATAGATTCTTTATTGTTAGAAAATTTTCAATTTTCCAGTGGTTTTTGTACCTTTGCGGCGTGGAAATTTTACCGATCAGTTTTTTTATACTGTCGGTATCGAGGGGTTTAGAATTAAATTTTTGAGTTTTGAAGGTAAATAAAATACTTGTTTCCCAACCCGCTCCGGCGGCTATCGAACGCTCTCCCTTTCAGGAGCTTATCACAAAATACGGAGTCTCGGTCGATTTTCAGCCGTTTATAAGGGTAGAGCGCGTAAGCGTTAAAGAATTCCGATCCCAGCGAGTGGATATCCTTGCTCATACGGCGATAATTTTTACAAACCGATCCTCTGTCGATCATTTTTTCCAAATATGCGAAGAGACGCGGGTAAGCATCCCTGAGACTATGAAATATTTTTGTGTCACGGAAGCCGTAGCCCTCTATCTTCAAAAATACATCGTATATAGAAAAAGAAAAATATTCTTCGGCAAAGCGGTGTTTGCAGACCTCGTGGATATTATAGTTAAGCATAAAGAAGAAAAATTTCTTCTGCCGCTCCCGGATCCGCATAAATCGGAGATTCCTGCAACTCTGGACAAACATAAACTCAAACATACCAAACTGATTCTCTCGCATACGGTCAGCAACGATATAAACGGAATCGATATTCGAGAATACAATGTGGTGGTATTTTATAGTCCTCTGGAGGTCGCTACTTTGAAATCTACGTATCCCGAGCTGCCTGAGACGGTGAGGATTGCTGCGTTCGGTAACGGAACAGCACTTGCAGTGGCGGATCACGGCTATAACCTCAGTGTTATAGCCCCTACGCCTGAATCTTCCTCGATGGTAAATGCGATAGATAAATTTATCCAAAAACTTCAGTCCGGTGAGAATGCAGGGTACGTATCGATAGAAAAAAAAGAAGCGTCTCCATCCGTGGACAATCCCGCTGCAAAAAAATTGTCAAAAAAAACGGTTAAATCTAAAGTTACTGCAAAAACTACCGATAAAAAATCCGATATAAAAAAATCCACCGGAACAGTAAAAAAAGCACCGATCAAAAGTAAATCAGCATAATTGAAATTAACGGATAATACCTTTGGTAAGAGGCATAAACTCTGCAATAAGACACTGTTGGAACAGTTATTTGCCGACGGAGCTTCAGTTTCTATGTTCTCATATCCGTTCCGATTGGTTTATATGCTGACGGATCCTGATCCGGATAGCGAGAATGTACAGGTGGTAATTACCGTAAGTAAACGCAACCATAAACGTGCAGTAGACCGCAATCTCATAAAACGAAGAATACGGGAGGCTTACCGGATAAATAAATCACTGTGGCATACGAACCGCGACGGATCGTTCGTTATTGACGGTAAACGTGTACTTGTCGCTTTTGTTTATACATCAAAGGATATTCTCGATTTTAAAACCATAGAAAATGGAATCCGGAAGGGAATCAGGTCGATTTGTAAAAATATCGAAAAAAATAGCGGTATTCCCGTTCGTGACGCTGATTAAATTTTATCAGAATTTCATATCTCCGTTTACACCTGCTGCCTGTCGTTATACCCCTACTTGTTCGCAGTATTCGCTCGAAGCATTCAAAAAATACGGAATATTCAGAGGTATGTACCTATCGGTTAAAAGAATTCTTTCATGTCACCCATGGGGAGGGAGCGGACACGACCCTGTCCCGTAAAAACTATTTAGGGATCTCGTTCGATTTAACTTCTGCCGTCGATAAGGGAGGAGTATTCCGGATAAAAAATCCTGCCCGGAGGCAGGATTTTTAATGATATGCTTTGAGTATTTTTCCGGTATTCTCCATCGTAGGCCAACCGTCGTTATCGATGTAAACAGGTTTGATGTTCAGCAGCGAGGCCCCGTCCGCAGATCTCGTATAGGCGTGGTAAACTATATAGGTGGTATCTCCTTCTGTAAAGAATCTGTTATGGCCTCGACCCGGTTCTTCGTAGTCTCCTTCAAGGAACATCGTGAAGTGATTGTCCACCCAGCTCTCGCCCTCCTTGTTAAGATAAGGGCCTTTGATATCTTTCGATCTGCCCATAACAATGTGGTAAGTGCTCTCTATTCCCGCGCAGCATTTGCCACGCGATGCGAAAATATAATAGTATCCGTCGTGTTTAATAAGGAATACACCCTCGCCTAAGGACGTTGTTAATACAGTTACATCCGGATTTTTTTCATCAAGCAGTTTGCCTGTATCCGGATCGAGTTCCACCAGTCTGAGCCCCGCCTTATATGATCCGTAGAGAAGATAAACCCTGCCGTCCTCATCTACGAATACATTGGGGTCTATTACATTAACACCTTCGCCGCCGTTCCTGAAATCTATGATCTTGCCTTCATCCACCCATTTGTAGTCCGGAGATTCCGGATCGAGAGTGGTGTTGGTCGCAAGTCCGATGCTGGAATTGAAGTTCATCCATGCGGACACGGAATAATACAGGTAATATTTGCCGTTCCTGTAATGAATATCCGGCGCCCAAAGATGTCCCTTCTGTTCCGGTATATCGTCCTTATGCCACGAAGGGAGTTCACCGCGCTTAAACACGGATTCTTCCTTCTTCCAGTTTACCATGTCTTTGGAACTCTTGACATCGATCCCGTTGCCCGTGCTGAAAATATAATATGTGTCCCCCTCTTTTATCATTACAGGGTCGTGCACAGGTACGTTCGAAGGCTGTGCAAAGAATGGTACGGAGATCAGGACCGCCAATATTGTCAAAAATATTTTTTTCATATACGGTAAGTTAAACGGTTACGATCCAGTTGAATTTGTCCTCTTCTTCTCCCAGCTGTATGGCGCGGAGTCTGTTATAGAGCTTCTCGGTCACTCTGCCCGGAGTCTCGCTGTCCGAGAAGATGTATTCTTTGCCGTTGATGGGGTCCACGATCTTCGAGATAGGAGTTACTACCGCCGCTGTTCCGCATGCCCCGCATTCGTCGAAGCTGTCGAGTTCCGAGAATGCCACCTTATGGCACTCCACTTCCATGCCCATACCGCGTGCGATATCCATAACGCTGAGGTTAGTTATCGAATGAAGAATAGAGTGGGATGCAGGAGTAATGTATGTGTTGCCTTTGATTGCGAAGAAGTTCGAAGTTCCGCACTCGTCGATATATTTTTTCTCAGCCGAATCGAGATACAACACAATTGAATAGCCTTGCTTCTTTGCCCATGACTGCGATTTAAGACTTGCCGCGTAATTACCTCCGACCTTAATATGTCCGGTTCCATGCGGAGCGGCACGGTCATGTCCTCTGTCCACGATAACGTCGATAGGTTTGAATCCGTTCTTATAGTAAGGTCCTACCGGAGTTACGAATACGCAGAACAGATATTCGTCCGCGGGATGAACCCCTACGCGCGCCCCTGTACCAATCAGTACCGGACGGATATACATCGACGCCCCTGTACCGTAGGGTGGAAGAAATCTTTCGTTTAGTTTGACCACTTTTTTTATTGCTTCCACAAATTTTTCTTCCGGAAGCGGAGCCATTTCTATATATTCTGCCGAGCTGACCATCCTCTTGGCATTCTCTTGAGGACGGAAGATGCGAATGTCTCCGTCTTTGCCCCTGAATGCCTTCAGGCCTTCGAATGCTTCCTGTCCGTAGTGGAGACAGGTCGCAGCCATGCTCATAGTGATATCTTCTTCAGTGTGAATCTCTAATTCACCCCATTTGCCGTCCCTGTAATAACAACGTATATTATAATCCGTTTTTACGTAGCCGAAGGACAGATTCTTCCAATCAAAGTTCTCCATATTATAGTTTGTTCTTCTTGTCTGTGTGAAAAAATAGCCGGTGTGGCTGAAATTAACCTATAAATGCACCTGTTACGATATCTTCCGCCGGTTTCACGGTAACCATTCTGCCGTCTGTGGTCTGTGCCATCAGGATCATTCCCTGAGATTCGATACCTTTGATCGTGCGCGGTTCGAGGTTTACGAGAACCAAAACCTGACGTCCGATCATATCTTCCGGTGAATAGAATTCCGCTATTCCCGACACGATGACTCGTTTATCGATTCCGGTATCCACAGTAAGTTTGAGTAATTTTTTTGTTTTAGGCACCTTCTCCGCTTCGAGAACTTTGGATACTCGGATGTCCATCTTCATGAAATCCTCAAAGGTTACAGACTCCTTCTGAGGTTCTATATCCACCGCTTCGTTGGCCATATTGCTCTTCTTGGTATTCTCCAGTTTGAGCAGCTGCGCCTCGATAACGCTGTCTTCAATTTTTTCGAACAGCAGTTCCGGTTTGTTCAGTTTATGCCCAGCCTCGATAAGGTCGGTTCTGCCGAGCTCCTCCCAGCCGAATTTTTCGATATTTAGCAATCCGAGTATCTTCTCAGCGGTAAACGGCATAAACGGTTCGCATACTATCGCAAGATTCGCCGATATTTGTATCGCTATATTTAGTATCGTTTTTACCCTCTCAGGCTCTGTTTTAACGAGCTTCCACGGTTCGGTGTCCGCAAGATATTTATTTCCGAGACGTGCGAGATTCATAGCCTCTCTCAATGCTTCGCGGAAACGGTAATTCTCTATATTCTCCTCTACGGATTTTTTTATTTTAGGAATCTCCTGAAGTATTTCCTGATCGTATGGCGTCAGGGTTCCGCACTCCGGAACCACTCCTTCGTAATATTTGTCTGTGAGAACTACTGCACGGTTAATAAAATTGCCGAGTATCGCTACGAGTTCGTTATTATTCCTGGCCTGAAAATCCTTCCACGTGAAGTCGTTATCTTTAGTTTCCGGCGCGTTCGCACAGAGAACATAGCGAAGTACATCTTCTTTGCCGGGCATATCTTCGAGATATTCGTGCAGCCATACCGCCCAGTTCCTCGATGTCGAAATTTTATCTCCTTCGAGGTTGAGGAATTCGTTTGCCGGAACATTCTCCGGAAGTATATAACCGCCGTGAGCTTTGAGCATTGCGGGAAATACGATGCAGTGGAATACGATATTGTCCTTGCCAATGAAGTGCACGAGCTTGGTCTCTTCGTCCTTCCAGTACTTCTCCCAATCCACGGTCAATTCCTTTGAGGCCGATATATATCCTATAGGGGCGTCGAACCATACGTACAACACCTTGCCCTCAGCTCCTTCGACAGGTACCGGAATTCCCCAGTCGAGGTCGCGGCTGACTGCGCGGGGCTGTAACCCGAGATCGAGCCAGCTCTTGCACTGTCCGTAGACATTAACCTTCCATTCCTTGTGTCCTTCGAGTATCCATTCGCGAAGGAATTCTTCGTATTTGTTTAACGGAAGATACCAGTGTTTGGTCTCCTTCTTGACAGGTATTGACCCTGTAATCGCCGATTTGGGATTAATTAGATCGTTAGGGCTCAGCGTTGTTCCGCATTTTTCGCACTGGTCGCCGTACGCTTTGTCGTTCTGGCAGTGTGGACATGAACCTGTGATATACCTGTCCGCGAGGAACTGCTTAGCCTCCTCGTCGTAGTACTGTAAGGTAACCTGCTCTTCGAAAACATTCTTATCGTAGAGCTTGCGGAAAAAATCAGACGCGGTATCGTAATGTACAGGGGAGGTCGTACGCGAATAGATATCGAACGATATTCCTAACTTTGCGAAAGAATTTTTAATAATATTGTGGTATTTGTCCACGATATCCTGCGGTGTGACTCCTTCCTGACGCGCCTTGATCGTGATAGGAACCCCGTGCTCGTCCGAACCGCACACCCATACCACATCTCTGCCTTTTAATCTCAGGTAGCGAACGTAGATATCCGAAGGGATATAGACGCCTGCAAGATGACCGATGTGGACAGGTCCGTTCGCATAAGGAAGGGCTGAAGTAACCAAATATCGTTTAAAATTCTTCATTTCAAAACATTTTATCACAAAAGTACGAGATTTTTTTCTAATAATTATATTAATGCCTCATAAAAAAATAAAGAAAAACGATAACGTAGGGTGTTGTATCGTTTAAATAATATTTATTTTAAAATAAATGATTATTTTTACATAATAGGGATTGTGTAGGTACATAATTCAAAATAGTGGTGATATTATGAGATTCACTTTTTTCAGAGTACGCAAACCAAGACAGTTCGAGTATAAACCGAGGTATTACGATCCGGAGGAAGAGGCCCGCGAGGAACGCAAAAAAGCCGTTCTCGGTGCAGATTATAAAGACAATTATAAAACTTCCGGAGAGAATGCTTCCGGTTCGGAAGAGTATAAACCCGGACAATACCTGCGCGGAATGAGTATGCGTAAAGGAAATATTGTCGATAGACGCAGTTCTAATAAAAAAGCCAATACGATCAGGTTCGTGATAGCCCTGGTCTTGTTGATAGCGGCATTCTGGTGGCTGCTGAGTTAATGTGGAATAATGGGCGACGTTATTAAACTATTGCCGGAGTCGGTTTATAATCAAATAGCGGCCGGAGAGGTCGTGCAGCGTCCCGCGTCGGTTATTAAGGAGTTGGTGGAGAACGCTATAGACGCTGGGGCCACCTCCGTCACGGTCAATATTAAGGATGGCGGTAAGGAGCTTATACAGGTTGTGGACAACGGATGCGGTATGTCTGCGACGGACTCAGTTAAAGCATTCGAGAGACATGCTACGTCTAAAATATCATCTGCGGAAGACTTATACCGCCTCTCAACCTTCGGATTCAGGGGCGAGGCACTCGCTTCGATAGCCTCCGTTGCGGAAGTAGAGATGAGAACCCGTAAATGCGAGGAAGAGATAGGAACTCAGGTAATTATTAACGGAGGCGATTTTGTGAGCCAGACCCCTGTGAATACTCCCAAGGGCACGCAGTTCTTTATAAAGAATTTATTCTACAATATACCTGCCCGTAGGAAGTTCCTTAAAAGTAATTCCGCGGAGACTAAACATATTCTCTCGGAATTTATTCGAGTCGCTATGTGCAATCCGTCTGTGGAGATGATTCTGTACAACAACAATACGTGCATCTACAATCTGCCCGCATCGGGACTCCGTAATAGAATTGCTTCCGTTGTGGGGAAAAATATAAAGAACAGCCTCCTCGACCTGTCTGTAAAAACTTCCATAATCGATATCGAAGGATTCATAACCAGTCCTCAGTCCGCAAAGAAGAGCGGAGCGGAGCAGTATTTGTTCGTGAACGACCGATTCTTCCGGTCGCCCTACTTCAATAAGGCAGTCCTCCAGGCTTACGATAACCTTATAAACAACGATACCCAGCCTTCCTATTTTCTCTATTTTACGATAGATCCGTCGAGGATAGACGTTAATATAAGCCCAGCCAAGACCGAGATAAAATTCGAGGACGAGCAGGCGATATGGCAGATAATAAACGCTGCGGTCCGCGAGTCGCTCGGTAAGTATGGCGCTATCCCTATGATGGACTTCGATTCGGATACCTCGGTGGAGATCCCTGTTTACGACAGCTCCAAGGAATTAAGGGAGCCCGTAAATTACATAAACCCTGAGTTCAATCCCTTCGAGCAGGAAGAGCCCCTTGCGGAAAGGTCTGTTAAGAAGACTTCCGGACGCTCCGGTTATCTCGACTCGATGAGCTTCGGACGCGATATACCGGAAGGATGGGAGATACTTTATAAAGATAATTACGACGACTTTGATAAATCCTCCACGGAAGGGGATACATTCCGCAGTCTTATAGACGAAGAAGAGGAAGAATATATATCGAACGGATTTGGCAGTGATAACGTAGTGCAGGAATCGTTGGAAATCGAAAGTTCCATGCAGTCCGATTACGAATATATAAGGATATCCAACCGCTACGTCGCCGTATCCCGTGGACGTTCGCTGCTGCTTGTAGATCTGCCCAGAGCTCATAGGCGGATAAAATACGAGGAGATAATATCTCTCGCCGATACAGGAACGTCGATCAGCCAGCAGGAACTGTTTCCGGAGCCTTGCAGCCTCTCTGTAAGGGACATAGCCTTGCTGCAGTCTCACAGGGCGGAACTGCTGGATATGGGATTTGAGATGATGTTCGGTGAAACAGATGTCGTGCTAAGGACAATACCAGTTGTATTGGAGTCGTTATCTCCTTATGATATAGTCGGTGCTCTGGTAGAGAATTTTGCAGACGGTTTGGATAATAAAGCCGGAATAAAAGATATCTTTGCAGTTAAGATGGCAAATCTGTACTCCCTTAACAGACGAAGGAACATGCAGGACGAAGAGATAAAAGATTTATTATCTTCGTTATTCGAATGCCGCGAACCGAAATATACCCCAGATGGCAAAAGGGTTTATACGACGATAGACGAACAGGAGATAATTAAACGATTAAAATAGATATAATGAATATAGGAAGCGGAGCATTAAGGACACCTCCGGTGGTCAAAAATCTCATAATAATTAACGCACTCGTATTTTTTGCGCAAATGATACTGCCTAACGGACTCGGCAACTGGCTTACCGTTAAGGGAGCGCTGTTCTTCTGGGAGTCGGATTACTTCCAGCCTTATCAGTTCGTGACCCACATGTTCCTGCACGGAAGCACCGGACATCTGTTCCTGAATATGTTCAGTTTGTGGATGTTCGGACGCATACTGAAACAGGATCTGGGAAGTAAAAGATTCCTTACGTTCTACATTATATGCGGTATTGGCGCGGGGTTGCTTTATTCTTGCGCGAATTGGCTGGAGATAACCATGATGAGAGAGTCTATGGATGCCTATATGAATCCCGCGATACAGAGGGCGGTCAATACTCCGTCGCTCGGAGCCTCCGGAGCCATATTCGGTGTGCTTCTCGGATTCGGTATGATGCACCCCAACTCGGTAATAATGCTGCTGATCCCGCCGATTCCGATGAAAGCTAAATACTTCGTGATAATTTTTATGGTTCTCGAACTTATTCAGGGATTTACGATCACCGACAACGTAGCCCACTTTGCCCACGTAGGTGGAATGGTTTGGGGATTTATTCTTCTGAAATACTGGAAGGCAAAGGGTAAAATATACTATTAGCGATGAGCCGCAGGAACGCAGGATTTATAATGCGCCTCATTGATATGATCATGGTGGTGGTCTCGTTGGCAGCGGTCGCAGCCCTTGCCGCCGCTTATACCGCTCCTGCCGTCAATCCTGACAAAGTGTGGTATTTTGCTTTTTTCGGATTGTTTTTTCCATTTTTTTATTTTGCGGATCTCGTTTTAACGTTATATTGGGCTTGCCGGTGGAGCCGGATGTTCTTTGTGACCGGGATCATGCTGTTTATCGGAGTGGGTAACATATCCTCATTCTACAAATTTCCGGTAAGTAAGAAATATCACGAACAGCACTCCGAAAAAAATTCCATAAAACTGCTCACATTCAATATTGCCGGATTCTGGGATGAGAACCGTGAGAATTTAGTTACGGACGAGATACTCGGATTCATAAAGGAACAGAACCCGGATATAATTTGTTTTCAAGAGTTTATACCTTCCAAAAGATTCCCTAAGGATTATGTTGACACCCAACTCGAAGACTGGGACTATTTTGCAATGAATCTTAAAGATGCAGGAGGCTTCAAGGCCGTGATTTACAGTAAATTCCCGATAATATCCGATGGAGAGATCATGTTCGCGAATAAGAATAACGGAGTGGTATATGCCGATATGCTTGTAGGAACGGATACTCTTCGAGTAATAAATAACCACTTACAGACCACGCATGTCGACAAGGATAATGTGAAGTTCCTGGATGAATATAATTTTACATTCGACGAAGAGACCAAAGATACTTTTATGCAGATCACAGAGCGTCTCAAGAGGGGATTTATCATCAGGGCCGGTCAGGCAGATACCGTATCGACCGTGATCCGCAGCAGGGATCTACCTACGATAGTATGCGGAGATTTTAACGATACGCCGATGTCGTACGTATATAAAACCATTAAAGGCGATTATAAGGATGCGTTCGTGGAAAAGGGTTCAGGTTACGGATTTACCTTCAAACACCTGTACAGGGTGCTGAGAATAGATTATGTCCTCCATTCACAGGATATCCAGACCCTCTCTTATTTCAGTCCGGATGTGGAATGGTCCGATCACAATCCCGTCATAGTGGAATTCCACCTCACGAATGGTGCCGATTAAGGCTCCGATTCGAGTATCGTTTCAGGGTTCCTCTCGATATAACTTATCGTGCGGATACAGTAATTCATAGCTAACACCATACTTACAAAAATAACCGCGAGAATAAGATACGAAGCGATCCTTATTTTGGTTTTACCACTCTGAGTGGAAGACGAATCATCCAATATTTTTTTCTCTTCCGGTGTCAGTCTGTACATATACCTTAAAATTCTGATGTAAAATGGAACTTAATATCCGGGAACCGCTCCTGCGATAACTGCAAAGCGTACGATGTATCCGCAAGGAAGACCTTCCTGCCGTGTTTGTCAAGAGCGATATTCTGGAACTTGCGTTTACGAAAATCATCCAGCTGTTCCTTATTGTCGCTCTCGATCCAGCATGCCTTATATATAGATACCGGTTCGTACTTGCATTTAGCGCCGTATTCGTGTTCCAGCCTGTATTGTATCACTTCGAACTGAAGAGCACCTACCGTGCCAATGATCTTCCTCCCGTTCATTTTATTAGTGAACAACTGTGCGACTCCTTCGTCCATCAACTGGTCTACACCTTTGGATAACTGTTTAAATTTAAGCGGATCCGCGTTTTCGATATAGCGGAACATCTCAGGCGAGAAGCTCGGTATTCCTGTGAATTTCAACTTCTCTCCCTCGGTAAGTGTGTCGCCTATTTTAAAATTCCCGGTATCATGCAGACCTATTATGTCCCCCGGATAAGCAAAATCTACGATTGACTTCTTGTCTGCCATAAATGCGTTCGGAGAGGAGAATTTTATGTTCTTTCCGCTCCCTACGTGCAGATAAGGCTTGTTGCGCTCGAAGGTTCCCGAGCATATTTTAAGAAACGCGATCCTGTCCCTGTGGTTAGGGTCCATATTAGCGTGTATCTTAAATATAAATCCTGTCATTTTATCTTCGAACGGGTCGATCTCCCGCTGCAGTGTGCGTGATTTGCCAGGATGCGGAGCTATTCGTATGAAGCAGTCTAAAAGTTCCATTACTCCGAAGTTATTCAGGGCACTTCCGAAGAATACCGGAGCGACCTCTCCCGATAAATATGTATCGAGTTCGAATTCCGGATAAACACCCTCGACCAGTTCCAGATCTGTCCTTAGGTTATTCGCGTCCTTCTCAGTAATTATTTCGTCCAATTTAGGGTCGTTAAGATCCACTTCGACTACCTCTCCCTGCGCTGTCTGCCTGTCTTCGGGAAAGAAGAGGCTCAATTTATTTTCAAATAGATTATAAACGCCTTTGAACGAAGGTCCCATTCCGATAGGGAAGGCGAGCGGACGCACATTTATTTTCAGTTCGCTCTCGATCTCATCCAGAAGGTCGAACGGATCCTTACCGTTGCGGTCGAGTTTGTTGATGAACACCATCACCGGTGTATTCCGCATACGGCAGACCTCCATAAGTTTGCGCGTTTGTGTCTCTACTCCTTTGGCGCAGTCGATAACGATTATCACGCTGTCTACTGCGGTTAAGGTGCGGTAAGTATCTTCCGCGAAGTCCTCGTGGCCAGGTGTATCGAGAATGTTTATTTTTATACCCTTATATTCGAACCCCATTACGGAGGTCGCTACGGATATACCTCTCTGCCGTTCGATCTCCATGAAGTCCGATGTCGCCCCCTTCTTTATTTTATTCGATTTTACAGCGCCTGCGACGTGTATAGCGCCTCCGAAGAGGAGTAATTTTTCTGTAAGCGTCGTCTTGCCGGCATCCGGATGGCTTATTATAGCAAATGTTCTTCTTCTTTTTATTTCCTGAGTCAGGTCCATGTTTATTTGGGTAGTAATTAAAATTCTTTTGCCGTTATCGTCGAAGGGTAGTCTATCGAGTAATGGAGCCCCACGCTCTCTTTTTTTAATTGGGCCTGCCTTATTATCAGATATCCAACGGCGATCATATTGCGCAGTTCGCAGAGGCTTTGACTGAGGGTCGAGGTGAGGTATAGCTGTTCGGTCTCTTCAAATATTATCGCCAGCCTCTTGAGAGCCCTCTCCAGCCGCAGGTCGGAGCGTACAATCCCGACGTAATTGCTCATTATCTGCTGCATCTCTTTGTAGTTCTGAGTGATAAGCACCATCTCCTCAGGATGCGACGTGCCTCCGTAATCCCAGCCCGGAATATTATACTGAAGTTCCACCTTATCCAGCATAGGTATCGAGTGTTTAGCCGCCTGGTCAGCGTAGACAGCAGCCTCGATCAAAGAGTTGGACGCGAGACGGTTCGCACCGTGCAGGCCTGTGTACGAAGTCTCTCCGAGTGCGTACAGCCTGTTAATAGAAGTAAGGCCGTTGAGGTCTACCTTCACACCTCCGCAGGAGTAGTGTGCAGCAGGTGCGACAGGGATCATATCTTTGGTTATATCGATCCCTTCCGACAAACATTTTTCGTATATGTTGGGGAAGTGGGATATTATATCTTTAGGGTCCTTATGGGTAACGTCGAGGTATACGTAATCGTATCCGTACGTCTTCATCTCGTTGTCGATCCCGCGAGCAGTGATGTCTCTGGGGGCTATCGAGCCCATAGGATGGTACTTCTGCATGAATTCGTTGCCGTCCGGAGTCTTCAATATAGCCCCGAATCCCCGCATGGCTTCGGTTATAAGGAACGAGGGGCGTTCACCCGGATTGTACAGCGCGGTAGGGTGGAACTGAATATATTCCATATTTTCGATGGTTCCCTTGGCTCTGTGGACCATAGCAACTCCGTCCCCGGTGGCAACAGACGGATTTGTCGTAGTATGGTATATGTTTCCCACGCCGCCTGTCGCAAGTATTGTGAATTTGGATAAAATGGTGAGAATCCGCTTCTTCTTCAAATCCAGAACATAAGCCCCGTAACACTCCTTGTCCGGAGTCGATTTTTTTACGAGCATTCCTAAATGATGCTGTGTCAAAACTTCCACTGCGAAGTGATGTTCGAGTATCTCGATGTTAGGGTGCTTCTTCACCTTTCTGACGAGTGCGCGTTCGATCTCGTAGCCCGTGTTGTCCTTGTGGTGAAGTATACGATATTCGGTATGGCCTCCCTCTCTCGCGAGTTCGTATCTGCCGTTCTGGTCTTTATCGAATTTTACACCCCAGTTTATCAACTGTTTGATAAGCTCCGGCGCGCGCCTGACTACGAGTTCCACTGCGTCGAGGTCGCACTCTCCCGCACCACAGACGAGCGTGTCCTGAATATGCTTCTCGAAGTTGTCAGGTTCGTAAGTTACGGAACATATACCTCCCTGTGCGTAGTTGGTATTCCCTTCGCTGATGTTGCTCTTTGTTACGATCAGAACCCTGCCGTGCTCTGCCGCCTTGAGGGCGAACGTCAGCCCTGCGATTCCGCTCCCAATTACGAGAAAATCGGTCTCCCTGTTCATTATCTTAAAGTAAATTTTTTCAAATCGTTTAACTCTCCGGCAAACACGTTACGGTCCACATTCCCGTGGATTCCCGGAATAGTATGCGAGTCCGTATGTTGCCAGAATCTCCATGATGCCGAAGGCGTGCTGCTGTAATCCGCTATCCAGATATGATACTTCGATTCAGGGAAGTCCCTGCGCAGATAACGTTCATAAAAATTCGAAGAACAATATATTACCGGATAGACTCCGTAATAACGTTTTATCTCCGAGCAGAAGGCTGCGACCTCTTTAATCAGATGCTTCCTGTCCTTTAAAAATCTATGATATTCTATATCCAGGACAGGAAGAAGATTCCCTTTGGTTAATTTTGCCGTGTTGATAAAATTCCGCGCCTGCTTCTTGCCGGAGGTCCTGTGGCCGAAGAAGTGGTAAGCTCCCCAGAGAATTCCGCTCTTCTCGAGTTCTTGTTTATGGTGATGGTACATGGGGTCCTGAATAGCACTTCCCTCGGTCGCTTTGATGAAGATAAAGTGCGGACCGTCGCCTGAGATTATCTCCTTCCAGTCGATCTTCTTCTGGTATCTGGATATATCGATTCCCCAGACTTCATAATCTTCCGCCGTCCTCTTGCCGTCCTCAGTACAGGAATACAGCGTAAGAAACGCAGTTATAACGAATAGATATTTCAGGAAGGCCATTTTTATAAATTAAGAATTTACAAAATTATAAATATTTTATGAAATATAGTAAATACTGTATATTTGCCATTCATTAATTTAGCAGGTTCATGAAAAAATATGGTGTCGCAGTTATTCTATCTTTATTCTCGTTCCACAATTTATTCTGCGAACAAGCGCCGGAAGTATACGCTGATTTGTCAGGGGAACCTGTTCAGGTCGAACAAATTGCGGTAACCGCTACCCGTACTCCGCTGCCTCTCAAAGATACCCCTGTTCTCACACGCATGCTAACCGCAAGAGACATCGAACTCAGCGGAGCAACTTCCCTGCCGCAATTGCTCGAGAGAGAACTCGCCGGAGTGGAGTTCCATCAAGCCGGATACGGAACTTCTCTGTCGTTTCAAGGCCTCGATGCCCGCTATATTTTGTTTCTTATAGATGGAGAGCGCATCGCCGGAGAGACGTACGGTAATATAGATTTTAACCGCATTGCGCTGTCCGATGTCGAGCGTATCGAGATCGTGCGCGGATCTTCGTCCGTGCTGTACGGATCCAACGCTATGGGCGCAGTCATAAATGTTATTACGAGGTCTCCGGTGGATAAAATAGATATCGCAGGATCGGTCAAATATGCAGGGTATTATCAGCGCAACAGGGAATATGTGGACGGTATAAGGAGCCATACCAAACAGGATATTCCGAACGTGGATGCCGACCTTTATATGGGTTTTAACTTTGGTAAATTCAAGGCTCAGACCACAGTGGCCTATTCCGGCAGGGATGCCTACCAGCTCTTCGGAACAAAGGAAGAGGTAAGGCATTACGACGCTTATCAGAAGATGAACGTAATGACCGGTGTTACGGAGATTATCTCCGATACTACGGTCATCGCACCCATAGATACTCTCGGACTCAGTATCAGCGGATGGAGGAGCGTATCTGTTACGCAGAAGGTTTCTTACGAATTTTCGGAAAAAATCAATGCCTTTGCCGCTGTTGCTTACTACACGAAGAGCCGTTATGACTTCCCGGAGAGCCTCAACACCGGAAGTGCGGACGGAGATAATTATACGTTCGAACGATACAACACTTATACGTTACGTACGGGTGTGGAATTCCAGCCGAACGCATACAATTATATTTCGCTGAGTTACACGGGAGATCTCTCGCGCAAGAACATGGATTCCCTTCAATTCTCCGTTCCGAAGCAGAAACACATGTATAATTCGCCGCGCCTTTTGTGGACGGTGAATGCGGGACGTTACAATAGAGTTACGACAGGACTGGAATTCCTCAACGAGACGCTTAACTTCGATCTCAGCCGGTACGGATACAATGATAAAAGAAGCGTGAATACCGTTACCCTCTATTCCCAGGATGAAATAAATACTAATATGGGCCTAAGCTTTATCGCAGGTATCAGGATAGAGAAAGCTAACCGTTACAAATGGAACTTCACACCCAAGGCCTCGGTAAAATATTCACTCGACGACTTGAGTTTCAGAGGCAGCTATTCGCGCGGATACCGCAATCCGACACTCAAAGAGCTCTATATGGATTATAAACTGCCGATCGGAGGTGGATCGAATATGTACGTTGTGGGCAATCCCGAACTGGAACCGGAGCACAACCAGTATATATCGTTTACCGCGGAATATACCAAAGGGTTTACTAACTTCTCTGTTACGGCATTCAAGAGTTACTTCCGTAAAAAAATAGATGTACGCGAGATCCAAAACGGAACCCGCACGGACCTGTTCTACGAGAACATAGACAAGAGCAGATTCTCAGGTATAGAACTTATCGCTAAGAGCCGCCTTGCCAAGGAATTGTTCGTTACGGCGAACTATAATTATATAGATCAGTCGGAAGATGCTCCCGAAGCATCGACGCAGTATATATTCGTCAGTCCGCACAGCGCGGCGATTATCCTTAATTACGGAGTGTCGTTAGGGCGGAATACTCTCTACTTCGATATATCCGGTAAGATCACAGGGAAAAAAACTTACGAGGATTTTATGGCCGCTGCGCAGATGCCTTATGTTTATATGGGGACTTATTCGGCGAAGCACAATGCCTATTCGATTTGGAACTGTTCCGTCGCACTCGACATAAGAGGCGTAAGGATAATGGCCGGAATCGACAATCTATTCGACTATAAATCGCCCGTCGTAAATTTTAACTCCTGCATGGCTCCGTCAAGATACGGATATGTTAAACTCAGCTTCAATATAAAGGAAAAATAAACCCATAAATCCGTACGTAGAACCTGTGGGTTTATTAACTTTGAAGAATAAAATCAGTTATATTATACGACCATGAAAAAATTATTCTTTGTCTCACTTATTGCGATTCTGGCATACGGTTCCTATGGTCAGGAATTATCCGCGGTGAAGTTAAACGCACCCGATCTGGAGACCGGAGCAGGTATTATGCAGGCTCTCGCGAAGCGGGAATCTATTCGGCAATTCTCGGATAAAGAGCTTACTCTTCAGAATTTATCCGATCTTCTTTGGGCTGCCAACGGTATAAACCGTCCTGAATCGGGTAAAAGAACAGCTCCGTCCGCAGGTAACAGGCAGGCTTTGGATATTTATTTATGCAATGCAGATGGAGTTTACCGTTACGATGCGGTCAATCATGCTCCGGAACCGGTAAATGCCGGTGACTACCGCCAGTTCGATGCTCCGGTATATCTGGTTATTGTTGCCAATACAGACCATAAAGAGAGCTTCTGGACCGATGCAGGGGTGATTTCACAAAATATCTCCCTATTCTGTGCAGGTCGCGGACTCGGAACTGTCTGCAGGGGTGGAATGGATCATGACAAACTGCGCGAGGGGCTGAAACTTAAGGAGGACCAGCACCTGATGCTGAATCATCCGGTAGGGTATCCGAAGTAAGAATTATTTGTCGGATACGCTGATAAAACCGGTAATTTTACACAGCGTATCGAAAAAAAATAGTAACTTTGCAAATGCTGATCTATATAAATTTTGTCACTATAAATGTTTGACGACGAAGATAAATTCAATTACCATAAAGAAGAGCTGTACGACGAGACTAAAATCTCGCAGTTGAAGCATCATTACGGGGAGATACTCAAGATATTAGGCGAAAATCCCGAACGCGAAGGACTGCTGAAGACCCCTAAGAGGGTAGCGAAGGCGATGTCGTTCCTTACGCACGGATACGATCAGGACCCCGAGAAGATAATCCTCTCGGCGAAGTTCAAGGAGGAATACAAACAGATGGTTATAGTTAAGGATATCGAGCTCTATTCCATGTGCGAGCACCACCTGATGCCCTTCTTCGGGAAGGCCCATGTAGCCTATGTGCCGAACGGATATATCACTGGCTTGTCGAAAATCGCGAGGGTTGTCGAGACATTCTCCCGGCGCATGCAGGTTCAGGAGAGACTCACGGTACAGATTCGCGACTGCATTCAACGCTCGCTGAATCCTATGGGGGTTGCGGTGGTTATCGAAGCGTCCCACACCTGTATGCAGATGAGAGGTGTGCAGAAACAAAACTCCGCGACGACGACTTCCGCGTTCACCGGAGTATTCCTGTCGGATATGAGAACCCGTGAGGAGTTCATACACTTGATTAGCAATAAATTACGATAAATATATAAATAAATGAGCGGTTTTTTCGGTTGTATCTCCAAAAAGGAATGTGTAGCTGATGTATTTTACGGAACGGATTATCATTCCCATCTTGGGACGAAGCGCGCCGGAATGTCATTCTTCAATGGAAGCGTATTCGTACGCTCCATTCACAGTCTCGAGAGTGCGTATTTTCGCAACAAGTTCGAGCCCGAACTTCACAAATTCGAAGGTTCGAAGATGGGAATAGGAGTCATCAGCGATACCGAGTCCCAGCCTATTACTATCACGTCCCATCTTGGTATATTCTCGATTGTAACAGTGGGACGGATAGACAATGTAGCCGAGATTGCCGATGCGTTGTTGAAGGAAAAAATAAATTTTGCCGAATTTTCAGGCTCTGCGATCAACGCCTCCGAGCTCGTAGCAATACTTATAAGCCGCGCGGAATCCTTTGAAGAGGGTATCAAGACTGTTCATAAAACTATCAAAGGCTCGTGCAGCTTCTTGATGCTGACCGAGAAGGGACTTATAGCAGTAAGGGATAAAGTCGGAAGAACTCCGGTAATTATAGGTAAGAATCAAGACGGTTACGTAGCCGCGACAGAGAGTTCCTCATTTACTAATCTCGATTATACCTACGTTCGCGATCTCGGTCCCGGAGAAGCGGTAATGCTGAACGGCGACGGGATTACACAGATTGTCGCTCCGGGTAATAAGAAACAAATATGTTCGTTTATGTGGGTTTATTACGGTTACCCTTCTTCGTATTACGAAGGCATTAACGTGGAGGCTGCGAGATATAATTGCGGAGGAGCGCTGGCCCGCAGGGACGATCTTAAGGATGCCGATTTTGTCTCAGGAATTCCGGATTCCGGTCTGGGGCACGCCATAGGTTACAGCAATGAAAAACGTATTCCTTACAAGAGAGCCTTCGTCAAATATACCCCTACATGGCCGAGGAGTTTCATGCCTCAGAACCAAAACATGAGAGACCTTGTGGCCAAAATGAAACTGATACCTAACGAAGCTCTGACGAGAGGCTCGAATATTATATTCCTCGACGATTCTATCGTAAGGGGAACTCAATTGAAAGACAATGTAATCAAACTAATCGAAGCCGGAGTTAAAGACGTGCATATCCGCATTGCCTGCCCTCCGCTCGTTTATCCTTGTACATTCCTTAATTTCTCATCTTCGAGATCGTCGTTCGACCTTATTACGAGAAGGGTTATCAGGGATTTAGAGGGAACCGAGGACTTCTCGGAAGATGTTTTAAAGGAATATTCGACACCGGATACTCAGAGGTACAACAATATGATAGAAACAATCAGGAAGGTAATAGGTGTGACGACTCTCAAATTTATGAGGCTCGACGACCTCGTGAATGCGATAGGACTTCCGAAGGAACAACTATGCACCCACTGCTGGGACAATTCAAGCTGTTTGTAAGTATGGATAAACCATTGATATTTATAACCAACGACGACGGATTCCAGGCCAAAGGACTGGAGGCGCTGATCGAGATCGCGAGACCGCTCGGAAGAGTCGTTGTCGTGGCTCCTGAAGTCGCGCAGTCCGGTATGTCGCATGCTATCACGATATCGAGCCCGCTATATCTTCGCAAAATAAAACAGGAACCGGATCTGGAGATTTATACCTGTTCGGGAACCCCGGTAGATTGCGTTAAGATGGCGTTTGACAGCATTATGCAGGAACGGCCTGCACTCGCGCTCTCAGGAATCAACCACGGATCTAATTCCGCTGTAAGTGTGATATATTCAGGAACTATGGGGGCTGCGTCGGAATGTAGTTTTTACAACATTCCGTCGATAGGATTCTCGTTGTTGAATCCGCGCGAAGATGCCGATTTTACAGCCGCGCAGCACTATGCTTCGATCATCATAGGCAGGGTTCTGAATACTGACGATATATCGATTCCGATGTGTCTTAATGTCAATATCCCCGATCTGCCGAAGGAGGAGATACAGGGAATCCGTTTGTGCAGACAAAATAAAGGATACTGGCGTGAGGAGTTCGAGAAGCGGTTCGATCCGCGCGGAAGGGAATATTACTGGCCTACCGGAATCTTCCTCAATCAGGAGGAGCATGCTACCGATACGGACGAGTATGCGCTTAATAACGGTTACGTATCCATCGTACCCATGCAGGTGGATATGACGGACTACAATCAACTCGACCAGATGTACGCTTGGAAATTTTAATGCCCGATATGGCAAAGCAATATACCAGAAAAAATAACGACGTTTTCGAAAAACTGAGCCAGGAGCTCGGAACGATGCCTCCGCAGAGTATCGATCTCGAAGAGGCGGTTCTCGGTGCCCTTATGCTTGAGAAGGACAGCATTATGTCCGTACAGGAGTTCCTACGCCCGGAATCGTTTTATAAGGAGTCTCACAAAATAATTTATCAGGCTATTCTCGATCTCTCCGCTAAGATCGAACCTATCGACCTCTACACCGTGGGGCAGATGCTCCAGCGCAACGGAAGGCTTGCGGACGTGGGAGGTCCGGGGTACCTTGCTCTTCTTACTCAGAAGGTAGGGTCTGCCTCGCATATAGAATTCCACTCTAAGATAATTGCTCAGAAGTACGTCCAGAGAGAGCTTATACGCGCTGCTACCGACATACAGAAAAAATCCTACGACGATTCGACCGACGTAACCGATCTTATTGATTTTGCCGAAGCGGAGATATTCAAAGTCGCCGAAGGGACGGTCAAGAAGGATGTTCAGAAGTCGAGGGATATTATCTCCAAGACTTTGAGAATGATCGAGGAGGCCTCCAAGAAGACAGACGGATTCAGCGGTGTCCCTACGGGCTTCACCCATATCGACCGCCTGACTCTCGGATGGCAGCCGTCGGATCTTATTATCATTGCCGCACGCCCCTCGATGGGTAAGACCGCGTTCGTTCTCTCGATGGCGAGGAATATCTCGGTGGATTTTCAGAAGGGCGTTGCATTCTTCTCGCTGGAGATGAGTTCACAGCAACTGATGATGAGGCTTATTGTAGCGGAATCCGGACTCGATTCACGCGATGTCCGCAACGGCAAACTCAGTCCGGAACAGTGGAAGCATCTTGAGAACAGCATCAAACCCCTATCCGACGCACAGTTATTTATCGACGATACGCCTGCGCTCTCGATCTTTGAATTCCGCTCTAAGGCGCGCAGGCTTAAGATACAATACGACATACAACTTATAATTATCGATTACCTTCAGTTGATGACAGGAACGCCGGAGACAAGAGGTAACAGGGAACAGGAGGTGTCGTCTATCTCCCGATCCCTGAAGGCGATAGCTAAGGAACTTAATATTCCGATCATCGCATTGTCCCAGCTCAACAGGTCCGTGGAATCGCGTGGGGGAGATAAACGCCCTCAGTTGTCCGATCTAAGGGAATCCGGAGCGATCGAGCAGGACGCCGACCTCGTAGCGTTTATCCACCGGCCTGAATACTATGGACTTACGGAAGACGCTCAGGGAATGCCCACAGCGGGAATGGCTGAAATCATTGTGGCGAAGCACCGTAACGGTGCGGTGGATACCGTTAAATTACGCTTCCGTAAGGAGCAGGCAAAATTCATGGATCTCGACGAGGGGGATATGGGTGCAGACGGATTCACTCCGTTCAACACCCCTGCGGAGGAATTCGGTTCGAGTATAGACGGAGGAGGATGGGATATGTCCGCGATCTCCGGTGCATTGGGGGGTACGTTCGATTCCACTCCTGCTGACGGATTCGATTCGGGAGGCAAAAATGAAGATACTCCGTACTAAAACCAGATTTTTTTCTTAAATTAGAAAATTAATTTCAAACTATATGGTAACGATACTCGGTAAAGAAAATACGATACTCAACAAGTTTGTTTCGGAATTGCGTAACAGCAGCATTCAGCGCGACAGTATGCGGTTCCGGAGAAATCTGGAACGTGTCGGAGAGATAATGGCTTACGAGATAAGCAAAACCTTGAATTACCGGAGTATTACGGTGGAAACCCCTCTGGGAGAGGCTGAGATTAATGTTCCGGAAGGAGAAGTAGTTCTCGCGACCCTATTGAGGGCCGGACTGCCTATGCACTCAGGATTCCTTAATTTTTTCGACAATTCGGAGAGCGCGTTCGTGTCCGCTTACCGTAGATATAAGAAGGACGGTACGTTCCATATAGATATCGAATCGGTAACGACTCCGTCCCTTGCAGGCAAAACCCTTATTCTTATAGATCCGATGCTCGCTACCGGTGTCTCTATGGAACTGTCGTATCAGACGTTGATTCAAATGGGAGGGGAGCCTGAATTTACCCACATTGCGTCTGTGATCGCGAGTGAAGACGGTGTTGAGTATATTAAAAAAAGATTCTCTTCCCACAAAATGAAAATATGGACTGCAGCTGTCGATGAGGAACTGACTGTAAAATCATATATCGTTCCCGGGATAGGGGATATCGGCGATCTTGCTTACGGAAATAAAATTTAGAAATTATGCCTTACAGAATAGGTAATGGTTACGATGTTCATGCCCTTGCCGAGGGATTGCCGCTATGGCTTGGCGGAATCCGGCTCGAACATTCTAAAGGATGTATCGCCCATTCGGACGGGGATGTCGTTCTGCATGCCGTATGCGACGCCTTGCTGGGTGCTGCTGCATTGAGGGATATAGGGTATCACTTCCCCGATAATCCCGATGAATTCAAAGGTATAGACAGTAAAATATTACTGAAAAAAACGATAGAAATCGTTCGTGATTCCGGTTACGAAGTTGTCAATATCGATGCGGTAATCTGTCTTCAGGAACCGAAAATAAAAAACATAATTCCGCAGATGGTAGTTGTTATGGCGGAGGTTATGGGTGTGGATGAAAGTCAGGTCTCCGTGAAGGCAACCACCACCGAGAAACTCGGATTCGTGGGAAGAGAGGAAGGGATAGCGGTTTATGCCGTGGCAATGATAAAAAAAATTAACGATGGACAGTAAGGTCTATCCGTGGGGAGATTCGAGAAAGTTTAACAGTTATTCGCGGTATTTTAAGGATTTGTTCGGAAGCAGGGTTCAGAAGATCGCTGTCAATGCAGGGTTCACATGTCCGAACAGGGACGGTACCGTCTCCTCCGGAGGCTGTACGTTCTGTAACAACAACGCATTTACCCCGTCTTACTGCGATCCGGCAAAATCTGTCGCCCGGCAGATAGAGGAAGGGGTGGAATTTCACTCCCGCAGATATAAAAAAGCGGAGAAATTTTTAGTTTACTTCCAGTCGTTTTCAAATACTTACGCTCCTCTTAAGGAGCTTAAACGGATATACGGTCAGGCGTTTGACAGCGAAAATGTTATAGGTGTCGTGGTAGGCACACGTCCGGACTGTATAGACGAGGCTAAACTGGATTATTTTGCGTTACTCGCTGAGAAAAAATATATAGCTGTCGAGTACGGAATCGAATCGTGTTACGACAGCACTTTACGGTCGATAAATCGCGGGCATGATTTTAGATGTGCGCAGGATGCGGTCAAGGCTACTGCCGTCAGAGGAATCCACACTGGGGCGCATTTTATACTCGGACTGCCGGGAGAGACCGAAGAGATGATGATCGGGCAGACAGGCCTTATTAACGACCTGCCCTTGGATACAGTTAAGTTCCACCAGCTGCAGATATTCAAAGATACCGCTATGGGCGAGGAATATTTGAACGATCCGTCAAAATTCAAACTCTTCGAACTGGAGGAATATATTGCGTTCTTCTCGGAGATACTGATACGCCTTCGTCCGGATCTGGTTGTCGAGAGATTTGCCGGAGAAGCCCCTCCGCGATACCATATAGGGCATAAATGGGGGCTCGTGCGTAATGAACAGCTTGTGGCGATGCTTGAAAAATTTCTTGAAAATAACGATCTTTATCAGGGGAAATTATACCGCGGGAACCATCCCGTAATTATGACTTAAAAAATACAGGCTTATGTTGTTCGATCAGGAATTGACAGAAAAAATATATTCTACCTTCAGAAACAAGGTAGACCGTGCGAAGAATTTGCTCGGAAGGCCGCTTACATTGACCGAGAAGATTCTCTATGCTCATCTCTACGATGACAGCGAATTGGCGGACTATCGAAGGGGAGAAGATTATGTAAATTTTGCTCCGGACCGCGTCGCTATGCAGGATGCGACCGCGCAGATGGCGCTGCTCCAGTTTATGACAGCAGGGAGAGAACGTTCAGCCGTACCTGCTACCGTACACTGCGACCACCTGATCGTTGCGGAGCAAAATGCGGAGAAGGATCTTCCGAATGCTTTGAATTATAACAGAGAGGTCTATGACTTCCTCCGTTCGGTATCGGATAAGTACGGTATAGGATTCTGGAAACCTGGTGCAGGGATTATACATCAGGTAGTTCTGGAAAATTATGCGTTCCCCGGGGGAATGATGGTCGGTACCGACTCACATACCCCCAATGCCGGAGGGCTCGGAATGATAGCCATAGGGGTAGGAGGCGCGGATGCCGTCGATGTAATGGCAGGGATTCCGTGGGAACTCAGGATGCCCAAAATAATAGGAGTAAGGCTGTCGGGACGTCTTAACGGATGGACTTCGCCTAAGGATGTAATACTAAAAATAGCGGGTATTCTTACTGTTAAAGGTGCTACGAATGCGGTTATGGAATACTTCGGGGACGGAGCGGACAGCTTATCGGCGACAGGTAAAGCTACTATATGCAACATGGGAGCGGAGATCGGGGCGACGACTTCCGTATTCCCGTTTGACAGTAATATGGCTGATTATCTGACAGCCACCGGAAGAGGAAGCATTGCAGACGGAGCTCAGGAGCTTGCCGGTTATCTGAGGGCGGATCAGGAGGTGTACGAATATCCTGAAAAATATTACGACCAGCTTATAGAGATCGACCTGAGTAGGCTCGAACCATATATTAACGGACCGTTTACGCCGGATGCCGCCCATACGATATCCGAGTTCGGGAGGATAGTTTTAAAGGAAGGTTATCCGCGCAAAATGGAGGTAGGGCTTATCGGCTCCTGCACCAATTCCTCTTATCAGGATATGAGTCGTGCCGCATCGGTAGCAAGACAAGCTGTGGAGAATAATATAGAAGTAAAAGCGGATTTTATCGTGAATCCGGGTTCGGAACAGGTGAAATATACTGCGGAGAGGGACGGGCTGATAAAAGATTTTGAAAATATGGGTAGTGTGGTAATGACAAATGCCTGTGGACCGTGTATCGGGCAGTGGAAGCGCAAGACCGACGATCCTCTGCGGAGGAACTCCATTGTGACCTCCTTTAACCGCAATTTTGCTAAACGTGCGGACGGGAATCCGAATACCTTCGCATACGTAGCGTCGCCAGAGATCGTTACCGCGCTGACGCTTGCAGGGGATCTCTGCTTCAATCCGCTGACGGATACCCTTACGAACCGCGATGGTAAACAGATAAAATTAGCGGAACCTACGGGTAGTGATCTGCCTATCAAAGGATTCGATGTCGATGATCCAGGATATATCGCTCCATCCGATAACGGTGCGGACATCGAAGTCCGGATATCACCAGATTCCGAACGCATCCAAAGGCTCGAACCGTTCCAACCGTCTGACCCTGCCGATTTTACCGATATGCGTCTGCTCATAAAAGCCGAAAGCAAATGCACCACGGACCATATATCTATGGCAGGGGTGTGGCTCCGTTACAGAGGACACTTAGAGAACATATCCGGCAATCTGCTTATGGGCGCCGTAAATAAATTTAACGGGAAGACCGACAGCGTGTTGAACGTTGAAAACGGACGTTATGATAAGGTATCAGAGGTTGCGAAGGAATATAAGTCTCAGGGAATATCCTCTATTGTCGTAGCCGAAGAGAATTACGGAGAGGGATCGTCCAGAGAACATGCCGCGCTCGAGCCGAGATTCCTTGGGGTAAGGGTTATCTTGACAAAATCGTTCGCGAGAATACATGAAACGAATCTGAAGAAGCAGGGAATTCTCGCACTGACCTTCGCGGATAAAAACGACTACGATAAGATCAGAGAGGATGACCGTGTGGCAGTCAAAGGATTGGATGAATTTACACAGGGAAGGAATCTCGTTGTGGAACTTAATCATTCGGACGGTACCACAGAATCCTTAGAGGCCGTCCATACGTACAACGATCAGCAGATTCAATGGTTCTATGCCGGAAGTGCTCTGAATTATCTATCTGGTAAATAGAATTGGATATAAAATCCGATAAGCCGTTCCTGAATTGGAACGGCTTATCTTCTTCTCATATTTAAAGGGTCGTGCGGGTTACAGGTATTGTTTGATGTCCTTAACTATCTGGCCGTCGAAGAGATTGATGATACGATGGGCGTAGGAAGCGTCGTGCCGGGAGTGCGTGACCATTAGTATTGTCGATCCCTCTTTGTTTAGTTCGGTAAGAAGTTCCATTACTTCCTTGCCGTTCTTGGAATCGAGATTGCCGGTAGGCTCATCGGCAAGTATCAGCTTCGGATTTGTCACTACCGCGCGCGCGATAGCCACACGCTGCTGCTGTCCACCGGAGAGCTGTTGAGGGAAGTGCCCTGCGCGATGGCTGATATTCATGCGGTTAAGGATACTGTTTACCATCTCTTTGCGTTTGGACGCCTTAATTTTCAGATAGATCAGAGGGAGTTCGACATTCTCGTACACATTCAGTTCATCAATGAGGTTGAAACTCTGGAACACAAACCCAATCTGTCCCTTCCTTACCGATGTGCGATCCTTCTCTTTTAAATCAGCAACTTCTCTGCCTAACAGTTTATAGCTCCCTGAAGTAGGATTGTCCAGAAGTCCGATAATGTTCAATAGTGTGGATTTGCCGCATCCGGAAGGTCCCATGATAGCTGTGAACTCGCCTTGACTTATATCGAAGTTGACACCGTTGAGGGCGATTGTTTCAATTTCTTCCGTCCGGAAATTTTTCTTTAAATTTTCAATCTGTAACATGATTATAGCTTTAATTTTTACTACTCTGTTTTAATCGATTCAACCGGATTTGCCGTCGCAGCGCGATAAGCCTGCAATATGACCGTTGCGATACCTGTTGCGGCGACTATCAGAATAGTCATGGCAAATACCCCCACGGAGAGCCTCTCTTTGTATATAAATGTCCGCATCCAGACGTTAGCAAGGTATATCGATACCGGTATTCCGATAACGGAGGCTGTGAGGATCCATTTCATAAATTCGGAACAAAGGGCTGTGATAATCTCAGTTATTGCCGCACCGTGGATTTTTCTTATGGCTATCTCTTTGCGCCTCCTCTCGACAGAATACCATGCAAGCCCGAATAATCCCATAATCGTGAGCGACAGGCTGAACCACGTAAAGAACCGTATTATCTTCGACATTCTTATCTCGTCCTCGTGTAGAACCAGATATAATTCCGTAAGTTTGCGTGTCTCCAGGTGATCGGAATTAAAATCTGACAGAATGCTACGGATATCTTCAAGCGCCTCTTCTATGTCTGTCCCCGGATTCAGCCGGATGTACAGCGTCGAATAGTCCTTTGGAATTTTGAAACGTATAATCATAGGCAGCATCTCTGTTTTGAGATTCTCGATACGGAAATTATCCACTATACCGATAAACCTGTGAGAGGTGTTCTGGAAGGCTTCATTTTTAACTGAATCTCCTACCATGACGGATTCCGGAAGAAGGTATCTTTCGTAGAATATTTTGTTAACAATAAGGTCTTCGTTCCCGGAGCTGCGTGTGAACGGTCCTCCCTCTATGAATTCTAAATCATAGGTATCGAAGAACCCCGGATCGACGGTTAAGACATTATAGCTGTAATCCCCTCCGGAGACACTGCCTATGTGGAGTATATTCTGGGTAGTTATCGCGGATATATAGGGTACAGTATATAACCTGTCTGTGAATTCGGAATTCATTTCGGATCCGAAGTCTAATTCGATAATATTGTCCGCTTGCGGAATGGAGTGGGAGATATAGTCCAACTGCTTTTTTATTATAAAAGAAAATGCGATTAGTATAACCGATTTTGTGAATTGCACCACTACCATATTCCTTACGAGGGAGATTTTGTTTCCTGCAAAAGTTCAGGATAGGGATATAAACGAAGATTGGTTCGTTTTGGAGAAAATAAAGAGCGAAGGCAGGACTGTTACTACGAATAGCAATATTCCCACGATTATAAAATTTTCGGTTATTAATAAATCTTCGATTTTAAGATCGGTTCCCATAAATCCGTTGAATACAGGAATCGACAAGTTTAAAAAATATATTGACATAAGGGAACATATCGCTATCTGGAATACCGTCTCTACAATAACCTCTACGAATATCTCACTGCGAGCAGCCCCCAATATTCTTTTGAGTGCGAACAGGCGGATCATGCGTGGTGCGCGCGACATGGACAAATTTATAAAGTTAAAACAGGCTATTGTCAGAATCACGATAAGGAGCGGTATGCTGATGTTTACGAGTGTCTTGTCCTGATAGCGGAATAATGGGTGTTCGGTGTTGGAAAAATAGATATCTCCCATATGTTTGAGATAAATTCTTTCTTTTATTATATCAGGATAGCTTCGGTTTTTGGTTACGTCCTCTTCAAGCCTCTCTGCAAATTCTTTGGCAGATACTCCATCCCGAAGTTTTAGAATATTGACATATATTCCGATAATTCCTTTATCTGAATATCGATCTCTGTAAAAATAGGATAGAGAATTAAAGTCCAGTATGTTTTTTTCGCTGTCGTCGATAATACAGGTTACCGTAAGTATAGTGTTCACTCTTCCGGTCTCCTGCAAATCGCTGCCGTAGATACTTCTTTCGTAATTTATCGTCTTCCCAATCGGATTCTCGTCGCCGAAGAGTTTCTTACCCGTGGAGACGGTGATCGCGATCTCTTCCGGAGAGGATAGCGTTTGCTTCAAATCGCCGGTAATTATTTTCAGATCGAATATATCGGCGAACTCCGGACTTGCCTGAAAACTTTTTTCCAGATAACTGTTTCCTCGCTCGTCCGGAGATGTGAATACCATGAAGTCCTCGAATATCGTAGTCAGAGCCTCGATCTCAGGGAACGATTCCGCAAGGGACGATGCCCAATGAGGGTTAGTGTTCACAGAGAGTTTATCGTCGTGGAATGCGTTATTTTTCTCGATTACGTACACATTCCCATTGTCGTTAAGAGCGGAAGCGATCCGGAACTCATTGTTAATGAATATTACCAGAATGACAGAGCAGGTAATTCCTACCGTGAAGCTCACGAATGATATTATTGTATTGAGAGGATTCCGCATCCAGCTCTTGACGGTTATTTTCAATATCTCTTTTATGCGCATATTATCGATTTAAATTTGTTAAATTTTCATATTTTAAAACTGTTCCCGAGGGGCCAACCCCTGTATACTGCACTTAACTTAGACTGCCTCGGAGAACAGTTTATTTAATTAAAGATTTTCATGGTTTTTATTGGCAGCCGTAAATCCTTGAATGATTGCCGAGGCGCCTTATTCCTTGATAAAAATTTAAAGAAAGATTTTGAACTCGAACATATTATTCATAATTAATATTCCTGGTAAATATAAGCAATTCGTTGTCTCCGAAGTTGTCGTAGCTGGATGTTATCACACGTTCACCCGGTTCGAGTCCTTCGGTAACTTCGTAATACTGTGGATTCTGTCTCGAAATGTTAATTTTTCTTTTATATGCCCGTGAGCCGTCCGGAGTTACGACGAAAATCCAGCTTCCACCTGTCTTCTGATAGAACGATCCTCTCGGGATAAGTATCCCTTCGGAGGATTGTCCCAGCTGAAGATTTATGTAATACGACTGACCTGTGCGGATATTCTCCGGACGTTCTCCGGTGAAGCGGAAGTCCACTTTAAACTGTCCGCCTTTGACATCCGGATAAACCTTCGAGAGTAACACTCCGTATTCCTGATTCTGCCTCTCGAATGTGCCCTCGAGGCCTGCTATGACCCGATCTATGTAATGCTCGTCCAAAGACGATTCTATCTTAAAATCTGAGAGATCATTTATTTCTCCCATTCGCGAACCTTCCGAGATTGTCTGTCCGAGAACCACATCCAGCGATCCGAGCTGTCCCGATACCGGAGCTTTCACGTCGAGGTTGGCGACACGTTCGCGTATCATCTTCATATTCCTGCGCATACTTTCCAGACTCTCCTCCATGTTTAGAATCTGAATCGAGCGGTAAATGGAGTCCTGTGTTTGTCGTTCACGGACAAGATCGTAGCGTTTTATCGTGTATTCGTAATCCTCTTTGGATTGCAGATAGGTCTCATTCGATATAAGCTTCTCGTCGTACAGTCGTTTATTCTGCAGGTAGGTTCTCTCTTTGCGTTCCAGATCCAGATCGAGTTGAAGACGTGTCTGCTGGAGATCGAGCTTCTGCTGCTCCATGCTCACCATCGTATTCCTTAACAGATTCTCTTTTTCAGCAAGCGATGCCTCGCTGTCGAGTATCTGCATCGTCAGATTCGAGTTGCTGAGACGCACGACTACATCGCCTGTTGCCACTGTGCTGCCTTCTTCCGCTATAATCTCCTCGACCCTTCCTCTCTCCAACGGACTAAGTTGGATCGTCGTAACAGGACGTACTTGTCCGGTTATTCGCACATAGTCGTTGAAGGTATTGGTTTCTACGGTACTTATGGTAAACATTCTCGGATCGACCTTAAGTGTCGGTACGTTGTTTCCGAATGCAGCCCACGCTATCACCAGCAGGACGAATACGCCTCCTAAAATATAAGGAATATGTTTTTTTCTTATTTTATTCTTATGCTCGATCTTTATATCCATAGATATGATATTAAAATTCTTGATCTATATAATTGATACCTTTGTAATAATCCAGCAGGTGCTTCTTTATATGGTACTGGAACTGCGCGTACAATTTCTGATTCTGTGCGCTCTGGAGGTTATTGGCACTGATCTGTAACTCCATAAAACCGATCAGTCCCTCTTCATATTTTTTTTGATTCACTGTATGGACCTTATCCTGCGTCGCCAGCCGTTTCACAGCAAGAATATATTCCATTGACCGCCCTTCGACATCCTGAATTACGCTCTCGATCTCTTTTTCGATTTCACGCAGATTCTTTTCGTATTGATATTCATATATTTTCAGGTTGTTCTTGTTTCTTGTGATGGTATATCTTCTGCTGAGCCTTGAAAATATTGGAATACTCAACGATGCCGAGACCGACTGTCCTGCACGGTGCCTTAATTGATCGAAATAAGATTCTGTCTTCGTAGTGGTATGAGTCAGGATTTTGGAGAAACCGGTATCGTAGCCCCCGCTGAGTGATAGGGAAGGAAGCTGTTGCCAGCGCGATGTTTTAAGATTGAGTTGTGCCGTCTCGATATCGAATCTCGATTTTACAAGGGTGGGAAGAAATAGTACAGCAATATTATACACCTCTTCCGGGGATTCTGAAACAACACTCGGAATTGTTTCCCACCAGCTGTCTGATGTATCTATTATAAGCTCCTCTTCGAACGGATATGACATCTTCTCTTTCAGGGTTAGTATACCCTGATCGTACTGATTGCGGTACTGAACCAGATTGTACTCGTCGGAAGCCAGTTGGGCTTCGTTCTCAAGAATATCTGCCTCCCCCTTGAGTCCGAGCTCTTCCTGTATTTTTACATTGTGAAGGTTGAGTCTGCTTGTTTCCACCTTTTCTTCTCCGAGTTTTACTAATTCGCTGTAATAGATAACGATGAAGAAGGCTTGCATAGTGCTTTGGCAGATATTGTCAATTATCTGCTGATAAGTCTCTTTGCCCTGAAGTTGGGAGATCTTCGCGGTTTTTATCCCGTTTATTACGGAGAATCCGTTGAACAGCGTCATGGAGGCCGAGAGTGAATAACTGTTCGTTAAATTTGCCGTAGTAGTGTAAGTATTGGTTTCGTAATCTATGGAGCGTCCAAAACTGGTCCGCGCATTTGTTCCCGCGGATACCGACGGCGCTAAATTAAGAATCGCGGCGGTATGATTATTGTCGAGGTTCCTGTTATTTAATTCCTGTATCTTTACCTCATACGCGTTATTTATAGCGTAGGCAAGACAATCCTTAATTCCCCATACGTTCCGGGGAAGAACTTCAGTATTGATAAATAAGAAAAGAATCAAACTTATCGTAATCTTTTTCATTTTATTTTAAGGTTGTTGATATTCTCGTGTGCCAAAAATATACCTTTTAAGATAATATGCTAAGAATCAGTAAGATGTATTGATTGCTGAAGTCGGAGAGTGTAAAAAAAATTAACATACGCGTAAAAAATTTTTACCTTACCCGTACGTTATTCCCTATATAAAGAATATATTTGGACCAATAATTTTTCAAATGGCAAAACAGGGGAATCTTCTTATAGTAGACGACAATAAAAGTATTCTTACAGCTCTGAAACTTCTTCTGAGCTCTCATTATGAAACGGTTACTACGCTCAATACGCCGAATAACCTTATCTCTTCCATGAGAGAGGGACAATACGATGTGGTACTTCTGGATATGAACTTCTCCGCGGGAATAAATAGCGGTAATGAGGGATTATTCTGGTTGTCGGAGATAAAAAAATATTATCCGGAGACCCAGGTGGTTATGTTTACCGCGTATGCAGATATCGACCTTGCGGTAAAGGCTCTGAAGAATGGGGCAGCGGATTTTATGGTTAAGCCATGGGATAACGCACGCCTTATTTCAACTCTTAATTCCGCATACAACCTGAGTCGATCCAAGAAAGAGATCAAGCATCTGAAAGAAATTAACCGCGAACTTGTGACTAAACCTTCGATGTTCTGGGGAAATTCCACTGAGATGAGGCAGCTCCGTAATTTGGTCGAGAAGGTCGCAGTAACCGATGCCAACGTGCTGATAACCGGAGAAAATGGAACGGGTAAAGAACTTCTTGCAAGGGAGATGCATTTCCTCTCGTTAAGGAGGGATAGGCCTATGGTCTCCGTAGATCTCGGTTCCATTACAGAAACACTGTTCGAGAGCGAACTCTTCGGACATATCAAGGGTGCATTTACCGACGCAAGGAATGACCGCGCAGGAAAATTCGAAGCTGCGTCGGGAGGGACATTATTCCTCGATGAGGTCGGTAATCTACCGTATCATCTTCAAGCCAAACTGCTCACCGCTTTGCAGGGGCGACGGATCGTCAGGGTGGGAAGCAATATCTCCATCCCCGTGGATATAAGGCTGATAACTGCTACAAACTGTAATTTACAAGAGATGGTATCTGCCGGAACATTCCGGGAAGACCTTCTGTACCGAATTAATACAATTCATCTTCATATTCCACCGTTGCGTGAGAGGGCAGTGGATATTATCGGTCTTGCAGGTATATTCCTCGAAAAATACAGTGAAAAATATGGAAAACCCATTCGGGGAATATCTAAAAACGCAGAGACAAAACTTTGCTCGTATCCGTGGTACGGTAATATCCGCGAACTCGAACACAGTATCGAGAAGGCAGTGATCCTCTGCGATACCGATACTCTCGACAGCAGGGACTTCCTGCTTTCCTCCCAGCAGAATACTTCCGGAGTGATGAATGCATCTACTTTGGAGGAGATGGAGCGCGAAATGATTCGTATCAATCTCATTAAATTCGGAGATAATATGTCTGCTGTCGCTAATCAGTTAGGAATTACGAGGCAGACTCTTTACAACAAAATTAAAAAGTATAACTTGTAAACAGGATGTTAAGGAGCGTATTATATAGACTTATATTTAGTATTCTTCTGCTGATCGCTTCGACGGCATCTACCTTATGGTTTGTTATTAATAAAGATCTCATCCCCTTCTTGCTGTCCGCCCTGACCGTGATAATTTCGATAATATATATTTTGAGGCTCTACACCTATAACACCCGCAAGATAACCTTCATGTTCAGCGCTGTGGATAACGACGATTATATGTTCCGATTTGCAGAGAACGGATCATTTATGCATGATAATCTCTTCAATATGGCTCTCAACAGAGTTAAAGAATTGCTGCTCAAGGCCAAGACCGATGCGATGAAGCGGGAAAAATATTACGAATTGATTCTCGACCGTGTTATTACAGGGATTGTCGTTATGAATAGCAACGGTAATGTTCTTCAAACCAACAAAGAGGCACTCAGGCTTCTGGAGGTTCCGAAGCTTAACCATGTCAATCAATTGGAACGTATCGACGAGACACTGCCTTCGATATTTATATCAGTCAGAGCGGGCGAGAACATAAGCGTAAAATTTCATACCGAGAGAGGTACTGCGAATCTATCCCTTCAGGCCTCGGAATCGGAGATTAAGGATAACGACTTGAAAATAATCGCTATAAACGATATCGAACGCCAGATGGACGAGAAGGAACTCGAATCGTGGATACGCCTGACGCAAGTCCTTACTCATGAAATAATCAATGCTGTAACCCCAATAACTTCACTATCGGACACTCTGTTTACCATGTACGGCGACAAAGAGGATGATTTTTATAAAGGACTTGAGGCGATTAATTACACAGGTAAGGGGCTGATCGCATTCGTGGACTCTTATCGTAGTTTTACACGTATTCCTCCACCTGAGATACAGAAGTTGGATGCGTCCAAATTTATCGAACGTATAGCGATGCTTGCGAAGGAATATGTCGGAACGAGAAATATTCTTATATCCATAGCCGTAGAGAGCGAAGATCTTGTAATCGAAGCGGATGAAAATCAAATAACGCAGGTGATACTGAATGTCTTAAAAAATGCTGTTGCCGCTATCGATGAAGATACCGACGGACTTATAACCATCAAAGCCTATTCTTCTGACGACGGATATACCGCCGTGGAGATAAGCAATAACGGTAAACCGATACCGCGTGAAGAAACCGAGCATATATTCGTCCCGTTCTTCTCGACCAAAGAGAACGGTTCAGGAATAGGGCTCAGTGTAGCCCGCCAGATAATGAGGCTTCATAAGGGCCATATCAAACTTAAAGATTCTAATAATAAAGAGACAATATTTGCTTTAAAATTCAGGAATTATGGACGCCACTCTGAAAATGACCGCACTCCTGCGCGAACTTAAGAACGAGATGAACGGAGCCGTATCAGGCAGTATGAATGATAACGGCATGCGCTACGGACTGAATTACGGAGTATCCGTTCCCACCATTAGGAGCATTGCCCGCAGATATGGTCCGGACAATCAGCTTGCGGAATTACTTATAAAACAGGACGTCAGAGAGTTGAAGTTATCTGCAATCTATATCGCCGATCCGGAGAAAATGAATCTTGACGGATTCAGGATATGGGAGCAGAATCTCACAACAGTGGAACTTATGGACAATGCGTCGCTGTTCCTTCTTCCGTTCGTCGGTTTTTGGCGCGGAATTACCGACCGATGGCTGGAATCCGGCAGCAGGCTTCTCGTTCAAGGAGCGATGAATATAGTCGGTAAACTGGCTAAAATGAAAAAAATTCCGGCCGTAGAGCTCGATGAAATATTCCGCAATGTGGCACGGATGATCCAAATCGATCCTGAAATTTCGTTGAGATACTGCGTTTATTTTTTTGTTTCATATAACGACTTCTCGGAAGAAAATAAGCGAATCCTTCGGTCTGTGCTCGAGGAATGGAATAAGGATGAATCTTTAAATTTTACCGCCGGCGAGATACTGTCCTTTGTCGGAAACGATCAAAATATCATCGACGATTCGGACACGCATTATTGATGGGAGCCGAACGATCCGATATCAATTTTTCCAGCTGCGACTCATGATCGATATCAATAGAGAATATAACCTCCTCCCCGGATAGAGGTATACTGCATTGTCCGCCGCCCAGGAAGGTTATCAACCTGATACTCTCCGTTCCCGTCCCGACGTACCAGCTCGACGATTCTTCGTCAAAAATAAGATCAACGGAGATTTTTCTGTCCATATTAGTAACTTTGTAGCCGTTAGTTTTTTTGACTACTGTGTAATTTTCTCCGTTGGAACCCTTGATCTTTTTTCTGCTTCCAAACCCCTTCATATCCGGACCGTTTCAGAAATCTATCGTGTTTATGACGATGGCGTCGAGTATTATCGAAACTTCGTACGCGGGAATTATCCACAACGAGAAAAATACAAGTTCATTCACGAATTTGCCGCCTACGGTCTTATTCCAAGTCAGAAGATTGCTGGTAAGATGGAACGGACCCAAACACGACACTGCGGTAAAAGATATCAACGTGAAGAGCATAAATCGCTTAATTATTTTCAACATACGCCATAATATTATGTCTGTTCCGTAACAAATAGAATACCACTAAATTCCCCGATAATATTATAAAACATAACAGTTAATCGTTATAATTGATATTATTTGTCTATATTTACCTACACTAAATCCTTTTTTAATTAAGATGTTAACGCTATGGATCACAGTTTAAAAGATCCTCATGGACTGTCGGAATTCATGGATATGAAGGTCGGTTTAGATCCCTCTTCATCAGCTAATGAATGGATTGGAGGCCAGCCGATTGCAGGTATAAGATCGGATAAAATATTAAAATCTATCGACCGGAAATTATTGTCGGATCACACCGGAATGAATTACGGGATCGGGATCGGTAATCGTAGTCACATACGCCTGGTTCCGTTTACCGACAAAAAATCCTTAACAATATTATATGGTATTTACACTACCCGCTTCGGTGAATTTGGAATAGCCTCCGCAGGGGGCGATATCTGTTATGCCGGTTTTAAATTTGGTAAATTCCGTCCGGAAGAACATTTGCGGAGACTTTATCCCGATGCGGAGCTCATTTATGACGAGGATGTAGATTCCCATTGTTCAGCGTTAAATTTTATAGAAACAGATGAAATCCCGGCAAAATCTTTGACCGTATCTGTCAGAGGTACTCCGTTCCAGCTTGCAGTGTGGAATGAACTGCTGAAAATACCCTTGGGCAGTCTGACTACTTACGGACGTATTGCAGAGGTTTTGGGTAATCCCAAAGCATCACGTGGAGTCGGTAATGCTGTCGGCCGCAATCCGGTATCTTATTTGATCCCGTGCCACAGGGTCATATGCGGCGACGGAGGTTTGGGCGGTTATTACTGGGGGACGAATCTTAAATTGATGATTTTATCCGCAGAGCTTAAAAGGATAGGTATAAAGTAATTTTAAATAAAAATTCATAATGGCGTCTGTTTTACTTATTGAGAGCGAGGTGATCTTCGGATCTTTTTTGGAGGAGGTACTAAAACGTGCCGGATATAGCGTGGATTTTACACTTACCGTTGGAAGAGGATGGGAAAAACTCCTGTCGAAAAAATACGATATAGTAATCACCGAAGTTTACCCTGCCGACAAAGAGTGCTTCGACCTTTGTAAAAAAATACGGAAGCGCTTCGGAAGCGATATTCTTCTTATAATTATAAATACTCTAAATGCCATCCCTGAACTTCTGTGTGAATTGAACGGTAAATCGGAAAAAAATCACATGGAGAATTTTTCCGATCTATCGGCGCGGATACTCAGAATTATACGCGACCACGAAGAAACGGAAGGCACTGGGCTTATCTCTTGCGGCGATATCTGGGTGGATAGTGCCGAGAAAAAAAATTTTCAGGACGGCCACCCGGTGAATTTGACGAAGAAAGAATATAAACTACTGAGCTTCTTTATCATGAATAAAGGGAAGATCGTCTCGCGGATGAGCCTCCTGAAAAACGTGTGGGGAAAAAATTTCGATACTAACACCAATATCGTTGATGTTTATGTGAACCATCTTAGGGAGAAAATCGAAAAAGGTTCGGGAAAAAAACTGATACATACGGTAGTCGGTATCGGATATATTATGGCTGAAGAGGGTGATGGAGTTCTCTAAAGCGTCAGAATAACGCGCAGCAACGCTATCGATGCCTTGTGTCCCCCTGTTATTATGTGATGGAACGCAGGCTGTAATTCGAGATAATCCGTTACCGCGTGTCTGCATGTGATCTCCATTGCTGTCTCGTTAGCGACGGAGAATACCGCATGATCTACGAACGCTCCTATGTGCGTACGGTCATTTATTCCCATTATAAATCCGCCTCCGATATAACTCTTACAGTAGCTGTTGCTTCTCCCTGCTAAGGAACCCTGAAACATAACTCCGAGAGTATTCCTTCCGTAACTGAACAGTTGCTGCTTGACGCTTCCCCAAAGAGTATAGTTGAATTTTTTATTTATTTTCTGATCGTCTTCGTTATAACTATAATAACGATTGCATAGACCAATGCCGATATTATATAGCCCATAATTATGTATGTTGGTTTGGTAACTTAACTCGGTTATGTTCATAAATCCGTCGTTCTCAGGATCTATCTTGAATAGAGATATTCCGTTGTCCGACAGCTGTCTCGCACGTCCGTTATATAGACTGTTCTTAAGCGTAAGATTCTCCGTGATATCAGCCTCGAAGTGTAAACTCATCGCCGATAGCGGATAATTAGCCACTGTATAATTCTCTGCTATAGTGGAATAGATTCCGCATGTACTGTTAGTGAACAGCGAGGTGTAATCTCCGATAAAATAATCCACATTCATGTTCCTTAATCCAAAGAAGATATGCGCCATGCCTAATTCCTGCATGTAGCCTGCCACGAAAAGATTTAGAGGCATGTTGTCTTCTTCGATGTTGGAGAATGTTTGGAGATCGTTCGCAATACGCTCCTTGGATGTCTTCCACGTGCTAATGGCCGTTATATTGAAATATCCGTTCCGGTAAAGTTTTATATCCGTTCCCAACGTCCAGAGATTCACCCAGTTAAACTTATCTTCGAAGTTATATTGCGCTTCAGTTGTGTATTCCAAAAAACTATTATTAAACGGAGTCTCTGCCCCTGTGTTCAGGCATGTTAAACCTGAGATAAGAACTAATGCCGATCTTATGTAAAATTTTTTCATAGAGTCAAAGTTGAGTTCCGCACCTTGAAAAGTGCGGAACATTAATGTATTATAACCACCTCGAAAATCTTTTGATGTACCATTGTTTAATGATCTGTGTCAGTACACAATAGCATACCAGCGTCGCAATCAGCCATGGGAAGTAGCTCAACGGAAGGGGAACAAATCCTACGCTTGCTCCGAGCGAGGTGAACGGAAGGATTATGCCTATCGCCATTATCGCTACCGTTAGAGTGGTTACAGGCCATGAAGCGCGGCTTTGTATGAACGGTATCTTACGCGTACGGATCATGTGTACGATCAATGTCTGTGAAAGAAGACCTTCGATAAACCATCCCGACTGGAAGAGCGATTGATGTTCCGGAGTCGTACAACCAAATATGTACCACATTACCATATACGTAGTTATATCGAAGATAGAACTGATGGGACCGATGAATATCATAAACCTGCTGAGATCCGAAGAATCCCATTTGCGCGGTTTGAGCAGATATTCTTTATCCACGCGGTCGAACGGAATGGTTGTCTGCGAGATGTCGTACAAGAGATTCTGGATGAGTAAATGGATCGGAAGCATCGGAAGGAACGGAAGGAACGCACTCGCCGCAAGGACGCTGAACATGTTGCCGAAGTTTGAACTCGCCGTCATTTTAATGTACTTCATAATGTTGCCGAATATCTTACGCCCTTCGATCACTCCCTGTTCGAGCACCATCAGATCCTTCTCCAAAAGAATGATATCCGCACTCTCCTTTGCTATATCTACCGCGGTATCTACCGATATACCTATATCGGACTGCCTCAGCGCCGACGCGTCGTTGATACCGTCTCCGAGGAATCCTACCGTATTGCCTTGATCCTGCAAGAGCGATATTATGCGCGTCTTCTGCATCGGAGTCAATTTTGCGAACACCTTCACATCCGCTAATTTACCGCTCAACTCTTCGTCGCTCATATTGTCGATGTCCGATCCCAGCAGAGTATTCGTCGTGTCTACGTTTACCTGACGGCAGATTGTTTTAACAACCGCCTCGTTGTCGCCGGAAAGTACTTTAACTTCCACCCCGTGTTCATGAAGCTGTTTTATAGCGCCCGCAGCCGATGGCTTAGGAGGATCGAGGAATGCAAGATAACCGATAAGAACCATATCCGATTCGTCTTCCACTTTAAAGTCGTGATCCTTCTCGATCCAGCTCTTCTGAGCCACGGCAAGTACGCGCATCCCTTCACGGTTAAGTTTGCCGCTCTCCACCACTGCGAATTTTTTCATTTTATCGTCAAGAGGGAGAACCTTACCGTCATATTCGACAAACGAACATATTGCGAGCATTTCCTCTATCGCGCCTTTGGTAATAATCTGCCGTTTACCTTCGGTGTCTTCTATCACTACGGACATCCTTCTTCGCGTGAAGTCGAACGGTATCTCGTCTATTTTTTTGTATTTATCTTCTAAGTGTTCGAAGTTAAGTTCTTTTACATGAGATAGTATTGCCTGATCCATCAGATTCTTGAGTCCTGTTTGGAAGAAGCTGTTAAAATAGGCGTGTCGGAGCACCCTCGTGTCGTCCTTGCCTTCGACGTTAAGGTATTTTTCAAGGACGATCTTATCACGGGTGAGTGTACCGGTCTTGTCGGTACAGAGTATGTTCATCGCGCCAAAGCTCTGTATGGCATTCATATTTTTAACGATAGTCTTACGTCTGGACATCGTTACCGCACCTTTGGCAAGATTGGATGTCACGATCATGGGAAGCATCTCAGGAGTCAGACCTACCGCCACCGATAAAGCAAAAATAAACGCGTCAAACCAGTTGCCTTTGGTAAATCCGTTGATAAAGAACACAAACGGAACCATAACCAGCATAAATCTGATAAGAAGCAGACTAACCTTATTGATACCCTTGTCAAAGCTGGTCTGCGCGCGGACACCGACTATGCTCTTGGCGACTGTTCCCAGGTAGGTCATTTGGCCTGTCTCGAAAACGACCCCTATCGCAGACCCGCTGACCACATTGGAACCCATGAAGCATATATTATTAAGTTCCACTACGCTCCCCGTACGGTGCAGCCCGTCGATAAGTTCAGGAGTTTTTTCCACACCGTCGGATTCTCCGGTAAGGGACGATTGGCTGACAAATAAATCTTTGGATTCGACAATCCTGAGGTCTGCCGGAACCATATCTCCTGCAGCGAGATACACGATATCTCCGGGAACCAGCTCGGAAATATTTACCTCTATACTCTCGTGAGAACCGTATCTGTAAACCGAAGCGGTGTTCTTGACCATCTTCTTCAGCGCTTCGGAAGCCTTGCTGGACTTCCACTCCTGAATGAAGCGTAAAATTCCGCTTATCAGAACCATGGTGGAGATTATTATCACAGTCGCCCACTCCCTCTCTTCCGGAGCTGCGAGCAATACGTCTATAATAAGCGATATGATCGCGAGCGCCATGAGGATGCCGATAAACGGATTGATAAATGTTTTAATGAACATCACCAGACCCTTATCGCGTCTCTCTGTTGCGATCTCGTTCAGGCCGTATCTCTTCTGACGATCCACAATATCCTCTTCGTCCAAACCCTTGCGGCTGGTCTCGAAATAGCTGTAAACTAATTTTGCAGGTTGGGTCGCGGCAAGGAACACTTTTTCGTTATTGAACTGAAATGTGTTCTTCTTTCTTTTTTTCTTTAAGAATTTTACCATAATCGCTTTGTTTTTCAATTATGGTACAAATGTAAAACGGAGATTTACGATTAACTGTTAGAGTATATTTAACCGGTTATTAGAGAATCATTATAAAAGTAAAGGAACCGCAGGCCCTTTGAATACGTTCGGAATCTCTACGGTGAAAACCGTCCCTTCGCCCTCTCTCGAGGATACTCTGATCGTTCCGTTATGCAGTTCCAATATTTTTTTTACAAGGGCCAGTCCTATGCCGTAGCCGCGGTAGTATTCGCCGTTGGATCCTCTCTTGAACGGTTTGAAAATGTCGTATATATCGGATTCGGATATCCCTATTCCTGCGTCTGAAAATCTTATGATAGAGGTCCTGTTGAAATAAGATATTATTACTGAAGATTTTTTGTCTTCCGAAAATTTACAGTTATTCTCGATTAAATTGGTAAACGCGGTTTTAAGTAGATACTCGTTCCCTAAGACCGTAATCTGCAGGTCGTCGTCTATCTCATGGTCGAATATCAACTCCACGGTGTACTCCTTATTTGCCTTGAGAATCATAGCCCTGGAGTCCAGAAGTATCTCGTCGAGCCTTATATTCCTCCGTTCGATATTCTGGGGGTCCGAGTCCGCCTTAGCAAGATCGAGGAGTCCTGCCGATAATTTTTCGATTTTTTTTGCGTCGTCCAGACAAACGGATAATATTCTCTCGTATTCCTTGTTCTCCCTGTCGCGGATAAGGCCTATCTCCAGTTCTGCGATCAATGCCGCAAGGGGCGTGCGCAGCTCATGTGATACGTTGCTTATAAACATTTTTTGAGACTCGAAAGATTTTTCCAGCCTGTCGAGCATATCGTTAAAAGTCTGTGACAATTCCGCGAGTTCATCGTCCCCGTCGCCGTGTTTAATCCGTACGTCCAGATTGTTGTCGGATATCTCCTCCACTTCGTCGATAATAGCCTTCACCGGACTGAGCGCCGCCGCTGCGAGATAATATCCCGTCAATCCGATTATAAACAGTCCCACAGCCCAGAGCAGCACCAGCACGATCCCCAGAAGCCGTTGTTTAGCGTGGCCGTAACCGTCGTATCCCGCTGCGGTAATTATATAAGTATTGTTGTCGTGGACAAATAATATTCCTACCGCATGATAATTATCGACATCGAAACTGATCTCGCCGCTTCTCATTATTGTCCGGAGCATCTCCGGAGTCTCCTCGACAATGTCTATATCGACAGCATCATGATATATAAGATTGAAGACCGTGTCGTAGATGGCAACTTCCACTTCGTCGATAAATCTGCGGTTGTTGTGATAGACCTCTTGCATGGTGGCGGCATCGACTTTGCCCGTAAGGAACAGATCTGCCTTGGTTATGGCCTCCTGTTTAAGGTTGCGGTAATAGAGCGTATCGCGGTTGGTTCCGGAAAAAAGATAAACGGAGAGAATAAATACAGTGAATACCGCTGCGGTTATGCCCGTATATTTGAGAGTAAGTTTAGTCCTTATTTTCATTCCCGGATTTGAAAATAAAACCCATGCCCGGCTTGGTGTGGATCAGTTTGGAATCAAATTCCTTGTCTATTTTTTTCCGGAGGTAGTTTATATATACGTCGATAAAGTTGGTCCCCGTATCGAAGTGGGTATTCCATACTTTGTCGGCTATCTCAACTCTGGTTAGAAGGCGTTCTGGATTCTGTGCCATATAAGAGAGCAAATTGAACTCTTTGGGAGTGAGTTTGATTTCCCTTCCTGCGCGGTAGACTGTTTTGGTCTGGAAGTCAATGGTAAGATCCGCATAAGTCAATTCCGGTTTAATAATACTCTCGTTCTTGACGGTTTTTCTTTTGAGAAGCGCCTTGATGCGAGCGTCTATCTCGCGGATATCGAACGGTTTGACCATATAATCGTCCGCTCCCGCATCGAACCCTTCGAGCTTGTCATCTGTCGTTCCGAGGGCTGTCAGCATAATTATGGGTACATTTTTGTCGGATCCCCGCACCTCTTTGCAGACGTCGAAACCGTTCATTTTAGGGAGAACTACATCTGTGATTATAAGTTCGTAATTGCCCGCTCTGAACAGACGAATCCCCATCTCTCCGTCATAGGCTGTCATAGTCTGATAACCGAATTCTTCCAGTCCCCGTTTTAAAAGATCTGCAACTCTCTGGTCGTCTTCTATTATTAATATACATGCCATTTGGATTATTATTTGTACAAATATAAGGTTTTCATATTAAATCACTCTCTATCTTTGGTCCTATCTTGTTACATTGCAAGGAATTGCAGGTAACATATTTTATTTATTCATGATTTAATGACCTCAAATTGTATCATTTAGTCGAAAAAATGTTGTGAAACATTTGTTTATCTAATATGATTTTAATATATTCGTAATAGAATTTCTTTTCCCTCAAAAAACGTAACAATGAAGAGAAATCTTTACCGCAACCTTGGTTGCGGTATTTTTTAGTGATATTATCAAATCCCGTTTAACGCAATCTCATAAAAAAATATAAATTGTCTAAAAAAATAGACGAAAAATTTGTTTGTCTAAAAAAAATAGACTTAAGTTTGTGCTATAAAAATATAATAACCATGCAGTTGACTAAAGCCGAAGAACAAATAATGCGAATCCTCTGGACAATGGAGGAGGGCAGCGTACAGGATATTTTACAACACTTCAGTGAAAATAAACCGGCACGGACTACTGTGGCTACAGTGCTCAATATCCTTGAAAGCAAAAATTTTGTTGTACATCGTACCGAAGGGCGGGTAAATCTTTATAAAGCTACTGTGAGCAAGGAAAAGTATTCCAAAACCCAGCTTACCGGACTTTTGAAAAATTATTTCAACGGTTCAATCTCTTCGCTCGTTTCGTTTTTTGCGAAGGAGAACAATCTATCTATCGAAGAGATGGATATAATAATGGAGGAGAGCAAGGAGATTCTAAAAGATAAAAACGAATAGACCATGAAGGAGATCATAATATATATAATTAAATGCGGATTATGCCTCGGATTATTCCTGTGTATATACCAGTTGTTCCTTCGTAGAAACAATTCTTTGATATTCAACAGAATATTCCTGATTGCCGGTTATGCGGTATCTCTCGTGCTCCCTGCTGTCGTGCTGAAATATAATGTTGTCCTGCCGGTTGCCCTTCTCGAAGATTCCATATACGATAATTTACTCTTTGGGGAATTCGGATTGGTGGAAACGGACGATCTCTCCCGATTTCCCGTGGAACCGGGAAATATAGGGAACGTATGGGATATTATTGGATTTATATATATCTGCGGAATTTTATGGTGTCTATGCAGAGAAGGATTAATGGTATTCCGTGTAAATAAACTTATTCGTAATGGAAATAAATACAGGTTAGGCAATTGCACTCTTGTGGAGAATTGCAGCGTACCTTCTCCGTTCTCGATAGTTAAATATATCTTCCTGAACCCGCAGCGTCTCTCTCCGAAGGAGAAGGAACTCATAATAGAACACGAAACAAGCCATATACGCCAAAAACACTGGATGGACCTTATTTTAAGCGAATGCATGCTGATGCTTATGTGGTTCAATCCGTTTATCTGGTTCTATATAAAAGTTCAAAAAGAAAATCACGAATTTCTGGCTGACAGGGAAGTATTGAGTAAGGGGTTCTCATTTATCCTCTACCGCGCAGTCCTTGTAAACCAACAATTCGGGCGCCCCGTATTTTCTTTTTCGAATTCATTTAATCAACCTGACAAATTAAACCGATTGGAAATGATGAAAAAGAAAACAATAACCCCGTGGAGGAAATTCGCGGCAATGATAGCCGTTATGCCTGTAATCGGAATCTTCCTGTTCTTATCTGCAAAACCGAACTATGTCAATGCTCAGGAGACAGCTGTCGATACCAACAATACGTATGTAATAAATATCGATGGTGTAGACCATGAAATTGCCATGGAACCTGAATACGAATCTGCCGATCCGTTAAAAAATATATTTATCGATGGCGTAGCTTACGATGTTGCCGATAACACGTTGCCGAACATTATAGAAGTTATATTTGAAGAACAATCAGAAGAAGAAATACCCGAAGAGATTCAGATGATTTTTACCGAAACCGCATACATTGATAACCCTCAAAAAATGACGGGAGTGGATGATCCCGAAGATCTACCTGTCTTCTATGGAACAGCCACTCCCATTACCCAAGAGAATCGAACAAGAGACACAACGATAATTTTTATTACCGACTTAGATATCGAAGGAATGGATTATATGGTAAGGAGTAGCAGAAATGAGACTGTTAAGGCCACGGAGGCCCGCGCAGGAAGGGAAACTGTTCGTGAAGAGCTGCCACAAGTCCAATTTGAGGCTGTTCGTAAAGAGACGAAAACTCTGAGAGAAGGACTGCGCAGCGGCACGAATATCACCGTCACGGATAACAACGGCGAAATTATAAATATTTTATCTTTTTACGATCAAATAACAAATAACTCAGCGTACGGTAAAGACAGGGAAGAACTGATAAAAATTATGACGCGACTCCGGGAAGAGATATCGACCATGAACGATCTGAATCCAAATCTCGATTCTCTTATGAGAAAGATGAAAATCTCGAATAAAATGAGAAAGGAAATCAATAAACTCGTGGAATCTACCAAACCGGTTATAAATGAGGCGATAATCGAAGAGGTGACAGAGAAGATCTCAGGTATGGATACTCTCGTTATGAATATGGATTTTGCAGGTACGGCAGAAAGTCATAAAAATATAAGAGTCACCGGGAGTTTCCGTGGTAAGAAGGTGATTTATAATATTAAGTCGACGGAAGAATCGGAGAAAGAATTTTATAAATTTCTCGAAGATATCGAACCGACATTCGATCGAGGATTCCAAGTTTATATAGAGGACGGACAGAAATGGAATCTGCTAATGGAAAAAATCTGATCTATATAACGTTTGCAATTGGCATAAATATCAAAACGGTTAAACATTCTGAATGTTTAACCGTTTTGCATCGGAATTATATAAATATTAAAGGTAAACTGAAAGGTCGATTATCATTCCACGTAACACGATATAAGGAGCCGGAATAATCTCCGTCCCGTTGTAGTCTATCTGTACGATTGTCCGTCCTGCAGGTTGGGCCGTAACCTCACCCTCGGAGTTAAACGTCAGTGTCTGCGTCTCGTCGTTGTCGTAATGTAAGGTAACCGTTGCATTAGGAATCCCCCGGAATGTCGGATAACTGGTAACGATACTGTAAGTACCCTCTATGGCCTCGCCGTAAACCCAGTTGGATACGGTAATTGTCGATAGCAGTAGAGGCAGTCCGCGAAGTTTGACGCAGTAACATGTATTTATGACAGTGCCTGAGATATCCAGTTCCCTGTAATAGACTGCACCCTGATAAGTTTTTACTCGTATCTGAGGAGTGTACGTCCCAACGGGGAGTATAACCAGATATTCCATTATTTCCGTATCTGCGGTACGGTATGGAAGGTATGTCTTGTCGTCCGCAATCACCACAACCTCTTCGATATCGGACTCTTCGATATCGAGAAGCATAAAATCGAGCATCGAATTGCCGTGCCGCATCTCGATATTTATCGTGTGCGCGGGATTTATACGTTGCGTTCCGTTCTGGACCAATAGGTCCTGAAGCAGCAATAAATCATCTGTGCTTTGATCCACATTTACGCTGTCAGGCCATGTAGTAGGATAGAGTTCCGCCTCGACTATCTGTTGTGAGTAATTGGGGAAAAACAAAGAGTCTCCCGTAACGGTAATCCATACTTCATTTCCCGCGTCCCATTCGAGAGTCGCCTCGCCGTAGGTGTAGATTGAACTGCCGTCGTAGATATGTACATCGAGCAGCCAGTCCGTTCTGTCCGTCATATTGGAGGTAGGGTCAAGATCGCTGTTCACGGCATAATCTGCTACCGCCCTGGTGGATGCTGCAGCTGCGTCGATGATTCCCAATGAGGGAATAACGCTCCGGACTTCAGTTCCGTTGTCCGAGCCGGATGCGACAGGGTCGGACGTATTGTCGGAACATGATGCAAGCAGAGCTGCTGCGGACAATAACAATAGAAATTTGTTAAATTTTTTCATATCTCCTGTCTTATTCGTTTATAAATAGTTCCAGAACCATTCCGTCTCCGTATTCGATTGCTGTCACCGGTACGCCGTTCATCAGCATCTGGCCTGTGAAGAGGCTGGTCGGTATCGGAATGTACAGTTCTGCCGTCTCGTCGGTAATCTCTATGTCCGGACTGATATTGTATGTCAGCGCAGGCCAGTTGTAGGTGATACCGTCAGTGTAATGGCGCATTAGGTATGACATCGCTATGAGCTGCTGCGGAGTCTCTACCGAGAAGCTGCCGTCGCCATCTTCCGAAGGTGGAGCGAATGGAATGCCTATCCCGTGCTCGGTCTCCTGCCAGCTTCCGATATAAACATAAGCATCTATGTCGTATCCTTGAGGGGTAAGAGTTACCAGATAGCGTTTCCCTGCTTCCAAAGTGACATCCACAGTGGATAATATTATGTAGTAATTGTCCGTGCTGTTGCTAACGGTCAATGTACCTATGAGGAAATCCACCGTCGACTCTATCTCCGTACCAGCTTCGAGTATCAGATAGGCATGCCCGTTATCGTCTCCGCAATATGCCTGGAATGCCGTTGCCTTGCCCTCGATTTGAAGTTCTATTATCAACGTGCTTATGTCTACTGTATTATCGTTCTGCCCTGCAAGCTCGAACTCAAGCATGGTGTTCTCACGCACGAAATTCAAGGGCACAGGCACATTCGTGGGCATCACGCCTTGTACCGACGCCTTCGCTGTAAGCCAGTCCGCTAACTGGTAGCCGAGATATTCGCTCTGGTCCGTGACTATTCCCTGCTTCCTGATCTCTTCGGTAGGCCATATCGCGATAATACTGTCGATATAGTTATCGTCGAGCGAGAAATAAAACGGATCAGGATCTCCTCGGAACACTCCGTCACCGCCATATACATAACTATACTTCTCTCCCGCGCCGTTGCTTCCGTGGGGATAAATCGTTACATCTATGTCGTTCCCTTCCTCGAAAAAATTATTCCCCAGACCGCGTACCGTTCCGTATACAGGATCTTCCACCGTCGGAGAGAACGACAATTCGCCGATACCCCCGGATGCAGATTTATTCTCCTCGTTCTGGCAGGAGGCGGCGAAGAGGGACGCTATCGCCGTAACTGCCGTTATGATGTAAGTTGATTTTTTCATATTATTAATCGTTTTATTATCTTCTTTGCCATTGGAGGTATGGGTAATATGTGCCGTCCGAACCTAAATCGTACCAGAAGCTCGTCCCCGGAGACGAGAGCCATCCTGTCGAGAGCACAGGCCATATTCCCGTGTAAGTATCCCAGGCAGGCCATGAATCTTCGAACGAACTCACTCCGGCGTTCTCGTCTTCAAGCATTGCGAAGTCGTCCGTAATATATCCTCCCTCGGCCCCACTGTATAAAGTACCCATAGTCGCAAATCCCTGATATATGTCCACCAGTTCGGTCGTTATGGTTCCACTACCGTCGTCGGTGGTTACTTCCCCCTGGGCGGTGATATTCGCGATAGTAGTGTAGCTTCTGGTAATAAAGCCGTTGTTTAATCCGCAGAATCCGCCTACATAGGCTCCGTCATTATCAGCCTCGCTGCCTACATTCACAGCGATAGTTCCGTCGAGCGAGTATGTATCCCATATTCCTGATTTGTACGTTCCTTCATCGTCACGATCTCCTGCCGACCCTACGATGGACCCTACTCGCGGAGCGATTCCGGTTACGGTTATGGTCGGATTCTCCACCCTGCATGCCACGATTCTGGAAGTGCTGTTGAGTGCGTCAGCGAGCATATCGGCAATGAGGGCCTGTTTGACTACGTCCGAGAGGTTGTCAGGAAGATGTCCTATAAGCGCCTGTCTCTCGTCCTCGCTGAGAGCGTTGTTCAGCTTGCCGGCGATAGCTCCCACATAACAGGTATCCGTCGCGGTTACTGTAATCTCCGGTTCTATAAGATCCACATTGCAGACTACTGCATTACCTTGAACGACCCCGAACAATCCTGCGGTATTATCGGATGTATTTACAGATAAGCCGGTTATTTTATGCCCCCGCCGTCGTAGCGGCTTCCAAATGTACCCGCGTAGAATCCCAGAGGGGTCCAGCTTCCCGCTCCGGAAACGTCTATATCGCATGCCTGATAGTGATTCCCGGTACTTCCGTCGATAGCCTGCAATGTCGGAAGGTCGTGGATAATACTGGTAGATGTGGGAATAAATATCTCGCCGGTCGTCATGTTGTATCCGTAACGGTATACATAATCTTTGACGACGGTAACGTCCTAAGAGGAGATGAGGGTAAGGCCGTCGCTCTCCAGAAGTACCTCTCCCTTGGGAATATCGTTGTCGATGGTCCATACGTAAGCTGTGTACTGTAATAAGTGCGAACCCCCTCCGCCGTTAGGTTCGATAACCACTTTATCGTACCATTCTTCACGTTTACCGTCGGTATCGGTGTCGTCGTTGTCTACCGGATCTATATTGGGAACGATCTTCACCTCCCCGAGATCGGGCATCGGACCTTCTCCGTCGGATACCACGACAATCTCTACTTTATAGGTATGCTTAGGGTAGAACCAGAGTTCTGTGTAGAAGCATATAGTAGGATTTGTCTCTGTCTGCGCCCTGTAAGGTATATAATATTATTCCGAATAATCGTTCCGTGTTATAGGATAATTATCCTCGTCGGTTTTAACCGAGAAATAATTATCCGGATCGCTCATCTCCGCATTATAGGGATAGAACGCTACGATAGTCATCTGGTCGTAAATAAATATATTGCGGTTGGCTGCGTCTTCCCCCTCCGCAAGGACAGGAATAAGTCTTCCGTCTTCGACCGTACATTCCATATTGCGGATATATGGCTTCAAAAGATCGTTGTTATTGTAATCATCCGTATAATAAATGTAGAGACTTACGTTGTACAATCCGTAATTCGTCCCGTTTATCACGCTATCCGCCATGGCATTGCCATCCGGCAGTTCCGCGAGCTTAGTCCCTGTGAACGATTTAAAGGAGACGGCAAGATTAAGGAGAGCCCCCTCGCTGTCTGTAAACGATTCTGCGGACTCTTCCTTCGTACACGACGCTATAAGCACGCATACCAGAACTGCTGCGATATATCTTATATGATTTATTATTTTTTTCATTTTGCGATAATTTTTATTTGATCACTGGTGCAGGCCATGTTATACCTGTCTCTGCATTATCGTATATATATTTGTACACGTCTCCCCAGTTGTCGATGTCGTTTGCAAGTTCCGTATTCAGACGGTTGAGGATTCTCTGAGATTCCGTCTCTCCGTCGTTAAGGCCGTTGCGCATTTTATCGGGTCCGAGGTCCGTGGCATCGAGAATCCCTACGGTTCCGGATCCAACTGCGACTTCGCCCCCACCAATATGTCTTTGTGCCGTTCCGACGAGCCAGAATGAGGTTCTGACGACATTGTTGCTTGAATTGACGCTCAGACCGCAAATACCTCCGAGTCCTGTCGCTTCTGTGTTGAGAGCTCCGGTATTGATACAGGCTTCTATCGCTCCTTCTGCTGTGGACGAGTTATATCCGCAGATGCCGCCCACGTAATTGCCTTCCCAGATGTTTCCGGTATTGACGCACGCCACTATTCGACCTGAGTTCTGTCCTGTGATGCCGCCTGCGTAATTATCCGCATTGGCTATATACACTTCGTTAAGGCACGCTACGATAGTACCGCTGTTACTGCCCGCGATACTGCCGGCATATTGAGTTCCGGAGGCGTCTATACTTCCGCTGAAGAGTCTTACGTTCCGTATGACTCCGGAGTTCTCTTTGAACAGTCCGCTGCCTGTGATCTCTATGTTGGCTATCCAATGGCCGTTGCCGTCGTATCTGCCTGAGAAATTATCAAATCCGTTAAAAATTTCATTCTCATCCCCCAATAAGGCCTCATGATCTATATTGGCGTCCTGTTTATAACTTGCCGTGAGGTTCTTACTGACATTAAGGAACTGCACCGGAGTCGATATTATATACGGATTCGTGGCGGAGTAGGGCTGCGAAGGATCCTCGGTAAACATTCCACCTTCGGATAGCGGAATAGTGAGAGTATTCGACGAGTAAACGACGTTATCCTCCGTGCTTATCAGCAATCCTTTGGAAGTGTACAATTCCACATATTCGACAGAAGTTGTCGGAAGAGTCACGAATGCGATATCCGAACTGTTGTCTTCGACTCCCCCTACGTATAATTTATTGTCGGAGGTTCTGATCACTACTTTAGTTATCTGATCCGTTCCGGAATTGACATAGTCTCCTAGTTCCAGAGAGAGTGTGTTAGGATCGTAATTTATCTCCCCGTCTTCAATCTCTCTCGCCACCCACGGAATCTGCGTAAGGGTAACTGAAACAACTTTCAGCCTCCTTACGGTAATCGTGAGATTATATGAATATCCGGGCAGAAGCATATTCGCAGTGTTGCCTGCATCCGCTTCGATCGTGAATCCTGCAAGGTCGCCGGAGGTTGCCGTATAATCGTCTATTATCAACGTATTGAACTGCTTACCGGACAGAGTCGCACCGTTAGGGATGAGATAATTTATCCCTTCTTTTATCTGATACTCCCCAGAGGTGTTCTCCGCTATCTGCGCTGTACCCTCGCTGCCGGCTGCCGGAGCGAGTGCGGTGATCGGATAATATCCCTGCGCTACGATGCTGTCGAGGGTAAACGTTACATTGGTCGGAGGAGGGTCTACGTATGCAGGCGTCTCCGTAGAATCGACTACGATGTTTACAACGAGTTGTGTCATAACGTGCCTGAACTGAAGTAGTTCCGCAGGATCGTCCGAGCTGCCCGGAGTACCTGTGCCTTCGTATGAAGCGTTCGCAGAAGAGTCGCTCTCCCTGCGTCCGTAATTACTCAATACTGCATCGCTGCTGCCGGTGTTGCCTGCACGGAGCGTCATGTTGCCGTTGGTGTCAGCTGTGCCGGTATAGGCGAAGAATCTTATTACATTCCTTCCGAGCGGATAATACGGGGATCCGGAAGTAAAAGTAAACTCCTGTTCCGTGGCATCGAGCCCGCTCTGGCTCACTATTGCGGTCTCGGTGATGTATTGTTCACTTCTTGCTGTATCGAGCACCGCGATTAAATATATCGCACTCTCGTTTATCTGTCCCACCGTCGGAAGTATTCCTGACAGCCTGACTTCCGACTCTCCCGGAATCACGGGAACCGTAGCGTCCGAGGCATTGTCGTTAGTGCAGGCCGCCAGCGCAAACGCTGCCAACGAGAGGAGCGGTATTATGTATTTATTTAATTTCATAGCTGTCCTTATTTAATAATTACACCGTAGTTGCCTTTATACTCCCAATCGGACAGTGTCCCCTTCAGAACGATATTATCGTCAGGATTTTGCACTTCGACACCGTTCACCGTTATAGTAAGGATAGTGTTCTTCGCCCTGTCGAACGAGAGATCGTTGATGCCGGATACTATATTCTCGAAGTCGGAGATATCGTATGAAGCATTCAGTGAGAACTGTCCGTCCGTGAGCCGTATGCTTACCGTCGCATAGTCCTCTGTAGAAGGATAGACCAGAACCGTTTCAGATATAGGCGTCGTATCGAAATTTTGAGCTGACGACACGAGAGTGTAGGTGAAACTATCGTCCTGGTAATCGACCGTAAGTCCGCTGTCTCCTCCGAAGAGGTCGAGAGTAGCGTTGCGCTTAGCGGTAGTCAAAGCAAGAGACGCTACCTGTACGGCAGGATTCATATTCTCGCCCGGTTGAACGATTACTGTTACCTGACTGAGCGCGTGGCGGAATTCCCCGAGCCTTACTGTATCCGTAGTGCTCTTCCTGTAAGGGACTGTCTCTGCAGTCTCATTGCCCGAGGCATATAATACGTCAGGCATATCGTTTTGCAAAGTAAGCTGCAATACGGTAGGATCGTAGCCCATCTTCACTGCACTGCCGTCCGCAAGAGGAGAGTATGCCATGAATACCAGCTCGCTATCGTCGAACGGCCAGTATTTGACGTCGTCCCACGTGAATTCGTAGTAATTGCCAGATATCTGATTCGCCGTTGCCGGAGTATTCTGAATATCCGCATACGAGAGCCAGTTCACACTGCCTCCGTTATAATATGCAGCGGTAACAGCTATCCTTCCGCTGTTCGGGAAGTCCCCGAGAGCCTTAGTCCCGTATTCGGTGCCCGCAGGGGCGGAGAGGAGGATGGCAGAATTCTCTGCCGATTCCTCTTCGCCATTCCTCTCAGGCGTGGATACCTCGTCCAGTTCCGAATTACATCCGGCAAGTATCCCCGCACAGCAGGCTATTATTATATAATCGTATAATTTTTTCATTTTTCCGGTGGTTTTAGTCTATATTAACATTGCCGGTATCGCCGTCTTCCCATTCTTCCAATGTCGCAGTAAGAATCACACGCGTCTTGGTAAGGGTGAGTTTAATCACGTTCGTCTTACCCGGAACGAATGTCAGCGATGTATCGAGGGTCCCTGTGAATGTCCTGTCAGGGTAATCCGTCAGTACGATGGATACTACTCCGCTCCTCGAAGCTATTGTCTGCCCCGGCATCACGAGAGCGGAATAGACCGCGCCGTCCGTGTCGGTATGAGGAGTAAGAGGAGTCGCGCCGCCTGTCGCTGTTACGGTTCCTGAACTTAATACGGCATTACCGTTAAGTTGGAATCCGTTGAGCGTCAGTTTAAGTCCCTGAAGTTCCGCGTCGGTGAACTCGTCACTCGATACCTCCACGCGTACACGACTCAGAACGTGTGTGAAGTCGAAGTTCACGTAGCTTGGCTGAGTGTATTCCACGTGGTCATAAGAAGGTCGTAATTGTCATACCCGTCGCTCTGGTCTGCCGGAAGGTTCCATGGGAACGAAGCCGTATTGCCTGTCACACCGGTAGGGATAAGTCCCTGGTAAGGATAAAATACCCCTGTCAGACTTAAAGTCTGGCCGATAAGATTATCCCAGTATAACGCAGGGCCGTTCCATTGGTAGCCGGAGGTTCCTTGTTCGTACGTATATACGTAAGGCGCGTCGTCTGTTCCTATCATGTAAGCATATATAGATTTGTCCTTGAAGTAATCCGCGTTGTTGCCCAGTTCGCCGTTTATAGTGAGGGAATTCACGACAAGGCTTACCGTATCGCCCGCTTCCCAGTCTATGGCGTCCGCACTGATTGTCACAGCAGTCTTCTTAACATCTATGTCGAGCACTGTCGATACACCTGCGCGGAACTGCAACGTTTGGTTGTACGTCGCCTCGTAAGTTCTGTCGGTGGTTCCGAGCGATACGACGGTAGTACCTGCCGCCTTCGATTGAGGCTGAATTATAGCGATCGCACTGTTGCCGTCATCCCCTACGTTCTTAGCTACCGTTATATTGCCTGTGCCTGTTCCCGGAACGAATACACCGCGGTCTACGGTAGCTCCGGTCGCATAATTAGGCAGGGTAATAGTCATATCGGCGAGTTCCGCTGTGGAGAAGCTGTTGTCCGAAGACCTTAATTGAACCACTACTTTGGCTTCCGGATGCGTGAGTTCGAAGTTAACTCCGTTGCTTGCCGTCTGTGTTACCGGAGCCGCGACGAGATAATCGTCTAATTGAGTGTCGTTATACTTGGTCTGTCTCAATATCGACGCGTAGAAGGTCGTCGGATCCGATAAGCTCTCCCAGTACACTGTTGGATTTGCTGAGAAGCTATTCGAAGCGCTGTTGTATGTGAATGTAGTCAATTGAGTTCTGTCTGAAGCGTTGCCTGTGTAGACGATCATCTCTTCACCATCCTGAACGCCTGTGGCACCGCTGACCGATGTACCTACCGTGAGAGCTTCGAGTTTCACCTCGTCGGTGTCCCAATCGACAACGTTCGCACTAACCGTGAAGCCCTCTTTATTAAGCGATACGATCATTGTAAGGGCCTCCCCCGCGTTATACGTTATTCCTCCCGCAGACGCGTTAACCGTATAATCGCGTCCGTTGATCGTAACGGTTATAACACCGTTATTTGCCGATATGGTCTGAGGCTGAATATACGCGATTCCGTTGTCGGTGTCGCTGCGGTCTACTGCAATATTAGCAGTAGTCGTTCCTGCGACGAACTGTCCGTTCTGTTCTGTTCCTCCGGTTGTGTATTGCGGCAGAGTGATCGTAGCCCCCGCAAGGTCCGCTGCGGAGAAGGTATCCGAAGTGAGCCTTACTATAAGTTTAGATACTGCATGCCTTAACGTGAAGTTCGCGCTGGTGTTCCTCGGAACACTAAGGTCGTCCGCTATCAATACGTCCGCAACCTGATTGCTGTTAAGCGCGTCCGACGCGATTATCGAAGCCCTTAGATTGGCAGGGTTGGCATCTATATCTTCCCAGTAGAGAGGCGTGCTGTTGGATACCCATTCTCCCTGTGCGTTATAAGTAAACGCGCGGAGCAGACTGTAATCGCCATCCCCTTCGAGATACACGTTCATTACGTCGCCTGCTTCGACTCCCTGACTTGCGGCTGCAGGAGTCGTTACCTGAAGGACGGTAAGTTCTACTTCATCCGTCGTCCAGTCTACAACGTTTGCGCTGAGTGTAACGCCCTCTTTGTCGAGATTCACAATCATAGTGAGAGCCTCTCCTGAGTTGTATGTCAATCCGGTCGCACCCGCATTGGCTGTATAGTCGCGTCCGTTGATGGTCACGGTTATCACAGCACCGTAGGCATTAATCCTCTGAGGCTGGATAATGGCGATAGCATTATTAGCATCGCTCCTGTCCAGAGTGATATCCGCTGTTGTGGTTCCCGGAATGAACTGCCCGTTCTCTTCAGTGGCACCGGTAGTGTACTGCGGAAGGGTAATGGTCGCGTTCGCAAGGTCTGCCGCGCTAAACGTATTCGATGCGAGCCTGACTATTAATTTGGATGCCGCGTGCCTCAATGTAAATGCCGCGCTTGTATTCCTCGGAACACTGAGGTCATCCGCTATGAGGATATCCGCTACCTGATTGC
>JAJBUQ010000019.1:89147-195920 GCA_020860245.1 Rikenellaceae bacterium
ATATCCGCTACCTGATTGCTGTTAAGCGCTGCAGCTGCGGTCATTGACGCGCGAAGATTAACGGGGTCCTGATCTATATCTTCCCAGTAAACAGGAGTCGATGCCTCCCACTCTTCCTGAGTATTATATGTGAACTGTCTGAGTAAGCTCCAAGCGTCATCGTTCTCCATATAAACATCTAATACGTCTCCAACATTAATACCCACGCTCTCCGCAGCCGGAGTGCTGATGCTTAATACGTTAATATCGAGTTCGTCAGTGGTCCAGTCGATAACCCGTGCGCTAATCGTTACATCTTCTTTGTCGAGATTGACAGTAAGCATAAGGGCTTCGCCCGGATTGTATGTAAACCGCGCGTTATCCGGATAAGCCTTGTAATCGCGTCCGTTTATCGTAATCGTGATGATAGGTTCGCCCTCTTCGAGAGTTTGAGGCTGGATTATTGCCACACCGTTGGAAGTGTCTGTACGATCCACAGTGATGTTCGTACGTACGGTACCTTCGATGTACTGCCCGTTCTCTTCGTAGCCCCCTGCAAGATACTGCGGTAGGGTGAGGGTCGCACCTGCAAGCTCCGTCGCGCTGAAGGTCTCGGATGCGAGCCTTACGACCACTTTGGAGAGTGCGTGGTGCAGCACGAAGTTCGCTCCCTGATGCCTTGAGACAGTAAGATCGTCTGCTATAAGAATATCAGGCATCTGCGAGTCGTTAAGTGCTTCTGCTGCGATTATCGAAGCCCTGAGTTCCGCAGGATCCTGTTCTATACTCTCCCAATAAAGAGTGCTGCTCGGTGTCCATGTTCCGTCAGCATTATAAGTGAATGCACGTAGAAGATTGTAATCGTCCGAATCCGTATCTTTAATGTATACGTTCATTACATCTCCCGCAGTCACACCGACTGTTTCCCCTGCCGGTGTACTCACGTCGAGAATATCGAGAGTGACCTCTTCGGTTACCCAGTCCACAACCGTTGCGCTGATAGTGACGCCCTCTTTATCTATATTAATGACTATGATTTTAGCTTCGCCTGCGTTGTAAGTAAATCCGTTGGCTCCGGCCGCCGCGGTATATGTGTTGCCATTGATAGTTACGGTAGCGACCGCGTCGCCGGAACTTATCGTCTGTGGCTGGAATATCGCTGTTTCGCCATTGTCGCCCTCCTCAGGAACGATATCTATTCTATCGGTACCTTCGATAAACTGTCCCTTATCTTCGTAACCCCCTGTAAGATAATTCGGGAAAACGATCTCTGCATTATTCAGGTCGCTTGTGCTGAATGTATTTGATGAGAGTTTTATTATTGCTTTGGATGCCGCGTGGCGGAATGTAAGGTCGAGCCCTGTATTCTTCGATGCGGAATAATCGTCCGCTATAAGAATGTCAGGAAGTTGTGTGTCGTTCAATGCGTCCGCGGCTATTATCGAAGCGCGGAAGTTCGCAGGATTCTCCGTGATACTCTCCCAGTAGACAGGGCTTGCAGGATCTCACTTGCCGTCCGTATTGTATGTGAATGTCTGGAGCAAGCCATACTCCTCGTCTTCTTCGACGTAGAGGTTCATCACGTCCCCCACGTTTACTCCCAGACTCTCGCCAGCTTCAGTGCTGACCTGTACAGCATCGTAATAAGTAGTAGGTCCGTCGAGCCAAGGCTCAATCGTAGCGCTGACAGTGACGTCGGTTTGCTGCATAGTTATGTAGAATGTATACTGGTAGCCTCCCTCCAGATTCAGAGTGTCGCTCATTTTTGCAGTGAACGAACTTCCGTCGGCTTTGGTAAATTCGAATACCACGCCATCACCCGCCTCTCTGGGAAGCACGATACCGTAGAGTTCTTCGTCGCTCTCCCTGCCGGGGAACGTCATATCTGCCATGCTGTTCACGTCGATATTTAGAACCTCGTTACGAAGATCATACGTACCGGTCGTATACATTCCCTTAACGGTCAGCGTCAGGTCTGCAGGATCGACAAAGTCTCCATCGTCTTGATTCCTTAATACGAATATCAGCTTCGATAATCTGTAATGGAAGGTGAGCTGTACGTAAGGATCCTGTTTGGAATATCCTGATATGTGGTCTGCTGACAGGAGGTCGATATCCGGAAGGATCGTCTGGTTTGCCGTAGACACTGGAATAAGCATATCGGTTCCGAGCGCGGAATAATAAGGATAGTAGGCCCTGAAGGTTACGAGGCTTCCGTCTTGTGGAAAATAAACTCTTGCCAGAGGATTGCTCGGTTCGAATCGTCCGTCTCCCGTTGCCGTGACGTAGTGGTAGTTATAAACATCATTTATGATCTCGGTTCCGCCGTTCACTAACATGGCGAGACCTATCGCGTCGTTCTCGTCCCAAGCGGAGTCGTGGACGCGCGTCGCTGTTCCGATGGTCGCCGAGAAGCTCGCTTCGACCTTCTCTCCCGAAGATGTCGAAGCGGCCGATTCGGTCGTATCCTTCGTACACGAAAAGAAGACCGATACTGCGCATGCGGTTAAAAATAATTTTGTAATTAGTCTTTTCATATCTTATTTATTTTTGTTAATTCTAACTCTACTGTGCTGTCAGCCATGATTCCGATCCACTCGACCAGTCTGTAACATCCATTTCGAAGTTTATCCCTATATTGAGTTGGATAACTATATACATCGGTTCCAATACGTTCACTGTGTGGAAGTCGTCGAATGCGTCGGTTACATCGACCGATATATCGGAAAAACTGGCGTCCGAGTACATTACCCTTACGTCGAGGTCTTGTACGCTGTCCCCGTCGATTCCGATTAGGTTATGCCCGTCGATATACCATCCGTCCGTGTTCTCGGGGAGGAATGTGAAACTGACCGTACCGTTGCGCAGAACTTCCGGTCTCGTCTCGCCGTCTCTGGGAGGGAACCCATTGTCTATATCTCTCGAAAGAGCTATACCGGTAATCGTTCCTACCACTTCATTTATTAGTGAGAGGCCGTTGCCGGAGAAGATTATTCTTACGTACAATTCTCGCGTCTGCCGATACATGGGAAGTGGAATAACCTGGTAAGTATCGTCGGAATTGACTACCGCCTCGGTAGTTCCTCCGCTGAACGCTCCGGCCTCCAGTGCTGTGCCTGAAGTGTGAGTGCCGACCGTTACCGTTCGTTTGTCGATGGTTACGTTGTCAGAAGGTTCCCAACCGATGAATTCGTAGGTTCCGGCAGCCATCTCCACGTTTATGCCGTCGATGCCGGACGTAAAATTGTAGACATCGTCTTGATCTTCAACGGATGTGGCGGTTATCCGGACCGTACTCTCGCTGCTTTGAGGAGAAGTATCGATCCAACGGGGCTCTATCTTGAGTTTTTTCCAACAATCATCCGAGTCGTTGGAATCCTTAATACAGGCTGCAGAGATAAACAAAATGATCACTGTAAGGCCTGTTTTCAAATATCCATTCATTTTTCTATGGTTTTTATTTAATTATTTCACAGTACACAGTTAAATAAATTTGATTTAAAAAATGGGTTGCAAATTGTCTGTCGAGGGTTATGAAGAGGCTACATCCGATTGTGTAAGATTACATTGGGTTTATTGCAAGTTTTCATTCGGAATATTTTACAGTCTTTTCACATTATATCCGTAAAATCAATTTTTGTACCAGTCGAACCGAATGGAATTTTTAGTCCTCCAACAAGGCCTGGGAAGTGGTTTAAAACGCCTGAAAAATGGGAAAAAAGGCTCTTGTGAATGTATCAAAAGTATTTTTGTGACCGAGAAAAGAACATAAAATTATTTTAGGATAACGGGGAAATAAATTGCTGTCCGTATTTCAGCGGATTAAACGGATTCAGCGGAGAGTTTGAAATTAATGCGCCGGTTGCGGATAACTTCCAGAATTTTTTTAAAAGTGGATTTTTATTTTAAATGCGCTCTGTGGCGCGATATTTTCAAATGTTTGGGCCATAAAACGTTTTATTTATGGAAATCATAGGAATGTTGCTATTTATATTTACCGCGCTGCGTCTTGTAGTGTCTGCGTTTAATTTTTTCAGTAAGCCGTATCTGCCTGAAAACGTTACATTGGACCGGGAACCTTCGGTGTCGGTACTGATATCCGTGTGTAATCAGGAAAGGAATATTGGCAGACTGCTGGACGATCTTGCGGAGATCGGTTATCATAACATGGAAATAATAGTTTACGGTGAGAATATTACCTCCCGTACATTGGAAGCCGTTACGCAGCGACAGCAATATCTTAGAATCACTGTTTTAAAAGGAGAAAATCCTGAAAAAGGATGGACTGGAAAAAATTACGCTTACGATATTCTCGCGCGCAAGTCGAAGGGTAATTATCTGATCTTTATGGATGTGGATGTAAGGGTGGGGGGTAATTTTATTCCTGGAGCCGTAAAGTATATGGTCGACAATGATATAAGTCTTCTATCCATGTTCCCCTGCCAGATAATGACCGATATGGGAAGCCGGATAACCGTACCGTTGCTCGACTGGCTGCTGTTGAGCCTTGTGCCAGTCAAAATCGTGGAAAAATTTCCGGATTCATCTATTACCGCAGTCAACGGAGAGTTCCTGATGTTCCGCAGGGAAGATTACTTCGCCGTACGCCCCCACAACGTATGTCGTAGAGAGAACGTCACCGATCTCGCCATAGTCGAACTGTATAGAAACTGCTGTTATAAAACTGCTGTTTTGCTTGGATCCCATGACGTATATTGCAGAATGTACCGCGGACTAAGGGAATCTGTAAGAGGTATAGCGCGAACCGTATTCGATTTTTTCGGAAGAGTAGAGTGGTTAGGATACCTATTCCTAATCGGGACTACGTTAGCACCGTTCATTATATTTATATACAATGGTGTGGTTATGGGGTTAATTTACCTCGCAATGATTGTTCTGATTCGTGTGTTCGTATCCCTCGCCAGCCATCAGTCGATTACAAGGAACATTCTGTATATAATTCCACAGCAGATACTTCTCGGAGTGATAATGATCTCCGCCACCTTGTCCCGCATCGACAGGGAGCGGGGTTAACCCCGCAATATGATCTCCTGAGTTATTCCTGTATCTTTAATAAAATGACGATCATGAGATATCAGCAATAGTGTCCCTGAAAAATTCTTTATTGCCTGCGTCAGTATCTCCATACTCTGTATGTCGAGATTGTTCGTAGGTTCATCGAGAATTAAAATTTCTGGAGCATTCTCCTTAATTGCCATACTACAGAGCGTTAATCTCATTTTTTCACCTCCGCTGAGTGAGGAACAGCTCTTGTTTCATGTCGTTTCCGAAAAAAGAAATCTGTGAAGTTCTGTTTTGACAATATGATCCGGCCGATCCCCCGTGTTGAATTTTTCCAGTTGCCCGATTACGGTACAGGATGAATCTATGAATGAATATTCCTGATCGACATATATAAATGAAGAAGTACCACGCTCTACGGTTCCGCACTGCGGTTCGAGTTCTCCGGTAATAATTCTGAGAAGAGTGGATTTACCGGAACCGTTGTCGCCGGATATATGAATGCGGTCGCCGCTGAAAATTTTTACAGATAACGGATTTTTCCATAACGGTTTTTCTGATTCGTAAGAGATGTTTATATCTTTAGCAAAGACCAGAAGTTTGCCCTTATGAATGTCAGACCTCTCCAATTTAATCTTCATTTCATGTGACGGAGGGAGTTTAGACCGTAGTTCGCGAGCCTCGGATGCAGCTGTTTCGATTCTCTCTGTGTGGTTATCGCGAAGATTGCCGCAACTTTTCTCTGCTCCGTCCTTTATTGTCTTCAGCATAATACGCGGAACCCCCTCCTGACGCTGCTTCCTGTCTCCGCGCGAATCTCTTTTTAGTTTGCGTTCCAATACTTCGGATGCCGTTCTTCTGGCCGCGCGTAAAGATTTTTCTTTTTCGGCGATGCTGTCCATAAGAGCTTGTCTCTCGGAATCTTTTATTGTTTTATAAAAATCGTAATTTCCTCCATAACGGTTGATCCCTTGATGGGTAAGTTTCAGAGTGACGTCCATGAGGTTAAGTAATTCCCTGTCGTGGCTCACAACCAGTATCGTAGCATGTGAATCTTCTATTGTGCGGTATAATTTTTTCCGTGTCTTGCGGTCCAGATAATTCGTAGGTTCATCCATAACAATTATATCCGGACGGAGAAGAGATATTCCTGCGAGAAAAATTTTAGTCTTCTCGCCGCCGCTCAGATTTTTCATTTTTTCCGATACTGTAATTTCCTTTAAATCCCAATCTCTGAACGCCGCTGCAATACGATCCTCTATATCCCAATCCTCGTTGAGGATATTGTAATCTTCTTCCGTTCCCGCGCCTGCGAGTATACTGTCCAGGGCGGAAATTTTTTCGGCGATGCCGAGGGCTTCGGCGACCGTTATATCGTTGTATTGGCCGGAGTGCTGAGGTACGTAACACAGACTTCCGGTGAGGGATATATCTCCACCGGTTTTGGGCAATGCTCCTGCGATTATCTTCAAAATTGTGGATTTACCTGTTCCGTTGTTGCCAGTTAGGGAGGTTCTGCCGTTCGATAACACTGAGAATGTTATTCCGGAGAAGAGCACTTCGCGGTCCGGATGGGTATAAGACAGATTGTTCACTGTTATACTCATAATAGTAAAATTTGTGGCTGCTGCCGGCTTATTATTGGATTATAACGAATCGGGAACAACTCGCGTTCCTGTAAATTTTTATACGATCTTGGGTAAGAAAAATTATCGTATTTTCATCGGAGTGGATTTGAATTCGGTGCAAATATAGAAAAAATAATTATAAAAATAAAAAAGCCCGCTTTGTAGGCGGCCGGAATGGTGAGTTGTTAGTAATATTTATATGGTTTGACATTCCATTCCACGCATGTCCAGAACTTATCTGTATCTTCTTTGCGGAAGATACATAAACCTCCGGTTACAACCTTGATATCATGTTCGGAAGAGAATTTTTGAAAATCTCCTGTAATATATGGAGCGAACCTTATTATTCCGTTGGAGGATACCAACATTGTTATTTTATCCGGTTTGTCTGCAATCTTAGCTGCAAACTCAAGCCAGTTGGCTATTATTCTCTCCGGATCGACCTTCCATCCCTCAGGAACCGTAGCGTTCGCATTCCACGCGTCGAGAACTGTTTTCCCTGCCTCCGGATCCCCACCGCCGAGCCGCGACATAACTTCTTCTTCAGTACGGTTCTCGTCCGGACCGTAGTCGATCTCGGTGAAGTCGGAATTCGGTTTGACCATTAAATCGATTCCCATCGCCTCGATAGCCAATTCAGCGGTCTGCATTGTGCGTAATAACGGGGCCGCATGTATTTCCGAAGGGATTAATTCTCTATTTATGAGATATTTACCGATGCTTGTTCCGCAATGCGTCTCTACCAGGGGCAGATCAGTCTTAGCACCTACGCGTGTGGGTGTTTCGCCCGGACGGAAGGTATTCCCATGCCTCGCGATTATCAGTATAGATGACATTGTTCGATAATTTTAAATGTAGTGCAAATTTTTTCGTATTCCGGGAGGAGTGATTCTATGCGTTCCAGACGCTCGTTAATGTAGCCTTTAATTTTTTCCGGATTCCTGTATCCACGTTTATCGAGCCTTGCCAGCGCTTCTTCCGGAGATATCCTTATATATCGGAAGTGGATTTTGTACCCTTTGTCAGATAGACTGCGGAATAATTCCCTGTGCTCCGGAATTGAAGAGGAATGTTCGAAGATTATGTTCGTCCTTCTACCGACAGCCCTCCTCAGGAGTTCGTAACCTGCGATCCTTGCCGGAACTTCCCAACGCGAGTAGGCTCTGTCCGCATCCGAACAAATTTCATTTATATATGGCAGGCGTTTGTGTTCCATAATTGCGTCGAACGATACTGAAATGGAACCCTCCATCACAGGTTCGTCCACCATATTACCTCCGGAGAGTAGCTTCTTGCAGTAGCTACTCTTCCCTGAGCAGGGTATTCCACTGATATTCAGAAGAAACGGTTCTTCTGACGGCAGTCCTTCGGACAGAATGGAGTTTATGATATCTTCTAACGTAGATGGAATTTCATCCCTGTCGCAATCCGTAGGGAGAGAATCACCGATATTACTGTACGGATATCCGGTAATCTTAAATATTATCTCTTCGATCATCATAATGACAGATCGAATTCCCCGAACTCGGCAATTATGCTCTCTACCCTCTGGACGTCTTCCGGCGAATCCACTCCGGACGAGGATCTTCTGCCGCGATAATCGACTTCGATCAATTTAACCGGTATTCTGTGGTACAGGAATCGCATCTGCTCCAATCCTTCAGCCTCTTCGTAAGAAGAGGGTTCCAGCCTGAAATAATTTTCGAGTGCCTCGTAAGTATATCCGTAGAGCCCTATATGCCGCCTTACCGGAGGTTTATCCATGGACACACGCAGAGATTGCTCCCTGCGGAGTGCCGGAATAATATTCTTAGAGAAGGCGAGAGCGTAGTTTGATTTATCCACAAGAACCGTTGTTCCGGAGAACGGAGTCTCTCTCTTCGATTCTTTAAGACGATCGTATTCCTCCCAGCTGAGATGAAGGAAGGGTGTGAAGACCTGCGCCTCCTTGTCCGCTCTCCATTCCGCAATCATCTGTTCGAGGAACCATGGCGGACATAAGGGATTGTCTCCCTGAAGATTTATAATAAATTCCGGTTTATGTTTAGTCTGCCGTACTGCGTCGAGACATCGTTCTGTCCCGCTTCTGCACGTACCGGAGGTCATTAATACCGGAATTCCGTTCTCTCCGCAGAATTCCGCTATTCTATCGTTGTCGGTGGCGACCGCGTAGCTGCATCCGGAGTTCTTTGCGCAGACGTATTCTGCAATCTCTGCCACACGTCCGATCATCTCTTTGCCCGCAATTTTTACGAGTGGTTTGCCCGGAAGGCGTTTGCTTGCGTATCGTGCGGGTATAACTATCAGTATGGAATCTTTCATCTTTGTAAGCCTTATAGATTGATCTATTCTGCAAAAATAAAAGAATCCTCCGGTTCAGTATAATATGGAGAGAAAAAACCGACAATTTATGCCGGTTTTTATTTGAATTATCGTAAGTTACTCCTCATCGACCAATAGTACCGTTTCCGCTATCCATGCCCATATATTCGCGATAACTTTATCCGCATCCCCGGTTACGGTCGGTCCGGTAGTGAGGTTGGTGCCGATCCCCCTGTATGTATCGACATCACCGCAATAAACTATGCGCCTGTCAAGGTCTATGCCGAGACACACGTTGTTATTATTGTTTGCCGCCACAAGAACAGGGGAGGTGTTATTGGCCGCAGCGTCCGCACGAGTAATGTATCGCCACGTATCGTCTGCTATCGTGAATACGACAGTCGTATCTGCCGACCCGAACGGACCGTTCCTTATGAAACCCGGTGCATCCGCAGAGAGTCTTCTTCCGGGTGTTCCGCTTCCTGGGGAATTAGGGATATTCAAGAAACTACTCCCCATTAGAATAGTATTCGTGCTTCCGTCGTCGAATTGAACGATGAGCACTCTGTTTTCGTTCTCACCGAGCTATCGTAACAAGTTTGCAGAGGATTGAGCCGTCGGATTGTTCGAATATGTTAGGTAGATAACGTCGAACATGGACGCAAATTCATACGAGATATCATTTGTTATGCCGGTGCCGCCTATCATAAATCCCGAAAAACTAACGATTCCTCCCGGTCCGAAGTTGGCGGTGTTGCGGATCTTTGCTACCATTGCCTCAGGACGGTCGGCGGCAGCGCCGGTTCCGAATACATAATCTCCGAGGCGGCCAAGATTATTGTTGCTGCCCCATACCCTAATGGATTTGTTACTGAAAGTAAGCCCTCTTTGGTCGATGGTTATATCGATTCTCAAAGGTCCTGCGCTCAGACGCCCTGTAACCGTATGGGTAGTATTTTCATCGTAATTAGTCAACGCCGTGACCGTTATCAGATCCCCATTGTCGGATATGCTTACGTTGTACTGCCCCGAAGGGTCGTCCATATTTTCTCCGTACCCGAATCCCGGTTCGACAGGGTTACCGCTCGAATCGAGAAAATTAAATGTCCATTCCTCGAGATTTGTTTGTACCGTTATCTCTTCTTCGGCACCTGCGTTATACCGTAAAGTAATCTCACGTCCGGATACTCCGAGATAGCTGGGTCCATCCCATTCCATATAGACGGTGTTCTCGTCCCATGCAATAACCTCCGTCTCGATCTGAGTCGATGGATATACCGAAGCCTCTTCGTCCGTAGACCAGCCTGGCGCGAGAATCGATCCGATATTGAATACATACCGATGATTCCGTAAGACTTGTCCGAAGAGTTCCGGAGCATCGTCAGGAACGAAATCCATTCTGTAATAGGTCTCGTTCGCATCTCCTCCGTAATGTCCCCCGATCACGACCACGGTTGCCGTAAGCTGCCTGTCTGCCGTTGCAGGCATTGCAGATTCCGGAATGTATAGTCGTTGAGAGAATGTCGTATCCGTTACGAGCATAGTATCCGTAGTTACGCTGCGCGTGGTTCCGTCCGGTATCGAAGGTGTGGTTACTGCTCCTTCGAGTACGGTATCCGGAATAACTTGCAACCGGTCGCTGCTCCTGAATACGCGGACAGAAGTGAGAGTGAAATTATCTGCATTGTTAACGATATCTACTCTCGCGGCCGAACGCAGTAGGGATGAGGTCAATACGGTATTTGCCGCGAGTCCGTTCGGAAGGTCGACGATCCCCGACATGGGAAGATCCTCTGTGAATCCTGCGGAAGTAAAACTCATCGTTATCGCTTCTTTAACCTCTTCTTCCGTCGCACCTACATCGAAGCCGTTTACCGCCGAAGAGGCATTGACTACAAGATACAGCCTTACAGGATTGTCCGTAGGTACTATTCGGGCGAGAAATTCATATCCGTCGCTCGTCGCATCTATCGCATATCCGATAACGTTATATCTGAACTCAAGTCCGCTGCCGAGATTCTCGAAGATCAGAACATCTACCTCGTTCAGTATCTCTTCGTCCGGAGCTTTGCTATTTGTGTTGTACCCCGGTGTCTTAAGTACCAGACGCAGCTCGGTCTCATTACCGGAGACGACAGATGTTTCCGGATCTTTGGTACAACCTGTATTTAATACCAGGAGCAGAGCAGATAATATATAATAAAACTTACATTTCATATTTGCGGAAGAATTTGGTTAAAATACCGGTTTAACGTCGTTCGAGTTCCAGTCTGCGACCGATACGCTTACCGACACGTCGTCGAAGCGGATATAAATAGGGATAACGATCTCGTTCACCCCTTCGATCTCTATACCGTTATCGTCGAGAAATTCCTTGAGATTCACACTAAACCTCACTTCTCCGTCCGAATCGAGAATATTGATAAATATATCGTTATCTTCCCCGAACCTTAACAGATTAAATTCCGCGAACGCTATATCTTCAGACAAGTCCGTTATTGTAACCGGATAAATGTCTGATTTTTCTCCGGTAGCGTTCATTTCGAAATCGTATCCGACATAGGCGTTAGTAATTTCTATAAGTCCCGTCGCATCCGCCTTTGTGTCGAAGAAGGCATCGAATCCCTCGACGAAAATCTCCATTCGTATGTGTGCGGATTTAAAGAATAATGTATCGGACCGGTTCCCGGACGGAATAGTTATGTTCAATGACGAATAATAAAGCGAATCGAAGTTGCGGATTGTTCCGCCGTCCAAATAATCGGACTGGTATAGTCTCTTACTCGAATAGTTATTCTCGCCGGTGATCTCCGAATATCCGTTTACGTTGCCCCAGCAAATTATCCTGTACTCTCCGTATGGAAGATTCAGATATGCTCCCTGAAATGATCCCAGGGATTCTTCATCGTAGAAAATAGAGTCGGTAAGACTATCTTCCCAGTCGAACACGTACAGATTCACACGTGATATTTTAGAACGGAAGATATCATTCTCTCCGTTTCCGGTGTAGATGAATAACAATTCATGGGGAGTATCCACAGGGCAGTTATCCCTGTCCTCTTTTATGCACGAAGACAAAAGGAGGAGCAGGGATGCTATATAGATTCCGATATTTTTGTGATTCGACACCGGAGTTCGATACTATATAACCGGAGTTACAATAACGGTAACCCACGGAGTAACTTCCACGTGTACCCACACGGATTGGGATTCTGTTTCGGGGAATATCTCCAGATTATCGTCGTCAAACTCGAGATTCGTGATTTTATATATGGTATTCCTTTCGAATTCAGTGATTTCGGTGCCGTTAGCGTCGAGATAGCCTCTTACTGTTACGTATCTCGTACCTATAAATGTTCCGTTTGTCGCTGTAATACCGGTAATTTTCAAGATAATGTGCGGAACCGGGTTGGACGATCCGAATACTTGATAAGCCCACACTTCATTGTTGGGTGTGACAGTCGTTCCGTCTGCCGTAACTATTGCCTCGTTAAGATAATCGAACATTGCCATGTAGTAAGAATATGCAAAATCAGCGTTATCCCTGTCGTAACTATCTACGTCCGATCCGTTATTAATATATGTATCGTCTGTGAGATCTAAACTCAAAGGGGCCTCCGGATAAAAATAATTTATGTAAATTCCTTCGACTGTAAGATTGCTGAGCAGGGATCCTGTATATTCTATCTCTTCTATTTCTATTCTCGCAACAATCGGAGATATCAACACGTTGGCGTACAGATCTCCCGCTGTAAGGTCTGTATCGCCGTTCCATGTGTTCGACGCCGTATCGTATTCGGTGATTGTCGAACGGCCGTCCATAACGGAGTATAGTCCGTCTATAGTCGTACCGTCCGTGAGAGAGCCGTGCGATACTTCCTGAATGTTTAGTACAACGCTTTGAATATCGGACAAGAGCATTCCGTCGGTCATGGGGAAGTCGGCGTCATTGCCCTGAGTGTCCGATGAATTATAATTACCGACTACATAGACCTGAGTGACGGACGACGGGATACCGTCGAATCTGTACCCCTCTTCAATTTGTGACAGTGTGACGTCGCTTCCGCCGACGCCTACTGTGCGGATATCGAATATAACAGGATCGGCCGATCCGTCCAAAAAATAAATCAGCGCGGAACGAAGCTGAGCGCTTGTACCGGTTGCCGTGTTCTCATCGGATCTTGTTTTAGTCTCTTTAGAGAGATCTACCTGAAGATATACCGATTTTGTTTCAGTTACGTCGGGAATCGCTGCATCTTCACTGTTATTGGTACAACTGCTCGTTAAAAGAGCCGCCGCCGCGAAGATTAAAAAGATTTTTTTTCTCATTTTCTTAGATTTTGATAGCTTGACATTTTTAGTATCGGCTATCATTATCTGTGCCAACCGTAAGAACCTTGTCGCATGCTGTTTAACGGGCATAGAGGGCGATTGGAACGGAAAATAAGAAGAAAAAGTGTTAGTATACCGGAGATAAAAAGAAATTAAAGAAACCGTATGGAGTATTCGTTTATTCCGTAATTATCCGGATAGAGATCGGAGTTGGCATCCGAGATGGTTCGTTCGAAGGGAAAATTGGGAAAATCGTGGAATTTGCAGTGTTATCTTTATTTAAAATTGGTTATTATTGTACGAAATACTAATTTACCGCTTGTTATATTTTTCACTTATATCGATGCCCCATTGCGCAAGAGCCAGAACTATCGGGAGAATCGATTCCCCGGTCTGCGAGAGTTTATATTCGACCTTAGGAGGAACGACTGCATATACAATCCGTTCTATAAGTCCGGTCTTCTCCAGTTCGCGGAGGGTCTGCGTGAACATCTTATTGCTGATCTGCGGAAGGGCGCGCTGTAACTCCCCGGAACGGAGCGGACCGTCCTTGAGATGGAATACGGCCATTGTCTTCCATTTACCTCCGATAATGTTCATTGCAAGTTCGAGTGAACATAAATATTCCTCCCCCTGGAAAATATATTTTTTACTAACGGATTGACAATCCATAATTTACTCTTTTTAGTAATTATATAACATTTTAGTAGGTACTTTATTTTTTGAGATAAAGGTAATATTTTTGCCGTAAACTATAAAATAAACTATTATGAAAAAATTATTATTAATGACAATTACTCTCTTATCGTCCGCATCTCTATTGAAGGCGGACACAGAACTAATTACGGTTGCGGAATCGGACTTCCAGTGGACAGGCGTCACGGTATCTAAAGATAAAAGAATATTTGTAAATTATCCCACATGGAAGGTTCCTTCTCCGTTTAAAGTTGCGGAACTTGTAGACGGTAAAGAAGTGGCATACCCTTCGGAAGAGGATCAGGAGATGTTCGTGTGTGTCCAGAGCGTGGTGGTGGACGAACTGGACAGGTTGTGGATACTCGATCCCGCAAGTCCGAATTTTAAAGGGGTGGTGAGCGAAGGGCCTTATCTTTATCAGGTCGATTTGGCTAAAAATGAAATAGTACGGACATACAAATTCTCGGAAAGGGCATATTCGAAGAAGAGCTATCTTAACGATGTACGTATAGATACCCAGGAGAATACCGCGTATGTAACCGATTCGGGAGAAGGGGGAATAGTCCTGCTCGATCTCGGAACCGGTGAATCGTGGCGTGCGCTTGACAAGAGCTGCAACGCTGTCCTCGCGAATCTGGACGGAATAAATTTCAAATCTACGGGATCATACAAAAATATTACGAACAGCGACGGACTCGAACTCTCGGATGATAAGCTTACGCTTTATTTTTCCGCATTGACAGGGGATATTCTGTACGAAATTCCGACTGCGGTTCTCAGAGACAGGTCCATGAGTCCGGAAGAGCGGTGCGGACATATAAAAATAACTAATAAGACTAATGTTCCCGCGGATGGATTTATTCTGCATAACGATAAACTGTATATGGCTAATCTGCCGGAGGAAGGGGTATGGGAATACGACCTCGTGAATGGGAAGGGGCGGACGCTCGACTTTGGAACTACTATCCGTTGGGCAGACAGTTTCGCCAAGGACAGCGAAGGTTATGTTTATTTTACTACCTCGCAGATAAACTACCCTGAAAATCAAAGGATAAAATACGGACTATTTAAATTCAGACCTGAATGAAAAAATTACAACAGCTTCTAAATCTGATTCTTGTAACTGCTATGTTGGTCGCCGTTGCCGTGAACAGGGACGGTAGGGTATTCGGCAATGCCGTTGGAACTTCCGTAAATGCAAGTCAGGCAGACGATTCCTCAGGAACCGGGTTAAGCAGGGACATTATCGCCCGATTCGGATTCACCGGAACCGGATATATAACTGCCGGAGAAGGGGTGTGGGAATTTGAAAATGGAATTACAGTTTATTCTTCGTCTCCTTACGCAGAAGATATAACCGGATTTGCAGGCGAGACTCCTCTATATATTGCTGTCGATAGCGATAATATTATCGTATCGGTGATTGCCGCGGACAATAACGAGACTCCGGATTTCTGGGATTTTGTCGTAAAAGAAGGGCTTCTCGATTACTGGAACGGCAAACATCTGGACGAGGTGCTGAACATGGATGTCGATGCGGTGTCCGGTGCGACGATGAGTTCTTTATCCGTAATTAATAGCGTTCGTGCCGTGGTATCGCATATAACACGACAAGAAGCCAACATTAAGGGTGGGGATCAGTTCAAGAGTATTGCCGCAGTTGTGGTGCTTCTTGCAGGCGTAGGAGCTGCGTTCATGCCCAATAATAGGAACAGGCGGACAATACTGTTGGTACTCAATGTAATTGTACTCGGATTCTGGTGCGGATATTTTATCTCGTTCCCGTTAATGGTTGGATGGGTAGCGAACGGTATCGGATTTACGACCGCTCTGGCTTTGATTATAATGCTCGTTCCTGCCGTGCTGATGCCCTATCTGGGTAAGGGGAATTATTACTGTTCCTCGGTGTGTCCTTACGGAGCCTTACAAGAATTGGCAGGTAAGTTTCCCGTGAAGAAGCGCAGCTTTGGTCCGCAGGCAATGAAGATAATGAAACATTCGCGTGAAGCCATTCTTATGGTGCTGCTCTTCCTTATGTGGATTAGCGTCACCTTCGAGGCGATAAATTACGAGCCGTTCTCAGTATTCCTGTTTAAGCAGGCGAGCATTCCGGTGCTGACGATTGCAGGGACCTTCCTGGTATTATCTGTATTTATCAATCGTCCATACTGCCGTTTTGTGTGCCCTACCGGTGAAATTATAGGCTGGTCGCAAAGATTTTAACAAAACCTAAACAATATAGAGATTATGAATAAATCTAAAGTTTTAAACGTCGTACTGGTTGCTGTGCTTATAGTGTTGTCGGTCAAAGTCGTCTCTAACAGAGAGAATACAGCCTCAGCACAAAATCCGCAAACCGTTGTCCAAAGCAGCAGAGCCACGCTCGATGTGATTGCCAATCGAGTCAGTGTCCGGGAGTATACCGAACAGAAGGTGGCTAAGGAGATATTGGAGACTATTGTCCGTGCAGGCATGGCAGCGCCGTCCGCAATGAACAAACAGCCCTGGCAGTTTATTATTGTGGACGATGCGGATATTCTCAAGGCCATCGGAGAGAAGATCCCTACTTCCTCTATGGCGCAGCGCGCTCCTGCCGGAATAGTGGTATGCGGGGATCTTAGTAAGGCAGGGCAGGGTTGGCTTGAGGAGTATTGGATTCAGGACTGTTCCGCCGCATCTCAGAATATCCTTCTTGCTGTAACCGACCTCGGACTCGGAGGCGTGTGGACAAGTATTTATCCTGCGGAGGATCGTATTAAGGTTATTGCTGAAATTTTAAGTCTGCCGGACCATATTATTCCGCTAAACATTATCCCGCTCGGTTATCCCGCCGGAGAAAATAAACCTAAGGATAAATGGTCAGCGGAGAATGTTCATTGGAATAGGTGGTAGAGGCTATTGATAATTCAATGCTGGAAGATTGGATTTGAATAAAAATTTTATTTATATGACGCGCAGAGAGGCATTGAAATATATGATATTGACAGGGCTCGGAACTTTGATTCCGTGGCTCGATATTAGAGCGGATTCTTTGGAAAATACTGCTTCTGTGAATGGAAAAAAGAACGAAAAAAATGATATTATGAAAGTACTTTTGTTAAACGGAAGCCCCCATAAAGGGGGATGTACATTTACTGCCTTGAGCGAGATTGCCGGAGCGTTGAAGAATGACGGAGTCGATTCCGAAATAATCCACATTGCGGACAGACCGGTATCAGGTTGTATGGGATGCGGATTCTGCCGTAAGGCAGGCAGATGCGTCGTAAACGATAAAGTAAACGAACTGATCGATCGTCTTGACGAATTCGACGGTTTTATATTCGGCTCACCGGTGCATTATGCCGCAGCGTCGGGATTTATAACTTCGTTTCTCGACAGACTATTTTACGCTGCCGGTAAAAAAATGGCCTATAAGCCCGGTGCAGCCGTGGCCAGCTGCCGCAGAGCAGGTTCGACTGCGACGCTCGATCAACTGAATAAGTATTTTACCATAAGCAATATGCCTATTGTTCCGTCGCAGTACTGGAACATGGTGCACGGATTCACACCGGACGATGTACGCAAAGATGAAGAGGGGCTTCAGATAATGAGAACTCTCGGACATAATATGGCATGGATGATAAAATGCTTTAAAGCCGGAGGGCGGGAGGGTATAAATCCTCCGGAATCGGAACCTCGGGTAAGCACGAACTTTATTAAATAGATTGTATAATAAATCCGGTGTCGTGCCGGATTTACTATATCCTGTTTTGCCGGTTGTAACGGAATAATGCAAATATAGTTTACATGTAAACTATATTTGCATTATTTTTGTCTGTGTAGTAAAAATTACAAATAAAATATCAGCTATGGAAAATAAAACGAACATCGAAATTAATGATCTGCGCAGCGCATTGGAATTACTTAAAACATTACCTCGCCAATATCATGAAACCGATATAGAAACCGATCCTAACGCCGATTTGGCAGGTGTCTATAAACAAATTGGAGCCGGAGGGACAGTCGAGCGTCCGACCCGCTTAGGACCGGCGATGATGTTTAACAATATCAAAGGATATCCCGGTTCCCGTGTACTTGTAGGGTTGATTGCCTCCCGGGAGAGGGTGGCCGCTATGTTGGGTGCGCCTGTCAAAGAATTAGGTAAATATATGGGGCAGGCGGTAAAAAATACGATCCAACCGATTATCGTAGATTCTTCTAAGGCCTTGTGTCAGGAGGTGGTGTATAAGGCGTCGGACGAAGGGTTCGATATAAGAAAAATTCTTCCTGCGCCAACGAATACACCACTCGACGCAGGACCTTATTTTTGCGAGGGATTGGTTTTAGGATCAGATCCCGATAATGGACACACGGATGTAACGATCCACAGGCTGTGTGTGCAGGGCAAAGATGAGATATCGATATTCTTTGCTCTCGGAAGGCATATAGATATGTTCAGACAGAAGGCGGAGAACGCAGGGAAACCATTACCGGTGACTGTTAATATGGGTCTTGACCCTGCGATACATATAGGAGCTTGTTTCGAGGCTCCGACTACCCCGCTCGGATTCGACGAACTCTCAATCGCCGGAGGGTTGAGGGGTAAGCCGGTAGAACTCGTGAATGCTCTTACGGTAGATCAGAAGTCGATAGCCCGTGCCGAGATAGTTATAGAGGGAGAGATTCTCCCAAATGTCAGGATGGAAGAGGATCAGAACACCAAGACCGGATATGCCATGCCCGAGTTCCCCGGATATAACGGAGAGGCCAATCCTTCACTGCCGGTTCTTAAAGTCAAAGCTGTGACTATGCGTAAGAATGCGATACTCCAGACTCTCGTGGGGCCAGGAGAAGAGCACGTTAATCTTGCAGGTATTCCGACTGAGGCGAGTATTTATAATGCTGTCGAGGCAGCGATGCCCGGATTACTTCAGAATGTTTATGCACACCCTTCCGGAGGAGGTAAGTTCCTGTCGATATTGCAGGTAAAAAAGAATTCGGAGAGAGATCAGGGGCGTGAACGCCAGGCTGCTTTAATGGCATTCGGAGTTTATTCGGAGTTGAAACAAGTCATTCTTGTGGACGAAGACGTCGATATCTTCGATACTAACGATGTGCTTTGGGCAATGACCACGAGATATCAAGGAGATATCAGCACTGTATTTATTCCCGGAGTGCGGTGTCACCAGCTCGACCCCTCCCAGGATCCTTCGTTCGATCCCAAAATCCTTGCGCACGGAATAAGTACGAAAACGATATTCGACTGTACAGTGCCGTATAAACTTAAAAATAAATTTATAAGGGCTAAGTTCAAAGAGATAGACGCGTCCCCTTATATGCCGGACTGGATGAAATAATTGTGAATATGCTATCTTTGGAAAAATTATATCCTTATGGATAATAGAATTATAATAGGTATAACAGGCGCTACCGGTATCCAATACGGGCTCAAGGCTCTGGAGGTGCTTAGAAATACGGATGCGGAGACCCATTTGATTGTCAGCAGGTCTGCGGAAACCGTAATCGGAATGGAGATGAGAATCGACAGGGAGTATCTCTGTTTCCTTGCCGATGTCGTATATTCCGCAGACGATATAGGCGCTGCAGTCGCCAGCGGATCATATAAAACTCGCGGAATGCTGATCGCCCCGTGTACCGTGAAGACGATGGCGGAGATTGCCTCCGGTGTGTCAGGAAGCCTTCTGACCCGTGCTGCGGATGTCGTTCTAAAGGAACGTAGAAGACTGGTCCTTATGGTGCGGGAGACTCCGCTTCATTTGGGGCACCTGCGCAATATGACTTCCGTAACAGAGATGGGGGGAATAATAATGCCTCCCGTTCCGTCATTTTATACACAGCCTGAAACGATAGACGATATCGTAACTCACTCGGTTGTGCGTGCCCTCGATCTCTTCGGATTCGATATAGGTATTCCCAGATGGAAGCAGTAATAATAACCCCGGTCTCAAAGACTGGGGTTATTATTAATATTGATTTTTAACAAATGTTTCTTATTTTCGCCTGATTAACAGTCTATATTTTTAGCCATAGAAATAAAAGAGGATGAGTGTAGAAGATTTTTTATATAAAATAGGAGTGGAATCGGAATCTATTCATCCTATTCTCTCTGCTTTAGTAACGCTGATCGTCGCCGTATTGCTCGGATGGCTGGTTTATATTATTGCGAAAAACTGGCTCTCCAAAATAGTATTCAAGGTAGCTGGAAAGACCCCTACGAAATGGGACGATTTAATGTTCGATAAAAAATTCTTTAACAGGCTGGCTCTGTTACTTATGCCCATTGTTATCCGTGTAGGTATCTCTGGAATAAGATGGGAATATTTTAATTTTATTCCCAAACTGGTGGCTGTCTGGATTATCGTCGCCTCCGTACTTCTTGTGTCTGCCGTTTTCGACGGTATAAACCGAATTTACGAGAGTTATCCTGTCTCGAAAAATAAACCTATAAAGGTATTCATTCAGGTAATTATGATCTTTATTTACTGCGTAGCGATAATAGGAATTGTTCAGACATTGACCGGAGCGGATCTTAACGGATTATACGCAGGACTTACGGCGTTTGCTGCGGTACTGATGTTGATATTCAAAGATTCTATTCTGGGCTTTGTGGCAGGAATACAGCTAACGGCAAATAATATGGTACACATCGGAGACTGGATAGAGATGCCGGGCAATCATGCCGACGGATTTGTTCAAGAAATAAACCTGACTACGGTTAAGGTGCAGAACTGGGACAAAACCATAACCACCGTTCCGACTTATAAACTGGTGTCCGAAGCATTCACCAACTGGAAAGGGATGTTCGAATCTGAAGGAAGACGAATAAAAAGATCTGTATATATCGATGTCAATTCGATACATTATCTTTCAGAGAAGGAGATCGAAGGTCTTAAACAATCGAAATTTCTTAACGAATATATCGAGAAAAAATTAAAAGACATCGAACGATATAATGCCGCTCACGGTACCGATATCGATAAAAGGAATCTGACGAATATCGGAACCTTCAGAGAATATCTGGAGGCGTGGATAAATAATAATCCCGATATCAATCACGGAATGATACATCTTGTGCGTCAATTACAACCCGGACCTACCGGACTGCCGGTCGAGATATATTGTTTCTCTGCTAAACAGAGCTGGGTGGATTACGAGAGGATTCAGGCGGATGTATTCGACCATATCTTTGCAGTGATGCCATTGTTCGGTTTAAGGACATTTCAATATCCTGTAAATTTTATCCATAACGGTATGACCGCTGAGCAGAGCAGCTCGAAGCCTCTGCGGGAAACAGAATTTTACCCATCGTAAAAGTGTCGGTAAATGCAGATTAGTTAAAATTTAATTAAAATATAGTCGATAATCGGGAATTCAAACATTTTTCACATATCTTTATTTAGAAAATAAACCGTAGTTTTTCGAATTAGGAGAAAAATTATCAGTTTATTAATTTAATTCGGAATATTTATTCCCTTAAAAGACAGCTGGCATAAACTTCAAATATGAAAAAGGGCACGAATTAATATCCGTGCCCTTTGATTTATTACAGAAAAAATCTCAAGAAGCGTGATTTTTTTTATCTTTACCACGTTATATATAATCATCTAATCCGAACTTCATGAGAAAATTATTGTTTTCGACCTTGCTTTCGATATGCTTACTCAATGTTAGCGCCCAGAATGAAATTGTTATAGAAAAAATTACCGTAATCAACTATGGCGACGGGAGATTTTATTTTACGGAGACCGATACCGAGAATGCCCTTCAGGGGGAGCGCAGAATAATAGACGGATATAATTCCGCATATATTCTGGCCGAATTCAAGGACGGATTTTATAATGGCACTTATAAAGAATACCATAATAATAACCTGATTACCGAAGGAAATTACACTAACGGAGTCCCTGACGGAATGTTCAAGGATTATTATCCCGACGGCGAGACATTAAAAACTGAGCGTCCGATAACTAACGGTAAGGTAAACGGACTTGTGAGAAATTTTCGTACAGACGATGGTGTCGAATCGGAAAAATCATATAAGAACGGTGTTGAAGACGGAATAGACCGTCTGTACAACAGCGAAGGAGTAATGGTCCGCGACTGTAATTATAAGGACGGCAAGCCGGAAGGCAGACAGGACGAATATTTTACCAGTAATAGAGATAATTACAGAAAAATAAGTAATTACAAGGACGGTTTATTGACCGGAGAATATTCAGAAACACTTGATAACGGAGTTGTGAGGCTGGAGGGCAATTATGTCGAAGGACAGAAAGACGGTAAATGGACTGTGCGCCGAAAAGAAGGGATTCCTGAAAAAGAGGAGAACTACAAAGCTGGCAAACTCGACGGAATATCCATAACTTATTATACTGACGGTACCGTCGAAAAAGAACAGAGCTATAAAGAGGGTAAGTTGGACGGAGTGTCTAAAACATACCATTGGGATACTGGTAAACTTAAGACCGAATACACTTACAAAGAGGGCAAAAAAGAGGGTCCGTATAAGATCTGTTATGACGATGACAGCGTAAGAGAGGAAGGCGAGTGTGAGAATGATACGGATGTGTTAAGGCGGAAGTACCGTCAGGATGGCACCATGACCGATCAGCAGAGAAGGACTCGTACGGGGTGGGAGACCGTAGGATAACCGATACATGGTAACGGATTGACGGATAGAGGTTTCATTCTACTAAAATTATCGGTCTTCATCGCGTGAACCTTGAGTCGCGGATTGCCGGTTAATCTGTCGTTCTAATAAGGCAAAGTTCCCTATTTCTCCGGATTTTTACCGTAAAAGATTCCGTTTTTTCCCATTTTTGCTGTTTTATTTTGGCATAAAATATGTTTTTTAATAAAATTAATCCGTATCAAGGTGTCAAATCTTCTTAGAAACCGGCGGAGTGGATTGAGTACAAGAAGAGTTTCTTAATTAAAGTCGTTATATTGAAAAAAAATCAGGTTATGGATAAGAAATATAACGATTTATCGTATAGCATAAGCCGGATTATAACTGTTAAATACAGTACCTCTTTTTCCATAGGAGTCAAATGTCTCGGACGCGATATACGCAATGCCGTATATGCTATATACGGTTTTATCCGTCTTGCGGACGAAATTGTCGATTCATTCCATGGTTATGACAGGAGGGCATTACTGGCAGAGTTCGAAAAAGATTATCGTATAGCGCTTGAAAGGGGAATAAGCCCTAATCCGGTAATAAATGCGTTTCAGGATACCGTCCGTAATTTTAACATAGACCATCGTTATGTAGATTCGTTCCTGGAGAGTATGAAAATGGATCTTAGGGAAGGAATTTATGACCATGAAAAACTGACACGGTATATATATGGTTCCGCAGAAGTTGTGGGACTGATGTGTCTTAAGGTTTTCGTCAGGGGAAACGAAGATCAGTTTAAAGCTATGGAACCTTATGCCAGACGTCTCGGAGCTGCGTTTCAGAAGATAAATTTTCTGAGGGATCTGCACGATGATACTCAGAGTCTGCATAGAATATATTTCCCGGTCTTACGAAATGAAGACCTTAACGAGAAAAATAAAATGCTTATATTGGAAGATCTGTATGAAGACTTCAGGGAAGCGGAGAAGGGGATAAAAAAACTGCCGCGGTGTGCCAAAATGGGAGTATATACCGCATATCTTTATTATCTGTCCCTTGCCAAAGCGATCGAAGACACTCCAGCCGGAATACTGATGTCCAGAAGGATAAGAGTATCTAATAAGAAAAAAGTTTTGTTATTAGGCAAGGCTTGTATACGTTATAAATTTATATAAAAATGGTAATACTCGTAGACGATCATAATAGTCCCAAGGGGGAAATCGAGAAGATGGAAGCCCATCGTAAAGGATTACTTCACAGGGCATTTTCAGTCCTGATATTCAATGAAAATGGAGAATTGCTCCTTCAAAGAAGAGCTTTGGATAAATATCATTCCGGCGGATTATGGACAAATACCTGCTGTAGTCATCCATTACCCGGAGAATCTACGGAAACTGCTGCAATGAGGCGCCTGTCTGAGGAGATGGGTATGGTTGCAGATCTGGAATTCAGCGGTTCATTCATTTACAGGGCTGCGCTGGATAATGGTTTGATTGAACACGAATATGACCATATTTATACCGGAGTATCGGATGACCTCCCGAATCCCGACCCGGCGGAAGTCGCCGAGTTTATGTATTTGGGAATCCCGGAACTTTTAATCTCTATATCCGAAGAGCCATGGAGATACACTGAATGGTTTAAAATCATTTGTGCCGGATATCTGGAAATGCAGCTCGAACCTGCGAGTATTTACCGATAATAGAATATAGATTTTATCCGGACCTTATCCTAAAACAGGATAATCAATAACGATTATTGTTTCTCTTCCCGCTGTCTTATTCAAGTTCTTCCCACCAGTTTGAAAATTTCTGTGTACTGTCGTGGATTCTGACAACTTCGCCGATTCTCGGAGTAAGAAGATTTAACCGATTTTTTTCAGCGTAGGCAGCGATATTTCTCATCGGTTCATTCCATGGATGATTGGAGAGTGCGTATTTGGAATTATGGACCGTGATGATTTTATCCGGACCGAGGTCTTCGATCGCCGTAATAAGATCTTCGGGCATGAGATGTATGTATCTCCAGTTCTCATTATATTGCCCGTTCTCCATAATTGCCAGATCTATGGTCCCGAAGTTGTTGGCAATATCCTTAAAATGATAATCGTATCCTCCGTCGCCGCCGATATATACTCTTTGATTCGGAGTCTCTAACATGAATGAAGCCCACAAGGTTCGGTTGCGTTTGAAACCTCTTCCGGAAAAATGCCGCGCGGGAAGACAATAAACGGTAAAGTTTTTATCTAAAAGTTTACTTTCGTTCCAATCCATTTCAACCAATTTATCGTTATCGTACCCCCAACGCTCGAAATGGCCGCCTACACCGATAGGGCAGACGACTCTGCCGATTCTTGTTTTAAGTTCTTTCACGGTCTTGTAATCCAAATGATCCCAGTGATCGTGTGTGACGATAAGATAGTCTAAGTCGGGTATATCGGAAGGTTCATATATATTTGTGCCGTTGAACGGCCTATTGAAGAATCTTACTGGCGATGCGGCATAAAAAACAGGGTCTACTAAAATTTTTTTACCTTCCAACTGAATATAATAAGAACTGTGTCCAAGCCATACCATAACATCTTCACCTTGATCAAGAGACATAAGATCGGTTTTAACGACGGGAATCTCATTCTTCGGACGTAGGTTTGTCCCCTTGTGGAAAAGAAATTCGAACAATAGTCCGAAAAAACTCTTGTCTGAAGTTAAAGAAGGGGTTTGGCTGAGATTGTGGAAGCTGTTGTTACTGTAATTGGGGGAATTCTGAATTCTCTCCAGACGTTCTCCGCGCGGTAAACGTCCGAAACGCGGCAGGTTCATAAATGCAGCAATTCCTATCACTGCTATTATTATTATCGATAGAAGTATCCACATAAATTTCATCCAATTTTTTCCCCTTGTTCTTATCATATCGTATTTAAACAAATCTTGAGCCCTATCGCGGAAGGCAAAGATAAAGAATAAGATCCATATATAAATTATTTCTTTGAAACTATAGATCTCCCATCTTTTTACACCAATTGTCTCTTCAAGTTATATCGCCAATAATCAGGATTTTATGGTTTTATTTGCTTCTTTTGTTGTGTATATCGTAATTATTAATATGGTAAAATTGCATAAAAAGAGCTTTTGTTCTTTTTTAATGTTTAAAAAGTTGTTATATTTGTGTCAAAATTACTTAAAAAGTAACTTTCTTTCTTTTTAATTGGTTATATCACAATATTTTCATATTTAATACGCTTATTAGAAACTTGGACGATCACTTCCAAATCAAGCGCTCAAATCAAGATAAAAATCTTATAGTCTCTTATTGTTAGATAATATCGTTTGTAGAGTAATAATATAAATAATTCAATATCATACACGTGTTTTATGTCTAATTCACAATTCACTTATTTACTAATTCAAACCATTTAGATTATGAAAATCAAATATTTTTTGGTTATCCTTATAGGGGTTGTCGTCCTTATGGTAACCGGTTGTTCCAAAACCGATCATGTCGAGGAAGAAAACAGCGCCGGTTCTCTCATCGTACGTATCGAAGGAGTGACTAAAAGCCGTTCTATTGAGGACCTTACAGAGGCCGACAGCAAAATTTTCAATTACAAGGTTTATGTATTCGGGTGGACCAGTGGAATTCTCGAAGCAGCCGTAACAGGCAATGCCTCCCATCCCACTACGATTACCGGTTTATCGACCGCAACTACAAAAAGAGTTGTAGTTCTGGCCAACATGGGTGCCTATTACCCTGTTGTCGAAAATTATTCCGAAATGTTCGAGACTATCGGTAAGATCACCCTTGACACGCAGAATCCAGGAATTATACCGGAAAGAGGGTATCTTATGTCAGGTTCCTCTGGATCGGAGGTAAGGTTGAGTTCTTCTGCCACAGTGGAGGAGAGGATAACGATATCCCGTGCTGTCGCTAAAATCTCTCTCGAAAGTCTGACTTTTATTCCTGATACGGGACATGAAATCGGAAAATTAGAAATCGTTGGCGTAGGTGTGCAGCGTGTAGCACCTGAAGTGACCCTTGTCCCGCTTAAATCTTATTACACGGTAGGACAGCCGGATTCTTACCATTATGGCGGTATTGCCGCTTCCGATCCGGAATTGCAGGTTAGAAATTTCTTGTACGACGATCTGAATCTCGGTACCGTTCCTTATGAAATTAACCATAAGTATGAACTCGGAAACTTCTTCCTTGTATTCCCGAACGATTCGGAAGAGAACTGTACTCTACTCACTATCAGTGCAAAATACGCGGGAGAGCAGATATACTATCCGATAAAGATCAATTCCCAAACAGGCAGCGGTAACACCGACGGCAGATTCGTAGAGAACAACAAACACTACAAACTCAACGTGACTGTCAAGAAGCTGGGCGAAGGTACTACCGATCCGGAGATTCCGCCTACCGATGCCGACCTCGATGTTATCGTGACAGTGGAAGACTGGGATGTAATTACCCAGAACGAAGTCTGGTAATAAGATACTGAGTTCACCAAAAGATTTTTATCCTGCGGATCCTCCGCAGGATAAAATTAAACCGGATAATATAATTTCGATATGTATGGGCAATTAATGCAGATAGCCCGGTATTTACTCCTTCGCCTTGCGTCGCTGGCGGTATTATTTACGATGTTCCCTTCACAGGGTTGTATAAAAGAAGACATGACCGACTGTGTTACAGAAGAATGGTTGCTGTATGTCAAAGTTGTGGATATCGCCACAGGCAGCGATATTACCGCGTCAGGTGAAGTGGATAATATTGTGATAAATATATTCGATTCGGAGAACTGGTTTGTGGCTTCTTACAGTATGTCTGCCTTACAAATAAGAGAACGGGAACCGGTAAGAATAAAAAATTCCGGTAAAAGTCGATTAATTGTATCTGCGTGGGGCGCTCTCGATGACAATGTCGCTGTATCCGAAACAGGCGAAGGAAGTATACTGCGAGAATCGACAGTTACTTTGCTGCCAAATCCCGTAGCGGAGGAATACGATAGATTCCCTGGTGATTATTTCTTTGGATTAAAGGAGATAATATCGGGAAATGAACTATCGCGTACGGAGGAGATCGTCATAACGCAGAAAAATGCGAAACTGAATGTGACCGTAAGGGGGCTTGACCATAGTACACCGGAATATTACTATTTCAAAATATCCCACAATTATAGTGGGTATGACTTCTCAGGTACTCCACTCGTTCACTCCTCTTATCTCAAAACTCAGGGCGAATTCAATGATTCAGGAGAATATATCACTCGCGAACCCTGTATTCTCATACATTCGGATTATGACGGTCTGCCGTCAGATGAAAATTCTGCGTGGGTCGGTCTCTTCGATGGGGAGCGCGAGATCGCCGGTACCAATAAGGACAGCAATGGGAATTATATCTCGCTGCTCTCCGGATTAACTACCAATGTACTCTTAGACCTCGATGAAGATGGCAGGATCTCCGTGTATATCAAGATTACTCCGTGGGATGAGATATACTTATGGCCGGAGTATTGATTATCAGTCCTGGTACTGCCCTTATGGTAATGTGTCGGTATTATTAATATGAAGAAATGAAAGGAAAAGTAAATACGGAATCGTTACATTTATTTGTGGGATTTTTCGTTCTCTTAGCAGGTTTATCCTTGGCCTCGTGTACAAAGGAGGACCTGCCTTCGAGAGGTACGGATTTATACGACGAGGCGGAGATAAGGCTTACCGTTACCGCTCCGGGATCTTCGCTGCCGCGAACTACTAACCGTTCCTCTGTCGATATGGAATTTAAAATATCCGATATCCGCATACTTGTGTTCGGAGAGTCCGACGGGGAATATAAATTCAAATATATGGTCGAAGGGGAACAAATTCAGCCGGATGACTCCAATCCGTTGAGAACCAATTTCACAGCTAAATTAAAAACATCGGAGGATCCGATAAAACTGTTGCTGGTTGCAAATTCGGAAGATTCGTTCGCCTCTCATCACCCTGCGTTGAATGAAAATGAATCGGACATAAGGCGGAGGCTAACAAAAGAATTTACCGGAGCCGACTTAAATCTTATCCCTATGTTCGGAGAGATGGTACTGACCTCCCTCGATGCTGTGCAGACGAATAATTTTCAGATAAGTATGTTGAGGGCGTTGGCCAGGGTGGACGTTGTAGTGGATCTCGATCAGGGTACTTCGCGGAATTTCGTTATAAACGAAGTGTTTATTTACCGTTCGAATGACTGTATGCAGGTTATCCCCGATAGCGAGGCGATGTCCGGTTCTGAGATTCTCAGGGTAGATTCACCATCGGTCCCAGACGGTGCATTGCAGATTCAGCCCTATTCTAAGAAGGTGGTATCCGGTATTGATGACCGTATCGAAAAAATTTATCTTCCGGAATCATTGAATTATAATGACGACAGGGATAAACAGCTTCAGGCGGTATGCGTTGTTGTCGGAGGCTATTATAACGGAGAGAATGTGCTCTCATACTACCGGATAGATTTTAATTCCGGGATCGCAGGACATCCCTTCGGACAAGTGTTGAGGAATCATCGCTATGAATTTACTGTGAGGCAGGTAAATGGACCAGGGTGGGAGACCCCCGACGAAGCGGCGGATAACCGTTCCACGACGATTATCGCGGATATAAAGACATGGGAAGATTTCACTATGGAGATGTATGCTAACGGAGATAATTATCTGGGAATAGCGTCACGTGAGGTCAAATTAGGATACAAAGCCGGATTACAAAAGAAAATCGGAGTGCAGTCTACTGTTCCGTACCGTATATCGTGGGTCGGAGGGGAGGAGGCCGTGGGGATCGACGACGGCCCCGTATCGAATGATTTTTTTTCAGCTCGTATCGAGAGTGTCGCAAGCGATCCCGACGATGTAACGTATATCGTTATCACGACCCTCGTTACTAATAATACCGTCGGGAATTACCATTCTCAACTTAAGGTAGAGTGGAGCGATTGGGTTTTCTATGTGAACATCACTCAGTTATCGTATACCGCAGCGGAGGTAAGATCGATCCGGGTAGTGTCCGCGCATGCCGGTTCGACAGGAAGTCTCGGTACCACGACAAACCCGCAAGGTGCGAACGGACGTGCGATGAGGATGATATTATCGAATCCTGCCAACTTCTCCCCCACAGGTACAGTCGATTTTTTCTCGGAATTTACATTCGATATATTCCCCAGTGAGAGCGTCCTCGGTTTGGCTGACGGTACCAATGAATATACATATACCGCGCGTGTACTGGTAGGTTCTGCCGATGTAATTTATCTTGCCAATGACAACAATGTGTCGAACTATTCCGCGAGGCTTATCGACGAATGGCTGAGGTCGAATCCCAATAAGGTTCTGATTATGGGTGCCGATGGAGACCGGACCTCTACCGGATTTATCCACCCGAAGTATAATGGAATTTATATGGATCAGGTGGACTGGTATTTTAACAGGCTTGTCGTAGATAACAGTTACGACCGTATCCAGCCTATACATTCTGGAGATAATAACAGTAATTTCCATATAGTATCGGACGATGTCAATACGACCGAATTTTACCACGGAATATTTGGAGATGTTCCCGCAAATACTCCGTTCCGTTGTGCCGATACATACTTTGGTTATTCCAAAGAGATTTACAATCCGGATATTATACCTCTTTTAAAACACGAGAAGGCCCCTGAAGGTTCGATCAGTCTGGGGATCGATAAGAAGCGGCGCATTATATACCATGGAGACGCCAGCCTCCATGAAACCGGGACCGACCGTTTAAGCGCCAGCGCCCATAATTCCGGAACTATTTCATCCGATCAGGATAGATTCTTCGCTAATATGTGGGCATGGATAGCCCGTCAGGTGATATATGGGGATGAGATGGAAGAATTATGTCCTGGGAATATAAGCCTTGTAAAATAAAAAAAACGGCACGGAGCTATTGTTCCTGCCGGTTTTTTTTATTTGTAAGAGGAAAGTTTCTGTGTGATTTAACCTTTAACAACAGAATATTATTTGATGTGGGGAGAATGTGGGGAAAGATTTAATAAAAACCGCCTCTGGAAATTCCCAGAGGCGGTTCTGTGAGGTCTGAAGCGGATTCGAACCGCTGTACAAGGTTTTGCAGACCTCTGCCTAACCACTCGGCCATCAGACCCTCAATAGCGAGTGCAAATATATCATTTTATTTTCTTTTACAAAAATTTTGCGGTGTTTTAAAATATTTCCCGCTCTCGTCCGTCTTCAACAATATAAGGCGCCGTTCAAATAAATGTGAAACTTTTAAATTAAGGATTATGTTCAAGAAAAGGAAAAGATATCTGGATATAGATATAAGCAAACTAAAATGCACCGGATGCGGAAGTTGTGTCGATAGATGCAGGCACGACGTTATAAAATTAAAACGTATAGACGACCGTGCGTTCGCTTATTGTGCTAACTTTGAGAATTGCGTGGGATGCGGCAGATGCGCGAAGGTGTGTAAACATGGCGCTATTTACGTTACCGACCTTGCCGCCGTAGATGTGGATACATTACTTAGATTTTATTAAATATGAGAATATTTGGATTTTTAATTTTTATTGCGGTCTTCGCAGCTGCTTCTTTTATCGTAAGGCTGCTTTGGAACGCTATTCTTCCTGAAGTTACAGGATGCGGTATTCTTACCTACTGGCAATCGGCAGGTATCGTCTTGCTGTCGAGGCTGTTGTTCGGAGGGTTCGGAGCATTTGCCGGACATTTACACCGCCATCACCACCGCGCGAAAAATGAATTACATAGAAAGATGAAAGATCGCAGGCATATTCATGAAGCCATGGAGGGAATGACGCGTGAAGAGAAGAGAGAATATATACGGAATTTTTTCAACCGCGAGATGCACGTAGATAATATACCTAATGATAAGCCGGAACAAAACTAATCGTTCCAGTACCTGTCAATGGCCAAAAAAAAGATAAATAAGGAACCGCCTCTGCCGGATAATGTTAAAATAACGGATATCGGAGAGATATACGAGACCAATAGCCTTGAACTGAAAAGATTCATCCGCAGAAATGTTTCGAACGACGAGGAGAGCGAGGATATCCTTCATAATGTATTCTATCAACTTGCACGGATCGATATCACTGAGAACCCTATCGAACAAATATCCGCATGGCTGTACCGAGTGGCAAAGAACCAGATAATCGACCGATACAGGAAAAAAAAAGAACAGTGTATGCCAGTGCTTAGAAAAAACAGAGACGACGAGGATTCTCCGCGCGATATATCGGAACTTCTCTTCGACGAGAGCACCGATCCGGAGAAAAAACTGCTGAGATCCCTTGTGTGGGAGGAATTGGAAGCCGCATTGTGCGAGATGCCGGAGGAACAGCGAGTGGTCTTCGAACTCAATGAAATGCAGGGCATACCGTTCCATGAAATATCGGAATCCACGGGGATACCGGTAAATACCCTGCTGTCGAGAAAAAGGTACGCTGTACAGTATCTCCGTAAGAGGCTTCGAGATCTGTACAGCGATTTTGCAGATAGCTAACCGCATAAATCGCCGGATAGCTGTTACGGAAAAATAATTTTAAAAATTTGTTTTGAGATATTCATAATTGTTGTATATTTGCACCTCGCAAACGTACAGGTTGCCCGGTAATTAAGAGAAATTTTAAAGGTATATACAATGAAAAGGACATTCCAACCATCGCAGAGAAAAAGAAGAAACAAACATGGTTTCCGTGAAAGAATGGCGACTGCCAGCGGCCGCAAAGTTCTTGCTGCACGCCGCGCCAAAGGTAGAAAAAAACTTAGCGTTTCAGACGAAACAAGACACAGATAAAATTGTCTGTCAAAATATAATCGAGGGTACATCACGTCCGGTGTACCCTTTGTGTTATAGATATATAAAAGCCTTGAAATATGGATAACGTAACTGTCGCCATCGTTTACGATTTTGATGGAACCCTGTCGCCTGGGAACATGCAGGAATATGATTTTATACCCTCGGTAGGGAAGAATAACGAGCAATTCTGGGATTATACCAACTCCATTGCCCGCGAACAGGATGCAGATCCTATTCTGGTCTATCTGTGGCGTATGATACGTGAAGCCCAAAGCAAAGAACTTCCGATAAAACGGGAAGACTTTGTCAATAGCGGACGCAATATAAAACTATTCAAAGGTGTCCGTGATTGGTTCGGAAGAATAAACTCTTATGGTGCTTCACAAGGGTTGAACATCGAACATTATATCATATCTTCGGGAATGAAGGAGATGATTGAAGGTACGGACATAGCTCGGGAATTCAAACAAATATATGCCTGTTCGTTCCTGTACGATGAAAACGGAGTGGCTTGCTGGCCTGCCGTGTCCGTGAATTATACGAATAAAACACAGTTTATTTTTAAAATAAATAAAGGAATCGATAGTGTCTTCGAAAGCAAACTGATAAATAAATTTGTTCCGGAGGAGGACAGACCGGTGCAGTTCAGGCATATGATCTATTTCGGAGATGGAACGACCGATATCCCGTGCATGAAGCTTGTCAAAGAAAAAAACGGACATTCCATTGCGGTATATAATCCCGAATGTGGTCCGGGAGGATTGGAGAATCTCATTAAAGATAACCGCGTAAATTATGTTTGCAGTGCCGATTACACCGAAAATGGAGAGATAGACAATCTCGTGAAAGCCATAATAAATAAAATCCACGCTGATCTCGTACTTAAAGAATATACCGAAAAGAACCGATGAAAGTTGTTATCGACGAAAATATTCCATTTATAAAAGGCATTCTGGAGCCGTTCTTCGAAGTATTGTACAGGGAGGGGCAGAATATATCCGCGGAGGACGTGAATAATGCCGATGCACTTATAGTCCGTACCCGTACTCGTTGTGACGCGGGTTTGCTGGAAGGCAGCAGCGTCAGGTTCATAGGTACAGCCACCATAGGCTATGATCATATCGATACGGATTACTGCCGCCGTAATGGAATTGTTTACGAGACCGCGGCAGGATGTAACGCGCGCGCAGTTATGCAGTATACAGCTTCCGCGCTCGTCCATTTATCGCGTGTGCAGAACTGGATTCCGCAAAATAAAACGGTAGGAATAATAGGCGTGGGTAACGTAGGATCCTGCGTCAAGTGGTTCGCGGAAAAATGCGGATTTAGAGTCCTATGCTGCGATCCTCCGAAACAAGAACAGAACCTATCCCTACCCTATGTGGAGCTCGGTGAATTGCTGGATGCTTCGGATATAATTTCGATGCACGTTCCTCTTATCCGCGACGGTCGCTACCGCACCTATCTGATTGCCGATGAAAATTTTTTCCGCAGAATGCGGGAAGAAGCCGTCTTCATAAATACTTCGCGCGGAGAGATAGTAGATGAAACTGCCCTGCAGGATGCGATAACCTCTGGAAGAGTGTCTGCCGCCGTGCTCGATGTATGGAACAAAGAACCACAAATTAATGCAGTTCTGGCACACGAAACCGCATATTCCACGCCCCATATTGCCGGATATTCTCTTCAGGGGAAGGCTAATGGCACGGCAATTATAATTAATAAACTTAGCAGATTTTTTGGACTGCCGCTTCGAAATTGGTATCCCGAAGTTCCATGTATCGAACCGGATGAAAATATAACGTGGGAATATATATGCGATACCATCGACGAATATTTTAATATCCAGACGGAATCCGCACGCCTTCTCCGTAATATTGCGAATTTTGAGACGATAAGAAATAATTACGATTACCGGAGTGAATATTTTTAGATTAAAAGTTCTGGTTTAACAAGTTAATTCCCTTGCCGCATTCTCCAGCCTTGTGAGCGCTTCCGTAAGAATTTCTCTGGAAGTTCCTATGTTTATCCTCATAAAACCTTCTCCCTGAAAGCCGTACCGCATACCGTCGCTCAATTCGATTCGCGCTTTGTGGAGGAGGAATTTTTTCAGACTCGCATGTTCCAATCCAAGCCCGCGAAAGTCAACCCACATCAAAAATGTTCCTTCAGGAACGTACGTGCACACTCCCGGAATGTTTTGGTTTATGAATTTGGCTGCATATTCAGCGTTGTCAGCGATATATTTATTACACTCTCTCAGCCATGCGTCTCCGTGATCGTAAGCTGTTTTAAGGGCCAGCGTGCCGAATATATTTCCCTGATCGAGATGGAATCGCCTGGCAACTTCGTTGAATTTTTTATGTAATTCGTCATTTGAAATTATCGCTATCGAGGTGGACAATCCGCAGAGATTGAAGGATTTGCCAGGTGACATAAGGGTAATCGTTATATCCGCAAGGGAAGGGGACACGGAAGCAATCGGTATGTGATGGTATGCTTCTTGCGTGATATCCGAATGTATTTCATCCGATATTATGAAAACACCGTTCTCAAGACATAATTTGCCGACCGTCTCCAATTCTTTGCGAGAGAAGACCCGTCCGGTCGGATTATGCGGATTACACAAGACGAGAATATCCGCCTTTTTGAGTTTTTTTTCGAGGTCGTCGAAGTCTATGATAAATCGCGCCCCGTCCCAATGCAGCGGATTCACCTCAACGCGTCGTCCGTTATCAACAGCGAGACGTTGGAATACCGGATATACCGGAGGTTGTATAAGGACGGCAGATTCCGGTTCTGTAAGGGCGAGAAGTGCGAATGCCACACCGGAGCCTACCCCCGGAGTAAATTCGATCCACGACTCTCCTATATTCCAACCGTATCTTCGCTGCATACGATTTTTTACGGATGAATAAAATCCTTGATCCCTGTAACTGTAACCGTAATTCTGTGAATTTAATCTGTTTTCAAACGCTTCGGTTATTTCCGGCATGCACGGGAAATCCATATCTGCGATTGACAGTGGAATTATATCCGCAATGCCCGAATTTTCAACGGTAAGATCGTATTTTTCACAACAAGTTCCTTTGCGGTCCACTGCAACGGAAGAAAAAGTCGAAAAGTTATAAAATGGTGAACTTGATTTCATTATACGGATAATTAAAACTACTTTTGCAAAGTAAATAAATTCAGCGCCTGAATGGAAAAAAAATCATATACCGACAACAAAAATAATGAAAGAACCGGAGCGGAAAAAAGCCCGGAGAATATTTCCCGCTTTATGAAGGATAAGCGTCCGCGTATCCGCCGGTCCGAGCAGGGAAGCAACAGGCCCGATTCGGAAAATGGCGAGCGCCGTTCTCAACGTTTTAATAGTAGCGGAGACAGACCGCGTAATTCGTTTAATCCAAATTTCGACGGAAACAACAGGTTAAGAGGTCAGAGATCCGGAGAGAGAGGAACGGGTGATAGAGAAAAAAGAACCGGAGACAGTAATGCAGGGGGACTACGGAGAAATTTTTCAGGACGCAAACCGTATGGCAAACCCAATACCCGATTCGGTAATAAAAAAAATCAGAATGACAGATATCCCGACGGAGGATATGACAGCAGCTATAAACCTACGCGTTATCCTTCATACCATGCAGAGGAATCAAAAGAGCCGGTAAGGCTCAATAAATTTATATCGGTCTCCGGAGTTTGTTCGCGAAGAGAAGCGGACGAACTTATAGCCAAGGGGGAAATAACAGTAAACGGTATTGTCGTTACCGAACTCGGAACGAGAGTGAATCCCGGTGATAAAGTGCATCATAATGGTGTAGAGCTCAGAGGTGAAAAGAAGGTTTATATAGTGATGAATAAACCTAAAGGATTTGTTACCACAGTCGAAGATGCGCATGCCGATAAGACCGTTATGGATATTATCAAAAATGCCTGTAAAGAGAGAGTTTATCCTGTCGGAAGACTCGATAAGAATTCGCTCGGAGTGCTTCTTATTACCAATGACGGGGATCTTACTAAAAAACTGACGCATCCGAGACACGATAAGAAGAAAATTTATCAGGTATCGCTGGACCGATCTATATCTCAGGAAGAGCTTCAGAAACTTTGCGATGGGGTGGAACTGGAGGATGGAGTAGCGCAGGCGGATGAGGTAAATTACGTAGGCCCGACTAAAAAAGAGATTGGTATAATAATCCATTCCGGACGTAACCGCGTAGTCCGTAGAATGTTCGAGGCTTTGGGATTCCATGTTCAGAAGTTGGACAGAGTCTATTTTGCAGGGCTTACGAAAAAACGACTTAAGCGCGGAGCCTGGAGGTATCTGACGGCAAACGAGGTGTCGATGCTTAAATCAGGAGCATACGAATAGAATTGGAACCTATATAAATAAAAGCCGGACTATTGTCCGGTTTTTATTTATATAGGAGAAGAACCCATTCGCTCGGAATACCGAAAAAATGCAGGACCATAGCCTCCCGGATATACGCCCTGCAACCTACTAAACCCTTAATTTAATTATTTAACAAATATAAGTTATTTGTGTAGGTTTTGCAAGAATTTATCCGTATTAATTATAATGTTAATTAGTCGTTCCCAGAATGAATATTGCCGGGCGTTTATTTATTTCGGGTTTGAATTGTTTCCATTCCGAAATTTTTTTTGTTTTTATAAATTCGTCAGGCTGCATAATATTTACTGCGATAGTCAGCAGAGTCTCCTTGCCGCAAATAGTAACGAGATCTTCCAGTAATTTTGCGTTGCGGTACGGAGCTTCGATAAATATCTGCGACTGCTTCTCTTTGAGCGCGCGTTGTTCGTAGAATCGTATCCGCTTGCCCCGTTCAGGTTGTTTTACAGGCAGATAGCCGTTGAATGCAAACGACTGTCCATTCATTCCGGAGGCCATCATGGCAAGAATAATCGATGAAGGCCCTACTAACGGAACCACCTCGATCCCCTTACGGTGGGCTAAAGCCACGATGTCCGCTCCCGGATCTGCGATCGCCGGGACTCCGGCCTCAGATATTATTCCCGCGTTCCGTCCCGATAGTATGGGGGCGATCAACAGTTCAATCGTACTCTTATCCGTGTGTTCGTTGAGCTCCGCGAATTCCAGGGAATCGATACTCCTGCCGATGCCAGCTTTGCTTAAGAATCTTCTCGCGGACCGAATATTCTCTACAATAAAATAGTCTATTGATTCAATAATATCTTTATTAGCTTCCGGAGTACAGTTAGATATCGCGGTATCTCCTATGGGTGTAGGAATTAAATATATTCTGCCGTAATTATTCATCGACGGTAATTAATTTATAAAGTTTATCTCCGCGTCTTACACGCATAGGAGTCTTTAGGGAGCATCGCGCCCCCTTCTCAGCGCGGTTTGTTTCAACCAGGCCGACCCTTATCTCCTCCGCGGTTAGCTCAACTACTCCGGATGTCTCGCCGAATATCAGACATTCGTCACCTCTGTCCAAAACGGCAGCTTCGATAAGTATCTCAGCGACCTCTATATTTGTAAAATAATTCGTCACCTTACCTATGTACACTTTGCGTTTGGTTGCCGACGACCCGTAAGCCGAAGACCATTCGCCGAGCTTCCTGCCGAGATAGTACCCGTCCCAGAATCCGCGGTTAAAAACCTCTGACAGTCGTTCCTTCCAGTTAGCAATTTTATCTTCCGTATAAGTGCCGTCCAAGACCGAGTTGAGCGCTTCATTATAGCATTCGCATACTCGCTTAACGTACTCTCCGGAGCGAGCGCGTCCTTCGATCTTAAACACGCGGACGCCGGAATCGATCATACAGTCGAGAAAATCTATCGTACATAAATCCTTAGGGGACATTATGAACTCGTTATCGATCTCCAGTTCCGCTCCGGTCTCTTTATCCGTTACCAGATAAGACCTCCTGCATATCTGCCTGCACGAGCCTCTATTTGCTGAGTTCTGTGAGTCATGCAGGCTCAGATAGCATTTGCCGGACACTGCCATACATAACGCGCCATGCGAGAACATCTCTATCTTAACCAGTTCTCCGCGAGGTCCGCAGATATTATCTTTAATTATATTTTCGTGGATATTTTTGACCTGTTTAAGGCTCAGTTCGCGCGCAAGCACGACCACGTCAGCGTATTGTGCATAAAATCGCAAGGTCTCGGTGTTGGAGACATTCAGCTGTGTAGATATATGAACTTCCATACCTACTGAGCGCGCGTAAAATATCGCTGCCTGATCCGAAGCTATTATGGCGCTGACACCTTCTTCTTTGGCCTTGTCTATTATCGAGCGCATAAGTTGAATATCTTCGTCATAGAGAATGGTATTGACAGTGAGGTATGTCTTTAGTTCATGTTCCCGGCAGATTGCGACAATCCGCGACAGATCGTCCAGTGTAAAATTTGCCGAAGACTTGGAACGCATATTCAGCCGCTCCACACCGAAATAAACCGAGTCTGCCCCGCCTTGAACAGCTCCCATCAGAGACTCGTACGATCCTACTGGCGCCATTATTTCAAGTTCCTTCCTTCCGATCATCTATCTGTCGCGTTTGATAAGAATTTTTACGACTTCTCTCATGGCGGATTTTTTCTCTTCGGGAACGCCGATGCTGTCGAGGATCGCTACCGCCTGATTATGATACTTGCCGATCTCCGCTCGGGCAGCTTCTTTGACTCCACAACGATCGTATATCTCTTTCACGGACTGGAATTTTTCATTTTTATCGTGGTTCCTTCCGTTAATTAATGAAACCAGCTTTTTTTTGTCTTCTTTGACGGCAGTCTCCAGAGCCTTGATTAGAAGGAATGTCTTTTTGTTGCAGTCGATGTCTCCGCCTATATTTTTGCCGAATGTGGCAGGATCGCCGTAAGTATCGAGTATATCGTCCTGAAGCTGAAATCCGAGCCCTAACGCTATTCCGAAGTCGTACATCTTCTGCGAATTTTCATCGGAAGCTCCTCCTGCGACCGCGCCCATCTGCGCCGCTCCGGCAAGCAGTACCGCTGTCTTAAGCCGTATCATCTCCATATAATCCGGAATTGTAACCTTATCCGACGTCTCGAAGTCCATATCGTACTGCTGACCCTGGCATACTCCCATTGCAACCGAATTAAATATGTTGAGTATTCTTCCGAGTATCACAGGTTCGCACTTAGAAATCAGCTCGTAAGCGTATATAATCATTGCGTCGCCGGACAAGATTGCCGTATTGTTATCCCATGTTTTGTGTACCGTCGGCCTTCCCCTTCGTATATCTGCATTATCCATTATATCGTCGTGCAGCAGCGTAAAATTATGGAAAACCTCTATTCCCATGGCAATATTTACTGCCTGAGTGGCATCATCATTGAACATACCGCACGAAGCCAGAGCTATCAGGGGCCTTATCCTTTTGCCGCCTGCTTCCAGAGTGTATTTTATAGGCAGATAAAGTTTTAGAGGTTCCTCCGGAAAAAGAAGGGATTGCACCGATCCTTCCGTCATACCGGCAAGTTCGTCGAGTGTATACATTTTACGGGCTATTAATTATTACACAAAGGTATAAAAAACACGGGAAGAAATTAAGACAGGCGATCGAATAATGTTATATTTGTACAGGTAAACGATGCGTTATGAGAAAAGTTGTAGTAGGAATCGATATAGGCGGTACAAACACAGCCTTCGGTATAGTAGATTCGGAAGGAATTATTTACGGAACAGATAAGTTATCGACCGTCATTTATCCTGACGTAGATAATTTTATGAACGAACTGTGCGGTAGGATAAATAATCTGCTCGGAGCTCTGCCGTTCATTTATGAACTTGTAGGGGTAGGGGTTGGCGCACCGAATGCGAATTTTTACAAGGGCACGATAGAAGATGCTCCGAACCTGCCGTGGAAGGGGATAGTCCCCTTCGTGGAGAAATTTCAGGGTTATTTCTCAAATGTTCCAGTATACATGACAAATGACGCCAAAGCCGCTGCGTTGGGTGAAATGATCTACGGCGCTGCGAAGGGGATGCGTAATTTTATCGTCATAACTCTGGGAACCGGACTCGGAAGCGGATTTGTCGTGGATGGACATCTTATGCTCGAACACGACAGCATTGCCGGAGAGCTCGGTCATGTGACGATTAATCCTAACGGTAGGATATGCGGATGCGGAAGGCGCGGATGCCTTGAGACTTACGCGTCCGCGACAGGAATAAAACGGACTGTATTCAAACTTCTTGCAGACCACACGGCGGATAGCGAATTCCGCAAATTAAGTTATAATCAGCTTACCGCCGAGATGATAACCAAATCCGCACTGAACGGAGACCCGCTTGCAATCGAGGCCTACGAGTATACAGGACGAGTGCTCGGAAGCGCTTTGGCAAATGCCGTAACGATTACCGATCCCGAAGCGATATTCCTATTTGGTGGACTGGCCAGAGCCGGTAAATATATTCTCGAACCGACTAAAAGATATATGGAAGCCAGCCTGATGTCTAATTTCAGAGGTAAGGTTAAAATTCTGCTCTCCTCGGTGGATGGCATGAATGCAGCTATTCTCGGAGCCTCCGCACTCGTATGGCATCATAAGGAAGCGAGTTCGTAATTAGAATAACAGCGGGAATTATTTATTTTTCCTCATCTTTGTACCACGAAGCGTACATCAGATAACCTTCCGCGTTCTTTTTTACCATACTCCGATTCTCCTCTGACAGGTCTTTGACCTTCTTAGCAGGAACGCCCGCGTAGAGGGTGTTAGGTTCTATCCTGGTTCCGGCAAGAACCAGCGAATTGGCCGCCACGATAGAACCCGTTCCGACCACTACGTCGTCAAGGAGTGTCGCTCCCATTCCAATCAGGCAATTATCCTCGATCTTTGCTCCATGCACGTTCACGTTATGTCCTACAGAGACATCGTTGCCGATCTCTACAATCGATTTTTTATAAAGGGTATGCAGTACGGAGCCATCCTGAATATTTACCCTGTCTCCGATTATTATAGGATTCACATCTCCCCGAAGAACCGCGTTGTACCAGATGCTGCTGTCCCTGCCGATAGTTACGTCTCCGACAAGGACCGCTGTCTCTGCGAGAAAAGTTCCTTCTCCCACCTTTGGGGATATGCCGTTGAGTTCTCTTATAAATGCCATTATTGTTAGAATTTAAATTGATGAGCGAAGATAGCAATTCTTTTAATGTCGTTTAAATATCTATCTTATAAAATTCATTGCAAAGTGCGATTCGTTGTCGTAATTTTGTGTAGCTGCTAACTTAAACGAATATTTTATGAAAAAATTTTTACTTGCTTTATCGGTAATGCTGTGTACGACATCAAATAATTACGGTATTCCGTATCAGCTTAACACTGTTGAAAACAGGGAACATTCAAGGATAGATCCCGAAAAAATTAACAGAGTCGATAGTCTTATAACAAGATATATCGAAGAAAATAAAGCGGTAAACGCTGTGGTTCTTTTAGGTAAGGACGGACAAATATTTTATAACAGGGCATACGGATGGAAGAATCGAGAGGCGGATGAAATATTGAAGGAAACCGATATTTTCAGATTGGCATCGATGACGAAAAGTATCGTCTCGGTAGCGCTGATGACCTTGTTCGAGGAGGGTAAATTCCTTCTGGACGATCCTTTGTGGTGGTATATTCCGGAATTTAAAGATATGGAGGTGATTGCGGAATTAAATTCCGACGGGACTTATACTACACGTCCGGCGAAAAGAAAAATAACTATCAGGCATCTTCTCTGCCATAGTTCCGGTATTCCTTACGATGCGGTATACAACCAAAGTGCAGGACTGTCATTCCAATCCACTATGGGCGAAGAATCTATTGGTGTACTGGTAAGAAAATTCGCCGGAACCCCTCTTGCCCACGATCCCGGAGAAAAATTTACTTATGGAATGAATGTCGAAGTAATAGGTTATCTTATCGAAGTCCTCTCCGGTAAAACATTGGATGTATTCCTTGAAGAACGGATATTTAAACCGCTGGGAATGGAAGATACTTATTTTTTCCTGCCGGAAGATAAAAGAGACCGTCTCGTAACCCTATACTCTTGGGATAAAACAGACGAGATGTTCAAAGTGTCGGGAGATTATGTGTATCAGAATTTTGCGGTCGAAGGTCCGCAGAAGTGCTTCCTGGGAGGTGCCGGACTTTGCGGAACCGCGATGGATTACGCAAAATTCTGTCAGATGCTGTTAAATAAAGGGGAGTTCAACGGTAAAAAAATACTGTCTCCCCGGACCGTGCAGTTAATGACCGAATATAATCAGCTGGCACTTAATGACAAACCCAGCCATGATTTTATGTTCGGTCTCGGATTTAAAATTCATAGCAGGTCGGATGCCTCGCGCACGCTGACTTCGGAAGGAGCTTATGGATGGTCCGGTATGTTCGGAACTTATTATAGGATATATCCCGGTGAAAATATATTTATTATCTTCATGGGTAATCATTATCCTTGGCAGTACAGGGATAGAATAGACGAACTTCTTCAGGTTGCCGTATTTCAAGCGTTGAAGGAATAAATCGGAAGTAAAAAATCAAAGAGCCGTAATTTATAGTTTACGGCTCTTTGATTCCTGCCATATAGCTTCCATCTCTTCCGCTGACAACTGTTTAATATCCCTTCCTGATTCTTTGGCCTTGCTCTCTATGTATTCGAATCTCGTTATAAATTTTTTATTGCATCTCTCCAGTGCCTTCTCCGAATTTACGCCGTAGAGCCTGGCCGCATTGACGATAGAGAAGAGCAGATCCCCGAACTCTTCCTCCATTTTATCCAAGTTCATATTTTGAACTTCATGTTCGATTTCTTGTACTTCTTCTTGAACTTTTTTCCAGACTTCCTCCTTATTCTTCCAATCGAAGCCAATCGCCGAAGCCTTCTCCTGTATCCGGTAGGCCTTGACTACCGGAGGCAGACTCTTCGGAACACCTGACATAACGCCTCCCTTGCGGTCTTTCTCCTTCTGTTTGAGAACTTCCCAACTCTTGGTCACCTCTTCCGAATTCTCCGCGCCGGCATTGCTGAAAACATGTGGATGGCGGTATATTAGTTTATCGCACTCCGCCTCACAAACATCTATAATGTCGAAATATCCCTCTTCGCTCCCTATTTTAGAGTAAAATACGACATGGAGAAGAAGATCGCCCAATTCCTTCTTCACCTCGTCCATATCCCCTTCCGACGCCGCGTCCACGAGTTCGTAAACCTCTTCTATCGTGTTGTTGCGCAGAGAATCGAAGGTCTGCTCGCGATCCCAGGGACACTTATCCCGCAGTTCGTCCATAATATCGAGCAGTCTCTTGAAACTCTCCAGTCTTTTATCCATAATGGTTAAATAAATTATATTGTTTTTCCAAAATTACCATAAAAAAATCATGCCCCAAAATTTAATGGCATACCTATATGAAAATTATAAAAGTTCCTTAACTTTGAATAATATATTTATTCCATGGCACATTACGAAGATCAGCATAACGAGAATAATCCCAATTCTGCGTTAAGGGTTAATGAGGGGATCGAGAAACCTCCTGTTGTAAATCCATACTTCAAAAAAATAAAGAGAAATAAACTCTCCACACAGGAATATGTGGACGGTATACTCGCAGGCAATATTACTATCCTTAGCCAGGCTATAACCATGGTCGAATCGCTTCTGCCGGAACACTATGAACAGGCACAGGAGATAATCGAAAAATGCCTGCCTTATTCCGGAAAATCCGTCAGGGTAGGGATCACTGGGGTTCCCGGTGCAGGTAAATCCACATTTATAGAAGCTATTGGAAATATGGTCACGGGATTGGGACATAAACTCTCGGTACTCGCCATAGATCCCAGTTCAGAAAGGAGCAAGGGCTCTATTCTCGGCGATAAAACGCGAATGGAGACCCTCGTGCATAATTCGGATGTATTTATAAGACCCTCTCCGGCAGCCGGATCTCTTGGAGGGGTGGCGCGTAAAACGCGTGAGACCTGCCTGTTGTGTGAAGCTGCCGGATTCGACGTTATATTTATAGAGACAGTGGGTGTCGGACAATCCGAAACAGCCGTGCACTCTATGGTCGATATGTTCCTTCTTCTTCAGATAGCTGGAGCAGGAGACGAACTTCAGGGAATAAAGCGCGGAATAATGGAGATGGCCGATATGATCGCCATAACCAAGGCGGACGGAGGCAACACCACCAGCGCTGCATTCGCGCGCAGTCACTATGTGAATGCCTTAAATCTTTTCCCTATGCCGGAGTCAGGATGGAAACCGCGCGTACTTACTTGTTCTTCAAGGGAAAAGACCGGATTAACCGAAATATGGAACGGAATAGAAGATTTTATAAAATTCACTAAATCAAACGGATTTTTTCTGAAAAACCGCCACCGCCAATTAAAATACTGGATGTACGAGACGATAAACGAAGAGTTGAAGGAGCACTTCTACACGAATGAAGCGGTGAGTTCACAAATTCCGGGGGTGGAAAAAGATGTGCTGGAGAAAAAAATAAGTTCCTTCGTGGCTGCAAGGAAACTGTTCGATACCTATATGAAGACATTAAAAAAATAACTTAATGAGAACGATAGTTAAATATCTTTTATCGATTACCGCGTTTTGCGGACTTCTCGTCTCCTTTGAAAAGAAGCCGGAATTTCCGGTAATATATATGATCGGAGATTCTACTATGGCGGACAAATCGACGCGCGATCATAATCAGGAGCGTGGATGGGGGCAGATGCTGCCGTGTCTTACAGACTCGAGGATTAAAATCTCCAACCATGCCGTGAACGGAAGAAGTTCGAAGAGCTTCCGGAACGAAGGACGCTGGGAACCGATTATAGAGGCGCTGCGTCCTGGAGACTATGTATTTATTCAATTCGGGCATAACGATGAAAAATCGGAGAGAGAAGATCTGTATGCGGACAGCAGAACGGATTATAGGGATAATCTGAAGCGCTATATTGCCGAAACGCGCGAAAGAGGGGGGATACCGATATTGTTTACTTCCATTGCAAGAAGACATTTCAATGATAACGGGGAGTTGATAGATACCCACGGAGATTATATTACCGCAGTATTCGAAGTTGGCAGGGAAACGGGAACTCCGGTTATAGATATGAATAGTTCTACTACCGCCATGATACTTGCTGTTCCGCAGGAGGATTCAAAAAAATTTTTTATGTGGGTCGGAAGCAAAGAAGACAATACCCACCTGAACGTTTACGGAGGAAAGGTCGTTGCTAAGCTCGCAGCGGACGAAATCGCCCGGACCATTCCTGAACTCGCACCGTTCATGCCCGATATTCACTCCGAATGTTATAAAGAAGTTGATTGGTTTACGGAAACCGTTTGGAATAAATTTAAGAATTAATACAAACACCTTAAAACAATGTAAAATGGAACAATCCAAAGTCGATATGTTTATGATGACCGCAGCTGAAAATTTTCCTGCTGCCAGAATGCTGGAGATAAGAGAAGCTCTGCTTAAAGCTGACGACAACAGATTCATGTTAGTTGCGAGTGCCAACTATTACAAACCGGTTACCATGCTTATTATCTCAATTTTCGGAGGAAGTCTCGGTATAGACAGGTTCATGGTAGGGGATACAGGGCTCGGCGTCTTAAAACTCCTGACTTGCGGTGGAGCCGGAATATGGACCATAATAGATTGGTTCCTAATTCAGGACAGAACCAGAGAATATAATTATCTGAAATTTGCTCAGGCAATTTACTAAATATAGAGAACTGCCGCCTGTATGGAAGAACACAGCATTTATTGCCGTTGTTCTTGCAGGTTATTTATTTATTTGGTTAAAACCGCACTGTGGAACCATTGATCTGTGTTTGTTTAAAAGGATTACCGGGATAGCATGTCCGGGATGCGGAGGGATCAGAACGACAAAGGCACTGATGGCTATGGATCCGGTGTCTGCCTTGCAGATGAATCCTTTATCGGTTATAACCAATTTATTTATAATTTTACTTGTAATATTGGCTTGTTACGGTATTATAGGGAAAAGGGATATGCTTAGCGGTGTCTTTAATAAAAGATGGAATAAACTATCGATAGCAATAGTTTTCTTACTAATTGGCTGTCAATGGATATGGAATATTTACAGAGGTATTTAAATTTAATAGTTATGAAGAAGATATATTTACTACTCGTATTACTTGCAGCAGTATCCGGAGCTGCACAAACTCCCAAAGAACTGCGTCTGTGGAACGGCGATATGCCCAATAATAATGGAATCAATACTTCTGAAACGTCTGCTGACGGAGGAAGGGTCGGTAACGTAAGCGAACCGACGATATTCCTGTACGAACCGGATAAAACCAAAAACACGGGAGCTGCTATCCTGATTTGCCCCGGAGGGGGATATTCGAGACTATCTATGGATAACGAAGGGCATAAAATCGCTAAGTGGTTTGCCGCCAATGGAATCACTGCCGTGGTGCTTAAGTACCGGATGCCTAACGGACATCATGAAGTTCCGATAACCGATGCGAAGCAAGCCATGAGGCTTATTCGTGCGTCCGCAGCAGAGTGGGGAATAGATCAGGGTAAAATAGGGGTCGCCGGATTCTCTGCCGGAGGCCATCTCGCGTCGACTCTGTCCACACACTTCGATGCTGAGACAAGACCCGATTTTTCCATATTGTTCTACCCTGTCATAACGATGGATGAAACATTTACCCATGGCGGTTCGCGTAAGGGACTCTTAGGGGAAAACCCTAATGCTGAACTGGTGGATCTTTATTCCAACGAGAAACAAATATCGGCGAAAACTCCTCCGACGCTTCTCCTTCACAGCGATGACGATACTGCTGTCCCTTCGAGAAACAGTGTGGAGTATTATACTGCTTTAAAAAATAATAAGGTTGCTGCTGCATTGTACATCTTCCCTGTCGGAGGGCATGGTTGGGGATTCAATGAAAATTTCCGCTACCATAATGAATGGAAAAACCTATTGATAAAATGGCTTGAAGATAATAAATTCATTTCGAAATGAAATTCAGCGAACTTGTACTGAAAAACCGCAGTTATAGGCGGTTTGCCCAGAATAAAGCTATTGAGTACCGTGAGATAGAACACTTAATCGATATCGCGAGGATTACCACTTCGGGAAGGAATCTTCAGCCACTGAAATATAAAATTGTGAATGATCCGGAAGGGTGCGGAAATATTTTTCCTCTGCTCGTATGGGCGGGATACCTTAAAGATTGGGACGGTCCTGCGGAAGAAGAGCGACCGTCTGCGTATATAATAATGTGCTCGGATAGTAATATTACTTTAGCAGATACTAAGTACGATCAGGGAATTTCCGCCCAGACAATATTACTCGGAGCTGTGGATAAAGGATTCGGAGGGTGTATTATCGCTACATTTGACAAAACCGGGCTGACTAAATGCTTACATTTAACCGGGAACCTGAATCCGGTTCTCGTAATTGCTTTGGGCTATCCTAAGGAGAATATCGTTCTTACGGAGGCAGACGGATCCTCTATTGAATATTACAGGGATAATGAAGGGAATCATTATGTTCCTAAGCGTACTTTAAAGGATATTTTAATAAAATAGTTTGAAACGGTATAATAAAAAAGAGAGCCGCATGGCTCTCTTTTTTTATTGTGTGTTAATGTTATTAGTTGCTTCCGCCGCCGCCGTTACCGTGATCGTTGCCACTTGTAAGGGTTGTTCCGATAGTTACTACGTCACCTGCATGTTCTACTGTTACGTCTATTGAATTAGTCGTACCGCTTGAGTTTGCAAGGTTGAAAGTGAACGTTGTCTGCATAATCTCCTGAGATGCTGTCAATGTAAGAATATAGCCTCCCGGAACAGTATGATTAACACTCATGTTGGTATTTGTCGTAGTAAACGATGTACTTGGATTCTGAGTAAGACCGAGGTATTTCTGTATTACGTTCTGTATTTGTTCGGTAATAGCCGAAACGTCGGTAGTTATACCTGCATTTGAAAGAACAGTTGAAATAGGAGTCTCATAAATATATCCTGAAAGTTTCTGAACGGTTACTGAAGATACAAGAGCAGATTCGATGCTGTTTGAATTATCGGTAACCGGATTATTTACAGTGATATCCTCTTCGGTAGTACTTGTACTTATGGCAGCACCCAAGGCAATTTTATAAATACTGAAATGTGAAATAGTTGTCACATATTGTCCGTCTTCATAAGTAACTTCCTGAGATTGAGTTTGCCATGTTCTTGACGAAGAATTGTAATATTGAAGAACCGCATCTCCGAAATAATAGTCGTTCATAGGATTGTCGACTCTCAAAGTAAGTGCAGGAGTAAATGTATATCCATTAGGAAGAAGATCCAATACAGCTATCGGAGCATAAGAGTTAGCATCCGAAGTCGAGATGTCGTCTACTTCGTTAGCATAGAATCCGATAGGGCCGGTTACCGTCTGTCCGCTCGAATTTCTTACTACCGTACCTGCCGGAATAACGAGTTCCCCTGAAACATCGCCTTCGATAGGTACTTCTCCCCCCTCTTCAGGATCGATAGTGGTAGAATTTTCCGGAAGAGCGGAAAGATTTACATTAACGGACTGTATCTTGTTCTCTCCGTCAGATCCCTGAGTGAACGAAATAGTCTGGTAATTTGTGCTGTAACCGTCTTTTTCGAATGTGAGATCATAAGTTCCGTACTCGCTAAGTCCCTTGAATTCGAAGTATCCGTTGGAATTCGTTGTAGTGGTTCCCGATTTGGAGTCGGTCTCGTAAGTTACGGTAACATCGCTCAGTGCCGTAGTAGTTCCGCTCTTCATGACGTATCCGTTTATCTCATAAGTAGCCGCACCCGGAGTCTCTGTTACAGGAGGATATTCTGCGTGCTTTTCATTACAGCTAACAGCCATAACAGATGCAGCAATCAATAAAGCAGACGCTTTAAAAATCCCTTTCAATTTAGTCGTTTGTAATTTCATAATAAAAATAATTTAATAGTTTTTACAATAAATTTCTGATTAATAATTGTTTAATAGTTTCTTATTATCTGGCCGAAGCGCAGTATGTTGAAAAAGTTTTCAGCATTAGTTTCATTTGGTGAAGTGAGATAACTTCTTCCTTCCAGCTGCCGTGCCTGCGCGTTATATACCAATTCGTAATACGGAAGTGGAGATACCCTTATATATTTCTTTCTTTTCTGTCTGTATGGCGGAATTGCTATCGAGAAATAAAATCCTCCGTTGTAATTCACTTTTTCAGTTTTTTGTAAATAAAATCCCATCACAGCCCATTTAAAGTATCTTGTAATTTTACCTTCCACACCTATATCCTTTCCTAAAAACCGTGCCACCCGTGCGTCCAGCATTAAGTCGAAGCAATCTATAAAATAATTTCCTCCAAGACTTCCGGTAAATTTTTTTATCGGAGTATGCCGCCACCCGCTGTAATAATACAGTATCCTGCCCGTAATCCCTGCCTCCGCATAAATCCCCCAACGCTGGCCGAATGGTTTATACACCTTTATATCCGCTCCTAATCTCTCCGTATTGAAACTACCTATGGTTGCTCTTGCAAAAATGTTGCCTGGAATTTTGAAATCCTGCGATAAATTCACAAATCCCGGACGAACCTGATCGTATTCCCTCTCATACTCGTTGATAATGGGGAAGATTATCTGTCCGGTAAATTTGGAACCTCTCCATAAATTGATCTCGATTGCAGGGGATATGTTCAACTGCGTCTGATACATGATATCCAGTCTTACGTTGCGGAAATGAAACTCCGGATAAATTATAAAGTCGATCTTACCTGCCGAATTATTGTAAAATTTACTTCCGGCCCTCCCGACGACATCCAGATGTTTTATTATATTAACCGCGTTTTTTGTTTCATAATTAATGTTCCAGCTGCCTATATTCCCGCTGAATTCCCCTACGCTGTCTTTCACGGAAGAGAGAACCAGCTGAGGTTCTCGGTCGTAAGTGAATACGACCGATACTTTATCGTGAGGAATATATCCCGACAAGTCTCTGATCTCTCTGCTTATTATCTCCAGATTTACTTCCCGGGAACGGAACGATCTCCCGTCCACGAAAATATAACTTATACTGTCTGTTTCAAAGAACCTCACATTTTCGAATCCTGCATCCGCCAGTTGCCGTTCAATTCTGTTTTGTGCATAAAGGACCGGGTTAAACACTGTGCAAAGTATTATTGCGGAAAAAATTTTCCATGCCGTATGAAGGCTAATGTTTAACTGGGTGTTATTTTTCACTTACAGCAGTTCCTTAGATTCGCGGTAAAAGTATGTATTCGGAATTGTAAAACCAAGGAAGTGACAAGCATCGCCAAACTTGAATCTTTTTATATTATTTGAACGGTTATTGTATGTATATTTTAAGCATAAACGATATTTTTTATTTTATTTTTAAAATAGGTACATTTGCCGATAAAACAGTTGAAATGAACATAGAAAAAATATTCTCGGTAGATTTTTACGAAACTATAAAATCCCTGTACGGCGATTTCGATATTAAATCTGTACAGTTGCAGAAGACACGCAGGGAATTCGAAGGGGACATAACATTGGTGGTGTTCCCTTTCCTTAAGTTGACCCGCAAGGGCCCCGAACAGACAGCGGAGGAGATAGGCCATGCCCTCTCGGAGAAAATTGCAGAAATTGAAAATTACAACGTTATAAAAGGATTCCTGAATCTATCTTTCAAGAATTCCTTCTGGATACAATGCTTCAATAAGGTTGTCGGAGATAAAAATTACGGATTCGCGGAGAGTAACGGAAAAACCGTGATGGTGGAGTATTCTTCGCCGAATACCAATAAACCGCTTCATCTGGGACACATACGCAACAACCTTCTCGGATATTCAGTAGCAAGGATACTCGAAGCTGTCGGAAACAAGGTTATCAAGGCGAATCTCGTCAACGACCGCGGTATACATATATGTAAATCGATGCTTGCATGGCAGAAATTCGGTAATGGCGAAACCCCGCAAACATCGGGAATGAAGGGCGATCATCTGGTCGGTAAATATTACGTAGAATTCGATAAGGCTTATAAATCCGAAATAAAGTCTCTTGTCGAAAAGGGAATGAGCGAGGAAGAAGCTAAGAAAGAAGCACCGATTATCAAGGAAGCGCAGGAGATGCTGCGCAAATGGGAGGCTAAGGATCCGGAGGTTTATTCTTTGTGGGAGACCATGAACGGATGGGTTTACGAGGGATTCGATAAAACTTACCGCGACCTCGGTGTCGAGTTCGATAAAATTTACTACGAATCGGAAACCTATCTGCTTGGCAAATCCATAGTGGAAGAGGGGCTCGCAAAGGGGGTATTCTACCGTAAGCCCGATAATTCCGTATGGATAGACCTCGCATCAGACGGTCTCGACCAGAAGCTCCTGCTGCGCTCGGACGGAACATCCGTTTACATGACGCAGGATCTTGGAACTGCTTACAGCCGCTTCACGGAATATAATCTTGACGACCTTATATATGTCGTAGGCAACGAACAGAATTACCATTTTCAGGTACTGAAACTCATCCTATCGAAGCTCGGTTATTCGTGGTCGGATCATATATACCACCTGTCCTACGGTATGGTGGAACTGCCTGAAGGCAAAATGAAATCCCGCGAAGGCACTGTCGTGGATGCCGACGATCTAATCGAAGGCATGGTATCTACCGCGAGAGAAATGTCTGACGAGTTGGGTAAATTGGACGGATGTACTCCGGAGGAAGCCGAGAATATAAGCCGTATGGTCGGAATGGGAGCCCTTAAGTATTTCATTCTTAAAGTGGATCCGAAGAAGACTATGCTGTTCGATCCCAAAGAGTCTATAGATTTTAACGGTAATACCGGCCCGTTTATCCAATATACCCATGCGCGTATCAGGTCGGTACTGCGTAAGGCGCAAGAAAATTCTGTGCGTAAGGCTGCGGAGTTCGATTTCGATATCCACCTTCTTCCGAAGGAGGTCGAATTGATAAAGTATATTCTGGATTATCCGGAGGTGGTGGCTAATGCCGCTGAGACTCATTCACCCGCCGTCGTAGCAAATCATATTTATGATCTTGTGAAGGAATTTAACCAATATTACCACGATTATTCCATACTTAGGGAAGAGAATGATAAAATCAGAGCTGCGAGGCTCCTTCTGATCGAGAAGGTCTCGGAGGTAATAAAAAAAGGGATGGCGTTATTGGGCATAGATGTTCCCGAAAGAATGTAGAATGAGAACGCTTGCTATAATTCCTGCCAGAGGCGGAAGCAGACGTATTCCGCATAAAAATATCCGTAATTTTAACGGAGCGCCTATAATCTCGTATTCTATTAACACCGCTGTCGAGACAGGACTATTCGATGCGGTTATGGTCTCTACGGATGATCAGGAGATAGCGGAGATCGCACGGGAATATGGCGCGGAAGTTCCTTTCATGCGTGCTGCGGAGAGTTCCGGGGATCATGCGACTCTTGCGGATGTAGTGATGGAGGTATTAAAAGAATATGCCGGACTAAGTATTTATCCCGAATACGTCTGCTGTATAATGGCCACTGCTCCGCTGATCGATCCGCAGAAGATAACAGAAGGATTCGATCTTCTCCGTAACGGTAGGTATGATGCGGTAATGCCTGTTGTTCCTTATGACTATCCTGTTCAGAGAAGCCTCGAGATAAACGGAAATAAACTGTTAATGGTCGAACCATTATATAAAAATACGCGCTCACAGGATCTGCCTGCACGATATCACGACGCAGGACAATTCTACTGGACAAAACCGAAATCGATTCTTAAAACAGGTACGTTCTTCACCGGTAATACAGGTGCGCTGATACTCGATCCCATGTCGGTTCAGGACATAGACACCGAAGAAGATTGGAGGATGGCAGAATTGAAATACCGATTTTTACACGGATAAAATGAAGGCTGCACTGTTCACTGAATGTGGTAAGAATTATGGCTACGGACACCTATACCGTTGTCTTGCCCTCGCAGATGCCTTCGTGCGAAGAGGTGTCGAGACGGAGTTTATCGTAAACGGAGAGGTTCCTGTAAACGTTGGTTCGCATCCTGTGATGATTAAAAACTGGACGGAGGATAGAGTATTTGTGGAACAAAAATCCGATGAATGTGATTTTATCGTAATAGATTCCTATCGTGCAGAAATAAATATCTATGAAACAGCTTCACGTAATGCAGTATGTATATTCCTTGACGATTTTAATCGTCTCGTTTATCCTGAAGGGATCGTTGTGAACGGAGCCGTATCGTCCGAAATGATGGATTACGCGGATAATCCCCTTATAAAATATCTTTTAGGTCCGAAGTATGCTATGCTCCGGAGCGAATTTGGAAACTTGGATCCAAAGAGTATAAAAGACAATATTAAAAATATTCTGGTCACGTTCGGAGGAACGGATGCCGCCGCACTTGGAAATGAAGTTGTAAGTAAGATTCGATATATCCTTCCTGATGCCGTTATACATCTGATATGCAATGGGAAGGAGCAATTTGTTCAGGATAATAAAACGATTATCTATCACAACCGGACTGCGAAAAACATGGTTGAGCTTATGACATTGTGCGATATTGCCGTATCCGCTGCCGGACAGACCCTTAACGAGCTCGCTGTGTGCGGAGTTCCGTCTTTGGCGTTTAAAATTGCGGATAATCAGTCCGCTAACCTGAAAGGGTGGAGGGAAGCCGGATTTATCCGAGGGGAGACGACCCTTGCGACATTCGACAACGACTTAAATGCACTGCGTGATACGGAAGAGAGACGATTCCGATCGGTGTCCGGCCAAACAGTAATCGACGGCAGAGGGGGAGGGAGGATTGTTGCCTGTGCCTTAAAAATATTTGCTCATAAAAATTTGACTTTCAGGGAGGTGGGCAACCGTGATATTCAAGATCTATTTGAACTTGCCAACGACCCCGTGGTAAGGGACAATTCTTTTAATACCGATAAAATTCTTTTCGACGATCATAAAAAATGGTTCGACCGAGTTATTGACAACGATTCCCATAAACTGTTTATTTTTGAAGTCGCAGGAGTCTTTGCCGGACAGATCCGGTTTGACAAACGTGACAGTGAATTAGTTACGAGCATTAGTATTCAACATAATTTTCGCGGACTTGGATTGGGAGTTATTATGCTTACCTATGCTCTTGATAGGATTCGGAATATAAATTTTATCGATAGAAGTATAACCGCTTATATTAAGGAGGGCAATGAAGCCTCTCTCTCCGTATTCTTAAACGCTGGATACAAGATATTATCGGTAGAAAACGGTATCATTAAGACCGGTTTCAATCCATATCGTGATAAAAACTGCTGATGAGCTGTAACGAAGGCTTACTGTAATAATATTGCACGATACCTTCTATTTTACCCGATCCCGAAGGCACGGGGAAGTCGGCAAAGTGTGCCTTATAGTGTGTGCGGACAGTTAGCGTGTCGAATCCCGCGACTGATTTTAGCAATCTCTCGGAATAGGTATATTCCGGTTCTTTATCGCACCACGCAAGTCCTTTGTGCTCGTCGATAAATTCGACACCGGTCAGAACAACGAGCGTGTTGTTCATCTCGGAGCCAATCTCGTTTATTTCTATCTCTGGTTTATCGAGGTCGAGAATTTCTACGGACGGCAGCAGATAACTATTGATCTCGTATTCCGGAATCTTCCCGCATTCGTTATTAGTATAGTCGTATGAGATTCCGAGTTGGGGAGAATTCCCGTAAGTGCCTATTACGAGACCTGCGCACTTAACCGTCGTCATACTTCCGCGTGCATACGTTTTGTAGTAATTATCCATATCCACACGTATCTCGATGGAGCCGCTTCCGTCGTTTATAATGATGGAATTCGCGAACGCGCCGGCCCAGTCGCTGCTGATGATCTGCCCCCTTATATTAATGTCGTCGGATATTCTTTCAGGCGTGGATTTCAGATAGGAAGCTACAAGGTGCTGTATGGATATGGTTTTACCGCCGCCACTGCTGTCCGGTTCCAGATCATCAGGGGTAACCGGAGACTTGCATCCGTATAGACACGATGCAATTAAAAATATTTTAAAATATCTCGACATCATCCGTATCCCTGAATTTAATTCTGTATGTTCTGCCCCTCTTCATGATTATTCCTGTAATTGCCACGCTGCCCGAAGGGGTCGTATCGAGTGCAAAATCCGCATATCCGCTGGTGTAAACATAAATAGAGTCGCCGACAATATCCCGTGCTTTGATGTCCTTCTCTTCCGGAAGCCCGTTGTATGTCTCGCGACTGGAATAAGCCCAGGTCTCTTCGCCTCCGCCGTCGAGTGTGAGCCCGCTTATTTTTATCAGACGGCCAATATCGTCGTCCGTCAGATCCGATATGGACAACTTCTCTGCCTGAGGTATGTCCATTTGTGAGTCCCTGAAAATATACCGATCCATAACAAGGTCGGAGTACATACATTCCGTCTCATAGCTGCTTCCGGATGCAGGATTCAGTCCAAGCTGGTACATACCGTCGTATAATCCGATAGTTAATCCTGTTACGGTTACCATCACTCTGCGTCCTACGGGGAATAAAGAATAAAGGTCGTATAATCCCGCCTTGATCTCGATCGCTCCGGTTCCGTCGTCTATGATGAAGGTACGATAAAAATTGCCCGACTTATCATTGGCTGTCACTGTACCCTCGATAGTGTAATCGCGTGAAAATGTTATGGGACCGCTGCCGTTGCTGTAAAAATATTTAAGGTAGCTTATAGTAGTGTTCGGTTCTCCAACTGCAATGAAGTCATCTTCTTCGTAGCCGGTATGACTATCGTAATCGCAACTGTAAAGAATTAAAATGAGTATTACGCAGATAAATTTTTTCATCAGAAACCGTAACTTAATGTTATGTTAAAATTTATTCCGTAGGCATATAAATATCTGGAAGGGAACGGATAATAGAGATTGTTTGAACCGTTCGAGGTCCGGTAGAGCCTCATCTGTTCGTATCCGGTATAACGGATATCCTTCCTGTTTAAAATATTATTCGCGACACCCCACAGCCCAATATAACTTCCGTTCTTCAGACGGAAATTTTTGCTGAGAGTAACATTTACCGTAAATGCATCATCTAACTTCTCTTGTTCCAGAAGCTCTGCGAGAATCTCTTGGGATGCCGCCACGTCGGTTATCCGTGTCATTCTCCGCACGGGATTTACCGACACATAATTATCGCCTACGTAGTTTAGCGACACCCCGAGCCGCCACCACTGAGGGAAGGTATACCGTGCCTCGACGGACATTACCGACTGCGGACCGTTACCCAAGCGGTATCCGCTGAGCATGCTCGTTCCGTTGCGCAGCAAGGTTACGCCGGAGTTGTAGTCCGATATCTCGACCGCAGCATCGGAGTTATATTTTGCGATATTCACTGCCGCATACATGGCTAACGATAACCGTGGAGTAGGATTGTACTCTGCTGTCAGTTCCACGCCCGAATAAACTTTATCGATATTCGTGACCGAGAGAGTTACATACTGCCCCAAAGGATCGTCATAATAATTGAATATATTGTTGCCGTTCTTATGGCGCGTATAGTATCCGGTAACTTCCACCGCCAGAATAGGGGAGATGTACCTGTACGTGAGTTCAACGGAGTGGATCTTTATTCCGGAAGTGCTTTGGTCGATCGTATGGTTCCGGTAACGTGGTTCGTAGAAAATCTCCGTGTAGAACGGAGCCTTCTCCGCGAGCCACGCCGACGCTTCGAGGTAATGCCTTAGCGACAGAGTGTAGCCTGCGGAGATCCGGAGATCGTATTCATTGAATTTTTTCTTTACCGACCTGCCGAATGATCCGTTATCCGGAAAATTTTCTTTTTCATAATTCCCCTTGCGCTGATACGACGTGCGTCCGACTGTTAAAGCGCCGTTTAACTTCCACTGCCGGAAGGAGTATAGGGCGCCGATATTGACGTTAGCGTTGTCTGTATAGATATTATAGTTGTAACCGAATTTCTCTCCTTCGCGAATTTGTCTGCCCGGATTGCGGATATCGTTCTCTGCCTTATCGCCGTAGTATTCGTCATATAATATAAACTGATCTATGTCCAGCCAGTAATCTCCGCCGAGAAGATCGTCGAGGCATGCGAAATTCGTCAGTTTGCCAGTGAATATTTCAATTTCCGCTCTGAATGAGAATACTTCGGATGAGTGTATCGTAAGATTTGCGGAAACGGTGTTGTTTAAGAATTGTTTAACCGACTCCGCCATGATATAATGCGCTCTCCTTGCTCCGTCGTTACCGATCGAACCGTACAAATTAGTCTCGTACATTCGCTTCCAGTTTATCTGCTTAACGGAAGGATCGTTATCGCGCCATGCCTGATGCAATTGGTCTGAAATTAACGAATTTGAATAAAAATCAGGTAAATAGCGGTAATAATCCGGATATGGAGACATTGCGTCGTACCATGTAGGAGATACATATCCCTCCTCCCCGAAAAACGATTTGACAGATATATCCAGGGTGTGGCGAGGAGTTATTCTGAACGAATAGTCCAGACCGGCAAAATTCTGTGCGTAGTTCCTTCTCCTTGCATTGCGGACTTTGCCGTTCTGCTCACCGTATAATGGATTATAGTAATTATCGTCGGCGAGATCGTATACCTCCTGTGTTACCGCCGTTCGGACATCCCGCCTTCCATAATGACCGCTATATGTAATTTCTATATTGTGTCTGCCGAAATTTTTTCCGAAAATAAACGCTCCGGAGTTTAATTCAGAGCGCAGTCCTTCGACGTATCCGTTTCCGCCCCAACGTCTGTCCGCCGCGAATCCAAGATTAGTGTTATTCCCTAAGGTATAATTACCGGTATAGCTGAACCGATTAGAGTAACTGAGGTTGGATAGAGCCGTTGAAAATCTCGTACCATTCCGATTATGTATGTTATTCGGATATTGGAACAAGTTCCAGAAGGTACTTCCGTCCGAAGGGTCCGTGAAATAATACTTCCGGTAATGCGCATTCGCAAACCTGTAATCGTATCCCCTTCTTCTATATCCGAATGCGGAAAAATTAATCTCCGGATTCACGGAATACGTGGTGAAATTATAATCAGATTGATCGAATAGAACAACGAAATCCGCCTCTGTGGTCTCTTCCGAACCGAAATAATTCTCTATATTCAGCGTCTCGGTAGAGCGTTCGTCTGGATATGCCGCGTCGAATAATACTACGCAGGTCAATAGATATAGGAATATTATTAACCTGCACCTCATCTTTACTCTTTTTTCTTCAAAATTGTGGAGACTATCTCGTCCTGCACAGGCGACCCCATATATTTATTGGCGAAAAAGTAAAATCCTATTCCCAGCAGAGCTTGTGTCGTAAGAAGGCGGAACGGGTTGTCCATGAGTATTTTAAAAGGATAGAGAAGTACAACCATTATTACTGAAATTACAGCATACTGCGCAATGTCCGCTAACTGCTCCTTCACGTTATAATCGGTTATCTTTGCAGTGCTCTTCATGTAAATGTAGTACATTATCAGTTTGGATACGGCATCTCCCGCCACCGCTGCAAGGATCCCGAACCGTACCGCGACCACTAAGAACAGAAGCATCACAACCAGGCTTGTCATCTCCAGTTTTACTATTTCTTCGCTACGTCCGCTGAGTTTGATAAGATTGCCGTTCATGGAACTCATAACAAACAAGACACCGCTGATACATAACAGCTGCATTAACGGTACTGCCGGAAGCCATTTGAATCCTATCGTAAGCTCAATAAGAGGTTTGGCCACCAGTCCGAGTCCGAGCATTACAGGGAATGCGAAGTAGGCCACTGTGGACATGGTTTTTCTCGTCGCACGTTTAAGCCTCTCGTTATCGTCCTGAAGGTTCGAGAGCATGGAGTAAGTCGAAGATCCGAAGGCATTGAACAATGACATCGCTGCCATGTTCTTCATTTTGTTGGCTTGAACGTAATGACCGACGCTCCGCATGGGGAAGTAGCCTCCGAGAATGAATGAATAAAAATAAGATGATATGGTATTTATCAGGCTGCCTGCAAGAAGTTTGGAAGAGTATCCGAATAAATTTGTGAAGGCTTGTTTGTTGAATTTAAAAGTAGGGTGCCAGCTGCACATCGACCATAATAGTATAGTCCGCAGGGAAGCCATTATTATCTGCTGCGTGACCAGAGACCACACCCCGTATCCGTTCATTGCCATATATATCGATATTCCTGCCGATATAACAAGCGAAATAATGTTGATTATAGTGATCTTGCGGAAGTCCATACGCTTAATCAGCATGGTCGTATGGATGATTCCCAAAGAATATATTATTATTACAGAGAACAAAACCCTCGCGATTCTGGTAATTTCAGGGTTGTCCAAAAATTTTGCTATTAACGGTGCACCCAGAAAAAGGATTCCGTAGAGCACGATACTCACACCAAGATTGAATAGAAATACAGTGTTGTAATCTTTGTCGTCAGCGTCATTTTTACGTATGAGTGCGATTGAGAACCCGCTCTCCAACAGTATGTTGGATATTGCTGTGAAGATTGCGAGCGATCCGACAAGACCGAAGTCCGTTACCGCAAGGAGTCTTGCGGTGATTATGCCTGTTATCAAATATATTATCTGCTGCCCAGCCTTTTCAGTTACACTCCACAGCAGAGCTATCTTTGTTTTTTTCTTTAGGTCGTGCGACATTTGTATAATCTTGATTTACCGATGTAATAATAATCGACAAAAATATACAAAAAATCGTCTTTTATTCCAAATTTTATAAAAATTACCGCACCGTTATTGGTCGAACTTATATCCTACGCCCTTGATAGTCACGATGTATTCTTCTCCGATCTTCTCGCGCAACTTCCGGATATGTACGTCGATAGTACGATCTCCGACAATCACGTTGCTCCCCCAAACGTTTGAGAATATTTCTTCTCGAGAGAAGACCTTCTGAGGTTTAGAGTAGAGCAATGCGAGAAGTTCGAATTCCTTCCTCGGAAGATTTATCTCCTGTCCGTCTTTCATGACGTGATACCTCTCCCTGTCGATCACGATTTTTCCTGGTTCCTCCTCGTCAGCGGATAAGCAATTGTCTCCGTATGCTCTCTTGAGGAGTGCCTTAATTCTGCTGGTCAGAACTTTAATCCTTATAGGTTTGGAAATATAATCGTCTGCGCCTGCCTCGAATCCGGCGATTTGAGAATAGTCTTCATTCCTTGCCGAGAGGAATGCGATTGCGGTTTTCTCGAGTTTTTTGTGCATCCGCATCTCCTGACAGGTCTCGATGCCGTCCATCTCAGGCATCATTACATCGAGGAGGATAAGGTGGGGGTCGGTCTCCAGCGCTTTGTCCAACGCTTCTTTGCCGTTGGACGCAGTATAGACTGTAAATTCTTCTTTTTTAAGATTGTAGCTCACGAATTCGAGAATATCCACTTCATCGTCGACGATCAGTATTTTATAATCCATCTGTTAAATAATTATTATCGCAAGTTAAACAATTTAATGTTAATTTATTGTTACCGTAAGATTTTCATTATGTGAATAAACAAAAAAGCAGCCCGGAGGCTGCTCTTTAATTTATATTATGTTTTGGTTTATAAATCCATTACGATCGCTACACGGTCGAGATACATATCATTGAACGGTACTTCGTTCCATTCTCTTTCTACAACCTGAAGCTGGCTTGAGCTAACTCCGAACTCGTTTACGAGAATATCATAAACCGCTTTAGAACGTCTTAGCGAGAGAGCCTGGTTGTATTCAGGAGTACCCGTCTGACGGTCAGCGTATCCTGTTACTTTGAACTTAGCGTTAGAGCTCTTAATAACTTCAGCAACGTATTTAAGATTGACTTTTTCTTTTCTCGATACAGTCGAAGAGTTGATGTTGAAGAAGATTGCCAATGGAGAAACTACGTGTTTTTCACTTGATTGTACGTTGTTGCCCTGATTAGCGCGAAGTCTTTCAAGTTCCGCTCTCGATCTTTCTGCAGCATTCCTTGCATTTGCGAGTTCCCGTTCGAGGCTTCCGATTTTGCTTTCATAAGCGTTGGCACTTGCTCTTACCGCACGGTCTACGTCAGCTTCGCTAAGACCTTTGTCGAATCCGCGCTTCTTGAATTTGTAAGTAAATCCGAGAGTTACAGTTGACAAACCGTCAAGACGTCCGCTCGTTACACCGTCGAGGTCGTCACTCGCTATCATGTGTTTCATTTCGATGTTGAAATCGACAGCATCCGAGAGACGGAATTTGTGGATTAAACCGAACGTTGCAGAGATCTCGTTGCGTTTACGATCGTGTTCGTCTTTGAACGCATGTACTATACCGAGACCCATATAAGGAATAAGTTCGTACACACGCTTCTCTTTATAACCGCCTATCGCAGCAGAAAGATTTAAAAGGAAGTCGCCGTGTACATTAACCACATTGAACCTCTCCTGGTAGAGTCCTTTGGAATCCGCGTCGCCGTATTGGTAAGGACTGTTTCCGTATCCGAATCCTCTTACGGTAAGACCGCCTCCCTGTACGCGCATCCCTATCGCAGGAGTGAACCATTTACCGAACGAGAGCTCGTATGCTAACGTGATCCTGTCACCGAAATCGCCGTACTGATCGCTGTTACCCGAGTAAACCTGTGCACCTACCCCGGCAGAAATAAACCAGTTATCCCAAAATCCGTTGGTAAGCATGCCGTGTTTGGTATCCCTTACTTGCGCACTTGCCGTCAAAGAGCCAGCAACTAAAACAAATAACAGTAAAAACTGTCTGAATCCAAATTTGTTCATTTTTTTCATAAGATATAGATTTTGTTTTTAATAGTTTCGTACCATTCGAACGCCTCCCGGAGTTCTTGTGTCCCATTATTACATAGTTAATTATATATGTTTTTACAGTCAATTTCAGTGCCGAATTCCGTGGGGTAAAGTATCATAAATTTTTTCGTTCGTCCGTAATGTAAACGGTCGTATTTGTAATGTAAACGGTCGTATTTGTCTCGGTTTTTGGGTTCGGAATTTTAAATAATTATTTTTTCTTTTGATAACGATTCAAATTTATTGCCAAAAATGTATTTTTACGGATATTTTATTGTTTTTGACTCGAAACGGAAAATTTATCCGTAAAACATAATACCTAACGCAATAATTAAACCTTTTTTTAATTGGGACACTATGGAAAATATCCGAAAAAGCGAATGGGATAAACTCCTCGCCTGCGAACCACATAATACAACCGACTCTCAATTGGCGATGCTAAGGAGAAGATGCCGCCGCCTGCTGAATATATACAATAATATGGAGGACGATGATGTCAAAAGGAAGGAGGTCATGGAAGAGTTGCTTATGAAGCCGCTCGGATCTGATTTTTTTATCCAACCCCCGTTTTACTGCGATTACGGAATCAATATCCATGTGGGCAAAAATTTTATGGCTAACTTTGACTGCGTTATCCTCGATTGCGCTCCGGTATATATCGGTGATAATGTCCTCCTTGCCCCTAAGGTGCAGATATATGCGGTAGGACACCCTACAGATCCCGTTACGAGAAGTCAACCGATAGATATCGGAAAAACCGTACGGATAGGCAGCAATGTATGGATAGGCGGAGGAGCCATAATACTTCCCGGAGTTACGATAGGGGATAATACTATAATAGGGGCAGGAAGCGTCGTCACCAAAGATGTGGAGCCTGACGTTATCGCCGCCGGTAATCCGTGCCGTGTGATAAGGAAATTGGATCCGTCGGAATATGGTAAAAGAATGATGATTTGATGAAGTTTAAAATAAGAATAAAAACCATAAGCGCCGCCGCTGCCGTAATCGGTGTGGCCGCCGTCCTCATATCCTCTCTGACCGTTGCTGTCGCCGGAGGCGGTCTGTTGAGAGGGGTGATCGCATGTACAGTTACGTTTATAGGTGTATTCCTTGTGTCACGGTTCATAATAATACGATTTTTTATTTATAAAATAAAACCGTTGTACCGTATAATTACGGCAAAAGACGTATCGACAAAAAAATTGCAGACGGATCATGCGGATAATGACCATATCGTAGAGGATGTCAAAGACGAGCTTACCGATTGGGCCAACCGTAAATCGGAAGAGATAGCGCATCTGAAGGATAATGAACGCTACCGAAGGGAGTTCCTTGGAAACGTGTCGCACGAAATAAAGACTCCGGTATTTACAATTCAGGGTTATATTCTTACTCTACTGGACGGAGCGCTTGAGGACAAGGAGATAAACAGGTTGTACCTCGAAAGAACGGAAAAAAATATAGACCGCCTGATTAACATAATTAACGATCTGGACGATATCAGCAAACTCGAGAGCGGCGAAATAGTTCTGAATTATTCCAAGTTTGACGTTGTCGCTCTGGCGAGAGATATTGCCGATTCTCTCGAAATAGATGCGCAGAAGAATAACATCGATATAAAAGTTAACCATTCCCACACTTCTCCGATATTGGTATATGCGGATAAATCCCATATTGAACAGGTGTTGGTGAACCTGATAACCAACTCGATAAAATACGGAATAAACGGAGGACGCACGGATATAAATTTCATAGACCTGATAGACAATGTAGTAGTGGAGGTAGAGGATAACGGTATCGGTATCGACAGAGCGGAACACGCACGCATATTCGAAAGATTTTATCGTGTGGATAAGAGTCGTTCGAGAGCGCAGGGGGGAACTGGGCTCGGTCTTGCTATCGTGAAACATATTATCGAGGCGCACGGCGAAAAAGTCACCATGCGGAGCGAACCGGGCAGAGGCACGGTATTCTCATTCACCCTTACAAAATTCCCGTCGCGATGATTCTGGTAAATAAAATCGAAAATCTTATCCAAAACTCTTCCGGTGTTTGCAAAGCGATAGGCGGAGTTGTAAAAGTAATAGCCTTTTCGACGTTGAAGACAAGGTTTTATAGAGAAATCGTGAGATCGTCCGATGAGATAGTTGTCTTGGGGAATGGTCCGTCGCTTAAAAATTTTTTAGAATTCAAGGGGAATTTTTTAGAGGACAAAGAGGTGTTTTGTGTTAATTTCTCCGTAGAATCCGAATACTTCGAAATTTTAAAACCCCGGTTCTATATCGCTACCGATCCTGCGGTATTTAACGATAAAGATTTTGCGAAACGATTATTCGGTGGTCTTGCAGAGAAGACAAACTGGGAATTAAATCTCTTCGTACCATACAGATTTAAGAATGGCAGTTGGGTTAAATACCTTCAGGAAAACGGTCGCATTAAAATACATTACATTAATACAACGCCTGTCGAAGGGACGTTCGATATTTGCAAGGGAATTTATAGGAAAAAACTCGGAATGCCGCGTCCGCAGAATATTTTAGTTCCAGCCCTTATGGTCTCCCTGTGGTCCGGTTTTAAAATAATATATACGGCAGGGGTAGAGCACTCGTGGCATAACCAAATATGGGTCAATGACAATAATGAATTGATGATAAACGATGTTCATTTTTACGACGATAATAAAGATAAGGTCCGCAGGCACGGCAGTTTTGATATGTCGTCGCTTCTATATAGGCTTGCCGCAGCGTTTAACAGTTATTCTATCGTGGAAAAATTCAGTCGAACAGTGAATGCGCGTATATATAATATTACTGAAGGTTCGTTCATTGATGCCTTCGAGAGGAAAAAAATATAAAAAAAACTTCCGTGTAACGGAAGGTTTTCTATTTTATATAAAGAGTTTATCTATTGATAAAGTAGAGGAAAAAAGGATTGACCCCGACTGTGTATGAGTTTTGTCTGACACCCTGAACACTGTATTCATATACTCTGCCGTTAGATGAGTAATCGGTCTCGGTAACGAATATAGTGTGGTATGGAGAATACGCTAAATTATAAAGGTAGTTTGTCACATCGGTTTTAAATATGATAGCGTCGTTCCAACCTGGTGCGGTTGTCGAAATTGAAGCTATATAAGTTTCCGTTGTCGATCCATTCTCTTTTTCAAGATTGAAATATAGTCTGTCTCCTGCCGGATTTACCGACAGACGTGAAGAATATTCGTTCGGATAATATCCGTCTTCCTCTATATCTTCGAAAGCAAGGGTACGTTCTATTTCCAAAGAAGAAGGATTCATCCTTACCAGGCTGTCCCGTGTGAATATCCATAAATAATATTCACTGTCTACAATGAGTTTTGTACGTTCGAGAGGTTCGATATCGTCGACTCTCCGGATGCTTGAGGTTTCTATATTTGATATGGGAGTGAAGTACAAGCCCGATTCAAATCCGTCTTCCGTCCATTCGGCAGTTATAAAGAATAATCTGTTCGAAACGAAGGCCATCTCGTAAGCGGCTCCTGCGGTGGATATCTCTTTATAAATCTCGTTTTCTTCGTAATTTAGAAGATATATTTTGTTGGATACTTGTCCCGAAACAGCTGCTAATTTGTTATTGCTGTCGATGAGGCATATCGAATAAGGAGTAGCGCATGTAATTACGTCCTCTACCTCGAAGGATTCTCCGTCGAGTACCTCGATTTTATTAGACCCGTTTACCGTGAGATAAAAATCTTCTCCCAATGCGAATAGGCCTTGTCCGATGCTTCCAAGCCTCTTTTTATTAATATCGTAATATATGTCCGACTTGACCGTATTATCCACCATAATTGCTGAAATGGTAGAATTACTGCTGCCGAGGCTGCCCTCGTTTACAACCAGCACTTTGACCAGTTCATCGTCCGGAGTTACTATGGTGTTGTCATCGTCATTGTCGGAACAACCAGCAAATACCAATACCGAGAGTATTGTTGCGATCGATAAGTAACTTAGTTTTTTCATTTTAGTATTATCTTAATTTGTACAAATGTATATTATGTTTTTAAATTACAATAAAAACCATGCCTCATTGGTTAATTAATTAGATTAATTTTAAGATGTGATTACATACTGTAATGTTGCATCTTTAAAATTCCGGATGTGATTTATCACAAGCAGCAATGATGTATAGTAAATTTCGATTACGCAGTATACCCCTGTGCCGCGATATTAATTCTTTGCTACATTGCAAATTTTCGTCCAATTAACTCCTTCTCCCTTAGGCCCGGAGTCACAAAATTAATGTGCATGCCGTAATTAAAAAATAAACACCGTTACCTATATCGGCGACGGCGTTTATTTTTTGTGATCCGGATAGGATTCGAACCTATGGCCTACAGATTAGAAATCTGTTGCTCTATCCAGCTGAGCTACCGGACCGTTGTTTTTTCGTTTGGCAAAAGTATGAATTTACTTTTATTTTTCCAAAAAATAATTTTATTAAAAAAGTAAATCTTAATTTGCAGGTAATCAAGGTTATAATTTTACAGAATAAAAATTATTTAAATTAAAGCTACTATGTATAGCATAGTATAAAATAATTGTATTATATTTGTGTTGTGGTAATAGTAGAAAAAATATAGTACTGTATATTAATGGTTTTAAATTTTAAGATATGAAAATTACGATCGACGTTAATCTCGGAGGTTACGCTTTCATTTTTGACAGGGATGCCTACAAACTGATGAAAGATTACCTTGACGAGATAGCCGCACGGCTTCCGGACGACGAGAAGGAAATTGCCGTAGATGTGGAACAGCGGATTGCGGATATATTGAGAGACCGGATGCCGATCTCACAACAGGTAGTGGATATCTCCATTGTCAGAAAGGCAATGGATACGATCGGTAAACCTGAGGAATTCGGTAGTCCTAAACCCGGTTTGGGAGCACTTGCCTCCAGCTTTAAAAATAGAACACCCCGGAAAATTTATCGAGACAAATCCCGTGCTATGATCGGAGGTGTATGTGCAGGTATCGCGGAGTATTTTAATATCGATGTTACGATCGTGAGATTGATCGCCTTGTTAATTCTCCTCGTATTCGGAACGGGAATATTGGTTTACATTATTTTGTGGATCATTATCCCTCGGAAACCGCTTATGTACGACTATTTAAAAAATAAATCTAACGGACAGGTAGTATGAATATAGAAAATGTTAAGGCCCAGATGCGTAAAGGGACGCTGGAGTACTGTATACTTGCGATTTTGTCCCGTAACGATGCGTATGCGTCCGAGATAATCTCGGAACTTAAAAGCGCCGAAATGATAATAGTAGAGGGTACTCTGTACCCATTGCTGACACGTCAGAAAAATCACGGACTGCTATCGTACAGGTGGGAAGAATCACCCCAGGGGCCTCCGAGAAAATACTATTCTCTTACGGAGAAGGGGCATGAAGCCCTTCATCAGCTCGATACCACGTGGGGAGAGCTTATTAGTCAGATTTCAAAGATCAGAAACGGATAATCCTTAATAATATGAGAGAAGTTATAAATGTCAGTATAGCCGGTATAGCCTTCAAACTCGACGATGACGCGTACAGAATGCTTAACGATTACCTCGATAAAATAAACAGGCATTACAGTTCCATGCCTGACGGTAACGAAATAATAGAGGATATAGAAGCGCGTATAGCGGAAATAATTCTGTCAAAGCAGGACAGTTCGCTGGTAGTGACCGCTCAGTTAATCAGCAGAGTCGTATCGCAATTGGGAATGCCGGAAGAGATCGGAAACCATACCGGTAATTCGGAGAACGTGAAAGATCTCGATGCGGATAATGAGACCGGAACTAAATTCCCTCGACGACTCTACCGTAATCCATTCAATGCCAAATTAGGCGGTGTGTGCAGTGGACTTGCAACATATTTTAATGTAGACGTGACGCTGGTAAGATTATTTTTTTTATCTCCGATCATACTCGGGATTTTATTAAGCATTTTATTTAACGGATATAGGTTCAGCGATATCTTCCGTACTTTAGGTCCTGCATTCTCATTTATCTATCTGGTGATGTGGGTTGTGATACCTAAGGCCAAGACTCCGAGACAGTTCCTCGAAATGAAAGGAGAAAAAATAACTTCGTCGAGAATAGAACGGATTTTTATCGAGGAGTTCCGTGGCATGGGGAATTCTAATGTGCGTTCTTCCGTTAAAATGGAGAAAAGCGCCTCCATACTTACCAGATTGCTCGGTGTCCTCGGTAAAATCATCTTATTCTTTATTTATACTGTACTTGCTTTGGTTGGACTGATGATGCTGGTAGCACTAATATACGTACTGATCACCGGAATTAAATTTTTCACCATAGGGTCCCATAATCTTGTATTCGGGGCCATGACCGGTCCGTTGTACGCATTGGTATTAATGGTTCTCGTGGTTATTATCCTTCCGCTTGTCGTGGGTATATACAGTATAGTTAAACAAGTCTTGTCGCTGGGATGGAATAAAAATTTCCTCTATATAGCTACTATAGGGTGGTTGGCCGCATTCTTATCGTGTGCAGTCATATATTATTCTTATTTTCATAATAATAATTACGAGGTAAAACTTAAAAATATTAAAGTCGAGGGCCGTTCGTTTCACAATGAGAAAAAAGAACGTAAAATTAAATTCGAACGCAACAATATGCAGTTCTTTATCACCGAAATTACCCACGATTTCAGAGAGTTAACCTCGGTTAAAGGAATCGGCGACACTCTTCATATTATGCCTATGGACACCCTCCGCCCGAAGGGATTCAGAAGCGTTCCGGTTAATTTTATATGGGGTAACACAAAATATAAACAACCGACTGTAGAAATTAAAAGAACTTACAACAATATGCTTTGGAATATTATCCGCGATCGTAAGCTTCCTGAAATGTCCCCTGTGGAATTCAGGTATGTCAATGATACGCTATATGTGCATAACTTCTTCAAAACCAGGTATTTGAATGAATATGCCCAGATAGACGTATATTTACCCGAAGATATGAAAATCGATGTGGATGAAAATATAAGATTTTATGAGTTTATTTACTGGGATTAAAAGTAATGAACGCAATATATTTTAACTTTAAACGTTTACATTACTGAATAAATAGTTCATATTTAAATTTATTATTTTATTTTAGTTGTTAGTATTATTAGTTTGACGGAAACTGCCTGGAAACAGGCAGTTTTTTATTGCAGCAAATTCTTCCACTTAGATTTTGAATGCTTGTGTTTGAGATCGGAATATACGGCATTTTTTATCGATACCCTTATAGTCGTTCCTTTATCAATTTCGGAATCGAGTACAAAAATTTTTCCTTTATGGTAATCTTCGATGATCCTTCTACTGAGCGACAGACCGAGCCCCCAGCCCCTTGTTTTAGTAGTGAATCCCGGTTCGAAAATCCTCTTGAAATTAGCCTTGGCAATGCCCTTGCCGGAGTCTTTAATGTCTATGTTTATCCAACTCTCCGTCTCCCATATTTTTACGCATATCGCTCCCTTACCTTGTAAGGCATCCAGTGCATTCTTAAGAAGATTCTCGATAACCCATTCGAACAGAGCGTCGTTAATCATAGCGAACATAGGTAATACCGGTTTGGCAAATTCGAGAGTAACATTCTTCGGTATTCTCGACCTGAAATATTCTACGGTATTGTTTACCAGCTCCGCTACATCCTTCTCGTAAAATGACGTTACCGCCCCGATCTTCGAGAATCTATCTACGACCTTCAACAGCCTTTGAAGGTCTTTATACATCTCGTCTACCACGAAATCGTCTACATTCTGTGTTTTGAGATATTCTACCCAACCCAGCAAAGACGACGTTGGAGTCCCTAACTGATGGGCGGTCTCCTTAGCCATACCTATCCATACCCTGTTTTGTTCGTCGTGTTTGGTGGATGTAAAAGTCAGGAATGAAAACAGGGCGAATATCCCTATAATCCCCATCTGAAAATAAGGGAAGTAGTATAACGTCTTCTGCAGCCGCGACTGGTCGAAGAAAATATAATAGGTTCTCCTATTGTGCCTGAATTCCCTGTAATTCCCCAGATTGGAGAATTGCTTCAGCTTCCTCTCCAACAGCTTCTGATTGTTGATAACCGATGCTTTGATAAGATAAGCTCCGCGCACCCTCAGATTCTCGTCTGTAATTATATACGGAATATTATCGTTGAGGTACATGAACAGAGGGTCGTTCACACTGAATTCCTCCACGTTGCTCATGACATACGACCAGAGGTCCACCTCATTCTGTTCTTTTATCCGGAGCTGCCGTGCAAGGCTGTTTGTGAACAAAATGGAAGATAAGCCGATAATAAGCCCTATTACTATTATCTGCCTCTTGCCACGGTAGCTTATGAACGGTTTACCGTATTTCCATTTTGCCATTCCACGAAAGCGTTATTTTCTGTCGGTATCTCTGTTCGTGAGAATATCTCTGTACTCTGCACTGTCGTTAAGAATATCGACGGCTTTGAGGACAGTGGGATCGTAGGTGAGCTTATGTCTCACGACTCCCTCGGAATAATAATAGTATAAAATAATATTATCTTCGATTATCCTGGAGATCTCGTCTTTAAATTCCAGAAGTTCCGCCTCCTTCTCTTTGGAAACCTCTACCTCTATTTTATCCAGGTACTCCTTGATCCTCTCGTCGTATTTCTCTTTTTCCGCGGTGTTGCGGAGAGTCTCCAGAACATATTTTGTCTCGGATTCGATCCTGACCTCCCTGTCCTTCATAAAATCTATGAATCTACGATAATCTTCGTCGCTAAGACGGAAATTCTCCTCGTCCACAGGCGTGAATCCTCTATCGCGTATATACTCCAATGCAAATTCTTCGAGGTACCCTTGGGTATAAAGATTTATTGTAAATATGCTTATATTCTCCACAGGAACTTTAACGTCCGGCATTATGCCTCCTCCGTCGTAAACCTTCCTTCCGTTAAGTGTGTGGAATTCCCTTATAAGGGAATCAGGAATGTAGCCTACGCTTCCGTCTTCGTTCACATGAGAATAGTCGATAGCCTGTACGCACCGTCCGCTCGGGATGTAGTATTTTGCAGTCGTAATTTTAACGAATGCGTTGTAGCCGAGCGGTCTGGGAGACTGGACCAATCCTTTGCCGAAGCTCCTTTGACCGATTATTACCGCTCTATCCATATCCTGCAACGCGCCTGCGACAATCTCGGATGCGGACGCGCTTCCCCGGTTGATGAGGACGCCTATTTTGATATCCGTATCGAGAGGTTCTGTGGTCGTCTTGCTCGAGGCCTCCATCTCCTGAGCCTTGCCCCGTATGGATACCACCTCCGAACCTTTAGGTACGAACATGCTTACGATTTTAACCGCCTCCTGCATTATTCCGCCTCCGTTGTTGCGAAGATCTATGATAAGGGATGTCATTCCCTGCTGCTTCAAATCGTTAAAAGCATTCCTTATCTCTGTGCTGCAATCCTCCGAGAACGATTCGTGGTTGATGTATCCGATGCTGTCCTCAATCATTCCGTAATAGGGTACTCCGGGAATCGTCACGATCTCGCGTTTAATCCTTAAATCTTGCACCTCTCCGGAATCGAATTTTTTTACGGTAAGTGTGAACGTTGTCCCCGGTTCTCCCTTCATCAGTGAACTTACCGTACCTGATTCCGCTCCACGCATATCTTCCCCGTCGATAGCGACTATTTGGTCTCCCGCCTTGAGACCTGCCTTATCCGCAGGGAACCCTCGATATGGCTGGGTTATCTCCACCCATTCGCCGTCCTTCCTTATAAGCGCGCCGATGCCGCCGTATTTGCCTGTGGTCAATATCTCGAAATCTTCCAAATCGTCTTCCGATAGGAATTCCGTATACGGATCCAGATCTTTGAGCATTCCCTCCGCGCTGTTTAGCATGATTATTTCCGGATCGACTTCATCCACATAATTGGTATTTATCTCTCTATATAGATTGAATAGTATCTCCAGATTCTTCGCTATTTTAAAATCCCTGCTCTCTTCCGCTTTGACCGCAGCCGTTCCGCAGATTATAGTCGAAAATAATAATAGGCCGTATTTTATAATTTTCATTTATAAAAATGTTTTTAGTCTGAATTCGGTCCGGACAACCTCTCTCCGGGGGCCGGATATGATTATTTTATCGTTTTCGAGGGTTATCGTGATCTTGTCCTCGAACAGAGCCCTCACTCTTGCAGTCGCTGCTCCCGGACGGAACGTCATGGTATTGTGTACTTCCCTTACAAGAATGAAGCCGCCCGATTCGGTTGTCTTGAGTACGATGCTGCGATTCTCGTCAGAGTCCATTCTTCCCCTCACCGTCCTCGTCACAAATCCGAAGAAGGGGTAGAGAAGAGGAAGAATTACAAATACCGCTCCTAACAGCCAAATGTCCTTCCTATGCGTAACCGTTGCTAAAGTATCCCATGTGGTTTGTCCTGCGATCAACAGCATTCCGTAAATAATCACGAACAATAAACATAAATATATGAAATATTTAACGACTCTGATGATGTATCTTTCAGGCATAATGTAATTTTTTATCGGGTAAAAGTAACGCATTAATTATAAAACACAAAACACAGCGGTTTATTGCCTTTATCCGGAAAGAGAAGGATTTATTACTCCTTAGACTTTGTTGCCGGAGTTTTTATCCCCTTTCAGATTTAAAGTAAGCAGTCATAAAATTATTAAACCTGACAAAAATTACCAAATTGAGGTTTGATTAAATTATATTTGTAATATGAAGATTTATTACGACATTCTGGAGAAATACTGGGGATTCAAAGAATTCCGCCCCCTGCAACCGGATATTATAAATTCGGTTATACAGGGGAAGGATACTCTGGCACTTATGCCCACAGGGGGGGGGAAATCCGTGACATATCAGCTTCCTGCAATGGCAAAGCATGGGATATGCGTGGTAATAACTCCTCTTATATCGCTTATGAAGGATCAGGCGGACTCTCTTCGCCGCAAAGGAATACTCTCTGTATCCGTACATTCCGGAATGTCCCCGAAGCAGATCGATACGGCGTTGGATAATTGTGTATACGGCGATTATAAGTTCCTCTTCATAGCGCCGGAGCGTATCGACAGCGATATGTTCCGTGCCCGCTTCGCGAAGATGAACGTATCGTTGATTACTGTTGACGAGGCGCACTGCATCTCGCAGTGGGGACACGACTTCCGACCTTCATACCTCAATATATCGAGACTAAGGGAAACATTCCCGGAAGTTCCGGTTCTCGCACTTACCGCTTCCGCGACTCCTCAGGTCGCCGAAGAAATTATGGTCAATCTGAAATTCAGGGAGCCTAACCTGCTGCGCACCACCTTCGAACGCGCCAATCTCTCGCTCATTGTCCGCAGGACTGCAAATAAGCCGGAGCATATTCTCAGGGTCATAAACAATGTCAAAGGGAGCGGTATCGTTTACGCCCGTACCCGTGAAAAATGTGAAAAATTATCTCAATTCCTAAACGACAACGGAATATCTTCCGATTTTTATCATGGAGGGCTGGGATATGTGTCGCGTAATATTAAACAGGATAGATGGCTTCGCGGAGAATCACGTGTGATGGTTGCGACCAACGCCTTCGGGATGGGTATCGATAAACCGGATGTAAGATTCGTCATACACATTGATCTATGCGACTCGATGGAATCTTATTATCAGGAGGCAGGACGTGCAGGACGCGACGGCAAGCCTGCGTTTGCCGTTCAACTTGTGTCGGAAGAAGATGATGGTAAAATGTTCAAACGTATAGAGAGCGAATTCCCGCCTGTGGAAAAGATCAGAAAAGTTTACGAATCGCTCTTCAATTTTTTTCAAATACCGATTGGCTCTGGCAAAGGCGAAGCACGCAGCTTTAACATTTACGAATTCACTTCGCGCTCAAAGATATACCTACCCGTTGCACTCAATGCGATAAAAATATTACAGCATAACGGATACATGATTCTGACCGATGAAGCGGACCATCCTCCGCGTGTAATGTTCACTGTCTCGCGCGACGATCTTTACCGGATACGTGTTGACCGTGAAGAGCTCGATTATTTTATTAAAGTGCTGTTGAGAATGTATACGGGGATATTTTCGAATCTTGTCCCTGTCAGTCTGAACGAGATAGCGTATGTGTCGGGATATACGTCCGAAAAAGTAAACGACTATTTTAAAACCCTATGGCAGCTTCACATAATTAAATATGTGCCCGGAAACAAAAGTTCTCTCCTTGTCTTCACGGAAGAGAGGCTCCCTGTATCCGATGTCCGTATATCTCCGGAAAGCTACGGAATCAGGAAAGAATCTTATTTTAGGCGCGCAAAGAATATGATCGATTATACGTCTGAAGATGTGGGTTGCCGCAGCCTCTTCCTTCGAAATTATTTCGGGGACGATTCCGGCGGAAAATGCGGAAAATGCGATAAGTGCAGGGCGGAGAAAGTATCCCGAATAAGCGATAATACAATAAAAAACACTGTTTTCGAGTTAATTAAAAATGGTGAAACGGAACTTCACTCCGTAGTTTCAAAAACGGAGGGCGATGTGGAAAAAGTCCTCTCTTCGGTCAAAGAACTCATCGAAGAGAAGAAAATTATACAACGTTTAAACCGATTATATCCATTCGGGAATTAACTCTTGGATTAAAAACTTATATTTACAAAATGGATTTTAAACTGGTGTCAGACTTCAGCCCTACCGGGGATCAGCCCGCTGCCATCGAACAACTCGTGAATTCGATAAATGGGCACTCGCGGCATCATACCCTCCTTGGGGTTACAGGTTCGGGTAAGACCTTCACTATGGCTAATGTCGTAGCACAGATTAACCGTCCTACGCTTGTCCTGTGCCATAACAAAACGCTTGCTGCCCAATTATACGGCGAATTCAGGAGCTTCTTCCCTGAAAATGCGGTGGAATACTTTGTCTCTTATTACGATTATTATCAGCCGGAAGCTTACCTTCCCACCAGCGATATATATATAGAAAAAGACTTATCTATAAACGAAGAGATCGAGAAAATGCGTCTCAGTACGACCTCTTCGCTCCTCTCCGGAAGGAACGACGTGATCGTCGTATCTTCGGTATCCTGTCTCTACGGTATTGGTAATCCGTCCGATTTTCACGCTAACACCATAGAGCTCAGAGCCGGACAGATCATAAGCCGTCAGAAATTGCTATATTCCCTCGTGGACGCACTCTATTCACGCAACGAGGTAGAATTCAAGAACGGGACGTTCCGCGTTAAAGGGGACACAGTGGATATATTTCCCGCTTACGGAGAGAACTGTTACAGAATAGTTTTTTTCGACGACGAGATAGAAATGATCTACTCGTTCGATCCTGTGACGGGGAAGCGTCTCAGTACGTTCGATAAAGTGCTGATTTACCCTGCGAATATCTTTGTCACGACCAAGGAGCGTATAAACAGCGCCATAAGATCCATACAGCTCGATCTCGGTGAGCGCGTGGAGTATTTTCAATCTATCGGTAAACCGGTAGAGGCGGCGAGACTCAAACAGCGCGTGGAATTCGATCTCGAAATGATAAAGGAGCTCGGATATTGTTCCGGTATAGAAAATTATTCACGATATTTCGATGGACGCAGTGCCGGAACCCGTCCGTTCTGCCTGTTGGATTACTTCCCAAAAGATTACCTGATGATAATCGACGAGAGCCATGTTACATTGCCTCAGGTTCGTGCCATGTACGGAGGGGATTATTCCCGCAAAGTCAATCTCGTGGAGTATGGATTCAGGCTTCCTGCCGCTATCGATAACAGACCGCTGAAATTCGATGAGTTCGAATCCTTAATTAATGAAGCTGTATACGTGAGCGCTACCCCTGCCGATTACGAACTGATGAAGTCTGAAGGAATGGTGGTCGAGCAGCTTATCCGTCCGACAGGTCTCCTCGATCCCCGTATCGAGGTGCGTCCTACCGAGAATCAGATCGATAACTTGATTGAGGAGATAAATATCCGTGCTGAAAAAAATGAACGGATACTTGTTACAACCCTTACCAAGCGTATGGCAGAGGAACTGGATAAATATTTTGAAAAAATAGGAATCCGCTGCCGGTATATTCACTCGGACGTCGAGACTCTGGAACGTATCGAGATATTGGAAGGACTTCGCAACGGACTCTTCGATGTGCTTATCGGAGTGAATCTTCTCAGGGAGGGGCTGGATCTTCCGGAGGTGTCGCTGGTGGCGATCATGGATGCGGATAAAGAGGGCTTCCTCCGCTCTACCCGGTCGCTTACGCAGACGGCGGGGCGCGCCGCCAGAAACGTGAACGGTATGGTTATCATGTACGCGGACACTATTACCGATTCCATGCGTAAGACGATGGACGAGACCTCCCGCAGACGTGCCGTTCAGGATACCTACAACAAGGACCACGACATAACTCCACGACAAATCGTCAGGTCGAATGGTCCTGTATTTGCACAGGAAACGAATAAAAATGTCATTTATGATATGTCCGAAAAGGTGCGGATCGCAGTAGAGAAAAATTCATCGTACGAGAGCTCTTCCGATATCGAATCAGCAATAGTACGGGCGAGGAAAGCTATGGAAAAAGCAGCCCAGGAGCTGGACTTTGTCAATGCGGCCATATTCAGGGATGAAATGTATGAATTACAATCTCAACTGGAGAAACTCAAAAAGAATAAAAAAAATTAATATATTTACGCCTTATATGAAAAATTTTTACTACATAATCAAGAATGCGCTTATCGTTTCTTTAATTGCAGTCACAGTCGTGGCCTGCCGTAAGGACGATTATAACGACGTGGTCGAAGAACGTGTAAGCGGTGGTAAGACAGCTGACTCTTCCTCGCGGACGGTGTTGGTATATATGGCTGCGGAGAATAGTCTTAACGACTACGCCTACAATAATATAGCGGAAATGATGGCAGGCATAGAGGCGGTATCGCATTTGACCGGCAAAAATAATATTATCGTTTATCTCGATCCGGCTAAAGCAGATTCATCCGATCCTGTGGCGGGCAATGTTCCGCGTCTGATACATATCACGACGGATAATAATGGCAAAGCCCGTAAAGATATCCTAAAATATTACGAAGAGAGCGATTCCTCTTCGCCCGAAGTTATGAGGTCCGTTATATACGAAGTATGTAATAAATTCCCAGCCGAGCAGTACGGTTTGATATTGTGGTCGCATGGAATGGGATGGGCCCCTTACGAGGACGACCTTATGAATTACTGGATTTACGGAAGCCAAACCTCAGCTCAGATATCTTATGGTTTGCAGAATCCGTTATATGATGACGGACTTCCGATGACCAAAGCATTCGGACAGGACGGCAATAATTGGATGACTAATCAGGATATGGTAGACGCGATACCGAGTAATCTGTTCGATTTTATAATCTTCGATGCTTGTTTTATGGGCAGCGTTGAGGTCCTCTATGAATTGAGAGACAAGGCCGATTATTTTATCAGTTCTGTTGCGGAAATTCTCGCCGAGGGATTCCCTTATTTATATATTATGGATCTATTGTTGACTCCGGGCAATAATTATCAGGAGATATGTGAGGCTTATTTTGAATTTTATGCAAATCATGATAAGGGGGGCAGCTATCGCTCCGCTACCGTTTCCCTTGTTCAGAGTTCCGAACTGGAGAATCTTGCTTTTGCGGTAAGGAATGTGGTGCAGGCGGATAGAGATCGCGCGGTAAACGTCGATCTCTCCTCCGTGCAAAGATATGACAGATACAATAATAAGATCATATATGACCTTGGAGACTATATAGAAAAAATATCCGCTTCAGCCGAGTACGAAGTATTTACCTCGGCTCTTGATAGGGCAGTGCTGTACAAGGCCCATACTACAAGCTTCCTGAACTTCACAATTAATACCCACAGCGGTTTGAGCGTCTATATTCCCGCTCCGGATTATGAGCAGTATATAACTCCATATTATATACAATTACCGTGGTACGATGCTGTTTGGAGATAAGATAAGTAAGTAATTTAAGAATATAGATAAAATAGAACCGCCTGTTGCAACAGGCGGTTCTATTTTACTTTATGCGTTGTTTAAAATATTTATGACGTCAATGTCTTCAATCGTTCCCTGATTGAACCGGAGGGTCCGGGAGGGGTATTGCTGGAGATTGTTAATATTGTGCGTCGCCATGACAATAGCGCATCCGGAATCCCGAATATCCATAAATATTTTCATTATCGTATCCGCCGCCGAAGGGTCGAGATTCCCCGTAGGCTCGTCCGCGAGAATAACGTCCGGATCGTTCAGCAAAGCACGAGCTATGGCGAGTCTTTGTTGTTCTCCGCCCGACATTTGGAATGGCATCTTGTGCATCTTATGAGTAAGATCGACTGCTTCCAGCACTTCCTCGATTCTCGATGTTATCTCGGAATTGCTCTTCCAGTTGGTCGCCTTAAGAATAAATCTCAAATTCTCGTATACATTCCTGTCATGGAGTAGTTTATAATCCTGAAATACAATCCCTAACTTCCTGCGAAGGAATGGAATCTGTTTGCGGCGCAGCCTCCTCAGATTATATCCTGCTACGGTTCCCTCCCCTGTAATCAGTGGGAGTTCCCCGTAAAGTGTCTTTAATAATGAACTCTTACCGCTACCGACGCGACCGATCAGATATACCAGCTCCCCCTGACTGATAGTGATATTCACTCCTGTCAAGATCATGTTGTTATTCGGATCGTCGACCTTACGGACATTGCCTCCGTCCTGACGATGGTATATTGAAACGTTCTTTAATTCGATAACCGGTTTTGTTCCCATTATGCGTCTATGTTAGCGTATTTTGCGTGCTTCTCTATAAATGCCTTGCGCGGCGGTACATCGTCGCCCATAAGCATGGAGAATATCCTGTCCGCTTCCGCAGCACTGTCAATAGTAACCTGGCGCAGAATTCTGGTTTCAGGGTTCATTGTAGTAGTCCAGAGTTGTTCCGCGTTCATCTCTCCCAGACCTTTGTATCGTTGTACGTGTATCCCCTTGTTCCCCATCTCTTCGGTAAATTGATCACGCTCCTCTTCGTTCCAGCAATATTTTTCATTCTTACCCTTCTTGAGCAGATAGAGCGGAGGAGTAGCGATATAGAGATGTCCGTTTGTTATAAGGTCGTTCATATACCGGAAGAAGAATGTCATAATGAGCGTTGCAATATGGCTTCCGTCCACGTCGGCATCGGTCATGATAATGATTTTATCGTACCTCATCTTCTCCATATTCAGCGCCTTACTGTCCTCTGCCGTTCCGATGGTCACGCCGAGTGCGGTAAATATATTCTTGATCTCGTCGCTCTCGAAAACTCTGTGATCCATCGCCTTTTCTACGTTGAGTATTTTTCCCCTAAGCGGAAGTATCGCTTGGAACATGCGGTCTCGTCCTTGTTTTGCGGTGCCCCCCGCAGAGTCCCCTTCGACAAGGAATATCTCGGCAATGCTTCTGTCTCTGGACGAACAATCCGCGAGTTTACCCGGAAGTCCCGCACCGGAGAGCACGGTCTTGCGTTGTACGAGTTCCCTTGCCTTGCGTGCGGCATGGCGTACAGTAGCGGCAAGAACAACCTTAGAAACGATCGCGCGCGCGTCTTTGGGATTCTCTTCCAGATATAACGAGAGTGCCGTAGCTATCGCATGATCTATCGCTCCGGACACTTCGCTGTTGCCTAATTTTGTCTTGGTCTGTCCTTCGAACTGAGGTTCCGCAACCTTAACGGATATAATAGCGGTAAGCCCTTCGCGGAAGTCGTCGCCGCTTATCTCGAATTTAAGTTTTGCAAACATTCCCGAATCTTCCGCATATTTCTTCAGGGTTCTGGTGAGTGCCCTCCGGAATCCTGTCAGGTGCGTTCCGCCCTCTATCGTGTTGATATTGTTTACGTATGAGTGTACGTTCTCCGTATAGCTGGTGTTGTACTGGAATGCTACTTCCACAGGAACGCCGTCCTTCTCGGTGTCGATATATACGGGATTATCTGTAAGTTTTTCTCTTGTCGAATCGAGATACGCGACGAATTCCTTAAGGCCTTCTTCCGAGTAAAAATCTTCGTGTGGATGCTCTCCGTTGTCGTCTTTTTCACGTAGATCGGTTATGCTTAATTTTATCCCTTTGTTGAGGAATGCAAGCTCTCTGAGTCGTGAAGATAGGATCTCGTAACTGTATTCAGTTACCGTGAATATGGTGTCGTCCGGTCTGAAGGTTATTGTGGTTCCGGTCTTATCCGTGTCACCAACTATTTCTACCTGTGTCTGCGGAGCGCCTTTGCTATATGTCTGTCTGTAAATTTTTCCTCCACGGTGAACTTCCGCAACCAGTAGGTTCGAGAGAGCATTCACACAGGATACACCTACACCATGGAGTCCTCCGGATACCTTGTAGCTGTCTTTGTTGAATTTACCCCCTGCGTGGAGCACGGTAAGCACCACCTCGAGCGCCGACTTACCCTCCTTCTCATGGAAGTCGGTAGGGATTCCGCGCCCGTCGTCTTTAACGGTTATCGAATTGTCTTCGTTGATTATAACATCGATTCTGGAGCAATGCCCTGCGAGGGCTTCGTCGATGGAGTTATCCACAACCTCGTATACGAGATGGTGGAGCCCCTTCATTCCGATGTCCCCGATATACATCGCCGGTCTTTTTCTCACAGCCTCAAGGCCTTCGAGCACCTGGATGCTGGAGGCCGAATATTCTTCGTTTTGATTCAGTTTTTCTGATTCTGTACTCATTGCATTTTATTTGAACCCACAAATATACAAATTCCCCTTAAGAAAACAAAGGGGAATCTGTGCGGTATACGGTTATTTTTAGTTGTTTATTAAGATAATTTTAAATGCTGTTATATTGAATTAAAACAGGCTCTCCGCTTTGGCGATAACGTCTTTGTCGTTTGGTTCAAGACCGAATACAAATGATGGTTTCAGATAAAATAATTTCTTACCCTCTTTAAATCTCCCTTCTCCTCCTCCGGTAATGTTGAGATTGATGATTTTCTTTCGATCCACCGCTCCGTTGGAAATTGATTCGATGAGCGTTGCGAGGGCTACCGCAGGAGCGCAGTGTATATCTATTCCTTCATGTTCGAGGAATAATATTTTCGCTTCTTCAGCCTGTTCGTTCGTAGCATACAACACTTCTCCGCCGGTAGATTTGACTGCATCGTACATACCGCCTTTGATTCCGTAAGGTGGTTTGCGATTGGACAAAACCTTAGCATTTATCGTTTCCGCATCTTTGCGTGCCTGCCTGTCGCTATAATATGGAATATCGCGAGAATCCTCCTTCCACGCGTTATACATGGGGATGAACGGATAATTCTGCGATACATAGAGCTTGGAGAGTTTATTACCGAACCGTCCGTCTTCGATCAGGCGCAGGTTCGCTTCCCAGGCCGCTATCGCTCCGGTACCGCTTCCCACAGCCTGAAAATAATAATCGGGAATCTCCCCTATGGCGGTAGCTGCGGAGAGGAACGTCGTGCCCATACCATCTCTTCGCGCTACGTTCTTCGCTCCCCCTTCCGCGAAAAATTTATTCGACCTCAGCGCAAGCTGGCTAAGATAAATAGCATCGAAATAATCCCCTCCGCTTTGGGGTGATATGAGTCTGACGCAGTCGTTGAGAGGATTCTCGAACCAAAGTGCTTCAATATTGTCTTCCGGTACACAGAGGAGCAGCGGAATGTTGTTTTCGGAACACACCTTAGCGAAGGCCCTCGCAGTGTTTCCTGCCGAAGCCACTACCAGAACCCTGCTGGAAGATTCAGGCATTCTCCCCCCTACGGAATAGGCTTCTGTCTCTTTGAATGAGCACGTAGTCATATTGGCCCCTCTCTCCGGGAAATAACCGTTAAATGTAATGTAAAGATTATCACACCTGAGATACCTGGCAAGTCCTTCGCTCTTATAGGTCACCGGTGTGGCCGAACCTTTGAGCATTCTATTGACAGGAAGCCAATCCGCAAAACGGTAGACTCCCCATTCTTCCCCTTTTATGTCGATTTGTTTTTTTTCGTATACGGTCCTTATAAGGGTGCTCTCGCAACACTCCGGATCGTCAAGCGTCCAACCCTCGTCATCGAATATCCTGTCGGTAAGCAGATTAAGAAGTTTGTATCTGGTAGGTGTAAAATTTTCCATGTCGTGATTTTTTCCGCAACAAAAATAACAATGATGAAGGTTCTGAAAGTAAGCATTAATACCTAAATTTATTTGTTTTTTACTATATGAAGTAGTATATAGAGTAGCGGAAGCTGATAATTATTTTACATGTAAATTTTGTGCGGAGGAAAATAATTCTTACTTTTGCGCTCGCAAATAATAAATTTAATTAATTTCATTTATGAACAATTACGAAACCGTTTTCATTGCTACTCCGGTGCTCTCAGACGTGCAGCTCAAGGAGATAATAGGCAAATTCCGCGGTATTATAACCGAAAACGGAGGCAAGATCGTCAATGAGGAAGATTGGGGTCTGAAGAAGCTTGCTTATCCTATTCAGAAAAAAACTACCGGTTTTTACGCTTTATTTCAGTTCGAAGCTGAAGGAGATATCGTAGAAAAACTCGAAACGCAGTATCGCCGCGACGAACGTATTATCCGTTTCCTTACCTTTAAACTGGATAAATACGCCGTAGAGTACGCTGAAAAGAGAAAAAATAAATACGCAAACGCTAAACAAGAGTAATCATGGCAGCACCATCATCAGAAATAAGATATTTAAATCCTCCTACGGTAGACGTTAAGAAGAAAAAATATTGCAGATTCAAAAAGGCAGGGATCAAGTACGTCGATTATAAAGACGCCGAATTCCTGAAAAAATTCCTTAACGAGCAGGGGAAAATTCTTCCACGCCGTATCACCGGAACTTCACAGAAATTCCAGAAGAAAGTGTCTACCGCCGTTAAACGCGCGCGCCACCTTGCACTTCTTCCTTATGTAACTGATATGTTTAAATAAAAAACGGAGGACAGACAAATGCAAATCATACTTAAAAAAGATGTTGAAAACCTCGGATATGCTAACGATATCGTAGATGTTCGTCCGGGATATGCCAACAATTTTCTTATACCTCAGGGATATGCGACCGTTGCTACTCCTTCGGCGAAAAAAGTTCTTGCTGAAAATTTAAGGCAGCGCGCTCACAAAGACGCTAAAGTTAAATCTGACGCGGAACAGCTTGCCGCTTCATTCGAAGGCGTAAGCGTTACGATTCCTGCTAAAGTAGGTGAACAAGGCAAAATCTTCGGATCTGTCAGCGCAGCTCAGGTTGCTGACGCGTTGAAAGAAAAAGGGTTCGATATCTATAGAAAAAATATATCTGTCGAAACTATAAAAGCTCTCGGAAGCTATACTGCTACTATCAGACTCCATAAAGAAGTGTCTGCTCAGGTTGCGGTAGAAGTCGTCGAAGAGAAATAACTTATTATTTTATTACATACAATAACGGCGGATAATACCCGCCGTTATTGTATGTAATAGTAAATGATCTAAATGGATTTTTTATTTTTTTATTGTCTGAAGATAGGTGTTTAGACTATGAAGCATATTATTCATCTCCTTTTCTTCAGATTTATATATTTCTACAATGGATTGGGAAATTCGTTTTTGACGCAGTGCCTGTTTTTGGATTTTTAATTCCTTCATTCGGTCTATTTCCATAGTCAAAGAAGCTATATTATGTCTCATCCTTCTCCGGTGGTATTTATCTGCATATCTGATATGACGAATTTTCTTTTTTTCTTCAAGGGGTATGTTTACCATTATCCTTATATCTTCTAAATTTTCCATAATTATGCTATTTATAAACCTCGATTACGGGCGAATCTCCTTTATAACTGACGACTTTGGGCGGACATCCCCATGCTACGTCAGTAGATAGTTTTGCAATCGATCTAAATATACGGTTTTTAAGGTTTTTTTCTTTTATACGGTAATACGATATTAATGGTTCATGACTGTACACATCAAAAATCAAGCCCAAAGGAACGTATCTTCCGGTTTTGTCAAAGCGTTCCAGAGCCCTTTGCGTTGCCTTTCTTCTGTCCAGCTGAACCATGATGAGATGGGGGGTATATCCTATTTTTTTGAATACCATAGCATTTTTAATAAGGCTCTCGTGGTTTGCACCTATTGTCGGTATACAAAGATTTATCCCCGATTTAAGACATCTGATCTGCAAGCACTCGAAATTTTTCGGAATGTTTCTTACAGATTCGTCTCCGTAAATTAAAAAACTCGACTCGTGATGAACGAGCGATGCTCCATAGGGATGACTGAGGTATTCCGGGAATTTTCTTTTTGCGTAATCCGAATCCAATATCAAAGAACCAGTGAAATCGGCAATCTTAGTGGCTATGGAGGATTTGCCGGATGCAGGCAGTCCGATTATAAAATATACCTGCTTATTGAATTTAGCCTCTTCCAACGGTTTTGCTCCGCCGTTTCCTAATGTAATTTCGTCATCATTATCCAGACGAGGTAAACCATATAATTCATCAATTATTTTTTCCCGCAATTCCCATCTTTTTTCGTCCGATCTGTATTTTTTGGCTCTGTGGTTAGTGTAGTATAACGTAATTCTATCGGTAGTGTCAGGAAGGTTCTTTTCTCCGTCGCTTACTCTTGCACATAAGGTAGTGTCGGGATCTTCGATGCACAAAACATTTTCCAAAAATTCACCGACTAATTCGGGACTGTGCAACGGACGAGAATACTTCACATTCATAAAACCTGTATTTATTACAAAAATACAATATTAAAATTAATCATCAAAAATATTTTCTTATTAAAATTTTATCAGAGTTCTTCTCCGTTTTGCATCCGCCAAGTCCGGACCAGCTTATCGAAAACACCACGTGCGCTCAGATAGGAGAATATCAAGCCTTGTTTGCCGTCTAAAAATCCAAGTTTCAGTATATAATGGCGGAAGAAGCGGAATCCCGGTTTCAGAAGCAGCTTCCCGAGGGTTACTTTATACCCGTTCCTGTACATTTGTACCGCATGTAATTTTGCGTAGTGGTCATATTTTTCCAGTGTGTGCCCATAGCTTCTATAAGTATTGTGGATAATTCTGCTACGGAATTTTTTTACAGGCAGCCCTCCGACATCAGGAACTTCATGGACCTCATTCTTATAATGTATATTTTTAGGAAACATTCTTATTACATGGTCTCCGCCTGCTCCGCTATGCCTCAGTACGCGATCCATGAAAATATTGTCGCGTCCGATACTGACGGCACACAATTCGACCGTTTCTGAAGCCAGGAATTGGAGTATCTCTCTTTGAAGTTCCGGTGTGACGATCTCATCGGCATCCATAACCAACACCCAGTCGCATACCGCCTGTTCCAGTGAAAAATTTCTCTGCGAAGAGAAATTGTCGAACCTTCTTGTAAATATCTTATCCGTGTACTCCCTCGCGATCCGAACCGTATCGTCCGTGCTCAGGGAATCCACAATTACTATCTCATCTGCAAACCCAAGCGATTGGAGTGTCTTGCGGATATTCTGTTCTTCGTTATAAGTAATTAGTACAGCGCTTAATTTATTCTTCTCCATTTTGCAATATACGGTAAATTTAATTATTACCGAGAGGACTCCTAAATATACCAAAATAATTTATCTTTGTAAAATTTCAGGAATCAGTATGGAACATAATAATCGCAAAATACTATATGTTTGGTCGAATTATATCGTAAAGATATTGCTGTTTCTTTTTATGATGCTTCTTCCTGTATCTATTAAAACCAGCAATTTTGTTTTATTTACTGCGGTGTTGTTGTTCTTCGCGAGCTATCCGTTCGTATACAGATTCTACGGATTACCGGAGAGAAGATCTCTTAAGGAATTGTTCTCTTCGCCGCTGGTCCTATATCTGTTCGTGCTTATCTCTTTCTTTTATACGGTAGATACCGGGGAGACAATCAAATTTATGGTGTACAGAGCATCGTTGGGATTTGTACCGTTAATGTTCTTCTTAGGCTTCCGCCTGTCCAGAAGAGAATTCGAAGCTATTTGTGCGGGTATCGTTCCCGGAGTTTTTCTGATCCTAACATATTATCTTTTATTAGGATTTTACGGTATCCACAGAGGAGTAATAGGGTGGAACGAACTTACATTCTCTACCCTGGAGAATTACCGCGTCCCCTTCCTCGTCCACCGTACGTATATATCGTTTTACGCATTGTTTGCCATGGTGGTGGTGTTGTTCAGCCGGTACATCAGATATAAGCTGTGGTTTAAAATCGCAATATCCTTCTTCATTGTAGTATCTTTGTTGTCGTATGAATCGAGAATTATTGTAGGAATACTTGCGCTTCTTGTGATCGTTTATCCGTTTCTTATAGCACAGGGAAAAAAACTTATCCGATTATTACTCATCATATACGGTGTTGCAAGTTTAGCTGTTTTAATTCCGTTGTTATCAGGCAATTATTACAGATTGGCGGAACGTTTCACTATGGTCGGTGAGGAAATGAATGTGGATGCCGTAACCGATGAGGTCGGTTACGATTCGCGGGCAGCCAGATGGGAATCCGCCATGGAAAAAATAAAAGAACGTCCGTGGACTGGTTATGGGGCCGGAACGGAAAAAAAAGTTCTTCTTCCCATATTCCAGCTCAATGGTTTAGTGTGGTCTTCACTGTTTAATCTGGACGCACACAATCAATACATCAGCTTCTGTCTCGAGAACGGAATATTTGCCATGTTGTTTTATATTTATCTGCTGATATATTCTTTTATACGGAGTATCCGACAGCGGAATTACATTGTAGCGAGCTTTGTAGCAATCTGTGCCGTAATGTCCCTTGTAGAGAATATTCTCAATGTGAATTGGATGATAACGATCTTCGCGGTGATTATATCCGCGTCTATCTTTGATGCCGGCGTCCGTAGGAAAAAATTCAATTATTAATTTTCAGCTTCCTGCGAGCCATGCTTTAAAATTCGAAGTTCTGTTCTTGCTGATGAATATCTGCTCCGGAGCTGTGATCTTTGTATTGATTAATAATCTGCTGTCGAACCACACCGTAATGTCTTTTATGGAATTTCTCGATATTATATAACGCCTGTTCGCACGGTAGAATTTTTTCGGATCGAGTCCGACAAATATAGAATCCAACGATTTGTCGACCGGATAATTGTTGCCGTCGGCTGTGGTCAGTGTAGATCTCTCGTTTGCAGTATGGAAAAAATATATCTCTTCACATGGCACGGGAATTATCTTATCCTTGTATGCAATAAGAATACTGTCCGAATATCTTGACGGTTTTATCGATTCGGAGATCCTGTCGAGGTATGCGGAGAGGTCGTTGTTGCTGAATTTTTTGAACTTTGCGAGCGACCGTTCGACGTCGTTTTTATTTATAGGTTTGAGTAGATAATCCACGCTGTTCACTTTGAACGCCTCTATTGCATATTCATCGTAGGCCGTCGCAAATATTACCGGAACGTCCACGTCTATACATTTAAATATATTGAACGCGGGTCCGTCCGCAAGATGAATATCCATGAATATCAGATCCGGATGCGGATTCTTTTTTAACCACTCCACTGTCTGCGACACGCTGTCGGTATTGGCCACTATATCTATCTGCGGTTCTATCTCTCCAAGTATATTTTTGATGTTGGTAAACGCGAACGTCTCATCCTCGACTATCAGGATCTTCATTTGGTTATTTGTTTACTGGTTCGACTAAGGGGAGAATTACTTCGAATTTGTTATCGGTCTTATTGATCCCGATTCTGTATCCGGTTAAGAGAGAGAACCTATTGTCAAGGTTCTTAAGCCCGATGCCGGATACTTCCGGAGAATCTATTTTTTCCTGTATGGAATTGGATATTACCACACTGCCTTCTTCTATAAATATACTGACATCCATGGGATGGCTGGTGCTAATCACGTTGTGTTTGACCGCATTCTCCACCAGTGGAAGAAACGATAGTACAGGCAGCAGATATTTATAATAAACAGGATCGATGTCGGTAATTATGCGGAATTTATTTTCGTACCTTACTTCGAGCAGGAATCTGTACGATTCGAGAAATTTAAGTTCCTCGTCGAGCGGAACGAGGCCCTTCTTTTCGCTCTGGAGAATATATCGGAACACCACGGATAATTTATCTATATATTCCAAAGACTTCTCACGTAGATTCTCCCTTATGAGAGACGACATAGTGTTGAGCGTGTTAAAAAAAAAGTGCGGATTTATCTGGTTTGTTAGCGCATCGCAACGACTTTGAAGAGATTCGATCTTCAGCATCTCATTCTCCTGTTCGATCACCGTCTGCCTGTTGTGCAGCTTGTAAACCTCGCATGCAAGCAGGGATACTGCAAGCACGACGAAGAACTGGAATATCAATATTCCGCTCATCTTAGCGAGACTCAGCGACAAAAGCGACTGTATGAATATACATACGAGATACGCCGCGACAGTCATGATTACGCTTTTAGTTATCTCTTTGGATATCTTCGATCCTTCGCGCGAATTCGTGAAGAATAGATACCACGAAAGGAAAAAGACGATAAGGAACCGTGTGCCCGTCTCCGTAAGCACAGGGCTGAACATATATGTCCCATAGGTGCTCAACAACCTCGTGATATTTGGGATCGAGATCAAAAGACTTAGAATAAACGAGACAATAAGAATTATCTTTGTGTTTGTTTTTACCGAGGCAACATTCATAACGGTGTCGTTTTGTACAAATATAGTGAAAATCAGACGACAAGACCAAACTTGTTTAAGAGATGTCCGAGGTGCATCCCCTACTATACAAATATAATAAAACGTCGGAAATATCTGCGGTGATCCAAAATCTCACCCCTGAAATTTTCGCATTTAACCCCTAAAATTCCCGCTTATATTTTAAAGGGGCGGATAATTATTAAAAAATCTTTTTTTTGTAAATATCAATCCACTTAAACTACCTATATGAACAAAAAAACGATAAGATGGGTCTCATTGGCTCTTATAGCTCTTATTCTGATAATCTATTCGATTTACTCCGCAAGAATGGGCGATACGGGAGTGGATGACACCGGTTCCACAGGAAGATCCGGAGCAAGGACTCTCAACGTCGATGCCGTGGTGGTCAATCCCGCGGAACTTACCAGCAATATCCGCATTATGGGGGATCTGCTCCCTGACGAAGAAGTACAGCTTATCTTCGAGACGTCCGGGAAAATAACCGAATTGAAAATAGACGAGGGCACATTTGTCAAAAAAGGGCAACTGCTTGCCAGAGTCAACGATGCGCCTCTTAAGGCCGAACTCAAACGTTACCAGGCGCAATTGAAGCTTGCCGAAGACAGGGTGTACAGGCAAAAGACTCTGTATGAACAGGATGCGGTAAGTAAAGAAGTTTATGAGACGGCGATTTCCGAACTGGATCAGCTGAAAGCCAATATAGAATATGTCAATGCGAACCTTGCGCTTACAGAACTCCGCGCTCCCTTCGACGGGAAGATCGGTCTGCGTTTTGTCAGCGAAGGGGCATACGTAAGTACCACTACCGTGATCGCTACCCTGACAAAAGATTCCCCGCTTAAACTCGAATTTACAATACCCGATTTCTACCAATCGTCCGTACAGAACGGTACTCATGTGGTATTTACCCCGTACAACGGGGACGGTACCGAATACGAAGCTACGGTCTATGCCGTCGACTCTTATGTGGATACGGAGACGAGGACCCTTGCGGTAAGGGCGCTATATCATAACCACGACAGGAAGTTCCTCCCCGGAAGTTATGTTACCGTATCTGTCGATCTTCAGGAGTTCCCAAGCGCATTGTCCATTCCCGGACAGGCTTTGGTTCCCTCTATGGGCAAGGAGCAGGTATTCCTGTACAGATGGGGCAAGGCTCAACCGGTGGATGTCGTAACAGGTATAAGGACCGATACGCACATACAAATACTGGAAGGCATACAGCCGGGCGATACGGTCGTTACTACCGGTATATTGCAGATTCGTACGGGAATGCCGTTGGTTATCGATAACTTAATAGAATAATCCGGTTTGCTATGAATATATCGGAATTAAGCATAAACAGGCCTGTCCTCGCTACGGTATTGAACGTGGTCATTATCATCTTCGGGATCATTGCGTATTTTACTCTCGGTATCAGGGAGTATCCGAGTGTGGACAACCCGATTATCTCGGTGAGCACCTCCTATGCCGGAGCGAGCCCTGAAATTATAGAATACCAGATTACTATTCCGTTGGAGGAGCAGATCAACGCGATTCCCGGTATCCGTTCGATGAGCAGTCTCAGTTCACTGGGAAGCAGCCGTATTACTATCGAGTTCGAATTGGATGTGGATATGGAACGCGCTGCCAATGACGTGCGGGATAAAGTATCGCGCGCGCAGCGTTATCTGCCGAGCGACTGCGATCCTCCCACGGTATCCAAACAGGACGCGGATGCCTCGCCGATCCTTATGATCGCGGTGTCGAGCGATAAACGTTCCATTCTCGAAGTGAGTGAAATTGCCAAACTATCCATTGCCGAGCGTCTGCAGACCATAAACGACGTGAGCAGCGTGGATATATGGGGAGAGCGCAAATATTCCATGAGGTTGTGGCTTGACCCTGAAAAAATGGCCGCCCACGGAATTACAGCAGGAGACGTTCGAAGTGCTATCATAAGTGAAAACGTGGAACTCCCCTCCGGAACCCTCCGCAGCGAGAATACACAGTTGAGCGTAAGAGCCCGCGGCTACCTTAAAGACGTTGAAGATTTTAAGAACATAATAGTCAAAGAGGACGGTGTTTATATAGTTCGCATCAGAGATATTGCGAGGGTCGAACTCGAGGCCCAGGACTTGGAGAGTTATCAGAAAATAAACGGCAATCTCTCCGTGATGCTAGTCGTAATTCCCCAGCCGGGATCCAATCATATCGAGATCGCCGACGAGGTATACAAACGCGTCGAAGATATTCGTAAAGACATTCCGGAGGATATCCTTATGGAATATACGATGGACAACACCCGTTTTATCCGCGCATCCGTCAAAGAGGTCGAAGAAACGATATATTTTGCATTTGTATTGGTGATAATAATCATCTTCCTGTTCCTGAGAGACTGGAGGGTCACCCTTATTCCCGTGTTGGTTATACCTATATCGTTGATTGGAGCATTTTTCGTGATGTTCCTCTTCGGATTCACGATCAACGTGTTGACTCTGCTCGCCCTTGTGCTTGCTGTCGGACTCGTGGTGGACGATGCGATTGTGGTAGTGGAGAATATATACGTGAAAATAGAGAGCGGAATGAAACCGTTCGACGCGGCGGTAAGCGGATCGAAAGAGATATTCTTTGCTGTTGTCTCCACGACTATAACGCTTGTATGTGTATTCCTTCCGGTTATGTTCGTTACCGGTATGACAGGTAAACTTCTGATCGAGTTCTGCGTGGTTATCTCCGGATCCGTAATAATTTCATCGTTCGTAGCCCTTACCTTTACGCCGATGGTGTCGTCGAAACTGTTGAAAAAGGAAGATAAAAAAAATAAATTTTATTCTGCTACCGAACCGTTCTTCGAGAAAATGAACGCGGTTTATGAAAAAATGCTTGTGGGGTTCCTGAGACATAAATATATTGCATGGATTATCATGGCCATAGCGGTATTTTTTATCGTTCTTCTTTGGATTCGCGTACCTGCGGAGACAGCGCCTCTGGAGGACCGCTCGCAGTTCTCCGCGACATTGCGTATGCCGGAGGGAACGAACTTCGCATACCGTTCGTTCTATACGGACCATTTGGCTCAACTCGTGTCGGATAATATATCGAGCGAAGAAATCAGGGCCGTGTTACCGAGGGTGAACAGCGGATCTTCCAATATAACGTTCATTCTTACGGATATTCATGACCGCGAACGGACTCAAAACGATATCGCCGAGGAGGTAAGGAATCTCTTCTCCGACCAGACCATGGGGCAAGCGTACGTGCAGCAGCCTGAGTCCTTCTCGCGTTCGTGGGGACTCCCTGTACAATATGTACTTCAAGCCACGACTCTGGAAAAACTCCGCGAGTATCTGCCGAAGTTCCTTGAACGAGCGGAACAGAGCGAGATACTGGTGTCTGTCAATGCCAATCTACTATTCAATAATCCGGAATTGAATGTTACAATCGACCGCGACAGGGCGAATTCGCTGGGATTATCTACAAGCGACGTCCAGTCCACGCTGCAGTATGCGATGAGTGGACAGCGGTATGAATACTACTATATGAATAGCCAGCAGTACGAGATAATAGGTGAGATCGAACGCCCTATGTCGCGCACTCCTCTCGACCTCAGTTCCGTATATCTTAGGAACAGCAGCGGAGACATGATTCAGCTCAGCAGCGTTATCCAGTATAACGAGGACGTGGCGCCTGCTACTTTGTACCACTATAACCGATTCCGTTCTGCTACCGTATCCGCAGGACTCGCTCCCGGATATACCATCGGACAAGGAATCGAAGAGATGGACCGTATCGCCAAAGAAGTTCTCGACGATTCGTTCCGCACTGCACTGTCAGGTGCTTCGAAGGACTTCGCAGACAGCGAGTCGAGTCTCGGATTTATCTTCGGGCTTGCACTCGTGCTCATATTCCTCGTATTGTCAGCACAATTTGAGAGCTTCAAAGATCCTATTATTATTCTCGTTACCGTGCCGCTCGCATTGTTCGGATCTCTATTCTTCATGTGGATGTTCGACCAAACCATGAATATTTACAGCCAGATCGCATTGATAATGCTTATCGGACTCGTGGCAAAGAACGGTATTCTTATCGTAGAGTTTGCCAACCAGCGTAAGGAGAAGGGGTTCACTAAGTATGACGCTATCGTAGGAGCTTCCGTGCAGAGACTCAGACCCATTCTTATGACCAGTTTCTCGACTATTGCCGGTATTCTTCCTTTGGTGTTTGCTAACGGTGAAGGTGCCAACGGACGTATTGCGATGGGTATAACCGTGGTCGGAGGTATGGTGATAGCTACATTTATGACACTGTTTGTTGTACCTTCAATTTACTCCTACATATCTACGCGCAGCGATAAGATTACAATCAGAAATAAATAATAAACTTATGGGATCTATTAAAAAATATATATTTATCTCAGCATCCATGTTAATGGGAATTACCGGATTCTCCCAAGTGGCAATGAGTCTTCAGGATCTTATTGTAACAGGTATGGAACAGAATCTCGATATAAGAATTACGAGGAATGAGCAGGAGATAGCCGATAATAATTACACATGGGGCAATGCGGGCTATTTGCCTATTGTGAGCTGCTCCGGAGGGTATTCGGGAACGTTCAATAATCAACAGTACAAGGAGTATTCGGGCGAAAAAATAAAGAATAATAACATGAGCGCCGGGACCTATAACGTCGGACTTAATCTCAACTGGACGATCTTCGACGGATTCAGTGTACAAACGCGATACGATAAACTTCACGAGCTTGCGCATCAGGGGGAGATATACACTATGATTGCCGTGGAGGATGTCGTCTCCTCCATAACGTCCGGTTATTTCAATCTCCTTCAACAGAAGATCAGACTTCGGAATTATCGTTATGCTGTCGATCTGTCGAGAGAACGTTTGAGAATAGTTCAACTTTGCAAATACACCGGAGCTGGTTCCGGACTGGAAGTAATGCAGGCAGAAGTCGATCTGAATTCCGACAGCGCTGCGCTCATCAGGCAGGAACAGGCTATCAGGAGTGCGAGCATTGAACTCAACCGCCTTATCGCGGATAATCATTTTAGCGACGTTATAGATATAACAGATTCGGTTATCTACCTGCATAACGTTCCAGACATCGTCGAGCTGCTGGAGCAGTTCTACCGGAAAAATACGTCATTGATACTTGCCGAATCGAACGAGAGGGTTGCTTATCTGGATTATAAAGCGACAAGATCAGAATTTTTCCCTACTCTTATATTTAGCGGCGGCTACGGATACCAGTTCAGTAAATCCGATGCAAGCGCATATAAAAATCAAAATACGTTGGGATTCAATTACGGATTTACCGTCGGATTTAATATTTTTGATGGAAATAAAGGGCGGATACGTAAAAACGCGAGAATACAGATGGATAATGTAACCCTTGCGCGCGAAAATCTCGAATTATCCATAAAGTCGCAGCTCTATGATTACTGGACTACCCATCAGAATAATATACGCCTCGTGGAACTCGAAAGGCACAATCTAAACGTTGCGCAGGAGAATTACCGAACGGCAATGGAACGGTATAGACTGGAAGAACTCGCCGGTATCGAACTTCGGGAAGCGCAGCAGAATCTTTTAGACGCGGAAGACAGCCTTCTTGCCGCGGAATATAACGCGAAAATTTGTGAGATAGCGCTGATGTACCTGACAGGGAACATACTGCAATACATAAGATAAAATCTAAGACCGGCTGTAAGGCCGGTCTTATAGCGATGTTTGATCGAGTTTGTTAACGAATGCTTCCGCGTAAGAGTCGCTGACAGGGATGAGTTCTCTGCCAATCTTTATCCTCCTTCGCTCGACTTCGTCGATCTTATCGATAGCCACGATGAATGATCTGTGTACCCTTATGAAATTATCTTCAGGAAGTTTCTCTTCCAGGGCCGACATATTATTGAGAGTTACGATCGTTCTTCCGTCCCTGATATGGATCTTGACATAATCGCCGTAGCCTTCGATGTATAGAATATCGGACAGCATAACCTTAACCAGCTTATTCTCAGTTTTAACGAAAATGTGATCCGGAGCATGTATAGGTTTGACGACAACCGGAACTGACGCTCCCGGTGGAGTATTATTCGTTTTGTTCAGAAGGTCATGGGCCTTGTTCACACCCTTGAGAAACCGTTCGAAATTGACAGGTTTGAGAATGTAATCTACGGCATCCAGCATGAATCCGTCTATCGCATACCGTTCGTAGGCCGTAATAAATATTACCATAGGTTTATACTGAAGGCTCGATATGAGCTGTACTCCGTTTATGTCAGCCATCTCTATATCGGTAAATATGAGGTCGGTTTTATTCCTGCTTAAAAAATTCATCGCCTCGAATGGATCGGTAAACGTTCCGCAAAGTTCGAGAAACGGAATTTTATTGACGTACGACCGGATAAGTTCGAGCGCAAGAGTCTCGTCGTCGATAGCTATGCATTTCATAATAACAAAAGAGTAATTTTCCATAAAGATACTAAAAATACCTCATTCTGTGTTTTTTTAGGCTGGATCGGCCTTAAATGACGGTGAATGCCTCCTTTTATCCGATAAATTGTTTCTTTTGAATCCGCCGTTTTTTTTCACGGTTCCGCCGTACGGACCGCAGAGTCCGTAGAATACATTTTATCTATACGGAAACAGGAAATAAATTTGCTGAAAATAAAGAATGATTATGGATATGAAAAAAATATGGATTGTGATACCGATGCTGCTGTCATATATGGCTGCATTCTCACAAAATCCGGTGTGGACACTGACGGATTGTATCGAATACGCCCGTGAAAATAATCTTCAGGTGCGGTATTCCAGACTGTCGGAGGAGAGTTCGGAAGTCAATCTGCTGCAGGCGGAGGCCGACAGACTCCCGTCGCTCTCGTTCTCTACAACCCAGACCTACTCCGGACAGAAGTCTCAGAACGGTAACGGAAATTACAGGCAGGAAGGTACGTACACGGGAAGTTATTCGCTAAATGCGGGGATGACGCTCTTCAACGGAGGCAAGATCGCAAATACCGTGATACAGAACGAACTGGCGGTAGGTATGAGTATCCTTAATACCGAAGAGATCCAGAATAATATCGAAATAGCGGTAACTCAGGCTTATCTACAAGTACTTTATTCGAATGAATCCCTTAAAATAGCACTCCAGAATCTCGAAAATTCCGAAGCACAATTAGAACGCTCGGAGATATTGTTTGAAGCAGGCTCGATAGCTCTCAGCGAATTGGCGCAGATCAGGGCGCAGTATTCGAGCAACAAATATCAGGTGACCGTAGCTGAAAATTCTCTTGCTGACTCTTACCTCCAGCTCAGACAGCTCTTGGAGATGGGGATCGGCGAACAGCTTGAGATTTATATGCCGGAGATCGACGATGACGACGTAATTCAGCCCGTTGCGTCGCTCGAATCGGTCTATGCTACGGCCCTGGACGTTATGCCGGAAGTCAGAAACCGCCTGTTAGGGTTGGAGTATGCGGAGATAAATGAGAAGATAGCAGCTGCGGACAGGCTGCCTACCGTGTCGGTCAGTGCTGGTGTGGGAACTTCTAACTTCTCCGATTCCGGACTCTCATTCACCGATCAGCTTAACAGAAGACTTAATGAGAGCGTGGGAATCAGTGTCAGTGTGCCAATATTCAATAACAGAAGAGCTAAGACTGCGATAGAACTCGCAAAGATCCAGATGCGTTCGGCGGAGCTGGATGTATACAATACCGAGAAGGATCTTCTCAATACCGTGGAATCCCTCTACCGCGAGGTTATCTCCGCCCAGAGCAGGTATTTATCTGCAATCGAGAATCTGGAATATTCGACTATAAGCTATATTCTGGTAGAGGAGCAGTACAATGCCGGACTTAAAAATCCTGTGGATCTGCTCACCGAGAAGAACAGTTATCTCGCCGCTCAACAGGAAACCCTTCAGTCGAAGTACCAGGCAGTTCTATACCTGAAACTACTGAACTTCTACCGGAACCAACCCATAGAATTATAAAAATTAAAATATTATAAAATGAAAAAAGTACTGATTATACTCGGAATTCTGGCAGTCTGCGGAATATTATACTTTGTGTTGAGGCCGAAGGAGAAAAGCGCACTGGTTATGGCAACGGTAAGAGTCGAACCTACTACTCTGAACAACTTTGTTACAGCCACCGGAACGATCGAGCCTATTATACAGGTGGAAGTAGGTACGCAGGTATCCGGTATCGTGTCGCATATATATGTGGATTTTAATTCGGAAGTTAAGACAGGACAGGTGATTGCGGTGCTCGATAAGGTACTCCTTGAAGCGGAACTTGCCTCAAGCCAATCGAACCTTGAATCTGCCAAAGTGGAGTACGAATATCAGCTCCAGAACTATAACAGGATGAAGGGTCTGCACGAGAAACAAATGATAAGCGATTCGGAGTTCGAGACAGTCGAGTACTCTTATTATAAAGCTGTAAGTGCATACGAAAAATCCAAGGCGGACAATATTAAAGCGGAGAAAAATCTCGGTTACGCCACTATTACGTCTCCGATCGACGGAGTGGTTTTGTCAAGGGATGTTGATGAGGGTCAGACCGTTGCGTCGAGCTTTAGTACGCCGACCTTATTCACGATCGCAAACGATCTGAGGAATATGCAGGTTATTGCTAACGTGGACGAAGCGGATATAGGTCAGGTTAAGGAGGGGCAGCGTGTTACGTTTACGGTCGATGCCTTCCCGGACGATGTATTCGAAGGTTCGATCACTCAGGTAAGGCTTCAGCCAACTACAGAGTCTAATGTAGTTACCTATGAGGTGGTTGTGGACGCACCTAATCCTGATCTTATTCTTATGCCCGGTCTGACGGCGAATATAACAGTGTACACACTCGAACTGCAAGACGTACTTGTCGTGCCTAATAAAGCGCTGAGATTTGTTCCGGGAGAGGGCAACGTCAATTCTTCGACAGGGCCGATGCAGACCTTGTGGCTTAAAAAAGAAGACGATATTGTACCGGTCCAAGTTACGACAGGAACGTCAGACGGTATTTATACCCATATAACGAGTGGTTTGACCGCCGGCGACGTGGTAGTTGTAGGATACGAACAGGCTTCCGCTATGAACGAAGTACAGGAGAACGGAGGCGGAGATAATAATCCGTTTATGCCTCAGCGTCCGGGCGGTAACAGGAGAAGATAAGAGAGTATGAAAGAGATAATCAGATTAGAGAATATAAAACGCGATTTTACGGTAGGAAGTGAAACTGTTCATGCGTTGAGGGGCGTATCGTTCACTATCTGCGAAGGGGAGTTCGTGACAATAATGGGTACCAGCGGTTCCGGTAAATCCACATTGTTGAATATACTGGGCTGTCTGGACACACCGACCTCCGGAGATTATTATCTGGATTGTGTGTCGGTAAGAACAATGGGTAAGAACGATCGTGCTACCCTTCGCAACCGTAAAATCGGTTTTGTATTTCAATCCTATAATCTTCTTCCGAAGACTACGGCTTTGGAGAATGTCGAACTCCCTCAGTTGTATAACCCGTTCGTGTCTGCCACGGAGCGGAAGCGGAAGGCTACCGATGCGTTAATCGCGGTAGGTCTCGAAGACAGGATCAACCACCGTTCCAACCAGATATCCGGAGGGCAGCAGCAGCGTGTGGCGATCGCAAGGGCACTTGTGAACGACCCGGTTTTGCTCCTTGCCGATGAGGCTACGGGGAATCTCGATACGAGGACTTCATTCGAGATATTAACGTTGTTTCAGAATCTTCACAACGAAGGAAGGACTATTATCTTCGTTACCCATAATCCGGAGATCGCGCAGTTCAGCAGTCGGAATATCGTTCTGAGAGACGGACGGATCACGGAAGATACTCACAACAGTAATATAGAATCGGCTAAGGCGATCCTCGATTCACTGCCTCAGGTCGATCTCTAAAATACCGGCAAAATCAAAATTATGAATTACGGCAATCTTATACGAATAGCGCTGAGGGCGCTGAACAACAATAAATTCCGCGGATTTCTCACAATGCTCGGTATAATTATCGGAGTAGGTTCGGTAATATCTATGCTGGCCATTGGGCAGGGTTCCAAACGCAGCATCAGCGACCAGATATCCGAGATGGGATCAAATATGATAATGGTGTATCCCGGAACCGGACAGTTCGGAGGAGTACGTATGAGTGCTTCGAGTATGCAGACTCTTAAACTCGAAGACTATGAAGCCATACGGAGGGAAGCCGATTTTGTGGATAAAATATCTCCGTCGGTTAGCAGCAGCGGACAGGTGATATACGGTTCTAACAATTCGCCTACGACGGTTTATGGAGTCAATCAGGAATATTTAGACATACGTAAATATAGCGTCGGGGAGGGGGAGTTGTTCACGGACGAGGATATTCGTTCTGCGGATAAGGAATGTGTGGTCGGACAGACAGTCGTGGATAACCTGTTCACTAACGGAGAGGATCCGTTGGGTAAGACTATACGTTTCAATATGACCCCGTTCAAGATAATAGGAGTGCTTACTCCGAAGGGGTATAACACGATGGGACAGGACCAGGACGACCTTATAATCGCCCCGTACACGACCGTGCAGAAGAGGATTCTTGCGATAACTTATATCCAGAGTATATATGCGTCCGCTCTGAGCGAAGAGTATACCGATATGGCGATCGACGAGATAACGGCCATTCTCAGGGCTAACCATAATATCCGCAATCCGCTCGATGACGACTTTAATATCCGTTCTCAGCAGGAACTAAGTTCGATGCTGAGTTCGACAACCGATATGATGACGATCCTCCTCGCGTGTATTGCCGGAATATCGTTGTTGGTGGGAGGTATAGGTATTATGAATATTATGTACGTGTCCGTGACCGAACGTACGCGTGAGATAGGTCTCAGGATGTCCATAGGGGCAAAGGGTCGTCACATACTTTGGCAGTTCCTTATAGAAGCGGTAATAATAAGCGTTACGGGAGGACTCATAGGAGTCGTGTTAGGGGTCGGCGCCTCAGCGATAATAAAACAGGTGCTCGGATGGCCGGTTTATGTTCAGATGTACTCCGTGATACTGTCGTTCGTCGTTTGTACCGTAACGGGAATATTCTTCGGATGGTATCCTGCGCAAAAGGCATCCAGCCTCGATCCGATAGAAGCCATAAGATATGAATAAAACATCTATATTTGTTTTATGATAAAATTGGCGAACAGAAGATCCCTGAATGTCGTAATGCACCTGTTGGGATGGGGAATTATATTCGGGCTGCCTCTCCTTGTAAACAACAGGGAGACGCAGACCATGAGTATTGATAAATACATAGGTTATGCTATAACCTCGTTCGCGTTCGTGCTGATGTTTTATGTGAATTATCTCTATCTAATCGATAAGTTCCTGTTTAACAGACGGACCTTTGCGTTTATACTTCTTAATGCCGTAGCTCTTGTCGCGGTGGATTTTCTAACAGGGCTGGTAAGGGAATTTTATATGGATCATTTTCACTCTATGAATCCGGAGGATTTCAGACCCCATGACGACCGCCCGCCGATGATAATATTTAAGCTCAGGGATTATATGGTAATGAGTCTTATGGTCGGACTTGCCGTTGCGATTAAAACCACAAGTAAATGGTTCCGTATGGATGCGGAAAAAAAAGAACTTGAGAAGGCGCGTGCGGAAGCGGAACTCCAAAACCTCAAGAGTCAGCTAAATCCCCACTTCCTGTTCAACACCCTTAACAATATTTACTCGCTCGTATCGATAGATCAGGATAAAGCACGGTATGCTATCGACGGATTCAGCCGCCTGCTGCGTTATGTCCTATACGACAACGACCACCAATTTGTCCCTTTGGGTAAGGAGATCGCTTTTATCAGGAGTTATATCGAACTAATGAGCCTGCGCGTCTCGGACAATGTTAAAATTTCAGTGTCGCTCATATCCTTCGATAACAATATTCTTGTCGCGCCGTTACTGTTCATGACGTTTGTGGAGAACGCCTTCAAGCACGGGGTAAGTAATAGTAAACCGTCCTTCATTAACGTTACTATGGATGTCAAGGACAATATTATTATTTTTATAACTGAAAACTCCTATTATCCCAAAGTCGATCCGGATAGAAATTCGCCCGGTATAGGTATCGATAATCTCCGTAAACGTATGGAGATGATTTATCCTGGCAGATACACTTTATTTACGGATGTTTCAGGTGAGAAGTACGTATCCAGACTTACTCTCGATACTGCTAATTAACTTTTTTCAGCGCTCCTACGAATATTGAAGTGAGAAGCCCTACCATCGCGATAACCGCGAACGACCATCGCAGGCTCGATGCGTGTGCGATGAATCCGATAACCGGAGGGCCCAGAAGGAATCCGAAAAATCCTATCGTCGATACAGTCGCCAATGCTATACTTGGGATCATGGTCTTGGATTTGCCCGCCATGCTGTAACAGAGAGGAATGATAGACGATACGCCGAATCCTACGAGTAAGAATCCTGCTGTTGCTGAGATAAGATACGGGAATATAACGGAAATCAATAGTCCCGCGGCAATCAATAATCCGCTGACCCTTATAACCGGTATCATATCGAACCGCGTTACCATTTTATCCGCCGTGAACCTTCCTAAAGCCATAGTGCTCATAAATGCGATATAGCCGAGGCGGACGAGATTTTTAGGCGGATCTATTACACTCTCGAAATAAACGCTGCTCCAGTCGAACATCGTTCCCTCGCAGACCATGCCCCCGAAAGCTATCAGACCCAATAGGAATATAAATTTATCAGGCATGACGAATACTCTTTTTTTCTCTTTGGGAGCGTCGTTCCTTGGCTTCTCGGTATAATCGCGGGGCAGCATGTATGTTCGTGCAGATATGAGAAGAATTGTGCTTACTGCAAATATTATAATAAAATGGTTAAACGGTGTGATGTCCATACTGACCATTACCGTGCTTATCAGACCTCCGCAGAATCCGGCGAAGCTCCACAGCCCGTGGAATACGCCCATTATACTGCGGTTATAAATTCTTTCTACACCCACTGCGTGAGTATTAACCGATATATTGCAGAGATTAGCCGTGACACCGAAGAAGAGAAGCGCCGCAATCAATTGTACGGATGTATTCACAGCTCCGATGAAGATCAGCGACAACGGATAGAGGACTGCCGCGATAGTCAATATTTTTCTGCTTCCATAACGACTGACAAGATACCCTGAGAGCGCCATTGCCAAGAGCTGTCCGACAGGGATTGCGAAGAGGATTCCTCCGAGTTCCGCCTCGTTCAGCCCGAGATGATCCTTGATGTCCGGGATTCTGCTTGCCCAACTGGCAAATACCAGGCCCTGAATGAAGAAGAAGGCCGCTGCCGCAGTGCGGTAATACCCTTTGGTGTGTAGATGTGGTAGAATTTTCATTTTCCTTGAACTTAACAGCGCGAAATTATATAATAAACTGTCAAAATATACACTTAAGAGTGATTTTTATATTAATTTATACGGTTATTTTAGTAACTTTCGAAATAAAAGGTTAAGGTATGTACGATATGTTGACTCACTGTCCGTTGTTTAAAGGATTGAGCGCGGAAGCGATAGAAAATATTCTTCATGACAGGCAGTATTCCGTTGATAAATTCTCAGACGGATACGTAATTGCCCGTAGAGATACCGCATATTCCGGACTGATGATAGTGCTTGAGGGTAGAGTAAACGGCGTGGTTCCCGGCAAGGATGGGAAGAAGATGATTATAGACACTATATCCGCCCCTCAATTGATAGCCCCTGCATTCCTGTTTGGTGGCTATAACAGACTCCCTATCGACGTGGAAGCGGACGGCGATGTCAGTATTATGACCCTGCACAGGGGGCTGCTGTTCGAACTTATGCAGGACGATACTATAATAATGTCGAACTTCATTGATATTATATCCGACAGGGCGAATATGCTCATGAAAAAAATATATTTTCTTTCGTTTAAGAACATCAGGGATAAGGTATCGAGATATATTTCAGACCATACTAATGCTGAGAATCCCGTTTTGGATTTGGGTGATCTAAACGAACTGTCTGTTTATTTTAATGCTCCGCGCAACTCGATCATTACCGTTCTTAACGATTTGAACAGGCACGGAACAATAAAATACAACGATGGCCGCATAGAGGTATTAAAACGTGATAAATTGACCTGATATTCCGTTTGGCTGTCGTAGCATAACCGTTTTAATAAATTGGACAATTTTAATTAGTTGCGATATTTAATACCGGTAAACTTATAATCGCTATGGCAAAGAATATCGGTAAAAAAATCGGAAGTATACGGGAGGCAGAAGGTATGTCCCCAGAAGAATTATCGGACAGGACAGGCATCGATTACCAAAAATTACTCGATATAGAATCCGGCAGGACGATTCCTTCGACTGCTATCGTAAAAAAAATAGTGCGTGCTCTCGGTATACGTCTCGGTACCTTGCTCGACGGCGAGGAGAATAAGGGAGTCGCTATTACCCGCAATTCGGAAATTTTACATTCCATAGAGTCCTCTTCGGACGGTTCTGCGATAGCGGAGTCCATGAATCTATATCCTTTGGCATCGGGTAAATCCGATCGTCAGATGGAGCCGTTCATTGTAACTCTTGTCGCTGATAATGATTCATCATATATCTCGAGACATGAGGGCGAAGAGTTCCTTTATGTGCTGGACGGTAAAATAAAGATCAAATACGGCGAAGATATTTACGATCTCGAACAGGGGGACTCCATCTATTTTAATTCCATTGTACCTCACAATATAAGATGTTCACAAGGGGCTGCACGATTCATTCTTGTCGCCTATGCTCCGTTTTAGCTGATTATTCATAATTATGGAATTGACTGAAAAGACATTCGGGCAGTGGCTCGACAAATGGGCCGAGGAGACGCCGGACAACTATTTTATGATATATTCCGACCGGGGGCTGCACATGACTTACAGCGAGTTTAGGGAACGTGTGGATACGTTCGCCAAGGGTCTGCTGTCCATAGGAGTCCGTAAGGGCGATAAAGTAGGTATCTGGGCCAAGAACATTCCGGACTGGATAACCATGATGTTTGCAGCGGCAAGGATTGGAGCGGTGTACGTGACGATAAACACCAATTATAAATTGTCGGAATTGGAATATTTGGTGCGTAATGCGGATATACATACTCTCTGCATTATGGATTCTTACAGGGACAGCGATTATATAGGTATGGTCTACGAGCTGGTTCCTGAGCTTAAAACAATGGAGCGCGGTTATCTACGATCCGAAAAATTCCCCGAACTGCGTAATGTGGTATATATGGGACAGGAGAGATACCGTGGAATGTACTCGACCCCGGAACTCTATTCTCTCGGATGTTATACGAACGACTCGGTACTCGAAGAGGCGGAGAAGGAGGTCACGTGCCAAGATATAATCATGATGTTATATACCTCCGGAACGACAGGGTTCCCCAAAGGGGTTCTGCTGACACACCATAATATCCTTAACAACGGGCTTACTATCGGAGAGTGTATGAGCTACTCTACGGAGGATAAGGTATTGACGCCGGTCCCTATGTTTCATTGTTTCGGATGCGTATTGTCGCTGTGCGCCGTTATAACGCATGGTTCGGCAATGGTCATGGTCGAAGAGTTCGATCCGCTCAAAGTGCTGGCTTCAATTCACAGAGAACGATGTACTGCGGTTTACGGGGTTCCCACGATGTTTATTGCGGAATTGAACCACCCCATGTTCGGAATGTTCGATCTGACCTCTTTGAGGACAGGAATAATGGCTGGTGCGTTATGTCCGATCGAAACAATGAAAGAGGTTATGGAGAAGATGCACTGCCGCGATATAATAATCGTTTACGGACTTACGGAATCTTCTCCCGGAATGACCGCTACGAGGGTGACCGATTCCCCGGAGATTCGCGCTACTACTGTGGGGCGTGCTCTGCCGTTCGTAGAGGTTAAAGTTGTCGATCCTCAGGGCAGAGAGTGTCCGAGAGGGGTTCAGGGTGAGTTGTGCTGTCGCGGTTATAACGTAATGAAGGGGTATTATAAAGATCCGGAAGCTACGAAGGCGGTTATGTATGAAGACGGATTCCTCCGTTCCGGAGACCTGGGAGTCATGGACGAGGATGGATACGTCAGGGTTACCGGTAGAATTAAAGAGATGCTCATAAGGGGAGGCGAAAATATATATCCCCGCGAGATAGAGAATTTTATATATCAGATGCCTCAGGTCGAAGATGTTCAGGTAGCTGGAATACCGAGTCCGAAGTATGGAGAGGAGGTTGCTGCGTATATTAGAGTTCGTAAGGGTATGGAGTTGACCTCCGAAGAGGTCAGGGAATTCTGCCGCGGTAAAATAGCACGGTATAAAATACCCAAATATGTGTTTATGGTCAATAATTACCCTATGACCGCCAGTGGTAAAATTCAAAAATATAAGCTTAAAGATCTCGGATTGAAGATTCTTAAAGATAAAGGCATAGAAATAGTGTAAATAGTATGAAAAAGACAGGATGCTTTTAAAATTCTTTAAGGACTGGACACTTTTGATTGCCATGACAGCCGGAGCGCTGCTTTATAAATATACGGGATATATATCGTTCCTTACTCCGTATCTGATTTTTACGATGCTTCTGCTTACATTTGCCAAACTTTCACCAAGTGATATTAAATTCTCCAAGTTCCACGGATGGCTTCTATTCATTCAACTCGCCGGATCGCTGACGTTTTATTTTCTATTACGGATATTCGACGCAGAGCTTGCCGCAGGGGCAATGATATGCGTTATGGCGCCCACAGCAACCTCGGCAGCCGTTATTACGGGAATGTTAGGTGGTAATGTGGCATTCCTTACAACTTATACTCTCATAAGCAGTGTTGCTGTTGTGTTCGCAGCTCCTGCGTTCTTTTCATTCGTTGGAGTCCACAGCGATATTCCCTTCTTAGATTCGTTCCTGTTTATTGCAAAACAGCTTGTTCCGCTTCTCGTTCTACCGTTGCTAATCGCGTGGGCTATAAGAAGATATTCGCCCTCGCTGCAAAAAATTATGTTGAAAATTAATAAGGCCTCGTTCTATCTGTGGACAGTGGCCTTGATGATCGTGACAGGAATGACGGTAAATTTCCTTGCGGAGCAGGAAAATCCGCAATATAAATTGGAGGTATGGATTGGTCTGACCTCGCTTTTTATCTGTTCCGGACAGTTTATTCTGGGGCGGTATCTCGGACGCAGATATAACGGAGATGCCGTATCCGCAGGACAGGGCTTAGGACAAAAAAATACTATCCTTGCGATATGGATGGCACAGTCCTATCTTAATCCGGTCTCCAGTATTGCCCCTGCATTGTATGTAGTGTGGCAGAATCTTATTAATTCTTATCAGTTGTGGAAAAAACAGCGAAACGGCAGGCTGGAATAATTTCTTTGATTCATAAGATTGGTATCTAATTTGTGCCTGTATAGAGTATAATTTTAAAACTTTATATTATGGAAAGAAAAGAGGAACTCGAATCTTTGATCGAACAACTGGAGACGAGTCTGGCCAAAGCAGAGGCCCACGGTTCCGAACGGGAAGCTAATCACATTAAAAAAGATCTTAAAAAATTTGAAAAAGAATTGGAACAGATCAAACAGGAAGAGTTATCTTGCAGCTGCTCTACAAAATAGCCGTTAATAAACATAAAACGTAATTTTACTCAATTAAAATAATAATTATAAGTAATGAAATATATTATTTAAATCAAAAATTAATAACTTTACGAAAATATCTTATAAATTATATCTCTAATATCATCT
>JAJBUQ010000017.1 GCA_020860245.1 Rikenellaceae bacterium
CAGGCTCGGACTGGCAAATGCTGTTCAAGCTCTGGGGTATGAATAATATAGGCTATAGTTTTCCATATGCTTGGAGCCATGGAAAAGATTACATCGAATTCTATAAATATTACTGAAAAGCTTCCCACAAAATACTGAAGGATTCTTTCTGTCCTTATCACTTATTTGGTTATATCTCTTATTATCGACTGGTTTTTTGATTATTTCATACTCACATGAAAGACTATTTAAGTAACTCAGAAATTCTTCATAATCTTCCGAAACCTCATACCCTTCTTTCTGGTAGGTCATCATCTTCATCACATTCTGGATGAAATTAGATAACTTCTTATATTCTTTTAGCCCTTTCGCATCTGTATCGTAAAGAAAATTTAGTGCCATATAGAAAGAAAAGAATTTGAATAAGGCATCTTCTTCATTCTTGCCACGGTTGAGGCAAGTCTTTAGGAAATTTATTTCTTGTGAAGAGAAATGCATCACTACTTGATTTAAATTTTCTACAAAATTACTACTTTTTTTTAAATTCAAGAAATCCGAATTTTTGAATTTTTAGAATGTTTTCAGGCTAACGAAATCTCTAGATTCAGATTCAACAACTCAGATATGTCCTTGAGGATAGATAGTATCAACCGGCGGTTGCCAATCTTTCTGACCGCCCACGTTTCATCAATTTGGAGATAATTGCTATCTTGGTTAGATGGGTCGTAATAGTCAATGATATTCTTTCCATTGACCACAATGAACAGATCTTGAATTTTCTCAACTCCAACCAATTTGATTGATTCCATCAAGACCTTCATATCATCCTCATAGGAAATGGATATATCCTCAGATAAATCGACTTTGATTAATTTTGCATCAGATGTACGTAATCCAAAAGATGGTTCATTTTTTGGAGAGTAAGGATGGGTAGGAGAAAACTCTCTAGTTAAAGAAGTTTTGGTTTCAAAGTCTACTGTCGCTTCTGACTCCCTATCAGCTTGTATTTTTGGGGTATCAATGGATTTAGCAATAGGAAGGACATACGATTTCCTCTCCTCTCTTTCCCTTCTAAGGGCTTCCAAAATGGTGGTGTGCTCCTCTATTTGAGCTTTTGTCTTTTCAGACAAATCAATACACTTATCCCTATCCGTCTCATTCGTTACTGCCAATTTAGCACGCTCCTCCTCTGCTTTCATACCCATTACAATACGTTCAGCATAAGCGCTTGCTTTCTGCAATCTCTCCTCAGCTAACCAGCTGGCAAAACTACTTTTCGAAGCCTTCTTTTTTATTTCCTCTACTTTAGCCAGAGCTCTTTCTTGAAGGATTTTTTTCTTAGCATCCAATTGGGCACGTTTCTCCTCCTTTTCTCTTTCTCTGGCCGCACGTGCAGCAGCTGCTCTCTCCTGCCGAGCCTTTCTTTCCTCGGCCATTATAGCGCGCCGTTCTTCTTTTTCTTTCCTCCTGCCCGCACGTTCCCGCCGAACCTTCTCCGCAGCAATCTGCTGAGCTAACCGAACACGCTCTTTTTTCTCTTCTATTTCCTTGACGACTCGCAGGGCTTTGATTTCTTCCTCTAATTTTGCCTTAGCCGACAACAGATGTCTTTCATGCTCTTCAGGACTTAAGGAAGGAAGAGTAACTGTCGGGATATCCTTAGCATTAGGCTCAATGCTTTTGACTCTCGATTCTACACCCTTATATTTTTTAGTTTTCTTACTTTTCTTTCTTTTCTTTTTCTTAATAGAAACAGGCTCTTCCTTTACTTCCTTAGCTTTTTTCTCCTTCAACTTTGGTGTTTCAGATTCCTTTTTCTGCTCTTGGTTCGACGCTTTGTCTCTTTCAATTGCCAATTTCAACAGTATTCTATCGAGAGACAATCCCGAAAAATCCTCTTCATGCCATTTTATGGAATCAACACCCCTATATGAAGCGAGGTTTATAATATTGGTACTGAAAGCTGACTGTGTTTTATACCGTTGGTAGAGGCCACGGCTTAAATACCAACCGAAAGTGAAATAGTTGTTAAATTTTAGTTTCTGAAGATCCCTATCGACCACCTCTTCAAAATTTGAGTTTAAAGGACGATCAATACGTTCAATATAAGGCTCCCAACTTAATTTATACCCACATCGATAATCAATGGTATGAATGGTTAAGAGCTGAGCTAAATAAGGATCCATCCTCATATCCTTTAAAGCTTGATACTTAGCCGAAGCCAATTGATGCAGATGGCTTTTGTTTTTAGGAGAGAAATAATTCCAAAATGATGCATCTTCAACAGTCTGTCGCCTTTCTTCTTTTACATTTTCAATCCAATCCAAGACACACAATGAGATTTGCTGTTCTTCATCAATAATCACATCGTCTATCTGGTCAAAATCATTACATTTCATGGTGATTATGCTTTAGCTTTGTTTCAATGGGGAATGCTTTATTCCTCTGGGAGCGGGGCGAAGACGGACCGCCTTCGGGGAGGTGGGAGCGAGGCAAGAAAGGAGGAAGGGATGGCGATGGGAGTGAAGGGAATTGGGGCGGAGAGAACGTAGAGGAAATGGTCGTGGTCATAGACAGGGCAGGTATAGTACATAGCCATAGCTCGTCATTGCCAGCTTGATGCTGGTCGACCACTTTCAAAAATCGGTAAAGACATTTCCGAGACCATACTTTTTATCTTTTCATCTGAGAAGCAAGGTATCAACATCTCGGTATGGTTGATTCATCTACCTCTTTTTAGTCCGAAAGAATCACCAGGGGTTCTTTCAGGTATTTTCAACTCCACAAAGGTAATAAATATTTCTGAAAAATCGGTTTTTCTGAAATATTTCAACCCTTATAGGGTGAATTTAGAGGGGGTCTGCATGAAATCTTATATACTGGGCTCCCTATTCTCTTTATTTGCGTCAGACGGCCAGGGTGGAGAGGAGGTCGAGGGCAGAGGCATCAGAGGAGGAACGGAAGCCGTAGGGAATTTCGTCCTCGGCGGCGATGGAGAGGAAGGTGCGGGACGAGGGGAGATACTTCTCAATCAATACCCTTTTGAGCATGAGGGCGCTGTTGGGGTCGAGCATGTATTCGTAGAGGGCGAGGTCGATGCTCGCCCCGAGGAAGCTGCGGCGCAGTGCGCCCATGGAGGAATACTCCTTATGCTCCTCATACTCGGGCGACTTGATCAGATGCCAAAACGGCTCGTAGTCGAGATGGAAAAACGGCGTGGCAAAGATCGGGTTGAACAGCGGATGGTGACCCACATACCGCTTCCATTCCCTTATGAAAGCCTGCTCCATGCTGTCGCATATCGGCACCACGCGGCCGATGTTGCCTCGGCATACCTCCTCCATCACCGCCAGCATCATCACCGCCTTGTGAGGCGCAGCCTCGCCCTGGCGCCTGTTGACATTCAGCCGCCTAAACATCTGCATATATTCCATCAGCATCGCCATACGCAAATCCCTTTATTGGTTCATCCACTGGCAAAGTTAAGAATAAATTTGCCGACAGTAAGAAAAGCAACAGGGGCCGAACAAAGCTCGGCCCCTGTTTACATTGAATATCTCTCTTGTTATGCTGCTTCATAATTCAAATGAGCCAATACCACCTGGTCTGTATCTTCAAAGATATCTACAAGGAGAACTCGTTCAATCTTATGTTCTCCCTCGTCATAATGAATTACGAGAATAGGAGAAGTTGCTGGGTCATACTCCATAGGTGGCCATTCCGAATCTGGATATGAGGCTTCATAGAGGCATAGACCCTCAGAGAAAAGTTGACGATATTTTGCCTCACGAGCATCTCCAGGGGATAGCAATTCTACTCTGGAAGCGCCATTGCAGAGTTGAGCGGCACTATCTTGGTTGCAGAGCATGTCATCATACTTATAGACCGTCTCATCGTATCCAATCACCATAAGGGTATTGGATTCCATCGAGCCTATTATTTCATTCAAAATGTGACTGATATCCATGTCAATAGAGGGTTAGTTTAGTGGTCACAAAGATACGCAATCTTTATCTAAACACCAAATTTGATAGAACATTCTTTGATAGTTTAGTCACATTTCTTCACAACAAGCTCTTGAAGAATCCAAACTCAGAGTCAACTAAAGCTCTACGATCTAGGCCCAAGTTACGTTGTTCACAGGATGTTTCCGATATCATAGCACATGAAAAACATGCGGCCCGATTTAGTCCATCTTCATTTTCCCAACACATCGGGTCTGAGGAACAATTTAATGCCCTATTAAGAGCAGATCTTATGATTCGTTCGATTAATAGAGGTTGCCCTTGCCAAACTAAACCTCCCATACTACCTTCAGCTCCATCAGCCGTATATATCAAAACCCCACACATCTTATCAGAATAGTAAAGACGTTCACTAAGGCTGGCTGTTGGATACCCACATGTGAATTCTAATTCCTTCATTATTGTGTGGGAGAACGTATGAAGCAGATAGAATTTGGCTCTACCATATTCATCCATTTCATCTGACATAAATTTTCCAATGTCTTCATCATCCAAATGGCTTTGATAGTAATCATTTAGATGATAGTTACCTTCCCACATGTTAATAGCCTCCTCATCAAACATAAAGAAGAGGCCTTCTCCAAACAATTGATTTGCAGGCAACACCACTACATCTTCTTTTCTACAAGAATAAATCGGTTGTATTTGTTCATCGGGATAAACCACTTTCCCTTCAACCAATCTTGGTGATGGCATAGTAACGCGGCTAAATCCCAATTGAGTGGTAGTAACGGCCAAAGTTTCAACTTTTTGAATTTTTTTTAATAGGCCATGCAAACAGGATGGGAGCTCTATATCCTCAAATTTTAGGCCAGGATTATTCCCAGGGTTTATATTATTATTGGCAAATACAAGATACTCATTGAATCTGTAGGATGCCAGAATATCTACTTCCTCATCCACTATTGGATTAATGAACGCATCATGAATATCCTCCCAATCCTTTTCACTTAAAACTATGTCGTCATCCTCAGCGGCATCTTTTAAATCCTCACTAAGTTCGAACTTATTATGCCAAAAGTCTTCTTTAGAGGGGGATTCAGTTCTTTTTTCATATCGTGGATAAATTTTATCCACAATTTTTGTCAACATTTTACTTGATGATTCAGAAAGCACCCCTTCTCGTTTTTCTATATACTCTTCTGGTACATAAAGACTACTAAAGGTGTTAGCATAATAAATACTGTTACTTGTTACCAGAGCCATCTGCATAATGGTTTTCCCATAAGAGGTCCGACAGCTTTCTTTTCTATCTCCCGACTCCCATGGACGTGTGCCTCGACAAAATGGCTTAATATTCATAATACCAGCAAGACTTATAGATTTCTGACAATATGAACACTTGATTGTCCCCCACGATTCACTTTGGTTACGATTGCTAAGCCATTGCAAATTGTGCTGCCCAGTTGGAGAACAAGAACAGGGTTTACAATCATAATTAAAGAGTTCAAATCCTTCAGCCCTATCTATCCTTTCATTGGCTAACTTTGCACAGAAGTACTCATACCATGGGATATCTGAAATATGGCCATTGGGACAGATTAAGACCATTGGCACGGGTTTTAATAAGCCATATATAGTTTTATCTTTTAAATAAGGATCATTGTGTCTACGTAAAGTAGATTTGTTTGGGTCTCTAGGAGGAGCAAAATACTCAATCTTACCATCATTTCTACGCTTAGTTTTCCAAATCTCTATCCATTCTGCAAGAGGTTTTAACTCAAAATTACTTGATATAAACCATTGAGGGAAATTTATGGCCGGAATGACAAACATCTCTTCTGTGAGTTGTGGCATGGCCTGAGAGGCTCTTTTTACATTTGTAGGATGATCCTTTACATCAGCTTGATTGAATTTATTTAGCTGGATATGAGGGATTGCGACAAAATGTCTCAAAGATGATAATTGTTTCTTTTGTTTCAGAAAATCAATAAATCTATAATCGTCAATTATTTCAACTCCCGTGAGATCCTCTAATTGTTGAATTGAGTGATTGGAATTTTCTGGCTTTGAAAGAGCCACCGATAACGACTTGACAAATTGCCAGTCTGAGATACTCAGAGGCATAATAAAGCCTCCCCATTTCGTGGTTACAATGGAACCTACTCCCGCGGTAGAAGACAAAATTTTGTATTTCCCTATACCTTGATTGTATTGTTTTATTTTATAGATATCCATTTTATTATTTTTCAATGTGAATTACAGCTTCTGGTTCAAGCATACGTAAGGCTGTTGGCACATTCCAATCAGTTTGTTTTTTAATTTCATCATATTCATCTGGGGTTGCATATAATGCTTCCCCTTGGGGCCTTCTGGCATATCGACTACGAGAATATATTAAATCCTTAGATTCTCTATTCTTATCAAGCCACTGATTCAACATATCATTTACTTTATCAGAAATATATGTTAACAGATTCGGAGTTAACAACTCTTTCTCGATACCATTAAGTAATGATGTACGGTTCATTCTTTTCTTAAAGTAATCGTGGATGGAAGCCTCTATATTTTGGCGTAAGTCCTCATTGATATATGAAGCGCTATTATTACTTGCTAACGTAGGATAAGAATGCCTTATATAAGCGCCCAGAAACAGTGGTAGATACTTCTCTATCGTTTTTGGGGAGAATGGTGTTATAGAAATCGGTTCCACATAAAAATATAATTTTTCATGGAACTCACGAAATTTCTCAAAATGAGAAACATCCCTAGAGCGGAAAGGATTATGGAGAGTTAATACTAACCCCTCCTTTTCACGTGCTATTCGAGAGGTTGCCTGAATATATTCGGCGATATTTCGAGGCATTGAGTTAATAATGATCGTATTAAATCTGGATACGTCAAGCCCAACAGAGATCATATTAGTAGCTAAAATAAAATCATCGGGCTTCACAGGGCGTTGCCATTCGCTGCCATTTATCTTATATGGAAATCTCTGACTAGGATTCCATGTTACTGATTGCACCCTATTCAAGGCTGAAACAGCTTCATTTCCAGAAAGGCGCCCAGTTAGTTCGCTTTTAGAGAATCTATCATCGTAGGCATAGAGACACTCTAACATCAAGGAATTTCTCATTACTCGTTTAAATAAGCGCCGAGTGTATTTGGTAAACTCCATATAAAACTGTGCATCCGTCTTTCCAACTTCTTTAAGACTATTGAAATAGGAAATAGTGGTATAATAATAGTCTGCGGCTCTTATATAATCGGGCTCATATAATTGATTGAAATGTTCTTTCTCAAAAAGAGCTCTATGTACAAATAGAATAGCCGCTAGGCGAGTTTGGGTTGCCATTTGAGTTCTTCCCATTGGCATAATTCCCATGTATTTACGTTTTGAAAGATATCTCCACTCCTCTTGCGGAGAAAGTTTATACCGACGATAGAATGAAAAAAATGAATCATCATAATCAATACCATTTTTTGGGAAAATATTGACCTCTCTATCGTACAAAGCTCTAACTTGCAGGGATGTATTCCTTGTAGTTGCAGTAGAAGAAATAATTTTAGGACGTACTTCTATACCATTTTCAACTCTCGTGCACAATAAATCAATGGCACATTCATAGAGACTTACAGCAGAACCCAAGGGCCCTAACAATAGATGTAACTCATCTTGAATTATCAAATCCGGAGTAAGGGTAGAGTATTTATTACCACGGCCAAACAATCTTCTAGAATCACCATTTGACTTGGCAATTTCTGCTTTGTGAGCAAGCATAGCAAATTTATCGACTGTGCCAAACAATAAGGTGGGGGGCATTCTATAGACATCTTCGTCACAAAGCCTTACTGGAATAGGAGAAACCTCAACTTCGCTAAATGTACAACTCGGGTTTTCACAGAAAAATGACACACCATTTTTACCATTGGAATGAAGTAATTTTGCTCCACACCAAGGACATCTGTCTAAAGGAATTTTACTATTATTTTGAAACTCGTTCCTATTTTCCCATTTCTTTGCTTCGTCTTTTAAATCATCAAGCGTATTAGGAAGTGTTTGACTCCCCACATAAAGCCCTATAGATATTTGATTATCCCCCAATGGGTAATGCTCATCTTTCCATAACCTTATTTGCTCCAAAGCCAGAATAAGACGTAGTGCTCTTTGAAATTGTTGGGTTGTAAGAAGCCTAAGAGTATACCGCATCATAGCTGTTACCCCATACCCTTCTGGTCCATGAGATAATCTACGATTGATTATAGTAAGTGCAATTAATCCTAAATAAGCCTCAGTTTTTCCACCACCTGTTGGGAACCAGACCAAATCCACTAATTCATTTCTTTTGGTCCATTTCACATCATTCTTACTTTTAAATATACCGTCTAGATTTAACAAAATGAAGGCTAACTGAAATGGTCTCCAAGCCGCATGTGAGTTTTCAGAAAAGATACAATCATTGGCTCTCACATAAAAAGAAAAATCCGTTTGGAGATCTTCTTCATTTAGACGAATTTGATTATCCTTCTTATTGTGCCATAATTGTATAAACATTGCAGCATTCATCATTCTGAAGGCTTGCATTTTTTTGAATCGGTAAGGAATTCTGAAATATTAGACTTCATACGTTGGCAATCCGATTCACAAGCATCCAGATTAGAGCTAACCATCTCTTGATTTTCTAACGTAGTTCCATAGATTCTCTGAGAGTCTATCCATTTTTTATAGAAGTCGATAAATTCTTCTAAACTCTTGACAATTTCCTTATCAGAGACATCAGAAAAAATCGACAACCATTTAAATTGTAGACATTGTACATCTTCTAAATAGGGTTTGGGTAAATATTTCCCATTTTCTCCCAATATCTCATGGGCCTTATCTCTAGGGACAGGTTCAATATCTGGGGTTTCCACAGAAGGAAGGAATTCGGTATATACGTGAATTTTTCCATCATCTCCTCTCTTCCAATCTACGGAACACAAGTGGCCTACACCATAATCCTCTACATTTCTATACAGAAAGTTTAGTTTCTTTGCTTCTTCATCTTCAAGGTTAACAGACTGGAGGTTTTTATAAGGACATAGGTCTTTACTACTTATATCAACCTTTATATTGAAGAAGCAACGTTCATTTACTCTTTCTGATACAATCGAGTAATAACGTTGAGCATCTGTTTCAACCTCTGTAGAAGAATTATTCAAAAGGACCTTTAGAAAGGTACGGTTATCTGAGGTCTTTATTAATTGTAACCAAACAGAAAGGGACAAGTATATTTTATCTCTTAATTTTACATTAATGATATCCTTTAAGTTTTCATTTCCTTTTATATTAGGAGAAATTATTACCTTCCCACCCTCTTTAGTTTTATCAAAGTCTATCCTGTCAAGACATAACTTTTTTTCGAAAGGATGAGCTACCCAATACCCAAATTGTCTATAATCACATATTGATATTAAATCTTCAATATAGGCAAAGAACGTTTCGTTCTTCTCTATATCCTCGATTCTTCTGATGATAGAATCTTTTTCACTTTCCTCAATATATTTGTCCTTTTCTTTTAGATTAGAAAGAGTGTAAAATAGGCGCTCTTTATATGAGCTCAGGAATCTATATTGTTCTTTGAAACTGGGATCATCGAAAATAGGGTCCTTACTCCCATCTGGATTTACAGCAATATCCGAAGCAATTTTTACGTTCAAGGCACGTAAGCTCTCCTTAAATGATGTTAACTCCTTTTGGGGCATACTTTTTTTCCAGGAAAGGCCCTGTTCATCCAAGATTAACCACTGACTAAACAATTCTTTATTTTTGTCGAGGAATCCTTGAAGAGATGGTGAATCATTTACTGATACTACAAGACTTGTGGATTGTTCAATTTTGGTATAATAACTTCCTGATACGACTATACTTAAATCTTTATTTTTGGTAAAATCAGGAGACAAACAGCATGACACTCCAATAGAAGAGGGGAAACGCCTACTCAATGAGTTAATATCTTCATCTTCAGCCTGGGAAATGTCATTAATATTTTCTATCTCATTCTCTTGCTCTTCATTTTGGGCACTAGTATCAGGAGATTCCTCTGAAGTAGTGGGATTGGTTTCTAACTCTGTAAATAAACCAAAAACCTCTTTTTTCTTTGGAAATAGAATTGCCGAGCTATATATTGAGCCTGGGGTGGTGTTTACTACCTCTCCTATGGATTCATCGTCATTGGTTTGGTCTTTTGGGACACGTAGGGAATAAAGTCCCTTACATCCACCGGGGCCAATTATCTGCTCACGGATAAATCCTTCCAATGAATCTCTTTTAGTTTTAATCATCTTTAGTAACTGAGTTTACTGATTTATATTGAATTTCTGTCTTTAACATCTCTATTAAAACAGCTAAATCCTCATGTTTTTCTAATCCTAATAAATCCTTTGTATTCTCTCCTAATTTTTCATAAGAAAATTGGATATCGTCAGTGAAAAGATTTTCACATAAAAAGGTTTTCAACAGAGAATTTCGTTTCTCTGTTGCCATACATTTCTGAACCTTTTTTCGACGCATTATTTTGTCATAAGGTTTTGATATAGTTAGGAATTCAAATAAGGCCTTCTGCAAATTCTTACTCCTTGGCAAAATAAGGTCAGTCTTCCTACTATACCACCGGTCAAATGATGTTTTG
>JAJBUQ010000029.1 GCA_020860245.1 Rikenellaceae bacterium
AAGTCCAACAGAGTCGAAAACTAATCCGGCGATAAATTCCGCTGCAACATAAATTAAATTCAGAGTGATCCCTATTATAAAGACACTGTTAAGAGATATTTTTCCATAATCGTGGCTATGTCCGTGATTGTGTAAATGCGTCATATCTTTATTTGTTGTGATTATCCATAAATTTCACCCTTGACAGCTCGGTTAAACTGTATTTTTGTCAAACAAAGACACTATCGTCGCACCGCAATTTTGGTAACAACCGGGCAGTCTCATATATCTACATTTCTGTTGCCAGATTTTCATTGGGAACTTCAATTCGATATTATTATAACGCAGTGAACGAACACATATAAAAAATTTATATCGATACGAATCAAAGATAATTAATTGCAAGTTCAATTTTTATATACTGTTCGGATCTGAAAAATAATATCCACAAAAATTATAAAAGTGTACCCACAAATGTACAATGCAATAAGAGCATTTCAAAACAATACCGTGGGTTTTCATTTTTTAATTCCCCCACGCGGTAACAAATTATATGACTTTAATAAAAAAACGGGCTCATTATGAACCCGTCTCCTTGTTAAAAGTATCTTTAGAATGTCTTGCGACTCCTCCATTCCGATATTTCTTCATCGATACGATCTCTTCCCATATCTATTACATCAGATACACTTGTCTGCATTCGTGATCTGTAATCGGTAGGCAGACCATCTACATCGTCAATAAACTCGTTTGCACGATCCACTATTATTTCACCTTGATATCCGTTTGGTCCGTAAGAAGTGTTATTTTCATTATTAATGGGAGTATTAGTCCTGTACTTATCATCTAAGGTATCTTCACCGGAATAACTGGATTTACTCTCGTTTGCACAACAGCTATTTTTTATTTCCTCCCGCCTCCTTACCTTATCTTTGTAATTTTCTGATTTGCTGCTAAAACAATCGCCGATTTTTTCAGCTTTATCGGACCACTCGTTATCCTTCTCTCTGATATTTCCTTTCATTTCGTCGTAATTTGCCATAATATGTTAATTTTTCGGTTAATATTGTTTTTTATTTACCACTGTCAGGTTAATATAATTACAAAAACAAAACCAAATAGGAAGAAATTTAGAAAGGAAGGAATCAGAGTAGAGAATTTATCACGGGGCTGTAACTATAAGATAATTCTGTTTATTTATATGATATGAACTGACACAGTCTATATACTCTTCGAGGGCCTGTCGATAAAGAAATTGGGCCTCCAGCACATCCGAAACGGAAACAGTCCCCGCACGGTAGTAATTGTCGTTGAGCCTTAAGTTCTCAAATGCGGAGTCGATAGATTTTTCAGCGAGTTTTATAAGGTAATAAGATTCGTAAAATCTATTCCATTTATCGGAAATCTCAACAACCAGCAGTTCCATAACATCCTGTTTCTCGTTTTCAGCCTGTCTAAGCCTGATTTTTTCACGTTTAACGGCATAAGAACCGGACCACCAGTCCGATATCGGAATCGAAGCTGTTCCGAAGATTATTCCGTTATTATTAGACGTGCCCAACAGATCATTATATACATATCCTGCACCTACACCGAGTGAAGGAAGTCTCTCGCCTGATTTTAATTTTATATTTAACCGGGAGGCCTCAATCTTGCTGTCGACAAGTTTTTTTTCGTATCTGTTCTCTGCAGCTATGAATGGGTCAACAAAATAAACGTGAGGCTCCGGAAGATCATCGATATCATCCATAGATAATTCGATATCGTAAGATTTCAAACCTATATACTGAGCGAGCAACATTTTGTAAACTTTTATTCCATTCCGTAATTTCAGTCGGTTGCTCTCAATTTCCTGCTGCTGCAATTCCACGCGGAGAAGATCGTTTTTCATCCTGACCCCGGCTTCGACTGCAACCAGGACATCCTTACGCAGCCTATCCAATAAACTATCGATATAATCGAGCGTTGTAATTTTTTCCTCCAATGCGTGTATTTCCCAGAAGTATTCGTTTATATTGCTTTTTACATCGTTTACGGCGAGTTTTACTTGAATTTCCGCAACATCTTTACCTATTCTCGCAAGCTTATTGCCTGTTATTACTCTGCCTCCGAGAAATATGGGCTGAACTGCGGCGACCGAAGCTACCGTACCGCTCTTCAAAATACTGAAAGGAAATGATAATCCTGGCAAAAGATAGCTGAAATCAAGTTCCGCTTTAGCCATACCTTTATTCGCATTATAATAAATTCCAGTACCGTAAACTACTGGAAAATAAGCAGTAAACGCCTCTTTTTGTGTCAACACAGAAGCATCGAATTCCAATGCGCTATTTTTAAGTTTATGGTTATTCTCCATTGCAAGTTCCAAGCAATCCTCCAGGCTCAGCTGTATGGCCCCAGCACTTATTACAGAGGTTGCCGACAGTAAAAGCGATGCGATATATTTATTCATATCCGTTGATTAGTGTTTTAGCTTTATCGAAAATTTTCCAATAAATAACAGGGAGCATAGTAACAACCATTACCATGGCTGCTATGGTTCCGAAGAATATCACTATTCCCATCGGTGCCCAGAGGAAACTTCCGCTTAATATCATAGGAATTACTCCAACTGCCGTAGTAACAGATGTCAAAAATATGGGTACCATTCGTCTGCTTCCGGCATCGAACGCAGCTTCCTTCGCCGATAGTTTTTTCTTGGTGCGCAGTTCTTCCGCGTGGTCGAATATAATAATAACATTTCTGACAACTATCCCGATAAGGCTAACGACCCCCAATACACCTGTTATTCCGAACACAGTATCGGTGATCCACATCCCACCCACAGCTCCAGGAATACAAAGAAGGATAGAGAGCAGTGCAGCCAACGCCACGCTTATTTTTTTGAAATTAAATATAAGGATGATAAAAATTAAAAATAAAGCCATGCAAATTCCTATAAGTATCGGACTTATTATTTCCGCGTCATTCTCCACCATACCTCCATATTGGTAGGTAATTCCGGCGGGAAGATCGGGGACTATCTCACGTTCCAGAATATTCCTGACCTTACTTTGGGCCTTAAGCTCGTTATAGCCTCTTTTGACATTAGCAACGACGCTTATTGTCCGCATACTGTTACGCCTCACGATCTGCCCCTCGTTCCACGCAGGTTCGATTTCAGCGATCTGCCTTAACGGAACTGATTTACCAGGAATAATTGTGGATACATAGTTAGCCCCTATTTTATCGAGCCTATTTTCATCTTTATTCTTTTCAGATTTCAAAACTATCGACACAGGATAATCTCCTTCCCAGACGGTTCCAGTCTGCACATTTCCATATATCGACGCAAGTTCTACCTCAGCCACAGAACGATTGATTCCAAGACGGGAAGCTTCCACTGTATTTAGATTTACATTTGCGGAAGGTAATAGTTCCTCAAAATTATGGTGTACCCATACCAACTCGTCTATTTCCCGGCATAGCAGAATTAATAAATCGGCAATTTTCTTCAGTTCTTCTATACTATTTCCCGTAAATCGTACTTCAATCGGGAAGTCGGCTACCTGGTAATCGAGCTGTTTAAAATTCACATAGGCATTTGGATAATAGTCTGCGTATTTATCTGCATATTCCTCAAGAATACAAATTGTCTCCTTCTTACCGGTCGTATTCACTATGAACTGAGCATAATTTTTCCCCGCAATCTTTGGTGCGTATGTCGCTTGAAATCGCGGAGAAGATGTTCCGATAAAAGAGGTTATCGACGTAATTCGGTCGTCTTTTTCTAAAAGAGAATACAAACTATCTGCGACATCCGCTGTCTGGTCCAGCGTGCTCCCCTCCGGAAGGTGTATTTCGACTGCGAACTGTTCACGATCCGCGAACGGCAGCATTCTGATATCGAGTTTAAAGAAGCCCAAAATTGAAATTACTATAAAAACGATTCCCAAACCGATTGTCAATCCAGGATACCTGAAGGTCCATTTAAGGATGCTGTAATACCCGTTCTGCACCGTATCTATCCAATTCAATTTCTTTTGCGCTTCAACGAAGTTGTTTTTAAGTCCTTTATTAATTATAAGATACTCCATGAAGGGAATGTAGATCATTGCGATAGCAAAAGAAATCATAAGAGCTATGGTGAACGTCCACGGAAAACTTTGAAGAAAATCCAGCCAGATTCCTGTAAAAGTCGCAAGCAACGGAAAAAATATAAGACATATACAGAATGTCGCGAGAAATATGGATCGTGAATAATTTTTTGCACTTGCCATAGCGGCATGCCAACGCGACCACCCTCTGTCCAGATATTCCAAGTAAGCATCCACTACCACTACGGAATTATCCACTATCATACCGAGTACTACGATTAAAGCTGCGAGCGTAACAGTATTTAACGGAATTCCGAAAAAATACATTATCCCTATAGTTATCATGATGGTTATCGGGATCGTAGTAGCAGCCACCACAGCAGAACGTAAAGGAAACAGAAACATCATCGACACGATTACCACTATAATCGAGATAAGAAGGTCGCGTAAAAATCCTCGTACCGAATCCTCTACAACTTTGGGCTGATCCGCTATACGTTTAACCGATACATCTGGAGGAAGGGTCGATATAAATTCATTCAAAATTTTATCTACGCTTTTACCGTAATCTACAATATTATAACCCGTACGCATCTCCATAGATAGTACTACTGCTCTGCAACCGTTATTAAGAATATAGCTGTCAGGGGCATCATACTCCCTGATAATACGCGCGACATCTTTGAGCCTTATTATTTTATCGGCAGGATCACTATAAATGATCTGGTCCGCAATCTGATATTCAGACTCGTACACAGGTTTAATGTAAAGCGGAATTTCAAACTCATCGTTCTCGATCGTTCCGGATACCGTAGTAAATCCCTGTCCGAAGAGATTAGAAAAAAGCGTTTTATGGTCGATTCCGTATGCTGTCAACTGTTCCCGATCGATATATATAGATATCTGCTCTTTTTGCAGCCCATACCGGCGAAGGTTGGACACGGATTCAATCGTTCTTAGTTTGTCTTCCAATTCTTCGAGAAGATACTCCAGGTCACGGTAAGATCTGCTGTCAGATTCTAAAGTAATTAATAATGCAGAAGTATCTCCAAAATCATCGTTCGCTATCAAGGCAACTACTCCTGTCGGTAATTGCTGTTTAAATAGCTGAAGACCGTGTTTTATCTTGGACCACACCTCATCTTTATTATTTACATTTTCGTTCAGTTCGACCATTACGTATAAGATACCGTTACGCGACATACTGTATGTCTTTTTGCGGTCGATTTCATGGTAAGTAAACAGAAATCTTTCGAGCGGCTTCGCCACTTGTTCCTCTATCTGGGAAGAATTGGCACCGGGATAAACAGCCACAATAAGTCCCTGACGGATAGTAAAGTCCGGAAATTCTTGTTTGGGCATTACCGTGAGAGAATAAATTCCAAAGACCATAAACAATCCGATCACAAGATAAGTTATCTTGTAATTGCGCATTGCCCAACCGATTACATCAAATGTGTTTTTCATAGAACGTCCACTTCAGCTCCATCGAAGAGTTTTTGATAACCTTCAGTCACTATCCGGTCGCCTACTTTAAGGCCTCTGACAACGACTCCGCTGCCTGAAAATCCTCCAATATCCACTGTTCGCTTACGGACAATATTATTTTCTACAATCCAGACATATTTATTATCGCCATCACTCAAATGCACACATTTTGGAGGAACTGTCATCTCTTCGGATATAGTATCTCGGACGAATACCTTACAGACCATTCCCGGCAGCATTCCGGTATCACGGTCCACAATCGAAATTTTAACATCGTACGTATGAGAAATTATGTCTGCAACTACCCCCTTCTCCACAACTACCCCTTTGAATAGACTGCCGTCCAAAGCATGAACCATCACTACCGCTTCGGCATTAACCGGAATCGAGGATATTTCCTTTTCCGGAACCGGTATTCTCACTTTAATGTTATCGGTTCTTAATAGTCTGACCACCATTTGATTCGGCAAAACATTCTCCCCTTGTTCCACAGAACAAAGACCTATAACTCCACTAAAAGGGGCTCGCAATACAGCGTCGTTCAAATTTTTAGCTGCTATACTTTCAGCCGCACAAGCCTGCTCCAGTTTAGTTTTCGCCTCTATATACTGAATCTCGGGAAGAGCCTCGTTATCATACAGCATCTGCAACCTTTGGACAGCATCCTGCGCCTGTTCTAAAGTTGCCAAAGCTCCGTTATGTATATTCTGAAGATTAGCGACATCCAATCGGGCAATTATATCTCCTTCTTTAACATACTTACCTTCCGATGCCTGCATAAAATTCACTGTACCTCCCAAAGGGAAGCTTAATATTACTGCCTGTTCTTCCTCAAGAACTCCTATGTACTCCAAAAATGAAATATTCTCCGTTTCCGAGATTTCAAAAGTACGAACAGATATTTTACTAACCGATCCGCTTTTTTCATTTTTGTTACTGCATCCGGATAATATAATGACTATTATAAATACTACTCTACATAAAACTATTCTTTGCATGGACTTTATTATTATTTTACAAAGTTTCAAAAAGGAAACGGTATGTAAACGGTAAATATACGGAAAAATTGTTATCCACTACATTTTTGCGTTATATTTAAAAATTAAAATATCATAAAAAGGAGTGAAAAACACTGAAAAATTTTATTATGATTGTACGTTCAGCCCAAATACACGCACTGATGCCAATGATGCAATTCTCCGTGGCACCGTGGAAAATCCTCAGTAAAGAAAATCTGGAGATAGTTAAGGATATGGCTGAACTGCACGAAAAATTCGGACCATACATAATGGAATACGCAAGAGAAGCGGCAATATCCGGAGAGCCTATTGTCCGACATATGGAATATTCATTCCCCGGAGAGGGGTTTGCGGAATGTAAAGATCAATTTATGCTCGGAGATGAATACATGGTCACTCCTATGGTTACCCCTGAAAATAAAAGGTCTGTAAAACTTCCCAAGGGGACCTGGCAGGACGATTTCGGAATAATCCATAAAGGAGGCCGAATCATCGAAATCGAAGTTCCCCTGAACCGATTGCCGTACTTCGAAAAAATTAAATAACTTAGGATTCTAAAAACTTAACAATGAAGAAAAAATTTCTGTTTAGCACTATTGTTATAATTGGCTTATCCCATTTATTAACAGCCGGACTTCCTCCTGTCTTCGGTCCTGAATATGAAGGAAAAACTCAAAAAGATGAGCTTACACGCGTATATATCACACCTCAGCGAATTGTTTGGAAGACAGATGACAAACTTGTAAAAAACGATGAAATTCTTCTCCGCCGAGGCAACAGTCAAGCGGAATTAACAGGCAGAGCCGCCTGTTCTATGATAAACACAGACATCGATACTGCTTCTATAATATTGGATTACGGGAAGGAGATACACGGAGGCTTACAGCTGGTTCTCGGTTCCTCCTCGAGACGTCAACCGTCACTTGTCAGAATACGCTTCGGGGAATCCGTAGGAGAATGCAGCAGCCAGACTCTCAACAGCGAATGGAAGGTCGGATATTCTACCGACGACCACGCAAAAAGAGATATTATTATGGAAGTTCCACGCGACGGACTTATAGAAATCGGAAACACAGGGTTTCGTTTTGTACGTATAGATTTATTACAACCAAACACGACTATAAGACTCAGAGAAGCTCGGGCCATCCTCCGGTATAGGGATATTCCGTATCTGGGATCGTTCAACAGCAGCGACGAACGGCTGAATCAGATATGGCTGACTGGAGCGTATACGGTACATTTTAATATGCAGGAATACCTATGGGACGGTATAAAACGCGACAGGGTAATCTGGCTTGGTGACATGCATCCGGAAGTCGCTACCATTATGGCTGTGTTCGGCGATAACAACATCGTTCCTGAGACCCTCGATCTTGCATGCGAACAGTTTCCCCTTCCCCAGTGGATGAACGGTATGAGTGCATACTCTTTGTGGTACCTTATAATACAGCACGATTGGTACAGGCACAGCGGAGATATGGAGTTTCTCAATAAACATAAAAATTATATTCTGGGGCTTATCGATCTTATCGATTCCAAGATCAAAGAAGACGGAAGCGAGGAATTATCCGGCTTCCGATTTCTCGACTGGCCTTCTACCCCGAATCAGGAAGGTGTGGAAGCCGGTTTCAGGGCCCTTATAGTTTGGGCAATGAATGACGCGGAAAAATTATGCCGTGTTCTCGGCGAGACTGAATATGCCCGTAAATCCAAAGCGTGTGCGGATCGCATGAATCTGAAAATCAAAGATCACAACCATCTAAAACAAGCCGCATCGTTAATGGCCATTGCCGGTATTCTGGATGCCGAGAAGGCATCTGAAGATGTCGTATCCGTAGGTGGATCGCAAGGATTCTCCACATTCTATGGTTATTATATGCTGCAGGCTCAAGCGCTTGCGGGCCAATATCAGACTGCTATGGATATTATCCGCGAATATTGGGGAGGAATGCTCGACATGGGAGCAACGACCTTTTGGGAAGACTTCAACATGGAGTGGCTTGAAAATGCCGCACGTCTGGACGAAGTGACACCTTCGGGGAAAAAAGATATTCATGGTGACTTCGGAGCGTTTTGTTATCCTGGCTACCGCCATAGCTTCTGCCACGGATGGTCCTCAGGTCCTACGGCATGGATGACGGAACATATATTAGGGGTGAAAATACTCGAACCGGGATGTAAGATACTGAAAATAGAACCTTACCTCGGAGATCTCGACTGGGTAGAAGGTACATTCCCTACTCCTTACGGGGTAGTTGAAATTAAACATTTCATAGATAATAATGGGAAGATTAATTCCACTATCAAGGCTCCGAAGGGAATAAAAATAATTAAATAAAAATAGATTCTAAAACATTAGAATCTGATTAATTAGGCCTATTTTTCTTCTATATAATTATATTTGTATTAATAATATTATTTAAAATATGAAACGAACACTGTTAATTCTATTCGGACTCCTGGTTGCGATTATGCCTGCATCCTCACAGGATAGGCCCCAGGGAACTTCCGAAATAGGAGAAAATACATTTTTGATAAACGGTAAACCGACAGTAATTAAAGCTGCCGAACTTCACTATTCCCGCATACCGCGCGAATACTGGGAACACCGCATACTCATGAGTAAGGCTTTGGGAATGAATACCGTGTGTATGTACATCTTCTGGAATATCCACGAACAGGAAGAGAACAGATTCGACTTCACCGGACAGAACGATATTGCGGAATTCTGCCGTCTGGTTCAAAAACACGGTATGTACTTAATAGTTCGTCCCGGACCCTACGTGTGCGCGGAATGGGAGATGGGCGGTCTTCCATGGTGGCTCTTGAAAAAGAAAGATATCGATCTTAGAAGTCGAGAGCCGTATTTTATAGAGCGTACGCGTATATTCATGAATGAAGTCGGCAAACAACTGGCTGATCTTCAAATAACAAGGGGTGGAAGCATCATTATGGTTCAGGTTGAGAACGAATACGGATCCTATCGTACGGACAAAGAATATGTCGCTGAAATACGGGATATTGTTAAAGAAGCGGGATTTACAGACGTTCCGTTATTCCAGTGCGACTGGAGCTCTAATTTTGAGAGGAACGCTCTGGATGATCTGCTCTGGACCATTAACTTTGGAACCGGAGCAAATATCGATAAACAGTTTGAAAAACTGGCGCAGATGCGTCCGGATATACCTTTGATGTGCAGCGAATTCTGGTCAGGATGGTTCGATCATTGGGGTCGCAAACACGAGACGCGCAATTCTACCGCAATGGTAAACGGATTAAAAGAAATGCTGGATAAAAACATATCGTTCAGCTTATATATGACTCACGGCGGAACAACTTTCGGACACTGGGGAGGAGCCAACTCTCCTGCTTACTCGGCAATGTGCAGTTCCTATGATTACGACGCACCTATAAGCGAATCAGGCAAAGCGACACCGAAGTACTATGAATTACGGGATTTATTATCAAATTATATGGATAGCGGAGAAGAACTGATACCCGTACCGGATTCGATACCGACCATATCCATACCTCAGTTTAGTTTGACGGAAATCGCACCTTTGTTCGAAAATCTTCCGACAGCAAATTTATCTGTGGATATTAAAACGATGGAGGAATTCGATCAGGGATGGGGAAGTATTGTTTACCGCACCAAGCTGGATAAATGCGATGACGAGCAGCTGCTCGTTATAACCGAAGTTCACGACTGGGCTCAAATATATGTAGACGGGAAATTTATCGGTTCACTCGACCGCAGACGTGGAGAAACTTCGATTACTCTCCCACCCGTTCCGCAAGACGCAGTTCTCGATATTCTTATCGAAGCAATGGGGCGCGTGAATTTCGGTGCCGCAATACATGACTTTAAAGGAATTACAGAAAAAGTGGAATTGAAAAGACGCGATAAAAGCATCGAACTGGAGAATTGGGAAGTGTTTAATTTCCCTGTCGATTACTACTTTACTTCACAAAAAAATTACAAACCGGCCACAGGCCCGACAAATATGCCTGCATATTACAGAGGCACCTTTAATATCGACAAAACCGGAGACACATTCCTCGACATGAGCACATGGGGTAAAGGTATGGTATGGGTAAACGGATATGCTATGGGACGGTTCTGGAAAATAGGTCCGCAGCAGACCTTATATGTTCCGGGATGCTGGTTAAAGGAGGGTGAAAATGAAATCATCATTCTGGACCTTATGTCACCGGCCGAAAATAAAATAACGGGGATACGCTATCCTATTTTGGACGTTCTGCGAGTAGAAAAGACTCCTACACACCGGAAATCCGGAGAGGAACTCGATTTAAACAATGAAAAACCGATCTTTCAATCGTCATTTAGAGAAGGTAACGGATGGCAGACGATATCATTTGGGGAAAATTATGAAGGACGTTATTTTTGTTTGGAGGCATTGAATTCACATGCGAATGATGATTTCGCTGCGATTGCAGAACTGGAAATTCTGGATGCGGATGGCAGAACAATTTCCAGACAAAATTGGAAGATTGTTTATGCGGACAGCGAAGAAACTGTGAAGGCAAATAACACCGCGGACAAAGTTTTCGATTTACAGGAATCTACTTTCTGGCATACGGAATACAGTAATTCGGTTGCAAAATATCCACATCAGATTGTCATAGATTTGGGACAAGAATATGATATAAGCGGATTCATGTATCTTCCGCGTGCAGAATCCGATTATCCGGGAATGATAAAAGATTATCGGATATATTTAAAAAATATACCGTTCCAATTTTAATAAAAATCCCCGGATTGCAGTGCTCCGGGGATTTTTATTTAGAAAATTAGAATAAGAAATTACTTCGGATTTTATTTATACGAACCATTGATTGAAAAAATCTTGACCGCATGAACTTTGTGAAGGCACCTTGTTTCTGGTATGGATTAAGAAGACTTTACAAATAAACGGTAAAGAGACTCTGTTATTTCCGTTAATGGGCTACGGGATCAAATATGAAAAAGAGAGATTTAATTCATCTCTTCACGACTACCATGAGACCTGACGTTTTTATGCCGTTTCACTATATATCTAAAAATCCATAAAGAATAGTATATAGTCTCCAAATACCTCAAGGCGATGTCGGTTGTGGAAGATAAAATTAAAAAATATTAACTTTGTAATCAACACTATTTAAACTACCGACCTAATGACTACTAAAAAACGGATATTCTATACAATTGCCACGTGTATATTTTTTTCAATTGCAATGCCTTCTAAAGGTAACAACATAGACGAGTCTTCCAATATTTTTATACTAAAGAATCCCGATTATCAATTAAGCCCGTGTACGGGGATGGCACGCAGCCACTGGATCGATGCCGCCCAATATATTCTGGACGGAGCATTCAGTTATATTCAAGACCTCGATGATCCAATGAAATTTCCGAAGCAGTTCGATAAGACATATCCGCAGAACGAACAACAGGTGCCCACGGAGAAGCTCGAAGGTCTTTGTCGTACACTATTCGTCGCAGCTCCCCTACTTCGTGAAAATCCGGATTTAGTACTCAACAATATCAAGGTAGCAGACTATTACCGCCATCAGATACTCAATCTTATCAATCCGGACAGCCCGAGTTTTATTAAGCACCGCACCGGAGGCACAAATCAGATTCTTGTCGAGTTCGGTGCTCTGGCTATCTCCCTCTCCGTAATTCCGGATATATTGTGGGAACCTCTTACACAAAATCAGAAAGACAATCTTGCAGCTACGATGTTGAGCTATGGGGATGGTCCGACGGTACATTCCAACTGGAAGTTCTTCAATATCTTCGTTCTGAGTTTTTTTAAAGATCAAGGCTACACGGTGAACGAAGAGTTGTTATTGAAGTATGTGGACGAAGCACTCGATTTTTATCGCGGAGATGGCTGGTATAACGACAATCCCGCATACGACTATTATAGTATGTGGGCGTTCCAAATGTACGGTCCTATGTGGGCGCAGATGTACGGGAACAAATATCATCCTGACCGTGCCGAAAAATTTATGGATAATCTCAGAGATCTTGCGGATAATTATCCTTATATGTTCAACCGTGACGGTAAGATGAATATGTGGGGACGGAGCATTAGCTACCGTTACGCCTCGATAATTCCATTACCGCTGCTCGGTTATTTTAACGATCCCAATATTAATTACGGATGGATGCGTAAAATTTCCTCAGCGACAATCCTGCAATTCCTCCAACACCCGGAGTTTATGGAGGATCGGGTGCCCACATTAGGCTTCTACGGGCCGTTTGCGCCTGCCGTGCAGATTTATAGCTGCCGCGGAAGCGTATACTGGGGAGGTAAGGTATTCTTCGCATTGTTATTACTTCCCGAAGATAATATATTCTGGACCGCAGTCGAGAATGACGGAGCATGGGAGTCGGAATTGCATAGTGGAGACGTTTATAATAAATTCCAGACCGGCTCGAATCTCCTTATTACGAATTATCCGAATAGCGGTTCCTCCGAAATGCGATCGTGGTGCCATGAAACTGTTGCAAAAGACTGGCAGAAATTCCGCAGCAGCGAGAACTACAATAAACTATCCTACAACACGGACTTCCCGTGGATGGCAGACGGTGAAGACGGAGAAGTTTCCATGAATTACGCTGTTAAAAATAAAAAAGGCGAATGGGAGGTACTGCGCTTATATACTTTCAAATCCTTTGAAAACGGAATTTACTCCCGCCAGGCTGTACTTGAAACCGAGCCAGACATGAAATTCCAACTGAACGACATTCCCTTACCGGACGGTATACTTCGAGTAGATAAAATCACTACACCATTCGGTGCCGACATACGGCTTGGACATTATTCGTTACCCGAACTGAAACAACCGATAACAGAAAAAACACGCAAAGCGGGTAATTACGATGCCTACACAATAAACAACGGCGAATACGAACTTGCCATGATACCTGTCTACGGATGGAATTCGATGGAATTAGTTTCGACAGAAGGACTCCATCCGGTCAGCGACCACAGTTCGGTAATAAATACTAAGGATAGAATTGAAACTGAGAAGATCTACATTACTCTGGAGTTATGGAAAAAAGGAGGGAAACCGTTTATGTCCAAAGAACTGAATCAAATTAAAAATATAAAAATTTCCGAAGATACTTCACAAGTAGAGGTAGTCTTCCGTGACAACTCAGTAAAGACGATTCGTTTCGAATAAAATAAATTAAAATATATTTCAAATGAAAAAAATCAGTTTACTGTTTTTAAGTTTTTTCACCGTCTCATTTGCCATATGTGCAGAAATCAAAACTGAATCCACACAAGAAATTATAGAGATTATTCACAGGGTAAATAATTACTGGCAGACTAACAATCCGAAGCACGGTGATTCGTTTTGGCACAGAGCAGCTTATCACACCGGCAATATGGAGGCTTATTTTTTGACACGAGAGCCGGAATATCTTAAATTTTCCCAAGCATGGGCGGAACACAATGAGTGGAAGGGGGCAAAGTCCGACAATAAGGAAGAATGGAAATATACCTATGGAGAGAGGGATAACTACGTCCTCTTCGGGGATTTTCAGATTTGTTTCCAGGTTTATGCGGATTTATATAATATCGATCCTGCAGAATACAAAATAGCCCGTGCGCGTGAGGTTATGGAATATCAGATGAGTACGGATTTTAACGGTTACTGGTGGTGGTCGGACGGACTGTATATGGTAATGCCCGTAATGACTAAACTTTATAAAATTACAGGGAATCAGCAATATCTCGACAAATTATATGAATATTATTGTTATGCGGACAGCGTAATGTACGATACGCAGGCAGGATTGTTCTACCGGGATGCTAAATACGTCTATCCGGAACATAAAACCGTGAACGGTAAAAAAGATTTCTGGGCACGCGGCGACGGATGGGTTCTCGCCGGATTTGCGAAGGCCCTTGCCGATCTTCCAGAGATCGATCCGCACAGGGATTTTTACATAAGTCGTTTTAAAGCTATGGCTAAAGCTGTCGTGGATGCACAACAGCCCGAAGGATACTGGACCCGTAGTATGCTCGATCCTGAATTTGCACCTGGTCCTGAAACAAGCGGTACCGCATTCTTCACTTACGGATTGCTTTGGGGTATAAATAACGGATTACTCGATAAATCGGAATACTCTCAGATAATAGACAAAGCATGGACTTATCTTACTACTGTGGCTCTTCAACCTGACGGTAAGGTCGGATACGTACAACCGATAGGCGAGAAGGCGATCCCGGGACAGATAGAGGATGCGGATTCACAAGCGGATTTTGGCGTAGGAGCCTATCTTCTTGCAGCCTGCGAGATGGTCAGATATATAATTTCAGAAAAATAGCACCATAAATCCAATTTCAAAGTCTGTATTAATTCGGAGAACCCACTAACTTCGTGTTATAATAAACGGCTTAAAGGTTGAGAATTAAAATTCTCAACCTTAGGGTATTTTCTTTAATATGTAATTATAACGAATACTCTTATTTTTAACTAATAATCAGTTATTACCAAGCTATAATCCAAAGACATACTATATGAAGATCAATAAGGACGAGATACTACCAACCGCAGCAATAGTTTTATGCGGCACTATAATAGGAATAATTACAAGATTATACTTTCTTGAAGTAATAAAGGATAAAGCCAGCGCAAACTGGATAATGTTTGTGATAATTACAGGATTTGTTTTATTCTATTTTCTTTTTATGGAATTATTTATTCCGATATTCGATAAAGTAATAAATTACTTCATCAATAAAAAGAAAAATATCCAACACATTAATGCCATATCGGTATCTAAACTGCAAGAACAAATAGATATTTTTTGCCGTTATTCGGACGATGTACTTAACGGTTATACTTCTAATGATAACTTAATTCTACTTCATAAGTATATTGAACAATATGCTCACGGAAATATGGGGAATATCTCACAAAAAATAGAAACCAGTGGGCTTGACAAATGCGACTTATACCATTACGGTTGGAATATCTGGAATTATTTTGATGTTGTACAACAACCGGACACTGCCGATTGGCTTATAAACGTGTTCTCTCAAATATCCGGATCAAAACGAATTATTTATAAGAAATTAAAACATGACGAACGTAGTCTATATAAAATATCCATTGAACCTAATATTAAATATTAGCAGCAATATACTTTTATTCTCAATATAATATAATTTTACTACCGGGATTAATGGGGGATTTACAAAAGTTCAAATCCCCCCTGTTGGTTTTATAAGCTGATTATCAGGCTACCATATAAATATTTCGAATCACCTTAAAATAACTTGTATTTCCATATTTCCCCACTAATATTTGTTGCCGGAATCAAACGAAAACATTTGAGCAAGTAACCGTTTAAAATTTTTAAGTATGAGTTTTAAAAATTTGGGCAGTTCCGGTGCAAAAGACAGCGGTACAATCCATCTGGAAAATTTAAAGGATTTATTCAAAAAGATTACCAATAACAGTAATCCTAAACAAAAACAGAGCATTTATCTGAAAATTTTTTGATATGCCTACCTGGTGGAATACAGGCAAACCCGCTCGTTTATTTCTCCATCATTCATTAATTTATTCTTATATGTAATCCCAATTTATACAGTTGAAAATCTTACTTCATATCTCCAATTACTACAACTACGTCCACCCCAAACGGTAAACAACCAATTAACTACAACAATAATCTTCAACTATACACCCATGAAACAAGTCGAATTTACATTCCGAACCTTACGAGAATTAGAACGCCTGACCGAAAGCATTAAGCAATTCTGCAATCCCGATGCGGTCATCCTATTTGGAGAATATGTAAACGGAACTCTCCGCAACGCCAGAGGAGGTTACGAGTTACTGATCCTGACCGATAAAGAGAGTTCCGCATCCGGAGAAGAAATCCACGACCAACTATTTGTTGATGTAAAATACCGGAACCGCTATGAAAGAAAATTAACAGTCTATACTTATCGTAGCGATATTTTTATGCAGGAACTATCCGGAAATTATTTCTTTTACATGATCTATCGAGAAGGCCACCTGCTTTATTCAAACGACTCTGTACCTTTAGATAAAAAGGTAAAATTCCGAAACAAGGTGTTCTCTAAGAGAATCATAAAATTTACAGAAAATCACCTCGATCAAGGCGAAAGATATTTACAGGTCGCTCACGATGCTATCAAGAATCTTTCCCCAAAAACTGCTTCTGTAAATCTATTTCTCGCAATGGAACAATATCTCTTCACTATCGAATATTCTTACTTCGGATTCAGGCATACTCTCGCCTCCTATTACGAACTTCTTATGTGGATCAAACATACCTCGCGACCATTCCTCGAATGGGTAGATAATTATATGCCAAATATAAACCACCGTATTAGACTCCTCGAAAAAATGGTCCGCCATGCCCGGTTTAACCTTGACTTCAGTTATCCGCAGCGCCATCTAATCGAAAGTTATGACCTAATCTGCGAAATGAAAGACATTATCGAACCGGAATGCCGTGACCGGTTAAAGTATTATGAAGAATTGAACTGTCAATAAATAGAAAATCACTATCAATTTATAGTTTATTAGTTAGGGGAGGAATTATAACATTATCGAAATTCAATCGGGATATGATGTCTTATTTTCATTGGCATGTGTGGCTTCTATTATTATCGGCTGGACACTAAAATATATGTCAAGAATTTGTTATATGTAGTTTATGATTATAATTATGAATTAAAGGTGGAAAAGGATTATCAGGGGAATATGTAAATGAAATAATATAGCATCACCGCAAGCAGTATCATACATTAACCGGACAAAGCCCTTATGGATAAGGAAAAACAATTAACTGTGTTACAATAAATGCCATAAATGGGACTGCTTTGCCCATTGGTTGCCAAGATTACAAAACGTTAACGGGTATATACCTATCAGTCTTAAGACGGAGATAACACAGTTAATGATAATAAGAAATAAGAGTTGTATTCGAGGCTGAAGATTTCGATTTCTCGTCATTCTCCTCTGAGAAAATTTGATCCTCAGGGAAAGATAATTTGAGCCGTACAGCAATCCTATTATGTGATCTTTGCGTTATATTTGTAAAAAAAGAATATAATGGAGACACGGAATAATATCAATCCGGCAGCCGAAGAGATGATCTTCAGTTACGCCGATGTTTTTTTCAGTTGCTACTATAATGACGAGAGCGGCTGTTTTCACCAGTCGCGCGACCATGCGCTTAACTATGTTTATTCCGGTGAGATGATGATAGACGACGGTAGAAAGAAAATTCATGTCCGTAAAGGGGAATGCGTATTTATCCGCCGCGACCACCGTATAACTACGTATAAAAAACCTCTTGACGGGCAGCAGTACTGCGGTATTTTTATGTCTTTCACCCGGAAGTTCCTGCGCGAAAATTTTCACAGACTTGAAGCCAATAAAATATCGGAGGATTCTCTCAAAATGAAATCGAGCGTACTTAAACTCCCTCAAACACCCGAACTGGAAAGCCTTTTCAGCTCGATGGTGCCGTATTTTAATACCACGGTAAAACCGAATGACGATTTGATGCAACTCAAACTTTATGAAGGCCTGCTGGCTCTGCTCCATATAGACAACAGGTTCGCCCCCACTCTATTCGATTTTACCGAACCTTGGAAGATCGATATCTTGGATTTTATGAACCAGAATTATATGTACGATTTTACCCTGGAAGATTTAGCGAATTTCACCGGGAGAAGCCTTGCCACTTTTAAACGTGATTTCAGGAAAATAAGCGATCTGACTCCTCAAAAATGGTTGATCCGGAAACGGCTCGAAGTAGCTTACGAATTGATGAAGCAGGGCGGGAAAAAGGTACAGGATGTATATTCGGAGGTCGGCTTTAAGAATCCGTCCCATTTCTCTACGGCATTTAAAAAACAATTTGGTATTCCGCCAACTTCCCTGCAACCTGCGGGGTAACAGGGATTGATCTGTGAAGAAAGATCAGTTCAGTCTTAGAAGAATGCGGCTGCGGGAAATTTTTCTTTTATCCGCAGTATGAACATAATTAAATCCACATATATCATCATGAAAAAATTGGAAGCGGATATCGAACAAACAGAAAATAAACCGCAGTTGACACGAGGCCTTTTATGGTTAATAACCATAGGGGCCGGGCTGGTACTTGCCAACTTATATTATAATCAGCCCCTTCTCAGCCATATCGCTGCGGACTTCGGAGTAAGCGAATCGGCGGCGAGCAAAGTGGCTATGATCACACAACTCGGTTATGCCGCCGGCCTCTTTTTTATCGTTCCGCTGGGAGATATGATGAGACGCAAGAAGATAATACTCGTCGATTTCGGGTTTATGCTCCTTGCCTTATTCGCCGTAGCGTTATCACCATCGTTCTCAACAATAATTATCGCAAGTTTTTTCTTGGGTCTGACAACTATTATCCCGCAGATATTCTTACCCCTTACCGCACAGCTGTCCAGACCTGAAGAAACGGCAAAAAGCATGGCGATGGTCGTGAGCGGTATGCTTATCGGAATGCTCGCTTCGCGGGTTTTCAGCGGAATACTGGCAGAATATTTCGGATGGCGCGCAGTTTATCTGGTAGCTATGTGCATCATGCTGATTCTCGGGTTATGTATGGCTTTATTCTTACCGGAGATAAAACCTACCTTCAAAGGCACCTATCGGGAGTTGATGCTGTCCATTCTTTACTATGTAAAAACGCTGCCCGACCTGCGGATGGCAGCCCTGCGCGGCGGCCTTGTATTCGGTTCGTTCTCTATGTTGTGGGCCACGCTCGCATTCAGACTGAACGGCGCGCCCTTTTTGGCAGGAAGCGACGTGGCGGGAGCGATGGGGCTTGTCGGGATCGTCGGCGCTGTGGCTGCCAATGTGGTCGGACGGATAACGAATAAATACGGACAAAATAGAATTCTCACCGCCGGAGCATCCGTTATGCTTTTATCGTGGGTGATTTTAGGGCTGGGAGGATCTACCTATGCCGGTATTATCGCAGGTGTGATTCTGATAGATATGGGAATCCAGGCTATGAATATATCGAATCAGAGTCTCATTTTTTCCTCCCATAAAGAAGCCACGAATCGGATAAATACTGCATACATGGTAACCTTTTTCATAGGCGGTGCCGTAGGAACATGGATCGGAGGCTTAATATGGGGGCTGTTTGGATGGACAGGAGTAACCTTTTGCGGAGGGTTATTTATCCTTCTTTGCCTGTTGTTCCATTTATCCTATTTGCGGAAAGAGGCAATAAATCGGTAAATGAGCCTTTGAGAAAGACAAGTTGAGCCTTACAGTAACGCTTCTGTAAGGCTTTTGCTTTAGTTTTGCATTATTAAACAATAAAAAATATTAAAATGAAAAGAATAGCGATTCTTATATTAACGACCGTCCTCCTTACAGGATATTCTTACGGTCGGAATAATAATGAAAACCAAAACCCGGAATATATGAATACTCCAACATTTACAACCGAGTGGGACAAGACCTTCCCGCAGAGCGATAAGGTAGATCACAGAAAAGTACAGTTTACCAACCGCTTCGGCATCACACTCACAGGCGATCTTTATACTCCGAAGAATACGGAAGGCAAACTGCCTGCCATCGCCGTCAGCGGTCCGTTCGGGGCTGTGAAAGAACAATCTTCCGGTCTTTATGCCCAAACCATGGCCGAGCGTGGGTTTATCACCCTGGCTTTCGATCCGTCTTACACAGGTGAGAGCGGCGGGGAACCGCGTTATGTGGCCTCACCTGACATTAATACCGAGGATTTCAGCGCGGCCGTTGATTTTCTATCCATACAGGATAATATCGATCCTGACCGTATCGGAATAATAGGTATCTGCGGATGGGGCGGTCTTGCGATCAATGCCGCGGCGATTGATACACGAATCAAAGCTACCGCGGCCTCGACTATGTACGATATGAGCCGGGTGAATGCGAACGGTTATAACGATTCGATGGATGCTGAAGCCCGTTACGAACTTCGTGAGCAGCTCAATGCACAGCGCACGGTCGATGCCCGGAACGGGAATAACGTGCTTGCCGGCGGCGTTGTCGATTCGCTCCCGGAAGATGCCCCGAAGTTTATCAAGGACTATTACGATTACTACAAAACTCCGTGCGGTTATCATGAACGCTCGCTTAATTCCAACAACGGATGGAACGCAACCTCCGCCCTATCATTTATCAATACACAACAGCTTTCGTATGCCGGGGAAATCCGCAATCCGGTACTGATAATTCACGGTGAGAAAGCGCACTCACGTTATTTCGGAGAAGATGCTTTTAAAAAACTCACAGGCGATAACAAGGAATTGATGATAATTCCCAGTGCAAGCCATACGGATTTGTACGACCAGACGGATATTATACCGTTCGATAAACTGGAGTCCTTCTTTAAACAAAACCTGAAATAATTCCACCCTATGAGTTACAAAGAAAAAGTTTTCTTTAAAAACCAAACCCTTAGAATGGCAGGGGATTTATACTTCCCGGCCGGGTTCGAACCCGAAAAGAAATATGCTGCCATAGTAGTATCGCATCCGGGTAACGGCGTAAAAGAACAAGTTGCCGGATTGTACGCTTCCAAACTCGCCGACCACGGTTTTATCGGTTTCGCTTTCGATGCCTCCCACCAGGGAGAGAGTGAAGGTATGCCGCGCTATCTTGACGACCCGGCCAAAAGGGTCGAAGACATCCGCTGTGCGATAGATTATCTGGTTACCCTACCTTACATAGACGAGAACCGCATCGGGGCGATGGGAATCTGCGCCGGTGCTGGTTACGCCATCAACGCCGCACAAACGGAATTACGGATACAGGCAGTAGCCGGAATCAGTACCTGGGATGTAGGTGACAGCCAGCGTAACGGTTTTGCACGCAAATGGACAGTTGAACAGAAAAAACAAATACTCCGTGAGGTAGCGGCACAGCGGACACGCGAGGCAAGAGGCGAAAAGCCGCGCCTGGTCGGATATGTACCGAACTCACCGGAAGAATTTACAGAGGATACACCCGTAATCCAACGGGAAGCGTACGAGTATTACTGTACTCCGCGCGCGGCACATCCCAATTCCCATAATAAATTCCTATTCACCTGTAACGACCGTTTCGCGGCATGGCATGCATTTGATCTGATAGATACTATTTCGCCCCGCCCGATACTGTTTATCGTGGGTAGCCGCGCTGATACGCTCTATTTTTCCGAATCTGCTTATAAGGCTGCCAAAGAGCCGAAAGAGATTTTTACTATCGAAGGGGCAAGCCATGTCGATCTGTACGATAAATCTCCGCAAGTTAAGAAGGTAACAGAAAAACTGGAGGAATTTTTCCGTAATTCATTATAGTTATGAAAGATATTTTCGAACGCCTTCGAAAAGGCGAAACAATACCGGCCGATGATCCGGAAGGATATAAAATGCGGGAAGCGTCATACGCGACAAAAAAATTGTTGGTACGACTGAATGATTCCTCCGACCCCGCTGAGGTGAGAAAACTTTTAGGGCAGATCACTGGAACCACCATTGACGATAGTACAGCTTTATTTACACCCATATACATAAACTACGGGAAGCATACTCGGATCGGGAAGAATGTATTCATCAATTTTGGATGCACTTTGCTCGATTTGGGAGGCATAACAATAGAGGACGATGTTTTGATCGGCCCAAACGTCAGCCTTCTGTCCGAAGGGCATCCCGTTTCTCCCGACGAACGGCATTCTCTGGAGGTAGGCCATATTTATATTAAACATAATGTTTGGATCGGGGCAGGGGCAACAGTCCTCTCCGGAGTAACCATCGGTGAGAACTCCGTTATAGCTACTGGGGCTGTTGTTACCAAAGATGTTCCGGATAACGTTATAGTTGCGGGTATTCCGGCAAAAGTGATTAGAGAAATATCCACATAGTCGGAAAAATGTAAAAGGTAAGAATTAATAATTCCTGAATGTACAGCTTACAGTCACCGGTGCTCAAGCAACAAGGAAACAAACTCCCAAAACGTTTATTGTAAATGATTTGGGAGCTTGTTAAAGTAAACAGAAACGGACACAGCAATTTCCGACAAAAACGATGATTGCGTATTAAGTTACATACAGTATTTATCTCAGGATAAATTTGGGCATTACTACCTTTTTTACGGTAATTTTTAATATTCAAGTATAAATACTATTTGTTCCGATAGCATTAGCTATTGTGTTGATTCAACAGGAAATCGCCAATTTTCAAACAATCAAGCACACAATTTGACTAATGCCTACGGTTACGCGTGCATTTCTGTCTGATTGGTGGGTGATTGGCGACACCTCTGTTGAAGGCGGAAATCGCTCACGTTCTGCGTGATAACATAATGGTTTATGCATAAATTTCACGCTTATGGAGGAACAAAAAAAACATCTTAAATGTCCTTGTTGTGGTAAAGATTTTAACTGTATTACGGAAGAATACTTACCAGAATATTGTCCACAGTGTAGCATATCTGTTAAAAATAAAGACATGTCTCTATCATTTAAATTAGAAGATGATACTTCAAATTTATCTGGAATTTTATTGTTATCGGGTATCATACTAACTTTTGTTATGTTATTATGAGAATTTGCAGAGTCTGAATTTAATTACAATTTTTCAATAGGGTTAAAAATATTGGTATTTTCCATTTTCCAATAGGAAATTATGAACAATACCAAACTAAGATATTTTGTCTTCGTCAAGCTAACTATTAAAATCTAATTATCAGGTTCTTAACATTTTTTACTTTCAATCTTCTTTTTTGAGAAAGATGTGGTGTAGAATTGCAAACCACTTTCTCAAAATGCGCTTACATAGCAAAAGCATCATTTTAATGCGGATGCTATGTTTAAAAATAACCATACTAATCAAATCTTGAGAATTATGAAAGAGGTAATGCAGATAAAAACTCATGCCGATTTTAGAAAATTCTTTGGTAGTGAAGAAAAATGCTATGAATATTTAGAAGCCAAAAGATTTAAAAACGGTGTTAAATGTTTACATTGTGGTAATAATGAGAAGATATATAAATGCGCAGGACATAGATGGAAATGTTCAAAATGCACAAAGTCCTTTAGCGCAAAAACAAAAACTTGCATGGAATTTTCAAAAATACCATTAACTACTTGGTTTGAAGTGATTTGGATTGTTACTAACAATAAAAAAGGAGTTAGTTCGATTTGGCTGTCCGGAGAAACAGGATTATCTCAGAGGACATGCTGGTTCTTATTAAAGCGAATCCAAAAAGTAATGGGAGTAGAAAATAGAAAAGTTCTTCGTGGAGATATAGAGGTTGATGAAACATATATATATAGTCCTAATAAGAACAAACATAGCTCCCGGAAAATTCCTCATAATAAAGGGCGTAGTTTGATCGGAAGAACACCTATATTTGTAATGGTTGAACGCGGAGGAAATGCTTTTGCAAGGACAGTAGAATCAGTTGAATCAGATTCTTTGATCCCTTATATTAAGAAGTTTTCAGAAAAAGATTGTAGTATATTTTCAGACGAGTGGATTGCATACCAACCACTTTCGAAATTAGGATACGATCATGAAATTGTTAGACATGGGATAAAAGAATATGTTAGCGGAAAAGCAACAACAAATACGGCAGAATCTTTCAATTACCAGATAAAACGAGCTATAAATACACAACATTGGATATCATTTAAACACAGTCAATTACTATGCAACTCGGTTGTTTTCCGATACAATGCAAGAAAAATGAGCTTTACAGAGCGTTTTGACCACTTGTTTAATGATTTAGAAGATTCACAAATAAAATATAAAGATTTAATTTATGGAAGAAGAAGAAATTTTGCAATCGAACCAGTGTGCTCCTAAAGAGGAAATGGACTTCGAAGAAATAATTGAAATTAATCCAGATGGGTTAGATTTCGATGAAATGATAGATAAATTAATTAATCAAAATAAATAGTTATGTCGCTAATAGATCACTTATATCCACACTTACCCGATCCGGTTTGTTAACAAGACAATTTGGTAAATCAGTCATTCCCAATTGTTTTTTCAAATTCAACAGAGACAGCTCTTTTAGCTGAGATTCAACGTTTAAAGAATCTTTTGCAGATTGACAAAAGAAAAACGATCATAATGAGAAGATTGAATCACTTGATAACCTAAAGACTGAGCCATAGTCGAAAGTAAATACGTTCCATAAAATACTGGATCATATTGATTACAGATTCGGGAAGCTCGAAAGACCGATTCAAAATATGGCACAATACACAAATCTATTTGATGGGAATAGATTGCTGGACAATCAGGATATGGCACTATTAAACATAAGCAAACGAACCTTGCAAAGATTTAGAAAATCAGGGCTTTTAGAATACCAAGAAGTGTTTGCAACATTCTGGTTGAGATATTAAAACAGACAAACATCCTGGCTGTATAGACAGCCAGTAAGATTCTTTTTACGAGAATGGTAGCAAAGCACTTCCATGCGGCGGGCAAAATTTTCCAACTTCGAGAGCATAGCTATAGCTTCGAATGTCTTTGCAGATATTTCTATTTTATCGAATTCCATTTCGCGGTAAATCTGCATAATCCGCATACGGATGGTATCTAACCGGAAATTTAATTCCTGATCTTCCCGGCTATCCTCGATTGAACGTTCGGCAATGGAATTCCATTTTTCAGGATTAATTTTAAGACTAATGGAGATTTCTCTTCTTTGTCCATTTACTGTCACACGAAGGAAAATAGGTGTTTTACCATCTCTGGTAACCCGTGATGCCTTTACGACAAACAGGATTTTAAAGGTATCCTTTTCATACCTTTATTACTTTTAATTAAGTTCGAAATATATGAAATACAGGTGGGAACAGAACTATATAAAAATAGGCAAGACACTAAAAAAGAACCTAATAAATATAAGTAGAGGACAATTTTAGTTTTTTCGTGTACCTCTACGAATTTATCGGTGAGAATTGCCCAAAGTCCCCTTTTTTGTATATCTCCCTAAAAACAAAAATCCCTGTAAACGTCTAATTCACAGGGACTTTCTTTATTTTGCTTTCGCTCTTGGCGGAGAGTGGGGGATTCGAACCCCCGGTACGGTTGCCCGTACGTCAGTTTAGCAAACTGGTGGTTTCAGCCACTCACCCAACTCTCCTGACCTGTTTTCGAAGTGCAAAAGTAACACTTTTTTACATTCTGCCAAATCTTCTCAGGATTTTTAAGATAAAATCTAAAATATAAATTTGGAACTTATCTCTCTGTTATTATGCACACGGTTAATCACGTCGGCAAAAAGTTCCGCCACGGACAGCACCGTAAATTTACTTGTATCAGCTTCTTTACATAACGGAATAGTATCGGTTACCAAGACCTCCGTAAGCGAACTTTTATTTATGCGGTCATATGCCGGACCGGACAGGACAGGATGGGTAACGGCAGCACGGACGCTCAATGCCCCCCTATCCATCATCATATCGGCAGCTTTGGTAATAGTTCCTGCCGTATCGATTATATCGTCGAAAATAATTATATTTTTCCCTTCCACATCGCCGATAACCGTCATCTCCCCTACTACATTCGCCTTCTCTCTCTGTTTGTGACAAATTACCATAGGAGCATCGAGATAGCTTGCATATGCGTTGGCACGTTTAGCCCCACCGACATCCGGTGCTGCCACTGCGAGATTCTCGATAGCAAGATCTTTAATATGCGGTCCGAAGATTCCACTCGAATAGAGATGATCCACCGGAATATCGAAAAAGCCCTGTATTTGATCTGCATGAAGATCCATCGTCATTACACGGTCCACTCCGGCAGCATGAAGAAGGTTCGCGACCAACTTCGCTCCTATTGAGACTCGCGGACGGTCTTTTCGATCCTGGCGGGCCCATCCGAAATAAGGTATTACGGCAATCACTTTATATGCGGAAGCCCTACGAGCGGCATCGATCATCAGCAGAAGTTCCATAAGATTCTCCGCAGGAGGAAAAGTAGACTGTACGATGCACACCGTACATCCTCTTATACTTTCGTTATATGCCGGTTGAAACTCCCCGTCGCTGAAATGAAGAACCGATGAATCGCCGAGTTCCGTTCCAAAACTACGGGCTATCTTCTCGGCAAGATAACGGGATTCACTACAAGCAAAAAATTTCAGTTTGTGAATTACCATAATTTTAGTGTTAGATATTGCCTGCAAATGTAGTAAAATAATCGTTTAGTGATAAAATTTTATCTCCTATTTATGCTGTTTTCAATGAAATCGAGTATTTCTTCTCTGCCTGTTTTTTTATCCGAAGAGGAAATGAAGATTTGTGGTACCGCTCCCCTTACCGACTGCAGCGTTTTTTTATACTTAGTAACATTCGATACGATCTTATTATCGGATAATTTATCGGTTTTAGTAAAAATTAATCCGTATTCGATTCCGTGAATATCGAGAAGATTCATAAATTCCAAATCTATTTTCTGCGGCTCCAGCCTCGAATCTACGAGAACGAATAAATAACTCATCTCTTCCCTGTTCAGTATATAGTTTCCGATTATATCGGAGAATCCCCTGCGCTTATCTTTGGATACCTTAGCATAACCATAACCGGGAAGATCCACCAAATACCATTCGCCGTTTATAGTAAAATGATTTATAAGAGCAGTCTTACCAGGAGTTCCGGAGACCTTGGCCAGACCCTTATGTCCTGTGAGCATATTTATCAACGAAGATTTACCTACATTAGACCTGCCTATAAAAGCATACTCCGGCATATCGCCGACAGGGCATTGCTCCACTTTGGCGCTGCTGCATTTGAATTCTGCGGTTTTTATTATCATCCGTATCCTATTTATCGTACAAAATTAAGGTAAAATTAAATTAAATAATGATTTATTCGTACATTTAGTATGTAATTTTGGAAATTAAACAATAGATGTTCGGTAAGAAAATTGCACCCCACATAAAATTTATTTTCAGAAGATGAGTATAATTAATAACAGGGAATTGAGCTGGCTGCTCTTTAACGACAGAGTACTTCAAGAGGCACAAGATCCTCTCGTGCCTCTTATGCAGCGATTGAGGTTTCTCGGTATCTATTCCAATAATCAGGACGAATTCATTAAAGTAAGAGTGGCTAATGTCATAAGGACTGCTAAACTCAAAACTAAAAAACCGATTCTGTTCACAGGAGACTATACGCCTTTGGAGCTTCTAAAAAAGATAAACAAAAATACCATAGAGGCGCAGAACACGTTTGAAAAAACCTACTGCGAGTTATTGGTTGAGAAGGTGCGCCACGGAATAGTTCTGTTGAATGAAAACGAACTCACTGCGGAGCAAATTAAATTCTGTCATGAATATTATGCCAACACCATAAGTCCGCGCCTTGTTCCGTTGATCCTGAGAAAATCATCCGAGATTCCGTTCCTGCCTGACGGGCGGATATATCTTGCAGTTAAAATGTCGTCTGCAAAATCCTCGGCGACAAGGTACGCGATACTCCAGATACCTGTTAGCGATAAATGTCCGCGTTTTATCGTACTCCCTTCAGCGTCGGGACAAACGGAAATTATTTTCATGGACGATATTATCCGCCTTATGATAGACGAGATATTCTTCATGTTCAATTACGACGAGATATCTGTCCATACCTTCAAAATAATGCGCGATGCAGTCCTAACACTCGACGACGACGTATCGAAGAGTTTAGTGGAAAAGATCGAACACGGTATCAACAAAAGAAAATTCGGAGAACCTATACGGTTGGTGTACGACAAGAATATTCCGGAAGATCTTCTGAAAACAATCGCCGTAAAACTCGGCATGAGGAATTCAGCCGCCCTGATATCAGGAGGAAGATATCATCAAATGAAAGATTTGATGAAATTCCCGCGTGTATCGTCAGAGCTTGAAGAAAAACTACACGACCCTATATTCCATCCCGATATTAAACCATTTTCAAGTATTCTAAACGTAATCCGAAAAAAAGACATATTCCTGAATTATCCATACCACTCGTTCAGCCATTTTATCGACTTTCTCCACGAGACGGCGATAGATCCTAAAGTGGACAGTATCTTTATTACCCTGTACAGAACCGCAGACCATTCCAAAGTAATTAACGCGCTGATCAACGCGGCAAAAAACGGTAAAAAAGTGACCGTGTTAGTCGAATTAAAAGCACGGTTTGACGAGGAACAGAATATCCACAGCACAGAAGTATTACAAAATTCTGGTGTAAAAGTAATTCACAGTTCGGAGATGCTGAAGGTGCACAGTAAACTGGTCCTCGTAGAGAGGCGCGAAGGCTCCAGGATGTGCGGATATGCTTATATCGGGACAGGAAATTTTAACGAGAGTACAGCTAAAATCTATTCTGACTTCGGACTCTTCACCACGCACGCAGGAATTGTCGAAGATGCCCGCAAGGTGTGCGAATTTCTCACAGACACACACAAACACTTCGATTACGAATATCTTATGGTATCTCCTCATTCGATGAGGTCGGAGTTCGAGTCCCTTATCGACAATGAGATTAAAAATGCGAAAAAAGGTAAGAAGGCGTTTATTTACGCAAAGTTCAACAGTCTTACCGATGAGAAAATAATTTACCAACTTTACAATGCAAGCCAGGCCGGCGTCGATATTAAACTTATAATAAGAGGGGCATGCTGTCTTAAACCGCAGGTCCAAGGGCTTAGTGATAATATCCGCATCATAAGTATTGTCGATAAATTTCTCGAGCATGCCCGAATGGCGATCTTCTGCAACGGAGGAAAAGAAAAATATTATATTCTCAGCGCAGACTGGATGACCCGCAACCTGGACCGCAGGGTAGAAGTAGGAGCCCCTGTATTCGACAAAAAAATACGGAAGATTCTCATGGACGTATTTAAAATCCAATGGAAGGACTGCGTCAAGGCACGAGATCTAAGTTCACTCGACCGCAACCGTTATGTTAAGTGCACCGACCCGGATAAGTTCAAACAATCACGCAGCCAAACTGCATTATACGACTACTATAAAGAACAAACAAATGGATAGAGAAACGCTCGCCGCAATAGATATAGGATCCAACGCTATCAGACTTCTTATCAATTATGTGGAGAAATATAAAGACGAAACAGAATTCAAGAAGGCTGCCTTCGTACGTGTACCCATAAGGCTCGGAGAGGATGTGTTCACTTCAGGGAATGTTGGAAAAGTAAAATCCGGAACACTCACCGAAGCCATGAAGGCCTTCTCTTCCCTGATGAAAACGTTCAATGTCGTCGATTACCGTGCCTGTGCGACCAGTGCTATGCGCGAGGCTGGCAACGGGAAGGATCTTATCAAAAACATCGCTAAGGAGACCGGTATTTATATTGAAATAATTTCCGGAATCGAAGAAGCAGAGACAATATATGCAGGAGAAGGACTGTCTCAAGTATACAACAAAGATAATTCCTATCTCTACGTAGATGTCGGAGGAGGGAGTACCGAAATTATAGTTTATTATGATCATGACATCGCGGAATCGCACTCGTTTCCACTGGGCACCGTAAGGATAATAAGTGGAGCTGCAGACATGAATGAATTCAAAAAGATGAAAAAATGGCTCCGGACGGTAGAAAAAAAATATTCCCCCAAAGCAATTATAGGTTCCGGAGGCAATATAAACAAAGCGTTTAAATTACTCAATAAAAAAGATAGGGAGAGCGTCAGCTTCACCGAACTGAATAATTTATTCAAAAAATTATCCGCCCTGAGCTACGACGAACGAGTAGAACAGCTTCGACTCAACATATACCGTGCAGATGTTATAATTCCTGCGCTTAAGATATTCACGACAATAGGCAAAGAATGCGGAATAGTAGAATACATCATTCCGAAGGTTGGACTGTCAGACGGCATAATTCGGCAGTTATATGCTAAACAAATGGAGAAGAATAAATTTAATCAACCTCTACACGCCTGATTACCATGAAAAAAATAGCTATAATATCCGGCAGCGTACGTGACGGCAGGATGAGCCACAGGGTATCCATGTATGCTCACAACTATCTAACCAATCATAAACTCGCCAAAACGGAAATTCTGGACCTTAAGGAGTACGACTTCCCGCTCTTCAATGAGAGGATTATGTATCAGAGTGATCCGGCACCCAAAACGGTAAATTTTGCAGATAAATTCAGAGAGGCGGACGGAATTCTGATAATAAGCCCGGTCTACAACGGCGGCTTCTCCGCTGCATTAAAGAACGCGATAGATTTATTGTACACCGAATGGAAGCATAAACCGGTTGCGGTCGGTTCTGTAACCTATACCGCGACTCCGGGCATCGCTACGATCCAACAATTGCAGACATTACTGCTTAAACTCGAAGCATTGGTCACTCCTTCTCTTTATACAGTAATTAATGTTCGAGAGGGATTCGATGATTACGGTAATCCGACGGATCCCGTAAATACAGAAAAATTCTTCAAACCGTTCGCTGAAGAATTTCTCTGGATGATCGATAAAGTATAATTAAGAGGCCTCGTTCTCAACGAAGTCTTTCTCTATTTTAAGGTTACCGATTATGAAATCCTGCCTCTCGGAGGTATTCTTGCCCATGTAGAATTCGAGAAGATCATGGATAGGATCTTCTTTGGTCATACGCACCTTCTCGAGACGAATATTTTCGTTGATAAATTCCCGGAATTCGTTCGGGGATATCTCTCCGAGCCCCTTAAATCTGGTAATCTCCGGATTTGACCCGAGTGCAGCGACAGCTTTCTGGCGCTCTTCTTCCGTATAACAATAAAATGTTTTCTTCTTATTGCGAACACGGAACAACGGAGTCTGAAGTATGAACAAATGTCCTTTACGAATCAGTTCCGGAAAAAACTGCAGAAAAAAGGTAATCAGCAACAGACGGATGTGCATTCCGTCCACGTCGGCATCGGTAGCGATGATAACCTTATTATACCTCAGATTATCCATATCCTCCTCTATGTTCAACGCTGCCTGAAGCAGATTGAACTCCTCGTTTTCGTAAATAACTTTCTTTGTAAGCCCGAAGGTATTAAGTGGTTTGCCCCTGAGGCTGAATACAGCCTGTGTATTGACATCGCGCGACTTGGTAATGGAACCGCTCGCCGAATCCCCTTCAGTTATGAATATCATCGACTCTTCGTTGCGTGGATTTTTGAGGTCGTTAAAATGAATTCTGCAATCCCTGAGTTTACGGTTGTGAAGACTAACTTTTTTCGCAAGTTCACGACTTTTTTTCTGCAAACCTGATATTGCTTTTCTTTCTTTTTCAACTTCCTGAATTTTTTTGAGAAGTATGTCCGCTGTTTCGGGATTTTTATGAAGATAATTATCGAGGTTGGATTTTACAAAATCCAAAATGAAATTCCGGACAGAGATGCCTCCGGGACTCATATCTCTCGAACCGAGTTTTGTTTTAGTCTGCGACTCGAACAACGGTTCTTCTACTTTGATACTTATAGCCGCGATTATGGAAGTCCTTATATCCGAAGCGTCGAAGTCTTTTCTATAAAACTCTTTTACGGTTTTAGCGACAGCCTCACGGAATGCAGCCTGATGCGTCCCTCCCTGCGTCGTATGCTGTCCGTTTACGAATGAAAAATAACTCTCGCTGTATCCCGAACCGTGGGTTATAGCGACTTCGATATCTTCTCCTTTCAAATGAATCGGAGTATATAACGGTTCTTCACTCATATTCTCCTGTAAGAGGTCGAGCAGTCCGTTCTTCGACACATAGGTTTTACCGTTGAATTTCAACTGCAACCCTGAATTCAGGTATGTATAATTTCGGAGCATACTCTCTACATACTCCATGTTGTACTCGTACTCTCCAAACACACCCTCATCCGCAACGAACGACACAAAGGTTCCGTTCTTTTCGTCCGGAACGACCTCCTTAAAATCAGAAATTTCGACACCTTCCGAAAAATTAACGGTCCGTTGTTCTCCGTCGCGCGAACTGCGAATAACAAATTCCGAAGAGAGGGCATTTACGGCCTTGATACCTACTCCGTTAAGACCGACCGATTTTTTAAATGCCTTTGAGTCATATTTTGCCCCGGTATTCATTTTAGAGGCTACATCCGACAGCTTCGCGAGAGGTATTCCCCTGCCATAGTCGCGGATCGTAACCCTATTGCCGGATATATTTATTTCTATCGCTTTACCGTACCCCATCATATACTCATCGACGGAGTTGTCGAGCACCTCCTTGATAAGGATATAAATACCGTCATCCTGCGAGGTACCGTTGCCCAACTTGCCGATATACATACCCGGACGGAGCCTGATATGTTCGCGCCAGTTAAGGGTCTTGATGTCTTCTTCTCCGTAATTTACATTTTCAGATATACTCATATCATTTAATTTTCATATAGTTCCGGTCTCATGTCAATATGTTCGCGAAGTATCTCTTCGCGAACCTGGACGGTTAAAGTTTTTATTTCCGTATTTTTTACCCGCTCTTTTGATACCGGCGGCAGAACTTTTATTCTAAACTTATGAGGGGTTCTGAGTTTCCATCCATCGAATGCGTTTGCCGTACCGTCAATAACTATCGGAAGGATCGGAGCATCGGCTTTTTTGGCAAGCAGGAACGCACCTTCTTTAAAACGTCCGACTTTACCGGTGCGGCTTCTCGTCCCTTCAGGAAAAATCGCAACCGAGACGTTCATTTTTAATATCTTCAATGCTTTCGCCATCATCTTCTTGGCGCTTTTGGCCTCCCCTCTTTCAATGAGAATATCACCGTGGATAAGCATTGCATGGCCTACGAACGGCATCTTTATAAGACTTCTCTTTGCCACCCACCTTCGATGGATTTTAAGGGCATGAAGAAGCGGAATATCGAACATAGCCTGATGGTTGCTGACAATTACATAACCCGTGTTTTTCTCTATATTCTCAGCCCCTTCCACCTCGATCTTCCACAATGGGCACAGCCAGAACAGCCCCATTGCATGGTAATGAGTGGTCCGGGCAATAATGCTTTTTTTTCTATCGAACGGATAGGTGAAGAGCCATACGAGCGAAATAAATACACCGTATATTATCAGAAAAATTATTAATAAAATGTAATATATTATCGAGAACATCGGGTAAAATTATCAATCTGCGAATTTAATATTTATTTCTTACTTTTGGTAGATGATGCGGTTTATTTATTCGATATTATTTCTTAATATAATTTTAACTTCCTCCTGTTTTGCAGAGGATTACACCGGTGATGGAAAAATAATCGTCACGGCGGATTTCTGTAAAAATATCTTCGATAAAAATCTTATCACCGGATACTCCGTCAAAAATTCCATTCCGTATGCTTTACGATATATCAATTCCCACCGGAATGCTTACGGAAAAGAGAACGTGATTCTGAAAAATATAGGGAAGAATTACGATCCGGTCATTAAATTTTTCGGTGACACAGTCTTAAGTCAAGTAACGGACTATATGAACTACGACACATGCACCATTGTGACGTTGAAGGGTAAGACATTCGGGTTTATCGATTTGTGCGGAAGTTTCAAAGACAACCTGAAAATTATCGAGGAATTCCGAGCGGAACATACTGCGGACTTTATGATCGGAATGTTCGATACCGAAGAAGACCATAGAACATCGCGTTACGGACTGGATTTATATCTATATAAATCGGACTTGGGAGACAGTGAATTTTTTGTAGTAGATTATAAGGCTGACAGTTTATCGGTGAAAAAAGTCGATTATAGCAGGTACGATCCGGAAGAAAGATTTATCCAAGATTTGAATTTTCTTTGCCACCTGATAGAGGAGCGTTTAGAGTCGGAATACGTGATTCTTACCGACTCTATCGACACCGGAGGTTCATTCTTTGGTCCGTCTTACATATCGAGCATATTCCATAAATTTCAAACAGAAACGACCGGTGCCGATCTTTCGGTTTATGCCCCCGTACGCTATCTTCAATTTCCTTCCGGTCGTAGGAATTTGAGAGATATGTTTATTCTTACAGGAATATTGAACGATCCGGAAATGACGCTTTTAACCATACGTCTGAGCGGAAGTGAGCTATTAAAATTTATGGAATCCACATGCGGCAACTGGTTTAACGACCGCAGATACACGGAATATGAATTATTAAAAATATACCGCACGGCAGGTGAAGCTGTATATCCGTCTGCATACAGGAAAAATTACTCTGTATCGGGCATGGAATACACGATAGACGTAAGCAAGAATACCGGCAGTAAAATAAGAATAAACAGGGATCAACGACTGGACGATAAAACTATTTATACAGTCGCCGTAATCGCACACAGATGGAATTCCTACGGAAATGAAATTCTCGTTCAAGCAGGAGTTAAGATAGCAGAGTCGGAAAATAGAATAATAAGCAAAATCGAATATATACCTGAATTTTTACGATGGGCGGCGAAAAGAGAAATTCTCGATATTCCGGTCGATAATAACTGGAATATAATACCGGAAAAACGTGTCGATAAATCCCTGTCGAGGGAAGGAGAAATAATTTTCAGATAGCCATAGCAGTTATAGCGTAATTTTATATTTTTGCGTCTTAAATTGGTAAAAAATAATCAGGTGGAAAAATTCATAAAGAGACATATCGGTCCGTCATTCGAGGATACCCGAATCATGCTCGATACCATAGGCGTCGGGAGCATCGGTCAATTGATAAACGAAGTAATTCCGGAGGAGATCAGAATAAAAGATATTCCGGGACTTGACAAAGAGGGATTATCCGAACAGGAAGTGTTCGAAAAAATCAGCCGTATCGCCGCTATGAATCGTCCGTTAAGGACATTTATCGGTATGGGATATTATCCGACGGCCACACCTGCCGTAATAGTAAGGAATATTCTCGAAAATCCATCTTGGTACACATCATATACACCATATCAGGCTGAAATTTCGCAAGGAAGGCTCGAAGCGCTTCTGAATTTTCAAACGATGGTTACAAGCCTCACCGGAATGGATATAAGCAACTGTTCATTGCTCGACGAAGCCACCGCTGCGGCTGAGGCGATGTCGATGATGTTTGCCCTGAGACCGAGAAAATCCATACGGGACGGGAAAAATGTGCTGTTTGTCGATTCGAATATTTTCCCTCATACCTTAGACGTATTGCTCACCAGAAGCGAACCGCTCGGAATTGAAATCATTCTCGACAGATTTGAGGAGTACGAATTCTCGGGTAGAGAGTTCGGCGCAATACTCCAATATCCTTCTGCCGATGGTGAGGTCAAGGATTATTCGGCGTTCGCAACAAAGGCACACGAATCGGGTGTATTAGTATCGTGTATTACGGACCTACTGAGCCTGTGCCTGTTAAAACCACCTGCTGATTGGGGTGCGGATATTGCCGTAGGGTCTGTTCAACGATTCGGACTGCCAATGGCATACGGGGGGCCTCACGCAGCATTCCTCGCCGCTAAAAACGAATTCAAGAGGAATATACCGGGGCGAATTATCGGCATATCGGTAGATAGACTTGGAAACAGCGCTCTGCGAATGTGCTTACAAACCAGAGAACAGCATATCAAGCGCGAAAAAGCAACTTCGAATATATGTACTTCGCAGGCGTTGATGGCGATCATGGCAGGAATGTATGCTGTGTATCATGGTCCTGACGGACTTAAAAATATCGCTCTTAAAATACAGTTGCAAACATCGGTGATAAACGAGTCGGTAAAAAAACTCGGATACGAAGTCATTACCAAAAATTTCTTCGATACATTGCGGATTAAAGCTGAACCGGATAAGATTCGAAGTATCGCAGAGAAAAAAAATATAAACTTCCACTATCCTTCCGACGGTACGGTTCAGATAAGCCTCGACGAACTAACGACAACGGCGGATACAGAGAATATTATTTCCATATTTGCAGAAGCGTCGGGGAAATCTGCGGCATTATCGGCGGTGCCGGACTCTCCTTCGCTTGACGATTCACTTCTGCGTCGAAGTAAATTTCTTACACAAAAGGTATTCTGCTCTTACAAGAATGAAACAGAGTTGATGAGATATATCACTAAACTCGAAAAAAGAGACATATCACTGACGGACAGCATGATACCGTTGGGATCATGTACCATGAAACTGAATTCCGCCGTATCTATGATGACGATCACTCTTCCCGGATTCGCAAATATACATCCGTTCGTTCCTTCGGAACAAGCGGAAGGGTATAAAATTTTAATATCGGAGTTATCGAAGGATCTTGCTGCTATAACCGGATTTCACAGCACTTCGCTTCAACCGAATTCAGGAGCGGCCGGAGAATACGCAGGACTCATGATTATCAGGGCATACCATTTAGATAAAGGACAGGGACACAGAAATATCGTTCTCATACCCCAATCAGCGCACGGAACTAATCCCGCGTCCGCAGCAATGGCTGGCATGGAAATTATTACCGTTAATTGCGACAATAAGGGCAGCATCAATACAGAGGACCTCAAGGTTAAAGCACACCAACACGCACCGAATCTGGGCTGTCTGATGCTCACGTATCCTTCGACTCACGGCATATTCGAAAGCAACGTAAAAGAGATTATCGAATTAATTCACAATTGCGGAGGCTTAGTATACATGGATGGAGCTAATATGAACGCACAGGTTGGATTGACCTCTCCGGGATACATCGGAGCGGACGTATGCCACTTGAACCTTCATAAAACATTTGCAATGCCTCATGGAGGAGGAGGCCCCGGAGTCGGCCCTATATGTGTACAACGCGAACTTGCAGCATACCTGCCATCTCACCCCATCGTCGAAACGGGCGGAATTAAAGGAATTACGGCAGTATCCGCTTCTCCTTACGGAAGCGCAGGCCTCCTTCCGATAACTTATGCCTACATAAAATTGATGGGCGCAGAAGGTTTGCGATGCGCATCGGAATACGCCATATTAAATGCGAATTATATGGCTGTGAAGCTCTCTTCCGATTTTAAGATACTTTATACCGGTAAAAACGGAAGGGTCGGACACGAACTTATAATAGACTTCGGGGAATATAAAAAGAAATACGGAGTGGAAACCGCAGACCTGGCACGCAGGCTTATGGATTACGGCTTACACGCTCCAACCGTATCGTTCCCGGTACATGAAACTTTAATGGTTGAACCGACGGAGAGCGAGTCTAAAGAAGAAATCGACAGGTTTATAGAGGCTCTTAACACCATCCGGAAGGAATGTGAAGAAATTATCACAGGTGCGTCGGATCCGAAAGACAACGTTATCATAAATGCCCCACACACTTCATTCGAAGTTTGCGAGATATGGAATCATTCATATTCCCGTTCAAAGGCAGCATATCCCCTCGAATGGATCAAAGAAAATAAATTTTGGCCGTACGTATCCAGAATCGATGCCGGTTACGGAGATCGAAATTTAATTTGTAATAAACCTGAATAAAAATAGGAGCCTTAAGGCTCCTATTTTTATTCAGGTGGTGTATGTATATCTACTTGTTTAATAAGGTCTCCCACAATTCCTCGTACTTTTTGTAATTCTCAGCCATTTCATCACTGTCATTCTGGAACCTGTCATAAATATTCCTTATAAGCTGTACAGTGCTTGCATCCGTAGGTTCAAGTTCGTGAGCCTTAAGAAGATAAGGTAAGGCAGACCTGAAGACTTCGTTGATCTCTTCCTTCAACTCCTCATATCTCTCCTGTTCCGATACAGGAATTAAATTCAATTCATCGATACGGGAATCCGTACTTCTAATGATAGCCACTGAAAGATTATAATAAGAACCAAAATCCGACGGATCAATTTCCGAAGATTTTTTAAATCTTTCGATGGCCTGCGGATAGTCTTCATTTTTCAAATATATAGTACCCAATCCGAAATGGAAGACGAAATTTTCCGGATTACTTTCAATAGCGTCCCTCAATAACGGCGCTATACCTTCGATGTCTTTACCAGTTACAGAATACAGCCCAATAAGATGTTCTACCAATTCCGTAAATTCAGGATATCTCTGGATTCCTTCACGCAGAACTTTTTCACTGTTTTCGTTATCCTTTTTACCTTGATAAGCGAAATATAGTAACTTATATACGTCTCCATTGTTATAGAATCCAAGATCTTTGACTTCTTCCAGATATTTTACAGCATTGTCGTAATCTTCCGCAAGTATAGATATAAATCCTGCGTTATAAGCATAGATTGTATCGACTATATCTACAGGAGGAAGTTTTGAATAATCATAAACATTTGCGAATGCTTTGGCCGCTCTTCCGTACTGTTCCAGAGAGAAAGAAATATCAGCCTCCTGTTTAAAGCCGGATATAACTTTCTCAATCAATGGTTTAACCCCATCCATACTTTTAGGGTCTAATTCCAACGCCTTTTTATAAGAATCATAGGCAACCTGAAGACCATCGTCTAAGACCGAGTTCTTTTGCTCCCAAAATACGATTTTTCCATCTTCTATATAAACATCGTAGTTGTCATAAACCCAGACTTCATATTCTTTATTTTTAACCTTCTTAACTACGACGTCCTTAGGTTTACCGGAATTTGTCTGTAAATCATCGGTAGACATAGTTTTAAAAATACCGTTGATCGGAGCCATCGCCCCTTCATAGTAGTTATTTCCCCGGGTAATCCAAGTCGTTGCACGGTTATTCTTTTTCGGATCCGCAATACTTTCATCACTCGACGCAATTTTTTTTTTACCAGATCAGGATTATATCTGGTTTGAGCCGACACTCCCACTATGGTCGCTGCGGCAACTAATAACAATAATAATTTTTTCATAACCATTGTATTGAGTTTATCTATTCTTCTGTTGTACTCTCTTCGGAACCAATTATTTCTTCTTCCGGTTCTTCGCTTTTAGGTATTGAAACAACGGAAGCTATGGAATCGTTATTTTTCAAATTAATAACTTTTACTCCCTGAGTCGCTCTTCCTGTTACGCGTATATCGGATACCGGAATACGAATGGCAACGCCGGATTTGTTGATAATCATCAGATCGTTTTCATCCGTTACGGTTTGTATCGAGATAACCTTTCCGGTTTTTTCCGTAATCTGAAGAGTTTTAACGCCTTTACCGCTTCGGTTGGTAATTCTGTAATCGTCGAGATCCGTACGTTTACCGTAACCGTTCTCCGAGACTACAAGAATTTCAACTTTTTCTTCAGGTTCAACACAAACCATACCGATAACTTCGTCATGATCTTCGATACTTATACCTTTAACTCCCGCAGCAGTACGTCCGATAGCCCTGACCCCCATCTCATTAAACCGGATAGCCTTACCTTCTTTGGCGGCGATAAGTATCTCGCTGTTACCGCTGGTCAGTTTTGCCTCGATCAGTTGATCGCCCGGTTTTATAGTAATGGCATTCACACCGTTTGCCCTCGGACGGGAATATGCTTCGAGTTTGGTTTTTTTGATTATACCGCTCTTGGTACACATCACAATGTAGTTATTTTCGACATATTCTTTATCGTCGAGCCTTCGTACATTAATAAACGCACGCACTTTGTCGTCGGGTTCTATCTGTATTAGATTCTGTAATGCACGCCCCTTAGAAGAACGGGTTCCCTCAGGAATATCGTATACTTTCAGCCAATAACATCTGCCTTTTTCAGTGAAGAGCATCATAGTGTTGTGCATTGTTGTCTCATAAATATGCTCTATAAAATCCTCGTCACGTGTCGCACTTCCCTTCATTCCTACACCTCCACGGCTCTGCGTACGATAGTCGGTCAAAGGCGTACGTTTAATGTACCCCATGTGTGAAATGGTTATAACCATCTCTTCATCGGCATAGAAGTCTTCCGGATTGAATTCTTCCGCGCTGAATACTATATCGGTACGGCGTTCGTCTCCGTATTTTTCCTTTATTTCGAGCATCTCGTCCTTCATTACCTTCATCTGCAACTGCTCGTCGCTGAGAAGTTGGTTCAGGTACTCGATGTGCTTCATCAATTCGTCATACTCTCCCCTCACTTTATCCCGTTCCAGTCCGGTCAGGGCTCTTAGGCGCATATCTATGATAGCCTGAGCCTGAATATCGGATAAACTGAATTTCTCGATGAGCGCGTTCTTTGCCTTCTCCGGACTCTCCGAAGAACGTATTATCGAAATTATCTCGTCGATATGATCGAGGGCGATAAGCAGACCTTCGAGAATATGAGCTCTTTTCTCCGCTTGTTTGAGGTCGTATCTCGCTCTTCTCAACACCACATCGTGTCTGTGTCGGACAAAATTTCCGATCATATCTCTAAGGTTGAGCAGCATCGGCCGTCCATCCACAAGTGCGATGTTATTCACAGGGAATGATGACTGGAGCGGTGTATGCTTGAACAGGTTGTTCAGAACCACGCTCGCAACAGCATCCTGTTTGAGAATTATTACGATGCGCATACCGTTGCGGTCCGATTCGTCGTTTATATAAGATATGCCATCTAATTTCTTATCGTTTATAAGGTCGGCGATCTTTTTTATCATTTCCGCCTTATTGACCATGTAAGGAATCTCGTTCACAACGATACATTCGCGTCCGGAATGAGTATGCTCAATCTCTGTTCTGGAACGCATTATCACACGCCCCTGCCCTGTCTCGTAAGCCTCCCTTACCCCCTCATAACCGTATATGATACCGCCTGTCGGGAAGTCCGGAGCCTTAACATATTGGAGAAGTCCCTGAACGTCTATTTCCGGGTTATCGATATATGCACAAACGGCATCGATAACTTCAGAAAGATTATGAGGAGGCATGTTCGTTGCCATACCTACGGCAATACCCGAAGTTCCGTTCACAAGAAGCAGAGGCACCTTGGTAGGGAGCACAGTAGGTTCCGGTATCGAATCGTCGAAATTCAGCCTGAAATCGACTGTCTCCTTATCAATATCCTGCATAGCTTCTTCTGCTATCTTACGCATTCGTGCCTCTGTATAACGCATAGCTGCAGGGCTGTCGCCGTCCACCGAACCGAAGTTACCTTGTCCGTCTACCAACGGATAACGCATAGACCATTCCTGTGCCATACGAACCATAGCACCGTATACGGAGGAGTCTCCGTGTGGGTGAAACTTACCGAGTACGTCTCCGACGATCCTCGCGGACTTTTTATATGGTTTGTCCGAATACAGATTTAATTCGTTGTACATACCGTATAGCACGCGCCTGTGTACTGGTTTTAATCCGTCTCTTACATCCGGAAGCGCACGCGAAACGATAACCGACATCGAGTAATCGATGTAGGATTTTTTCATTTCTTCTTCGATGTTAATCTTTATGATACTCGATTCTTCTTCTGCCATATTTTTATTGTATTCTCATTTTAATCAAGCTCCCCTTGGGATTTCATTAATGTGCAAATGTACGTAAAAAAAAGCAAAAAAACAGTTATTTCGGTTTATATATTAAAAATAAATTAAGGGATTTTTTATGAATATTTTCCTACTTTTGACACAATTCACAATTCCATATCGTTTTGTCATGAATATAAAGGAAAAAGTCTCCGATATAACCGAAAAAACGCTCGGAGATATAATTTCTCTGAGAAGATATTTTCACCGCAATCCGGAATTATCATTCTGCGAATTCGGGACTGCGGAAAAAATCGAACAATTTCTGGATAGTAGAGATATTCGACATGTTAGAATTGCCAATACCGGAGTTCTCGCGATAATAGACGGTATAAATCCGAACCCCACGAGTCCGGTGATTCTCCGTGCGGATACGGACGCTTTAAAAATAAAGGAAGATACAGGTCTCGAATTCGCATCGATAAACGAAGGTGTTATGCACGCCTGCGGACACGACATCCACACCGCATGCCTTGCCGGAGTATTAACCGTCCTTAACGAACTTAAAAGTGATTTGGAAGGAACGGTATGGGGACTCTTCCAACCGGGTGAAGAATATCTTCCCGGAGGGGCTTCGCTTGTACTCAAAGAAGATTTATTCCGGAATATAACCCCCAAAGTGGTAATCGGCCAGCATGTTGCTCCGGATATAAAATCCGGTAAATTCGGTTTCCGCAAAGGTACATATATGGCATCGAGCGATGAAATATACCTAACGGTCAAAGGTACCGGTGGACACGGAGGACTGCCTCACACTCTCACCGACCCTGTTGTCGCCGCTGCGCAAATAATAGTATCGTTACAGCAGATCGTCAGCAGGAATGCTGATGCGAGCGTCCCTACCGTACTCTCCTTCGGCAAGTTTATCGCAGACGGTGCGACAAACGTTATTCCGTCCAAAGTTGAGATAGCGGGAACGCTTCGCACTATGGACGAAGAATGGAGAACAAAAGTAAAAGAGAGAATTAGACAGATCTGTTACGGTACTGCGGGAGCGTTCGGCGTAGAGGTTGAAGTCGGTATCGGAGACGGATATCCGTGCGTGGTAAATGACCCTTATAGCACAGAAATAGTTATCGGGGAGGCTACGGATCTCGTCGGAATTGATAATATACAGGAACTGGGACTCCGGATGACAGCGGAAGATTTCGGATTTTATGCGCAGCGCTACCCTGCGGTGTTTTATCGTCTGGGTGTGGGATTCAACGACGGACAAAAATCCGGAGGCCTTCATACGTCTACGTTCGTTGCCAATGAGGATGCTATAAAGTATGGGATAAATCTGATGACCCTTGCGGCTATAAAATTTCTGAATCTTAAGATTTAATCTCCAGATAGTAATTCGGATGGCTGGCAGCTCCGAATTTATGTTTTGCAATAGAATTAGTTACACCCATATTTATGATGCGGACTCCACGCTTTATAGAATCCTCTATCGATTTCAAGGTAAGGTTATGCCACAGAAATAGTTCGTCTATTCGCTCGAAACCTATATACTGATGCACACAGCTCTGGTCGCTGTACAGCAACAACATAAAGCCGAGAATTTTATCATTCGTTTTATCGCGCAAAATCATGGCAATAGCGTCACTCCCGAATTTTTCTTTGATCTTTATAAAATATTCTTTGGGATACGGGGCGGCAGAATATTCTTTCGATCTTAAACATACGTACAAATAGAGAGGATACATCTCGTCGAGATATGAAATATAATCAGCGACGGCTTGAAATTCATATCTGTAGTCCGATACGGCGTTCTGATATTGCCTTACCTGATAACGGTATTTAGAACGCAATAACATTATATAATCTTCCATTGTCGAGACGTATTCCGGAAGTATAAGCTCCGACAAATCCAACGCACGGTGAATTTTGTCCGAGTTATTAGATTCCGGCACATCACCGATAAAATCCCTGTATATAATTTTTTTCACATCCGGGAATTTCTGAACAACCACCTCCCTCGACAATCGTAAGAAATCTTCGAATGAGAGTCTATTTTTATTATACCAGAAGTGTGCTCCCGAGGTTTCAGAAGTACCTGTTTCGGCAATTAAGATTTTATCACCGGTCGTTTCATCCAATATTTGAGTGATACCGATCATAAAAATAATATCCGGTACCTCATCGCAAATTCTCACAAAGTAGTGAAAATCCGATTCCGGAAAAATTTCCTCACATACGGCTATCAGGCGTTTATCAAGCGTAACGAGTTCTTTAGAGATAAAATTCTCCCAAATACCGGAAGGGATTTTATTGATAGTGTCATAATGTCTCCACATATTAACCTTTTTAAGGCATCGGAATTGATATAAAAAATTTATTTTTGAAAAAATTTTTAATCCGTATGATTAAAATAACAGATTTCGACGCAAAGTTACATACAAATTTTATAAAGGAAGTTTTCAAAGCCTCATTTCCCGAATATAATATTAATGAACTGGAACGGTGCCTCAAACTTACCGCGGAACAAATAGTAAAGTGCGTTATAGCGGAATACAACAATCGTCCTGCCGGATTTATGTTTTACCGTACATTCCCTGAATTCAGCTATTGCGAATATATAGGAGTCTCCGCAGAATACCATAATAAGGGAATTGCTTCGGAAATTATAAGCGATGTCTGCAGCGACGGCAGGCAGTGGGTTTTCGAAGTGGAAAAAAATAAAGGCGGGCGGAGCATCTTCAAAAAATTCGGCTACGTGGAGAATCCGTATAAATATGATATGCCCAGATCGGAAGAGATCAATCCCGGCGTAGAATATAAATTGTGGTCCAAATATCCATTAAGTATCTTCGAATTCAACAAAATAACGGAGATACTCCTGACCGATTCAGATTTCTAATATTATATAAAGTACACATCGTATAATTCCAGAAGTTCGGAAGGATTATAGGAGAGTTTATTCCTACGGAGACCTTCGATACCGAGATCTTCCGCAAGATTAAAGTAGCGGTATTTTTTATACGTCTTAAAAAATTCCTGATATAAAATCGTAGCGACCCCTTTTTTAGTGTGGTCAGCTCTCAAAAAGAGTCCTGCAGCGGTCTCTCCGTCTCCGAGCATCGAGGTTATCAATATTGCACTAATTTCTCCGTTTACACGAATAATTCCTCCGTCGAGATGGAGTCGGTCAAATTCATCCAATCCCAGTAACAGAGCCTCGTTATCTCCTTCAAAGCTCTCGTCACCCTCGAACCGAGCAGTAAATGCACGGCATTCCCAGATATTATGTCCGAATATTATTTCAAAGGACCAGTTATAATATTTCTTGACGTAATTCACAAAATTTCTTTTAGACTGAAGATGCTTACCGCTGTAAGTTCTAAAGGAATCAGCTGTGTATAAATACTCGAAATTATTGCGGACGGGAACAGCATCGACCTTAAAACCCTTCCCTTCCAGTAGCATAATTTGATTTTTGACTAATTTATAGAGCTGCAGCGGAGTGTTTTTTTGCTCCGAATATCGAAGCAATTCCTTAATGGGCAGTGTAATATCATCGTATCCCACAGGGAAAAAAATACGCTCTCTATTACCCTCTCCGATTCTGAATATCAAAGCGTCGTCCACCAACGCATATTCAACATTCAATACATTTTTCCAAAGGTAAAAGGATTCAAAGCAGTTTATAAGCTGCTGAGAAGGATGTAGATTTATTTTTTCCCGGATTAACTCCGAATCAGCTATATCTATTTTTTTAAAATCCATCGATAATTCTCTTCTGCAAATATAATGCAACGAGAAATTATCTCAACGGTTCGATATTAAAAAACTCTACATCTATCCACCCTCCGTCATTCGAAACACGCGGACGGTTGATGAACAGTCCTGTCTTGGCCCCTATCCATCTACCTTTATTCGCTGTAAATTCTTTACCTATTTTTTTAAAGTTCTCTCCGTCCGTGCTGTAACTGAACAGACATTTACCACCCTCCGAGACTTCAGCCCTCAGCCACACCGTCGAAGAGGGTAATTTACGAGATTCGTTGGATTTTTCTTTCCTTTTTTCTTCCGCACCATAACACTCGATCTGAGAGATCGTTATTCCTCTCGATGTATTATCGAGCGCTATCATCGCATAATCCAATCCAAAAATTATAAAACCGGCCCTCTCGCCAATGTTTCTTTCGTTAGGATGGAATGTTAATTTTGTAGTCACTGAAAACTCTTCTGCCGGGAATTTCTGTAAAAGCAGATTAGGTGTGTCGAAAATATTACCATATCGTATCTCATCCGGCTGAACCACAGAGAACATTCTCAACACCCCTTTCTCTCCGGCAAAATAAGCCCAATGAACCTCCGGATTAGCATGCCATTGCCACTGTAATCCGAGTTCTTTTTTATTAAAGTCGTCGCTCTCCTGAGGAGTAGCGATAGGATAATTTTTTTTAATATGTGGTTTTTGCCATGTGAGAACAGGTTCTCCACAACCGTTCTCGTCGTGATTGGTACCTATATACGGCCAATCGTTCTTCCAGGTCATCGGCTGTAAGTGAACTATACGTCCGTACGCATCTTTATCTTGAAAATGAAGGAACCAATCCTCTCCACTCTTCGTCGTAACCCATGCCCCCTGATGCGGTCCGTTTACAGGAGTACTGCCTTGAGCCAGCACCGTTCTATATTCGTAAGGACCATAAATATCCTTAGAACGCATGGCAAGCTGCCAATCATCTCTCACACCTCCGGCAGGGGCGAAAATGTAATAGTATCCGTTTCTTTTGTAAAATTTAGGTCCTTCTATCGTTTCGTTATCGTCATGTCCGTCGAAAACGACACGTTCGTCACCCTTCACCGCCGTTCCGCATTTCTCCATCTCCTGAACTATCAGAAGACTCTTCATCGTGGCACGGCTTCCGGCTATTCCATGAATTATATAAGCTTTTCCATCTTCGTCCCACAAAGGGCACGGATCTATAAGCCCCTCACCGGATTTAACCAACAATGGCTCTGACCACTCACCAAGAGGATCCTTAGTGCAAACCATATAAATTCCGTAATCCGGATCACCGTAATAAATATAGAAATATCCATTGTTGTATCTGATACTGGGAGCCCATACTCCACATCCATGTCGAGGTTTATTGTAAATATCGTAGGGAGGAAGTTTTTTTTAAGCATAATTAACAATCTTCCAGTTCACGAGATCTTTGGAATGAAGTATGGGTAAGCCGGGTATGCAGTTAAAACTGGATGCGGTCATATAAAAATCTGTTCCGACACGACATATGTCCGGATCCGAATAATCGGCATGGATAATGGGATTAGTATAAGTTCCGTCGCCATTATCAGCAACCCACACTTTGGATACATAATCCTGGGATGGACTGGAGATACATAAGCATAGTCCTATAAGTACATACAAAAGTTTAATAATTTTCATGGGTCGATAGTAGTTTTATTTCTCCAAATTTAGATACATTATAAAAAAAAAGCGATTAAAGTAAGATTAACTTTAATCGCCCAAGTACTACTAATTAAATAACTATTTAAAATCTGACGCTTGCTGTCAATGTAAAATTATTTCTATTATTAGTTGTTTTATAAATTCCGGACTGATAATATCCTCCGTTATAGAACTGCCGCGGAATCTCCTTGCGGTCCATGTAAATATAGGCAACGTCGAAGCTCCATCCTCCTGTTCTGTAACCGAGACCTAAAGAATAATTGGAACTCTTCCCATAATCCTGATCCTCGCTATGTTCGTACACGCTGTCATAATAAGCGTAACCGAGTCTTAAGAATACATTAGGTGTCAGTATAGCTTCCGCTCCCACACGGATGTTATTTGCCGGTTTATAAATAGCCTCAACATCCCTACTTATATAATAATCCTCGTTATTCCATCCCGAATCGAAGAATTTCATCTTATTATACCACACCCGTTCATAATCGAGCGATATGACACCCAACGGTCCGAGTGTCTGTGAATTTATCATGTAGGATATACCGGCAAGGAATCTTGTGGGAGTTTGAATATTGTAGCTTATCCGGTTGCCTGTCTCTACTCCGTCGTATACAGCCTGCCCGTTATTATAGTCGTTAAAATAACTGTACATATCCGCATAATAATACTCGTCCATTGCAATGTACGTAGGAGTATGTACCGCAAGACTGAACCTCAATTGTTCGATAGGGCGGACAATTACACCAAATTTAAAATTCCATGCGGTACCGTCCTGTTTCAGATTCTGAACATACCTGAAGTGATTGAGACCGTATCCGGAATTATTCTCAGGTGTCTCCTGATAACTTAAAGTCTCGTGATAGGAGATATCCTGAATACCGAATCCGAATCCCATATACAGTACGTTAAGGAAGTTCATACCTGCGGAGATATCGTACTGCCCTATACTTCCCGATGTGGTGCTCGTTAAACGCGAACTGAACACCGCATTATCCGGATCGAAAAGATCCTTTGTAAAATATGTATTATCGTCGAAGTCGTAATCCAGCAGGAACGTATTATATGCAAGGATTGCATCCCATAGTCCCTGATTGGATCCAGTGTATCTTAAGGGTGAGTCGGGCGAAGGTATTATACCGCTATTGGCGATCTTCTCTCCGAAGTAATCTATCATGGAGGTCCTCGATCTTCCTATGACCGAAGTATTCGAATTAAAATCAGCCAGTTTGGAATATCCGAAACCGAAAGAAAAACTCGTTACAGCCCTCGTGCCGTTATAAACATTAAATACTCCGCCAAAATTATTTAGTCCGAATTTCGTTTTATTCGCATTAGCACCGAAATTCCCCAATTCATCGACATTGGTGGTCTTAGCCTTATTCACAGTAAGATTAGGAGTAATCGAAATCTCGGAACGCCTGTACATGCCTAATCCGGCAGGATTTATCACCATAGAGGAGAAGTCTGCACCCAGCGAGGAGAACGCTCCGCCCATTGCAGCAGATCTCGCAGTTCCTAAACTATAATTATACTGGGAGAACCTTAACAGATCCTCATGCCCTTGAGCGGAGGCTGACGCAAAGGTCAATACTGCGGCTCCGGCTGCCAAAAAAGATTTTATTATCTTATTCATAATATACTAATAATTTTCTATATAATCCGACAAATTCTATCTTCTCTGATAGCCCGAACTTCCACTTGAAGAAGAGCCTCCGCTGCTTCTGGAAGCCCCTGACGATGAACTTGCCCCACTCGAGGAAGGGATAGAGGATGAGCTGCCGGTGCTGTATGAAGAGGATGAAGAACTCGACGAAGGTGTATATGTAGGCGTAGTACTTGCAGGTCTCCTATTGTACGAAGCAGGGGATGGAGAAGAACTCTTGATCGCCTCTTCCCGCGTAACGATACTCTGTTCCGCTCTTCGCTGATAATTAGCACTGCCTGAAGAACTACCCGAACTATTAGCAGACGAATTTACTCCGGTACCGGAAGATGTAGAACTTCTTCGTTGGTAAGTAGTTCCGGAGCCGTTACTATTGGAGGAGCCTGACGGAAGTGATACCGAAGAACCCGAACCTCTACGCTCATAAGCAGTTCCGGAAGAACTCTGCGATTGCGAAGGTAATGCTGAACCATTCGATGTCTCGCCCCTCCTTCTATATGCGGTCGTGCCCCCTGCCGAATTAACGACATTACGATCTCCCGCCACCGCAGATCCCATAGACGGCCTTCTGTTCGTATTTACCACATTCCTGTTAGTATATCTGTTTCCCCCGCCTATGTGTCCGCCACCGCCATAATAAGGATGATTCCACCAACGGTCGTAATACCAATGATGATGCCAGTATAAACTTCCATAGTATCCATGCCATCCCCAACCCAGGTAGCCTCTGAATCTCGGACCGTAATCCCACCAATAGAACGGATCGTATCTCCAATGGTACATACCCGCATAGTACGCAGGATGATCGTACCACACCCAATAAGGAGAATACCACGACGAGTAGCCTATATTCAAATTGACTGTAACGGGAGAGCCCCAAGTTCCGAATAGGGAAGTAATATAACGCGGCTCCAACCATACCTCGTCTCCCACAATTATAACATTATAATCGCTAAGATGGTCTGTCGAAGCGATCTGCCATTCGGCATCATCGTCAAAATACTTATAATAGCTGCTTGGCTTCGTATACGTTAAAGACTCAAAGCCTCTCAATCTGCGTGTATAAGAATCCTGATAGGTAGTAGATACAGGAATCGCTTCCCCATAATAAAATCCATCTTCTCCTGCCGCTTCGATATCTCTCAATGCAGCACGTTCTCTTATAGCGGCAAGTTCAGCAACTCTCTGCTGCTCCTCTTCCACTAAGGTTTTAATGTCATGAGTATTATACAGATCATCCACTACACTGCTTCTGCTTTGAGCTGAAACAGTCGTAATGGCCAGTATTACGGCAGCAAGCAGCAAAGTCTGCCGTAAATTCGAAATATTTATACGCCAACTTTTCATAGCTTTATTCTTTACTTTATATATTAATTTATAATAACAACGAAAATCATACCTCGAAAGTTACGTCACGGAATCGATTTCTACAAAAAAAATTAATTCTATGATAATTAATGATGCAGAAAAAACAATTTTAGTTGCATCGTTTGCCCGTTAAGCCAAAAAAAATTAGCTTTGCATGTTTTAATAAAAAACCTATGGCAAAAGAACTTAAGGAAGTCATAAATAAAGAGGAAAATTACTCGCAGTGGTATAATAATCTGGTTATAAAGGCCGGATTGGCTGAAAATTCGGCAGTAAGGGGATGTATGGTAATCAAACCTTACGGCTATGCGATATGGGAGAAGATGCAGGCTGCACTCGATAAAATGTTTAAAGATACGGGGCATGTGAACGCATACTTCCCTTTATTCATTCCTAAATCTTTTTTCAGCAAGGAGGCAAGTCATGTAGATGGTTTTGCCAAAGAGTGTGCTGTTGTAACCCATTACCGTCTTAAAAACGATCCGGATGGTAATGGTGTAATCGTAGACGACGATGCCAGACTCGAAGAGGAGCTTATCGTCAGACCAACGTCGGAGACCATAATCTGGAATACTTATAAAAACTGGATACAATCTTACAGGGATCTCCCTATTCTGTGCAACCAATGGGCGAATGTCGTGCGTTGGGAGATGAGAACAAGACTCTTCCTCCGGACGGCTGAATTCCTCTGGCAGGAAGGACATACCGCGCATGCGACTAAAGAGGAAGCACTGGAGGAGACCCGCAAGATGATAGGTGTATATGCAGACTTCGCAGAGAACTGGATGGGGGTACCGGTAATTATTGGTCGTAAATCTGACAGCGAACGTTTTGCAGGGGCAGAGGACACATTGACCATCGAAGCGTTGATGCAGGACGGGAAGGCCCTTCAATCGGGGACATCGCACTTCCTCGGACAGAATTTCGCCAAGGCGTTCGACGTGCAGTTTGCCAATAAAGAGGGTAAACTTGACTATGTATGGGCGACATCATGGGGAGTATCCACCAGACTCATGGGAGCGCTGATAATGGCTCATTCCGATAACAACGGCCTTGTCCTTCCTCCTAAACTCGCTCCTATACAGGTCGTTCTAATCCCTATATACAAAGGAGAGAAAGAACTTGCCGAAGTAACGGCCAAGCTTAAAGATATCGCTGAGAATTTGAAAAAACTCGGTATAAGTGTCAAGATAGACGACAGGGACAACGTACGTTCCGGATTCAAATTTGCGGAGTACGAATTGAAGGGCGTCCCTATCCGAATAGTCATGGGACCGAGAGATCTCCATAACGGTACTGTGGAGATAGCAAGAAGAGATACCTTAACTAAAGAATCTGTAAGTCAGGAAGGATTGCCGGAACGCATCTTAAATCTCCTTGACGAGATACAGGCAAATATATTCGAGAAGGCCTTGAAGTTCCGGGAAGAGATGACAACTAAAGTTGACACTTACGAAGAGTTCAAGGAAGTTCTCGAAAATAAAGGAGGGTTTATTTTGGCTCATTGGGATGGAACTCCGGAGACAGAGGAACGGATCAAGAATGAGACCAAGGCAACGATCAGGTGTATTCCCCTCGACGCTCCGGAAGAAGATGGCAAATGTATTATATCCGGAAAACCATCCAAACGCAGGGTATTATTTGCTAAATCGTATTAATAAAAATCCGGAGAGATACTCCGGATTTTTATTTTTCAGATGTCCGGTCTAATTATATAAGTCCCAGTTCTTCAAGTAGTATGGAGGCATTCATATTTCGGCTGACACCCTCTTTTAATTTATAATCGTAAACAATCCCACTCTCCACATGGTCGATCTCGAAGCAGGCATTATGAAAATTGTCTGGATATTCTCGGCTCAACTGTCCTAAAGCAAGGTCATGAGTAGCTACAATACCGCAGACCGGATACCCTATTATTTTCTCCAAAAATCTGCGCGAACCGTTAAGCTTATCATTCGAATTGGTCCCTTTCAGCATCTCATCGAGTATTATCAACACCCCTTCGCTCCCCTCCGCAACCTCCCTCAGGGCCTTAAGACGCAGCAGTTCCGCATGAAAATACGATGTCCCCTTGGACAGATTGTCCGTAGTCCGCATACTCGTAAACATATCGACAGGGGTAAATTCGAAAATATCCGCGCAAACTACATTTCCGGACATGGCCAACACCATATTAACCCCTATGGTCCGCAGGAAGGTACTTTTTCCGGCCATATTAGCTCCGGTAACAATAAATATCTCGTGAAGAGATTTCAGTTCAAAATCATTCGATACTTTATTTTCACTCCGCAATAACGGATGCGACGCACTTACGGCCGATAAGATAACGCCTTCTTTTGGATTTGGATATAAATATTCCGGATGGTTGAAGCTGAAATTTGCCATACTAATCAGCGCGTCGACCGTCTCTACGCTCCGCATCCACAGATTAATCTGCGATCCGTACTTCAATTTCCATTTATCCAACGAATTTACCAAATGCAGATCCCGCGTATAAACACCATTCAGTATTATGGTTATCAGAAAATTTTTCCGTTGATCGAATCCGTTAAGTATTCTATTCAACGATCTGAATGCGTATAATGCTCCGGCCTCGCCATAAAATAAATTCTCCTTTATATTTTTTAATTTTTCAGAATGGAATTCCTCCCGATCGATCACTTTTATAAGGTGGTAATATTTGCCAATAGCGGCAGAAACCCTGTCCAATTCATCGTTCACGGTATTGATACGCTTAAACATCACCATAACCACAAGCAATTGAAATACAAATAGATATACCGGAAGAGCATAACTTATAAAACCTAATACCGCGGTCCCGAAGACAAGAAGGATAATCACATTAACAGATAAAAGAAGACCAATATATTTGCGGTTATTGTAAAATAACGGTTTGGACACCCATGTTTCAACATATCCGGTTTCATTTTCGGTTATCTCAGTCCTCATACCGCCGCTTCTAAATTCCTGCATCCAGAGAGGTTTTGACGCAATATCCTTGACGGCATTCTGTCGGGATATGATCTCGTTACTATCTTTTAAGGGTTCCTTCAGCCATTCGGCAAGAATTTTTTTATCCTGTAACGTAACAGTACGATTTAATGATTGAAACAAGGAATCCTCTCCGAAAATATCGAGATCATGGGAGTACGGATGCCCCGGATCGCTGAATTCGCTGCCCGTATCCAAATCAGACAATTCACCATCGATATAATCTTTTTCCGTAATATTAATTTTTATAAGCGATTTTATTCCGTTGAGTTTATCGACGATTTTCGTGTCCAAGACAGATAAAATTATAAAACCTATGACCGACGCCCCTCCCATCCAATAATAGGGGACTCTGGAATCAGAATCGATTATCAGGTAGACTGCACAAATAAATAAAATAAAGCAAACGACCTTACCGATAGTAACAATGTTTCTTTTATATTTTACAGCAATTAGTTCGTTGTTATAATTTTCGATATTACTTACATAAAACCCCGTATCTCTCATAAT
>JAJBUQ010000015.1 GCA_020860245.1 Rikenellaceae bacterium
TAATCACATATATCATTAGTATATGTTGAATTTTAATAAATGGAGGTAATTTTTTAGAATATATTGTAATAATAATTTTTAGTAAAGATAAATAAAAGAATCATTAAAAACTAATAAATAGTTTATATTTATACCGTATAAAAACTATAATTATATTTAATAATATGACATATAAATCTTACTTATTATTGTATTTAGGGCTATTTCTTATTTTTATCGGATTAATTTCCTGCCATCGCAGGGGAAATAATTCGTTGCTGATAGAGGCATTGGATATTTCAGGCGATAATAAAATCGAACTTTTAAAAGTTTTGGGTAATTATGATAAGAATACTCAGAGGTATAAGGCTTCTGTTTTTTTAATTGAAAATATGAAGGACCATCAAAATGTTGAAAGCAATTTGCTGGATCTTTACCGAAATGAAATGTTAGCACAGAGTAACAGACTTCAGTATAAAAATATATGGGATTCTATTTCAAATAATTTTGAGGATGAATCTATTTATTTTTATGATCTGAATAATATTAAAGCTGAGTATCTGATTAAAAATATAGATGATGCCTTCGATACATGGGAAAAGGCCCCATGGTATAACGAAATTGATTTTGATATTTTCTGTAAATACATTTTACCCTATAAAATTAAAGATGAACCAATAGTTGAATGGCGTTCAACCTTAAAAGAAATTTACCAACCTCTTATAGACACTATTCAAGATATGCAGACTGCATATGAAATAATTTATAACAGAATTCAGAAATTATATAGACCGGGATCACTTAATTGTCCGTATACAAGAGATCCGATCATTTTAAATTCGGCACTATTTGGAGATTGCCATATTTCTTCATTTTATACTGTGTTTGTGATGCGCGCTCTTGGAATTCCCGCGTCATTAGATTATACTCCAAAGTGGGCTAATTATGGTAATAATACACATACTTGGGTTTCGCTGATTAAGAAAGACGGAAAAACATTTACCATACCTTCGGATAGTACACATGCTTATGAATTCGGACCTATTGACGGTACGATTATCGGGATTAACTATCCTTTCGATAACAGTGCCACAGAATATATTATCGATACAGTAAAAAAGATATCTAAAGTTTACAGAAATGAGTACCAATTACTCGATCAAAATGAGATTAATAATATTTATGGAAACCATATAAAAGATGTCTCAAAATATTATGGCAAAACGACTTCCATTAAGTTGCGTTTTGACGAAAAATTTAATGGTACGGAGATATATTTATGTACATTTATTTCTAAAGACGAATGGTTCCCTATTGCTAAAACAATAGTAAAAAATAAAAAAGCTGAATTTAAAGATTTGGAATCCGATATAGTATATATCCCTGCAATTTATTTCTACTCCCAATTAACTACAATGGGTAATCCGTTGATATTGAAAAATAATTCTCAAAAGAAATATCTGAATCCTGATCCTAATGTCACGGAAGAAGTGAAATTAAAACGAAAATATATTCTTATGGGAAATTGGATTTATCGTTGGGGGCAATTTGTCGGTAGTAAATTCGAAGGATCCAATGATCCTCAGTTTTTAAATTCAGTAAGATTATTTAAAATTGATAGTATCCCCTTTGGCGAACAAGAGGTATTTCTTGAAAATGCGAATTTTCGTTATATAAGATTTCTGCATTCACCGAGAGAAGATTCCACAGAAAGATATAAAGTCCCTAATTTTGCTGAATTATCTTTTTTTGATAGAGAGGGTAAAATTGACCTTATGAATTATGTTACTATTAAAGGAAATAATATTGACAATGTCCATAATACCGTTTCTCTTTTGTTTGACAAAAAAAATTATACGTCAACTCAGTGGAGATCCCCGTACGAAATGGAATTTGATTTTAAAAAACCCGAAAATATTACAAAAATCATTTATACGCCGATTACGGATGATAATTTTATTAATAAAGGGCATAAATACGAGCTTTTTTATTTCGATGAAGATTGGATTTCATTAGGAGAATATATACCTGATAATAATTTTATAACAACCAATGTTCCAACAAATTCTTTATTACTTCTAAGAAATAAAACTATCGGTAAGGAAGAACGAATTTTTACAATTGAAAACTGCAAGCAAGTTTGGTGGTAATATAAAAGTAAACATCCTATCTGAACAATTAATAAATGAAATCAATGAATTAATCTTCTTACCTACAAGAAACATCGAAGTGGATAATTTGCCACGCAAAAACGTTTTCGCAGCAAAAATTCGTTTTTTGTTATTTTCTGTATGGCTCATTAACTACCTGCGTTCCAAGAAAATGCTTTAAATTTTGATCTTTTGTTTCAAATCAGGAGGGATAAATTGCATAGCTATTTTGTTCTCCACATCAATTCGCATGGTTTAAATTTTGGCTTTAAATTGATTTTTTTGAGTTGCGTGCGGAAATAAAACGGATTATTTTCTATGTGCTTAATAATGTATAGTAGCAATTTGAAATGTTAGAAGGATTGAATTATAGCTTCTTTCTCTCTTTTCTTTAGTTGGCTGGTTTATACCACTTGGTGTAAACACCTCCAAGAAAATAATTTTAGGAATCATTTTTTGATTTTTTTTATCACTGTATTCCACATTTGAGATGAAGGGATCCACGCTCCTCTTTCCATTATGGACTAAATCGTGGATCCGGTGGAATTATTTTGTTTGACGATTCATGTTGATGGGGTTATGTATGATCTATGAATAATCGGGAGAAATTAAAACACCCGTAGACGGAGCGTATATTTGATAAGATCCAATATGCTGTATCAAGGTAAAATAATTCAAGTAAATACTTTGTGTCTAATGCGGCAACTCCTACCGAAAGTGATACGTAGGAAGAAAGATCATAACGGCGGTAGCGCAAGAGACCTCATTGCGGAACTTCTTGCATCGGGTATCTGTATAACTTTTAAGTACCTATTCATATAGAGATTGCAAAATATGCAATAGTCCCTATTTATTAACGTTGATTGGAATGTACCAGATTGCAGGTTCCGGATTTTTCGATCCGTTTTTTTGTGGTATTACAAACAGGTTAGTTATGTGTATTTACGGTTAAATCCGAATGAAATAGTTATCCGAACATAATATTTATTTACGGCATCAAAATTGAAAAATTTTCAGGAAAAAATACAGAATTAAGGTGCATATTAAATTATTTATTATGAAATTAAGTAAACTTTTCATTGCAGGAACCACAGCCATGGCACTTCTGGTCACGGGATGTTCCAATAATTCAGAAACCGAATCTTCTCCTTATGTTGAAGGAGGCGAGGGCGAAATTAAAATCATGCTCGCAGGTGATACGTTCAGCCGTGCAACAGGCGATCCAAGCAGCGCAGAAGAAAGTGCGGTGAAAAAATTCACTGTATACGTATTCAATGCTGAAAACGACGCACTTGAGGCCAGTGAGACATTTACCGGAGTAACAACCGGAACTATGAGCGGTCTTTCGACCGGTTTCCCGAAGAAAATAATCGTGGTTACCAACACCCCGGCCAACTTTCCTACTTTCCACGAAGGGGATGACATTTCAAAGCTCACCCTGGCTTCCAGCGCCATTAACCTTACATACCAAAACCCCACGAATATCTCGACGAACGGATTGGTTATGATAGGTGAAACAGAAAATCCGGTTACTCTGAATGTAAACGGAACAACTACCGTAGCTCTCAACTTACGCAGGCTGGTTGCTAAAGTAACTCTGGGTACTATCACCGTCTTGCCTATCGGGGATTACGAAGAGGATGAATTCGAAATCACTGGCGTGAGTATTCAGCGTGCGGTTTCCGCAACGGATATTTACGGAAACGCTTTATCTTCAAGTACCCTGTTCGGCGGTCTTATCGGTTCGATGAGTCTAACACAGCAAAACTTCCTTTATGACGCCATCGATACCGATTTCGAAATAGGCACAGGAAAGGATATGGGCAACTATTTCTATGTGCTTCCCAATTCGCAAAACGATCAGTCTACATTACTTACAATCGTGTCTGATTACAACGGTGTGGAACAATATTTTCCAATTCCGATCAATGACCGAGAAGGTGACAAAAATACTGACGGTACGCTTATCCAGAGTAACAAATCTTACATTATTAATATCGTTATAAACAACCTTGGCGAAGGTACGACCGATCCCGACCTTCCGCCTTCGGAAGCTTCGGTAGAGATCGAACTGACAGTGGATCCGTGGGATATAGATATAGTACAAGACGTTATCTGGTAGTAATAAAATAGAACAGGCGGAGAATGCTGCCACTCGTTGTGGCAGCATTCTCCGCAATCCCTAAAAAACTCGATTATGCCGGTTTTTACAAAACATAATGTCGGATTCTTTAAATACCCACTGCTTTTCTCTCTGGTTTTTTTTTGATAGCATGTGTGAAAGAGAATACCGACGAATGTCCACAGAATCCGCCGACAGGAGAAGAAAACCTCCGGCAGTTGCTTTACCTAAGGGTCTCCGACGGTGCTGCCCGCGGCGATATTACCGACACCGAGCAGTTGGAGGATATTATGATTTACCTGTTTGACCGGCAGGAACAGCTGTTGGATACTATTCCTTATACTACAGCAATGGTAAGTCAGGGCATCCCAGTCGATCTTACCGGACGGGATTTGTCCGGGGGCTACGTTTCGGTCTGGGCCAACCTCGGCAATTCGATACAAACCGATCCCGTGTTAATAGGTAAGAATATGGATGATATGCAGTTAAGGATGCTTACCAACGACAGCAGGGCTGATTATTTTCTCTGCCCCGGAGATATTTTCTTTGGACACCAGCAGATAGCCTTCACCCCTATCGACGAGGCGACCGAGGCAGATACGGTCTGGATACAGAGGAAAAATTCCCGTCTGCATATAACCGTTAGGGGACTCGTTAATGAGGTAACCCCTGACGAATATTATTTCAGGATGGGTGCACTTTTCTATGGTTATAATTTCCAAGGCACCCCTCAAGAGGGAATACGGTATATCCGCGAAGACGGTGAATTCGATTTGAATTCGGATTACGTTTCCCCAGAACCCTATATAATGATCCATGACGCACCGGGCTATATATACAGCGATAATAACCGGTTGGTTATAGAAGTTTACAGGGCAGCCGATACCCGGACAGACACGCTTATTGCCAGCGGCGACAAGGATACAGACGGGGATTACATAAAACTCGAACAGGGTAAAACGACAAACGTCCTTATTGTGCTGGACCAGCCTGCCAGCGATATAGAAATCCATACAGTGATAACGCCTTGGGAAGAGATATACCAATGGGCTGTTTGGTAGCAATTTAAACTATAAGATATGACTATTAAATTATATATCAGGCTTTTTTGCGTCGGCTTTCTGACTCTTGCCGCGACGGCATCCTGTACAAAGGATACCACTGTCACGGACTCTGCAAAGGGGACGGATGAGGCATGGGTAAAACTCAGCATACATACTCCGAGTAGTTCGGTTCCCAAAGGAACCAAGAGCGAGGCGATGGCTGAAGAGAGTGCGGTTGAACGGATTAAACTTGTGGTTCTGCAATTGTCGGGTAGCCAGTACCGTTACCGGTACATGGTGGACGGCCAGCAAATAATCCAAAGTTCCTCCGATTCGCAAACCACTAACTTTAACGCCCTGCTTACAAGTTCGGACGTCCCGCTGAAGATTCTACTGGCCGCGAACTACAATGACGCATTCGATTCCGACTCATTTGCTGAAGATATGACGGAAGATGCTGTCAAACGGCTGCTTGTGGATTCTTTCGAAAGCAACATCGAAGGGAAGCTACCTCTTTACGGTGAAATCGATTTGCCGTATCTCAAAGCCGATCAGTCTAATAATTTTGCAGTAACCATGCTGCGCGCAGTGGCAAGGGTGGATGTGATCAATGCAATAACCACGGACACTTCAGGGGATTTCCGGCTTAAGAGCGTCCATATTTACAGGGCCAACGACCAATACGCCATTGTACCTGACGATTCGGCCATGCAGACCGAAGGTAAAATGACGGTTTCATCGGCATCGGTTCCCTCTACGGCCACAACCTATGCGCCCTACATGAAAACAGTTGCCGCAGACGGTGACATTTCACTGTTGCAAACCTACCTTCCCGAATCACTTCCGGTAGCAGATGAAAATGCGCGCACGGCTACAGCCACATGCGTAGTGGTGGGAGGGTATTACGGTGACGATACCTATCCTTCTTATTACCGCGTAGACTTTAACTCCGGATACGACGGCCACCCATTCGGGCAGGTATTGCGTAACCACAAATACATTTTTAATATAGTGCAGGTTAACGGCAGCGGATGGACTGATCCGGATGAGGCGGCTAACAACGAAGCAACCGCCATTATCGCAACCATGCAGATATGGGATGAACTCACCTCGGAGATGTGGTTCTATGGCAATGAGAATTACCTCGGTATATCCTCGCGCAGGGTCGTGCTGAACTATTTCACCGGCTCTGAAAAAACCGAAATCCTTCAGGCGACAGTTCCTTTCAGCATACAGCCTCTGGATGAGTACGGTAATCCTACGGGTACGGCGATTAAAACGGACGGCGAGTCTTTTAGTGCCGGTTTTTACACCCTCGAACTAAAGAAAGACGGTACCGACGGAGAAGACGTATGGAGGCTTGTAATTACTTCCACCGGTGATAACTACACCAACGCGGAATATACCGGCAGTTTCCAGGTTTATACCGATTGGTGGACGTTCGATGTGGAGGTAATACAGGAAACTTACGTAAGCCAGAGGGCGGACAGGTACGTTAAAATATTGACTATAACCGATCTCGACGGCGATCTGGGTACCACTGACGGAACCTTCACAGAACTCTCCGGAAGCGCCATGCGCAATGTACTGGAGAACACCGCAAATTTCGGTCCTCAGGGAATCGTGACTATAGGCGGTATTATAGTGTACGACCTTAAAAACGCCACTATAAGCTCAGAATCCGCTTCGGATATGTATATTCTCGAAAAAGTGCTGAGCGATGTAGATGTGGTACACCTTCCGGGTCTTTGCTCGCCTTCGGTCACGGCAGCCGAGTTTATTGAAGCATGGCACCGGGCCAAACCGAACCGTGTTCTTATTATCGGCCTGGATGACGAAAATACAAATACGAATCTCAGATCTTACATCTATGACTTGGAAGAAGTCGACCCGGATGATCCGTCCAGCGGAACCTGGGAAGTGAACACTACCGTCAAGTCCCTTACGAGAGGATATGACGACATGGGAACCGACAGATTCTTCTACGGTGTATTCGGCGATGTAAAAAACGGAGATATGGGACTGTCTAAGTTCACACATATAGGTTACAATAACGGGTATAACTGGGAAACCACCATATCCCTCTTAATGATCGGTCAAGCGGACGATAATAAAAACATGATGACACATGGTCTCAATACCGGAAGCGGCATCTTCTATTGCGGCGACAGCGGGATTACATCCGACCGCAACAGTGCAATGAGTAGCCAGGCCGCTGCCACCGGCACGGTGACCTCCGATTTCGACCGACTTATGGGCAACATCTGGGACTGGATAGTGGAACGTGTTACGATGGTTTCCGAAAACGAGTGATGAAACTCCAGGGATGGTAAACAACAATGCATTGATCGGTAAGGGTATAATTAATCCTTATTACTAATACGTTTTGGTTTTACCACCTCCAGTAAAAATAGGGAGTCGTTTTGGACTCCCTATTACCATATAGATCGAGGCGTAACAGACGTTGGCTCACAGCCAGCTTAGTTATACTTTAAGGTTATCTGAATGCACAATAGCTTTCATTTACCATATTTCGCTTTTCTTTAAAATAGGTATCTACTATTATAAAGATAAATCTCATGGCGTTTAAGCATATATCGACAATACATTTAAGAAACCATAGGACCATTAGGAGATCGTCATATTGATTATAAAAAATCCAAATCATTCGGAATATCGGGTATTTTAACCGGGCGTTGATAAAATCCCAGACGAGAGAGCAGTGTCATACCCCAGGAATTAGTAACGAATTCTCCGTAAACACAGCACACCGCACATTCCGGATCCACATTGTATTCAAACTGATAACCGGTAGATCGGATTTTATCGGAACCATATCGACGACCTTTGTTAGTGTGTATAATAAGACTGTCGATGACTGCGGCATTACCGTATGATGGATTATAACTCCCCGTAACTCGAATTATATATTCTTCCGACTCCAGAACAAATTCGCTTCCGCCACCGCCATCGCCGCCATGATGCGACAGCTTCCCTTCCGGATAACTCAGAACTATGCTATCCACTACATCTCCTGATTTTATTATTGTTTTCGGAAATGTCAGTTTTTTTTCTTTATATTCTTTAATATCGTCGAAGCTCTCAGCTCCGGCATCAGGTGCCGGAGCTCCACAAAGTTTTTCCGACTTTTCAATTGCATTAAAATCCATAATATTATTTTAAACACGTTAATATTTTTTAATTGTATCCAAAGAAATTAAATTTTATCTATTACTTGAGTATTCGGCATAAGCCGCCTTCAGTTTTTTATCATAACCGTTTTCAGCATAGGAAGGTCCGTTATATAAGGCACTGAATCCTTTCCAGTCGAGCTTTACGAGACAGTCGATCATTTTCGGATTTTTGTTGAGAAATGCCGTCATAAGACGCAACTGGCGCTGTTCGCTTTCCTTCATCGCATCGACAAAAGTTTTTACGCTGTTTTCACCGCATTGCTTATAATTAAATCCCATAATTTGAAACATACCCCAGCTTGCTGAACACAATGCTGCCTCTTCATGGATAAGGAGGGCTCTCTCCAATCGTTCATACTCCTTGAGTCCACCTTTGTAATGACCTTTCTCCCACTTCTTATAAAGAATATTTTCATTTCCCGACACATATCTATCCGGATTTATACTCCTCTTTTCTAATTCCCTCCAAAATATATGTCCTTCGAATAAAATGGCTGGCTTCCCAGGAGCGAAAAAACCTCCTCTGCCTCCCGTCTCCACTTTTTGAACAGCTTTAAGACATGCGGTTTCCTCATCCAGCAGCGATGCTGCAAGAATAAAATCCGAATAAGTCAGCTTATCGCCAGCTTTTTTTGTTGAAAATAATAGTAATTCCCATGTTTTGAACCCCGCTATACCATCGGCAGGGAGTCCGTAAGCCTGTTGGAATTTTCTTACGGCACCATCCGTATCCTCATCGAAAAGGTCCGTATCGTTTACTGAATAACCGTATGCATTCAGTAGTTTTTTTAATCGGGAGACCTCTGCTCCCCTATCGTTTATCCTGATTGTTCTCATAATTAAATTTTTTATAAAAATATTTCCCATCCCGCTGCCACATATCCGCTCTCACAAATCGGATTTCCCTAAGGGTAATTTCCGGAATATCGAGAAGAACCACTGCCAGCAAATTTGGTGTTTGCGGACAACTATTGCTATCGGAAAATTCGACAGTTCCCCGATTTGCAGGAAGTTGAAAATGAACGTGCAGAGAATCTTTTTTCACAGATAATTTCAATAATCTCTGGTCGCACAAGCGGAGAAAAAAACACAGTGCATCGGTAAAATCCCTGACCTTGATAATCCGGATAGAAGATTTTGAGGAACCTCCGAAGAATTTTTCCGTACTCTCACTGTCTTCAAGCCAGAACTTCAATCGCTCTACCGCAAGCTCTCCTTGACGGATTAAAATTTTATTTCTGCTTTTTCTCCCATTTACTATATCGGTCAAACGCTTACACGAGGATTTCCAGGCGGATAAAGCCCGTAACCATAAACCGTTTTTCATTTTTACGGATTTAACGGTTGAACCTGCTCTTCTTCTCGAGATTTTCCTGCGCATTCAGTACTTTGCGCAAAGCATCTAAAGCAGCCCGGGACTTCATTCTGTCGATTTTCAGAAACAATCCGCACGCAGCACAGTGCAGTCCAGAGGAGGTCATAAGAATGAAAACGGTCGTTTCAATAAAAACTCCGCACAACGGACACTTCATTCCAGTTTTTTGTCCTGATACGTTATTGTTCATTTTCACCTCCTTTTTCAGAGATTATCTCCGCTTCGGTTTCCTCTACGTGGACATTGCTTGCAGTCAGATGAAGAAGATTGGACAGCCCTGCCGGCATATCGGCCTGCCTCATTTTCACTTTTATCTTCATATTAGCAGAGAGGCTTTGCTGCACTTCTTTTCCGGAATCTCCCTGAGACTGTTTCGGAGCCAGCGATGCTCGCATCTTAAATTCTCCTGTTGTTTCCGGATCGTCGAATTCTCTACCTTCCTCCAATGAAAACTTCCTTTCTTCTTTTTCCGAATAGGCATCCAGTATTTTGATATCGAAATCAAAATCCGCTTCCTGCACCTGAAGCAATGGCAGCGGCACCAATGTCAGCATAGGAATACTGACGGTCTGTTGTTTTTTACCATTTACATCCTGAGAAGTATAGCTAAAGGTGAACATCCGGATATTACCTGTTTTTCCGGTCTTCGGATCGTATGAATCGAAAGCGATCTGCATAAGATAATCGAGGTAACTTCGGGAAGACAAAGAATCCGCCTCAATGGTCGCTATCAAAGGTCCCGCAATCAACTGCTGCAGTTCCAATACCTGGGTATTTGTGGTCCTTATTTTTTTGTCAGCCATAATTATTAATTCTACTGCATTACGAACGCTTCTCCAGCCTCATCCTCTTCGAGGTGAGTTATCGAATATCCCCTGGGGCTGAATTTCAACTTAAAGGTGTGGATCGACTCCTCAGGCATATTCATCAGCTCATCGGAAGTAATAGCAACATCCAACTGAGGAAACGAACGCAGTTTCTTAAAAGAATTTCCTTTGGATAATTTCTCAACAACGGCCAGAACTGCCGTCATCACGTTTTTCTCCGCGAGCTCTCTCATAGCCTCACCTTCCTGTCCGGAAAAAAGACCGTCAAGATCCGTCTCGTAAAGAAATTTATTATGAACGACATCCATAAGCCTGTCGAGAACAACATCCGTTTTAACCAATCCGCTGTTAGAGTCTACCGAATCGTAAAGATTGGATCTAAACGCATTTCGCATATTACGGCTCAGAAAAGAACGGAATTCGTTAAAAAGAGTTCTCTCAGCCTGAAGCCTTTCGAAAAAATGTTTTTCACTTTTTTTACTCTCCAGATCGGCAGTCAATACAGTCGACATAACGCTGCGAATGACCACTTTAGAGGTCTCTTCACATAATTCTTTGAGAAACTCGCGGAATTTGCTGTAACGAATATTGAACTGCTGTTGGTTTTCGTTGGCGCTCTTCACTCCGTATTTCAATTCCAACTCCATGTCGCTGACGACAACGTTGGGCAACTGAAAATCCTTGACTTTACCGTCTTTTCCATACGACTCGCTCAAGGCCAACGAATAGAGATTGGCTTCGTGCTGTGCTGAGATAATATCTCTTAAAATTGATCCGATTACTGAACTTAACTGAGCCATAATTATGCATTTAAATTATTTATATTATTTCTTAAGCGGGCTTATCCCCTCCCTGCCTGGATTCGACAACAATTTCAACCTCTCTGCCGCCTGCTTTGACGGTGTATTTACCTACCGGAAGATCTATTACCTTACTGTCATCGCTGATTTTAAAATCTTCGGCCCCGATTCCCGAACCTTCGATAGTAAGGTTCTCCGGATTCAATAATCCGGTGCTGTCCTTATAGGTAGCTATAAGGCGCGCCTTATCGTTGGCATCGGTTAGAATAAATCGGGTATTGTTAACCTCGAGCGTTCCTTTGGGATCGGAAACATCCAGAGAATTTCCCAGCAATTCGAGAACTTTCGCCAAACCGGCAGGCATACTGTCCTGGCCGGCCTTTACCGCGACATCCATTGTATATTCGACGCTGTATTTAGACTCTTCCGTCGCTTTGGAGTCTTTCTTGGACGAATAATTCGCATTCATTTTCGCGTTCATTGAGAACGGACCGACTTTCAATCCTGCCGTGATTTCCGCACTGCCTCCCATACTCGTATTTTCAGAATTCTCGCTCGAAGATGACGACGAGGCGGAGATACTTGCCTTGAAGTTTATATCGATGGTATGAATAGCGATATAAGGGATCGGGACAATCGTAAGCAAGGGCACGTTCAACTGAACCATGCGCCCACCCTGCATAAAGGAAAAAGAGACGTTTACCGCTGTTTTTTCCTGAGTATCCGGATCTACGTTTAGCCCTACTTCCTGAATAAACTCCCAAGTGGTTTTTGCCGCCATAGCCTAAGCCTCGATACATGCCTGAAGCGGACCTCCGATTATAGAACCGAACGGGATCGCCTGCAGTGCATTTGTTGCCACCTGCGAAGGTGTTTTGTCAATAGCCATAATAATAGTTTTTAATTACATTAATATTTTTACCGTAAGCTTACCATGCAAATCTAAGTCAGAGAAGTACGGACAACAATTCTATTATTTCTCTCCGGCATTATCTTTTCCGGAATCCGGCTTAAGGCTTCGGATAGAGCGGTTGCGTCCGAGAACATCGAAGCATGAGAAGACAAGGGCACGGAACGGAGCGCTTACCAGAAGCCGGACAGGTCCGATGCAGAGGGTATTTCCTATAAAAGCGTCGACAAAATGGATATTTACCATAAAGGATCGGTGTATACGCAGAAAGTATTTACGGGGTAATTTTTTCTCAACTTCAGACAACGGGTGGACGACTATGATCCTGCGGTTATTTTTCAAGTAAATATAACAGTAACTCCCCGCTGCCTCCAGCCACCTGATATCCTCAAAATAAATCTTACGATAGAAATTCTCCTGAAAAACAAAAAATCCATCATTTACATGGCATCCTTCAGGGCATAATTTCATATCGGCAAGCGCAGGCTGTTCGTTTAATTTCATTTGATAAAGTTTCTCACTCATAATTTTTCTTGTTTATTCGAGGTTTAAAATCACTAATTCTCACTTTGTCGAACTTCGGGACTCCGCTTCCGGAATGAGAAACAGTGAGTCTTTTCGAATAGTACAATACAGTTGTTTGTCGGAATGGAAGCGCAGCGGTTCTCTATTATGGCAGACGCGATCAGGTTCCGTTTTGGTAAATCAAAGGCATTTATCAATGTCATTTATTTTACCTCGAAGATATTATTGCGGTTTTCAATATTAAAAAGAGTTTTTTTAATAGGCCGTTTTCCTTTACAGATTAGCGTTTTAGTTTTCAGAAATTTCCTTATGCGATTCATACATACAATAATAGGGTATACGAATCATTACAAAACATTTAAAAATGGATTAGTAAGTTTTCATAGAAGGCGTTCTCAACCATAAGAAAAGTTATAGCCGCGATTTAGAAAACAGAATTTCTTTGACTCCCCCGGACAGGCAATTTTACACCGTAAGCTTACAAGCGGCATTGTCCGCCGGTGGAATCTGAAAAACCGTGAAGAGTAGGAAAAAATAGGAAAAAACTATATGAAAATATGTTACTAAAAAATAAGAACAGGATCCTGAGAGGAATTTTATGTTTTATTTTATCAGGTACGATATGTTGTTATGCGCAGTTAACTTCCATGGAGGAAGCAACGGAAAAAATGAAAGAGTCGGTACAGACAATGGAAGTGGGTGATAGTATAATTGAGTTCAATACTCTACCCAGCAATCCCAATTTAGTAAAATTCACAGCAACGGATTCGATTATTGAAGTCGGTTTATTAGTCAAAAACGGAGATTATTCCAGATATTATAAAAATAATACCGACTCGACTTCCGGCAGCAGAAATACATGGGTTTTTTATCCGGACAGTTTACGCGTACAGTTTAACCGTAAAACAACGGATATATCCTGGAAGCGGCTCTCAAGGTTTCTTGACCTCGAAGACACTAATCCAAGAGATACTGTCGTAATATTGAAAGCTAAATTATCGGATCTATACAGGCCTGCCTATGTATCAGGCATCTCAGAAGATGTTCCGTACTCCGACGAGGCACGGTGTATCGTATCGACAGACAACGATATTATAGTCTGGTTCCATAAAGAACAGAAAAATAACCATTATCCTTGGACGCGTATGGGCTACACTTACGACTGGGGAGATCCCAACGATATAATCGGCACATCGGAATTCATTCTCAAACCTCACAGCTACCGCACCATTGAAGGACCTGTGACACTGCAAGAATTTTTTACCCTCCCTTAAGCCCTTAGTTCATACAATAAATTTCTTTCCGCGATACGAAGCGATCTCTGTCCGTTTCGTATCGCGGTGTTTTCGAAAATAATCTGACTTCCGGAACGTAATAATATACAGTTTATTAATGAGCTCTACGGTTTAAATGTCTGATGATTTTTAAAATCTGAACAAGGGCAGTAGGTTCAATTCCGAGTTACAGCCTAAAAATAAAATAGTTACGAGGCATCTCGCAACTATTTTATTTTTCCGTAACTAACATTTGATTACTGTAATTTTATAGGGTTTAATTTTACCCCCAATTATATCTATTTTATTAGAAAATCCTTGACTCAGATTTTTTACCATATATTTCTGACCATGAAAATAAAATAACATATCAAATTTTTCACTTTCGTGATCTTTCCTCACAATTACCGTATCATGTTCTGAATTTAGGCGTTGAGTATCGACTTTATAACTGTACACCTATTAGACAGGGTTATTATTCTTTTATCATGTTATAATCCCTAACTCCGAGGACTTCGGTTGAAACCTCTCCGAGAATACCCGCCATAGCCTGTACTCCGGTCTGAATTTTTACAAAGTCGATATATTTTAACTCTACCGGATTGCCGTTCTGGTCGACTGCATCGCTTATTCTGAACGTATTGGGACTCCCATAGTTATCCGCATAACCCCATTCAAAGGCCTCGTTTCTCCACCCATTTATTTCGGAATAGACTGTACGAGACTGCAAACGAGTACCACGAAGGGTGTAAGAATTTGTTTTCACCCAATTCGGGTAATATGAATCGTGCCTGTGGTATATGTTCCACTCTACAAAACCATCGTTTCCGTGATTGTCAGTCCAATATATATCCATTTGCGGACTTTCAGGCCTATAATAAGTAACTGCGTAATTATAAATCGTTTCCGGCTTGCCATGTTCGCTTCCTTTAAGTTCGTACCACGTATCGTTTGGAAGACCGTCTCCGTTTTCGTCCTGCATTACCCATACTATTCCCGGTTCCGAAGAACCGTCGAAGGCGTTCCCTAAAATTTGCAGGTTATAACCTCCGTCGTTTACTACACTATGGTCGAATCCGACAGTTATGTAACCTCCGAACGCTCCGAGAGACACGAACGCTGTCTGCGCTAATCTTTCCTCTGCATAGGCACAGGCCTCTTCCATGGTTTCATAGAACGTATAAACCCATTCTCCGTTAATATATACCCTGTCCTCGTTTGTAAACTGGCCGGGTGCGGGTAAAAATTCCCACACTTTATTGGCGGAGAAATCACTCTCCTCCGTAATTTCCCTTAAATAAAGGTCTTCTTCGTTATCCGAAACTATAACTGTTATAATTTTAGATACTGTAACATATTCGTTATCCATAGTTACGGTCAGTTCATATTCGCCTGCAACAGCGGATGCAAATGAGAATTCCGGAGATTCGTCCTCCTGAACTATTTCTCCGTTTATTTTCCATGTATAAACGGCATTGAATGCGTTGGCAACCGACAGCGGAGCGAGCACTAAAGTACGTCCGGCCATTATTCTGTAATCATCCCTCTCCCATTCCCACGAGAAGGGAATATCTTCCGGATCACATACTGTTATGTTAAATGTAAGTTCGTCGTTGCCGTCTGCGTTCTCCACACGGAATACAATCGTGTAATCTCCGGTTTGATCGGAACTGAATGTCCAGTCTTTTGTATCTGCTACCCTTTCATCGTCCAGAATCCATTCGAACTCGGCATTGTCCGCATACAAGACAGTCGGAGTAAACTCTTTTTCACTTCCTACCAATACAAGGAATCCCTCTTCAGGAACCACCATCGTAATAACCGGAGGTAGTTTTTGAAGCACGTCTATTCTTATCTCCTTGTCTACGGTATATACCGAATTGGATACTTCGAATCTAACGAAAAATTGTCCGGTTTTGTCCGAGATAAACGTGTGTGAAATATCCGTCCCAATGATTTCATTATCCATTATCCAGCGGTATACGGCATTTTCATTGTGTTCAACATTCGGTTCCAGAAGTAAATTTTCACTTATCTTGATCCTGTAAATATCTTCCTCCGCATCGAAGGTAATTACCGGTTTTTTAATCTCATCGTTCTCCGGTTCTTCAACCGATTTAGTACAGGCGTTTAACACAATCACACCTGCCATCAAAAGTATGAAAAGTAATTTTATTTCTCTCATATCCATTCTTATTCATCCAGTGGTTTCAATTTTGTCCTCGTAAAAGCAAAATGAGCAGGAATATCTCCGGTCGTTACAGACCACTTCCTTATGCCGTCACGTCCATAACAATGGAGCCTTCCAGGAGTTACATAATCCGTAGCATCGGTAACGAAGAACTCTCCGGATTCGGGATTTACAGCTATTCCGTATGGAAGAACAATTTCCGATTCCGTACCGTCTTTAATAAAACTGCGGGTAACAACCTTTTTAGTCGACGTATTTATTATCGCATAGGATATTGTATTTATTCCCAAATACCAATTCCATTCTGCGCTATATATATACAACGAATCCCCGCAAAGAGTCATATTTTCATTAGGCACAAGATGAAGCGTATCGGTAACGGCATCCGTATTCGTGTCTATAACGAATGTTTTGGATTCCGAACCATAATAATCCCCTCTGGAAGATACCCATAAATTGCCATAATTATCGAGCTGCAATCTGTGTAGATTTACCGCAACCTCTATCTTTTTTTTCTCTTCGAAGGTATTGAGATCGATTACCGATACCGTATTATCATAATCCGGGAAGCGGTAGCCTCCGGAATTCGCGACGTACAGTTTATCTCCGGCTACCACCAGCTCTTCGGGTTGATACCCAACCACACAGGTATCCTTTACCGTCATAGTATTCAGATCGATACGAGCCACATAACCCAGTCTCGCATTCGGATCTAATCCGACTTCCCCGGCGTAAGAGGTGACGTAGGCGTGATCGTCTTTGAATGCTATATACCGACAGTTCGGAATAGATATCTGAGTTATATGTTGAAGGGTTTCAACGTTCATTACTTCGACCAGATTGGAACAGTTTATAACTGCATATAATTTATCACGGTAGATTTGCAAGTCATTACCCACATCCCCAAGTTCCTTAACCACACCGGGATTTCTTTCGGCGTAGATATTCCGGTGATAAATTCCGGTTTCATAATCGAAATAATCGATAGAAGCCTTATTACTTCCCATATTTCCTTCATTCAACAGGAAAAATCCGACTATATCACCCTCTTCCACCTCTTTTCCATCGTCCACTTCCGTGGGAGTGGACGGATTGATATCTTCATCTTTACGACATCCGTGTATTAAAGTCAGGAACGACCCTGCCAGTAAAATGAATAAATATTTCAGGTTTCTCATAATTCGAATGTTACAATAAATTTAAAGTTGGTACCGGGCATAGGATAACATTTTACTACTTCGTATTGTTGGTTAAATATATTATTGATCTCGGCGGTAAACCGCAGGGTATATGTTCTGACCCGCAGCAATTTTGATATAGCCATATCGTGAGTATACCACGGTTGTGCGTGGTTTTCAGGTATATTAGCTACCGATTCATATCTTTCTCCCGTATATATAAAACTGTAATTTAAACTCCAGTCCTTATAATCAGCACCCAGTATGAGCGAACCGCTATGCCAAGGTACGTAAGGGATCTGTCCTCCATAGAATTCACTGGATGAATCGGTAAAATCCTGAGCCTTCTGGTAAGTATAGCTTAACCGGGCAAACATATCGAACATTCCGTATCGCATATTTGCCGTTGCAGAGAAGTCCATTCCCCGTATCTCGACAAAACCGAGATTTATCATAGTCCACCGGAACTGATTGGAAGTCGGCATAGCCACTATTTTATTCTCTACCTCATTATAGTAAAAATCGAGCTGTACATCTAAATTCCGGAACCATCCTTCCGGAATTATTTTTTTATATGCCAAGCCTATATTATACTGATTGGTAAATTCGGGATCGAGATTTATATTTCCAATAAAAGTATAATAGTTGTCATTAAGAGTCGGCATTCTAAAAATTCTTTTATAAAATGCCCTCAGATATAATTCATGGCTTCTGAAAGGTTTGAACGAAGTTATCACACTGGGGGTCCATTCATTTTTATCACCGGCAGCGGCGGTGAGTCTTTGAGTTTTATCCGTTACATGAGTAAACAGAATGCTGCCCTGAAGACTTATCCATGGTAAATTTACCGATGTGGCGAATGCCCCTAATGCGGTTATTCGCTGCGGATAAGCAAAATCTGTAAGATCGGCGTTCAATTTATTCCATTGCATATCCCCGGATATATTGGCTGTCCACCAATCGAATAGAATAAACAGGTTTGCGGACGAGAAATAAACTTCCTGTTGTCTGTAATGATTGTTAATGTACATTGTCGTGACATCCAGGCGCGGATCCGACAGATAATGCAGGTAATCATAAGCATATTTTCCATTTATCAGAATGCTGTAAGACGGGGAAATTTTCTTACGAAATGAGGCTTGCGCAAAAAAATTATCGTCCCACTGCCTGTCCTGATGTCTGAATTTACCCGGTTCCTCCCGCACCGATGCTCCAGGATAACCTCTTTCAGAGTTGTAAAAATAAACTTTAGCTTTCCAGTCTCCCCCTTTAACGTTACCAAAGAGCCCTGCTTCGGCCCGGAACAAACGGACATCGCCGTTCTTTCTAACTTCCGTCGTATCGTAACCGTCTTTTTTCGAATAATTGAATTTGTACTTTCCGCTCGTATAAAGAAATTCTGCCGAAGCCGAACTGCTTATATTTTTATTGATGCGATGTTCCCATAAAAACAATGGGTTGATAGTTGCGAAGGATCCTCCCTTTACAGTTGCCCTGATGTTATTCTTTTTATCAGCTTCTAAAACAGGAACTTTTGTTTGCAGATATACGGATCCTGCCGAAGCGAAGTCTTTAGCTGACTGGAAGATAGTACTTTTCTGACCGTTATATAAAGATATCGCTTCCATATTATCGAGAGAGAATCTTCCAAGATCCACCACACCGTTCTGTGCATTTCCTATCTGTATTCCATCATAAAAGACTCCTACGTGATGGCTTCCCATACTACGTATATTGACTGTTTTAAGTCCTCCTATTCCTCCATAATCTTTTATTTGGACGCCTGAAAAATACCTGACGGCATCCGCTACCGAATGAACGCTTAATTTTTGCAGTTCCTGCCCCGACAGCATTTGGGCCGGAATAACCGAATTATCGAATCTTTTCGCTGTTACCGTAACCGCATCCAATTGAACGACCGAATCAAAATAGTGTTGAAATTTCAACTGGTCATGCGGAGCAATATAAACCGGGGTACCTTGTATTTTCATTACACCTGCCATTGTAATGAACAAGATCCCGAATAAATATTTACGTCTATTTTTTAAATGTATCACAAAAGTAAGGAAGTGTTATCAATGATAAAATCAGGAGTGTCCAAGTCATATACAGGTACACTCCTGAAAATACTTATGGTATACGAACTCTCATTATTAATATAGGATCGCAAATTTAGTTTAATTTAATACCATATCGTAACGTTGTCGAAGGCGAAATAAGCCGGACGAATATATCCGTACGGGCTGAATTCCGTTGTTTCAGGTCCTCCGGTGATGTTGAACTCTACTCTCTGTACAGCTCCCAAAACCGATAAATCCCATGGAGTCCATTCAGTAACTATATTATTTATACCGCTCCCTTTAGCCAGCGTAAATGTCGTCACCGCAGTCGTATCGTTTTTAGCATTGAATCCGATAGCTATAATCTCCATATATCCATTGGCAGGCAGCGGTTTCACGCCTTCATCGCCCTCCCAGAGAGGGGGTGTGCCGTTTACAAGATTGTTGACCACATAAGTAGTCGAAGTAACGTACATTTCCGCTATTACTCGCTCGCCACCGTCACCGAAAGCGATAGCGGGCAAACCTGCTGAGAATCCGTATCCGTCATCGTATCCGAAGTGTACGCAGAAATTTTTCGAGTTATCGTAACCGCCGTATCCAGCGGAATTACGGTAATAAACAGACAGCTGGCGGTCCGAATCTCCGTTGTCCAGATCAAGATCAAAATAGTTAGAGATCGCCTCGCCGCCATTATAATATGCTGTCGCTCCCCAATTGGTAAGAAGATGAGACGATAAATAAGTATATCCCTCGTCGTACCAAGAGTAGTTTGCGCCGTCAGCATAAAGCAGCGGACCGTTATATTGTTGAGAATCAATCAAAGAAGCCCAGTAATCGGACGGCAGGTTCGAATTGACTCCGTCTTCGAATGTCAATGTACGCGGCTCGTAGGCATACGCATCGAATTCAACCAGAAGACCTCCGTCCTGCCCTAAAGCATTAATAGTTACTATGGAATTTTTCTGCGCTATACCCAACGTAATAGCAACTTCGAGTGGTGCTGTCACGGTTATTGTCGAGTCGGCGGTACTTCTGTTTATAGTCCATCCGTTGCTTACAGCAGCGGTGTAGCTGGTCACACCGTCCAAAGTCAATTTATAAGTGATCGATTCTCCATACTGAAAGTATTGCGTACCATCGACACCGTCCACGACTACCACTGTGCGGACTACTTTGGGTATGTACAATTCTGTACCGTCGGCAAGGATAAATATAACGTAGCTTCCATTGTCTATAACATCGCTGAACATGGTATATGATCCGGAGAGATCGGCTAACACAGGTTCTCCCTCCTCGTCGAGAATCTGTTGCGGACCGTTTCCGTCGCCCTTATCGACAGTCCAGTATCCGTATTCATCGACACCGAGAGTAGGCGTTACACCGTTGGAACCGTCCTCTCCGGTAACACGCAGATATTCGCCGTTGACTTCCATAGGAACAGGATCCGCATCTCCTACTTTAGTAGCCCAATAGTAAACTCCATCGGCCTCCACAACCGTAATAACCGGTGCGTCGGCTCCGTCCGATCCGTTAAGTACAGATATAGTTTCCCCATTGAGGAATGAAATTTCCCAACCTGAACCATTAGAAGAATAACCGACTATCAGATTGTCGGTATCGACCGCAGAAGCTATCGTCTGGACGTACGATATGTCCTTATTCAACTGATTTACCAGTTGCTCTAAGGTTGTTACCCTGTTGTCGAGATCATCGACCTTGTTCCAAAGATCGCTGTCGTCAAAATCATCGCTGCATCCTACGAACGCAGCGAGAACAAATAAAAGCGTAAATAATTTTTTCATTTTAACTTATTTAAAGTTTGGTATTAATTATATTCTCTTCTTTAGTTGGTTCGACTGCTAAAATTGAATCGGCGTGGGAATGCGCGGTTTTTAATGAGATTAGGGCACATAACATCCGTACTCTGCAATTTTACAGAGAACGGATTATCTTTTATTTTAAAATGAAGATACCACTTTAATTTCCTCATATCCCGGAGTATTAGAATTTACAATCGGTTTACTCCGAACGAAGAAATACAGCAAACGGGAATATAACAAAAATATCAAGTCAAGATAACCGCTGGCTGGCTCCCATTCTCCGCAGGAGTAACATCCTTTAATTCGCAAAGGCAGGTCTTCTGACTTATTCCGGTTTTGAAGCCTTCCCATTCCGTGCGGAACAGTGGCAAAGAATATCAAAACCTGTATGCCTCACTGAGGCAGGAACTTACAGCAGCGGGAACTGTTGCCGATTCTCACGGCATTCCCTATTAATTCCGTCACATTTTATTAGTGATTGGAAACCTTTACCGTACAAATGTAGAAATATTTTTAAATTTCCTAAAGTAGTATGTGAGATTCCGGATAAATTTCTCTTTTTTCCCCAAGGCTCCTGCGATCCGAATATATATTTTATATAATCTAATTAATTATTAATGCCGCAAGTCCTGTCCATTGGAAAAAGTTTTATTTCTTTGTTATACAGACCTAATCAATGTGTGATAATGAATACTGTAATCCATAAACTCTCAAAAATTTAAAATAAAGAAGATGGAAAAAAATTTAAAAATTTATTCGGTTCTCATCTTACTGTGCAGTTTAATTTTAATTTCCTGCAAGAGAGAAGTTTCGGCAAATAAGTTCCTTAACATTAAGAACGATGTCTTCTGGGAAACAGAGGATGGTGAACCCATTTACAGTCAAGGGGGAGGAATTTTCAAATTTAAGGACCCTGAGACGGGCAGCGAAAAATATTATTGGTATGGCGTCAGATACAGAGAATCGGAAATATACCGCAACGATCCGTCGGTTACGCAGGAGAGAAATAATTTTGTCTCCGTCACATGTTATTCATCGACGGATTTAGTGAATTGGAAATTTGAAAATAACGTCCTTACCACAGATGAATTAGATAAGCATTACGATAAGAGAACCTGGGTCGGACGTCTGGGAGTCGCTTATCTCGAGGATATAAATAAATACGCTATGTTCGTACAGCATGGAAGCGAGGTTCTTGTAACTCTCGCAGACACTCCGGCAGGATCGTTTACATGGCATCGCCGTATAAATATGGAGAACATGATCGGAACATCGAATACCGGAGACCAGACAGTATTTACCGATTACGATACAGGAATATCGTATTTGGTATATTCTTACGGACGAGGACGCAATAAAATATATATATCGGAGATAGGAGTTCAGGAGGACGGAATGGTCGGCTTACTGGACTGCACGAGGATATTCACGGGTGAGAGCCGTGAAGGGAACTGCATGTTCAAATATAACGGCAAGTATTATATGTGCGCTTCCAATATTTACGGATGGGATTCTTCCTTCGCATATTATCTGTCTGCCGACGACATTCGGGGACCATATCTACCGGAGAACGAGATGCTTATAATGCCTGGGTGTTCGGAAGATTATGCACACGTAACCCAAACCGGATTCTTCATAAACGTAAAAGGGAACAGGCAGGAAACGGTAATTTATTGCGGCGACAGATGGGCGAACTTTGCCGGTAACGGTTTGGGATATAACCAATGGAGTCCGCTGTCATTCGATGGAGAGACTCCGTACTTCAATTCATTAAATTCATGGAATCTTAATCATGAAACCGGAGAATGGGAAGTCGCAAACGACAACAATTATGTAAAAAACGGAAGCTTCGAAGCGGACCGCAATTATATTCCGAGTAATTTCAAACCTGTACAGGATCAATTACTCGGACGGTCTACGGAAGTTATCGAAGGGAACGAGATTGCCGTAAATTCTCCGGATTCACCTGTTTTGAATTATTTCAACACCAGAGAAGACAGGGAGATTGTGATAGGGGAAAAAAGTCTGAACATCAGCGATAAAATAAATTTTAGGAGAAGAGTATCGCAAACCATCGAATCTTCGCTGTATGTCACGCTGGAAGACGGCATGTATACCTTGTCTGCCAAAGTAAAAAACAGCAGCGGATTTGACAAACTCGTAATGTTTGCAGAGAGTGACGGGAAGAGTTTTACATACGATTTTAAGGATAAGAACCTGTCGTGGACAACTGTCGAAATTAGCGATGTAGAGGTCAAAAACGGTAGTGTCGAGATCGATTTCATTGCTGAAGGAACAGCGGAAGCCAGTTGCCAGATTGACGACATATCCCTAATTAAGAATTCCTGAAACCAGTTTATATATAAAAATTAAAAATGAATAAAAAAAATATTCCCGCCATTTTTACTGCTGTTTTTATTCGCAAACCTTCCGCTTTACAGCCAATCGACAGCGGAACACGTTAAAATCGTAATAACACCTGACCATGAAGAGTGGATTTGGTAATTACCAATATCAACGGTAGAATCTACCGTGAAATGGCTACCGTAGGATATAAGCCATCGGATATTACAGCGTTATTGAAGTTGACATCCTTGCCCGGATATTAATATACAATCCGGCATACACCATTTTTTCCTATGTTTCAAATACATTTCACAATAATTGCATGAAAATTGAATTATTGGTATGTAAATATAGGATAATCGATAAATTATTATTATCTTCGCACCGTAAACAAACGCAAGTTCATTCCGATCTTTTTTTCTTCATGTAATTCCACGGATCTGGGTATCCGTTATTTCCATCGTTGAAATCGACCAGTATAAGCTTTCCTTGTTTCGGCAAATAAACGCCCGAGTAAGTCAATAAACGGACTGAAGACGGCTTATGTTAAATTTTAACGATATTCACATGAATTCATTTTTTATCGGCAAGTACGAGATCAAACTCCCTATTATCCAAGGAGGTATGGGGGTCGGTGTATCCCTTAACGGCTTAGCCTCGGCCGTAGCCAACGAGGGAGGAATCGGAGTAATTTCCGCGGCAGGTTTAGGCTTACTTTATTCCGAATTCAAAGGCAGCTACCCTGAAAAATGTATTTACGGCCTTCAACAAGAGATTAGAAAAGCACGCGAAAAAACCTTCGGTATAATCGGAATCAATATTATGGTCGCTCTCTCGAATTTTTCCGACATGGTAAGGACGGCAATTTCCGAGAAGGCCGATGTAATATTCGCAGGAGCAGGTCTTCCGCTCGATCTCCCTTCATATCTTACGAAAGACAGCAGGACGATGCTGGTACCTATCGTTTCCTCTTCGCGCGCCGCAAAACTGATTTGCGAAAAATGGTATAATAATTACAATTATCTTCCCGACGCAATAGTAGTAGAAGGTCCGAAAGCAGGAGGGCATCTCGGTTTTAAAAAAGAACAAATTGAGGACGAGAACTTCTCCCTTGAAAAACTAATTCCTTCGGTAGTGGACGTGGCTAAAGAATATTCCGACAAGAAAGATATTCCTGTAATAGCGGCAGGAGGAATAGCTTCAGGCAGAGATATAGCTCGTTTTATGGATCTCGGAGCTGCGGGGGTGCAGATGGGATCGATATTCGTCCCCACCGACGAATGCGACGCATCGGTAGAATTCAAAAAAGTTTACATCAACTCCGATAAAAAAGACATACGAATAATTCAAAGTCCCGTAGGCATGCCGGGTCGTGCGTTCGACGGAGAATTTATCCGCAGAGTTGCAGACGGCACCGAGAAACCACGGTCTTGTCCGTTTCATTGTATCAAAACCTGCGACTATACAAAAAGTCCGTACTGTATTATAAAAGCCCTGTATAATGCGGCCCGGGGAAATATGGAGAAAGGGTATGCGTTCGCAGGAAATAACGCTTATCTTGCAGACAAAATCAGCACAGTCAAAGAGGTTATCGAAAAATTAAAGAACGACTTCTTTTTAAATAAGGCCGTTTGGTAATCCATCCGGTCAATTATTCATTAAACCGCCTGCACAAGCAGGTATTCAATCACATTATGACATTTAACGAACTGAACATCGCTGACCCTATTTTAAGGGCAATCGGCGAAAAAGGATATATCGAACCAACGCCAATCCAAACAGAGGCTATTCCGGTTATTTTACAGAAAAAAGATATCTTCGGAATTGCACAGACCGGAACAGGCAAAACCGCAGCATTCGCGATACCGATTCTGCAAAGTCTCCTGGAGGAAAAAGAAACGGCTTCTCAGAAAACCGAATCAGGGGAAGAAGTAAACAAGCCTAAAAGGAGCGACCGTCGGGGACGGAATCACGACAAAAATAAAGCAATTACCAAGATCAAGGCTCTGGTCATAACCTCCACCCGCGAACTTGCACTCCAGATAAGCGAAGATTTCTCTGACTACGGAAAATTTACCGGATTGAGACATACGGCAATATTCGGAGGAGTAAAAAAGGGGGCGCAGACCGAGAAGCTCAAACATGGTATAGATATACTTATCGCCACTCCGGGACGGCTGCTCGACCTTATAAATCAGGGATTTGTAAATCTCGGTTCAATTAAGCATCTGGTTCTGGACGAAGCTGACCGAATGCTGGATATGGGCTTTATAACAGATGTCCGAAGGATATTAAAGTATATTCCGGAAGACAGACAGACCCTTTTATTCTCTGCCACACTCCCTAAAGATATAGTTTACCTGTCCAATTCGATACTTAAAAATCCCGCTAAAATCGAGGTTACTCCTGTTTCTTCCACAGTCGATGTTATTGATCAATGTATTTATTTTGTCGAAAAGCCAGACAAGAAACAACTCTTGATCTCTCTTATAAAAAAGGAAGCGGATAAAACCATGCTGGTATTCTCACGAACTAAACACGGTGCCGATTATATTACTCGTGCACTTAAAAAAGCTGGTATCCAAAGTGAATCGATACACGGAGATAAATCACAAGTACAGAGACAGAAGGCCCTTTCGAATTTCAAAACAGGGAAAACAAGAATAATGGTTGCTACCGATATCGCAGCGAGGGGAATAGACATTAAAGAACTCAATATTGTAATAAATTACGATTTACCAGATGTGGCTGAAACTTATGTACATCGAATCGGACGGACGGGACGGGCAGGACATTCTGGTACGGCACTCACATTCTGCACTCAGGAAGAACACATGAAAGTAAAGGAAATCCAGGAGCTTACAGGGAAAAAAATCGAAACGATTCTCCACACTGCATAAATTAACCGATATTAATATTATAGATTTATTTATGAAATAAATCTAATGGTCTGCGGCTTTTCGCAGACCATTAGATTTTAACGCCGTTCGACAATATCGGCACAATTCAAAATTACTTGTTCGAGTAAAATCGTTTTTGATATTTTCTAAATAGCTATCCTATTCAAGGAGACATCGACGAATATCTTTATTCGAACCTTTTTAAATTATCCGAAGAAAATATAGGTGAATAAGACGGCTGCTATCATTCCGGCAAAATCGGCAATCAACGAATAAGTGAGCATATACCTTATATTCCTGACTCCGACCGAGCCAAAATATAGTGCTATTACATAGAAGGTAGTGTCTGTACTCCCTTGAACTATACTGCTGAGGCGTCCTACAAGAGAATCGGCTCCGTAATGGTTCATCGCATCTATCATCATACCGCGGGCTCCGCTTCCGCTCAGCGGCTTCATTACCATAGTCGGCAGAGCGCCTACCCATTCCGTGTCGATACCGCATACGGACACCGCGTATTTTATCCCCTCGACAAGAAAATCCATAGCCCCGGAAGCACGGAATACCCCTATCCCCACTAATACGGCGATAAGGTAAGGTATAATCGTTACGGCGGTTTTAAATCCGTCTTTGGCACCATCTATAAAAGTTTCGAACACATTGATCCGTTTGCGCAGACCCGCCACTATAAATCCGCATATTACTGTAACCAACATAACATTTGCCACACCGGTAGAATATCGCGCAAGAATTTCTTTATCGAGCGTACGGAACAATAATATCATGACTGCTGCAAATAACAGTATCCCTATAAACGGGATCATAATATACTTATCCCAGAGTTTTATACGCTGCCTCAGGGCTACCAGCGTAACAGCGACAATAGTCGATACGAGGGTTGCAAGAAGTATAGGGATAAATACGTCTGCAGGGTTGGCTGCGCCTAATTGCGCACGGTACATAAGGATAGTTATCGGAATTAGTGTCAGCCCGGAAGCGTTTATCGCAAGGAACATAATCATCGGGTTGCTCGCCGTATCCTTGCGCGGATTCAGCTCCTGCAGCTCCTTCATCACATTAAGTCCGATAGGCGTCGCAGCATTGTCCAAACCCAGCAGATTTGCCGAGAAATTCATGAACATTCCTCCGACCACAGGATGCCCCTTCGGCACCTCAGGGAAGAGCTTCCCGAAAAGCGGCGCAGCAATGCGCGCGAAGGCTGTAATGACGCCTCCTCGTTCACCGATACGCATTATTCCGAGCCATAAGGCGAGGACTCCCGTCAGACCTAACGATATCTCGAATCCGGTTCTTGCCGAATTGAACGTAGCGTTTACGATGTCGGTAAAAATCTGCATATCGCCTGTTATTATCGTCGTTACGGCGGCTACGGCAAACGCAACGAGAAAAAAACCGATCCAGATATAGTTAAGCGCCATACTTCATTTTTTATTTAATCCGCAACCGTTGAACTTCATCCACAACCCTGCGCAGGCTGCCGCCCAGAATTTTCGCAATATCTTCTTCTGCGTATTCCCGCCTGAGAAGTTCCATTGTAATGTTAATAAGCTCATTCGATCCTCCGCATCCCTCTATCCCTCCGCCTCCGTCAAAGTCGGAACCTATGCCTACATGATTTGCTCCGACCAGGGCTACCACATGGTCGATATGGTCTACCGCATCCATAATCGTCGCAGGTCTCCTTTTAGCAAGGAATCCGCTATAAAGACAGATTTGAACTACTCCGCCCTTATCCGCAATAGCGCGAATCTGATCGTCGGTTAAATTGCGCGGATGGTCGCACAGGGTGCGGGCGGAAGAATGAGAGCAAATAACCGGAGCGGAACTCTCCTCCAATACGTCATAGAAGGTAGTCTCCGCTGCATGAGATAGATCGATGACCATTCCGAGCCTGTTCATTTCCGCAACGGCATCCCTGCCCAACGGACTCAGTCCGCCATACTCGGCATCTCCGACGGCGGAGTCGCATAAATCATTGGCTCCATTATGGCATAAAGTCATATAAACCACTCCCATATCCCTGAATATCGTGAGTTTATCGATGTCGCTACCTATCGCATATCCGTTCTCAATACCGAGGAATACCGCCCTTTTATTCTCATCTTTAAGTCTATACGCATCCTCGAATGTAACAGCGAGTCCGGCATGATCTGCGTTCACGGCAATTTGACGTTTGACCTCGTCAAGCAGTTCCAAGGCCTGTTCCATCGATCGATCATGTGATGCGTCATCTCGCAGGCCCTGAGGAATGTACGCTGCCATAAATACCGCGTCGATGCGCCCCTCTTCCATTTTTACGAGGTCGGCCTGCGCTATATCGCTGCGCAGGCCAATATTTACCTGACGATCGGCAAACAGCATCGGCGTGTCGCAATGCGAATCCAATGTCAGATATTTATTATGTATGTCCTTAGCTTGTTTAAATAACGATGCTTCCGAGATAAAGAATTCGAACAGTCTTTTCATCTCATCGGATCCTCCCTCCGAAGCCATATTCTCCGGGTGCCATTGAACTCCGAAAATACGGCGGAACGGATAACCCTCTATCGCCTCGATAATTCCGTCCGGCGATACGGCAGAGACCTTGAATCCGTCCGCAATTTTTCTTATGGCCTGATGATGGCGCGAATTGACCTCGACCGAAGATTTGCCAAATATGGATTTTAACAGTGAATTTTCCGCAATAGTCACAGGATGAACAGGTTTCTCCCGCGGAATCTGAAGACTGTGCGTAAGGGTTTGTTGTATAGGATACTGCGCCGGAATATCCTGCCATATATCTCCACCAAATCCAATATTTATTACTTGGACGCCGCGACAAATACCGAATATCGGCAATTGACGGTCGGAAGCAAGCCTGAGTAGTAAAAAATCATAAGCGTCACGCAACGGATCTACATCGGCAGTAGTGTGCGTATCTTCTCCGAAGTATTCTCCCCCTACATCCGCACCTCCAGTCAATATGAGTCCATCTATACACTCGACCGCATGACGGAGAATATTAATATCGGTCGAGGCAGGTATCAATAAAGGGATTCCACCGGCATCCGCGACAGACCGGATATAAGCCTCGTGAAGGCGCGATGCCTCGTCTGCAATATTTACAGAGAGCCCTATTACAGGTCTGTGGATTCGGGAACGTGGTTCCACTCCTGATACTGCTGTATTAAAATCCGTAAATAACCGATCCATAAAAGTAAATTAGATTTCAAAGTTAATGATTTCAGGGAATCGTTCAACATTTAATATCTACATTCACAGATACGGATATTTTAAAATCCGAATCCGTTAAACTCCAAAGATTCCTGAAAAATCGAGAGGCAGCGAATTCTCACGCCATTCGGGGAATTCGATAAACATGGCTTCCGGGTAATATTGGACGATAGATTTTTTAAGATTGTCAGCTGTCGTCTCGGTAATTAGCGGATCGGTAGCGAGGTAGGTATTGTAGACAATCGCTCTTACATCGAGATTCCTGTTACGGCACAGTTCCAGCGTAAGAAGAGTGTGGTTGATACTTCCTAACTTGGCGCTTGCGACAATTATCACCGGATACATGGTTTGACCTATATAGTCTGCAACGGTTTCAGATTCATTCAGAGGCACCATTATACCTCCGACTCCCTCAACGATTACAACATCATATTTCTCTGACAGTGCGGTCGTGACTTCCGTAATTCGATGCGTCTCTATGGCTGCCCCTTCTATCGAAGCGGCGAGATTCGGTGATGCAGGAAATTTAAAAATATAAGGACATGTAAGACCGCCGTAATCTTCCGGCAGGAGCTCTATACCCATTATTCTGCGATGAGTCTCTATATCTTCCGAGAGACCTACACATCCGGTCTGAGCCATTTTCTGGGTAACTACATTGATACCTCTATCCGCCAGATACCGCGCTATCATACCTGTTACAATGCTTTTACCTGCATCTGTATCGATTCCCGTCACAAAATATATTTTATCCATAGTCGAGCGTATTATTTTATACAGACAGCATATACGACATGCCAGGTAAGTTCCACTGTTCCATCCGATGAATAATCCTCCACATACTTTCGTTCAAAATCCGCGAGACGGCTTTTGTTCCATTTAAATTCTCCTGTGACAGTAACTCCGGTGAGTTTAAGGTGTCGCAACACATCTATTGGACCCTTAAATTTCTGGATAATTTTCTTCTCGGATATTTCCACATTTCTGAAATTTTGCCGGAGCATAACGGTCAGTTCTTCCACCGGCAAATAATCCAGACCCTGTCCGGTAAGCTTCCTTATCTGATACAGATTATCGATTCCGAAGGTATTAAAGGCAAGGATTCCGCCCTCTGGCAGAGCCTCTGCGGCCTTCTTAACGAACGACTGAAGATCGCCGAACCACTGGACGACGGAGGCGGCAACCACAGCGTTTACATCTGCGGGAATATCTGTTTTTTCAGCGTCTCCGCACAGTTTTATAATTTTAATCCTGTTGTCAAGTTTCCTTATCTTACCCTCGACAATGTCCAGCGCGTCGCTGACAAGATCGTTAATGAAATAATTATGCACAAGAATTTTCCCTGCGATACCGGACGATAAAAATCCCGTTCCACATCCTATCTCATATACAGCTCCGGCACTAGCTCCGGATATTTTAAGAAACTTTTCCGACAATACCCCGGCAATCTCACGCTGAACGTCCGCTAATTTATCGTAACGGGCAAGTGAACGGTTGAAGCGCCTTCGGACCTCTTCCTTATTTATTTTACCATTCATGAACTATATCTTCCCAACGCTCGATTAGATGGAAGGGGTAATGGGGAGCTTTTATTGTATTTACCTGACACCTCCCCTCCCAGTAATGCTTCAGGTTTACAGGGGGGAATATCTTATCTTCTTCCGAGATAACGGCCATATTCCATTTTATCCGTCCCCCTTCCGGTGCGTCATTGTAAATTTTGAACAGCTGCGATTTTAACTCTTCTACATCGCTTGCTTCCGGGAGGACCCGTTCCATTTTTTTATGCAGACCGGCGCCTCCGAACACTCTTCGGTAAAATTTATTTAGAGTCTCGGATGTAAGCCCGTCGTGAGTGGCCCATGCTGTTTTGGACGGAATACCGTATTCATCATGGACCGGAATAGGTGTTCCATTTACCGCAATTGCTGCGTCGATGAAAAAATCTTCTTTCGCGGCAATCGATTCGGCTGCCCAGACCCCCATAGACCATGCGACGAGAAGAACGGTTCTGTAACTTCTTCAACTATCGAGATCATCTGTGTCAAGGTCGGAATAGTCGTAGCAGGTGCACACGTCCCACCCATCGTACGAGAGATGTTCCGTCGCCCTGTAATCCATTCCCCATCCGCTGAAAAAAATTATCAGCCTGTCGTTATCGTTTAGATTCCAAATCGTTTGCATGCTTCTATCAGATCATTTATATTTTGTTCTTCTATCGCTGCCGTCAGCGATATTCTTAACCGTTCGCTGCCAGCGGGAACCGTAGGCTTATGTATCGGAAGGATGAAGAATCCGTTCCCGCAAAGATAATCGGATAAACGGATAGTTTTATCATTATCTCCGAGTATTATCGGAACGATGTTGCTATCTCCGCATGTAGCGAAGCCTGCCTTAATTAGTTTCGATCTCAAAATACCGGAGATGTTTTGAAGATGTTTTCTACGTTCGTTCATACCGGATATTCTGTCCATAACGAATTCCGTCCACCTTACGGATAGAGGTGGCAGTGCAGTAGAGAATATAAGCGGACGCATAGTATTCACAAGATATTCTTTCATTATCCGGGATAATATAACAAACGCCCCCTGCGACGCTACCGCCTTGCCGAAGGTTCCTACCAGCAGATCGACGTCTTCCGCGCATCCACATTCATGTGATACCCCCAGACCCGCATCGGAGCATGTTCCGATAGCATGGGCCTCATCGATATATAATAACGTATCGTATTTATTCTTAATTCTCACCAATTCCGGAATGTCGCATTTATCTCCGTCCATACTGAATACGGACTCCGTTGCTATGAATACTTTATCGTAATCTTCACGGTATTTTTCCAGAATAGAATCCAGATGATTATAATCGTTGTGGCGATAACGCAGAAATTTAGCGTTAGACAGACGGATACCGTCTATAATGCTGGCATGCACGAGTTTATCCGCAAGAATCAAATCTTTCGGTCCTGCGAGCGCAGGCAGAATTCCTATATTCGCATGGTAGCCGCTCACAAATACCAAAGCATCTTCACTACCATACAATCGGGCAAGTTTTTTTTCAAAAGAGTGGTATGCCGAATGATTCCCGGTCAGCAGGCGGGAAGAGCAGGCCCCTCCTCCGAACTCCCTGCGGAGAGATTCCGCATCGAAGAACTCGTGCCATAAGGTATTGCTGCTCCCTATACCGAGGTAATCATTGGAAGAGAGATCGAGCATCCGCCTTCCCTTATGCATTACGTATGCGCCGTCATGCACGAGATTCCGGAGAGTACGGAGCGATCCTTCGGTCTTGAGTTTATATAGAGCGTCAGCATATCTATCCATAGTATTCCCTTATGACTTTAAGTATGCCATGCGTGAGCTTCGACAGCTCTCCGCTTCCGATAATATACGGAGGCATGATATATATATTTTTACCGAACGGGCGTACCCATATACCCTCCTTAACGAACAATTTCTGAACTTTGGCTACATCCACAGGCGTCTTAGTCTCGATAACTCCGATCGATCCCAATACCCTGACGTCGGCGACTTCTTTATATTTTTTTGCAACTGCGAATTCTTCTTTCATCTGCCTTTCAATACTGTGAATCTTACTTTGCCAGTCGTATGAAGCGAGAATATCTAACGATGCCGCAGAGACCGAGCAGGCCAGCGGATTACCCATAAACGTAGGTCCGTGCATAAAAACTCCTGCTTCCCCTTCCGAGATCGTACGCGCAACATACTCCGTTGCGATTGCAGCGGCAAACGACATGTATCCGCCTGTAATTCCTTTACCGACGGTCATTATATCCGGAGTTACTGAAGTATGGAAGGTCGCGAACATCTCTCCTGTACGCCCGAATCCAGTGGCTATCTCGTCAAAAATCAGCAATATTCCGTACTCCTTACAAAGAACCGACAGCTCGTTTAAATACTGCGGATGGTAGAACCACATTCCTCCTGCCCCCTGCACGACAGGTTCGAGTATTACGGCAGCGATCTGGTCGTGATGCTCCTCCAGTATTTTTTTCATCGAATCGAGATCCGCGTTATCCCATTCTCCTCCGAATCGCGAGCGGGGTTGATCCGCGAAGAACTGAGGGGCAAGCGCATTCCCGAATAATCCGTGCATTCCTGTGACGGGGTCGCAAACAGACATCGCCCTCCACGTATCGCCGTGATAACCACTTCTTACGGTAGCAAATTTCGTTTTGGAAGATTGGCCTGACGACTGCCAGTACTGCACTGCCATTTTCATGGATATCTCGACAGCGACAGAACCGGAATCACAGTAAAATATGCGTGTAAGACCTTGGGGTAGTATTCTCAATAATCTCTCCGCAAGATCCACGGCAGGTTTATGGGTAAACCCTCCGAACATGACGTGGGACATATCTTTTAGCTGTTCCATTACGGCATTGTTCAATACCGGATGGTTATATCCGTGTATGCACGCCCACCACGACGCCATACCGTCTATAAGTTTGGTACCGTCATACAATTCAATCGTAACTCCCTCCGCACGCCTGACCGGATAGACCGGAAGAGGATCGATCGCCGAGGTGTACGGATGCCAGAGGTGCTCCCTGTCCGTATCAAGAATATGTCGTATTTCTTTGTCTGTCAGCATTCGAATCCCATCTCTCTGAAGTGGGCGATATCCTCCTCCATTCCTACGCCCACGGTGGTAAGGAGGTCTCCTACAAGGGCACCGTTTATTCCGGCCCTCAGCGCGGCATCCTGAATATGGAGCATCTTAGTCCTTCCGCCTGCAAACCTGATTAGGGCATGCGGATTTATAAAACGGAACAACGCTATTGTCGTCAGTATTTCTTCGTCAGTAAGCGGCTCCGCATTCTCCAGTTTGGTCCCCTTGATCGGATTGAGAATATTTATCGGAATCGAGTCTACCTCCAGCTCTCTTAGTTTTACCGCCATCTCGATGCGTTGATGCATCGTCTCGCCCATGCCTATGATACCGCCTGAGCATATCTTCATTCCTACCTCCTTCGCCCACTCTATGGTCTTAACCTTCTCTTCGACAGTATGCGTTGTGCACACATTCGGGAAGTACGAAGGAGCTGTCTCGATATTGCAGTGGTAATTCCGCACTCCGCTGTCATACAATTTCTGCAATTGTTCCTTATTCAGAAGACCCATCGAAGCACAAAGTTCGTGTGAGCCTCTTTTATCCAATGTCGAATAAATTTCGCATAAATTATTAAGATTCTTATCGGATATCGTTCGTCCGCTGGTGACAAGCGAAAATTTTTTAACCCCTGCATTCCTGTTAATCTGCGCCTGATCCAATGCGATTTTTCGTTCGATAAGATCGTAAATATCAATATCGCTCGAATGATGCGCGGACTGCGAGCACCATTTACAGTCCTCGCTGCATTTACCGCTTCGAGCGTTCACGATAGTGCACAAATCCATGCGGTTGTCATGAAAATGGTGTCTTATGCGGTCGGCCGCGGCATATAAATATTCTTTCTCTTTTGATTCCGCCAACTGAACGGCCTCCTCAAAAGTAATTGAACCACCGTTCAACACGCTGTTTTCCAATTCGGAAATGAATTTCATAATTTTAATTATATAATAAAAAACAGCGTGGTTATTTTTGTCAGGGTAAAATAATCACAATAACGTAACGAATATATGGTTCCTGCTATTGTCAGTGGAGTATTACCTCCGACAGACGAATGGCAAATATACGAATTTTTATAATGATTTCTTTCCGACTAAAGAGCAAATAAAGGCATAGAAAATTAAAAAACAATGTGATAAATTTGTATCTTACAATTAAATGTGATATTTTTATCACAAATCTTACTTATTTAAACTATGAAAAAACAAAAAGATAATTTCAGGGCTCTGAAATACACTTGGGTAATGGGATTTTGCAGCCTTAGCGGACTAACCTATTTTATAAACGGACAGCCGGGTTTATTATACTGGTTTGCATTTTTATCTTTTTTCGGATTCCGTTACACGTATAAAATACAGAAGGGGAGGCAGGATGAAATGATGCTCTATCATAATTCAAGAGCTGCGGCTAACGCAGGAATTGCGGCAATATCCGCACTGGTAGCCATTGGTACTTTGTCGTTAATATCATCGTCGTGGAATTTCACGTTAAATGAGGTATTCTATATACTGGCAACGGTGATCGGCGTTAATGCCTACGTTTTGACCTATATTATTTCCTTCCTTGTTTTCGAAAAAAGAGAATAAAAAATGTCGGAGTTTAAAAGTTTTTTAAAAGAATACAGGATTAAAGCCGGTCTGACACAGGACGAACTTGCCGATAAAGTGAACGTCCGAAGAGAAACGATAGTAAGACTCGAAGCTGCAAAATACAATCCCTCGTTAAAACTCGCCATAGAAATTTCCCGTGTCTTAAAAATCCCGATAGAAGAAATTTTTCAATACGATTAAATCGGAATAACCAGGAGATTTTTATCAGCGAATAATACGCGTTATGGAGAAATTGTGGCAGATTCTATCGCTTACAATATTAAGATTATTTTAAATATACTACCGGAGCTTTGTCCCAATCTATCGCATTGCTCGCTGTTGCTATATCGGTAAATTCAAAATCCGTCAGCCATTTTTTTAATTTATTCTCGCATGTTTTAATTCCCACATAAGATTTAAATCTACGAGTGGCCGGTAAATCATTAAGTATCGGCTGACTTCCGTCCATATCTCGGGGGTGGAGATAAGACATAAGATACTTCTCCGATTCGGAAGTCCATTTTTTTATCATAGGGTAAGGGAACAGGCGGAAGTATCCGCCACCCGAATAGATAATGTTTTTACCAGCAATTCTTTTTACTGAAACAGGAAATTCTTTAAGCTGAATTCCGTTATAATGTATTATACTCGGAACGGGTTTGCCGTAAGATGCGATGCCCCCATGTGCGTGAGCAGCAGGGAATACGGAACAATCGACTTCGATACCGGCTTCATGTATCACTTCAAAGGCCCAAGCCTCTGTTTCCCGAATGGAGAATCCTGGAGCACGGAAGTATTTGACCGGTCTTCCGGTTATATCCTCAAGAAGGGAGACCGACCTCACGATATCGTCTTTAAATTCAGCTCTGTTTTGCTGCCATACAAGCTGATGATTCATCGTATGAGATCCTATCTCGTACTTGTCTGCGATCTTCTTCACTACTTCCGGATATTGTTTCGCAATCCACCCTATAACGAAGAATGTCGCCTTAGTATTCGTTTCTTCGAGAATTTCAAGTATTCTGTCTACATTACGATGAATCCGGACTTCATAAGTAAGCCATTGTTCTTCATTTCTACAAGAATCATCATCTAACAGGTGATACCATTCTTCTATATCGAATGTAAGGATATTCATAAGGAAAAAAATTTATCGCATACCGGATTTGGATTTTCTGAACTCCGGAGACAATTGTTTTTTAATATTACCCAAAGTGCCGAATATAAACGGTTTAGGATCTCTGATATTGAAATCCTGAAAATAAAGATTCCGTCCGAAAAATTTAAACCAATTGGGGTTTGTCTTGAAGCGTTGCCGACTATTCATAAACCACAGCATCTCAAACCCGATGTATCTTAAAGTCTTACCCGGAGAATACTCATATTTTTTCAGAGATTTACCTAATGTGGCATCCGCAATGACGGTTCCATAATCTATACCTGATTTTACAGCTGACTTTATACATGCCGGAATTCGGGGATTAATCTCCATAATTTTAATAACCCCGTCGTCCGGATCCTCAATCATATCGAAGTCTGCAAATCCATACCAACCTATTTTTTCGAGGACTGCGTAGCATATCCCTACGAGCTTGTCGTCTTTTATAGTTTCATTACAACAACTGCTGCCTCCGTTTTCCGGATAATATCTTTGTTTATGGATAACCGAAGAACAAACGAGTTCTCCGTTTTTCGCTACAAATAGTTGTACTTTTATCTGTTTACCGCCCTGTTTAATAAATTTCTGAAGGTGGCACGGACCATAATTCTCACGTATATCCGGATAAGCTTCCATAAATTCCTCGAAAGAATTTACCACTTTCATACCTCTGCCTCCTGAAGTAAGGTTAGGTTTAATAATAGCAGGGAAAATCGAAGAATTTTTTATATTTTCGGCACTGCTCCGTTCCAGATCGAACGTTTGGGGATGAGGGAATCCGCCGTCCATGCAAAGATCCATCAACTTGTTTTTGTCGTAAGCCTGCGAAAATATTTCATAGTCCGGCATTATGAAATTCGACAACTCAGAGAGCTGCGGTTTGTATTTGCTGAGGAATGTCGCCGAATCGTCATTCATCGGTATTATAACATCGGTCTTATGTTCAGACAGATAACGCCTCAAGAAATCATAGAACTCCGTTTCGTCCTTGGTGACTTCCGGACAAAGAATTTTTCTATCGGCATATTTAGTATGGTATCCGTAAGAGTTTTTCGCGGAACAAAAGAGCACAGCCGAATATCCGCTTTTTTTAAGCGACTCGGCAACCGGCAGAGCCTGAATAGTTTGTCCGTCGAGTAAAAGTACCGTTTCAGCCATATTACCGCTGTTTAATCAATTTCGCAGGAGTTCCTGCATAAAAAGAATAAGGCGGAACATCCTTAGTTACGACGCTCCCCGCCCCTATGACGCTGCCCTTCCCTATTGTTACTCCGGCTGTAATTATAGAACCGGCTCCTATCCACACATCGTCTTCGATTACGATGTCTCCATCGGTATAATCCTGAAGTATCATGGGAACTCCATTATTCTCCGTGTTATGGTTGAACGCGAACATCATTACATTGGGCCCTGTTTGTACATAGTTGCCTATTACGATACGTCCGACGCCTTTACCTGCCTGAAGTATATTATTATGGTTTAGCAAACATCCTTCACCTATGAATATCCGTTCTCCCTGCCGGAAAATTACAGTAGGATGAATCTTATTGTTTTTCCCCACGGTAGCCTTATATCTTCCGACAACATAATTAACCAAATAATAACCGGTCAGTTTAAAAAAATGTTTAAATGCCTTCAACGTGACTACCACCCATACGATATCCCGTAAGTGTGTTTTTTTAGAAGGACGGTCGAATTTTACATTTACATTTTTATGGATCATATCAAAAATCAGTAAAATAAAGACTCATACTTACTACATATTATTTCCCACTTATATCTCCGATCTGCAATTTCTTTCATTTTATCGGACAATTCATTGATATTTATAATATTTTTATTTATATCTGTTACCAATGAAGCAAGTTCTTCGATGGCGGTGAAGTATAATCCCTTATTTTCCGTAGTGAACCTGTTATACTTAACATCGTAGCAAATTATGGGAAGTCCCAGACTCATGGCTTCTACCAGCGACGGATTTGTCCCTCCGACACTATGTCCGTGAACGTACGCCTTACAGTTGCTTCTCAAAAGATTAAGTTTATGCGGATCATAAATCGGATCTAAAAGGGTAATATTATCATATTTGGAATATAATTCTTTCAATTGCTGTCCATAGACACTTCTATTCCAGTTTCCTATGACTACGATATTTTCTTCTTTTATTCCGGAGAAGGCTTCGAGAATCAGATGGATATTATTTTCCGGTTCTATTCTGGCTACTTTGAAAAAATATTTTTTTTCAGTTAGTCCGTACTGCAATTCCAACTCACCATTATTTTCCACTTTAAAAGCATTATCTCCCCCATATTCTATCAATACGGAATCTTTATTATGCAGTTCTTTGATATGTTCACGAATTCCCTCATTGTCCGCAACACATACGTTTGCATATTTGGAGGCCATATCGCGCAAAAATTTAAGAGTGAGCTTATAAATTTTATTGACTTTCCCTCTGTCGGTATCTATACCGTCAAAATTAATTATTATCTTTTTTTTAGTAAAAATCCTTATGAAGGGCAGTATCCATGAACAAGCTGCGCCTAAAGATAAAATAACGTCGCAACTCCTAAAGGCACTTATGGCTGACAAAGCATCGTATATAACAACCTGCTTACCATTGGCCTTTAACGGTAGATATTTCAACTCTGCTCCTTTGTAGGTTTTCAACTTTTCAGGATAGGCTTTGGAGGAACAATATACCGTATAATTAATATTACTTTCGTTATGCGTCAACAGATTTTCAACCAAAGTCTCAAATCCTCCATAGTTAGCGGGCACCCCTACGGTCCCTATAATTCCGACCTTCATTAATTATCCAAATAAAATTGTAATCTCTTTAAACTGTTTTTATTCTCTCGGCAAGTTCTGACACCATATTCTGATTGTAATATCGTACTGCTGTTAATTTGGCATTTTCTATCATTTTAGTTTTCTCAGCCTCCGGCAAGGAAATATATTTCAACACCGCGTCTGTTATAGACGACACGCTGCCTGGCTCTGTAAGGTAACCGTTAAATCCATCCTTCAGATAACTCGGGATTCCTCCTATGTTGCTGCCAATAACCGGTGTTCCGCAAGCCATCGCTTCGATCCCGACAAGGCCAAGACTCTCTAAATAACGTGTCGGAAATAAAAAAAGATCAAATGTATTAAAAAATTCCCCTAAACGTTTCTGTTCGACTCCTTCTATAAAATCCACTTTAGCTGCAAGTTTAGATTGTTCGATTTTACGTACGATAGAATCTTTCAGAGGACCGTAGCCTATTATAACAGCTTTACAATTAATCTCGCGGGAGATCAATTCAAAGGATTCGATAAATTCCATAATACCCTTTCTTTCCACCAGCCTTCCGACAAAACCAAGAGTAAAATCTTTATTTCTTTTTTCGGGAACAGGATAAAACGAATCGCTGTTAATTCCCCCGGAAGGCGAAACGAAAATTTTATCCGGATCTGCAAGTTCTTTAGAAATTATGACCTCTTTAAAAAATTCGGAAGGAGCGACGACCAGGTCTGCATTTTTAATAAGTTCCTCACCTTTCCGACCTAAAAAAAAGGTAAGCTTATTTTGATTGTCCAATTCTTCATATAAAACGTCTTCTCCATGAACGTTTACTATAAGTTTCTTTCTTTTTAACTTTAATAAAAACAACAGTCCGGGAGCGCTATATGTCGGATAATGAACATAAATAACATCGTATTTTTTGAAAAAATTTTTAATTATAGTATAATAGAAATTCAGATATTTAAAAATCTTTTCTTTTCGACTCTTACCACGTCCTCTAATTACAGCATAATATTTGGTTCGAATTCCCAAAGATTCGAGCCCATCCGTAACATTTTTAACGAATGACCCATAACCGGGTTGATCTACGGTCGGGTACATATTAGAAATTAGGAATAGCTTGATTGTTTTTTCTTTTACTATATATAAAACCAATTAAGATCCAGAAGAACAATGAGAACGGTCTGGTAATCGTAATCTGACTAAACAACGGACCAATAATTACACAAATATATATAGAAATAATGATTTTTTTGTAGTTCATAACGTTATCACGAAATTTCAAGGACATCAATGTATTATATAGCTTGTAATATAAAGTAATCAGCAAGCCAATTCCAACAAGTCCGTAATATACCGTCAACGCCACATACGAACAATCCTCAAAGGAAGCCATACTTTCTCTTTGTTTCAACATTGCAGGGGTGTTAGGAAGATCGTTCACTAATTTAAAAATTATATCACCGTCGGAACCTGCTCCGAAAAATGTCGCAAAATTCATTTTACTTATAAATTCAGGCAGGGTATATATTATCATTCCCAATCGGGAAAATTTGGCATCGATAAAGAGCAGCCAATACAATAAATCCCAATAAATATACGCGGTTACAGCCCCTGCAAGTATTCCGATAAACCAAAAAGAAATTCTTATTCCGGAATTTTTCAACGAGATGGAAAAAATCAAAATATACATAAACAGGGCTGCTTTAGAGCCTGTGTAGTATATTAAGATAAGAAAAATTATATTGAGAAAAAATTTTTTAAACGAAGTCAAATTATTCTGATTTATAAAAAAAGCATACGCTATCACTAGAAAAAATGAGAAATCGATACTATTGGGGAATATACCGTATACCATACCGTCCAAATGTTCCGCATCCGCTATACTGATAGAAGAACGTTCTTTTGTGAGCGGTTTAAAAAATTCGAATACCCTTATTCCGCCAACCAGTTGTATAAATCCAATTACGATAAGTATCGAAGTGATTATCTTGAAATGCTTTATAAATATTGCGTTATTATTATCAGCATCGCCGCTTTGAGCGAAAAAAATAGCCAAAGGCAAAAACCGGAACATTATTCCCAGATGGACTACCGTTGAAGCAATTCCGGCAGACTGTATAATTGTAGAAAATATTGCGATAGTTACAAAAACAATCAGTAGTCTCCAAAATTTTGTAGTATGTACAAAAAAAATATTACTTTTTAAGATGCGGAAATTAAAAATGAATAACAACAGGGGGATCATGTCGATCACCGGCTGAAGGATTGCCCATAAACTCTCCGGAAGGTGAATACGTGCCATCAGCCATCCGGAAAAAAGGACGATATAAATATATGCTATAATCGCTTTAAGAGTAAAATTTTTTAATGATATACTCATTTCTCCATACAGTTCATTTTAATACACCAGAAAGATAATCAAGTATCTCATTTCGTTGTTTTTCAATTAAATCATTAATAGCATTATAATTTAACGGAGCAGCAATCCTTTCAATATCATCATTGAGAATTCTATCTTCAAGTTTAAATTCACCGAGCAATGTCTCGATACGGGTATTCATTCCTGAGTGTCTACCTGAAAGAAGGGCGACTTTAAATAACTTATTGTATAATATTGAAAATACACAACCATGAAAAGAATTGGTAATTATGTATTCGGCATTGGATATATCCCGAAGCCATTCTCCGATCGTAGGATATATTTTTTCATACTCATCCACCCATCCTTGACTTGCGACATATTTTACTTGCAATTTATTCTCCCGTGCAAATTCATATACCTGATTCAGATCCAATTTACATTGATTGCCTAAAAGGTAGATCAAGATATATTTATTAGTGGTATCTGACTTGTCATCATTCACAAACAGTTTATCGTATTCTTCTCTCGGAAGTAACAATGTAGGATCGGGCACGCACAGGGCATCTGTTCTTCCTGCTCTTTTACAAATATCTAATCCTTTTTTCTCTCTTACCGTCACATAGTCAATTTTTCCTAAATAATCCCTAACCAGTCTGAGATTTACTCCTTGGAAGTCACTGGGTCCGAAGCTCGCCGCATAAGACATGCGTTTAGCCGCCGCTGTACCAAAATTCAGAAAAAAAATATCGTCTACCGAATACCATACCTGGTCGCTTCCTGTAATATAAATATCTGCATAAGGCGGATCGGCTTTCAGTTCTTTACCCGAATAAATTTTCTCAGTATACTTTATATGATCGTTAAAAAAAGTATCAAAGTTGCGAGAATGAAATTCGGGAGGAGTTTTAAGGAATCTATTATTTATTAATTTTTTTGAATATGAAAAAAGTTTGCTAAGATTGAAAATTTTCAGATATCTTTTTAGCTTTCTACCAACGGTCAAATAAGGACGGTACATGTCATACCTTATAAGATACACATTATGTCCCAGCTTAGATAAAGATTTTTGGAGCGCAAATAATTGCAGTATTTGCCCATAATTATCATTAGACTGCCAATGAGTAACAACTGCGATATTTAATTTTTTCATATTGCCTGATAGGTCTAAGTTAGTTTGCGAATTAAACCCAATATACCAATTTTTCCTGAAAAATATTTTATTTGTTCTTTCCTAAAATTTAAGGAAGAAGTATATTTATCTATTATTTTATTTAAATTATTTGTTCCAGCATAGATTTCCTCAAAAAAATATTTTCTTGTCAATGGCAATTCTACGGAAGAGACTGCACTCGGATTGCCTTTAATGGCATTCTCAAATTCTGTGGATATTATTTCCAAGTTCAGAGTTTTAAAAATTTCCTCTCCTTTATCCGTATTTATAAAACACAGACTAATTCCTGAATCATCAAAAAATTCAGGATGGTAAGCCTTTATACCCCAATAATCTCCTAATGTAATATCGCTGTGGCTTTTAAACATTTTTTGCCGACATTTATAACAAGACGGACGCAAAAATATATCTTGTAAAAATCCTCTCATGAATAGATTTTTATTGATACTTTCCGCTAAAATCACATAAGATTTATGAGTCAGTCGATCGAGGCCATTGATTTTCAATACCGAATTATTCCAACCGTGGCTTTTATCTGTAAAGAATATATCTGTGATTTGCGCGTCTCCTGCCACCTCCTCACGATACAATTTCCATATTTCCGGACTTGGGACGCCATGACATATAAAATCGGCCAGATAAAGATTATCATAATCTTTTTTCAAAAAAAGTTTAAGTCCGGCGATTTGACATGGAGTTCCCACGAATAGGACTTTTCTATCATCGGATAAAAATTTTCTGACTTTTATAAATGTATCTTTCAGCTCGCTTTGAACATACTTACTTTTACGAAATCTCCTTAATTCTTCAATCTGATCGGTATGGTCATGAATAACATTCCAGTGTTCATCGAATCTGGCTCCAAATACCACACCTCCTGTGTTTATTATAGTTTCTGCAAATTTTTGAAAGACACCTCCTGAAGAGCTGTCTTTTCTCAGATTTAAATCTTTATTCTTGGCTGCATAACAATGCAGTGGAATTTTTTCAGAATTTTGATTTAAAACCGGACAGGTTTTTATACATAGTCCGCATTTTATACAATCTGAATCCTTAATCTCCGGATAAAGAAAACCTTCGCAATCTTTAGTAAGCCTTATACATTTTTGCGGACAGATCGCATAACAAGCAGAGCAACCACAACATTCTCCTTTATCTTTGATCTCGATCATATTTAACTATTGCTTAAGACTCTAAACTTAAAATAATGGTATAATTTACCAACTGGTTTTTTTATAAGTTGTCTCTCATATTTATTTAAACCGACCATCCAAAATACAAAAAGATATATTATACTATAAATAAAGATTGCAAATATAATATCAAAAAACTTAATTTCTTGCAGATAATTACTGACGAGCAGATACCCAAGAGCGGTGTACACAACTGGGAATATCGACATTTTTCCGATTTCTTTCCAGAACGTTCCGATAGCCAATGCCTGTTTTCGGGAATAGTAAATATTCATGGTAATTACCTGCCCTATTATCAATGCTATCGAAGTACCGGCCGCACACCCTAAAACTCCGTATTGTTTCGCCATCGAGCTAGAAATTCCTATGCTGAGAAGTGCGATAATTATATAAGTGACCGAACGAAACTTCATTTGGTTCCGCGCCTGCAGAATTGTAATACCTATCGCCTGTATCAAAGGAACCGTCAGTGGAATGAAGAACATCAGGCAGATAACGTAGGCCGTAGAATACTCTTCACCGGCCCACAGAATAATGAACTGTCTTCCGAATACTATAAATCCGGACAAAATAAACGATATAACGATGAATTGCAAGCGGCCTAATCGGATAAATAAATCGGATATCTCTTTATCGGACTTATTCTGGGCAACCATTGAGGTTACCCGCGGAAGAAAAACTCCGGAAATGACAGAGGTAAAGTTCATGTACATCTGCCTCAGTGTTATTGCCACGGAATAAACCGCAACAGCGACCGTTCCGGATACAGCACCGAGAATAAACTGTCCGGTACTCCAGTAAATACGATCCATTATAGCATTTAAAAATATATAAAAGGAATATATGGAAACCTCTTTGAGAAATTTAAAATCATTTTTTTTGAAATGAATCTTAATTTTTATTTTATGTTTGCAGTACCAGTAATTTATAATAAGAGAAAAAATATTGAATGCCGTAGTAACGACAACCAGTGCTATGGCCTTATATCCGTAATGTAACACCACCACCATAGCAACTGTACTGAGCAGAATGCGGATTATCTGAACTACCTTTTGAAAAATAAAATCTTCGTATGCGGTAATCACCGAACCGAAGAGGCTGAAAGGGAAGGTAACCGCCAGATTGAATATGAGTAGAATTATCATTATCCGGGCCTTATAAATCTCTCCGGAAGACATCGTCGCTGCAAACAGCGCATCTATATTAAAATAAAGGAACGCACCCAAAATAACTGTTAAGAGGCTTATTCCGGAATATAATACCAAGAACATTCCGAACATCGAGTATTGTTCGTCCACCTTATTTTCTGTCCTGAATTTCGATGTATATCTTATGATAGCGTTGCCGAAGCCCAGATCCAGTACGGTAAGGTAGGAGATAACAGAGCCTACTAACGAGTATAATCCGTATTCCGACTGTCCGAGCATTCTCAACATATACGGAGTATATGTCAAGCCTACGAATGTATTAAGCCCTAATACGACATAAGAGAGTACGACCCCTGCTTTGAGTTGATTAACAGCCAAATTTAAAGTATTTAAAAAATAAACGTTGGCAAAGTTATTTATTTTATCCGTACTTTCAAATCAGGCAATATCTGAAATCAATATCGCGGACACACTTTTTAGCTATAAAAAATCCTTCGGAACCAATCCTTCTCATCATTTACACTACAAGTTAAACCTATTTAAAGCATGCACGATTTTCTACAATACAGAATCGATTAAATTCTCGACCGGATCCATTTTCCCGATACATTATTTTATTTAAGCCGCTATTAAAAGGAATCTAAAAATATCCGGGGTTCAAAATAATTTTCGAGGCAGCGACATGTAATTTTTAAGAATAAAAAAATTAATTGAAGATTAAAGCTTTAAATATTAATTAAAAAAATATTAATTTTATACTTGCCAAATTCATCAATTTACTAATTAACTTATTTTATTATGAAAAAAAATCTATTTTATTTATTCCTTTTCTTTGCCGTTTTTAGCAATTGTACTAAGAATGATAAAGAAATCGATTCTGATTATACCCCGGTAACCATTAAGGGAATTTCGGATGAAGGGGTAGTCCTCGCATCTAAAGTCGGCTCCAGCGCTACATTCGAGGTAATTTCATCGCAGAACTGGACAGCCTCGGTAAAATCCGCGACCCAAAGCGATGTGGACTGGATGACAGTTTACCCTATGCAGGGCGGGTCCGGCACAACAACTGTAACTATCAGCATTTCATCTGAAAATCCGTTAAACGACGAAAGATCCGCGAATATAGTCATCGGGCAAACTGCGATTACGGTAATACAGAAGGGTAAGGACGCGCTTATCCTGTCGAAAAGCAAATGGGAAGTGGATCCGGACGGTCAGACTATCGATATAGTCATGGAGCATAACGTAGATTACTCAATAGATATACCTCAGGAATACGGTTCATGGATAAGAAAAATAGGCACTAAAGCGCTCGAATCGACAACTCTTTCATTCGAAATAAGCGCCATCACCGACGAAGATCTCTGGACAAGCCGCAGCGGGGAATTTTATATAATAGGCAGCGGAGGCAGCGACGGATTGGTGGATACGGTATATATATACCAAAACCAGAAAGACCGCATCGTGGCATCTGCTGAAAACGAGATAGTAAGCTATTTAGGAGGTGAAAGTATCCTTGCGGTTACGACACGGAGTAATGTCGATTATTCTTACGAAATAATCGGAGATCCGCAATGGATACGGGTCGGTGATACTCCTGCAAATAAATCTCCTAAAGTAGACGTCGTTTATTTTACCATAGACCCCTACAATGAAATAACAGCCACCAACCGTACTGCAAAAATCGCCTTCACAAATTACGGTAATGCTTCCGATACGGTTTACGTTACACAATATTTTATGGACGCGATCGTAAGAACACGCGATTCTTATAACATCGATTACCATTCCTTCATTTTCGAGGTGGTAATGCAGACTAATACCGATGATTACAGCTATCGGTTCGAATATGAAGGCACTCAGTCCGACTGGCTAAATCCGGAACGATTCGAAGAAGTAAAATCGCTGCCTGAGAAGAGCCTGATTTTTACCGCTAAACAAAATTTCGGCGCGGCGCGTACCGGAAAAATAATTTTTACCGCGAACGCTTCCGGCTTCGAACAGGAAGTAACCGTAACACAAGAAGCAGGCCCGGAACTCCGATCTTCGTTAGGACCGAGACTCATGTGGGCAGCAAGACGATTCAACAACGGAACCTTGAACGCCTCCAACTATACACGCGAGAACAGCGCTCTGATCAGTTGGAGATTCATGCCTGACGACGACAAAGGTTTAGGCTTCGATTTATATAGGAAGGCTGCAAGCGGAGACGACTATGTCAAGCTCAATTCAGACCCTGTTACGAATTCCACAAACTTCCTCGACGAGACTTTAAATGTCAATGAAGACAATCACTACCGCTTAACGAACGCTTCTACCGGAGAAATTCTGGACGAACTATTGTTTACATCGGCAATGGCATCCGAGTCATACATATCGATTCCACTTATGCCTCTGGAAGCTCCTGACGCAGCTCATCCGTATATAGTAATGGACGTCGCAGTCGGCGACCTTACCGGAGACGGTGAATACGAACTTATTGTCAAACGCGAATGCGACGCATGGATGCAGGATGTTTATCATCAAGGTTATAGTCCGGGCGAGACTGTAATCGAAGCGTATAAAATGGACGGCACATTTATGTGGAGAGTCGGATTAGGGCCTAACATCAGCCAAGGGAAGCCCACCTCTCCGTTTGCAGTTGCGGACTTCGACGGCGACGGCAGATGCGAAGTTCTGGTAAGAAGTTCCGAACTCACGACATTCGGTGACGGCACGCAGATCGGAGATGTAAACGGCGACGGAATAACATTCTATCAGGAAGAGGCGGACGGACGTCTCCTTTCAGGACCGGAGTTTTTCTCCGTACTCGACGGGTTGACGGGAGCGGAACTTGCACGGGCGGATTATATCGAACGCGGACCTAAGGAAGAATGGGCTGCTACTTGGGGCGACGATTGGGGTAACAGAATGAACCGTTATTTAGTAGGCTGCGGTTATTTCGACGGAGTCGATAAGAAACCGAGCGTACTGATAACACGAGGATACTACGCTAAAACCGTACTTGAAGCATGGGATTTCGACCGTGCGACCGGTCTCACGAAGAGATGGAACTTCACTGCGACCCCTAATGGAGAGAATTCGGCGTTTGCAGGGCAGGGGAACCACCAGATGGCGCTCGGCGATATCGACGGCGACGGCAGAGACGATATTGTTTACGGTGCTATGTCGGTAGACAGTTACGGACGCGGAATGTACAGTTCAGGCTGGGGACACGGCGATGCCCTGCATCTGGGTAAATTCGACCCTAATAGGTCGGGACTTCAAATCTGGTCATGCTTCGAGGACGGACATAAAGGAGCCTCGTTCCGCGACGCTAAGACGGGAGCGGAGATTCACGGCTTCGATAATCCGGGAGATGTAGGACGCGCACTTATAGCGGATATCGACCCCAATGTTCCGGGTTGCGAGATGTGGACCAGCGAGGGAGATGTTTACGATGTGAATGGTAATTTCCTTTATACTATCGACGATATCGGAGGTTCGAGATGGGGCGCTACCTTCTATACAACCAACGCTATATGGTGGACGGGATCGCTTAACAGGCAGTTCTTCGCACGCACGATGATTGACGAATATATTCCGGGATCAGGAATCTCAAGAGTGAACACCCTCTCATTCTTAGGGGTGGACTATACCAACGACACTAAGGGTACTCCGGCATTCTACGGAGATATATTCGGTGACTGGCGCGAAGAGATAATCTTCCCAAGCAGCGACCATACCGAGATCAGGATAATTTCCACTCCGCACGTAACGGAATACAGGTTCCCTTATCTGATGAGCGACCATATTTACCATTTGAGCACAATACATCAGAACGTAGGCTACAATCCACCTACGCATCTTGGATATTACCTCGGATCGGATCTTTTAAAATAAACGTAGTAAACTAAAGGCTGCCAATAGGCAGCCTTTAGTTTACTATTATCCAAAGACGGATTCGAATACCTTCCGTTATATCGAGGCGGAAGCACGGCGGTATAAGTATAAATATTATTGAAGACAAAAATAGGGCTGTGCGTATCATTTACCGCACTCTTCGATAGCGTGTCTTAACGGTTCCAATAACTGTACGTTTACAAGCGGAGATTCCGCCTTTGGTTCCTATATTATATAACGATGGCCGCCCTGACGAGCAGCCATCGTTTGATTGAAGTTAAAAATTTTAGAAACTATAACTCACGGTCATAACGTAAGTCCTCTGTGGAGCCAACGCCATAGGACGGTAAGAATATTCCTTATTGAACAGATTCGATATCATAAACTGGAAGTTGAGCTTGTCGGTAACCTTCACTCCCGCGCGAAGATCCATCACAAAGTAGCTTTTATTATTTTTTTCCCAGTAAGTCTCGAAGGTTTTTCCATCGGTATTGCCTAACAAAATTTCACGCACATAATCCATAAGACCGTATTGGCCATTCACCAAACCTCTCTCGTCGAGGAAGATGTAATCTACTGCAAGGGTTTTACTTTTCACCGTAATATTGGTTCCGATCGTGAAACGGTTCCACTCATAGTCGATAGATCCCTTGAAAGTATGCTTCTGCCTGTATTTCAAATATTTCGAAGGATTGGACTTCTCTTTGAAGGTGAGCGGGTCTGTAATTTGATCCTCTATCTCGTTCTTTTTCTTATAATCGGGGTCTCTGGGTTCGAGATAAACATATCCGATATTGTACAGGAATCTCATTCCAGGAGCAATATCGAATGTACCGTTGGTAGATATATCGACACCGTATATCTGTGCCTTATCGATATTATAGAATTGGGCTCCGAGTCCGGGCATCTGTCCGTCAGACATCATGTCGATAAGCATACTGAGGCTATTGACGTGCTCATACGTATCATTATTGAAGAAACCGATATTAAATTCTACCATATTCTTATATTGAGTATAGAATCCGGCAACGTCGAGGAATCCCTGGAATCGTCCGATTTTATAACCCTGTACAACACCGATCTCCGCATTGAATCCGGTCTCCTCTTTTAAATTGTGATTAGGGAATACCCCCACTCCTCCTATATCTTTACGTGCGAATTTCTCGACAATGGAAGGATATCTGTATCCCTGTCCGAACGATGCACGAATGAAGGTATAATCGGCTGCCTGATAATTGAGTCCTCCGCGGAAGATGGGTTTAAACGGAACCTTGACACCGAACATTTTTGTTTCAGCTTCACGGTAGTGGTCGTCCACCCTGTAATACTCTCCGCGGACACCGGCAGACACACTCAGGCGGTCGAAGAACCTTTGGTCATATTGAAGATAGAGTGAAACGTTATCGCTCCTATGCGTCCCGGTGAAGGATGATTTATTGGTCACATGGTCGTATGTCGCACCAGTAGTGATCTTGGCTCCTCCGAAGTCCTTATGGAACTGATAATCGAGGTAATAGGTAAAATTCTCATCCACATAGGTTTTAGGATCCTTCCCTACGTCGGAGAGCCACGACACTGTATTGGACAGATCGCTCAGAGGATTGCCGTCCCAATTATTCATTATCCACCCTATCAAATCCATGTAGTCGGCTGTGGTAGCAGTCGGGAATACGCTGCCGAGTATATCGAAGAGTCCGTCCACGATATTCTCGACGTTACCGTCGAGGATCGGAAGGAGTATCTCCGGGCTGAGTAAATTTCCAAGCTCCGATAATGACGTGATATCGGTACCCATATTGCCTAAAATCTCCAGTATCGATTTGGAAGCACCTCCGGATAAAATATTATCCGCTTCGTACATAAATCTTCCCCTGATACGATGCGACGAATTTTTCTCTAAATTCACAAAGTTGAAGAACGGATCGATACTGAACGTATTTCCCTCGCGCGCCATATTGGTTACGGCAGAAGGCTGCAGCGCTTCCGTAGCGGAACGCCACACAAGGAAGTCCGCGCTCTTATCGGTTACGAAATTATAGTTCGCACCGTAATTTATTATATTATCGCTCGGCTGATAGTAAGTCACGTTACCGCCTATACGGAATCTCTTGCGGTAGCCCTGTTCGCGGTAGCCTTCATCCGTCAGCATATTAAGTCCTGCCGATACGTCGAAGTCACCGATACGTCTGGTATGGGAAAAATCGATCCCTTCGAACATAGGGTTACGTACTCCGGAATATACAGAATTGCGAAGCGGACTCTTAACAGCGAATTTGCCTTCGGTCCACATAGCCTTATCCCACCATATATAGTCGGAATTAGAAGGATTGTCGTATACACCTACATAATATTTAATAGTAGTCTTAGGTTCGATTCCCGGACGGCCGCTCCGAATGTTTATAAGACCGTTAAGTGCAGACGACCCATACAGCACGGACGATGCGCCTTTGATGACCTCGACCTGTTCGATATTCTCCATTGGAATCATACTCCAATTGATCTCTCCGTTTGCAGCCCCGAGAACAGACATTCCGTCGAGAAGCATAAGACTTCTCGAACCCACCCCGTACGTCCATCCGCTTCCTCCGCGGATCGAAGGCTGTCCGTCGTTGATATCGACGCCCGGAAGTGTGTTGAGAGCCACGCCGAGATCGGTCGGAACCTGCCTCTCGATCGCATTGGCACTCATAACCTCCATAGAGACAGTAACTTCATTGAGTTTCTGTTCGAAGCGTCCCGCACTGACAACGACATTCTCGAGAAGCTGCACGGACTGTTCCATATAAATATTTCTGGTAACGGTATTCCCTTCGCTTACCACCACCGGAATACTCTGTTCAGCATAACCTACGAACGAATATATGATAGTCGTACCTCCGTCTGGAACCGGAAGGCTGTAAAATCCTTTGGCATCGGTAGTTACCCCCCTGTACTCTCCTCTGACTGTATATGTCACGGTAGTACCTACCAGCGGTTTTTTTGTTTGGTCGTCATAAACGTATCCCTCAACGGTCTGTGCGAAAGATATCGAGTATGACACAATCGAAATAATTGTTATTAATAATAATTTCTTCATTATTGTGATATTTATTATATCTGTTCGGGTAATAGTTAATTATTGGAAAAATTTACCTGCAAAGCGAATTCGCTCGTATATCCGGTATAATTTAACAGACGATCTTCTAATCCGTCGAGAATCTGTCCTACAAGATCTCCTATTGTAATGGTAACCGGAGCTCCCGTTATATCGATGGTAATCTCCATGTCCTTAACAGATTCGAGCAGTTCTCCTACCCTGAATTGATCCCATATAACAGGCAGCAGCATCGTTATCAACGGAAGTAAATTTTCAAGTTCCGAACCTTCGAGAGTTATCGTATGCGTAAGGGTATTACGGTAATGATACATGTTCCAATAAGTTTGTCCGCTAATTACAGCGCTTCTCTCCGTAGTCCTTACGACCGGTTCGACCTCTTCATATCGGAATTTAACACCATCGGACATCCAGGTCATCAACGTCTCTAACAGATCTATAATATAGCCCAGACTGAGATCTCCTCCGAAAAGTCCGCTAAGATCAAAATCGCCAAGGTCGAGACTGCTAAGATCGATCTCCCAGCCATTCCCTCCGGTAAGCTGTGCAATTATATTCTCAAGATTAGGTCGGACATGCACGTACTCCCCGTCAAAGTAATAGAATGCAAAATTTTTCGAATCGACATAAGTCACATTCTCTCTTTGGAAATCTCCAAGAGATCCTCCGGCAATAAGTGCGAGAAAAAACGAGGCGTCGCTCGGCAGTCCGGAGTAATGTACTCCGAGATTACCGTCGGGGAGGAAGACAATATCTTGTAAAAGAGCGTAAATCAACCCCTTAAGAACATTTTCAATCAAATCATGGCCAGCAAACAGATTCCCGTCAGCCGTCCTGAAATCGAAGAAATTTTCTTCCATTCCCGATACCGGATCGATTATTTTCCACGTGAGTTCTATAAAATCAGGCGTTACGTCATAATAATAATTATATCCCTGATATTTACCCTTGGCAATATCCTCTTCCGTAAAATCGGTCCGAATATCCTCTCCGGTAAGAATTTCTTCCGCAGTCACAGAAGACCATACTCCATAAGTGAGCAACGGATTGGCAGGCATATTTATATCGGAGAGGGAGACGGAGAGTTTCTCCTCTTCCTTACCGTATTCGTCGGTAGCGACCACGAGGTTTCCTGTATACGAGAAGGTTGTTCCGACAGGCGTTTTAGCACTTCCGCTAAAAGAATACCCGGATTCTGTCATGTTAAGTTTTACATTTTCGATGGTCGCCTGTTTGTCCCACGGCATAACACCGAGGATTTTTACGGTAGCAGTATTATCTCCTTCATACTGCACGTAAACTTCGGCACCGTAGTAATCCAAATCGTTATAACTGAAATCCAGCGATCCCTGCCTTTCAGAGGCTCCGGTCTTATTGGAATATACTTTATTCGTTTCCGGGCTTATACCTGGACCGTAATAAGGATCGGAATCGTCGCAGCCGGTAAACACGCAGAGAGCCGCGGCTACGACAAACATAAATCGTAAAATTCTGTTCATAAAATTAAATTTTTATCTGGGGCAAAGTTCCGTCGTTTTAAGGTATTTATCAAGTTCCCGAATAGTAAATCGACTTACTTTTTTGAACATAAATGTCCGTTAATAAGTATTTTTAGGTAAATTGCACTTCAAAATATCAATATTTAACGATATGATCATCGATTTTCCCAAACTCGATATACCCGTCGATTTTATCTCCAGTAAGAACATCGACTTCGAAATTCTCGAATACTATACTAAATTTCCGTGCAGGATCAAGAGCGCTATATTCTTTCTCTGCACCGACGGAGAGATCACCGTTACAATAAACCTCTCGGACTACACTTTTCAGAAGGGGGATTTTACATTTCTCATTCCGGACAGCTTCATACAGCTCCAGACCATCAGCCGCGAATTCAAATTTTCATTCGTGGCCTTCTCTTCGGGATTTCTCGAGAAGACGCCTCTGCTTCAGTCAATCTTCGAACTGATTCCGGTCATAAACATACATCCTGTAAAGAAACTCAACGAGACGGAATACAATACCCAGAAGCGTTTCTTCGATTTTCTCGCATACTGTTTCTCGGACGGATCCTACCTGCTCACACCGAATACAATACAGTCGGTATTCAACATATTAATAGAACAGGTCAAGGCCACATATCAGGCGCAGTACCATGCAGACAAGCACAAAATGTCGCGGGAATACCAAATATACATGGAATTCTCACTGCTGCTCCGCCAGAATTTTACAGCTCAGCATCATCTCAGTTTTTATGCGGATAAAATGGGATTATCATTGCAGCATCTCTCGCGCGTTATAAAAAAAATGACGGGTAAAAATGCGACCAAGATTATCGACTCTCTTCTTCTCATGGAGGCCAAATCGAGGCTTAAATTCTCGTCCGCACCGATAAAAACGCTGGCGTCGGATATAGGATTCACCAATACCTCGTTCTTTTACAGATGGTTCAAGACAAGGACAGGATTGACTCCTCAGCAATATAAGGAGGAAGTATAGATTAAGTTTTGACGGAAGGACATGCTCAAAATCGCAGGCACTGAATCGTGCATGGGAATCTATATGTAATCCGAAGAATCCGTAATCGTTAAATAAAAAAGGACCGCTCTTCAGCGATCCTCCAAAATAAAATTTATGCCAATTAGCAAACTCCGTCGTACGAATCATTAAGGAAGTCGCTGCACGCAGACTCACACGCCTCGCATGCTTTAGCGCAATTCTGACAATGATCCATGGGATATTTTTTGCATTCGTCCGCGCACTGGCGGCAAATAGTCTTACACAGACTAAGCACTTCCTTTTTAAAATGGCTTCCTCCATAAATGAGGTTCTGTGTGGCGGAACATATCTCCGCACACTCTTTATCGAGCCTTATACATTCCTTCATTTTCTTTACGTCCTCTTCGTCGAGACATGCGTTAAAACAATCGTTGCACATATGCACGCACTCCGCGAGTTTGTGCACCAGATCTTTCATTTTTTCATCCATAGCTGTGATTTTATTTAACTTTTTCGTACAATTTTTCTTCTACTTTATCTTTAGGAAGCTCCCTCAATGAGAAGAACCAATCGTCGTGCTTAACCGAATCGTCAGCCATTCTCTCTCTCGCCGCGTCACAAGTCTGCGGAGCAGGAACCATAACTTCGTCTCCGGGACGCCAGTCAGCAGGCAGCGATACTCCGAATTCATCGATAGTCTGCAATCCGATAAGCACGCGTTTGATCTCATCGAAATTGCGGCCGAGGGACAGCGGATAATATATCACCGCACGGACAATTCCCTTAGGGTCGATGAAGAAGACAGCGCGCACGGCCTTGGTCTCGCTCGCACTCGGCTGGAGCATTCCGTAGAGCTTGGCAACATGCATTGATACATCGTCTATGAGAGGAAATCTCACCTCGACATTCTTCATACCTTTAAAATCGATTTTTTCCTCTATAGTTCTCAACCATGCAATATGGCTTGCGAGTCCGTCGATCGACAATCCTATTAGCTGGCAATTCAGGTTCTCGAATTCTTTCTGCATATGTCCGAAGGTTACGAATTCCGACGTACATACCGGTGTGAAGTCCGAAGGGTGGCTGAATAGAATAACCCATTTACCCTTAAAATCCTCAGGGAAGTTTATTTTACCGTTCGTTGTCTGTGCCTCGAATGCCGGAGCATGCTCCCCTATCGTCGGCATTCCGTGGCATTCCTGTTCTTTTTCCATGATTTTATCGTTTTTACAGGAACACATACACAAAATATGCAAATAAGCTCCTGATGTCAGGAGCTTATATAAATAGGTTCTTTCCGGTTATTTAAGGGAGCCTAATCTTCTCTCCATTCAGCCGGAATATCTACGACCATAACAGCGAGCCTCGCCCCGTCGGATAATTTTCCGGACTGGATCAGCACGCGTTTGTTGTCCGTGCTAAAATATGGATGCGCATGATCCGGTTTCATCTGGTGTCCGGTAGTAAGAAGGTGAATACGTCCATTTTTGACATTAACCAGCGATACGTTGCCTGCGAAGTCGTCGCCGACCGCCCAATAACCGTCCGAAGATCCGTTGCAGTGCCAGAAGCTCCGCGCTCTGCGCTGTACGTCAGCATATTCGGGATTTTTATCCGGATCGAGTACCTGTCCGAGAACCCGTACATCGCCGTTGCGGAGATTTACCGAGAATATTCCCGAAGGCTTCTTCCTCAACGGATCCAGGTGGCTGAGTACATTAAAGTACACATGGTCAGCATCGGCGAATGTCTCGTGTGTAACCCATTCGTAATCCGATTCGATATATAAAGGGCGGTAAGTGTTTGTGTTCATATCCCCGAACCACATCCTCTGGGGAGAATTACCTCCGGTCTCATGGCAGAAGACTATCTCGCGTGTTACGAAAGGACTCGCCTGAACGTGCCCCATCGTAAAATCGACATTAAATACGAATTTTATCTCGCCTGTCTGGACATCGACGCTGCGGATACCGCCTATGCGGTTTTTGATGCGGTGCTCGCTGTCGTCGATCGGATTAACCCAGTCTTCCGGCTGCTCCTGCGTCACACCTATATATAATACGTCCTCTTCGACATCGAGCCCCATTCCTCCGGATACACGTATGGAGTCCGGCCAGACGGCCACGACTCTCTCATATTCGGTATAAGGCTTCATCTGCCCCTTCTCGCTATCCGCAAGCACACGATCCGTATCGAGTTCGATTATTTTTGCAGGCTGATCCCTCTCCCTTCTCATAAAATATAAGAGTCCTTTTTTTCGAGAGAGATTATATTCTCCGTTTCCCTCCCCCTCGGTGATCTGGATTATCTCACCGGACTGCTCATTTACGAAGAACAGCTGTCCGCTTCCGGTACGCCTCGAACGGAACGCGACATATTTACTGTCATAAGTCCACTGCGGATGGGTCTGATAAATACGGCTGTCGCTATGTTCGGGACTGTTGGTCAGGACGGTAACTTTCAATCCTGTAACAGGATCGTCATAAGTAAATTTTTCGGACGGGAGCCTCGTTCCAATCTGCGCCATTAAAGCGGCGCCGGAACAAAGCGATACTGTAAGAAGTGCGATTTTTTTAATTATTTTCATAGGAGTCTTAGTTGGTTTTGTTGTTTGACTCCTTCAAAATTATTATAACATCGTACCAAAACCAAACATTACGACCCTATCCGGTTAGATTCTAATTAACATTTAATCATTGGATCAGAACGGAAATATTAGCGGAAGCACCAGAACCATAACTATTCCCATGATTAACTGGAGCGGTAGTCCGACCTTAATATAATCGATGAACGTATATCCTCCGGGCGTCATTACGAGCGCGTTGGGCGGTGTCGAGAACGGCGAAGCGAAGCACATGCTCGCCGCAACCGCAACCGAGAAGAGGAACGGATAGGGACTGAGTCCCATTATAATCGCTGTCTGCATGGCGATAGGCGCCATAAGCACGGCTGTGGCGGTATTGCTTATAACCATCGTCATCAGCGACGTACAGAAGTACACCCCTGCCATAAGGATATAAGGGCCCATCTCTCCGAGACTGTCCATGAGGAATCCCGATATGAGCGTGGTTATTCCGGTTTTTTCGAACGCCGTAGACATCGGCATCATGGCTGCGATAAGAACTATGCTCTCCCAGTTTATGCTTCCGTAGGCCTCTTCGGCATTCTTAAGGCATCCTGTGATTACCATCAGCACGGCAGCTCCGATAACAGCCATAACTCCGGGGATGAGATCGAACGCCATGACCAGAATCATAAAGAGCATAATAGCTGCCGCAACCGGAGTCTTATGGTCTATGGTGCTCTTCGCGGCCTCTTTTAGCGGTTGTCCGACAAGAACGAAGTCGTCCTGATTATCGGCAAGTCTGGCAATCGTATCCCAGTCTCCCTGCACGAGAAGGGCGTCTCCGGAGTGAAGTTTTTGATCTGCAATGAGCTCGATATTATAATTGCCGTTATGCTGTATGCCTATCACATTCACACCGTATTTATCCCTGAAACTAATATTCTTTATCGTATGATTCACGAGTCCTGACCGGGGAAGAATATAGAGTTCCGCTACACCGTAATTGTTCATGTCGTAGACACCGCTTCCTCCGTCGGAATCGAGAAGGATCAATCCCTTCTCGTTAACAAGGAGATCGACATCCTCATCCGAACCCTGACAATATAGTATATCGTCCTTCATCAACACCGAATCGGGGCTGGCAAGTTCTTCGACTACCGACGGCCTCAAGCGCGAACCGCTTTTGCGGACTATTTTAACAACATTGACTCCATATTCGGAGCGGATACATGAATCGGACAGCCTGACCCCGTTGAGAGACGAGTACTCATCCACCATTACTTTGCATAACTGCCTGTTAAGATTATATGAATCGACGAGGTCTTTGATTGATTTACCTTTTTTGTCCTTTTTTTCTACACTGTCGTTTTTAGACACGAGAATTTTCGACAGGAAGAATAAGACCACAATCCCTACCACTACGACTACGCATCCTACCGGAGCGAATGAGAAGAACGACAGCGGTTCGTAACCTCCGCTCACGAGCACCTCCTGTATCACGAGGTTCGGAGGGGTACTGATAAGGGTAAACAGCCCCATGCTGCTGGCGAACGCTAACGGCATCAGAAATCTTCTCGCGCCGACATTGGCGCTTGCGGCGATACTTATTACGATCGGCAGCATTACGGCTACCGTTCCGGTATTGCTGATAAACGCCCCCACCAATGCAGTAACGAGCATAACCAAAAAGAATAGCAGATTATCGTTTTTACCCGCAAGAAGAAGTATTCTACTGCTTATCAGTTTGGCAAGCCCTGTCCGGAAGATCCCTGCACTCACGACAAATAATCCGATCATCATAATTACCACGGAATTGGAGAATCCGGCAAGAGCCTCGTTAGGTTCGAGAATTCCCGTCAGCGTCAGCGCAATAAGCGCGCACAGCGCAACAATATCGGTACGGTACTTCCCTTGAATAAAGAAAAAGGCCGTTAGGAAAAGGATTATAAGCGTAATATTCATTGGGGTTAAAAACTCCGGAATAGTCATAAAATTTTTTTTAGGTTATGCGCTTCAAAATTAGTAAATTTTACCGGTTGTAAAAATTCTTCCGCGAAGACTCCTGTTTTACATTCTCCGAAGGATCGGGCAGAATAGGCTCTTAATAAAGATTTACGAAACTTTTATCCTTATTGTCAGAATATATGTCCCGTACTGAACATAAATTTTATTTTTTCGATTTAATTTTAATAATTTTGGCACTCGTTCGGCACTGAGCGTACCGGAACCGCATTAAATTTTATTTCAAATTTGGAAAATTCCTATTTAAAAACAGCGATACGTGCTGCGCACGACGCAGGCATGGAGATTATTTCCGTATACAATGCCCCCCTCGAAGAGAAAGAGATTGTGTATAAAGAAGACAAATCTCCATTAACAACAGCTGACAGACGGGCACACGATAAAATATGCTCCATACTGGAGAATACCGGAATTCCTATTCTGAGCGAAGAGGGCGGTGATACTGATTATTCCTCGCGCAGGGAATGGAACACGATGTGGATCGTCGATCCGCTGGACGGAACAAAAGAATTTATAAAACGCAACGGTGAATTTACCGTAAATATAGCTCTCGTTGCGAACGGAATCCCTGTTATAGGAGTCGTCTTTGTTCCGGTCGGTAATATTCTTTATTACTCGTCCGAAGAATCCGGAGCATTCAGGACGGTAATAAACAATATATCGGACATCGACAGAATCGGCGAGATATCGGTGAAATTACCTGAGAGTACAGGACGTACCGGATTCAGAATAGTCGCGTCGAGGTCGCACATGGACGTACGTACACAGGAATATATTAAAGATAAAGAGAACGAGCACGGCGGAATAGAAATAGTCTCCTGCGGAAGTTCGCTTAAAATATGCAGGGTAGCGGAAGGAAGTGCGGACGAGTATCCACGCTTCGGTCCTACCATGGAGTGGGACACGGCAGCAGGACATGCTATTGCCATTCATGCGGGAAAAAAATTTTTGAATATAGACACGGGCGAACCACTCCGATATAATAAGGAATCGCTTCTAAATCCGTTCTTTATAGTAAAATAGTATGAGCGACAACAATATATATCCAATATTCTCGCGTATGCAGATACGCAACGACAAGGAGGGATTACTCGGACAACACAGTATTATGATATGGCTTACGGGACTCTCCGGCTCCGGCAAAAGCACCATAGCCATAGCACTCGAGAAGGAACTCTTCAGGCTCGGATTCCTATGCCGTATTCTTGACGGGGATAACATCCGCAGCGGGATAAACAATAACCTCGGATTTACCCAGGAGGATCGTATCGAGAATATCAGGCGTATTGCTGAAATAGGCAAACTATTCATAGACAGCGGGATAATAACGATCTCCGCATTCATAAGTCCTAACAATGAAGTCCGCAACCTTGCACGCAGCATTATCGGTGAGAAGGACTTCGTGGAGGTATTTATCAGCACTCCGCTGGAGGTATGCGAAGGGAGGGACGTTAAAGGATTGTATAAAAAAGCGAGGCGCGGAGAGATACAGCACTTCACGGGGATAAGCGCCCCCTTCGAGAGACCGGAAAATCCGGCGATCGAGATCGATACAACGGCGATGAGCGTCGAGGAATCAGTAAAAAAAATCATGGATGTTATTTTACCGCTAATCAGCACTAAAAAGGACGTAGAATGGGGCTTTTAGAATTCGACAAACTTCCGGTAAACACCCTCGTGGGGGCGGATATAGATACTTTTAAGAAAATATGCGCTGGACGTACAGTAGAGAAACCGTACCTGAAAAAATACAGACTCACGAAGGCGATATCCGGTCTGTTGAGCACTCTGGCTCCTATCCAAGAGAGACGGTATCAAAAATTACTGGCAGATAAACCTCTGGAGAACCCTCCCCTGTTCATCCTCGGACACTGGCGCAGCGGTACGACATTCGTTCATAATGTACTATGCAAGGACGACCACTTCGGATATAACATCACCTACCAAACCGTATTCCCTCATTTGATGATGTGGGGTCAGCCGTTCTTTAAGAAGACTGTCAAATGGCTGATGCCGGACAAACGTCCGCACGACAATATGGAACTCGATCCGGATCTTCCGCAGGAGGAGGAGTTCGCCGTGGGGAGCATGATGCCGTACTCATACTACAATTTCTGGTTCTTCCCTAAATATCTGGACGAATACTGCGATAAATATCTGTTATTCGACGAGATTACCGACGAAGAGAAGGAAATTTTCAGGGAGACGCTCATTAAAGTCGTAAAAATATCTTTATGGAATACAGGCGGCACTCAGTTTTTATCTAAGAACCCTCCGCACACGGCACGGATAAAATTCCTGTTGGAGACCTTCCCGGACGCTAAGTTCATCTATCTGATGCGCAACCCGTACACGGTTTTCGAGAGCACGCGCAGTTTCTTCATGAACGCATTACAGCCACTTAAACTTCAGGACGTTACCAGGGAGTATATGGAAGAGAAGATTCTGGAAGTTTACACTAAAATGTACCGCAAGTACGAATCGGAGAAGTCCCTGATCCCGGCAGGCAACCTGATTGAAGTGAAGTTCGAGGACTTCGAGGCAGATTCCATCGGACTTACCGAGAGAATTTACGATGAATTAAACCTACCCGGTTACGATCTCGCCGAGATGAACATTCGAAGGTATCTCGAATCGAAGAAGGGATTCAGGAAGAATAAATATAAGTACGACGACCGCACGGTCGAACTGGTCGAGAAGCACTGGGATTACGTAATAAAAGACTGGGGATATACCCTGTAATTTTATTGCAAAACCGTTCATTACCGAGCGGTTTCAATATACCTGGATATACGGATATAATTATATAATTATATCCGTATTTATTCTTAATCTGCAGTTATCAAACACTTATATATAGATCTTGAAAAATCGGATATTACTGGCATAATTTTGGCTTGCTCCACAGTAATCGCTAATCAACGTAAAAGAAATTATTATGGAAACTGCAACAAAATCAAAACCAAAGACTCAGAATCAGAATCAAAACCAAGGTAATCAATCCGGAGCTAATAAGAACGTAGGAGACTTCTTCGGCAAATTATATTCGTTCAACGTGAGTCTCAAACTCTATCACTGGCATGTAACGGGTAAGGGGAGCTACGCTGAACACATGGCTCTCGATCAGGCGTTGGAAACTCTTGCGGATGCGTTGGACCGCATCGTAGAGACAACATACGCTCTTCTGGAGAATATCGACATAACCGTGCCGGAGACTCCGACTCCGCAAAATATCGTACAGCACTGTTCCGAATTCTATGATTATATAAAAGAAGAGAGAGAAGATCTTTTCACGGAAGATTTTTCAGATTCCATAATCGACGACTTCCAGGAAGCAATACAGCAACTTCTTTACAGACTTAAAAAATTGCAATAAAATTCGGTATACCATAATCGGACGGCTCTCTTCACAGGGAGCCGTTTTTTTTTCTGAAATATGTTGTAGAGGCATATTCTTTCTTTTATTGAAAAAAATTATTAATTTTAGTCGTTTTTGTTCCTACAACAATTTAAACAACAAAATATGAGTACGATAAATACAGCTTTAATGCTGCTTGCCGTCGGTATGGGTACGGTTTTTATCATTCTTTTGCTGATAATATATTTCAGCCGGGGGTTAATAAAATTAGTGAATAAATTCGCTCCGGACGAGACCCTTAAATCTGCACCCTCGGTAGCTATATCAGGAAGCAACGATGCTATTCCGCCTAAAATCATCGCTGCTATAACGGCAGCGGTCAGTATGGCGTCCAAAGGCAGATCCAAAATCGTTAAGATCGAAAAATTAAAATAATAACTGTAAAACTAAAACTAAATGAGCAGAGAAATTAAATTCAGCCTTTTGTACAGGGATATGTGGCAGTCGGCAGGCAAGTATGTGCCGAGAGTGGATCAACTCGAACGCGTCGCGCCTGAGATCGTCAGGATGGGGTGTTTCGCAAGGGTCGAGACAAACGGAGGCGGATTCGAACAGGTGAACCTTCTCTTCGGAGAGAACCCCAATAATGCGGTTCGTAAATGGACGCAGCCATTCAACGACGCGGGAATACAAACCCACATGCTCGACCGCGGATTAAACGGGCTCCGCATGAGCCCTGTTCCTACGGACGTAAGGAAGTTGTTCTACAAAGTTAAAAAAGCGCAGGGAACAGACATCGCACGTACGTTCTGCGGATTGAACGATACGAGAAACATAATTCCTTCCATAAAATACGCTAAGGACGCAGGAATGATCTCGCAAGCGGCGTTGAGTATTACGGTATCCCCTATTCACACGGTGGAATACTATACAAAGATGGCTTACGAGCTTATCGAAGCGGGTGCGGACGAGATCTGTATCAAAGATATGGCGGGCATCGGACGCCCTGTATCGCTCGGAGAGATCGTCGCTAATATTAAGAAAAAATATCCTGAAATTCCTGTGACATACCATAGCCACGCAGGACCGGGATTCTCCGTCGCATCGGTGCTCGAAGTATGCAAGGCAGGAGCGGATTATATCGACGTGGGAATGGAACCGCTCTCGTGGGGAACCGGACACGCGGATCTTCTTACTATACACGCAATGCTCCAGGACGCAGGCTTCAAGGTTCCGGATATTAACATGGAGGCATATATGAAGGTGCGGGCTCTTACGCAGGAATTTATGGACGACTTCTTAGGGTACTATATCAGTCCCCGCAACAGACTTATGAATTCCCTACTTATCGGACCGGGACTTCCCGGCGGTATGATGGGAAGCCTTATGGCGGATTTAGAGACCAATATCGAGAGCATAAACCGTTACCTCGACAAGAACAATAAACCGAAGATCACACAGGACGATCTTCTTATAAAACTATTCGACGAAGTCGCTTATGTATGGCCACGCCTCGGATATCCTCCTCTCGTTACTCCATTCAGCCAATACGTAAAGAACGTAGCTCTTATGAACGTAATGCAGCTCATCAAAGGTAAAGAGCGCTGGAGCATGATCGCGGACGACGTATGGGATATGATCCTCGGCAAGGCGGGACGACTTCCGGGCAAACTCGATCCGGAGATTATCGCCATTGCTAAAGAACAGGGATGCGAATTCTTTACCGGAGATCCTCAATCCGCATACCCTGACGCGCTGGAGGACTACAAGCAGAAGATGAAAGACAAAGGCTGGGAACTTGGCAAAGACGACGAAGAGTTATTCGAGTACGCTATGCACCCTGCTCAATACGAGGCTTACAAATCCGGCAAGGCCAAAGCGGACTTTGAAGCAGATATAGCTAAACGCAGAGAGAAGGATCTTATGCCGGAACCAACATCCGCAGCTGAAGTTCTCAAGCCACAGAGTCTGACAGTGAATGTGAATGGAGAATTGTTCCGCGTAACCGTCGCACCGGAGGGAATGGATCTCCCGAACGACAACGTTCAACCAGGGGCTCCTGCGGAATCTCCCGCATCCGTAACCGCGCCGGACCCTGTGCCGGACGGTAATGCAGAGGATATAGAATCTCCGCTGGAAGGCAAATTCTTCCTCACTAAAACTCCTTCGGAGACTCCGCTTAAAGTAGGCGACAGCTTCAAGAAGGGCGACACGCTTTGTTATGTCGAGGCTATGAAGACTTACAACGCCATTCTTGCAACCAAGGACGGTGTGATAGTCGATATTCCTGTCAAGAGCGGCGAGACTGTTTACGAAGACGACGTGATACTTAAAATCCGCTAACCGGTATGAATATTCTGGAGAGACTGTATGAGATGACCGCTCTGAACTCCATTATAGCGGAACCTCAGATACTTATAATGTTCGGGATAGGCTTTCTGTTCCTTTATCTCGGTATAAAGAAACAGTACGAACCACTCCTGCTTGTTCCGATAGCATTCGGAATACTACTCGCAAACTTTCCGGGCGGTGAAATGGGCGTTGTGCAGGCTACCGACGAGAACGGTATCATGCACAAGACCCTACTCGAAATTGCCCACGACCACGGTATAATGAACCTAATTTATTATGCGCTGATTAAAACCGGGATTCTGCCTCCTATTATTTTCATGGGTGTAGGTGCTCTTACGGACTTCGGTCCGCTTTTAAGGAATTTACGTCTGGCGATCTTCGGCGCTTCGGCGCAAATTGGAATTTTCTCCGTACTGGTGGTCGCTGTACTTCTCGGTTTCACTATCGAGGAAGCTGCATCGCTCGGTATTATCGGCGGAGCGGACGGTCCGACAGCGATTTTTACTACGATAAAACTCGCTCCGCACCTCCTCGGACCGATCGCCATAGCGGCTTATTCCTACATGGCTCTGGTTCCGGTGATAATACCGCTTGTGGTCAGGGGATTATGTTCCAGAAAAGAGCTCATGATCAACATGAAGGATCAGGAAAAAAAGTTCCCATCCAAGACCGAGATCAAGAACATGCGCGTGGCAAAGATCATATTCCCCATCGCCGTAGGTACGCTCGTTGGGATTATCGTTCCTTCGTCCGTTCCGCTGGTCGGTATGTTGATGTTCGGTAATCTTATAAAAGAGATCGGTGCTAATACGTCACGGCTATACGATGCAGCATCCGGAGCTATTATGAATTCGGCAACAATATTCCTCGGCCTTGCCGTAGGGGCAACAATGACAGCCGAGGCATTTCTCGACTGGAAGACTATCGGCATCGTAGTGGGGGGATTCCTCGCGTTCGCCTTGTCTATCGCGGGCGGTATCTGCTTCGTGAAGATATTTAATTTATTCACTAAGAAGAAGATCAATCCGCTTATCGGAGCAACCGGACTGAGCGCGGTGCCGATGGCATCGCGTGTAGCCAACGACATAGCTGTCAAATACGATCCACGCAATCATTTATTGCAGTATGCAATGTCAAGCAACATATCCGGTGTTATAGGGTCGGCAGTGGCAGCTGGGGTGCTTATTTCTTTTTTAGGATAAAACTGTGTAAGAACGAAAAATGAAAGAAGGTTCTGAATTCAGAACCTTCTTTATTTCAATAAACTCTGAATGCTCAATTCTGCGTACTATCCATAGCGGCTCTCAACTGCTCCATAGCCTGCCTGATATTTGCCAGCGGAGTTCCGATATTCATTCTCATGAACCCCTCGCCTCCGGGTCCGAACATCTCTCCGTCGTTAAGACCCAACCGTGCTCCGTTTACGAATAACGATACGAGCGGCCCATGATCGAGTCCCAGTCCACGACAGTCGAGCCATACTAAGAACGATGCCTCCGGCCTGATTACTTTTATTGCGGGAATATTTTTACCTATATAATCTGATACATATTCGATATTCTTACTTATGTAAGCAAGCATCTGTTCCCTCCACTCGTATCCGTATGTAAATGCAGCCTCCGCGGCGATAGCCGAGAATATCGAAGGATCACTGAGTTCATTAGCGTCCAGCCACTCATAGAATTCATGCCTGAGCCTATCGTCAGGCACAACGGCATAAGAACTGACGATTCCGGCGATATTGAAGGTTTTAGACGGAGCGGCAAATGTTATGGAATTTTTTCGCGCCTCCTCCGACACCGTTGCAAACGGGATGTGTCGATTGCCGAAGAGGGCGAGATCTGAATGTATTTCATCGGATATTACGAGAATGTTATTTTTATAACAAATATCCGCAAGACGGATAAGCGTATCCCTGTCCCATACACGGCCTCCGGGATTGTGCGGATTCGATAATATCAACAATTTACACTTATCGTCGATAACGGATTCGAGTTGCCCGAAGTCCATCCGATACTGTCCGTCCACGAGTTTGAGCGGATTATTAACTACCACACGTCCGTTTTTTTCGGTAGTAATCCTGAATGGATGGTACACAGGTGGCTGAATAATGACTTTATCCCCGCGCCTGGTAAAATAATTTATCACCATAGCGATACCCTTAACTACTCCGGGGATGAATGTTATCCAATCTTTTCTCAGGCTCCAGCCATGAATTTTCTCATTCCATTTTATAATGGAATCGGTATAATTGGGAGAGATACGGGTATATCCGAATATAGGATGTTCCATTCTCAGTTTTATGGCATCGAGAATAAAATCCGGAGTCTCGATGTCCATGTCCGCAACCCACATAGGAAGGACATCGTCTCTTCCATACAGCGCTTTTAGCGAATCAGTTTTGATGGCACCTGTCCCTCGTCTGTCGATCAATTTATCGAAGTCATATTTTTTCCCCATATAATATGTGATTTTAATGCAAAGATATTATTTTAGCACGGAATATATGCAGGACTAACCATGCGAATACCACATTTATGGTATGAAAATACCGCCTGATAGTTATTCTTAGCGGTAGTATTCTTGCATATCTTTGCAATAAGAAAAAACACTAAAAAAATACGACGATGGCAAAAATCGCAAAACAACTTACAGAACTGATAGGCAACACTCCGCTGCTTGAACTGTCTAACTTCAACAAAGCTAAAGGATTGGGAGCGACAGTAATCGCAAAACTCGAATCATTTAATCCGGGCGGCAGCGTCAAGGACCGCATAGCATTCGCAATGATCGAAGATGCGGAGAAGAAGGGAATAATCAAACAAGGGTCCGAAATAATCGAGCCTACGAGCGGCAACACCGGTATCGGATTAGCATTGGTGTCGGCGGTTAAAGGATACAAGCTTACCCTGACAATGCCTGAGACTATGAGTATAGAGAGACGCAATCTTCTAAAGGCTCTGGGAGCAAATATCGTGCTGACTCCGGGAGCAGAGGGTATGAAGGGGGCGATAGCCAAAGCTCAGGCGTTAAAGGAAGAGAATCCGAACGCAATTATTCTTCAGCAATTCGAAAATCCGGTAAATCCGGCTATCCATAAAGTTACGACAGCGGAAGAGATCTGGCGCGATACCGACGGCAAGGTGGATATATTTGTCGCAGGGGTAGGCACGGGAGGCTCCGTGAGCGGTGTCGGTGCGAGATTAAAGGAGTTGAATCCGAACGTTAAAATTGTTGCCGTGGAACCGGAAGACTCACCGGTACTCTCAGGAGGCACTCCGGGCCCTCACAAGATACAAGGCATCGGAGCGGGATTTGTTCCGAAGACATTCAACGGGGATGTTGTTGATGAGATTTTTAAAGTATCCAACGACAACGCGATCAGAACCAGCCGCGAACTTGCAGGAACCGAAGGATTATTGGTAGGAATATCGTCAGGCGCGGCTGTTTATGCGGCATCGAAACTTGCCGAACTACCTGAGAATAAGGGTAAAAGTATTGTTGCGATTCTTCCCGATACAGGCGAAAGATATTTATCGACAGTACTCTACGCATTCGAGGAGTATCCACTATAAGAATAACTGCAAATGTAATAGCGGAGTATTAGATGCAATACTCCGCTATATCTATTATACCGGACTTCATTGCGTATCTGGTCGCTTCCTGAATATTGTTCACGTCGAGTTTGCGAAAAATATTTTTTTTGTGGGTTATCACGGTATGTACGCTGAGATTCCTCTGCGCGGCTATCTCTTTGGCTGAACGCCCCATTGAAATCTCTCTGAGAATCTGAACCTCGGTGGCGGTAAGATTCACATCGGTTTTAACCGTAGAAGACATCTTTGTTCCCAGGAGATGATTGCTTATGGTATTGCAGATAAACCGTCCTCCGTGAATCGATGACGAGAACGCCATCTCTATTTCCGCAGACGAACAAGTTTTTAAAACTACGCTTATATTATAGTTGCACTGCACTATTCTCCTTAAGAGCATATCGTTAAGGTTATCCGAGAAGAGGATCCATGCACTCGCAGGGAATCTCTCCTGAATTAAAGCGACATAGTCAATACTCGAAAAATCGAAGAGCGTATAATCAAGGAATACCACGGCATCCGAGCGATCGAGGAGTAATTTAACGAGCTCCTGTTTATTAGACATAGAGAATATATCGTTAATTTCCTCTTTAGAGGAGAACAGATAACGAAGTCCTGCTTCGGTTATCTCTTGATTATCGGCAATGATAAGTGTTTTCATCATACTGCTTCCAACGCCTGTTTAAAATCGGCCAATATGTCGTCCGCATTCTCCAATCCCACGGATATTCTTATGGTAGTCTGGCGGACATTCATTTTTATTTGCGTCGGTTCGTCGAACGTTCCGTATATGGTGCTTGCCGGGTGTATGGCAAGGGTCTTATTATCGAAAAGATTGGTCGAACGCTTTACCAATTTCAGATTATTCAGGAACTTGAAACACGCTTCGCGCGACTCGAGGTCGAATGTAAACATCGCTCCGGGAGTATCCCCAAACTGCGCCCTGCTTATGTCGTAGAATTCGTTATCAGGCAAACCGGTATAATTTACGGATACTATTCCTTTCAAATCCTTAACACCGTTCACAACTTTGTTTGTATTTGAGACGGCCTTTTCGAACCGTATCTGCAAGGTTTCGAGTCCGAGCGACTGCATGTAAGCGGTCTGCGGCGTCATATAAGAACCCAGATTCCGATGTATCTCCTTCCTCATTTTAAATGTGAAAGAATTATTCCCAAAGGCTTTGGCAACCGGAAGTAATTTCACGGACCTGGACCAATCGAAGGTTCCGTAATCTATGCTGAGGCCTCCTATGGAAGTGGCGCCTCCGGATATATATTTGGTACTCGATACGATCTCTATGTTTATACCGAACTCCTTCGCTGTGAAGACGGTGAAGGGAACAATCGTCGTATCCGCAATCAAAGGGACTCCCTTGTCCACGCACACCGCCGATAATTTTTTAAGATCGACGACTTCGAGCTGCGGGTTAGTTATTATTTCCAGGAATACGGCGCAAGTATTTTCATCGATGTTCTTTCTTACTTCCTCTTCCGAATTGAGGTCGCAGAATCGCGTTTCTACTCCAAAATCCTTGAGCGTGGAGTTGAGAAACGAGAATGTATTACCGAACAGGTGCGGAGAAGTAACGATATTCGAACCGCTGTAAGCAACGGTAATTATAGTATTACAGATAGCAGCCATTCCAGAATTGAAGGCAACCACGTCGATGCCTCCCGTAAGGACTTTAACTCGGTTCTCGAAATTCTGAACGGTAGGGTTCGTGATACGGGAATAAGCGTGCTCTGCGGAACGTCCGACAAAGGCGCTCTCCATTTGTTCTGCCGTTTCAAACTCGAACGCAACGGTATTGTACATGGGCATCGAGAGTGAATTGTATGTATCCGGCTGTGGATATGGATTATGCAGAATGACGGTCTCCGGCGATAAATTCTCTCTCTTTTTCATATACGTATAATTGATTTTACCTGCAAATATACGTATATATAAGCTAAAATGATACTTAAAACCGAATTTTTACTTTATTGTTTTTGCATAATTCTCGATGTGGTATTCCCATAAATTTCCGGATCTCCTATATAATAAACCGTTCCGGCACCGACAGTGTTCACCCACAATGAACGGTATGGCGCAACCACTATACTTCCGCTGCCGGTCTGGGATATCCGGGCTTGGTTAACAGTAAGGTATTCGCAATCGACCGCGCTTCTTCCTGACGATACGATATCGATTTCACTGCATTCTCCTGTAAGATATACGGGTCCTGAACCTGCGATATTGATAAATATTTTATCGCATACCACATTCATAGCGGTTAATTTACCGCTGCCTGTTGTTTTCACGTCAAATTCATCTGTCACCGGAACCTTAATCGTCACGGAGGCCGTACCATTATTGACAACCGATTCTATCGGATCAGACATCATAATAACTACCGTATTTTTAGTTTTCGTAAGATTTACCCCTTTCGCATAAGATATATAGAGGACATTACCCTCCTGCTTAATTACGATATATTCATGATGGTTGTCATAAGAAGTAAGATTTATCAACCTTTCACGGCTTGGAATCAGTTCCACACTACCGTCAATAGAGACATTAACGGAATTAAATGGAGCATCGATCGATTTCACAGTCGTTATTTGTTTTGCGCTTCCTTTAATCTTTAATTTAGAGGGAGATTGTCCAAAGGATAGAACAAACATGGATGCGACAAGAATAAGGGTAAGAATTATTTTTGCCATAAGATTTTATACGTTTACAGCAAATATAATTAAAACCGTGAGGAGAACAAGAGGGCATACGGTGGATTAAAATCGTATTGTGCACTTTAGGAAGTTAAAATAAAAGAGGACGCTTATACCTGCGTCCTCCTTCCTAACCGATTAATCCGAATCGCATGAATATGCGTTTCTAAGCATTCCGTCGATCGCAAGAAGATCGTAATCGTCTTTGATGACATGCTCGGCAAACAACATATCCTCATCATATTCGGCATTATCAATCAGAGATTCATCGTAATTTTCTTTCATAGGCAAATATGTTTTATGGGTATAACGCATTTTGCCGGCTGATATTGTCTCTGATTAGTTCAAAACCAATTGTTTTTCTTCAATCAGTTTTCTCAGATTAATGAGCGCATATCTCATACGCCCCAGGGCAGTATTGATGCTGACTCCGGTCTGGTCGGCTATCTCTTTAAAACTCATATCTAAATAGTATCGCATAATTACCACTTCCTTCTGTTTCGCAGAAAGGAATTCGACAAGTTTCCGTATATCGGAAGTAATCTGATCGGAGATCATTTCTTCCTCGACGGTTCTGTCAGAATATTTCTTGTTGTTGAGAAGGTCGTAACCTGCGTCTTCGCTGCGCACGTTATTTTGTTGTTTCTGTCTCCGGAAATGATCTATCACCTGATTATGCGCGATACGCATAACCCATGCAAGAAATTTCCCGTTGTCTTCATAACGGCGCTCTCTTAACGATTTCACTACTTTTATAAAGGTTTCTTGAAATAAGTCGTCAGCCAAATCCGAATCTTTCACCATCATACGAATATAATCATATATCCTTTTACGGTGTCTTTCGATCAATACGGAAACAGCATCTCCATTGCCCGAGGAGTAAGCAATCAGCAACTCCCGATCATTCATTTTTGTAAGATTCATTCTACTCAAGTTTTTTGTTAAGAGTAGATTTACATCAATAGGCAATTAATTTTAGGTTAAACTTATGCAAGATAGATATTAAAAATCAATCCTACAAATATTTTTTAATTTCACTTTAAAATCATACAATTTATATGCCAAAAAGATCGAATTATCGACATTACGGGTGGAATAAATGATATTTTTAAAATTAACGGAATAATCTTATTATTTACTCTATAAGGGGTAAATTGGATCTTGCGTAGGCACGGGTACAGTAATTGAAGTGCCACCATTCTGTTTTTAAGGGCATGAATCCGGCCTTTTTCATAACTTTTCTCAGCAATTCCCTGTTCTGCCTTTCGTTCTCGGTTATTTTACCTGTTGCCACTAACTCTTTTTCCCGATCTATATTAGACTCTTTGCCGAGAAAATCGAAATCAGTCCCCATGGAGAGCGGTTCGCCGCTCTTATCCACTATTGTGATATCCACAGCCATTCCATAATTATGGAGGCCGCCTCCGTTTTCGGGGCTCGAAACATAAATATCCATATCAGTCCCTCTCACCTTATCCTTCATCTTCTTCTGTACGGACATAGGCCTCGCTGCATCATAGATAAGTAATGAATATCCGGGGAATTCTTCTTTCAACGACTGCTGCGCCCTGACGACAGCCTCGGCAGCTTCAGGCCGGAGAAACGCCCTGGTAATATCATCGTAAAGAACCTCGCCTACAAAATTATCGGCAGTCGCGTACATGAGCCTCACTTTTATGGACGGATCGAGCTGTGTAAGATCTACAAGGCCCATGGACGCCATCCGCCTTTCGGTTTCACTATAATTAAGATGCTCCTGTGCCGCGATTCGTTGCACCTGAGGCATTAAAAAAAGTAGAATTACTGCTTTGAGGAAGAAGATTCGTAAAGACATATTTTCGCGAATTATTTAGACAAATGTATATTTTTTATGTTTCTTTGCATCCAGATGGGAATGATCGATCTTGAATATTTTTTCGCCAAACGCCTTGCAGCGGAGAAGGGCGGCAGGACCAATTCGGTAATGGTCAGAGTAGCGACTCTGAGCGTAGCCATAGGTCTTGCGGTTATGATAATCTCTCTCGGCATAATTTTCGGCTTCAAAAAGGATATTGCGGACAATCTTACCGGATTTATGTCACACGTACAAATCAAGCACTACAACGATTACAATCCTATCGAAGCTCAACCAATATCCTCGGAGCAACCGTTCTTGGAAGATATACAAAAACTGCCCCATTTCCACAGTATCAACCGCTACGCTCTTAAGGCTGGCATTATCAAAGGCGGTGAAGTCATTGACGGCATCTTGCTCAAGGGGGTAGGAAGCGAATACGACTGGAGTTTTTTCAAAAAAAATCTGGTCGAAGGGGAGGTTCCTGTCGTGTCTGACAGCATCCGCAGCAAGGACGCTCTAATATCCCAGCGCCTCGCATCGGATATGCGCCTCAATCTGGGAGACCGCATGGAACTGATGTTCCTTCAGGATCCTGTCCGCAGAGATATATTCAAAGTGGCCGGGATCTACAAGACGGAACTGACAGATATAGACGAGATAATGATCCTTACCGACATCCGTAACGTACAGCGCCTTAACGAATGGTCTCCAACGGAGATTTCCGGATTCGAGGCAGCAGCAGACGACTTCAACCGTATCGAATCGTTCGGCATCGATATATATGAACTGCTTAATTCCATGTATGACGAGATAAACGATCCTTTGGTAGTGGTAGATCTTAAAGAGAGTAATCCGGTGATATTCGACTGGCTGGAGACACATAACCTCAACGCACTAATAATTATAGTGATAATGCTTCTTGTTGCGGTATTCAATATGATCGCGGCGCTGTTGATAATTCTTCTGGAGAAGACACAATTTATCGGAATTCTTAAATCGCTGGGAATGAAGTATTCGTCTATACAAAAAATATTTATAGCACGATCTTCATACATTATCGCCAAAGGTATGTTAGTAGGCAATATTCTCGGGTTGGGGCTCTGTTTTTTACAACAGAAGACCGGTTGGCTGAAATTAAATGCGGAGGGATATTTTCTTTCGCGGATTCCGGTTTATGTAGACTGGATCTATATAATATTGCTGAACATGGGGGTTTTCGTGGTAATTATACTTCTTTTATCTATTCCTACAAGGGTAGTTTCCGGAATACGTCCTGAAAAAACAATAAGATTCGAATAATAATGAGCCTTAAACCGTACAATGCAGAGGAATCGAAAAAAGAGCAGGTCAGGACAATGTTCGACCGCATAGCGTTCCGTTACGATCTTCTCAACAGAGTCCTCTCCTTCGGAGTGGACCGCAGCTGGAGGAGGAGGACGATAGCGATGGTTTCTGAACATAGGCCCTCGAAAATTCTCGATCTTGCCACAGGCACGGGTGATATGGTGTTTTTGATGGCAGAAAAATTACCTGCGGCGGAGATTCACGGCGCGGATCTTTCCCAGGAGATGCTCACCGTTGCCAAAGAGAAGGCGCGTAAAAAATTTCCGGACAAGAATTTATTTTTCCAAGAAGCTGACGGAGAGAATCTACCGTACGGCAATAACGACTTCGACGCGGCAACCATATCCTTCGGAATACGGAATTTCGAGAATATCCCCAAGGGATTACAGGAGATATACCGCGTACTAAACCAAGGAGGGAGAATCTATATTCTCGAATTCTCTATGCCTGACAATACAATTATTAACAAACTGTACACGTTCTACTTCAGAAAATTTCTCCCTTACATAGGCGGGTGGGTATCCGGCGACAGCAAGGCGTACAGATACCTTCAGGAATCGGTGGAAGATTTCCCCTACGGCGAGAGATTTTTAAAAATTCTTACGGAAGCTGGGTTTAAAGAAAATAAAATGTTATGTTTGACATTCGGACTTGTAACTATATATTCAGGAGTGAAAAAATGAAAAAATTATTATTGATAGCGATTATTGCGGTTTCACTCGCAGCATGCAAGGTGAACGATGATGCGGATATAAAAATCGAGAACGCCAAAGTAAGCACGCACGGCATATCGATGTCGAAGGCAAGGATCACGGTTTCAGCAGATGTATACAGCACTCTTAACCGTAAAATAAAGATTACCGAAGCGCAACTTTCTCTGAATCTGCCTTCAGGCAAAGAATTAGCGAGAGCAAAACTTACCGACCACATAATCGTACCCAAGAAACAAGAAGTGCGCGTAGATATTCCTCTCGACATCGATTACGATCTTGCCGGGGCATTTATCATGATGAACGGAAATCTTGAAAATCTTACCGAACAAGATATTCGTGTAAACGGTTATATCAAGGGCAAAACTGCGGGATTGGGCAAAAAATTTAACGTAGACGATATGCCTCTGGAAGAGTTCATAGAGATGATCGGTCTGGACGATATTTTTTAAACTGCAAATATTCGAATTATGATACGCAAACAACTGATATTACTCTCTTTGGCAATAATCCCGATACCTGCGCTGTCTATATCCGGCGAACTCAGAAATTCGCTTGAACAACCGGATTCCGCGACAGGCGCTAAAGTTACCGTTACCGAACACGGTAGCGCGGCCAACAGATCAGACAGCACCTATTTCGATCCTGAAAAAAAAGTGAGCGGATACCGCGTAAGAATATTCTTCGACAACGGACAAGACGCGCGCGCACAGTCTAACCGCGTAATGGAACAGTTCAAAAATAATTTTCCCGATATACCCATATACTGGTCTTACGACAATCCTTACTTTAAAGTTACTGTCGGAGACTGTCTCTCTCCGGAAGAGGCGATTATCGTCTGGGGGAGGGTTAAAAACCTGTATGACAAAGCATTCGTAGTCCGGGAAGAGATTCCGTTAAGTAGTTTTGTTACTGTATCTGCAAATCCGGAAGAGGTTGCGGACGAGGAGACGGAATCGGAATCAGAAGATATCTAATAGTATTATTTATAACAGACGAGGTGGCGCAGTTCGTTATTAATCGTCTGTTTTATTTCTGCGTTTCCGCCTGAACAGTTCACTGAACGAGTCGAAATCCTTTTTGTAATACAACCCCACTCCGCTCTCCTGTAATCCTTGATTTTCATCGAACCGGTCGATCGTACGCGTGAATGCCCGTGCCCGCAGATTGCCTATGCGGTCGAATATGTACGTTATATAAAAGTCTCCGGTGAGCTGGTTCACATTGTTATTTATAGTTGTAGCCTGATTATTACCCAGATTGTAGTTCGCTTCCGCTTCTATAAGGAGTTTATTGGGAATAATTTCCTGAGAGTATGAGAAGTCGATCTCGTCCGAAGACATCTCGCTCTTGGGCCTGTAACCGAAGTTAAATCTCAGACGGTCGTTCGACACCCAATTGCTCAACTGATTTGTGAGGAATTCGACCCCTGTGGATACCGTAGCTACGGTTCCTATATTATTGGTCAGGTTGTTATCCATATAGAAACTGTTGGTCGCAAGAAGCCATATAAACTGCGTGGACTTCATCTCCTGAGTGTTCATCGCATTCTGCACCACGCTCTGTATCTCGGTATCGGCAGTAGGGACGCGGACATCGAAATTTATAGTCGGCTGTGTAAGGCGGTCGGTAAGGAGAATAACGCATTCTACCGGAACATTTTGACGGTAGGCTCCTCTCTCAGCTCCCATGAGCGGAGCTATGGACGCCCTTAGCTTATATATGGTCTGAATGTCGAGAATCGCATCCAGCGGATTCCCTGTCCATTGTATATGGCTTCCGCTCTCAATCGAGAACTGTTTGCTCGCAGGGAGATTGGGAATGCTGAAATCATAGGTTCCTTCCGTTATCTCGTAGTCGCCGGAGATCGTAAACAAACTCTCGTTAGGCCTGATTTTCATATCTATCAGTCCTATACCCTTACCGTTTATCTCATTTTTATTGTCCTGGTCTAACTGAATCCTAACCTCAAGCCCCGGAGTGATATTCATAGATATATCTATTTCGAGATCACTGCGCGACTCCGGTCTCCTGCTGCGCATGCGATTGCGAAGCTCCTCTCTGCGGGTTGCCTCCGATCGTATCATAGTATCGGACGGCTGACGGAAGTATATAAAATCGGCCTCCGATATGGACGCGGCATCGCCGACAGGAATTACAATTCTCGAATTCGCTTCGCTACTGGCGTATATATCCATATTTACCTTCCTTTTATTACCTTTTATCCCTACTACCCCGGAGGCAAATACACGTCCGTAGAATATGTCGTTATCGTCTGCCGTAGTATTGACGGCCATCAGATTCTCCGGATAAATCCTGATATCGTAATTCATATTTGCGAGATAGGTAGTGGTAAGCGTCATATCTACGCGCGCCTCTCCTCCGTTCGGATCATACAGAACACCCTCGTTCAGGTATATATTGTTATCTACTATCTCCACCGTCTCGTTATTCATAGTGTACGGGACATTCGTAAAATCTACCACAGCAGAAAAATTTTCGACTCCGATGGTCCCGTTTATTATAGGTTTGCCCCCAGTTCCGGTAAAATACAACTTGGTGTGTGCCTTACCTTCGATATCCTTCAATATTCCGTCGAGGAACGGACTCAGGAAGACCAGATCGGTATCCGGAAATTCCGCAATAACAAAATAATTTTTCCCGCGTGGTACATAATATCCGTCAATCATCTTATCCCGTCCGTCCGAAGATAAGGAGACAAGTATTCTCTCTTGTTCATTATCCCATACAGTGTGGAATCTGCTGTCCGGAAGGGATCGGTCGTTTACGACTACATCATTCAAGTCGATCTCGGAATAAAAGAGCCTGTCTCCTGATACTGCCGTAATATCCGCATATCCATTCGTATAACCTGACAATCCGAATCCGAACCTGTCGACTAATGCGGACAGCGGAGCGAGATTGAAATTATTCATCGTAACGCGCAGAGTATCCGACTGGCTTGACGATATAACACCGTCCACAGCTAATTCCTGTCCAGAGCTTTGTACGCGGAACCAGTCTATACCGATTTTACCGTTGCCGAATAGTATCTCCGGAGTAGATACCCTCCATGAATAATCGCCAACCACAAGACGGGATGAATAGATCCGCGTCGCGAGCATATTCTCTCCGCTTAGGGAATCTGTCATAGTCCGCGATACAGAATTTATCAGTGCGGAGGTATTGTTTATATCGTTCTTAAATCCTGCGGAGAGATTGATCTGGTTATCCTTCGCACCGCCGTTGAGGGAAAAATCCGGCATATAAAAATTTCCCATACCGAATTCCTGTGTGCGCAAATAGACTGCGATCGAATCGGATTGATTCATATTAGTAAACTTAAGACCTGAAGCATACATATTCCCATACTCCACAAGATCCGACTCGAACATCACGGAAAAATCTTCGCTCAACGGATTAAAAATAAACGACAGATTAGTACCCTCAGACACCTTCAGATTCGGAATAATCGCCGATACGAAGTTACGGTTCTCTTTCACATAAGCCTTGGCAATATAGTAATCTCCTACCGTACTGGTCACTCCGGGGCGCAGTTTCGATTCCAGTTCCTCTTCCTCTTCGATCCGCATGGAGAACGAAGAGACGTACTTCGAGAGGGTCCTTTTAAAATAAGGGATCATATCCACATAACTCAAACGGGTATGAAGTTCCACATCCATAATATCCGAATAGAGCGCGATCATTTTGTTGTGTTCCGTATTCTCAGCTAACAGGTGGACTCTTTCGGACCTGACCGTATCACTGTTGAATATATAATGAAGACCGGTAATAACTCCGTAACCACGGATATCGTCTACATCTACCCCTACGGCATTAAGCTCCATTCCTAAACTTAAAACCGCTGTCGAGTCGCGTTTATTCAGGTTCAGTTTTTTAAGATCGGCATGGGTAATATTGAGATCGAACTCGTAATCGGGAAGTTCGTCTGTGAAATCGAATATTCCTGATATCTCCAGCTCCGCATTGCGATCATAAGATATTATCTTCCCTTCGTAATAATTTTTACGGATATTACCGTCAAAGTCTATATCCTTATACTCGTACCCGTTGAAAATCAGTGAATTTATAAACGCATCGGCATAAATCGACAAATCGTCGGCAGTAATAATTCCGTTTATTTTCGCCTCCATCGTCGTTTCTCCCAAATTATCGCTCCCCAAAATATTACCGATATGCAGATTATCCAAATAAACCGATCCTTTTACATTATTGCCGGTTTGTGCTGACGGTGCTGTCTCCAGATCAAAGATAAGATCTCCGGAATCGGTAATCAAGGTTCCTTCGGTATAAAAATCAGCGAAGGAACCCTTAAAATTTCCGTTGAGATTTATATTCCCCAATCCATCGATATAAGGCATGACTTTGTCCAAATCTTTTCCTTTTATTCCTGTATAAATATCGTTTATATCCTCGTCTTCGGTAACAAGACGATTCAATATAAAATTAAAATTTGCATTATCCGTATCAGGCAACCCTTCCATAATAAAATCCACATCAATTACGGTATTCTTTACGGCGGCGTCCCTAAGGAATCCTTTCATTTCCACCACAGGACCATCCACCCTGCCCTGCGGAATCCATACCTTAAGATCCCATGTCAGGAGCTTAGGTGCGAATAGCGCTATCGTATTGAAGTCTACGAGACAATTTTCCATATCGGACCTCAGGGCGACATCGTCCGTGAACGTTTTGAAGGCGATCCAGTCGTCGTACAGCATAGCGAATTCACTCATATTAATGCGAGAATATTCGTCCCTTAATTTAAAATCGGAGAGTTTGATCCTTTGCGGCGATACCTCCACGTTCTCGGCAAAAAATTCCCGGCATTCGAATCCGCCCTTCTCCTCAAAGGTCAGAGATTTTATCCGTGCCGTTATACGGTCCTTCACAAGGATAAATCTGTCAATCTCCAGTTGGACTCCCTCTATATCGAGATCCGCGAAGTTCGTACCGTAGGGGCGTTCGGGGATCTCATATTTTTTCATCGAGAATCTCATTCCCATAACATTAATGTTTCCGCCCCTCAATGTAAAATTACGTTTACGTTCCCGTTTCTCTTCCCTTTTAAGTTTAGCAAGGACAGCAGCGAGATTTGAAGTCTGGGTAGAATCCTGTCTGAGATTTAAGACGGCATTGCACAAAGTAACGTCTCCGAGTCTCAGCACGTTGCGCACAGGGTTATAGCCTCTGAATCCTACATCCACGAGACCTGCGTAGATCAGCGTATCGCCGTTAAAATCTTCAGAATAGAATCCGTCGATAACTACACGGTTGAAGAGTTTTATATCTATCTTATCTATCCTTACGGTAGTACCCAAATAGTCGCTGAGCATCGACGCAGCCTTCCCGACCGCATAGTTCTGTACCGAATGAACACTCATCACGACGGACAGCACAACCGGAATTATTATCGCCGAGAGGATAAGGAGAGAAAATACAGACAATATTATTTTTATAAATTTCCGCATTATGCTACATTTGTGGTACAATTTTAATAAAAAAAATCGGCATATTAAGTCTTTATAAAGGAACAGCAGCCTCCACCAGCGGTTAATATAAGAATTACACGGTTTCAATTATGGATATAACTCTACTCGGAATAGAATCTTCATGCGACGATACCTCGGCAGCAGTGCTCCGCAACGGAATTCTCCTTTCGAATGTCATAGCCGGACAGGAGGTGCACCGCAAATACAGCGGAGTGATTCCTGAGTTGGCATCACGCGCGCATCAACAGAATATTGTTCCGGTAGTGGATACGGCTCTCCAAGAGGCGGGTGTCACGATCGACGATATAGACGGCATAGCGGTCACGAGAGGTCCGGGTCTTCTCGGGTCGTTGGTCGTAGGGGTATCGTTTGCCAAGGGATTATCGCTGGCCAAGAATATTCCTCTAATAGAAGTGAACCACCTTAACGGGCACGTACTGTCCCATTTCATCAAGGTTCCTGAAAAAAATACGGATCATCCGGAATTCCCTTTTTTGTGTTTGCTGGTGTCGGGAGGCAATTCACAGATCATTCTCGCCAAGAGTCATAAAGATATGGAGATTGTGGGAGAAACAATAGACGACGCAGCCGGTGAAGCGTTCGATAAATGTGCGAAAATAATGGGTCTTCCCTATCCCGGCGGTCCGGTAATCGACAGGCTCGCTAAAGAGGGCGATCCGGCGCGGTTCAAATTTGCCAAACCTCAGGTCGAGAGGCTAAATTACAGTTTCAGCGGGCTTAAGACATCATTTCTATATTTTCTGAAAAAAGAGATGGCGGCAGATCCGGAATTCATAGAAAAAAATAAGAACGATCTTTGCGCTTCGCTTCAGGCAACCATTATAGAGATTCTTATGAACAAACTTATCAAAGCGGCAAGACAATACAATATAGAGCAGATAGCGTTAGGCGGCGGGGTATCGGCAAATTCCGGCTTGCGGGAGGCGGTAGTACGGGAAGGATATAAACACGGATGGAAGACCTTCATTCCGGAATTCCGGTTCACGACGGACAACGCAGCGATGATAGCCATGGCAGGATATTATAAATATCTTGACAACGATTTTAGTTCTCTAGATACCTCTCCGGAGGCTCGGAATAATTTTTAGCTCCAGATGAACTACCGCTTGAGTGATATTGCACGGATTACCGAATCGGAATTTAAAGGCTCCGACCACACGGTACGGAATATCATCACTGACAGCAGGTCGGTAATCAAGACTCTGGAGGCTTCCGTTTTCATAGCAATCAAAGGAAGATACCACGACGGACACAATTACATCGGAGAGATGTACGCCAAGGGGATTAGAGCCTTCATATTAGAACACGAACCGGACATACCGGCCTATGCTGATGCAGGATTTATTATCTCCGCCAACGGTCTTGCGACCCTTCAGACTCTTGCTGCGGAACATCGCAGGAACTTCAGAGGAACTGTGATTGCCGTGACAGGCAGCAACGGCAAGACAATCGTTAAGGAGTGGATTGCGCAACTCTGCCCTAAGGATCTTAAAATCTTCCGCAGTCCGCGAAGCTACAATTCCCAATTGGGAGTACCTTTATCTATCCTTATGCTCGAAGGAGACGAGGATTTTGCCGTTATCGAGGCGGGAATATCCGAAACGGAAGAGATGGCGGTTCTGGAAAAAATCATACGACCGGATACCGGTATAATTACAAACATCGGAACAGCACATTTAGAAAATTTTAAATCCGCTGAGCATTTGGCAGAGGAGAAACTCATTCTCTTCAAGAATGCCAAAACCATAATATACAACACGGATCATCGATACATACATAAAATAATCGCTGCCCAGTACGGAGATAAGCGGATCTTTACAACAGGTAGGACCGGAACTCTGTCATACCGCTTCTCCGAAGAGGGGGAACTGACAATGAACTACGGCAGCAAACGGTATTCCATAATCCCCGGCATCACGGACAGTATCTCGATAGAGAATATTATCTCCGCAATCGCAGTGTACTTCTCCGTAGGAATAAATCCGGAAGCTATTCTCAGCAATGTCGGGAACCTCATGCCTGTGGTTATGCGGATGGAACTGATTCAAGGGATCCATGGCAGCAAACTGATAAACGACAGCTACAATTCCGATATAAATTCCCTCTCCGCATCCCTCGATTATCTCGGAACTATTGCAGGTGAGGACAAAAAAATAGTGATTCTGTCCGATATTCTCGATTCCGGAACCGACTCGGCCACACTTTATAAAGAGGTCGAGACGCTCCTCGGATACAAGCAGATCGACAGACTCATCGGAATAGGGGCAAATATCTCTTCCCAACAGCATGTATTTAACCGCGGAAAAGAATTCTACGAAAGTACGGATGAATTTATCCGCAAAATAAATAAGAGCCTCTTTGCCGGCTGCGCTGTACTGATAAAAGGAAGCAGACCTTTCGGTTTTGAAAAAATCACACACGCACTCGAATACAAGATTCACTCTACCACTCTCGAAGTAGATCTGGATGCGATGGTATATAATCTCAATCATTACCGCAGTAAACTGCGCGAAGATGTCAAAGTCATGGCGATGGTTAAAGCATTCTCTTACGGCAGCGGATCGTTCGAGGTCGCTTCCATGCTCCAGCACCAAGGTGTGGATTATCTCGCGGTGGCATTTGCGGACGAAGGGGTAATTTTACGCGAAGCAGGCATAACGATGCCTGTCGTGGTTCTTAACGCGGATTCTTGGAGCTTTGCAGCAATGATCGAGAATTCACTGGAACCTGAGATATACAGCTTCTTATCGTTAGAGATGTTTATCGGGGAACTGAGGCGCTACGGGGAGATAGGATACCCCATACACATAAAGATCGACACCGGAATGCACCGGCTCGGATTCGAAGAAAAAGATACTGACAAACTTATAGAAATTTTGTCCACACACGAAGAGATTACAGTAAGCACTGTATTCACTCACTTTGCCGTAAGCGAATCCGCAGATCACGACGAATTCACCCTACACCAGATCGAACTATTCCAGAAGACCGCCGATAAAATAAAAAATAGTTTTAAGGATAGGAAGATTCTCTCCCACGCGTCGAACAGCAGCGCGATAGAGAGGTTCGGCAGCGCACATTTGGATATGGTTAGGCTCGGCATAGGATTGTACGGCATCAGCGCAACCGAACAAGAGCACCTCAAAAACGTCAGTACTCTCAAGAGCCGTATCGTACAGATAAAAAAGCTCGGCGTAGGAGAAACTGTCGGATATGGCAGGCGTGGAACGATACATAGGGAATCCGTTATCGCTACCATACCGATAGGATATGCGGACGGATTGGACAGAAGACTGGGCAACGGAGCGTGGAAGGTGTACGTAAACGGTATACCGGCCCCGACCATCGGGAATGTTTGTATGGATACCTGTATGATCGACATTACCGGCATACCGGCAAATGAAGGGGATGAAGTGATTATTTTCGGCAGTTTGCCTCACGTAAGTGCTATGGCGGCCACTCTCGGCACCATACCCTACGAAATATTAACTTCGGTATCGCCACGAGTTAAACGTATATACATAAAAGAATAAACTACAGCGGCATCGATGCACCGCTGTAGTCTCATATATAAATAATTAAAAAGGTTGATCAAGAAGAAACTGATGCAAATCATTTATCTATCGAACTACGTCCTCAATAAAAAAGGGCGTGAGGTTGTTGGAGCTTATCGTATAAAGGTCTTAGGACTACCTGTAAGCAAATAAGCACAACAACCCACGCCACCCTATGACATTTCCGAGGAAAAAGGTGAGTCTTGTTATACTTATTGTTCGCTTACCATTGCAGAATCCTAAGTTCTTATACAAACAATAAGAAATTTATTCCATTTCAAATACAAAATTAATACTTTTCGGCAAAGATCGGCGATTTACCGAGGATTTTTATTGAGTTTATCCGTTTTTTTATAGCAAAAAAATGAACAGCATCCTATCCGAACCACGCGGCTTTAAGGGTATTGTCCACCTTCCCGACCACTTCTTTTTCTACAATTCCAGTAAGAACATCGGCAGCATCGTGGGTTCTGTTCAGTTTAAAATCCCGTTTATAGCGTATAACATCCATATAGAAGGCATTCCATCGCAGATGCCAGTCCTCAGGCATTAATATATGCTTTAACACTGTCGCCGAATTGGTTATAATTCTCGATTCCTTGTTACCCTTCTGATAAAACCATTCTATTTTGGTAAGGGATACTTTTTTATCTATATTCCTTGCGAATCCGCGCCCTTCGTTGTTGCTTTCGATATAAGCCGTCCTGGTCTTATTATTATCGAGCATAGCAGCGACAGTTTCTTCCGTTATTTCCATACCCTCACACGTATAAACAATGTCCGAGACGTAAATATTGTTCTCCTTATCAATTTCGTAACAAACCGAACAAAGATAATCGGTGCCCGTATCGGCAGTATCCGTGTAATTGCCCTTCTTTATTATGTCTTCCGGGATTTTTAAATAGGTCCTGAATCTATCACCGTAAAGAAGTCCTCCGGCAGCCACCGGTTTACCTTGATACATCGTCTCGAATATATATGGCTCGAGCCGCCTTCTATTCAATAAAGATTCCACACCGTGTCTTTCAGGCCATAACGGCTCGCCAATACTCCTTTCATCATAAATATTCGGGGTAGACTCTTTTAACGCCTCGAAATTCAGCTCGTACCAGCAATTGCCGCCGATTTCATCCACAGCCAATTGCCAAACAGGAAGTATCGGCTCTCTTCTTTTGATCTCTCCGATAATATCTTCATCGTGCCAACGGGTCATAACCATAAGTTCACGGCTATTGTCATGGAGCCTCGTTTTAACCACCGATATATACCAATCCCAGATATTATTTCTAATTACAGGCGAATTGGCCTCACTACTATTTTTGTACAGGTCGTCCATTATTATTACATCTACCATATTCCCGGTCAGCGGACCTCCTCTGCCAACGGCCAGCATTCCGCCATCCCTGCCGACTATTTCGAATTCTTCGGCAGTCCGGAGGTAATTCCGCCCCCCGGTACCACTGTCCTTCAGGGAAGTTTCCGGAAAAACAGCACGGTAACTTGTACTGTCTATTATTCTTTGCACGTATCTGTTGTATCTCGAGGCGAGTTTAAAACCGTATGATGCTATAACTATTTTTAAATCCGGGTCCACGCCCAACAGGTACGCAGGAAGAAGCACGGCCGCACCTGAAGATTTACCGTGCTGCGGAGGCATTGTAACGATAAGTTTCTTTATTTTCCCGGCAGCGAATTCATGGAGCACTTTGTAGTAGGAGTCATGAAATCCGGACATTCGGAATTCCCTTTGCAATTTTATAAAATCGGTGAAATTATTCCGCGCGTGTTCAATTTCCGAATTATCCGGAATCTTCTGTTTTATCTTTTTACCCATTAAATTTCATAATATCTGCCCAAACCTGATATTCCGCACTTCCGGCAAACGACCGAGGGCAATTAAAGTGATTTTTATTCATTATATGAATTTTTTGAACTCGGTCCAGCTGAAATCATTCGATTCCTCTCCGTTCTCAGCATAAGTTTTAAAATCCCACCAAACGGGCATTATCTTTTCTATACGGCTGTATTCCACTTCAAAATCCTGATAATTAACCCGTTCAAACAACAATGTACACAGTAAAAAGGAGGAGAACTGTTCGGTATCGAATTCAATTTTCCCATTAAAGATTCCATCTTGATTATCAAGTTTTTCCATCAATTCACATGCGACTCCGGAATAAATTTTGCTGTCTATTGAAATCATTTTTTGAACTATTTTATGATAAATTGATTTTTTTAATTACTTTCGTGACATATTGTAACATTAAAATTTTATTGTGTGTTACTTTATGATCTTTTAAACAAAAGTAATTGTTAGCGATCCAATAAACAAACTTTTTTGAATTTTGTATAATACAATTATTGAACATTAAGGATGGAGAACCGCCTCAGAGAGATACGTAAAGTTTATAATATGACGCAGGATCAGCTCGGCGAAATTCTGGGAGTACGTAAGAGCACTCTCTCAATGATAGAAACCGGTCGATCTTCTTTGTCAAGAAGAAATAAACAAATATTAATTCAAAAACTGAACATAAATCCTGAATGGCTCGATACCGGCGAAGGAGAGATGTCGTCGGGAGAATTAGTACGGGAGTTTACTCCGCTTGCGCATTCGCGCACGGACCGCAGCGTCAGCATTCAGCGCGTACCTCTCTACAACATAGAAGGTACCGCAGGACTGGTACCGCTGTTTCTCGATAATAATTACATTGCTCCGATAGATTACATCCAGATACCAAACCTCCCGAAATGCGACGGAGCCATTTATATCGGAGGAGACAGCATGTATCCACTTCTCAAGAGCGGAGACATCGTGCTTTATAAGCAAACGACAGATATTGTGAACAATATATTCTGGGGAGAGATGTATCTAATCTCGATAGATCTCGACGGGGAGGAATACATTACGGTTAAATATATTCAGAAGTCGGAACTCCCCGAACATATAAAATTAGTAAGCCAGAACCCGCATCTCGCAGATAAGGATATCCCCATATCCCGTATCAAGGCTCTGGCATTCGTCAAGGCGAGTATACGGATTAATTCTACTCGCTGATATCTAAGTAATTCTTATCTTCCGACGCAAGCAATGGTGTGTATCGGTAATTACCGAACGCAAGAATCGGCAAGAATATAACAGGAAGTAATAATATTCCCAATGTAAACCACCGGGAGACTCCGAACCTGTCGCAGAGCGATAAAAAAACCAGCACTATATAGACGATACATACTATACTGAATACCAATATAAGCAGCGACATTAACATAGATATTCCGGGATTGGCCGGTCCACCGTACTGAAGAGTGTTCATAGCGTTTATCGTATAAGTAAAGAATGGTACGCATATCATAACGTACGAGGCAAAAATTATCCAAAAATAATAGATCGGCCTTCCGCTGATTTTAACCAGAATATAATTATTATACACAGGAATCAGCGCCTTCCACCCTTTTTCACCGGCTTTTTCAAATATTTTCCAGTTAGAGACCAATAATATGACCATTACTATGGACCATACTATGTAGTAGACGACAAAAAAAGAAGAGTAATTAGAATTATACATAGAATTTTTAATTAGTTTGTTCTACAAATATAAAATTTAAAAGTTTACCTACAAACATTCTTAAACGGACAATAATCGCACGTTTTAGAGTCCTTACATCTTTCGAACGGAATCTCCGGATCGAAGAGTTCGGTTAATTTCAGCCTCAAACCAGCCTCCAGCTCATCCGCGATGTCGCTGTATTCGGTTATAATCCGCTTCCCTTTCTGCGATACGTCAGCTAACAACGGTGAGAATCCAACTTCATTCATATGCCTGACGTAATACAACGATGGAACGACTTCTTTTCCGAACACATTCCGTACCATAAAAGAATAGATCAACGTCTGAAGGACGGCAGGATTTCTTTCTCTGAAATTATTCGAGAACAACGCCTCCACACCACTGAATTGCGAGTTACTCTTACCTGTTTTATAATCGACTATGCGCATCTTTCCGTCATGCAGTACGTCCAGACGGTCGATTTTACCTCCGAGTTTTATATTCTTCCCTCCCACATCTATGAAAGTGTTGATCCAAAATTCGTTCTCGGCCACCGTAAAATGAGGATTCTCAATGTCATACCTCAATACACATCGTGAGAGATATTTTATCACTATACCCATGATCATAGTAATATTTCCTCCGATCTCTTCCGGTAGATTATCCTCCCTGAAGTATTCCGCACGGACCGCTTCTTCTACCGCCTCCTTTATCTTTACGTGCTCGTATTCTTTGAGAATCCGCACACCGAGAGGATCACCCTTAACTGTTCCGTAGATAATTTCAGCGGCCTTATGAAGGATGTTACCGAACATAGGAAGGTCCACTTCCTCCGTAATCTCGTCGTCTTCGGATATCCGTGCAAGGGTCTGATAGTAAAATTTTACCGGACACTCCACATATCCATAGAATGCGGACGGCGACAACGATCTGACAGCATCCACGCCCGCGAACTGATCGAGAAGACGTAATATCTCCTCGTTCTTCCGGATCGGTTCATTCTCTTCGCTTCCGATATTCACGTTAAGCGATATTGTCTCGAATTTCACATCGTGCGGCGACTCATAATCCAATTGATAGATATATCTGCTCGGTTCTCCGGTCTTCTTATCATCTGCCTTGGCCGAATAAACTATGCAGACATTCTCCGCTCTCTGGATTAAGCGGTAAAAATAATATCCATAGACCCCCTCGTGATGCTGAGGCGTGGGAAGACCGTATGCGAGTCTCAGGCTGTATGGCACGAAGGACGACGAGACCGACAGATTGCCGGGGAAGGTATCGTCGTTTGCCGACAGTAGAAGCACATTCTTAAAATCGATATTCCGCGTCTCCAGAATTCCCATAACCTGTACTCCTTTCAGAGGTTCTCCTTCAAACGGCACCCTTACCGAATTTAGGGATTTTCTCAGCAACGACAGCAAGACCTTATCGCTGATCTCTAATCCACAGTTATTCAAAGAGTTTTTAAGCGCGGCAACCCTGTCGGATACGGTAATCAAAAAATCCTTATTCACGTAACCATTACTCGCATCCTGCGGAAACTTATCGAAAATATAGTTAAATATATCGATAAAATAATCGCATAACGCCTCCCATCCCTCGACAGCCGTAAATATTTGGAGAGCCAGTTCGTCCCCGTCCGAGAGAATACCTGCGGACAGATATATCTGCTGTCTACGATCGACTTCCACCCTCTTACGCTCAGCCAGATCGGGATTCAATAAACTAATGTACGGATGGTTGAATATTCCTTTAATATCATTATGGTAGAAAAAACATGAGTTGGCGGAGATCTTCCTGCGCTGCTGTAGTCCTATTAATTTTTCAAGGAGCGTATAGGCAGGCGACAGCTTCAACGGATAGCCCATCGTAATATTCACGTCAGAGATCCTATCCGGGATCGAATGAAGCACGGGAATCAGTAGGTTCTCGTCGGTAAGAACTATCGCCGTATCTTTATCCGGAATCTGCCCTTCGTGGATCGTTTTTTCGAGAAAATCCGACGTATATTTTGCCTGCATAACGTCCGACGGAGCAGATACGACCGTTATATTTTTTTTCCTTGTAAAATTATTGTTAGAACCGTGCAGGGGCGATGGATATCTTTTAATATTATCCCTCAGGAATAAACCGGATTCCTGAGACCTGTACTCCGTGTAATATATGTCGTAATCCCAGTAAAAATCGGCACGTTCCGTATTTTTCAAGTAATCGAATACAATCTTCTCGCATTCGGTCAAGGCATTAAATCCAATAATAGCATATCTTTTACCGTTTACGGTTTCCGGCAGCGTATTATTCTTTACCTTATCGGCAGCCTCGCGGTATACCATCCCAGTGTATGCCATTCCCGACTTTAAAAGATTATTCCTCAACAGAGTATAAATATCGTATAAGGTATTCCAGATATTGGTAAAATTACGCTTCTCCGGCGAGGACATATCTTCAGGAGCAAAATTTTTCCAGAATTTTTTTACGATGGCGATCTGTTCTTCGTTGAGATACGATAAATCGCGTTCCATATCCTTAAGATCGGCAATATTGACAAAGAGGGTCCGGGCATCTATACGGTATTTATCTATGGTGTCGAAGTCGGCGAGAAGCATCTCGCCCCAGAAATAAAACGAATCGAAAGACTCGTCGTGGAACTTCCCGTATGCCTTATACAGTTCCGCAAGGAGTCTTACCGACTCACTCTTACCGACTCCTGCGATCTGTTCCATAAGATCGTCCACGGAGAGATATTCCGGCTGCCAGATCGGTTTGTCGGCGATAGCCACTAATTCGTTATTGAAAAAAATCCTGGCCCGCCTGCTTGGAAAAATTATTCTGAGATCATGAATTCCGTCCCCGTATCTCCCGTAGAGATCGCGGGCGACGTCTCCCAAAAATGTCTGCATATTATAGGTTTTCGAGAAATCCGGAGAGTCCGTAGGCAAGATTATCCACCGCAAGCCTCAAGTTCCATGAACTCCTATCGGTCGAGACAAAATTGGATACGGTTCGCATCTCGGCGAATTTTACTCCGTAATGCAAACATACTAAAAATAATCCGTAACCCTCCATGCTCTCGACTTCCGCACTTCCGTTTTGTTCCACATAAGGAGAACATGCCATATTGACCGTGTTACCGGCGACACTCTGATATTCGTAAGTATCGGGATTGCAGAGTCTTGTACATTCGACAAATTCACGCTTCATTCCGTCTTCATGCAATACTCCGAGATCGGCAATCGATTCGCTTTGTATCATAACCGTATCTCCGACCTTCAGTCCGCTATCCGTATAGGCTCCGCATATTCCTGCCTGTATTACAATATCGGGTTTATATAAATTCAGGTACTCTTGTATTTTGAGGGAGGCCATCGCCACACCTATCCCGGTGTATCCTACAACCACACTATGCCCGTAGATATGGTTCCATCCGGCCTTAACCGAATTAAGCGACACAAAGCGTTCTATCTCCTTGTCTGTTGCGGAGACAATAAGAATTTTCATTTATTTAGAAGTCTTTATTCTTACGACGTGAATAGTTACCGATACAGCGATCAATATGAGCAGACATCTAAGCCACAGCATATCGGTAGCAAAAATTGCCGATGAAAGTATTGTGACCCAAAGCATACTCAGGATATATATTTTCACTCTTCGCGGTATTCCCCGGTTAGCCTTATAATTCCGCAAATACTCTCCGAATATCTTGTTGGTAAGAAGCCAGCGGTGTAATTTATAGGAACTTTTACTGAAACAATACGCAGATAACAATAAAAATGGAGTCGTCGGCAGTAACGGCAACACAATTCCAAGCAGGCCTAAAGTGAGGGAAGTAAGTCCGGCTGCCTTCAACAGCCATTGTATTATTTTACCACGAACCACTCGCACCGCCTCCTCCGGTCATACCTCCACCGAATCCGCCAAATTCTCCCCCTCCGAAGCCTCCTCCGCGCCCTCCTCTACCCATAAACGGCAATCCGCCTATGAATATGGTCGGGGGAACTCCGGTGCTGCTCGATGATACAGTGTGTCCGCGCCTGCGCCTGAGGCTTAACAGGAATACGGCGATCATAAATATCAGAACGGAGAATATAGTCGTAATCGCCTCACTTCTCTTATGTCTGTTTATATATTCCTCCGCGGTGAATTCTCCTTGAGTCAGTCCTCTAAGGGTGTTAACGGCAGCGACGACACCCGAATAATAATCGTCGTTTCGGAAATACGGTATCATATCGTAGTCCACGATCCGTCCTGCGAGTATATCGGGAACCGCCCCCTCCAAACCATAACCTATGTTTATAGACACTTGTCCGTTCTCGGTCTCGGTCTTAGGTTTAATTAATATCAATATACCGTTGTCCTTCTTCGCCGCACCTATTTTCCATTTCTCGAATAACCGTACTCCGTAATCCGAGACATCGTACCCTTGCAGATCGTTAACCGTAACTACGGCTATCTGATTAGAGGTAGAATCATCGAATTCCACCAATTGGTTTTCAAGAGCATCCCTCTGAGATGAAGAGAAGATTCCAGCAAAATCGTTGACAAGTCTGGCAGGCCGCATAGGATCGGGTATATCCTGCGCAGACGTGACTATTACCGCCATTATGGCGGCTATTATAAATAATAACTTTTTCATCGCGTTAATTAATTGTCTCCGAAGGAGATATCGTCCGGAAGTTCATTCACGTCGTCCTTCCGGTAAGGGAAGTGCGATTTGAGTTCCACTTCGAGTTCTTCTATCGCACTGCATATTCCTTCGGCGAATCTACCTTCGGCGAATAATTGTGTCATAGTTTTGCAACAGCCGCCCCAGAAGTCAGGGGAGACATGCTTATTTATATTCACATCGCCTATGATCGCATCTTTGTGATCTTTAACGGCTATATATATCAGTACACCATTACGTCCTTCGGTTTTGTGCATCTTAAGCTCGGAAAAGACTTCGACGGCACGGTCCAAAGCTTCGCCTTTACAATGATTCTCTATATGCACCCTTATCTCGGCAGAGGTATTCAATTCTGCCTTCTTTATGGAATCGACAATAGACTCCCTCTGTTCTTTAGTGAATATATTCGATGCCATCGTTAGTCGAAATTTACCACCGGCGCGGTAGCTGCACCGGGTTCAGCCGCAAAGTACGGTATAGATTCAAATCCGAACAATCCTGCGATTATATTGTTAGGGAACTGCCTGATTGTAGTATTATAGTCCCTTGCTTCATCGTTGAATCTCTTCCGTTCGGTAGATATTCTGTTCTCTGTCCCCTCCAACTGCACCTGAAGGTCGCGGAAGTTCTGGTTTGCTTTAAGATCGGGATAGCTCTCGGCTATTGCCATTAAACGTCCTAATGCCGACGACAACTGTCCCTGAGCAGCGTTGTAATTCGCTATTGTCTGATCGTTAAGGTCTTCAAAATTAACCTGCATCTGAGTAGCTCTCGCCCTTGCATCCGTAACTGCCTCAAGGGTACTGCTCTCATGCGAAGCATAGCCTTTAACCGTATTTACGAGGTTAGGAATAAGATCAGCACGCCTTTGGTATTGGTTCTCGACATTCGCCCACTGCGATTTTACACTCTCCCGCATACGTTGAAGGCTGTTATATTTACCTACGGTACTGAATATCGCGATCAAGACTAATACACCGATCACTATCAAAGCTATCGTTCCTTTTTTCATTTTTATCTCAATTTAAATTTTATTTTCTGTAATATTTCTCCAAATATTATACAAAAAAACGAATTATTACCTTAAAAACGAAATTAGAGAAGATTTTTTAGTAATTACTTTGAATCTGTCCTCACGCAAATGGCTGGGCGTTATAAAAATAACAATAAATATGATCCGGATCGATAATAACGGGAATCATTTGAAAATATCTTTGTGACTTAAATTTTATGGTATGACGGCATTAATGTTATGTATTTTCGTTCTCGGATATCTCGGCATTGCACTGGAGCATAATTTGAACGTTAATAAGGCTGGAATCGCTCTGGTTACCGGCGTCCTTTTATGGGTAGTCTACATAGCAGCTTCTCCGGGAATTATTCCGGTATTCAGTCCTGACGAGTTCGATACTTATATATCAGTGAACAATCTGGGTGGTTTATCTCTAAGGGAACAATACATAAGTTTCGTATCGAACTTCCAGCTTCTAGAACAGATCGGGGATATTGCGGAGATTCTTCTACTTTTGATGGGAGCCATGACTATTGTCGAACTTATCGATGTTCACGGAGGCTTCGATTTCATAACAAGTCGGATAAAATCCAGAAATAAACATAAACTCTTGTGGATCGTAGCGTTCTTAGCGTTCTTCATGTCTGCTCTTCTGGACAACCTCACCACCTCCATAGTCATGGTTATGCTTCTGCGCAAGATCATAGCGAACTACAAGGAGAGATGGCTGTTCGGCAGCATAATAATAATTGCAGCCAACAGCGGAGGGGCATGGTCTCCCATTGGAGACGTTACGACTATCATGCTATGGATTAAAGGCAATATTACCTCGCTTCCGACGATCGTATACCTGATACTGCCTTGTCTGGTATCGTTGATAATACCTGCTATTATAGCCTCAAGGCTTCTGCACGGCATTCTCACATCGCCTGATTATAAAGATGAAGTACCTGAAATTTTCGATGTGATCGGTGTCAAAGGAAGATTATCGATACTAATAGGAGGGATACTGTGCCTTCTGTCCATTCCCGTGTTCAAATCGGTTACACACCTGTCGCCGTTTATGGGTGGACTTCTCGCATTGGGCGTTCTGTGGATTTACACGGAAGTTATGTACAGCAGCATCAAGAATATCGAAGAATCGATCAAGTTCAGGGTCGTTAAGGTCATTAAACACATAGATATGGGGACGATACTGTTCTTCCTCGGTATCCTTCTCTCGGTCGGTGCGCTGCAATGCGCGGGAATCTTATCCCGATTCGGAGTCTTCCTCGACGATAATCTTCACAATCCTTACATGATAACAACGATAACAGGGATTCTATCCTCTATTGTGGACAACGTACCGTTAGTAGCGGCCGCGACAGGGATGTATCCGGTTGCAGACCCTGCAATGGCAGCGGTTGCGGCAGATCTCGAGTACCTGTCCATGTTTGTTCAGGACGGTATGTTCTGGCAGCTCCTGACTTACTGTGCGGGAACAGGGGGAAGCATTCTTATAATCGGTTCCGCAGCCGGAGTCGTGGTTATGGGACTCGAGAAAATAAATTTCATGTGGTACGCGAAGAATATATCTTTAATGGCTCTTACCGGATTCCTTTCAGGTGTGTTGGTTTACTATCTCCAAACCCTTATTTTCTTTTAATCGGGCGTTAATACTTATTGGTCGGGAATTTGTTATATTTGTTTCTACAAAAGAAATAAAATGAAAAAAATAACCGTCTTCCTGTTCATATTATTCTATGTCGCAATATCTGCTTCAGCACAATCGAGCAGGGAAGACCTTAAGGAATTTCAAAAATTCACACAGTTCTATAACTACCTGACGTCGACTTATATTGACACTCTCAACACCTCTGAGATCGTGGAAGATGCCATCAAACAGATACTCTCGGAACTGGATCCCCATTCCGCTTACATATCCGCCGAGGAGATGAAGAATGTGGAGGAGAGTTTCGGAGCCAATTTCGAAGGCATAGGAGTAGAATTCAATATTCTCAGAGATACCGTCTTTATCGTAAATACCATTGTAGGCGGTCCTGCCGAGAAGGTCGGAATTCTTCCCAATGACCGAATCGTAACTATCGAAGGAGACGGCATCGTAGGCATAAAGAACACCGATGTTCCCAAACTTCTCAAAGGTCCGAGGGGCACTTCCGTAGAGGTGGGGATAGTAAGGCGTGGAATAGATAGTGTCATGACGTTCCGTATCGTGAGGGATAAAATTCCTATCAACACAATCGACGCATCGTATAGAATCGACGACAGTATAGGCTACATAAAAATGAACCGGTTCGCGGCAAGTACCGACAGCGAATTGAGCGAATCCTTGAGATCAATGGAGGGAATAACATCCCTCATTCTCGACCTGAGAGGCAACGGCGGCGGTTTTATGGATCAGGCTGTCGAGGTCAGCAACCACTTCCTGGAACGAGGGTCTCTGGTTGTATGGATGGAGGGGCGCGCGGTGAACAGGCAGGACTTACTCGCGAGGAAGAATCCTCAGTTCCTTCACGGGAAACTCATCATACTTGTGGACGAATTTTCAGCATCATCGAGCGAGATCGTAGCCGGAGCCATACAGGACTGGGACAGAGGGCTTATAATAGGAAGACGGACGTTCGGCAAAGGTACTATCCAGAGACAGTTCGTCATGGTGGACGGTTCGGCTGTAAGGATAACCATAGCAAGGTACCACACCCCTTCGGGACGCGTAATACAACGCCCTTACGAACGCGGTGATAATCAGAACTATTACGCTGACTTCCGGCGCAGGTTATATTCTTACGAAGAGGAAGTTCAAACGGACTCCATGGAATTTTACACTCTCCGCAGCAGACGCGTCGTTTACGGAGGCGGTGGGATTACCCCTGACATTACCGTTCAGCGCGATACTACTTATTTCTCCGACTACCGCGCTCTACTGATTAGGAACGGCATCATAAATCAGTTCACCATAAATTACATAGACAACAACCGTGAGCAGCTGCTCGGAAAGTATGCTGACTTCGAGAGCTTCGAAAGAAATTTTATAGTAGACGAGCAGATGACGGACGAGTTGATCGAATTCGGCAAATCACGCGGAATATCCTACGACCAAAGCGGTTTCGAAAAATCGGGAAGCGAGATAAAGATACAGATTAAAGCGCTTATCGCACAGAAACTTTGGAATATGGACGAATATTACAGAATGATAAACAAGTATCTCGACCCTGAATTCAGCAAGGCTGTCGAAGTACTCCGGAACTGGGATCGATATTCCGACGGAATTTTTTCCTGAGGCTGTAAATTTTGAAATTTGATTTTTTTATACGTATATTTGATTTAAACTGAAACTATACTAAACGTTAAAACTTATGTATTCTACATTCGAGAACAAACAGGATAACGATGAGAGCGGCGGAGAGGTTTATTCCAAAACTGTTAGAGCAGGTAAAAGAACGTACTTTTTCGATGTGAAGGCTACGAAAAACGACGATTATTACCTTACAATAACAGAGAGCAGAAAGAAGATCGGCAAGGACGGAACGTTCTCCTACGACAAACATAAAATTTATCTATATAAAGAAGATTTTTCGAAGTTTGCAGACGGACTCGAGGAAGTTATGAACTTCATCAAGGAGAATAAACCGGAATTCTTCAATAATATGCAAACCGCATCCGATCCTTCCATAGATGAAGAATTCGACAATTTGTGAGAATTCACCGGAAGATAATAAGGAAGGCTGTCCCGGGCCTTCTTTTTTATGTTCGACATGTTCAAAAAAAATTCTGGCTGCTGTAAGCGGAGGAATAGACAGTGCGGCTACTACCCTACTATTGAAGAATGCCGGCTTCGAAGTAACCGGAATAAATTTCATTCTGACCGACGAAGACCATTCACTCGATACTGCGACGCTACTATCGAACCAACTCGGAATACAGGTCATCTCCGCAGACCTTCGCGATGTATTCCGTAAAAAGATAATCTCTTACTTCACGGACGGATATATGTCGGGAGAGACTCCGGCACCATGCTCCGTCTGCAATCCACAAATCAAATGGAGATATCTCAAAGAATACGCAGACAGTTTAGGTATACCGTATCTTGCCACCGGGCACTACATCGGAATCTCAAGATCGGGGAAAAAATATTTTGTCCGCAAGGCCAGGGATCCCCTTAAGGATCAGTCTTATTATTTATGGGGATTGGGGCAGGAGATTTTGTCGCGCGCAGTCACGCCTCTTGGAAAATTAACCAAAACAGAAGTTCGTGAATTCATGTCTGCACAGGGTTACGAAGTATTTACACATAAAAAAGAGAGTATGAGCGTATGCTTCCTCAGGGACGGTAGTTATACTGATTTTTTAAAACAGAATATTCCGGATATCGAACTACTTAACAGGGGGCGTGTTATTAACGATTATGGAGAGACAATAGGCAGTCACTCCGGATTCCCGTTCTATACTACCGGACAGAAGCGCGGATTCAAGCTCTTCAAGGGTGAAGATTTATATGTTACAGGGATCGATGCTGTAAATAATACCATTACCTGCGGGGGGAAAAAAGATTTATTTTTCGATATTTTATACGTAGGGGATACGGTTATTACCGATAAGGAGCTATTGCTGCAATCCGGTAAAATAACGGTAAAAATCAGGGGGATCGGTATAAATCCAGGAGGATACTGCGAGATAACCGAAGTTGACGGATTTCTCCGAATTATAACGGCAGAACCGGTATATGCTCCTGCCAAAGGGCAGCCTGCGGTCTTTTATATGGATGACATTGTCGTCGGAGGCGGAATATTGAAAAGTTACAATAAGACAGGGATTTAAGGTCGGGTAATCAACGGAGATAGTTCTTCGGGAAATAACAAATCCGTTATGTATAAAACCAAGTTTAAAGAAAATCGACTATATCCTCCGAATTCATTTGTTCTACCCCTTTGGCAAGCGCGGCATCGTCCCCTGCGCGCCCATGATCGAACACCCCTTTTATAGCTGCCTGAAGAGGTTCCATACCCTTAGCAAGGTAACCGGTTATCAATCCCGTAAGAACATCTCCGTTTCCGCCTTTAGACATACCCGGATTCCCTGTGGAATTAAAATAAATTTTCCCGTCAGGCGGACAGATCATCGTATAGGCTCCTTTGACGACCATTATTATTTTATATTTCCGGACAAACTCCGCCACTTTATTTATCTTCTCTTCGTCTCCGTCCCATTCACCGATCAACCTCTCCAGCTCTCCGGGGTGGGGAGTAAGTATAGAATTCTCCGGAATAAGGGGAATAATATCGTTGTTCTCAGAGAGTATATTCAAGGCATCCGCATCCAACACCATCGGGCTTCGGTATACGGATAGAAGTCCGCGCATGGCCTCGACAGTCCTCTTAGCAGTCCCCATACCGCTCCCTATACCGATCGTTTTATATTTATCCAATTTTTCAGGCAGACTGCCGAACGCATCACCTTCGTAACAGCTTACAATTGCTGATGGATTGGTTGTCTGGATTATATTTCGCTCGCTCTCAGGAATATGTATGGTTACCAATCCACAGCCTGAACGCAGTGCTGAGGAGGTAGATAGCACCGCTGCCCCCATCATTCCCTTTTTTCCGCAGATCAGAAGAGCATGGCCGTAGATCCCTTTGTTACTGAACGTCCGTCTTTTTTTATCCATCGGCGCCACATTTTTAGCAGTAACAAAGTTATATACGGTATCGGACTTCTCCATAAATTCCCGGTCGAGTCCGATCGGAAGTACAACCATCTCTCCTGCGTTATCTCCACCTTCCGGGAGAAGGAGAGACAATTTGGGGAACTGCAGGGTAAGAGTTATGTCCGATTTTACAACCGCTCGGTCCTTATTCCCAAATTCCGTAGTCATACCTGACGGCATATCTATGGATATAACGGTATTTTGGCGGCGATTGATGAATTCTACCGCTTCCTTCACAGGAGTCGAGACAATCCTTTTAACGCCGGTTCCGAGAATTGCATCGATTACTACTGCATGACGGTTTAATATGTTATCTCCGGTAAATTTTTCCACAGCGATCTCTTCCGGAAGTATACGGTAATTAGACTGATACTCTTCACTGCACTCCGTTCGATCGAACAAAGTGATAATACGACATTTATACCGTTTCAGGCTGAGAATCCTGGCCACAACCAATCCGTCGCCTCCGTTATTGCCCTTCCCTGCAAATATTACGAATTCAGTTCTTTTAGGGAATTTGTCCGAGATATAGTCCGCGATTCTCTGCGAGGCGCGTTCCATAAGGTCGAGCGACGATACGGGCTCGTTACGCATCGTATAAAAGTCAGCTTCGCGAATATTATTTCCTGTGAGTATTTTCATTTTTCAAAATATTTATCCTGTGATGGATCGGATAATTTTTCATATCCGTCCAGAGAATAGTAGCCTACGAATCCTTCGATTAATTTAACGAAAAAATCATTTACAGACAATTTTTCTGCCATATATCGGATGATATTGGTCACTTCGCTGCGGACGGATGCCACACTCTTGCCTCTCAACGACTCGTCTCCACGCAACGCACTATTAAGTATGGCAAGATCCGAATCATAAAGAAGAGTTCCGTGGAACATTACCCTGTGCTTTGTAATATGCGATGCGGTTCCGGAAATTTTTTTACCGTCCAGCCACAAGTCTTTCCGTTTACCTTTTTCCGCTTTTATACCGAATCCGGATAAGACAGCGACTACCGGTTCGAGAAAATCCACGTCGAGAACTAATTCGCTTCCCTTATCCTTTACAAAACAATAATTTATATTTCCGGGATCGTGGTAAACGGTTCCGCCGCCGGACAGACGCTTCAGAACATGAATTCCGTATTTACGGCAGAATTCCGTATCTACTTCAGCCTCCGGAATTTGATTGCGTCCCACAACGACACACGGAAGATTCCTGTAAAGAAACAGAACGTCTTCATGAAGACGTTCTGTCAGAATATGCTTCTCGGAAGCAATATTGAAATAAGGACTATTACTATTGCTTACGATAAGTTTCATTTTCAGCGGATTACGTTTTTTACGTAAATATACCGATTATTATTTCATCCGCAACGGAAGTTACTTCACGTTGAATGCAATCCTGAGTTCTTCTACCTCTTTGTCATTGATCGGTTTAAGTTTACCTATCGGAGCAGCGAGAATCAAAGACTTGGCACTGAATTCGGCAACCTCAAGTTTATCGAAGGTCTGGAGAAGTTTGTCTCCGGTTACGATAACCGAGTCGTTAGCGATAAGAACCGCTGGCACTTTACCCAGCATTTCGGCAATTTTACCAGGTTGTTCGAAGTGGACACCGAACGGAATTGTCGGAATATCCTGAAGGAATATCCAGCTTTCAGGTATTGTCCTCACATCGAATTTAACGCCAGAGGTACTGAATGCCATAAGATTGGGCGACTGCGTCATTATGATAGAGTTAATATGCGGGTTCATCTGGTATATCTTCTGATGAAGAGCTACCGAACGGCTCGGAATTTTACCTGCCTCTACCATTCCGTCTTTGATCTGAACGATCTGTTCAGGCTGGATATCCCATCTCGGAACTCCCGGAGAAGTTATAAGGAAGTCGTTACCCCTCCATCTTACGGATACTGTTCCGTATGTACTTATCATAAGATCCTGGTCGCACGAACGTCTCACCATTCTCACGATGTCCGTACGTATAGCGCGTTCGTCGGAAGGGTAAGTAACGTCCATAAAATGAGGATACTTTGTCTGGATAGATTTTTCGAACTGTCCGATCTGGTCGTCAGTAAGATACGTGGGGTTACCGAGAGTCTTGGCTTTGATGATAGTTCGCGCACAGAATTCGAGTGTCTCGAATCTTTCATAGGCATCCATCATATCGGTACCGCAGAGCACCACACCGTGGTTCTCCATGATAACAGCTTTGATTCCCGGATTATTCTTGAACTCTTTAGCGATCTTCTGTCCCAGTTCCTCGCTTCCCGGAACGTCGTAAGGAGCAAATCCTACCTTACCGCAGATGCTTTTAGCCTGCGGGATGATATTGGTATCCGGAACCTCGTGTACGATACTGAACGATACGAGTGCAGGCGGATGAGCGTGAATAACTGCGGTAACCTCAGGCCTCATATCGTATATAGCCCTGTGGAACGGATGCTCGGAAGATGGTTTGTGCGGTCCGACGATAGTGCCGTCCTTCTTTATGCACATGATATCCTTCTCCGTAAGATTACCTTTGTCGATTGCGCTCGGGGTAATCCAGATGTCTCCGTTCTCGTCTTTTATGGAGATGTTACCACCTGAAGTGGTAGTCATTCCGCTACGGTATATGCGCCCTATTATGACAGTAATTTGCTCTGCCGGGTGCATAAACTTCGTATCCAACTGTTTCATTTCCTTAAAAAAATTATTTATGGTTTACGCAGTAAATATTACTTGCGTACTTGAACTAACCAAGGTTATCGGCATTGGCCAGCAGATACTCTTCTGCCTCCACACTCCAAAGGCCGTTGTTACGGGTGCAAATATCGCTAAGTTTTTTGAATATAGGGCATTTTTCACCTTTTTTTTCAAAATCGGCAATCGCCGTTAAATCCATATCGATATGGGTATAGATCAATTTCTTTCCTCCAGGTATGTTCGGCAGATTAAGAGTGGTTTCAGCCACCGCATCGAGTCCTCCGATGTGGGTTACCAGCCCTGCGGGATCGAGCTCTTTACCCATAAGTTCGAGAGCTTCAACCATATCGTCCATATTACCTCCGCTCGTTCCAACTACGTGTGTATAGGCATAGTGAACATTGTAGAAATTCAGAGGAGCGGTGAATTCCGGATTCGCAGGACCGGCGAAGAAGTTAAGGCATCCGTCAAACGCGAGAATTCCGTCAGCCTGTTGAATAACGGAGGCAACCGGAGCGAATACGAATACATCGTCGTAACCCTTGCCACCTGTAATATCGCGTAACTCCTTAACCGCATCCTCCATTGCTCCTGTATTTACATAACGCAGTTCTATACCGTTCTCCGCGGCTTTTTCCGGAGTGTATAACGATGCTGCCCTGTCGAGGCGGGTCTGATCTATATCGGTTACAATAACCAGTTTAGGTTTCCTGTCAGTACGGTTTATGACATAATTTATCGCTGCGAGCCCCATTGGTCCGACACCGGCGAGAATAGCCATATTCCCTCCGTCCACAATCTCCATTTTATGAATATACGATCCCGGTGTAGTGTGGTAATTAGCGTGCATAGCGCCTATCACGCACGACAACGGCTCCGATAAAGACGCAGGATAGTAACCCGCACCATTATATTTAAGAAGACAGCCTTTCTCCATAACCTCTTTAGGTATAATAACATAGGTCGCGTCTCCTCCTATATACCGATACGAATATCCGGGAGCACTAAGCACTCCCACAGGACCGTCTTCATAATTCAGTGCGGGCTGTATGGAGAACTTATCTCCTGCCTTGAAGGCATCTGTCCACTTCGAGCCAACTTCCACGATCTCTCCGGCGAATTCGTGTCCTATAATCACCGGATTTTTATCTATATCCCTCGGTACGCGCTTATGTTTATCCGCCTCGGTAGAAGCCTTATAGGATGACATACAAAGACTATCGCACACTACTTTGGCTAAAATCTCGTCGTCTTTAATCTGAGGCAGTTCGAACTCTTCGAGGCGAAGGTCCTTCCTGCCGTACAGTCTGACCGCTTTTGTTTTCATATTTTAAACTTTTTAAATTTCTAATTAAGCATTACCTGTCCGCCTGTGATCGGAATTGCCTGCCCTGTTTCGCAAGTCTGCTCCACAAGATACAGCACCGCTTTGGTGACATCTTCCGGTAAACATCCCTTGCGCATCGGAACCTGAGCCATATAAAATTCTTTTACGTCCTCGATAGTCTTCGCACCGGGCACTTTGCCCGCACGCAGATATTGAACGAACAATCCGTTCTCCGGATCGGACCACAGCGGGCCTTCGTAGAAGTTGCCCGGACAAATCGAGTTAACTTTAATACGGAACGGAGCGAGCTCCAGAGCGAATGACTGCGTGAGCCCGACGCCTCCGAATTTACCACCGGCGTAAGCGAAGTTTGCCTTGCTTCCACGGAGTCCGGATTTGGAGTTAATCTGTATTATATCGCAATATTTATCCTCTGAATATTGTGCCTGCAGCTTCATAATCGGAGACACCGCCTTTGCACAGTAGAAATAAGCGTTGTAATTTATTTTCGTGACGAACTCAAAATTCTCAGGTGTCATATCTTCCAATCCTCCTGCACGAAGCACTCCGGCATTGCTGATGAATATATCGATCCCTCCGAAGCTGCACACACTTTGGTGCATCAACTCGTCGAGGCTTTGCATCTCCGCAACGTTCGTCTTCACGAATATGGCACGGTTGCTCTTCGCCATTCCATTAAGCCTGTACGCAGTCTCCTTACCCACTTCCTCGTTAAGGTCCGCAACCACGATATTCGCTCCCTGTGCGATAAGACACCGTGCAATTCCTTCGCCAAATCCCTGCGCTGCTCCTGTAACGACGATAATTTTATTTTCGGCACGTCCGGCAACAGCTCCTGCGCTAATCTTACGACGGTAATTCTCCACCTCCCAGTTGTCGATAAAATCTATCTGCTCCTGCGTCATGGGGTGTTCTCCACCGAATGATTGCGCATAGTAAGCAATCTTCATCATGTCTTCGAATACGTCGAGGATCGTGTCGCACTGCGCGGCATTATCTCCGACAGCTACGAGTCCAAGACCCTTGATAAGGATTACTTTAGGCTGATATCCGAATTTAGCGGTGAATTTTTCAATTTCGGTCTGTGCCGTATTGATAATATCTTCGCACTCGCTGTCAATGTATATGTAATTCGATTTACAATATACGATAGCATCAGGCGAGAACGGACGGGATATTTTTTTATAGTTCTCCGCATCCAAGACGAAGTAATCGATAAGCGCATTATTCTTAACTTTCAGGGTTTTAATCGACTCTTTAGAGAGCATCATCCTTATCGCGGGTACAACCTTCTGCGCGCAACGGCACACATCCACCCCACCTTCCGGAAGCGGCTGTTTTATCTCTTTTTCCAGTTTTTCAAGAATGCCGGTATAAATTTCTTTAACTTTTTCCGGTGAATCAGCACCTACGAACGCTCCGTGATTTTGTAAAAGAATCACTTCCGGCTCTCTGCCGAATTTTTTCTTATAATCCCTGACGCGGTTATCTACCTCTTTATACAGTACATAACCCGGATCGATGTAAGGTATATAGAGGACTTCCTCGCCCAAAATTCTTTTGGTGTCGGCTTCCGCATTCTGCGATCCCATAAGACCGTTTATCAATGTAGGGTGTAGATGGATCACGAAGCTCGCACTCATAGCGTTATGAAGAGATGTCTCCACAGACGGTCTTCTGTCCTTTGTTATACACGCATCCGCAAGATCGTTCTTTACCTGCTCTTCGCGTTCGGCAGTGTCGGTGCTGTACTGCCTGAATGCCATTGCATTGAGTTTCTCGCGGTCGAGGACTGCAAATCCCTCTTCTATTATTGTCGCAAGGGCGTAACCGCTCGCTTTGACCCAAAGTTTACCTTCGTTTTTATATGATGTATTACCTCCTCCGGCGATTACATACCTGCTGTCGCATCCGTAATGGCGCGATATATCTACTAATTGTTGTAATTCTTTCATTTTCATCCCTCCTGTCCGATAGCCTCTTTAATAACCTTGTCTCCGTACTCGATGTAATAAGCAGTATTTTCACTGTCGGCATTGCCGTCTTTATCTACGAATCCGCGTTTACCGTGTTTTACCAGTTCCTGATGAGCGGCAGTAATACAAGCTCCCTCATAATTTATACGCATTAACTTCTCAGTCAGAGGCTTGCCCCCGCGTGCGAACAGTTCCACCGGTTCCATAGCCGGAGTATTGTGTTCGCTTCCGAACGTCACGGCAAAACCGTTTTCACTAAGATAGCCGGCATATTTTTCCAGCCATTCGACACTGTTGCGAGTAGTAATGAACTCTACGGAATGTATCCCCCTTTTTTTCAGGGTTTCAGCAGTTTTAACCACGTCTTCCTCGAAGTCGGTGAATCCTCCCTTGGCATCGTCCGCAAGGAACGGATAAGCCGGTATTCCACCGGCAGCGAGTATGATTTGTCTGACTGTCTCCATAGGAAGGAACGCCTTAGGGTCCTCCGGTACGAACGCGCCTCCGCCTGCCTTGAGAAGATTGCCTCTGATCTCATTTTCAACTGCCGCGTGATCGCTGACAGATGATTTGAGGTCCTTACCTCCGAATACGGCACGGAACATTTCTTTGATCTTCGATTCGTCGTTTCCGCACTCAGTATAAACCGCTTCCCGTAACGCCTTAGCAAGGTGGCGTTCGCGGATCGAGCCTTTAGTGAGACGAATTGCTATATCGTTGAAGTCGAGAGTTATTCCTGTATTTTTATCCGCAAGAATACCATTGAGTTTCCCGCACATTTTTTTAACGTGTGCGTTGGACTCCGCCCTTACGTCCGCCAGCTGCGACGCATAAGGTTCCGGAAGATTTACAGGGAATGCAAGTCCTTTCCCGCTAAGATAGGTCCTTCCCGGATTATTGGGATCGTTTACCCTTATTCCGGCTTGTTGATCCTCTTTATTAAGGCTGATGAATTCGATATTGAACAGCGGAGCGAGCTTCCTTTTACGGCACTCTTCGTTCCATTCGTCATATCCGTCCATCGAATAGAAGTCGTTTATTCCCACGACCTTCACACCTTCTTTTACAGCCATATCGAGCGCCTGCGGTATTCCGTCGAAGGCACTGAACGAGTATGGCGTGTGGAGGTGGGCGTTAACCTTCACCACCTCCGGTTTATTATTATTTGCCATTTAGTCAGTTTTATTCAGTTAATAGTTTCACAGAGTTTAAACCCCTTCCTTAGCCCTTCTGATCTGCTCGCCGTCCGTGAAGTTGCGAGTCGGAACATGTCCGTTTAGGGGCAGAATCTTCTCGTGGATAGCATCTAAGAACCAATCCGGCTGTGGGAAGAACGCATCTTCGAGCTCGTAGCACGGCGTGATCCAGTTGCGCGAACCTACGACCACAGCAGGGGCGTCGAGGTAATCGAATGCGAGTTCCGTAATATTGCGCGCCATCTCGTTTAGGAACGACCCGCGTGAGTTGGCATCGCTCGCAAGAAGAATACGCCCTGTCTTCTTTACCGATTCGATTACTTTCTCGTAATTGAACGGAACGAGCGAACGTGCGTCGATAATTTCCGCGCTCATGCCGTATTTTTCCTGAAGTATATCTGCTGCTTTAAGTGCAGGATACAGAGTTGCCCCAATCGTAAGAATAGTTATGTCCTCACCTTTGCGTTTTATATCCGGTTCCCCCATAGGTATTTCATAATAACCCTCAGGTACACCGCCTTCGTGGAACTGTTCGCCGATATCGTAAATTCTCTGGCTCTCGAAGAATATAACCGGATCGGTACCCTGCAGAGCGCTGTTCATAAGCCCCTTCGCATCGTAAGGAGTGACAGGGAATACGACTTTAAGTCCGGGAATATGAGCTACTAAGGAAGTCCAGTCCTGAGAGTGCTGCGCTCCGTATTTTGAACCGACTGACACACGAACTACGACAGGCATCTTGATAACGTTGCCGCTCATAGCCTGCCATTTAGGCACCTGGTTGAATATCTCGTCTCCGCAACGTCCGATGAAGTCGCAGTACATTATTTCAGGAATAACACGCCCTCCGCACATAGCGTATCCGATAGCCGTACCTACGATAGAGGCTTCCGATATAGGCGAATTGAACAGTCTGTGATATGGAAGAGCTTCGGTAAGTCCGCGGTAAACGGCGAACGCTCCGCCCCAGTCGCGGTTCTCTTCACCGTATGCCACGAGCGACGCATCCTTATAAAACCGGTCGATTATCGCTTCGAAGAGCCCGTCTCTCAGTTGGTATTGTTTCATTTTAGAGAACAGCTTACCGTCCTTATCGAATGCGAAGCGTTCTTTTTTAGCTATCTGTTGAACACGGAAGTTCTCCTCAATAGGATGGTTTACATCCGGTTTAGCATCAGACAATGAATCCACCGATTCGTTCGAGAACATCATTGTTCCTATAAGTTCCGGTTCTTTTTTAAGATCCATTCTCGGAGATTTTTCCTCGTCGATAGCGAGTTTGAAGATATCGAATATAAGGTCGCCCACTTCACTGCTTATTTGGTCGAGTTCCTCCTGTGTCGCGACTTTACCGTCGATAAGCTGTTTAGCGAATCCTTTGATACAGTCGTGCGCTTCCCATGCTTCTACCTCTTCCTTGGTACGATAAGAGGAAGCGTCGGAAGGCGAGTGACCGCTGTAACGGTATGTAAGCACGTCCAGAAGAACCGGTCCATCCTTCTCCTCGAGAACCTTCATTTTACGTTTGTAGGCATCGATAACCGCAAGCGGGTTGTAACCGTCCACTCGTTCCGCGTGCATCTGTTCCGGATTGACTCCTGCTCCGATACGCGCAGCCTGACCGTAACCCATTGTCTCGCCGCAAGTCTGTCCGCCCATACCATATTGATTGTTCATTATATTTATAATGATTGGAAGTCCTCCTTTCATATCACCTTCCCACAAGGTCTTGAATTGATCCATAGCAGCGAAGACAAGGCCTTCCCATACAGGACCGCAGGCCATAGACGCATCGCCGATGTTCGCTACGACTATACCCGGTTTGCGGTTTACTTTTTTATAAAGAGCCGCACCTACAGCGATATCGCCGCTACCGCCAACAATCGCATTGTTTGGATAGATACCGAACGGCGTAAAGAACGCGTGCATACTTCCTCCGAGCCCTTTGTTGAATCCTGTAACGCGTGCGAATACTTCCGCCATCGCACCGTATACGAGGAATCTTTTAGCAAGGTCCTTAACCGACCCCTTGAATCCTGCCTCTACCACCTTAACGGTAGCCCCGTCCCAGAATCCGTTCATAATTTCGGTCAGTTTATCTTCACTGAGAAGCTCTATTGCGCGGAGACCTTTAGCAAGAATCTCGCCGTGGCTCCTATGTGAACCGAAGATAAAATCGTCGATGGTAAGGTTGTAAGCCATACCCACCGCAGCTGCTTCCTGTCCTGCGGACAAATGCGCAGGCCCCGGATTATTATATTCCACTCCTTTATAGCCTCCGGTAGTCTTAACAAGGTTGAGCATGGTTTCGAACTCGCGGATTACCACCATATCGTGGTAGATTCTTTTAAGGTCTTCTTTAGTGAAGTTTTTCTCTTTCAGTTCGTCTTTTACAGATTTTTTATACTGATTTACAGGTATCGGCGTGAATTTGATCTCACCTGCCTGCCTCATTTTGTCCGGATCGATGTATTGTGACTTTGGCATAATTTTATGTTTTAATTTTTCTGTTAATAACTTTGTTAATTGTTTGTTTAAAACGAAAATACGGTCTCTTTAAATATCTCTGAAACAGTTGGATGAGGAAATACAACTTCTTCCATCTCTTTCAACGTCATCTCCTGTTCGATAGCCATGCAGGCTCCGTAGATCATCTCGCTCGACGGATTTCCGAGCATGTGAACTCCTAATATCTCGCCGTATTTCTCACCCACGAGAACTTTACAGACTCCGTTGCCGCCTTCATTTTCAGCAACAAACCGTCCTGCGTAAGCCATCGGCAGAGAGGACACGCGGTAAGGAATATTTTTCGCTTTGGCTGCCTCTTCGGTAAGCCCTACTCCTGCGATCTCAGGGTTGGTATAAACTACTCCGGGGATAGCGTTATATCTCATTATGTCGCCGCGTCCGGTAAGATTGTTCACTACCACTTCACCTTCGCGGCTTGCCGTATGTGCAAGAAGCGAGAATCCGGTGACGTCACCTGCCGCGTATACGTTAGGTACGTTAGTCCTCATTTTTTCATCTACTTTTATGCCCCCGCGATAGAGTTCTACTCCGAGATTTTCGAGTCCGAATCCGGCTATAACAGCACGCCTTCCAACGCTTACAAGGATTCTATCCCCGCCTACGGATCGTCTCTGACCGTCTTTTTCGAAGACCACTTCGCTGCCGTCGATCTCTACGACTTTGGATTGAAGATTAAATTCCACACCCTTTTTCGCATACATATCGCGCAGCATCGCGCTCATACCTTTATCCATTCCGGTAAGAATCTCGTCGAGCATTTCGATAACAGTCACTTTGGTTCCCATGCTGTTGAAGAAACTCGCGAACTCCATTCCGATGACACCACCTCCGATTATTACCAGAGATTCCGGTTTCTCAGTAAGTGCCAGAATCTCCCGGTTGGAGAGGATCCTGTCTCCTGCGGATTCTAATCCGGGAATAGGGGGGACGAACGCCTCCGAACCGGTACAGATAAGGAGGTTCTTAGCGAAGAAGCTCTGCCCTCCGCATTCGATCTCAATCCCTTCTGTTCCGCGCCCTTTAATATATGCGTCTCCTTTGATTACTTCCACATGGTGAGCTTTCATCTTCGCGCCCACGCCTCCGACAAGTTTCCTAACCACTTTATTTTTACGGTCTACAATCTTACCGAAATCGAAAGTCACGTCCGGAGCGAAGACTCCGTATTTATCTCCGTGTTTAGCCGTATCGTAAACTTTTGCGCTGTACAGCAGGGTTTTAGTAGGGATACACCCCTCGTTCAGGCACACGCCTCCAAGCGAGTTTTTCTCGAAGAGCGCGACTTTAAGCCCCTTCGCCCCTGCCCTCTCGGCAGCGACGTATCCGGCAGGCCCTGCGCCTATTATTGCTAAATCTATCATATTTATGGAATTAATATTTTTCTTTTCTTAAGAGCAGACACACTGTCAAAAATGCCGAGACCGCCATCAAAAGAATTGACGGAATATGCCATTTATTATCGACAGTATTCAGAAATCCGACAAAGCACAACATTATATTCATCCCCAATATGCGTCTGTAAGCCGCAGGTGTGGAATTTTTATAATAGAACAGGTTGCCGGCACCGGACAGCGCTAAGGCAAGTCCGAACCCTGCAAACCACATTTGTCCCAAATTAAACAGAACGTGAACGATCCCTAACACGAGCATCGTTATTCCGCATATCCGGATAGCTTTGTCAATTACCGCCGCCTGCGTCATTTAAATGTCGAAGTCCAGATTTTCAATCTCGATTGCCACTTGTTTCACGAACCTTGTCGCCTCGCCTCCGTCGAGTGCGCGGTGGTCATATGTCAAGCTCAATCCGATATGGGGAACGAATCCGTAAACTCCGTCACCCAGATCCTTCGGACGAGGAACAATAGTGTTCACACCGAGTATCGCGACCTGCGGAAGATTTATTACAGGGGTAAATATCTCCACACCGTAATTACCTAAGTTCGACACGGTAAACGATGCTGCATCCGCTGCGAGAAGATCGGGGTCGATGCTCCCTTTTTTACAGGCGTTCGCTATCTCTTTGAACTGATTGGACAATCCCTGAATAGACAGATCGTCTGCATTTTTAACCACAGGCACCATTAACCCCCTATCGGTATCGACGGCAAGGGCAAGATGTACTTTATTGAACAGCTTCATGCTGTCGCCAAGCAGCTGCGCATTGACCTGCGGGAATTTTTTAAGCGCCTTTATAACCGCGAAGCATACCATATCGTTAAGGGTGATATTTGCTCCTGTTCCCTTATCCATAGCTGCTTTGACTTTTTTCCGAAGCTCCAGAATCCTGCGTGCGTCGGCGCTAAGATGGTGAGTAAGCTGCGCGGAATTCTGCAACGACGCGTGCATTGCCTTCGCAATAAGCTTACGCATATTGGTAAGCGGTTTCATCTCGAAGTCGCCTGAATAAACAGGATTCTTAGATATAACATCCGCTCCGGTAACTTTGCCTGCGAGTCCTGTTCCTGCCTGCGGAACACTTCCGGTCTCTTTAGCAATTTCCTTAGCGAGAGGTGTCATTTTAGGTCTTGATTCCGCAACGGCCTTAACATCGCGCTCGATAATTCTCCCCTTCGGTCCTGTACCCCGCACATCGGATAGACTCACCGCCTCTTTATCCGCAAGCGCGCGCGCGCGTGGAGATATTCCGACTGATTTTTCGCCTGAAGCCTGCATCTGAGGAGTAGATTTTACGTCCTCTATCTTAACTTCCGCAATCTCTTCTTTTACCGGCTGTACCGGCTCCGGTTCGGATACACGGACATCACCGCCTCCCCCATTCGGATTGAATTCGGCAGTAGATTCACCCTCCTGTCCGATCACCATTACATTCTGGAGTACGGGAATCTCATCTCCGTCGCCGAAGAACACATCGAGAACGGTTCCGTCCACCGGAGACTCCTCTTCGAACGAGGCTTTGTCTGTTTCATAGGCGAACAGGATATCCCCTTTGGATACTTTGTCCCCTTTTTTCTTTTTAAACTCGGAAACAATACAGCTCTCGACCGATTGTCCCTGTTTGGGCATGATTATTACTGTAGCCATAAAATAGTTAGTATGTAATTTGATTTTAATATTTACAAATACGGTTCTCCACAAAGTTACGGTTTTATTCAATATATACAAGTATTTTTAAAAATATTTTTTATCATTGATTTTCAATAGATTACAAAACAAATTCGTATTTACAAGTTTACAACTTGTATAGTTTCGGGCTTTTATTTTATATTTGTGTTGATCATACAAAACGAATAATGAAAAATCTGCCAATATATAAATCGGTATACGAGACCCTTCGAAAAGAGATAACGGAAGGAAAATACAAGGCCGGAGACCTGCTTCCTTCGGAGAACGAACTCTGTGATAAATTCAAGACCACACGTTCCACCGTCCGCAAGGCCCTGCGAACACTGGTGGAAGAAGGGATGGTTCTAAAACATCACGGCAAGGGGAGTATAGTCAAAGGGGCTCCCAAAGGGATCGGAATACTATCTCTGTCGGGCACAACCACCGCGGTTGGCAAGGAGTCCCTGCGGACTAAGATTATCGTGAAGCCCGAACACCGGGAATGGGACGAGGCCTTCTCGTTCCCTATCACGCGCGACGAAAAAAAATCGGGCTGCATATACTTCGAACGCCTACGAGAAATGAACGGCTCACCGATGTTCTTCGACATAACCATGCTTCAGGATAAGGGTTTGGACAAATTCTACGACATCGACTTCGAAAACGAATCGTTATTCGATTCCCTGCGTAAAAATTACGGAATAACCGTTACTGGCGGCACTCAGCAAATATTTGCTATCAAGGCAGACAAGCGGCTCAGCGATTTTTTCCACACGGCTCCGGGAACTCCGGTCTTACAACTGAACCGGAAGATAGAGACATCATTCGAGGATTTTTATATATACAGTCAGGTGTTCTGCGTTACGTACGGATACGGTCTGACGGGAACGTTCTAAAAATTCCACGTAAAAATTTGCTTATCAAAAAATTTCATTACATTTGCACAATCCAAGCGGATGTGGTGTAATTGGTAGCCACGCTAGACTTAGGATCTAGTGCCTTGCGGCGTGGGGGTTCGAGTCCCTTCATCCGCACTAAAGAGCCTCGGACATTTTAGTTCGAGGCTCTTACTTTTTATCTTTAGTTGTTATTTTTATTCTCCGTTGCGGATATTCTGCAACTTACCGGCAGAATATTTTATTTCCGAAAATACCGTTTTAAACTCTTCTCCGCGAGGAGACTGCGACAAGAATCCTATTTTTAATTTTTTATCCGTGCCCATCTCGAAGTAGCGGAACATGTGCCAGAATTCTCCGTCGAGCGAATAATGGAAGGCATACGCTCCACCTCCAAGACCTGAGATACGCGCGTAAACTTCATCTCCTTCCACGTAATGATGATTGTTATCATCTGAATATTTTTTATTTACCACACTAACCATCATGGGTTTATAATCAGGCGCATGCTCGAAGCACAACTTCGCCCAAAGATCGGTGTCGTCACGACTCTCCTTCTGCGGATCCACGAACAGGCGCGATCCTCTGCCACGCAACAAGTATGCATATCGATAGTCAGGATACGACCACCCTTAACAACTTTTCATTTCGGTTTTAAATGTTTTTCATCAACAATCAACTGAATAGCAAATGCTTATACCGTGAAAGTAATATATATTTTTATTTAGTCAAATTTGTTATATATTTTAAATACTCTATCTTTGTGCCTTAAAATTCATGGGTTTAACCTGAAATAACAATATAAACAACATAAAATGAACATCGTAAGAGAGAATCTTGACAACCAGACCGCTGTACTTAAAGTATCCGTAGGAGAGCAGGATTACAACGACGCAGTCGAAAAAACACTCCGCAATTACAGAAAAAAAGCGAATGTACCGGGGTTCCGTTCGGGAATGGTACCCATGGGCATCATAAATAAAATGTACAGGAAGAGCACCGTTGCCGAGGAGGCTTACAAGATCGCTACCAAAGCAAGCATCGACAATCTTAACGAAAGCAGTACGAAGACTCTCGGCGAACTGATGCCGAGCAGTACGCAGGAACCGATAGATTTTGAAAATAACACCGATTTCGAATTTATTTTCGAAATCGGGCTTGCTCCGGAAGTGAACATCGAGCTCGACAAGAAGGAGGACAAGGTAACAAAATACACCATCAAGATAACAGACAAGATGGTTAGCGGATACAAGGAGAACTATCTCCGTCGCTTCGGCAAACTCGAAGATGTAGACGTGGTTACCAAAGACGAAGCCCTTACCGTAACTCTGGATCAGGAAGATATGAAAATCGAAGAGGCCTACGTAGGTCTTATCGGCATGAGCGAAGAAGAACGCGCTCCGTTTATCGGCAAAAAGGTCGGCGACAAAATGGAAGTGAACGTAAACGAACTCTATAAAACTCCTTCGCAAAGAGCATCGATTTTCGGAATAAAGGAAGAAGAACTGGACGGTATAAATCCTGAATTTTCACTTGAAATAACCAAGATTCGCCAATTCGTGACACCTGAACTGGACGAAGAATTTTTTAAAATGGCATTTCCGGAAGGTAACATTAAGAACGAAGAGGAATTCAATAAATATATCGAAGATCAGATAGCATCGGAACTAAGTCGCGAAACCGATTATAAATACGCTATCGACGTTAAAGACTACCTTATGAAGAAGGCCGATCTCAGCCTTCCAGAAGAGTTTCTCAAAAACTGGCTTTTCGCCGTGAACGAAGGTAAATTTACAAAAGAGGATATAGATAAGGAGTTCCCGGCGTTCGCAGACATGATGCGGTGGGATCTTATTCAGAGATACTTCATTGATAAATTCAGTCTCGAAATATCACAGGAAGAATTGAAAGAAGAGGCGAAGAGTTACGCAACCATGCAGTTCGCTTACTACGGCATGCCATCGCCTGCGGAAGAGATGCTTGCGGGATATGTTGAACAGATTCTATCGAACAAAGAGGAGTTGAAAAAAATATACGATAAGGTATTTGAGAAAAAAATCGTAGATGCAGTCAGCAGGGATATATCCGTAAACAAAAAGACTATCTCTGCGGACGACTTCAACAAACTGTTCGCATAAACGATCGAAAAGATTTAAATCATTTAGAGGGTTGCTTGCGGGCAGCCCTTTATCTTTTACCTCTAAAACATCCGGTTTTAGATAATATTATTATATTTGTAGCCTAATTATTAGAGACTTTGTAAATTATTTCCTATGAAGATTACCAAACCCATTCTGCTTTTTTTAGCAGCCATAACTCTTTTTCAATTTACTAATGCCCAAACAGCAGTACAACAGGCGGTACAGCAAGCCGTCACTACGGGCGGCATCGGCAACCCGCAAATAGAGGCGGCATTAAGCGGTGTAGGAGAAGGATTTACGGATAATTTCGATTTTGGCGGGCAGGATTTAGATCTGTTTGAGAATGAAGACCGTGAAGTCGACGAGTCGGACGACGATGACAACTACCGGAGAATGGATAACTTCACTTCCGGGGGTCAGGTTTTCGGCAGGGATATTTTCCGCAGCAGCAGACTCACTTTTACTCCTAACTATAACATGCCTACCCCAAAAGATTACGTATTGGCGGCAGGAGATGAGATAATAATCGAGATCTGGGGACAATCAGAATTCAATACCAAAGCAAAAATATCAACAGAAGGAACGATAAACATCAGCAGAGTAGGACTGATTTATCTTAACGGGCTGACAATAGAAGAAGCGGAGAACAGAATTAAGAAGAGCCTCAGTCAGATAATGAGCAATATCGATTCGGAGGATTCGGAGGTGAAGGTATCGTTAGGACAAATAAGGAGCATTAAAATAAATATGGTAGGTGAAGTCGCTGTTCCCGGCACATATACTTTACCGTCACTTGCGACCCTTTTCAATGCGATGTATTCCGCAGGAGGAGTCAATGCCATAGGTTCCCTGCGCGATATTAAAGTTTACCGTTCGAGCAGGCAAATCGCGTCTTTGGACGTATACGATTATTTAATAAACGGTAATTATGAAACAAATATAAGGCTCGAAGATAACGACATGATAATCATACAGCCTTATGATAAATTGGTGAAGATATCGGGATATGTAAAACGCCCCAGAATATATGAGCTCAAAAATGGAGAGACCTTGGCAAAACTTATCGAATATGCGGGTGATTTCAGAGGAGACGCATATACCGACAATATCCGCATCAGAAGAAAATCGGGAGTACAATATGAAATTCTTACGGTGGGGGCGGACGAACTCGAATCTGTAATTATGGAGGACGGCGACGAGGTCTACGTAGATAAAATTATCGAAGCGTATGCCAATAGGGTCTCGATCAGAGGCGCTGTATTACGACCTGGAGAATACGAATATTCGGACAAAATGTATACCCTATCGCAGCTTATTGAAAAGGCGGAGGGACTTTTGGGCAACGAGTTCTCCTCACGCGGACAGATCACGAGGCTGAAACCAGATCTTACGTACGAAATTATCCCTTTCGATGTACTAAGCATAGCGACAGGCACCAGTGATATTTCATTAAGACCTGAGGACTACATATACATTCCCACGATTTTCGATATGAGGGAAGATTACACGGTAAGTGTCAAAGGGGAAGTCAATCATCCGTTAACACTTCCTTACAGGGACAATCTGACAATCGAGGACGTAATAATGATGAGCGGCGGACTGAAAGAATCTGCTTCCACATCTAAAATCGAAGTTGTCAGAAGAATAAAAGATCCGCGATCGATAAATTACAGCGAAGAAATAGCAGAAACATTTACTTTTTCAATATTCGAAGATCTCGGTTTGAGCGAAGATGCAAATAAATTTATTCTTCAGCCATTCGATATTGTCTATGTCCGCAGATCTCCGGCATATAACGCTCAACAATCGGTTTATATAAACGGAGAAATTCTTTTCGGCGGCGAATACGTACTGTCGCGTGCAAGTGAAAGAATAACAGAACTCGTAAAAGGGGCAGGCGGTCCTACTCCTGAAGCATATATCAAGGGCGCTCATTTGAAACGAAAAATGACAGACGAGGAGAGGATAAGGATGGAAACAATCCTTAAGGTCGCACAAAAGAATACGGGCAACGGTACCGATTCAATCTCAATTCAATCTCTCGATATTTCCGAATATTATCCGGTAGGAATCGATTTGGAAAAGATTCTTAAGAATTCCGGTAGCGACGAAGATCTTATTCTACGTGAAGGGGACATGCTCTTCATTCCTAAAATGAATAGCACGGTGAAAATTTCCGGAGCGGTCTTATACTCTAATACCGTCGCGTTCATGCCGAAGAAGAATATTAACGAATATATTTCTCAAGCAGGAGGTTATGCTCTAAATGCAAAAAAACGACCCTTCATAATTTATATGAACGGTACCGTAACCTCTACGCGTAAAGGATTCCTGCACAAAAAATATCCTAAGGTGGAACCCGGATGTGAAATAGTAGTGCCTACCAAACAGATCAAGAATAATAACGTGGGCTTTGCCGAAGTGCTGGAACTTACCTTATCTGCGACTTCCACCGCCGCGGTTATTGCGAACCTCTTAAAATAAATTAAAATAACGGAATGGCAACCTTCTGTATTTGTCTTTTCCTGCTGCTCGTATCGTATTTTTCGTATGGGAAATATATCGAGAGAATCTTCGGAGCAGAAAAAAATGGTGATGTTCCGTCGAAAACACGCTACGACGGAGTAGATTATATTCCATTACCGATGTGGAAGACATTCCTTATTCAGTTCCTGAATATTGCAGGTCTGGGTCCGATATTCGGAGCTATCCTGGGAGCTGCTTATGGTCCGGTCGTCTTCCTGTGGATTACATTCGGAGGGATATTTGTCGGTGCGGTCCACGATTACGCTTCGGGAATCATATCCATAAAAAATAACGGATTGAGCTACCCGGAAATAATAGGTAAATATCTGGGGCTTAAGGTAAAACAGGTTTTAAGGGTATTCACCGTATTTCTTATGATATTAGTAGGAGCAGTATTTATGGCGGGACCAGCAGGGCTGCTTCAGGGAATAACCGGACTCGACGCGGTAATATGGCTTTATATTATTCTTATATATTATGTTCTTGCGACGTTGATGCCTATCGACAAGATTATCGGAAGAATTTATCCGGTATTCGGATTCGCTCTACTATTTATGGCTCTCGGAATTCTTGTAGTTATTTTTTCCGGATCTTATCAAATACCGGAACTATCGCTGACTAACATGAAAATGGATTCGGAATCGTTCCCCATATTCCCTACTCTTTTCATAACAGTAGCATGTGGTGCGGTCTCCGGATTCCACGCCACACAATCTCCGCTAATGGCGCGGTGCGTAACATGCGAGAGGCAAGGCAAACCTGTATTTTTCGGAGCAATGATTACCGAGAGCATAGTCGCGCTTATATGGGCTGCTGTCGGAATGGCATTTTTCGGAGGTGTTAAGGAGCTAAACCTCAATCTCGCAGAGCACGGAAACAATGCTGCATGGATAGTTGACACAATTGCTAATACAACCCTCGGACGTTTCGGCGCTATACTCGCTCTTCTGGGAGTAGTATTCGCACCTATAACCAGCGGCGATACAGCGTTCCGGAGTGCACGGCTTATCGTAGCAGACTTCCTGAAAATAGAGCAAAAATCAATAAAAAACAGAATCTACGTAAGCGTCCCCTTACTTGCAGCGGGTTTCATAATTACATTCTTAGATTTCGATGTGATATGGAGATATTTCGCATGGGCCAATCAGACACTTGCCGCTGCAACATTATGGGCAGTGACGATATACCTGGCAGAAAATAAAAAAAATATTTATCTGACTTTTATTCCTGCGGTCTTTATGACAATGGTGGTAACGGTCTATTTTTTCACGTCAGAACAAATGGTCGGCATGTCTTATACGGCGGGGCTAATCCTCTCTTCGATATTGACATCGGCCGTAATGGCATGGACATGGAAGGTAATCGGTAAGCGATATAAATTAAAGCGGTAATCAGTTAATTTAAATTAATAATCCCGGAAGATCGGCTTTCGGGATTTATTATATAAGATTTAAAAAATCTTTATTTTATATACACCTTACTTACTGCGCTCCACTCTGCGTGAGGAGCAACAGCTTGGAATCCGGTAACATCGTCTGGAAGATCGATATTTGGAGCATTTATCGCCCAGGTCTGCGGTTCCGCACACGCCCAGGGAACTCCGCCTCCGTTATTCCAGAAGGTCCAGTGTCCGAATTTTTTATCGGTCTCGTAATATACGCTGATATTATTAGCTGTGTCCGTGAATACAGCTCCGTAATATTCTTTACCGTTGATATTAAGAGGTTCGGAAGTCATGGACATCTCCATTCCTGTTCCCACGGGGGCCATTCCTTCTCCGTTGAACTTCGACTCCGTCTCGTTCAATTCCAGGAATTTACCCGTAGGAAGGGTTCGTTCGTTAAGCTCCCATCTTTTACCGACAGACATTTTAAGCTTATATTGCTCAGGATCAGCACCTTTTACAAACGGAACCATTATCGGAGTATGATAGCCTACTCCGAGAGGCATGGGTTGTTCGCTGTTATTAATGAACGTCACCGTGTGTTCCAATCCGTCCGCCGAGAGTTTGAAGTCCATGCGGCATTCGAACTCGTGCGGGAATCCCCTGTATATCGCATCATTTATACGGTTTGAGAAGAATGAAGCTGATACTTTGACGTAATTCTCTCCTATCTCCGTGCGGGTTACGGTAAATTTCTGAACCTTAATTAATCCGTGATGGTGGTTATTCTGGTGCGGAATAGTTATCGGGAATTCATATTTTATTCCGTTGTAAGTGTAGGTTCCGTCTTCGATACGGTTCGGAGGAAACAATAACGGCAGACCGAACAACTGAGGAGTTTTAAGGAAATTCTCCACTTCTTCCTCTGTTGGGGTTCTGAAAATTTCTATATTTTTCGATGGGATTGATAATTTTATCAGATTTGCACCGACTTCCGGGATAAGCAGAGCTTCGTAACCGCCGGCTTCCATTTTAACGGCTTCCATGCCGTACCATTCCGTTTTTTCGATATTCATAATGTTATCAGTTAAAAGTTATTGTTTTTTATTATATCGGCGAGCCGATCTATTATCTGCATATCTGTGTATCCGTCGCATCCGACGATAAGCTGCGCCTTGGAGTAGAACTCTTCCCTTTTACCGAGGGCTTCGGTAATGAATTCGAGGAGTTCCTCTTCCGACTTACCTTTTAATAACGGTCTCTTATCCAGTCCGTACCGCAAGCGTTGCATCAGTCCTTCGGGCGATACCTGAAGATATACGGTCAATCCGGCTTCGTTCATCATGTCCATATTATCGAAAAAACAGGGCGCCCCTCCTCCGGTGGCGACCACACACCCCTTACGGGAACAAAGTTCCTGAACAATATCCTTCTCCATTCGCCGGAACTCATCTTCTCCATCGACAGCAAATACTTCGTTTATCGTCCGCTTGTGTTTATCTACAAAGTAATTGTCCATGTCGAAAAATTCCATTCCGAGTTTTTTCGCGAGCGGTTTGCCTACCGTGGTTTTACCCGACCCCATATATCCTACGAGAAATATATTCATACCGGGTTAGAATAATGCCATTTGCGAATCGTCTTCCTGATCGTCAGAAGTTTCATTTATGTCAGATTCTCCGATAGGTTCTTCCTCTCCAACCGGATCGGGATCCTTCCGCAACGGTTCCGCAAATTCTATTTTAGCGACATCCAGAATCGTAAGCCGTTTGCCTTTAGCCCTGTGGCTCTTAATTCCGATAAATTCCTCCGCATCGACAATCTCATCGGGTCTGCCTTCATTCCGGCCTCCGAAGACAATCCGCACCTGCGGATAGTTATCCTCAGAAATTCCGACCATGTAGGATCCTGGCGATTCCTCAATAAACGGCTGGAGTTTTTCTGTCGATTCAAATGCGAAGCGTTTTAGGTAGAAGAACTTCTGGTTCGCATCGTAATAAACGACGGAATATATTTTTTCCGGATCGTAACGTTCCACTATCATTGTATCTTCGGGGAAGTGCTGGCTGAGATCGAATCCAGATGTATAATAGCCTCCTGCGGATGTTATTACAACGATTTTGTCGTCACCTGCGAACTCACCGAGCAGCGTTCCGCGCCCATCGGCGTTCAGGCGTCTGATATCTTCGTCAAACCAGATGTTCTGCCCTCCGAGCGTCGATGTACCCTGCTCCTTTAAAACTATTTTATGGATGCCGTATCGCGTGAACAGATTACCCTGAGATTGACGTCCCTTAATAGCCAGTTCGCTGAAATCCATATCTACGATGAGCTTCTTGAGCCTCGGACGCGGTTTAAAATAAATCTTAAGAACCTCTGCTTCGCCGTTCGGATTAACGCTCATATAGAGTATCGCGGAACCGGGAGCGCCCTTCGTGATATCGTATTCGCGATCACGAGTAATGCTTGTAATCGCGCATCGTTTCATCATGATAGGACCGTTCTTTCCGTCCCTGTAAATTACATTATATATCTTGCGGTCGTCGTTCTTTTTGAAGACCCCGATGTAGTATATGCCTTTACTGAAGAACGCCTTCTCGGAGACTTTAGTAACGATATATTTACCCTCTTTATTGAATACGATCACGTCGTCGATATCGGAACAGTCGCAGATATATTCCGCCTTCTTCATAGCATTGCCTATACCGAAGAAGCCCTCCTCCCTATCCACATAGAGCTTGGCGTTGGCTACCACAACCTTCGTAGCCTCGATGGAATCGAAATTGCGGAGTTCTGTCTTACGTTCCCTGCCTTTCGAATATTTATCTTTAAGTCTTTGGAAGTAATCGATAGTATAATCCGTTAGAGACGCAAGATGTTTTTTTACCTCCTCCATGCTCTCTTCCACCGAACGTATATGTTCGTCCGCCTTGAACGCGTCGAACCTCGATATACGCTTAATCTTTATTTCGGTAAGTTTAACGAGATCGTCGCGCGTTACTTCACGTTTAAGAAGCCCTTTGAATGGATCGAGCCCCTTATCGATTGTTTCGAGGATCTCCTCCCAAGTGGTGCATTCCTCGATATCCGTATATATTTTATTTTCGATAAATATCCTTTCGAGACTCGACGAATGCCAGTCGTCCATCAGCTCCGCGAACTTAATTTCGAGTTCACGTTTAAGTAGATACTGCGTACGATCCACATTATGACGCAGAATATCGCTGACACCGATAAAATACGGTCTGTCATCTTTAATTACGCACGCATTCGGAGATATCGAGACTTCACAATCCGTGAACGCGTATAAGGCATCTATTGTTTTATCCGCAGAGACGTCGTTCGGAAGGTTTATCCGTATCTCCACCTCCGCAGCGGTATTGTCATCGACGCTCTTAACCTTTATCTTACCCCTGTCGTTGGCTTTAAGAATCGAGTCTATGACCGTAGATGTAGTTTTGCCGTAAGGTATCTCGGTAATCACAAGGGTGCGTTTATCGACTTTGGCAATTTTAGCCCTCACTTTAACGGCTCCTCCGCGCAGCCCGTCGTTATATCTCGCGCAGTCGGCCATACCTCCGGTCGGGAAGTCTGGATTTAACTCGAACTCTTCCCCTTTAAGGTAAGCGACGGATGCGTCGATGAGTTCAATAAAATTATGCGGAAGTATTTTGGACGCAAGTCCGACGGCGATACCCTCCACTCCCTGAGCCAGAAGCAGCGGGAATTTCACTGGAAGAGCGACAGGTTCCTGATTACGTCCGTCGTAGGAGAGCATCCATTCCGTAGTCTTCGGATTATAAACCACATCGAGAGCGAACTTCGACAGTCTTGCCTCGATATATCGAGGAGCTGCGGCACCGTCTCCTGTTAGAATATTGCCCCAGTTGCCCTGCGGGTCCACCACGAGATCCTTCTGCCCAAGCTGGACGAGCGCATCGCCTATCGATGCGTCTCCGTGGGGATGGAACTGCATGGTACTACCGATAATGTTCGCAACCTTATTATATCGCCCGTCATCCATTCTCTTCATCGCGTGAAGAATACGCCTCTGTACGGGCTTTAGTCCGTCGTCGATATGGGGAACGGCACGTTCCATAATAACGTACGAGGCATAATCGAGGAACCAATCCATGTACATCCCTGTCAATTTATGACGGTTCATGGAAGTATCGTCGGTCAGTTTGTTATATTTATAATCAGTATTATTTTTTTTCGGAGTTATTTCAGGTTCATTTTCAATTTTCTCCCTGTTTTCTCCGTCCATTTCGATCTCTTCGCTCATCTGGAATAATCAGTAAATTTTGTAGATTATGTAAATCCGCTTTTAGCCATACAAATATAATGATTTTAATTTTAAGCGGGCAGGGTAATTTTACCGAATAAACATAATAAACAAAAAGCGTTATATTTGTAGATAAAAATTCATGAACATGGAACTTTTCGAGACTGCGGTCCAAGCCAGCCGCAAATTGAGACTTATCGACGAGGCGGCTATAAACAAGGTGCTTAACGACCTTGCTGACGAGGCGGAACGGAACTGCACTTATATTCTGGAAGAGAATGTTAAGGATCTCGCCCTTATGGACAAAGAGAATCCTATGTACGACAGGCTTATGCTCACGGAGGAGAGAATCAGGGATATTGCCGGAGATATAAGGAAGGTAGCAGCGCTGCCCTCTCCGCTCGATATTCTTCTCGAAGAGAACGTACGCCCTAACGGCATGGTTATCAGGAAAATTTCGGTTCCGTTCGGAGTGATCGGAATTATATACGAGGCGCGTCCGAACGTTAGTTTCGATGTATTCTCATTGTGCCTGAAATCGGGCAACGTTTGTATCCTGAAGGGAGGCACGGACGCCCACAATTCGAATACGGCAATTGTAACGGTTATAAAAAAAGTCCTCGAAGAGAACGGTCTCGACACCGATATCGTGACCCTTATGCCTGCGGGACGGGAAGCTACGGCACAGCTTCTTAACGCGGTGGGATACGTGGATCTTATAATACCGAGAGGAAGTCAGGGGTTGATTAGTTTTGTAAGGGATAACGCCAAAGTCTCCGTGATAGAGACCGGTGCGGGTATTTGCCATACATACTTCGACAAATACGGCGATACGCGGACAGGTGCTGACGTGATATTCAACGCCAAGACGCGCAGGGTAAGCGTTTGTAATGCTTTGGACTGCGTGATTATACACAGAGACAGGCTCTCCGATCTTCCGAAGATTTGCAGCCAGCTTGCGGAGAAGAACGTTATTATTTACGCGGACGAACCTGCTTACGAAATTTTAACGGGGAATTATCCTTCGAATCTGCTTGAACATGCGACAGAAGAGAGCTTCGGCACGGAGTTTCAGGCTTATAAAATGGCAATAAAGACTGTCGTAAATATTGAAGAAGCTATCGAACACGTATCAAAATACTCTTCGAAGCACAGCGAAGCGATAATAAGCAAGAATAGAGACAGTATCGATTTATACGAACGTTCGGTGGACGCTGCCTGTGTGTACGCGAATGTCTCTACCGCATTCACGGACGGAGCACAGTTCGGTCTCGGAGCAGAGATAGGGATCAGCACTCAGAAGCTCCACGCAAGGGGTCCTATGGCATTAAGGGAATTGACAAGTTATAAATTTATTATAGAGGGGGACGGACAAATCAGGGCTTAACGTCTGCCTTCAACAAAACGATAAAATCGCCGAACCGTTCCCAGAGCGGTTCGGTTTTAAACCATATTTGACGAGCACGGGTCTCGTGCGACATTCTTCCGCTGTCTAATTCCTTTATATAATCTCCGCCCGCATCGTGGGTATCGGAGATAAATTCTTTATACAACCGGGGGTGGGAAGATTTAAAATTTTGCAGAAGGTTATCGTCCAGTCCTCCGTTAAATCTATACGACGCCCATAATTCGATAAGCGGCACCTCCATATCCTTCGGATCAACATTCAGTAATTTGGCACGGTATGCCTCTTCGTCATTCAGTGCAATATAACAATAAACCAACATTTTAGAACAATCGAGATGGTCTTCGGGATCGACGTCGAGACACGTCTCGAACAGAGCTGACGCCACTTCGAAGTCTCCTATTATAAAATGATCCACAGCGGAATAATTAAGAAGGAATATCAGCGTCCTGTTCTCCTTCACGCTCCATGAGAGTTCGATCTCTTCGTCTTCAGGGAGGAGATCGTTAATCCTTTGACATGCTTCGAAACGAATGCCGCACGCCTTGTCCACTGCTCCTTTATCGGTAAATTCATTGGATAGGGCCAACGCAGCTTCGAAGTTATAAGGATATTTTTTTATAATATTCAGCAACCGGCTGTGGTACGACTGTTCGTCGATATCCTGCGGCGGATTGTTCGCAAAACGTATATCCTTACCGTAAGAGGACGGATAAATTATCTTGAAGGTATCGTCTCCCTGTGGCACAAGTTCCGGGATATCATGTTCGGTCCGTATTATTTTTTCCGGATTTTTTTTCATATAACTTATTATAAAGTTCGGAGTAACGTCCTACTATTTTATCACTGTTGAACATAGTTGTCACCCTCTCTCTTCCTGCCATACCCATACGCACTCTCATCTCTTTGTCCGAAATAAGTTTCATGATATTCTCAGCAAGTGCTTCGGGGTTCTTGGGGCTGCACAGCAATCCGGTCTCTCCGTCAGCAACCACCTCAGGAACCCCCTCTACATTGGTCGCAGCGACAGGAAGTCCGTAAAAACCAGCCTCCAGAAATATAAGTCCGAAGGATTCGTACAGAGAGGTCATTGCAAAAATATCGTGAGTCCGGTAATATTCGAACACGTTCTCCTGCCATCCGAGAATTTTAATATTATTTTCGAGATTATGCTTCTCGACGTACCCCCTGCATTCATCTTCGTATGCGCCATCACCTACGATAGTAAATAACGTATTCGGATATTCACGCAAAACGATTTCTGCCGCCTTAAGCATAGTAATCGGATTCTTCGGGAACTCCAGCCTTCCCACAAATAAAACCTTAACATTATCCGAGGGAATCTTCTCTTTCGCAGGCGGGAATGAAGTAAAATCGAGTCCGTTATGTATCACGGAACATTTCTTTTTGAACCATCCGAAATATTTAGAGTAGTAGCTGCTGACCATGGCTATGTGGTCGCAGAAGAAGGATGCGGTCATCTCGCACAACCAGTAGAACTGCCACTTCGGGAATCCAACAAAATTATGGAACGCAAGTTCATGCACAGTGTGGACTACGACCGGGACACCGGCGAGAGTCGCAGCGATCCTTCCTATGATTCCCGGTTTAGTGGAGTTGGTATGGACAATATCGAATTTTTCCTTTTTACAGACACGGTATATCTCGACCAATGCGGCAAAATCCGAAGATCCTATTTCACGCTTGAGGTTTTTGGAGAACAAAACCTTCGCTCCTGCCTTATTAAACAAATCACGGCAAAGTTCTTTATTGGCTTCGGTTCCCTCTTCGCTAAAAAGAATGTATTTATCGTAGACGCCGTCATCGAGACCTTTAAATATCTCAAGCGATATTTTCTGAACGCCCGACATCTGGGGCAGCACTTGTATGTGAAGTATTTTTTTTCTCAAGTCAGAATGTTGTTTGTGTAGTGGCCTATCATCTTGGCAATATCGAAGTCTGAAGCAATATTTCTGTAAAATTCCGGAGTTTTCGGTTTCCCCGATATAAATTCGAGAACCTCTGCGATACTTTTACGATCAAATACATCGAATATGTACTCTTTCCCCACATTTTTTTTAACGAATTCGTATCCTCCGCCGCAGGTTTTCGAGACGAGTACCGATGTGCCGCATGAGAGAGCTTCCAAAATAACCAACCCACACCCTTCAAGGTCGAGAGTCGGTACCACGACGGAATCCACCTCGCCGTATAGTTCCCTCAGACGTTCGTAACTTACGAATCCGAGATATTCTATATTCTCCGGATTTTCCCGTGCCATTTTTTCGACCTCGGAGGTGAGTTCTCCGCATCCGGTAACGTAAATCATAAATTTTTCCTTAACCCTTTCATCAATCTTCAAAAATTGACCGAGAAATTCCAGGACGCCTGTCCTCGCAGTCAAACGACGCGGTATAAGTAGTTTTATTTTTTTATTATCGTTTTTACTCTCCGCAGGAGTATCTACCGTTAGAGTTTTGTCTATATACGGAGGTACCGTATCGAACTTGGACTCTTTAATTCCATGCTCTTTTACGGCGATATCCTTCATATATTCCGAATGGACCAGAATTTTATCGGATAACATCGCAGTAAATTTCTGTATCATCCATAATACCCTATACCTAACCCCTTCTTTACCGGTTTTATACTTATATTCGATATGGATCGGACCATGATAATGGTACATTACCTTTTTTTTCATAAGTTTAGCCATACAACCTCCTATAACACCCATCACGGGGTATTGCAGTAGGACATAGTCGGCGCCCTTCAAAAATTGAATATATTTAAAAGGATTGAAAATAGCCGGAATGCTGAACTCTTTGACTCTTCCTTCCCTGAACATACGGACATAATGATCTTCCGCCTGCTCGTCATTAGCGAGGTAATTGCTATCCGGAGATTTTTCTCTGGTCATGAGTTTCACCTCGAATTTTTCCTGAGGGAAATTTATCATCAGGTCAAATACATGTTTACTCGAACCTCCGGCAAAGTTAGGATAGCAAAAATCGCTTATTATGGTAATACGTTCCATTATTTCCTGTCTTTATTTATTTTCCGGGCAATCGTTAAATACTCTTCCATTACTTCTTCCCAGGAACCATGAACGTTCTGGAAAATAAAATTCCTGCATTTTCTTTGATGCTCCATTAATTCCTTTTCGTTTAACGACAAAGTGTCGATTATTTTTTCAAAAGCCGTTTCATCCTCCGCGATGATCACGGAATTCCTTAATTCTGCGGTTGTAAATCTGCCGGAGTTCGACACCACTACCGCACCGTTATAGGCAGAGGCAAGGAAGCTGCCTCTGCGTTCGGATATTCCGTCCGGAAATGGAAGATAAGCTATTTTACAGTTATTTAAAAATTCGGCGGTCGTTTTATCATCATATCCGACGTGCATTTCAATATGATTGGCTTCGCATTGTAGTTTTATTTCTTCATAGTAGTCCGCATACTCAGGCCTGATCTGTCCGGCAAGTGCGATCCGCAATTCCGGATTATTATTCCGTATCCGTTTAGCGGCTTCAATAAATTGTTCAATACCCCTGACCGGCCTGATTTGACCGAAATTCACGAGGTCGATTTCTCTTTCGGATACCGGTTTCAGACAATCCGCACACGGGATATTTGAGAATATCTTGATTACCGAACTCCGCTGCCGCAATCTCGTAAAATCCCTGACCGCTGCCGTCCTATCCGTATCGTTGGAAAATATAGCGTGGTCGACCGCTGCCAGCATAATTTTAGTCGCCAACCTCGCTTTAAAGCTCAACTGAATATACTCATGCAGCATGACTACAAACTTTTTATCCGAGAAGCAGGAGAACCATACGGCTATCATATGAGGAAGCAGACTCCATCCGTAACCTTTGGTAGGGGACTGCATAAATATCGTATCCGCTTTAAAATTATTTATTTCCCGTATTTTTCTAAAAAAAGTGCGCACGTTCCAGTTCCTATCCAAATAAAGTAAGCAGCCTCCTGAACGCGCGGCTTCCGTTTCTATCAAACGGGAGGTATAATCTCCCACTCCACAAACATCCGGAGGATATGCTCCGGTAATCATAACCGACTTCATAGTCCTCCGGATATTAATCTTTTAGCAATTGTACTGCGTATAAATGGAATATTATTCTTCTGTTTTCGTAACTTTTATAATTAAACAATACGTTGTCGTAATCATATAAAATATTATTCGTCCGGACGGCAAGTATCATAAACATGTACAAAATTATCAAGATTCTCACAAAATACCAATTAAACCTTTTTAAACCGTAACTGAAATGACGTTTACGGCAAATCAGCGCAGGAATGATTATCCAATATGAAACCATAAACAAATTTCCTACTCTGTCCACTATTATCGCTATTTCCGAGAAGTACAGATATACAACCTGGTATAGAAAAAACAGATTCAGGAAAATAACGTTTTCAGAAGATTTGCCGAGCAGCCTTTTATAATTGCTCAATACCCATACGGACAGTAGCACAGACTCGATTATCCTCTGAGTAATTCCTCTGCCTGTTCCGTGAGTGGAATTATTGATATGGCCTTTTTTGAGAAATCCTAAATGATCTCCGAATGTATCGATAAACCATGCTATCAGCGGACGCCACAATTGAAGCTGCAGCAAATAAATTATCAAACCGATTCCCAGTACGGCAATTATCCATTTTTCCGGATATTTACGGGCAAGAACAAAATAGAGAGGAATATAAATTATGGCGGATGAATGGAACAACATAGCGGCGGCTATCATAAGAACATACGGGATAAATTTTCTTTTCTCCAGATAAGGCAGCGCCAGCAGGAATAAGAGAATACTTTTAATATTCCGCATCAGATTCACTTCGAGGATAAGTGAAAATGCCATGAAAACTGCGAAACTGAGCGCAAAAGATACGGAATACCGCTTGAAAATAATACTTAACAGCCATACATCGATCAGCGCGGATATGAACACAAATACATGGTAATCGGAACTGAATATTTTTACTACGGACATGAAGGTAATAAATCCCGATTCGATTGGGAAATTATAATTTTCTACGAATCCATCCGAGAATAGGGGTAACAGATTCTGATAAAAATCTTTATATGAATATCAATCCTATCCGACATATCCTCTTAATCCGAAAAAGAAAAGAAACAATCCCATACATCCTGCTTTAACCCAAGACTGTACTTTAAAGTTATCCTTGAATTCGGATTCCACTAATGCAAGAATCAGAAATAGCGCCAGCACGAACAGATACGGACCAGAGTATACAAAATTACTGAATTCCATTACAGCGTAATTTTAGAAGTTCTCTACCGTCTCTCTGAGCTCTCCTTGCCATACCGATCTGACGCTTATTCCATACGAAAGGCTTGCGGAAAGTATTATGCAGCATTGTATAAAATCTCACGACCGTTCTTTGCAGGCGTCCGAGATTCTTCTCCGAAAAATAAATTCTGTTGCGTTCCATATAGTAAACTGTAAAATCACCTGCCTGACCACCGGTGGAGGTGCTCTCCTTATGATGAAGGACACTGTCGGGAATATAGATGAGTTTTATACTGTTTTCGCGGCATCGCCATAAAAAATCTGTGTCGTCATAGTAGACAAAGTAATTTTCATCCATAAATCCCACCCTGCCGAATACCTCTTTTTTTATCAGCAGGAAGCATGTCGGGGAATAATCCACATAGCGAATTTTGTCAAATCCGCCTGAATCTTTCATTCCCGCACCATAATGTCTTGTCGATCCGTTATACCATGTAAACCGCCCTCCTGCAGCCCAAATTGTATCGGAACCGTGATAATATATTTTAGGGACGGCCATATCTGCAGCATGGGCTTCCATGCCTTTTACCAACAGTTCAATCGTATCGGATTCAAGCACCGTGTCGTTATTGGACAGAAGAATTAATTCGCAGCCATCTTCCAAAGCGCGCTTTATACCGATATTGTTACCTTTCGCGACTCCGTAATTGTCGTCGTTAGCGATTACGACGGTCTCGAAGAATACTTCTTCCGCAAGTCTACGGGACATTGCAAGCGAACCGTCCGGGGACTTGTTATCCACGATGTACAGGGTAAAATTCCCGAACGTTTGAATCTTAAGGGTTCGGAAAAATTCTTCAAGAACTGTCTCGCTATTATATAGTACGGTAACGATACCTATTCTATTATTTACGTTATTCATCCGACAGGAATGATTTTATATCTTTAAATTTATCGCTGTTTTCCATTATCCACTCGTAATTCCGATCCCACCACTTTAACCGCAGCAGGGTCTCTATTGTCTCTTCGTCAAACCTTTTTCTAATCTCCCTTGCAGGAACACCTCCGACAATAGTGTAAGGCGCAATGTCTTTGACTACCACCGAACCGGAAGCAATTACAGCTCCGTCCCCGATCCGTACGCCTCCGGTAATTATAACGCCGGATCCGATCCAGACGTCGCTTCCGATAACGACAAAATACCCTTCCTCTATTACGGCAACAGGCTCGAATGCGGGGCTCGGGTCGTTATAAAATGTAAACCCCAACTGATCCGTAGTGTCGTAATAAAATGCAGGATGTGTCGAGACGAATTGTTCCGTCGGGTGTCTGCCTACAACCGTATGCACATTATCGGCTATACTGCAATAACGCCCTGTTTTAGTGCGGATAATTTCCGAATTGCGGTTTATGTAGGTCCCTTCCCCTATCCGGCTGTCTATAATTCTGACATTTTCGCCGATGGCGTTCCGCCCTTCGAAAAAAGAATTGAGAGGGATACTCCCTCCGCCGAATCTGCATTTTGAAGTGAGACGGATTTTGCGAATCATACATCTTGCCGGACTCACAACTCCGCGTATCGAATCGTATATAACGGATATTCTACTCATGCCTTCTTAATTTTGAAATAAAGTTTACGACACCTACCCTTCTGTTCAGTTCGCGGAAGGAATACCATAACAAAAGAATTAAAATAACGATGCCTGATGCCAAACCGTAATATTTATTCAGCAGCGACAGCGACAATAAAACTATCGTTCCCGCAGCTAATCCGGTAAAAAATATATTAAAATATCCGCGTCGGATGATAAGGAGATATTTTCTCCTTAACGCATAATATAAAATTAAGGTCGTAATTAAGTTTTGAGCAAGGTATCCCGCTCCAAGAGCATTGATCCCTCCGTAATTATATAACGGAATATACAACGCCACGGTCAGTGCATTCGGAATAAGACACATATAAAAGAACATCCGCGTATGTCCGTGAGCCAGCATCACCCAATGTATTGTCCAATACAGCGATCTGAGGAGCGACGCGAATAATATCCAATTTACGAATCGGATAACGGGAAGGAATTCCGGAGAGAGCAGGATCCTTATCAAAAACGGCGAGAATAACATCATTCCTATTAGTATGGGCGCGGTTATAATTGCGGCAATCTCGGCCTGCTGATTCACGAGTTCGTTTACCTTGCTCCGTACTCCGCACACTGCGGAGAGTCTCGGATAATAATCTCCTGCCATCGCGGTATATACCAATCCTACCGAGATATTGGTTATCTGTATAGCTGCCTGGAACAGCCCCACGTCTGCCGTGTCGCCATTACTGCGGATATACATATTTACAATATACATCGCGAGGGTCTCCATTATCGAAGCGAGAACCATCATGATGCCCAGAGAGGCCATCTTCTTACCGCGGTCGAATACCTCTCCGGCTGACTGTTCGACCCTCTCGGACGGTATTTTGGATGAATAGTACCAATTTGCAGCGAACAAAGCGAGAACAGTGGCTATGGTACCGTACACGATTCCCGTGACGCCGAGGTAGTAATACAACGGTATAGAGGCTATAAGTCCTGCCGAAGAGCTGATTATACCAGCCTTCGCAATGGATTTCAGTCTGCGCGTACCCTTGAGCATGGCATCGTAACCGTTGCTTACTGTAACAAAGAATACGGTTCCGGATAGCCATACGAATGCCCATGCGTACTCCTCGCTTCCGAACGACCACATACTGAGATGTTTAGCCAGAATAAAAGTTAGCAGCGTTCCTGCCAGCCCTCCGAGCCTTGTCCATTTTTTTATAGTATCGAACGTAATTGACAGTAAGTGCGTATCCTGAGCCGAATCCGTTTTAGCTACGTCGCGGATTCCGCTGGAGCCTATACCCAAACCCGTGATCTGACTAATGATTGTCAGAGGATTCTGAAAAAGATAAAATATACCCATACCCTCCGGACCAAGGAACAGGGCGATAACCTTGGCTCGCAATAAATTAATAACGACGGAGAATACCTGTACTCCGCCGAAGATAGTTGTAGCCTTAAATATCTGCCTGTAAGAAGATCTCTTGCCGGATCTGCCCATTACCTAAAAGAATAGTTTGCAAATTTAAGGTTAAAAAATTATAAATTCTCAAAAAATCGAATATTTATCGGTGTAAATATTAAAATTAAGCCTCTCCGCAATGGAGAGGCTCTGTACATTAAAGGTCGTAAGTCTCCAGCGTGGGAGGCTGCGTATCGAGATTATAATAATCCATCTTATCTACTTTAACGATAAAATATTCCAGATCGGAATAATTCAGATACAATCGCTGAAGAACATCGCTGTCGTAATAAATTGAAGATTTGACCTCTTCGGGAACATCGAATTCCGCCTTTCCCGCAAGACGCAGCGATATACTGCCATCCATAGCCAGAATCTCCACGAACGGATTATTTTTCAACTGTTTATAAGTCTCTTTATCCGAACTCGTCGCAAAATAGAGATTATTTTCAGAAATCCTCATTATCTGGAATACCCTGATCTTGGGTTTACCGTCCGATCCTACCGTAGCCAAAGCTATATCCGCATTGACATTGAGAAGTTCAAGCATTTTTTCTTTCATATTTAATATCCTATTGTGAATCTTTCTTTATGGTGTTGCGGGGATTCGAGTTCGTCTATCATCGCTTTTGCATAATCCTCGACCGATATTTTACTATCTCCGTCCGCGTCGGTAATAAGATCGTCCCCTCCGAGTCTGTAACTTCCAGTACGGCCTCCGTCCACAAATTGCCCTGCCGGCGAGAAGAATACCCAGTCCAAATCCTCCTCTTTTTTAAGAATATCGGTATAAAACTCCGCAAGCCCCTTCACTCCCGGAATAATCTCTTCAGGCAACACACCTGTATCCATAACCCTCACTCCGGGAGATACATAGAGCGAACCTGCCCCTCCGACAATAAGAATCCTCTTCACTCCTGCCTCTTTGACTCCTTTAAGGATCGCAGGATATACACGGAGAGTATCTTCATATATATCGGGATTCGTCCATCCGGGATTATACGCGCTGATCACTGCGTCAGCACCCTTGCATAACTCTTTTACAGTCTCAACAGACGAGACATCGGCAGAGATTTTTTCGAGATTCGGATTCTCGACGGTTATTTTTTCGAGATGGCGTGCGACTGCCTTAACTCTATACCCTCTCTGAAGAGCCTCTTTAAGAATTGCGGATCCCACGAATCCAGTTGCTCCGATTAACACAATCTTTTTCATAATTCAGTTGATTTATTGTTTTCGAAGCAAAGCTAATGCCCTTCAGCTCCATCGTGATGATTAAAAAATCTTTATTTATGGTAAAAAACCGCCGGCATTACGTTCCCTGAATTCAATTGGTGACAAACCGGTATATTTTCTGAAAAATTTATTGAAGTTGGTAGGTTCGTCAAATCCGAGAGTGTATGATATCTCCTTGGCAGAGATTGTGGTGTGGCACAGCAAACGTTTTGCTTCCAGAATTATGCGATTACTTATGTATTCCTTCGGCGTTCTTCCTGTTTTGCGGTATACCGTAGCATTCAATATTTTTTCACTGACGCCAAACTTTCCGGCATAAAATTTTACGGAGCGGCGTTCCGTAAATTCAGCCTCTACAAGATTAGAGAATTTTCTCGACACGCAATCGCAGGAGTAGCTCTTTAACTCTGTTTTTTCCGATATAATTCTTTCTGCCGTGAACAATAATATTTCGAGAAGATTGTGTATGACAGCGGTCTGTAACAGATCAGGGTTCCGGGAATATTCTTTACACATCAGTGGCATGATACGATAATAAAAATCTTCATCGAAATTAACGATTTTATTCAGCGACGAGGGATTTAGTATTTCCGAATCGAACAGAAACGATGCCTCTTGTTCGGAGACCGAAAAGAAGCTGTCGGTGAACAACAGCATTGTACCGTTACAATCTGTATCAGCATCGAAGCCATAAACCTGTCCGGAAGAGATCAAAACCGCATCACGTTTTTTCAGGGTGATCCGGTTAAAATCAATGATAATATCCGTAACCCCCTCTTCCGCAATTATAAGCTGATAGAACTCAGCCCTTTTCGGATAAGCGAAGAGTCCGGGAGAGCGCTTCACATCCGACAATTCCTTGATCTCGAATCCATAAGGCAGTCCTTTTTTAAATCCGAATGTCCGGATTGAGGAATCCATTATCAGAATTTCTTTAATACGGTATCTTTTTTATCAATATAATTCGGGTACTTAAATTCGGTCAGCCCAAGAGCCATTCCGGCATGTATGCGTCCGTTTATTCCGAGCATTTTTTCGATGCGGTGGTCTTTATCCTGTCTAATGGCAGTGCATACAAATCCCGTATAGAACTGGCTGACTCCGAGACTCTCCGCCATGAGCGAACCGTTCTGGTAAGCGAGGTTGCAGTCGTCCGAACCGAAGCGGCTTTCCTTCGGGGCGTGGATAAATAATAGAGCAGTCGCGTTTCTGAGTATAAGATCGTTGCCGTTTTTAAACTCCTCTATCAACTTACCGAATCTCGGCAAGTAACCGTATACCTCCGGCACTATCCTCTTCGCCACGGGTTTTATAAACGGATTATTGAGTCTCTTCGCAAGCGCGGAGAATATTTCGATAGTCGCAGAAGATACTGCGTGGAGCTTCCGGGGATCGGTCACCAATGTGAATTCGACATTCTGCATATTGCTTGCCGTAGGCGCCCTATGCGCTGCTTCGACAATCATGTCCAGTTTATCTTCCGGTACGGGATTCTTCGTGAAGACACGGTTGGAACGGCGTGATTTTATCAGAAGCATAACCTGCTCCGGTGAAGGGAGGAGATCTCTGTCGATCATGTGCACCTTATCTTCGGGGAAGTCTCCGTGTTTCACCGAATCCGTAGGACACACGGCTACGCAGTGTCCGCACCGTATGCAGTACTCTATATTTTGGGTTTCGATGCGGTTTTCGGCGTTATTTTTATAAAATATGGACGAAGGGCAGACCTTCACACATCGCAGACACCTGATGCAGGTACTGTCGTCTATTTTCAATGATACCATCATGATTTTTTTTTCTGTTAATTTCGTAAAATTATTTATAATTTTGCAATTAACGATCCGATATTGTTTAACAAACAAAATAATCTTAAAAAATGAAAAAAATAATTAGGACTTACATTGCATCGGGAGTAGCTGCAGCATTGTTACTGGCCTCATGCTGCAATTCGGCACAGGAAACTAAGCACAACGGACTCAGCGACAAGGAAGCCATCGCGAATATTATGGAACGCAAGAGCGTCCGCAGTTACGCGGAGCGTCCGGTCGAACAGGAAAAGATCGAACTCATGGTCAAGGCAGGTATGGCGGCTCCGTCGGGCATGGACCGCAGACCGTGGGAGATAATAGTCGTGAGCGACCGCGAAGCGATGGATAGCCTCTCCGCAAAACTTCCTTACGCACAGATGCTTAAAAATGCCCCTGTGGCTATTATTGTGTGTGGGGACGAATCCAAATCCGACATCTGGTATCTGGACTGTTCGGCTGTAACACAGAACATACTGCTTGCTGCGGAGGCTCTCGGACTGGGGGCGGTATGGACCGGAGCGTATCCGGGTGAAGATAGGGTTCATGCAATCAGCGAGGCGCTGTCGCTACCGGAGAATATCATTCCGTTGGCAGTTGTTCCGATAGGGTATCCGGCAGGCAGCAACACGCCTAAAGATAAATACGACGAGAATAAAGTCCACTACAATAAATGGTAAAAATAATAACTCCGGCTTAACAGTCGGAGTTATTATTTACATTAGAACAACGTATTTGTACGGAAGGAGGCTATCTTTCTATCCTTTACGGTATCTTCCTCCGTTATATTCCCTAACAATAGAGGTGACTCCGGATCGTGGAGTCCGTATTTTCTATCTGCTTCGGCAGGTGTTTTATTCGCGTAGCAATAGAGGCACCCGTGAGGACATGAACTATATTCTCCTATGTCGATACTCTCCACGCACCGGCATACGGCACGCTGATTTTTATCTTTTTTGACATTTACGGGATAGCCGCATATATCGGAGATAAGGATCGGATCTATACACGAAGCCTTACCAACGCCATGCCCCTCGAGTCCAACAGTTTCCGAACAGCTCAGCACGTCAATACCGTACCGCCGGGCAATATCCCTGAAATTAATCGATATCCGGATTATTTCTTCCGAAGTTAAAGGTACGGTACCGGTTCCTTGAACATTCTTTACGGTCTTACCATACAAATGCAGATAACCGATCACGCATCTCTCTACACATCCGCTAAGACGTTGTGCGATATCGGTAAAATATTTTTTATGTTCATCGTAACCGAACCCCTGAGTATAAAATATAGGATCGTATCGCCATACGACCCTGTTACGTCCTACAAGCGATGCCAACTGCCTCATAGATGCGGTCACGGACTCTATATCCGGAACAGATCTTTCGATCCCGGTACCGTAGGGATTGACGGTGACCTGAAAATAATACTTATAGTCCGTCAACTCTTCTATACGAGCCAGCATGGGCGCTGGATTCTTAGTCCAGAATACGATACAATCCGTTGTATCCGGATCCAAGGCGATACGGCTAACACTCCGGTAATTCATAGGATTGCGGACGCATACGTACCCATCCTTAAGCCTGTTATAAAACCAGTCCGGATAAAATGCAGGAATATCGGTCCTGCGGCTAACACTCAATATCATACTATATAGAACGTACGGGAAGGTTCTAAGATTGTGTAACCGTTTAACCTAAAACGGTTACGGCTGTTCTTTGATAGAGACGATTTTTTGCAGGAAGAGGGTGTTCGGAATTACGATAAGTTCGTTGTCGTAAGTACGGATATGGGTATAAAATGTCTGGATATTCTCTATAACCGCCTCGATAGGAGCATTCTTGTCTATGATGCGGATATGGTCGCCAACACGGTAAGGCGCGCTGAAGTACATTACAATCCCTGCGGTAACGTTGCTGAGCACAGACCATTGTGCGAATAATGCGACTCCGATTACCGCAAAGATGGACGACATGGCGACGAACAGGTTGCGCGTCTGGACTCCCCATATTACGGCTACCAGAATTATGAATAAAATGTTCAGTAATATTGAAATCAACTGTTTGATCTGCTTCCGTCTGATCTCGGTTTTGCGGAGTTTAACACCGTAGCTGTTAATCAGTTTATTCGCAAGATATTTGGATAGCCACAGGATAAGTATGGCTATAACAGTTCCTATTATTTGCTGCAGGTAATCATCCATTATAAACGAGGACGGCATATTCTCTTCCATAAAATTTCTTAATTATCCGCACCGAATTATTACGATAAGGGATTTTGGCAAATACTGCTCCAACCGTATCCTCAAAATTCCCGCCGAATATGTTCTACCACTCGAATATTCCTTCGAATTTATGATTTTTACGCCATTCGGTAAATTCGGCGTAGTTCCGTACTCCGTCCTTAATTACCGCGGCATAATATTCGATGCCCATAATTTTCTCCTCCTCCGGAGTCTCGTATTTCAGCCTGATAATAGTATCCTTCTGTTCAGGCGAGGACGAAGAGGCAATCTCGTCGGCAATTTTTTCAAAATAACCGTCGGAAGTCGAACCTTTGAGTATCTGAATAATGTCTATCTGCCAGAGGGAATCGCATTCGTCCCTGCACCATAAGTGCCATTCGAAGCAATGCTCGTCCGTGTCGGCAAGATTGCCGAAGAGGACCTTCTCCACCCTCTTATCCGATGCTAATTTACCGATCATATTATAACTCTCCTCAACATCGAGAGTGTCGGTATAAATATGAAAATCTATATCCTGATGCTTAGACAGCAGCCCCATTCGGAGCGACCCTACAAGATTGACTTCCGCACCGGCATCTTCCAGAATCTCAACGATCCTGAGTTCTTCGATAATTTTTTTTGCACGCTCTGTGAGGCTTGCCGACTCGGCAATATGTTCGGGAATTTTTTTCATGGGGTGCAAAAATATAAAATATTTTTCTATTACCGCAAAATATAAAAGAATACCGCCATGAATTCATGGCGGCATCCGGCAAAACTAACTTAAAGACTTACTTGACTCTCTCATAAAATTCTATCTCTACAATTCTCAACTGCCCTTTGCATTCGGATCGGCGCTGTTGCTGAACAGATCGAGATTTACCGTAGGATCGACCTCGGTAATCCCTCCGAAGGCATCCTCCTGCGAACTCGTTCCTGTCAATCTCACCATAACATTCCTTCCTTTTACCGGATCGAATTTCAGGGTAACGTATCCGAGACTTCTCGGTGTTACTCCGCTCCACACTTTATTGCCGTCTACGAATACTTCTATCGGATAACTCGTCGTTCTCCAGCTCGCAAGTTTGACACATATCTCCGAGAGTTCGGCTTCCCTTTCAAGTGTGTACTGTATCCATGCGGACGACATCTGTCCTCGTTCTGCCATGCGGAATTTTCGTTATCATCGTAGCTCTTGTAGGCATCCCCTGATTGGTTCCCGCTCTCACTGAAACGACCTCGACGGCATTACGGCTTACTGTATATGAAGGAGATTTGGGAGTTGGTCCCTTATCCATAAATGACGGCAGATAATCCGCCTGGAACGTCCCGGCAAGCCCGTTCACCACATCGAACGGTACGGACTCGATCTCTATCGACGCGGACTTCAAGCCCTTAGCTGTCGCGGTGAGCTTTATTTTTCCCGCTTTATCGGTCGAACGAACGAATGCCCTATTAACTCCTGCTTCGACAGGCAGATCTTTCGATAAAATATAATTATCAGGCCCCTGCCCTATACCGCCGCGCCATTCGGCGGGACCTTCCAGTTTAAAACTTATAAGATCGTTCGCGAGCGGACATCTGCGTCCCTGTGCGTCTACGACCTCGAATTCAACCAGCGCAAGGTCGTGTCCGTCTGCCATCAGTCCTACCGGAGAAGTCATTGCAGTCATACGTATCGCCACAGGCTTGCCTGCCGTCTGCAACTCGTACGAACTCAATTCTTTACCCGATTCGTCATAGCTTACGGCACGCAGGGTTCCCTCGCTGAACTTCACGTCTTTGAACGTATGAAGGAAGTGATATTCACGCACCGGGGTTCCGAGCGGTCTACCGTTCAGATATAATTCCACCTTAGGAGCGGCAGAGACTACATATATATCTTTAACGACATCCTCCGAATAGTTCCAGTGGCCAATGATGTAGGTCTCGTAATTTTCGATATCAACCCATCCGTCCCACATGACTTTGTGGGCTCCGTATCCGTCCTTCGCTATACGCATCGCATCCACAACTCCGCTTCGGCGGTAATTCTCCGCACCACGGTAATGGGTATTACTATAGGAGAAGATGATTTTAACGCCTCCGGAACTCACACGGCGGCCTGTCCCCGGACGTGCCTCATAGTAATCGAACCAGCGACGGATGTTCTCAATGGTCATCATATCCTGATTCTGGTTATAGTCCGGCGCAGGCGCATCGCGGTAGAGCGGTCCGTCGCCTTCTTTATGATAAGGGTACGATACTTCATCCCAATATTTTCTCAGACCTTCGTTGCGCATATATTCCGTAGCCCACATAGGGTGCTTCGAACTGTGATTGATATATAGCATCTCGCCTCCCCATTCGGCATTGTCTATGTCGAGCATCTCGCGGGAACCTATCGCACGACCTCCGTATGGATCGTACATATCGCGGATAGCCTTCATTTCGTTCATGTGTTCGTAAGATATACGATGATTCCCGCATTCATAGAAGATCACACTCGGATTATTACGGAGATAAATTATCGCATCCCTCATTAGTTCGAGCCTTTGCTCCCACTGACGTCCTGTAACGTCCTTCTCGGAATCCCCGGCAGGCACAGCGTGAAGAAGCCCTACCCTGTCGCAAGACTCCACGTCCTGCTTCCAAGGGGTTACGTGCATCCAGCGGATAAGATTGCCGTTACCTTCGACAACAAGACGGTTCGAATAATCGCTTAACCATGCAGGCACACTGCTTCCGATGGCCGGCTATTCGTTGGTGGTTCTCTGTGCGTATCCCTTCATCTGTATCACGCGGTCGTTGAGCCATACCATACCCTCGCCGAAGTCGGTCTTGCGGAATCCGGTACGGGTCGATACCTCATCGATGACTTTGCCGTCCTCCTTCAGAACAGTCACCACATCGTAGAGGTAACCGTAGCCCCAGCTCCAGAAGTTGAGACCATTGACTTCATTGGAGGCCCTGTAAATTTTAGTTGCCCCTGCGTTGAGGGTTATCCTGCCTCCGTCGAATTCGGCGATTACTTTGTTATCCATATCCCTCACTTGTACGGAATACTGGAGAGTTCTCGTAGCATCGGTCTCGTTCTTTACCTCCGATTCAGCGTTTATAACGGCGAAGGCATTATCCACATCGATATCGGAGGCATACACATAAACTCCGGTCGTTTTAAGATTGGAATACAACGGAAGGGTTTGATAGACGCGGGGCACAGTGTGCAGAACGACATTTTTATTCAATCCTCCGTAACTTACGTAGAACGAACTATGGTTCCACTGATAACCTGTTCCTGTTTCCTTCTCTCTGTAATTGCCTGAATTGTCGGTTTTAACGGCAACGACATTATCCTGATCACCGAAGCGCACCACATCTGTAACGTCTATACCGAACGCCATCACACCGTTCTCATGTAATATCATTTCCTCGCCATTCACGTACACGGTGCCTGCCTGACGCAATCCCTCGAATTCAAGGAAGATTTTCTGATTTTTGGCAGATTCCGGAAGACGGAATGTTTTTCTGTACCACGCGATACCTTTGGGAAGCCTGTTTATAGCAAGGCGGAAGGCATCGTCTTCGTTCCATGAGTGCGGAAGAGTCACGTTTTTCCACTCCGCATCATTAAACTGCACGTTCTCCGCACCTTCGAGGTCCCCTACATAAACTTTCCAGTCGGAATTAAAATTGTAGCGTTTTCTGTCCGGATCGTCGGCAAACGCATTCATACCGTATAATAAGACCGAACATAGAGCTATTGCAAATAGTTTTTTCATTATCGTAAGATTTTTCATCATTTCAGTCAGCTATATAAGTGCTTCGTCATACAAAATTTAACAATACAAAATTACGTCCTTAAAATCCATAAACTTTGCGGATTTTTGCAGATATTGTGCGTATCTTTAATTCATACTAAAAATTTGATTAGAATTTCTCAAAATATTAAGAAGAGATTAAGTAAAATCAAAATAAAGTCTCTGCGGAGCCTGTTCCGCAGAGACTTTGACCAATTTCCTAATAACTAATATAATAAGACTTGCAGGCTAAGGTTATCCTCTTTCATTATCAGAGTATCTGATCGTCGATACATTAACGGTTTTATATATTTATTTTCAATAATTCAGCACTTTGGGCCTAAAATCGTCCGCATTATCGGAACCGAAGTAATAACCGAGATGCGTAGGTTGGTTGTAGCCCACATGTTCGTTCATAGCGCTCATTTTATAAATATAATCGCTCATCAGGTAGGGAAGTTTATATTCGGTCGGATACCATGTAGAGAAGATCCGCAGGGTCTGCATATCGTTGGCAGTCATGATTATCTCTTCTCTCCAGTCGCCGAATATATCCCCATAGAAGCAGGCATTCTCTTTGGTACTGTTTATATGAGTTGTTCCGAACCGGTATACAGAGAAGACACGGCAGTTATACAAGAATCTGTCCTCTCCCATTGCTTCCACTATTTCAGGATTATAATAGGAATCTATCCCTGTCTTTCCGGTAAACATCTGTCTGTTCGCCGAACCGCTGAACCATATACCGAAGTTACATGAAGCCGGCTTAGTATTATCGATTATTCGCCCGTCCACAGAATACACGGCATAATTCGTGGAACCTGCCCACCACATCTCACAACCTGGCGACCGGGGATCTATATCTGCAACCATCGCCCTGCCGGTGTCATTATTTGACAGTCCGTATATGGTAAAATAAGACCTGCCGGTGCGCGCACTGCGCAGCCCAGCTTCAGCGGTTCCGGATTCGAAGCAATCGAAGACCTCCAGTCCCGGACGTTTAGGATCGAAATCTCCGAGATGCAGAGCATCCCCGTGTCCTAATCCGGTAGTATAAAGTCCGGTACCGTCATGGTCTACCGCCATTGCTCCATAAGTTATTTCGTCGTATCCGTCACCGTCCACGTCACCGACGCTGAGGCTGTGGTTGCCCTGTCCCAGCCAGCTGGCCCCATACCTGCTGTCGTCAGTATTGAACTGCCATAATTTAGTCATATTTGAAGTCGGTTCGTCTGATACTCGTCTGAATTCGAATGCTTCCATGACCGTTTTTCCGTATACTCCGCGGGCTATGACGGCACAGGTCCTCGGCAGACCGTATTGATCCTGAAGTTTTGCCGCTGTAATACGGACGCTCTGAGCACGGTGGTAACCATCGTTGGCTTTGCCCCATTCGGCTTCCGTCCCAACCGGAATAAACGGCGCACGTCCCAACTCAGCACCGGTACGTCCGTCGATAACCGATACGAATTCGGGCATATTGTATACATTGCCCTTCCAGCTCGTGTAATGCGGTCTGTAATCGATAATACCGTCGCCATTTGTATCACCTATCATTTTGCCGTCGCCGAATACCGTTCCTTCAGATGTTCTTATAACTATTTCATCAAATCCATCTCCGTCCAGATCGGCTACTGCGAAACATATTCCATTGTAGCTCAAAAGATTAGGTCCGCATATCACTCTCCACATAAAATCCCCGTCCAAAGTATAGGCTTCCAATATTACAGGACTGTAAACCGATTCGTCGGTAACGGCACCTCCACCGTCGGGATCTCCCTCCTCGTCTATCTCATCCAACCCTCTCGCATTTCGTCTTATCACAACCTGATAATCCTCGCGTCCGAGAAGATGCCCTACACTCGCATCGTTAGCATCGTAATGAGACACATTCGCCAGAAGAGGATCGCTGACCGGAATCAGATCGATATCCGTATACGGAAGGCCTCGAACCACTCTATCCGCAGATAAGACATAGGTATCTATCAACTGCGCATCCGAGGGTTTATGACCGGAGTGATAATAATAAAGTTCGTATGTTATCTCTCCGCTGCGCGAAGCCCCCTCATCGATTATATTGGTTAGCGACAGCGGTTGTTCGCCGGTTATCTTAACGGTCTCTCCAGTCACATCCGTACGATATACGGAGAAGGCGGTCTCGTCGGTGTCGTTAGGGAGCATTCTCCAGTTCACCAGAATTTTATCGAAAAATCTGCGGAAGTAGGACTGCGGCCAGCCTATATCCCCGGACGCTTCAGTGGTGCTGACAAGGCTCGCATGCAGCAGTCTTGTGGTACTCTCCGTGTTTGTTACGAAGTCCCTCGCCTGCTGATACACGTATATGACATCCGTATCTCCGGTCTCTTCGTCCGTTACCACGATCTTACCCTCTCTGTCCGCATAGCCATAGTTCGGATAAGCTATAAAAGATATCTCTACAGTACGAAGCTGCGACAACGATTTAGTGAGCGCGGGATCGTCAGCAGGGATAGGCGCGAGCCAGCTGACGCCTTCCGCGACCTCCGTAAGATAATCCATCTCCTTAAGTTTGACGGTCACTACGCCTCCGGACGCTCCGAATTCGAATTTGGACTTCATAAGGAACAACGCTCCATCAGCAAGCTGGCAGATTATAAGCTTATCCGAGGCACGGGAATTTTTGTCGATGAACGTTATCTCCGCTTCACGGTTGCCTTCACCTTCGGGAAGAGCGTCTATATCGAAATTAACCGCATCGGCACGGAGGGATTTAGTTTCCGAGAGACGTATCCATTCAACTCCCTCCTCTATTTGCACATCGTATTCTACGTTGGTCATGAGTTCGACCTTATACATCTGTTCGTCGCAGGTTACCGTCTGGTTGTTCTCCGACAAGACCAAATGAGCCCTCTGCGCCTGATATATCTTAAGCGTATCTGCGGCATCGCTGTCGTTATCTTTGACAATTATTTCTCCTTCGCGTTTCTCGTATTCTTCGGTCGCTGCAATATCGAAATAGAGCAACGTTTTATCCGCTTTGCTGCTGACTTGTGTAATCCATGAATATTCATTCGACAGGATGACGGTAAAATCGACATTATGTTGGACTTCAACCTCTATCGTACCTCCATCCTGATCCAGAACGAACTTATCCGGGGTAAGAGTTATTGCTCCGGTTCTTTTTTGAGTCACCGTTACTGTTTTATCACCCACTGTTAAAACGATATTGCGGTCTTCCGCGAGTTCGGCAGATGTAACCGTAACGGTTATCTGCGTTACTCCGCTGCTTCCTTTCGAAGGATTGACCGAGCACCAGTCGGCTGCGCCTTCAATCCTCCAGTCTCCATTAGCGTTGATATTAAAATAATTAGTACCTCCGACGTCAGGGAACCCCAATGCGGTGGTGCTGACTTTTATTTCGACACTGGAAGCACCTCCTTCGGTCTCATCCTTGGAGCAGGAATAAACCAGTAAACAAACGACGGACAAGAGTAAAAATATTCTTTTCATACAGTAAAGTTGGTTAGTTAGTTTTTAGTTTTGTAAGAGATTAAAATCCAATAAAAATTTAATTCGGAATTAACTTAATACAAAGTTATTTCTATATAAGACTCTTTAATTTGCGGATTTTTGCAAATATTTGCCGTATTTTTGTGAATAAATAAAATATTTACTAACAGGTAGCTCAATATCTTAAATTTTAATATTTATTTTAATAAGTCCGATTTATTAAGGGAATAATTTTTTTTTCTCATTTTAATCATTAGTTTTGAGTATTCGAACACATAGATGCCTCTGCGAGGGTTATTTCGAGTAGATAAAATCCAACTATCATTACAACAAAACAGGTTCTTATGAGAAACATAATGAACGAAAAGCTGGTAATATCAGAGAGTAATCCGGTAAGAGCCCGTTTTTACAATTACGACTACTTTAAATTCCCATGGCACCGCCATCAGGAGTATGAGATCATGTACGTTAAGGAAGGATTCGGCAAATGTTTCGTGGGCGATAATATCGTGCCCTATGAGAAGGGTGACGTGATACTTTTCGGATCGAATCTTCCGCACTACATGAGTACGGACGAGGCCTTTAAAAACAAAAGCAGCAAACTGAGGAGCGAAGGGTCTATAATTCAATTCGAATTCGACTTTATGCAGCACTCCATAAGGCATTATCCGCAATTTCAAAAAATTAAAAATCTTCTCGAGGATTCCTTCCGCGGTGTAAAAGTCCGGACTTCATCTTCCGGCAGGATATCGCGGCTGCTTGATGAAATTCCGGTGAATTCGGGAATATTGCAGATAACCAATCTTCTGCTGTTATTACAGGAAATCGCAGATTCGGATACCAAAATTTTCATGAGCTCGCAGCATTACGCAGGCACTATAACGACATCGTCGAATTCCCGACTGGATAAAGTAATGGCTTACGTGAATTCCCATTATACGAAAAAAATAAAACTCAAGGAAGTATCCTCTATTGTCGCGATGAACCCTACGGCATTTTGCAGATTTTTCAAAGACAGCACCAGTAAGACCTTTACCCAATATCTTCTGGAACTGAGGGTAGGATACGCGTGTAAACTTCTGCTTATAGGGGATATGCACATCTCGCAAATTTGTATCGAGTGCGGATTCGATACGGTATCGCATTTTAACCGGATCTTCAAGCGCATCACCGGATACAGCCCTTCTTCTTACAGGGAATCCATGCTTAAATAATAATGTTTGTTATTTATCCCGGATATATAACAAACCGGGCGGCTATTGTCCACAGACCTTAGAATTAATATAACCAAACGCTACCTTCAATCGAATTCGGATTAGGCAGATTCTCCATCTTTTTCGCAGGAAATTTTATCGAGACAAATCAGTGATAGCTGCCTATTAACTACGAGCACAGTGTATTCTCGTCATTTCAATACTCACGACATCTGACGTCACAGTTACACCTTTAGCACTGCTCTGCACGTCTTTTATACATAAATTATTATTTAATTGTCTCTTCGTATAGAGCTAATGATCTTCTAATTTCGCTCTAACGGAATTCTATCGGGACTGTTATTTATCCTGCCATATATTTGCATCGGAAATTATAAACAAATATGGAAGACCATAGGAATTCAAAATCCGGGATACCGACGTAGTACCGCTCGACAGGATAGCGGATTACCGAGATCTGCATAAATCCGAAAAAATATGACAATCTACACATTTGCAACACGACTTCTACTCGCTTTTATTTGCGGGGGCATAATCGGAATAGAGAGGCAGATCCGGCAGAAGAACGCGGGACTGCGCACCAACACTCTCGTCGCGCTCGGTTCTGCGGCATTCATATTATTATCGGTGTGCCTTACGGGAACTACCGGCGATCCGGGGCGCATAGCATCGCAGATAGTTACCGGAGTTGGATTCCTCGGAGGAGGGCTGATTCTCAAAGACGGTTTCAGCGTACGAGGACTAAATACCGCGGCTACAATATGGTGTTCGGCATCGGTAGGTACGTTCGCGGGGCTGGGGCTGACTTATCAGGCATTAATAATGGTCGGATTCGTTATCGCCACGCACTGCCTGTTCCGTCCACTGGGATTCACAATAGGCAAATATTTCACATCCAAAGAGGACAATACCAATATATATTACAGTTTCCGTATCAGATGCAAGGCCCAGATAGAGAATCACATCAGAGTCATGATGCTCAATACGATAAGTATCGATCCACATCTTCAGCTTCGGTCTTTAAAGAGCTGCGACGACGACGACCCCGCGTACAGTTTTATAAAAGCGGAGATTTTTTCCACCGGTAAGCACGATATAGTGATCGAGAAGCTCGCTGCAAAATTAACGATCGAGTACGGAGTTACTCAAGTAAATTGGGAAATTAACGGACACTGCGAGGAATAGGATAAAGAATTCAGGTTTAACAAATTGACTTTCAAGCCTGCGATACTATCGCCGCAGGCTTATTATATTTTATTAATACAATATCAGTTATTTACAATCTGAGATAGGACTATAATTTTTAAGAATCGGCCTTAACGGGATAAAAGCGGTACGAGGCAGGGTATAATCATTGTAACAGTGTCCTGCATAATCGTATAATTTAAATTCCAAATCTATGAATTTTCAAAGACTATTTTTTCCAATACTCGCTGGACTATGCCTTACGGCATGCACCAACAGTCCGGACAGCGAGCAGGAACTCTATCCGGAAGGGATCCCGACCTATGTAAGCCTGCACATTTCACTGCCGGGATCGATAAATGGAAGCAAGGCTCTTCCCGAGGACTATAACGAAGACGGAACTTATGCAGGTAACGACGGCATCGAGACCCTCTAAATCTATATGCTCTCTGCCGACGGCACGATCGAGGCTAAGAGGTTCACCGGAATCGATATCTCCACCAACGGGACAATTGTTACTCCGAGTCAGCCGTTCAGAACCATATCGGGATATAAGACGATATATATAGTCTTGAACGACCCTAATGAACTCGAGACGACCATTGCTTCCGAAGACGTACTCGTAGACGTAGACGGACTTGCAAGAATAGTTACGTCTGGCGGCGAGAATTACGACGTCATCACAATGACAGGGAAGAGCGAGAGTCAGATATACATCGAACCGGACATCACGATTCAGGACGTAAATAACGGAGCGAACAGAATCGAAGTTACAGTAACACGCGTCGCATCGAGGGCGATAGTTACCACCTCCGCTTCCACAACTTTAACTAACAGCGACGGAGTAACTATCGGAACCCTCTCGAATCTCACATATTCCATAGCACAAGGAACCAAGGAGATATATTGGCTTCCACAAACTAACTACGTAAGTTACGGATATGACTACGTGACTGCCTTAGGGAATTACGTAACTCAAGCCCCTATCTACTACGACTATTCCGATCTCGATAATCCGACCCCCATACCGATACTCCCTACCGCAAGCGACGGATACAAATCCTTAACAGGTAAATTTTTATTCGAGAACACACACGTTTACGGATCAGATACCAAATCCACAGGATACAGGAAGGGCAATACAGCCTATGTATTGGTAAGGGTAGTTCTAACTCCGGATGCTTCGCAGATCGCGGACGGAGGGACCCTCACAAACGGAACGTTCTATGTGGGTCAGGCGGACGGATTGATATACTCCACAAAACAAGCTGCACAGAACGCGATTCAGAATCAGAAGGTAGCCGTATATACGGGAGGTAAAATGCTCTACTATGCATGGTTGAACCCTGATAATATAACTTCTCCTCTTAATTCTCCGGTTGTAAGGAATAACATATATCATGTCAATATAACCGGATTTACGTCCTTGGGCTATAACTGGAATCCGCTCTATTCTGAGGATCCGGACACAACTACTCCGGATAATCCTGATCCAAAACCGGGCAATCCGGACGAACCGGATATTCCGATAGATCCGGTGGATCCGCTCACCCCGGAAGAGACTCACATGACCGTAGAGATAACAGTTACCGACTGGTATGTGCATTCATACGACATTGAATTCTAAAAATAACTGCCGGCGGGACTATCCTGTTCCGCCGGATTACAACAATCTAACCACACGGGTCCGATGATATCACGCTGTAAATTTACTCTTATTATATGCCTCCTGTCCGCTTTATTTTTTCCTGCATGCGTTCACGATGACGACGAAACCGAAAAATGCGATCAGGGATTGAATATTTCATTTTACTCCCAAACAAGGTGCAGTACCAGTGCATCGTATCCTGAGAATATAAAAGACCTTACGATATTCGTATTCAACAGTGACGACGTTGTCGTCGAACGGAGGCGCTTATACGACCAGGAGATAGGAGCGGATTTTTCAGAGACAGTCGATATCGGCAGCGGTTTGTATTCGGTCGCGGCATGGTCGGGACTTAACGATTATAATTTCGATGTCTCCGACATTGAGATCGGGGTAACGAAAAAAAACGAACTCTTATTCAAATTACGGAGAACCATAAGTACAGCGGTTTCATTAGAAGATATTGCGGTCTATTATGGCGAATCCACCGCGGTTTACGTTCAGGAAAAATCCACCGGCATGCACTACGAGGATATTGCCGTAAACTTGCTGGAGATCACGAACAGAATAACCATCTCGGTCGAGGGACTGCCTGAAGATTCCGGACCTTACGGGATCGCCATAGAATCGAACAACGGTTCTATGAACATAGACGGCACGATTGCAGAAGACGGACTCATAACCTATGAACCGGCATGGAGTTACAGCACATCAGATATTTTATCGGCAGACTTCACACTTCTCAAACTCGAAACAGGATTCGAAAATACCATCGTAATAACCGACACTGCGGATGGAACCGAACTCTTCAGAGGGAGCCTGCTCGGAGCCCTCATTCTCAAGAATCCATACGTAGACCTCAACTGCGACCATGATTTTACAATAAGATTCACTGCTGAAGATCAGTGCGACTGCGGAACTTATACTATCGCAGAGATATGGGTGAATAATTGGCTGGTGCACAGCTACGATACTCCGATGAAGCCTTAGATATATGATACGACGCGTTTTTATATTAAATCCTATAACAATTTTTATTGCATCGGTAATAATTTACGGCTGTTCCGAGAAGCACAACAGAGGCGACTACGAACCGTCTCCCGCGACCCTGTATCTCTCGGTACGCGCCGCGGCTTACAGCATTAACGAAGACGATGTGTATTGGGAAGACCGGGTAGACGAACTTCGAATGTTAATATTCGATTCTGGAGACGGCTCGGTAGTTTACAACGACAAACTATATTTCCCCAACGGATTTGCCGACCGAAGCCGCACTGTCACAATCGATCCGGGTACTTACGATTTTTATTTCATAGCCAACGAGACCGTTTACTCCGGAGACTTCGTAACGGCTCTTATGGAGATCGAAAACAAATCGGACTTCGCTACGGATACGAGATTCCTTAATCTGGACTACAATCCGGACTTTATTCCTGACGGAACGACAAACAGCGGACGATTCCTGATGTCCGCCATATACGATAATATAACGGTTGCGAGCGGAGGAACGGAAGAGAATCCTCTGCCCTTACCCATTCCCACAGCCAAGGTGGAACTTGTAAGGTCGCTCGCTAAAGTAGAAGTTATATTCCGCAAAAAAATCTCCGGAAGCACAATACCGGACAACACGATTACCTCCGTACGCCTTGCTAATGTAGCGTCGCATTTTTCAGTACCGCCCTTGGACGATTATTACACGGGAAGTACGGAATATTCTAATTATGCTTCCCTCGACGGTCTCGATTACACAAACGACAGTTTAGGTTCGGTGGTTTTTTACATTCCAGAATTTCTCGTTGCGGAGAACGGAACGACATATACCGAATTACAGATAAACAACAACACATTCCCTATCGAATCGGACAGCGGCAAGGCCGGGCTTGCGGAACAGCGGCGCGATATATCTTCTTTGTCAGATTACAGCGTCATCCGCAATTATCATTATATCGTGAATGCCTACATAAATGCCGAAGGAGGCGTTCAGATATGGATATACGTAGAACCGTGGCAGAAGGATACATATATATTCATTTTCCAGGGAGACAAACAAATAGTCATCCCTCCTATTTATCCTACCGATTCCAGTATCGTAATCCCTACCGAATGCGGTAAGATCGAGATACACTCGACAAACGAACAACTCACACAAGGTCTTCAAGGAGCCTATAACGATGTGGTCAATTATTGGGATGCTGAGATACAGGGTCCGACAATCATACGCGGAGACCCTCCGTATTACTGCGAAAAGAAGTACGACGAGGGATGGAGGCTCATAAACTCATGTGAACTCCTATCGTTCCTTGCCTACTGCGACGTAGCTTATAATATCTGGACCTCCAACACATGGCTTGCGGCAGGATACGACATGCCTTATTATCCTCTGCCATTCAGACAAGAGGCGCAGTATCTTCTCGAAAAATTAACCGGTGAAGATCTGTCCTCGACAATACTGTACGACGAGCATAACAATGAAGATCTGTTGTCTGACGAAAAAATAAACCTTATCGACAGGTATTTTACTCCGGGCGATATTATGCTCAGGGTCGAGGATTTCCCTAACGGATGGCCATTCGAATCGCCGCCCGGAACGGACGCGAGCGAGACATGGTATTACAATGAAGTCACAATTCAGGTCAAAGCTTACTGGTACGGCCCCTCGGAATACATAACGCTTGCGGACCGGAGCAACTGGGATCTTGTTTTATATCACGAATTCCGAAGATACGATTACAGCAGTACGGTATCGCGCTGTGTAAGAGAGGTAGATTAAAATATTATGGCAAGACACTATTACGTAATTTTATTCCTGACAATATTCCTGTACGGATGCTCCAAAGAGAACGATACGGTTATATCCGGATTTGAGACAACCGCACGGATAAAACTGTTATCTTCGGGATTCCGGACCAAGACCGTGGATCAAGACAATCCGGCATCGGAACAACTGATCGACAAAGTGGCATTGTTCCTGACCGAACCGTCCTCTGAGGCCATAACGGAGAAGTTCCTCGATGCCGGGTTCAGCGACTACGACGATTACTGCATCGTCACCCTTCCGCTCGAACCAGCAGAGCTGGGGATCAGAGATATATATGCAGTAACAAACTACGATACAATCGATTTCAGTTCCATAACGACAATTTCAGAGTTAGATGGATTTAAAACTCCTGTGGTCAATAAGACCTACAATCTGGATCCGGCAAACGGATTCTGCATGTATGGGTCTACATCCGGATTTGACTTCACATCAGGCACAGATGACTATGCCATAGTTACGGTGGAGAGGACCTGCGCGAAGATTGGGGTCAGACTTACATTTCCGGACAATACGTCTCTCAGCACAAATAATTCCTTTCTGATAGCTAATGCAGCGAGTTATACATATATTGTAGAACCATCTGAAATCACAGAACTCCCTTCAGGGGGATATTTTAATTTTGCGGCTCCACTGCCTCTCGAAGTGAACGAATCGGAGGAATTTACGGGAACTGCCTATATTTATCAATCGGCGATAGCCCCTACCATCTACTTTTACACCCATATTAACGGAAGTATAGAAGAACAGGAGTTCTCGGCTCCGCTGCCCATTCCCGACCGCAATTATTACTACGATCTCGATGTACGGATCTATGAAGATACCGAGTCTACGCGGTCGATGGGAGGAGGGTATACGATAATCGTAAACGTTACAGCATACAACGCGTACGGAGACCGCATCGAACTTTGAACTTAATTTTTCCGGTATGATTAAAGCGGGGCGATAATCTTGGGATTAAGATACTCGTATCAACCTATCGCACATTTATGATAAGGATTGAAGAGTGAATGGATTATGCAGAGTAGGAAAAATATAACAATCATTCATACCGTAATTGTATTTTATAATTTTAATTTGGCAGAATAAAAAATTTAATTTAATTTTGGAAATATTATTACAGGACTTAGATATAAAATAGTGTAATCAATTAACGGAGACAAATAATTTGAAACCATATAATTTTTAATTATGAAAAAATATTTAGCTGAAATGATCGGTACGGCAGTGCTCGTACTTATAGGATGCGGAAGTGCAGTATTTACAGGGGTTCTGCATCCGTTCATTCCCGTGGGAACATTAGGGGTCGCATTTGCCTTCGGTATCGCAGTATTGGCAATGGCTTATACGATCGGCAAAATTTCCGGGTGTCATATAAATCCTGCCGTAACGCTGGGAATGCTCTTATCTAAAAGGATCAGCGGCAAGGACGCAGGAATGTATATGATATTCCAGCTTATCGGCGCAGTTATAGGTTCCGCGATTCTGTATGTCCTCGCCAAGGACTCCGGTTCCATAACAACTCTCACGGGAGCCAACGGCTACGAGAGGCTTCTTCCGGCATTCGTGGCTGAGACAGTCTTCACGTGCATATTCGTGATGGTGGTTCTCGGTTCGACATCCAAAGGGGCTAACGGCAATTTCGCAGGTATCGCAATCGGATTGGCACTGGTAATGATTCATATAGTGTGTATTCCCATAACCGGAACATCCGTCAATCCCGCGAGGAGCTTCGGACCGGCACTGTTCCAAGGCGGACAGGCATTATCGCAGTTGTGGCTCTTCTTTGTAGCTCCTTTATTAGGGGGTATACTCGCATCTGTTATATGGAGAGGAATCGACACTGCAGAATAATTCTGAATCATAAATACTCCTCATGCCGTGTGGCATGAGGAGTATTTATATATGATATTACCGGCTCCTTAAGTCCGGCTTCGTAATATCATGATTATTCGTGTTACCACTACCTCCCTCTTTCACGATTTCCCTATGGCGCGGAGGTTTGACGTTGGGGAGGAATACAGCTACAAATCCCAGCAACGGCAGGTAAGCGCAGAATCTGTATACATATTCGAGGCCATTGTCATCCGCTATTCCTCCGAGTACCGCTGCGGCTATTCCCGCGATACCGAAGGCAAGTCCGAAGAAGAGACCGGATATCAGCCCTAATTTAGTCGGAAGAAATTCCTGCGCATAAACCAGAATCGCGGAGAATGCGGACGACAGTACCAGTCCTATTATTATACTCAGGATACATGTCCACATTAACCCTACGTGAGGCATAAGCAGCGAGAACGGCGCGATTCCGAGAATCGAGAACCATATTACATACTTACGTCCGAAGCGATCTCCGAGAGGGCCTTCAAGCAGGGTTCCAGCTGCGGAAGCAAACAAGAAGGCGAAGAGATAGAATTGCGACTGCTGGGTCGTGACTCCGAATTTTTCGATCAGATAGAATGTGTAATAGTTTACCAGACTCGCGGTGTAGACATATTTCGAGAAGATAAGTATGAGGAGAATTACCAGCGACCAGTATATTTTTTTCTTCGACAGCCGGACACGTCTTATCACCTCTTTTTTCCCGGCATCAGTTCCTGCCGTTTCGATCCTCTGTCTGTACCATCTGGTTATAGGTCTCTTTGTTAATATGGATATCACGGCGATACCTGCAAATACCGCTATATATTTTTGTCCGTAAGGGGCGACGATCAACGCGGCGAGCAGAGGACCGACGGAAGTTCCGAAGTTGCCTCCCACCTGAAATATCGACTGCGCAAGTCCGTGCTGTCCGCCTGAAGCATAGTGTGTGAGCCGTGACGCTTCCGGATGGATCACAGAGGAGCCCAGACCAATGAACATAACGGCGATAACGACAAGCCACAACGATCCGGCGAAGGCGAATATCAATAGACCTGTGAGTGTCGATAACGTTCCGAGTGTCAAATACCACACATTCGGATGTTTGTCGAAGTAGACTCCGAATACCGGCTGGAACACCGACGCGCATATCTGATACACAAACGCAACCACACCTATCTGCCTGAAATTCAGACCTATATTATCCCTTATAACCGGATAAACGGCTGACACTACAGATTGGAACATATCGTTAAAAAAATGTGCGAGACTGAGGGAGAACAAGATTCCCATAGTGACTCCGACGGAGGGCCGCCTTACACTGGTTTTCATATAATTTCCGATTTAAGGCGGTAAAATTAATCATAATGATTAATAATCTAAAACTGGTATTGTTTTTGGTCGTTTATGTTAAAAAGTATACGATTATGAGTATTATAGAAATAGAGAACGACCGCAAGATCGATTCGACCGATAATAACGGTTACGCGGAAGGAGTACGGGATGAGAATTTATGGCCTCAGGACGGTTGGGATTCGGAGATACCATTAGATCAGGAGATCGACGATTATTTTTACGACGCTGAGAACACTCCGGTTTATAACGAGAACGGGTACGAGAATATAACAAAATAAGTCCAGTTTACCGACCAACCTTGCGACGACTATTCCGACTATTATTTTATTGTTTCCGGACGTCTTATTATAAAATAGAAATAATTTCATGAATTGAAATAACAAAAACTTTTAATTTATAAAAATTTCTATTTTTTTAAGGCATAATTTTAAATAATTCTCAGCCCTGCGGTAAATGAATACGTATAAAGGCTGCTCGTGAAGGGCAGCCTTTATTTTTTATATAAATTTATCTATTATTTTAGATACTTCTTTAACATCGCTGCCGAGAACAGTGCGAGTCCTTGTACCGGAGCCAGTTCAGCGAATCCGTTAAGAAGCCCCCAGTCATGGGTGACGCCATTAAAACGTATAGTCGTTACGTAAACCCCCGCCTCGTCGAGATGACGCCCCAATTCTTCTCCTCCATCGCGCAGAATATCGTTCTCTGCAACTTCGATAAGGGTCGGAGGGAGACCTGCGAGCTGTTCTTTTGCAGTACGCACCGGAGATACGTAGATGTCGTTGTATTCATCCTTATTACTGAGATAATTATCCCTCATCCATTCCATAAGGGTAGTGGTCAGGAAGCGTTGTTTGCCATATTTCTTGTAAGATATATAATCTTCTCCGGCATCAGAATAAGGCCACATCAGAATCTGGCACTTTATCTCCGGCCCTCCTTCATTTTTGGCTTTCAGGCAGGTTCCTATCGTCATATTTCCTCCGGCACTGTTCCCTACCACAGCGAGTTTGGTTCCATCGACATTAATCTCGTCTCCGTGCGCAGCCACCCATTTAGTAGCGGCATAACACTGATTTAAGGCAACGGGAAATTTCACCTCCGGAGAGCGGGTATATTCAACAAACACGCAAGCGAATCCGGATTCGACCACCACGTCGCGTACAAGACGTTTGTGGGTCGGATAATCACCCAGTACCCATCCGCCACCATGAAGGAACATAAATACCGGCAGTTTTTCCGTCGATCCCTCCGAACGAATCACTACGATATCGATCGACATTCCATCGGACTCTATTGTTTTGTAATTCTCTTCGATCCCTGAAACATCCACCTTAACAGATGACTGGGCATCTTCCAAGACTTTACGTGCCTGGGGCACAGGAAGCGATTCTACGGGAGTGTCGCTTGAGTTCAGAACTTTAAGATATTTTTTAGTACCTACACTCAAGTGTTTATCTTCCAGATAATCCGGAGCCTCTTTTACTGATTTTGACATAATGAATATTTTTATTTATATTAAATTCCACGTAGACCAATTCTTCCCTTATCCATTTATTCAACCATTGTGCCAACATAACTTAATTTCAATAATATAATGAAATTATTACCACCCTTCTATCATTGATATAAACCGGTCAGAGTTCGTATTTTTTATAATAAATCATCACTAATAGCTATAAATTAAAATAATATATCTTATCTATACATTCTTCTTAGTATATTTGTTGTAAAACAAGAAACTATGATAACGGTAAAAAATTCACGACAACTGGGACAAGCCATAAAAGGGGATAACGACACGATTAAGATCGAAGGGTCTTTAAAAAACAGGGTACTTAAAATAAGGAGTATCAAAACCGCTGCATGGATCTCGGCCGGAGCGCTTTTGGGCACTGCCATCGCTTTAGCACTCATGAGAATCGGAATGGAACCGACGATTCGTTCAACTGCTCCGTCACGCATAGCACATGCTGCTTGATGATATGACAAAATAATAAAGACGCCTGTGGTTACAGACGTCTTTATTATTTTAACCAACCGCTTTAATACTTGTTACTTACTCTGCCTGAACAGCCAATCCCTCACCCCTTCGAGTTTATAGGCATAATCGAACGAATACATGTGCTCGCTGCCACTTCCGCCTTCCGGCAGTACGCTGCCCAACGTGAATGTCACGAAGTTCCTGTCGCTTCCTTCGGCGATAAGTTTGCGGACATTCTCCTCCTGCTCTGTCTGCGGCAGTTTCGCACTCCACTCTCCAGTACTAAAATCGGCCCCTTCATTCTTCAGTACCGCTTCCAATTCGGCCATACCTTTGGAAGCTTTCGGATCGCCAGCACCTACGATATAGAAAAATTTGTCGTTCTTAAATCCGCTCATTTTTGACGTATCCCACTGACATCCAACAAACAACGAAGCCGCAAAGAGATCTGGATGTGCTATATTGAAATACAGCGACATCATTCCGCCCATCGATTGACCGGTGGTATAAAGACGGTTTCTGTCGATATTATATTGATCGACAATGGAATTCAACAGTCTTATAGTCATCTCTACTTCATAGGTTGTCTCCGAGTTATCGTTTACTGTCTGAGTTGTATATTGAGGGACAAGAACAAACGAAGGATGCTTGGCCTGATCTTCCGCACTTGCCCAGATCACTCCACCATATTCCTGCGTCAATGGCGCTTTGACATCTTTGCGCGCGGTACTCGCATCTCCGATAAATAAGAGCAGAGGGTACTGTTTACTTTTGTCGTATCCTTCAGGAATAAACAGGTTGTATTCCATTGTTTTCCCTGTCTCCGGATCGTTATATTCCAGTTGAACGAATTTATTTACCGTTTCGGCAAGGAGAGCCTGAAGTACTGCGTCTCCGCTTTTATCCGGAGAACCGCCTCCCCTTTGTCCGCCCTGCGATTGTGCTGCGCACCAGAACGAAGCTAAGGGCAACAGCATTGATGCCGCCATAATAATTTTTTTCATATCTGTCGTTAGTTTCTAAGTTAAACAATTACAAGCAAATCTAAGATCGTTCGGGGAATAAAAATAAAAAATTCGTTGAATCCGCTTATTCCGTAGATTTTCATTGAGTTTCAGTAGATCAAGAAGTTCGAGGCCATGAATCAATCAATTAGCTTATACTGCTTAAGCAGCTCGTAAATAATAGTTCCTTTGCTTTTATTAATCAATTTTTTCTCCGCGTGCTTGATCAGGAACGGCACTTTCATCTCTGTAATCTTTTTACCGTCCATCAGATAATGGGAAAATTTAAAGAGTTCGCGAATGTCGAAGCAGGAGGCAAATACTTCCGGAACACCGCGGTCGACGTTAAGAAGCGTATAGACGGCTTCCATAGCAGTACGCACGGAATATTCGGTCGTGAATACGGTATCGCGCTCCGTTTCGGCGAAGTTGCCTATGAACGCGAAATTAACCGAGCCTTTCGGAACAACGAGCGGACGGTCGCCTATGGCGCGGGGCATAAAATAAGACATTACGTAAGGCATCATGACCGGAACCGTATTCGCCGAGTTCTCCGCCATATCGTATATCTGATCTTGAGGAACCCCCATGTGGTATAGCCACTCGGCCGCGATCTCGATTCCAGTACATTCCTTCATCGGTTTCTTCACGAAATTGCCCGGTTTATCACATAAAAGTCCGTAGATCCAGACAACAAGTTGGTCTTTAGGTTGATTTTTAAAATGGGGCTGGCGGTTTAGAGTGAAGCTCAACAGCCAATTAGAATCCCTTACCGATACTATTCCTCCGGTGACTACTTTGCCTGCGAACGGATCGCGTTTGGCTATCTTCTGAATATAAGGCGGTATCCGGTCGTCGAGAGTCGTCGCTGTGGCGGAAACAAAATAGGATTGCGGAATATTACCGCAGAATTTTTCCGGTTTACCGAAGGCAGGGTCCTGAGCGGCTATATTTTTCCACAAGGACCAGCTTCCACCGGGGGAGTCGTTAATTACGGCAGGATTATTCTGATCTCCGTAGGTGGAATTTTCAGTCAGACTTCCATTGGTTATAAATACCAGATCGTCTTCCGTAAGGTTAATCTCCTTACCATCTTCGAACTCTATCTTTCGTGCGACTTTTTTGGCAGGTGCTGAATCCACGACAATATTTTTTACGCGGGTATTAAAATAAAAATTGACGCCGTTGTCCTGAAGGAATTTTACTAACGGGAGTACCAGCGACTCGTACTGATTGTATTTCGTGAATTTCAAGGCAGACAGGTCGGGCAGTCCGTCGATATGGTGTATAAAACGTGCGATATAACGCCTCATCTCCATAGCGCTGTGCCACTCTTCGAACGCAAACATGGTATGCCAATATAACTAGAAGTTGGACAGGAAGAATTCCTGGGAGAATACATCGGTGATACGTTTATCGTTCAACTCGGATTCCGAAGTCAGGAACAGCCTCGCTATCTCTTCGATTGACTTCTCGGACAGGGTAAACGTCATTCCGGTATTACCGTCTTCACCACGGTTCCGAATGACCCTGTTATGCGAGAAATTCGGATCTTTTTTGTTCAGCCAGTAAAATTCATCCAACACCGAGGCATTTTCTACTTCCAACGACGGAATAGAACGGAACAAGTCCCATAAACATTCGAAGTGATTCTCCATTTCACGTCCACCCCGTATTATGAATCCACGACCGGGATCGTAAGAACCGTCGAGAGCTCCTCCGGGAACGGCGAGTTCCTCGTAGATATGGATTTTAGTTCCTTTCATCTGCGCGTCGCGGAGCAGGAATGCCGCTGCCGCAAGGGAAGCGAGACCGGAGCCTATGAGATGTGCTGATTTACGATCTATGTTTTCCGGTTTTTCTGGACGGGCGAATGCCTCGTAGTTGCCATTGCTGTGATACATACACAAAATTATTTAATATAACATCGAATTAACCACAAAACAATTTTCAGACCGGAATATACTTTTATGCCTTATAGGCAAAAATTGGTAAAGTATTTGGATAGGGTCGGTTAAACATACTTTATCGAATGAAAAACATGGCAGCAATGTTCGCTCTGATGAAAGATAAAGGAACGAACCACCTCGACGATCTGACTCTGGGTTTAGTAAACGCAATGAGCTATAGCAATTCCGATGTAGAATATCCCGATTTCGATGATCTCTCTAAGGATGACGGAGTCAATCCGGAATGGTTTTATGCCGTTTACCGCGGGTCCAATGAATTTTCGGAAATGAATGCAATAATCCAATATGTTTCACAGGATACGTTATTCGACGACGTTGCAGAAATGATTCTGGGAATAGGGTTGGTAGAGATGAAGCACTTCGATAAACTCGGCGATTTTATTTCTGCGCTTGGAGGGAATGTTACGCAGGAATATAACACTTCGCATGTGAAATACGGTAAGAATGCGGAAGAAGCTGTCCGGTTCGGAATCGAATCGGAGGAGGCTACGATACAGGAATACAACCGCATCGCCGAGATTGTAAAAACAGTCCCTGAAAATAAAACCACTAAAATCGCCTTACAGCTGCTGGCAAAATTAATAGCTGACGAACAAAAACATCTCGACCTATTTCAACAGTGGTTAAAAGAGAATGTAAAATAGATATTTATGGATTTAACAGGCAGCGGTTATATTTCTTATTCATCCTTCCTTCATGGTAAAAAGTAATAACTATCGTACACTCAATATCTGAAACCGCAGAGCGGCAAGTTTTAAATTACCTGTTCTTCCGAAAATAAAAAATAAGCCGGAACATCGCCCTCCGGCTTTTATTGTTATCCATTAATGTTTCCGTCGGATAAGATTCTGTTTATTTTTTCTCTTTCCCTGCCCAATGCAGGACATTTTCGCTCTCGACGTCAACACCGAATTTTTTCGCTTTGTCCAAAATATTACGGGCTAACTCCGGTTTATCTTCATCGGAAGCAAAGTGGAATTGCGCTTCCGCGGCACGCACATGTTCCGCATCAGGCATCGGGAATCGTCTTCCGGGTAATCCGTAATCAGAATTTTTTAATTCATCTCTACCTTCAGCTGTAAGACGGTCGGTTCCGTCGTAATGCGCATTCGGATTACGACGGTGTGATTTTGTCTTTTCCATAATATTATCAATTTAAAATAAATAAAATTTTAGGTATTATCAATATTACCTTCGACTACCGCAGTGCATTCCTCCTGACGACATCCCTTCCCCTCGTAACCCATGCCGGTGCCAATCATATCCCGGTTCCCACAGCCATCCGGCATTATCGTCGTAGAACCAACGTCCGTAATGAAATAACAGACCCGGTGAATCATCATAAATACTCAGAACTGCAATTTTGCAGCCAATCAATACACAGGCAAATAAAGATCCCTTAACCGTTAAAAGAGAAGTCCAGAGTGGACTGTACTAACAAATAAGTGGTTATACCGGAGGAGAATGTAAGCTAAGAATCGGATAAACGGAGAATGGATAGGGAGGTTCGTAGGGAAGAGGCATCCAAAGCACGATTTTTGATTATTTAATTTATTATTGTAATTTCACGAAAATTAAAATTTAATTTCTAAATTATGGAGAAAAAAGAGAGAACGATAAAATTGCCTGATCCGGTTAAGACAGGCGGTTTGACTGTACAGGAAGCATTTGCTAAAAGAAGATCTTTTCGTGAAGGTATATCGGACAGGAAACTTTCGGAACAGCAGATTTCCAATATTCTTTGGGCTGCAAATGGCATAAACCGCCCTGACGGCGGCCGTACGGCTCCGTCAGCGATCGGCGGCAAGGATATAGAGATATATGCCGTGATGGAGGATGCTTCTTATAAATATAACCCCGAATTACACGAACTGGAATTTATCGTGGAGGGCGATAATCGTCCGGCAGCAGCAGGAGGCCAGGAATTTGTACTGAAGGCTCCTGTGATTTTTATATTGGTGTCCAATTCCGACCATTTTACGATAATGGAAAAAAATTATCCTGGAGTGGATTTTTCGCCATTCAAACCGTCGTGGGCTGCGATGGACGCAGGAATAGTGTCGCAAAATATAAATCTGTTCTGCGCGGGAAACAACCTGGCAACTATCACGCGCGCCTTTATGGATCAGAAAAAACTTCGGAAAGTTCTGAATCTCAAAGACAGTCAAACGATGTTATTGAATAATGCCGTAGGATTTCCGGAATAATAAATAACCGGGCAGAGTCGCGGAACTAAGAAATATTTTATCGTTGGATGAACCGGACAATCGACATATTTAACACGGGACATTCCTTGCTATTTGAGATTAAAAAGAGAGAGCAATGGAAAAAGATGAAAGAGATCGGCTGGAAGCCAAACCGGGTAAAAAAAATAATGTCAAGGATTTCAGTACGGGTTATGACGGCCCGCTAATTAAGGCGGAGGGCAAGGAATTGCTTCAACGGAACGTTGACCGACTGGCTAAATTGCAGGATCTTTTGTACGCACATGACCGCTACGCTGTACTTGTGGTTTTTCAGGCGATGGATGCGGCTGGCAAAGACGGAACGATCAAACACGTATTTTCCGGAATCAATCCGCAGGGATGTCAAGTCTGTGCTTTCAAACAACCCTCCGATGAGGAACTGGATCACGACTATCTATGGAGAATAGTCCGTCAGCTGCCGGAACGGGGACGGATAGGGGTATTTAACCGTTCCCACTACGAAGACGTATTGGTAGTCAAAGTACATCCGGAGATCATCGCTGGGAACAAACTTCCGGGTATATTCGATGTAAAGGACGTGACAAAAGATTTCTGGTCAGAGAGATACCGCCAGATAAATGATTTCGAACGGTATCTCACAGAGACAGGGACCATTGTAATAAAATTCTTCCTTAACGTATCAGAAAAAGAACAGGAAAAACGTTTTGTGGCACGACTGAACGATCCGGCTAAAAACTGGAAATTCTCCTCTTCCGATTTGAAGGAGAGGGAGCTTTGGAGCGAATATATGCAGGCTTATTCGGATATGTTGTCGGAGACTTCGACCGATTACGCACCGTGGTACGTCATTCCCGCCGATGAAAAATGGTATATGCGATATGCTGTAAGCCAAATTTTGGTAGAACGGATCGAACGATTACCGATCCATTATCCTGAAATTACCGAAGAAAAACAAAAAGTTATCGAACAGGCGAAGGAGGAGCTGGCGAAATTAATCGGATAAATCGCAATCGCCACTCGACACTTATCTTTGAAATCGGAAGGGCTTCCCCCTCTTTTCGGAAGTAAAAAATAAATATCACCATAGAAACACAAATACCCGGATAAGCGGCATGAGTATTGATTCTTTGAAGCGTAATTAACTAAAACCACGTATTATGGACAATCAAAAGATCAAAGACAATCTTAACGAGGGTTGGGAGAACGTCAAAGAAAATACCCGTGAAGCTGCTGACCGTGTTTCAGATTGGGCGGAAGAAAAAACTGATGATGTACGCAACAGTACTGACCGCATGAACGACAATGCTGCCGAACGGACAGAAGAACGGGCACGGAAAAAAGAGGAGGATGCAGAGGAACTGCGTCATAAGGCTCATGAACAGGCGGAAAATAAAAGAAGCTGGTAATTATTGACGAACAATATTAAAGCCCGTTTAAAACGGGCTTTAATATTTAAGTATTTTACCGATGATATTTTGAATCACGTTTCCACTAAAAATTATAATTCTCTTATGAGAACAGATTAAATTTTCCCTAAATAAAAATTTCAAAGGGTGATTTTTACAGGGACTGCTATATATTAATTTTGGATTTTTTCTTTTTCCAGGGTTTAAAAACGGAGATCACGATCAGAAAAATAAGTATACTACTTTGCACGTATGCCCCAAAGAGACTTATTTTCAAATTTTTAATAACTTCAGGATTATTTAGGGCCTCCTCACGATGGAGCTCGACAATATTTATACATTTATCCAGTTTCGGACTGAAATAAAATGTTCCCAAGATAATCAGAAGAATAGAAATTATCCACTTGACCGTTATCCATCTATATTTAAAGAATCCCCAATTTGTATATATGCCATACACAATTGCGGTAATTACCGCAGCCATGGCTCCGGGTATGACCAGAGTGTCGTCGATAAGTCGTATAATATGCAGCATAATATATAGTCCGTCTCCCGACGTAGGTTCGATGGAACTGATAATGGCCATGGCAGCCACTCCCATAGCCCACATCATTATAAAAAGCAAATGAAGCACTTTTAAAACCTTCAATCCTTTAACGCCTAATTTTTTCATTGTATATTGCTTTTCTGGATTCACAGCACATGAAAGAATCGGATTTGTCAACCACATTGCAATCGGGTTTAATCGAAAAGAAGTTTCTGCGTATCGATTTTTTCCGATTTAATCCGGTATAAATTTTTTTTATTTTTTTTGTCGACCTCTAAAAAATCTAATTTTTTCAATCTGTTACGAAGCTTGTCCATAGACCAACCCATATCGAGTGATTTGTTAATATCTCCGAGAGAGAGGGCTTTATTCCCTATAATTTCTCTGATTTTATTTTCAAAAGAGATTGTTCCATTACAGATATTTTCTCTGATAAATTCGGTACTCTTTTTAACATGGACATGGTCCGGATTTATATCGTCATTAATTACAAATCCCTCCAAATCAACGGCTAAGGCACCTCTATCTATTAAAAGAGAATTCGCATTTTTTTCACCCGATTCCGGATATCTGACATGAATTATTCTATTTCTTCTCAGCCCGTCCATAACTCCAGACCAGGTTCCGCCTTTGTCGGAGGACTCGGCGACGTATATTTCTTTGGCCAAACCATATATTACTGTGTTTCTTGCCATTGCTAATTCCCGCTTCCACGGAGACCGGGGATAAAACGTACTTATCACCAATACCTCGCCACTAACTATTTGTTTGTAATAATTTTTAAACCCCGAAGAAAAAGTCATAATTCCCTGAGGAAGCACGATTATACTCCGGCCATTATAATTTAAAGCAGAATCCAAAGCCTGCTTATCGACCCCTTTTGCAAATCCGCTCACTATCACTTTGCCTTCATGTGCAGATTTTTTAGCGATATTATCGGTAAACTGAAGAGAGATTTCATTTGCACTTCTGGAACCCACAATCGCAATCGAATCTTCCTGCATAATTTTCCGGTTACCTTTAGTGTAAATAACGGTAGGTGCGAGTCTTCCTAAATTTTTTTTCAACATCCTTGAATATTCTTTGGAAGTTATTGGAACTATCGCATAACCTTGTTCTAATAAATCTTCCACTAAAAAAGAGTTATTAGGAATTTCATCTATACCCTGTGAAAAAATTTGGATTTCCTTATCGGACAAATTATAGCAGTTTCTCCAATTTTCCGGACCGTTATGGAAGAAATCGATCAAGGTTTTACCCTCTTCGAATAATCGTACTATAATATCATTTTTTCTCCGCGTCGTTACCCCTTGTAAATGCGCCAGGGTCACCCAATATGGGAATTCATTGACTTCCATATATTATATATCCCCTCCTACTGTTCGTGCGATTACGATCGGAATTATTTTTTTCACTCCGTGTTTAGTTAACATGGCTCCAATTTCTTTTATCGTCGCCCCACTGTCAAATATATTGTCGAACAGCAGGACTGTTTTATCTTTTAATTTTTCAGGGTCTTGAAAAGAGAACTTTCCCTTAACGTTATCTTTCTTTAAAATTGAGTTATTGAAAATTTTTTGGGGTTTGGTATCACCTGTTTTGACAAGATCATGAGATAATGGAATTTTGAGATCCGAAGCTATTTTTTCTGCAAAATTCCGGACAAGATCTCCGGATTCAGTAGGCGGAACATAGATTAACAAATCGAATTTTTCCCGAGGGTATTTTTTCCGTAGCGCCTTCAGTGTCAATTTCAGTAAAAATTTTGGGAAATCTCCTCCACCCTTATATTTGGATCTATTCAATGCACTTCCGATATTCGATACACCGTAATAACCTGCAGCAACGCCATTAACTAATTTAGATTTAGAATTCCCGACTATTAGTTCAGGAAAATAATTTTTTCTAAAATCGGATAAGCGCTTAATATTTTCACCCGAAGGATTTAAGAAGTAATTTTTTAACGAGGTATTGTCGCAATTCGAATAATTTTTGTTACTGCTGTCTCCTAAATATTCGCACAGGAATTTCATCCTGGAGGAGTCCAGATTTACATATTGGACCATCGCATTTAATTCTTCCTCTTTAATCCGACGCAACTCTTCGAACAATTTAGTATTTAATTCAGGAGCATCGTATTGATATTCATAATTTTTCTTAGTGCTGTAAATTACTTCTTTAATAATACCCTGTTCTATTAAATCAGCTTTAATTACTTTAAACTGATTTTGTTTCAAATCGGTCATTTTCAAAATTTGTTCTTCTGTTAATGAACAGTCTTTCAAGCAATTTATCACTTGGGTGTAATTTTCAATAGAAGGCCGCGATCCATTTATGAAGGCTTTCGGAAGTTTCATATCTTCTTCGATCCCATTTTCATCTTTTGCGGAATTGTAAAAAAGAATCAGTTTTGCCGGCTTGCCGTCTCTCCCTGCCCTTCCGATTTCTTGGTAATAATGTATAGGAGAAGAAGGTATTTGAGTATGAATTATAAACCGTATATCAGGTTTATCAATTCCCATCCCTAAGGCATTGGTAGAAATAATTGCTTTCCATTTATTATTCATTAATCCACTCTCTACCTCTTTTCTGGAATTGGCATCTAAACCGGCATTATATCCAGTAGCTTCTATTCCTGAAAACTGAAGCCATCGGGAATATATCTCGGTGTTTACCCGTGTTCCGGTATATATTATTCCAGTCCCTTCGAGTTCGTTAATATTGTCTGCTATCCATATAAGCTTTTCATCCTCCGAAGAGACTTTAATAACATACAACTGAAAATTATCGCGTATTAAATTGCCTCGAAGAGTAAGGATTTTTCCTGATATCTGCCGTTCTATATCCTTCTGAACTTTCGCCGTAGCGGTGGCAGTAGTAGCTAAGACAGGTATATTGTCCGGCAGCAGTTTAATCAAATTGATAATCCTTCGAAAAGAAGGCCTGAAATCGTGTCCCCAAACGGAGATAGTATGGGCTTCGTCGATAACTACCATAGATATCTTCATCTGCCGTACAGCTTCTATCCATTCCTGGTTCTCCTGCCTTTCGGGAGCTATATACAATATTTTAATTTTTCCGTCGATAGCTTCCTTAATCGCCTGGGAATTTTTTTCAGGAGACTGTTCGTAAATTATATACCTTGCTTCTATACCTTTTTTATTCAGTGAATCGACCTGATCCCGCATCAATGCGACCAATGGAGAGAAGATAACGGTCAGACCGTGGAATTGCGTCGCCGGAAACTGGTAGCACAAGGATTTCCCAAAGCCGGTTTTTTCTATAAGCAAAACCCTCTTCCCTTTAAGCAACCAATTTATTGCAGTCCATTGCTTATCGTGGAATCTTTCGAATCCGAATTTTTTCTTTAATTCTATTTCCGCGTCTCTCCTGTTCATAATATGTGGTGTGTAAATTTAATAATTATTAGTAAAGAGTCGTCTCTTTATTCACAAATTTGAAGCTGCGATCGCTGAATAATGGATATTTATTCCCGTTTTTATACTGCATCAACCCTGCCATGTGATTTTTCGCTATTGCGTTTTTCTTCCGCAGAATAAACTCGGTTCATAATTAACCGCGCCGTAAAATGGGCGCCGGACAACTCTAATTCCCTATGAATGGTGAGAGCTTTTAGTTTGAGCATCCGGATATACTCGTTTGTTTCCACCGAACGACGGTCGCGGCCTTTGCAGGTTTCGGTGGCCTGATTCCATTGTTCCGGCAGAACACTCCGTTTGATTTGTGACTCCACCGGAATGCCGCTAATTTTGATTCTCAGACGAATAGATGCTTCGCCACTTTTCAGGAGTTTTGTTTGTTTAATGAAAAACAGAACAGTGAATGAATTTCATTTCGTGTTACAAAATTTAGGGGTTAAAATTAAGTAACCGTTGCTGTTTTCAGTGTCTACAAAGCATTGTGAATCAACGCTAAGGATGCTAATTCGTGGGACTTAAAAGTGTAGGATAAAAGTCCCATTACTTTTATTTTTTATCTGCCTGAAAGTGCCTTTTTATGCACTCCGTCTAAAAACAAAAATCCATGAACTTCTTTGAAATTCAGGGATTTACTTTAATCTGCATCTTCTGCAAGTGGTGCCACCAGGAATCGAACCGGGGACACAAGGATTTTCAGTCCTTTGCTCTACCAACTGAGCTATGGCACCTTCGTTTTTGCTGGTGCAAATATAGAAACATATTTTAAATAAACAAAACTCTAATGAAATTTTTATCTGTATTCAAAAATTAGTATCTTTGTCGAAATAACAAAATAATTTTCCGGAAATGAAGATTGCTATAGCCCAATTGAACTACACTATCGGTGATTTCGAGGGTAATAAAGAGAAAATAATCCGCTGTATAAGACAGGCGAAGGGGGACGGAGCGAAGGTGGTAATGTTTTCCGAACAGGCAATAAGCGGCAGACCAGCTTATGATCTTCTTAACGATATTGTTTTTTTGGAGAGATGCAACGAAACTTTATCCGAAATCGCAAAAGAGAGCACTGAAATAACTACGATCATCGGACTGCCTTTGCAGATCGACAACGATATAATCAGCGCGGCAGCAATTATTCATAACGGCAAAATTTCAAGATACGTCGGCAAACAAAACGTAATTTCGAGAGATGAACGATATCACCTTTCACGTTCACACGGATATGAGTTCTTGCGTGTGGAAGGACGCAACATCGCAGTCGTACTCGGTTCGGATATATACAGCGAGCATGACTTCGGCAGCGACGTCGATGTTATCGTAAGCCTTAAATCGACGAGATATTCGTGCGGAATCATCGAGCGCAGATACGACTTTTACTCTAAGATAGCATACAAGACCCACAGCAATGTCATTGCCGTAAATCAGCTTGGGGGACAGACGGATATAGTTTACGACGGATCGTCGTTTGTCTTTAACAGGAGGGGAGAGGCTATCGTGCTGATGAGGAGTTTCGAAGAGGATTACACTGTATTCGAGGTGGACGGCGACTATCCTCCCATTAAGATTCCGGTTCAGGACAAGGCGAGGAATGTTTACCGCGCCATCAAGCTCGGACTCAAAGACTACTTCGCAAAGAACGGATTTAAGAAGGCCTGTCTCGGACTATCCGGAGGGATCGATTCTGCGGTAGTTTGCGCGCTTGCGTCAGAAGTTCTCGGACCTGAGAATATACACGTACTCATGATGCCTTCGCAATACTCGAGCGACCACTCCGTGGGCGATGCCGTGAAACTGGCTGAAACACTTGGAATTAAATACGACATAGTTCCCATAACTGGAATTTTCGATTCAACCACTAAGGCGCTGGCTGAGGTATTCAAGGGTACCGAATCCGATGTAACGGAAGAAAATATACAGGCACGTACGAGAGGAATGCTCATAATGGCATTGTCCAATAAGTTCGGATATATCACTCTGAATACCTCCAACAAGAGTGAATGCGCGGTAGGATACGAGACCATGTACGGCGACACCGTAGGTGCATTCAGCATCCTTGGTGATCTCTATAAAACCGAAGTTTACGAACTCGCACGCTATATCAATCGCAAAGGAGAGATTATTCCTCAGAATACTATTATAAAAGAACCCTCTGCCGAACTTTGTCCGGACCATAAGGATTCCGACTCACTTCCTCTGTATGACGAATTAGATGCAATCCTATACCGGTTAATCGAAGAGAATCAGACGATAGACGAGATAACCACAGCAGGATTTGACATCGGCACAGTGCTGAAAGTTTTTAAGATGCTCATATCCAACGAATATAAAAGATATCAGTTCTGCCCTGTCCTACGTTTATCTACTTGTACGTTGGGCAAAGACAGGATTCTTCCGCTTACATACGACAGTTCGTGCCTATTGTAGTCAGGATCATGTCAGCAGATCAGAAAAGTATAAAGCATACAGGCAAGATAATCGCTATCTACGGACCAACGATCGAGATTTTGATGGAGCCTCAATCCGCATGCGCAGGATGTAAAGCGAAGTCCGTCTGCGGGATGGACGAGGATAAAGGTTCTATTATTATTCTTGACGACATTCATGCCGGAAGTTATTCCGTCGGTGAGGATGTTATCGTATCCATGAAGCAATCTATGGGTCTCAAGGCGGTAATGTATATATATATGGTACCTTTTATTCTGCTGCTGGGAATGGTAATTATCCTTCTTCAATTAGGTTTAGGAGAACTTTTTTCCGGATTAATATCTTTAGCCATTGTCGCAATTTATTATTTTATACTATATTTACATCGTCGAAAAATAGAGAAAGAGATAAATTTCGTCATTGAAAAATCAGACAATAATATAACCTTATGAGTTTACTGCTTTTTACAGTGCTTACCCTTTGCGGTTTAGGGGTGGTGGCAGCTGTGATACTATATTTTGTTGCTAATAAATTCAAAGTCTATGAAGATCCGCGCATAGACGAAGTAGAACAGATGCTCCCTTTGGCGAACTGCGGCGGCTGTGGGTTTGCCGGATGCCGTAATTTTGCCGAAGCTTTAGTAAATAACGAAGATATTGCCCCTCTCTACTGTCCGGTGGGCGGAGGCGACATGATGAATAATATAGCAGGCTTCCTTGGTAAAGCAGCGGCTGTTAAAGAACCACAGGTCGCTGTCGTCAGATGTGCAGGATCATGTGCAAACCGCCCCCAAACCAACATATTCGACGGAGTGAAATCCTGCGCGGTCGAGGCTTCGCTGTACGGAGGGGAGACCGGATGTACTTATGGCTGTTTAATGAAAGGGGACTGTGCTGTATCGTGTAATTTCGATGCCCTCCATCTCGATCCCGAAACAGGACTTCCGGTCGTGGATCAGGAGAAATGCACCGCCTGCGGCGCATGTGTCAAAGCATGCCCTAAAAATATAATAGAACTCAGGAAGCGTGGTCCCAAAGACCGAAGAGTGTTCGTCTCCTGCGTCAACCACGACAAAGGCGGAGTTGCGCGCAAGGCCTGCAAAGTCGCATGTATCGCATGCGGCAAATGTGCGAAGATATGTCCGTTTGAAGCGATTACGGTCGAAAATAATCTTGCTTACATTGATTTTAATAAGTGTAAATTATGTCGCAAATGTCCGCCTGAATGTCCTACGGGAGCGATTTGGGCGGTAAATTTTCCCGCACCAAAACCAAAACCGGAGATTCCGGCGGCGGAAGCGGTTAAACCGACCGTGAAGAAACCGATCAAAGAAGAGGCATCTGTATCAGCATCCTAACCGTCAAGAAGTTAAATTAGATATGTTAAAGACTTTCAGATTGGGTGGCCTCCACCCTTCAGACAATAAGCTTAGCCGTTCGAACTCCATATCGGAATGCGGATTGCCGGAAACGGTATTTATTCCCTTATCGCAGCATATCGGGGCTCCTGCGACTGCATGCGTTGCTAAAGGCGACAAGGTAAAAGTCGGGCAACTCGTTGCTAAAGCATCCGGATTCGTATCGAGCAATATACATTCCTCAGTATCGGGAACCATAACAAGTGTGGATAATTTACCTGATGCGGGCGGAATCCGCAGACCAACGATAACGATTAAAGTAGAGGGGGACGAATGGCTCGAAGATATCGACCGAACAGATACAATTATCCGCAATTGCAACCTTGACAGCAAACAGATAATTGAGAAAATAAGCTCTGCGGGAATCGTAGGCATGGGAGGGGCTACCTTCCCTACCCACGTCAAACTATCTATTCCTCCGGACAAGAAAGCTGAATGTCTTATAATCAACGGTGTGGAATGCGAACCATACCTTACCTCCGACCACCGCGTAATGCTCGAGAGAGGTGAAGAATTTCTGATCGGGGTCCGCATCCTTATGAAGGCCATCGACGTAAATAAGGCGTACATCGGTATCGAGAACAATAAACGCGACGCTATCGATCATATATCCGGACTCGCGGCGAACTTTGAAGGCATCGAAGTGGTTCCATTGAAGGTGAGATATCCACAAGGGGGAGAGAAACAACTTATCGACGCCATTATAAGGCGTCAGGTAGCTTCCGGCGCTCTACCTATATCCGTAGGTGCGGTTGTTCAGAACGTAAGCACGACCCTTGCCATATACGAAGCCGTACAGAAAAATAAACCTCTGTTCGAGCGTGTCGTTACCGTCACCGGAAAAAATATTCCCACACCGGCAAATCTTATGGTAAGAATCGGAACTCCCATAAGTTTTGTAATTGACAAATGCGGCGGTCTCCCTGAAGACACAGGTAAAATAGTGAACGGAGGGCCTATGATGGGACGTTCGATGTCAAATCCTGATGCCGGCGTAACCAAAGGAACTTCAGGAATTCTTATATTCAAAGAGAAGGAATCCGTACGTGCGGCGGCTACGACGTGTATAAAATGCGCGAAGTGCGTATCCGTATGTCCGATGGGTTTGGAACCGTACCTATTATATAAATTATCGCAAAGACAGCTGCTCGCGGAGACCGAAGAGAACAGGGTATTCGACTGTATCGAGTGCGGATGCTGTTCATACACGTGCCCGGCGGCATTACCACTTCTCGATATGATAAGACTATCGAAGATGGAGGTAATGAGAATAATAAGAGAAAGAAATCTTGCTAAATAACAGTTAAAGACTATCCAGACTTAAAATGAACAAAAAACTTGTAATAGCACCGTCACCGCATATACATGGAAGCGACACTACCTCCAGACTGATGCGGGACGTACTTATAGCGCTGATTCCCGCATTCGCAGTCTCGGTTATAGTATTCGGAATAAATTCGCTGGTTATCACGGCGGTCGCCGTAGGAGCCTGCGTACTATTCGAATATATAATTCAAAAATTTCTTCTAAAGGGACCAAACACTATCGTCAATTTGTCCGCTGTTCTTACAGGGGTGCTTCTTGCATTCAATATGCCTCCGCATATTCCTCTATGGATAGTGATTATCGGAGCACTTGTGGCAATAGGTGTCGGTAAGATATCCTTTGGAGGTCTCGGTGCCAATCCGTTCAATCCGGCGCTCGTGGGAAGAGTCTTCCTTCTTATATCGTTCCCTGTACAGATGACGACCTATCCCTCCCCTGCTCCGGATGCTATGTCAGGAGCTACTCCGTTAGCATTCGTTAAAGAAGCGTTGAAGAGCGGAAGAAGCGTCAGCGATATAATGCCGGATCTTATCTCCTATCAAGATATGTTTATCGGATTCAAGGGCGGATCGCTCGGAGAGATCGCAGCGGCGGCCCTGATTCTCGGATTCATATACCTCCTATGGAGAAGGGTAATTACATGGCATATTCCGGTAGTAATCGTTCTCACGATGGGAATATTCAGCGGAATACTGCATCTTGCCGCACCGGAATCCTATATCGGTCCGCTGTTTCATATTCTTAACGGAGGTACGCTTCTGGGCGCCATATATATGGCCACTGATTATGTGACCTCGCCTATGGTCAGGAAGGGAATGGTAATATACGCGATTGGAATCGGAATCATAACGATACTGATCCGTGTATTCGGAGCTTATCCGGAAGGTATGTCGTTTGCAATCCTTATCATGAACGCAGTAGTTCCCCTGTTGAATAAGTATGTAAAACCAAAACGATTCGGTGAAGTAATTCAAAATTAATAGGTATGGAGAGTTCACTAAAAAATATGATATTATCCCTGTTTGTCATTACGCTTGCAGGGGCATGTGCTGTCGGTGCGATATACATGCTGACAAAGGACCCTATCGAGACGGCAAAGAAGGAGAAGGTAAGTACGGCTATCGGCAAGGTCGTTCCGGAGTTCACTAATGATCCGTCGGAAGGTAAACTGACTGAAGAACAGGAAGGAGGTAATGTCGTAGTTTATACCGCGATGAACGGAGACGAGGTAGTAGGGTATGCGATCGAGACCTATACCAACAATGGTTTCAGCGGGGATATTAAGCTAATGGTAGGCTTCCTGCCCGACGGAACAATATACAACATCGAGGTTCTTGAACAAAACGAGACTCCGGGACTCGGAAGTAAAATGAAGGATCCGGATAACAAACTGAGAGTATCGTTCGAAGGGAAGAATCCTGCTGATCTTAACATGAAAGTCATGAAGGAGGGCGGAGATATCGACGCTCTTACCGCATCGACAATATCCTCCAAGGCTTACGTGGAGGCTGTGCAGAGGGCTTACGACAAATTCCTAACCATTGTGAAATAGATATGAAAAATTTTGAAATATTTACAAAGGGAATAATTAAGCAGAATCCGGTATTCGTACTGCTTCTGGGTATGTGTCCGACACTCGGCACAACCACTTCGGCAGTCAACGGACTGGGTATGGGTGTCGCGACGATGTTCGTCCTTACGATGTCAAATATTGTCATCTCGCTTATTAAAAATGTAGTACCAGGCAAGGTCCGGATACCAGCTTACATAGTCGTAATCGCATCGTTTGTTACGGTACTTCAGCTGGTTATGGAGGCTTACGTTCCCGACCTGTACAGTACCTTAGGGGTGTTTATTCCTCTAATCGTCGTAAACTGTATTATCCTCGGACGGGCGGAATCGTTCGCGTCGAAGAACAACGTATTTAGCTCGGTCATGGACGGGGCTGGGATCGGTCTCGGATTCGCGTTGAGCCTTACCTTACTGGGAGCTGTAAGAGAGATTCTCGGGGCTTATTCCCTGTTCGGTTATAAATTTGCCGATACGGACGGAATACTGATTTTTGTATTGGCTCCGGGTGCATTCATCGCATTAGGCTATCTGTTGGTACTGTTCAATAAATACAAAGCAACTTTAAAATAACAGGAGATGGAATATATATTGATTATAATCGGAGCGATATTCGTAAATAATGTAATTCTTGCTCAATTTCTCGGAATATGTCCGTTTCTCGGCGTATCGAGCAGAGTAAGCACCTCTTTAGGGATGGGGGCGGCGGTTATTTTCGTAATGACGATAGCCTCTCTTGCGGCTTACCTGATCCAAAATTTTATTCTCGTTCCGCTCGGAATCGAGTTCATGCAGACAATTGTCTTTATTCTCGTAATCGCGGCACTGGTTCAGATGGTAGAGATTATTATAAAAAAAATAAGTCCTTTGCTCTATCAGGCATTAGGAGTGTTCCTTCCGCTTATCACCACGAACTGTGCAGTTCTCGGAGTTGCAATACTACTGATTCAGAAGCGCCTTATTTTACTCGAATCTTTGACATATTCCATAGCCTCCGGTCTGGGTTTCATGGTCGCTATGGTACTCTTCGCCGGAATACGTGAACGCCTGGATCTCGAGGATGTTCCTGCTGCATTCAAAGGTACACCGATAGCATTGATTTCTGCGGGAATTCTTGCAATGGCATTTATGGGTTTCTCCGGATTAGTATAAAACGGAATTATTATGGCAGACCTGCCAAAGCATATAACTCTCTTCCAGCTTCAGTCGCAGATTCGGGAAAAAATGGGGCATGCGTTCCCTCTTCCCTACTGGGTAGTTGCTGAGATAAATGAATTCAAAGTAAATTACTCCGGTCACTGTTACATTGAACTTGTCGAGAAGGGGGGTGATAATCAGATCCCCAAAGCTAAAGTGAACGCTGTTATCTGGAGATCGCACCACTCAATGATCTCATCATACTTCCGCAGCGCTACGGGCAGAGAATTGTGTGCGGGTATTAAAGTTCTTCTCAAAGTAGTTATAAATTATCACGAACTCTACGGACTGAGCTTCCAGATTACCGATATCGAACCCTCCTACACTATCGGCGACCTCGAAGCACAGAAAAAAGTGACGATAGAATCTCTGAAAGCTGACGGAGTGTTCGAAATGAACAAAGAGCTGGACTTACCGGAAGTTCTTCAAAGGATTGCAGTGGTATCTTCACGCAACGCGGCGGGTTTTCAGGATTTTATAAACGAGATAAACAACAATCAGCGCGGATATTCATACCATATCGAATTATTCGACGCATTCGTACAAGGGAATGAAGCGGAGGAATCGATTATAAGCGCTCTGGATGCCGTCGCAGACAGAAGTGAGGATTTCGATTGTGTGTTAATAATTCGCGGTGGGGGTTCGCAGAGCGATCTTGGGGCCTTCGACAGTTACAGGTTATGCTGCCATATAACACAGTTCCCTTTACCAATAATCACAGGGATCGGGCACGACAAGGATCAAAGCGTCGCGGATATGGTGGCTAAAATTTCACTCAAGACTCCCACAGCGACAGCAGTATTCCTTACCGAACACAACGCGTTATTCGAGGGAAGACTCGATTCGTATAGGGGATATTTATCCGGCATAGCTTCGGACTCGCTGCATACCGAACGTCAACGGATAAAAGAGTTCGGTTATATTCTCTGCGGTTCAACGGAGAGGGTTATATCCAAAAATAAGAGCGGTATTGCCGTTAAACAAAGTGCTCTGTACTCATTAACCGCAGAGAATATACGGAGGAATAAAGACCGGATCAAACTCCATAGCTCCGCAATAACGGGAACTGCAACCGGGAAATTAAAACTTCTGGGCCAACGGCTGTATGTAGCGGAACAAGAGATTAACAGGGCTTTAAAGTCGTTTATTTTCAGCAGGAAAGAAAAAATAAATTTTCTCGAACGTCTTAAAAGTTCAGCAGACCCTGCTAATATTCTGAAAAAAGGATTTGCCCTTATTAAGATAAACGGAGCGGTATTAAAGAGCGTAAACGACGCGGACACGGGAGAGAGAATCGAAGTAATTCTTCGGGACGGTACATTTACGACAGAAGTTAAAGAAAAAACAAAATATCATGGCAGTTAAAAAAGAAAAAAACTATTCCGAAGCTATTAAAGAGGTAGAAGATATACTCACGCGACTTAATAACGACGATATGGATGTGGACGTTCTTGCGTTGGAAGTCAAGCGGGCGGGGGAACTAATCGAACTCTGCAAATCAAAACTCCGCAAAGCGGAAGAAGATGTTCAGAAAATCATTAAAGATCAAGAGTAATATAAACAGGTAAATGGTCGCTATATCCGTATTGCCCGTCGATAGAAGGCTCGAACCGGAATGGATACCCTTTATATCTTCCAGAGGGGATTACGAGGTGGTCGCGGATAAAGATATGCGCACCCGTTTGGGGCAGACATTCTTTTAGTTTACGATTCAAGAGTATCTGGTCATAGATATTCCACCTTCCACGGTATTTATACGTCCCATATCCGTATTTATAGAGGTCCGTATATGGATTATAATACCTGAGTTCATCGGGAAATTTCTCCGAATAGAAAATAGACATCAGCTTGTCGGATGGATTCGCGTTCATATCTCCCATAATAACCAGTCTGGAAGCATTATCAGCAATTAATATAGAATCCGCATAATATTTCAAAGAATTTACGGCATTGCTGCGGTACTTATTGTTTGTTCCTACCGAAGGAATATGGCATACGAGAATATCCACCTCCTCCCCTGCCGCACGGCATTTTACATAGAGGATATTCCTCTGATTACGGTTTTTACCCTTATACTCCAACGGGACGGCCTCCATCAACGATACGGTCCGCACGTTATAGAGCAGTGCGACTCCTATGCCACGCCTGTCGTCGGAAGGGAAATGTACGTAATCGTAATCTCTTAACATTTCACACTCTATAAGGTCTTCGAGAACCGTATGATTCTCCACCTCCGCAAGCCCTAATATATCCGCTCCCATATCCGAGATCACCTGTGCGATATTATTTAATTTCATAAAGTATTTACCTGAATCCCATTTATATCTTTCCGAAGGGGTAAAATCTCCGTCCAGTTTACCCGGTTCTTTGATCGTATCGAACAAATTCTCTACATTATAAAAACCGACTGTAATTTTGCCGGAATATACCGTTCCGGTAAAAAACAGAGTGATAAGAATAATAAACACTAATTTCGGATACATTACGACATAAATTTTATGCAAATATATTTATATCTTTGATGAAAATATAGCAGTAATGGAATATATAGAGGTCAGGATCAAAGAGATAATTCAGGAAACCATGACTCATGGATGCCATAGGGTCGTTATTGACGATTTGGACTCGACATTCCGGATTCCGATATTTATGAGCAGCGCGGATGCTATGCCTTTGCTCGGATTACTTCAGGGAGAAAATTCTCTGCGTCCCAGACCGCACGATTTACTGTTGAATTTTATTGATATGGCGAATTATGATATCCGTAATGTCAAGATAACAGGATTCGAGAAGGGAATATACAGATGCGAAATCGTAATAATTAATACCGAAAATACAATAAATCTCGAAGCAAGAACTTGCGACGGATTTTTTATTGCGCTCAGAAGGAAGATTCCGATATTACTGAATAGGTCGGTAGGAGAACGCGTAGCCGGGATCAAGCGTTTCAGACATCTTACACCCAACGAAAAACTGAGGGAATTGGAACATAAACTCGAACTTCTCGTTAAAAACGAATACTACGAAGAGGCGGCTATACTACGGGATCGTATAAATAAAATAAAATCGTAAGCTTTAAAAATAATAACCGCCCCTTCGGACGGTTATTATTCTCTATTTTTTACGTGATTTAGCCGAAGTTTTTCGAGGCTTCTTGGGGGAATTTTTCTGTTCCTCGATCAATTGGAGGCATGCTTCGTAATCCAGTTCTTTTACTTCTACGGTCTTCGGTATTTTATAATTATCGCCCTTGTGAGAGATATAAGGACCCCACCTACCGTTAAGCACCTGTGTTTCAGGATCGTGATCAAATATCTTTATTACACGTTCGCGCTCCTGTTTACGCTTGTCCTCGATAAGTTCGACAGCTCTCTCCAAAGTTATGGTGTATGGGTTATCCTCCTTCTTGAGAGACACGAATTTACCGTCATGTCTGACATAGGGGCCGAATCGTCCGGTGTCGATAACCACATCCTTCTCCTCGTATCCCCCCACATTCCGCGGAAGCCTGAACAGGCTCAGAGCCTCCTCCATTGTAATAGTGGCATTCAACTGTCCGGCTCCCAACTGGGCATATTTCGGCTTCTGTCCGGAGATATTCTCATTCTCTCCCAATTGTATATAAGGACCGTAACGACCGATTTTAGCGTAGACTGGCAGTCCGGAGTCCGGTGCGTTTCCGATAAAACGGGTAGAATTAGTGTGAGCTGAATTCTCTATGGCAGCCTCTACGGTAGGATGAAAATTATGATAAAATTGGTTTAACATTTTTGTCCATTCCAGTACGCCTTCCGCGATTTCATCGAATTCCTTTTCGACTTTAGCGGTGAAGTTATAGTCCAGAATATCAGGAAATTGCTCTTCAAGATAATCTGTCACGAGAATACCTATGTCCGTAGGGAAGAGTTTATTTTTCTCGGAACCATAATTTTCAGAGAGAGTTTTTTCAATTATTCCGCCGTTTTTGATTTCTAATTGTACATACTGACGTGACTTGCCTTCCCGGCTCTCCTTAAGCACATATCCCCTTCCTATTATTGTTGAGATCGTGGGGGCGTATGTCGATGGACGCCCTATACCTAAATCTTCGAGATTTTTTACAAGGGACGCTTCGCTATAATGTGCGGGAGGTGCGGTAAAGCATTGAACAGCCTTCAATTCTTCGAGATCTACCTTTTCGCCCTCTTTAAGCGGAGGAAGCGCTTTGCTATTTTCATTACCCGAATTATCGTCGTCCGTAGATTCAGTATATAATTTCAGGAATCCGTCGAATTTAATAACCTCTCCGGATGCAGTGAAGTGGTGTTCCTTATATCCGTTTATATCGATTTCAGCAACCGTTCTGTCTATCTGTGCAGCTGCCATCTGCGATGCCACGGTACGCTTCCATATAAGGTCATAAAGACGTTTCTCCTGAGAAGTACCATCGATAGAGGAACGTTCTATATAGGAGGGCCTTATCGCTTCATGGGCCTCCTGTGCTCCTTTTATTTTGGTTTTATATTTTCTCGTTTCGAGATAGTTTTCTCCAAAATGGTTTATTATCTCTGAGGATATGGCTTTAACGGCTTCGACAGATAGATTCTGCGAGTCGGTACGCATATATGTTATTAATCCCGATTCATATAATCTCTGCGCCACTGCCATAGTTTGTCCTACGGACATGCCCAGTTTACGGCTTGCCTCCTGTTGAAGAGTAGAGGTTGTGAACGGAGCGGCAGGCGTTCTTTTAGACGGTTTACGCTCGATCTTCGCAACCGTGAACTGAGACTTCGTACAAATATCGAGAAGTTTACGGGCCTGAACCTGATCCTTTAATTTTTTGTTAAGTTCAGCTGTAAACAGAATCTTCCCGGAATTGGAGAATTCTGCGGTCACCTTGAAGTAATCTGACGCGGTAAAATTTATGATCTCCTTCTCTCTCTCGACAATTAGTCTTACGGCAACGGACTGCACCCTGCCGGCGGATAACGACGGTTTAACTTTTTTCCACAATACAGGTGACAACTCAAATCCCACAAGACGGTCGAGAATACGCCTCGCCTGCTGTGCATTAACAAGATTCATATTTATGGAACGCGGATTTTCAACTGCGTTAAGAATCGCATTTTTCGTTATTTCATGGAATACTATCCTTTTTGTCTGCTCCGGCTTCAGACCGAGAGTTTGGTATAAATGCCACGCAATGGCTTCCCCTTCACGGTCTTCATCGGATGCCAGCCATACGGTTTTCATTTTTTTGGATAATTTATTCAGTTCCGACACAACGTTCATTTTATCCTCGGATACCTCGTAATGGGGTTTGAAATTATCGGTTATATCGATTCCTAAATCTTTTTTTGCAAGATCCCTTATATGGCCGAAGCTGGATTTGACCATAAATTCTTTACCAAGAAATTTTTCTATGGTTTTGGCTTTCGCCGGAGATTCTACTATGACTAAATTTCCCTGCATAAAATCTTTTATTATATGATAAAAAGGTTAAAGACAAAAAGCTGTCTCTCGACAGCTTTGACTTACCTTATCATGGTATAAGTTATTATCAACAGCGGTGGATTTTCCGATCCGAATCCATCTAACTCCAAGAAATTCATTGTGTTAAACTCTTCCACGCTGGGCCCCAAAGTAACTTTTCGGAGGTTATAATCGTCTCTGAACAGTCGTTGGACATACATGGTAATATCCATCTCGTACATATCCCGGCTACGGTTTACATATCCCCCATACCGAGTAGTATATCCATACGATTCCAGCATATAGTCGTAGTCAGGAATAGATTCGTACTCCATTATATCGGTATAAATTCCCAAACGACTAAACAGGTGGCGTTCAAGTTCTACATAATTAACATCCGGATACCGCACTTCAAGTTTAGCTTTATTTATTACCAGATGCGAATATCCTGCCGTTTGCACATCCGCTTTAATTTTATCGATCGATTCCTGCGAAAATTCCAATAACGTCGCCAGACCTCCGTACGCCTGAATAAAAGTTTTCGATACCGGGTTTATGGTATCCTCTATACGAAGATCGGGATCTGCATTTGTATAATCGTAATTTATTATCGAAACACTTTGACTGAACGGCACCAGCTCGTAATTCGAGTAATTAGTGGGCGCTAATCGGTATAATACGATAGAAGTATCAGGGGTTTCGTTAAAATTATGATAATTTACCGATAGATACGAATTAGCAAGATCAAGTTCATAAACAGCACCGTCTACCTTGCTTTTAGGTTTAACATACCACCCTTTAAATCTGTTTCTGAACACTGTGTCGAAGGAATATCCGGTAGTGTCCAGCAATTCCTTCATTAAGTCCGGATCATCCAGTTTATGATATATGTATCCTTCTGCATTTACCGTATTTTTAAATTCGAATCTCGGGGTGCTTTCGATAATACCGCTCGGATCGAAGTCCGTATAATATATGGAATCGAGATGTACATATTCGGTCATATCGTAGACTTCGAAGATCTGCTCTACTCCTGGTTTGCCCATAGAATCTGATATATGAACAATGAAGTGCATGGAATCGATGACTGCATCGGTTCCGAACTTATAGTCATAGTAGAAGTAAGGAGCAGACAGCTGAAAAATACTCTCCGCATTCATATCACCGGTATATGGATCGGACTTACTGCCAAGGTAAACCTTCGTAAAACCGCTCGATTCTATCGAATCGGTCTTAACATTATAAGTTTTTACGATAAATGTAGAGTCCACCTTCATAAATATCGATTGATCGTCAGGGATAAATCCCTGCCCGAAGGTGTCGTCGCGTGTCACACAAGACGATATAAGGCATATTATAAACAATCCGGCAAGAGTGGCAAAAACTGTAAATTTCAGCACTTTTCTAAAAATCCTATTCGAGTATCCGGTCATAAAATTCAGCATATTTTTCTACATAATTATCGTCCTGCGGGCAGTCGAGGACAGGTATTCCTGAGGAATCGATAAAATTTCTCACATTTTCGTCTATCCCTTCTTCTGCGTATACGATACCGTCCGCATAGACCGAAAGAAATTTAATAAAATTCATATAATCAGGCTTTTCGAGCAGTTTCAGCTCTTCGCCGGTTATGTCCTCTTCCTCTATCTTATTAATAATATTTCCGTTCAGTTGTCCGGAGAATCCGTCTTTATAAAGAGATATAACGACTTTTAATCCGGAGAACAGCGGGTCATCGGCAAATAATTTTTTCAAATACATTGCGATAAATCCGGAGAACCATCCATGGCAGTGTACAACGCCCGGAGACCATCGGAGTTTCTTTACCGTTTCGATAATACCGCGTGCAAAAAATATCCCCCTCTCGTCGTTATCCTCGAAGTATTTCCCGTCCTCATCCGTAAGAACGTATTTTCTTTGAAAATATTCTTCATTATCGATAAAATATATCTGAACTCTTGCCGAAGGAATAGATGCGACTTTTATAATCAACTGATGATCATTATCATCGATGATAAGATTCATACCGGATAAACGGATAACTTCGTGCAGTTGATTCCTGCGCTCGTTAATACATCCGTATTTGGGCATGAATATTCGGATTTCATATCCTTTTTCCTGAATAGCCTGCGGAAGCATTCGGGAAATTTTGTTCTGATGATTTTCAGGTAAATAAGGCATTATTCCCTGGCAAACATACAGTATCTTTTTTTTGCTCATTGTGGTTTGGTTAATTTCGCAGATTTTACAAAGATACGAAATATAATGAAAAAATTTTATTCTGATCGTTCCGTATAGTCGGATAAACGGTTAGAGGATAAGCATGGCATCGCCGTAAGTACCGAATCTGTAATTTTCGTCTTTAGCAACTTTGTAAGCGTCCATTATCAGGTCGTAACCTCCGAATGCAGCGGCCATCATAAGTTGCGTGGAATATGGCAGGTGAAAATTAGTGACCATGCAGTTTGCCACGCTGAATTCGTAAGGAGTAAAGATAAATTTGTTCGTCCATCCTTCGAACGGCTTTAATTTGCCGTCTGTCGAGACCGAACTCTCCATAGTCTTCATAACGGTTGTCCCTACCGCACAGATTTTTTTATTTTTCTCTTTGGCGCTGTTTATAATTCTGACAGCCTTATCGTCTATATGTATCTGTTCGGAATCCATTTTATGTTTGGTAAGATCCTCGACATCCACTGTACGGAAGTTGCCTAATCCTATATGAAGAGTTACCTCCGCCATATCGACACCTTTGATCTCAAGCCTTTTAAGCAGATGTCTACTGAAGTGAAGACCTGCGGTTGGAGCTGCCACCGCTCCCTCATGTTTTGCATATATGGTTTGGTATCTTTCGTCATCCACTTCTTCGACTTTCTCGCGAACCCATCTCGGAAGCGGAGTTTCTCCCATTTTATACAATGCGGCTTTAAACTCGTCGTAATCACCGTCAAAGAGGAAGCGCAGCGTGCGCCCTCTCGAAGTTGTATTGTCGATTACCTCGGCAACCAACGAGTCGTCGTCTCCGAAATAAAGTTTATTGCCTATACGTATCTTCCTTGCAGGATCGACAAGGACGTCCCACAGGCGCAGTTCCTTGTTCAGCTCCCTTAACAGGAATATCTCGATCTCTGCTCCGGTTTTTTCTTTATTACCGTAGAGACGCGCAGGAAAAACTTTGGTATTATTGAGTACCATAACGTCCCCGTCCTTAAAATAGTCGAGAATGTCTTTGAAGAGTTTGTGTTCGATCTTACCGTTTTTTCTATCGATAACCATTAATCGCGAGTCGTCCCTGTTGTCGGTAGGATATTTTGCAAGCATATCCTGCGAGAAACTGTAACCGTACTGAGATAGTTTCATGTGTTTATATTTAATTTAAGCTGTTACAAAACAAACCGGTCGTTAATTTATTATAACGCAATCGATCCGGTGGAAATTATATTTGTGACGAATTATTTTTTTTTGCGAAGAAGTATTTTTCAAGATCTTCCAACTTATAACATTCATCGGTATTATATTTACCGCTCGCCGTCCTTATCAATCCCGTAAGGTAGCCTCCGCTTCCGAGAGCCTCCCCGAGATCCCGGGCAAACGAACGTATATATGTGCCTTTACTGCATCTTATCCGGACTCTCTCATCAGGCAACGCGTATTCCAGAAGTTCAGTATCATATATAGTCACGTTCGCTCTTTTAAGTTCGACCTCCAGGCCTTCACGGGCGTATTCATAGGCGCGTTTGCCGGAAATCTGCTTCGCGGAATAAACGGGAGGCATCTGCTCTATCTCTCCTGTTATACTTTTAAGCGCTTCGACCACCGCATCTTTTGTGATATGTTTATATGGATAACGCTGGTCTATACCATGTTCCATGTCATAACTCGGAGTGGTAGCTCCTAACTCTATGTCTGCAATATATTCCTTCTCTTCGGCCTGAAGCGAATCGGCCAGTTTAGTCGCCTTTCCTATGCAAATCAACAGGAGTCCGGTAGCGAGAGGATCCAGCGTACCTGCGTGTCCGACTTTTATTTTTCTGTATCCAATCCATCTCAACATTACGCGAACCTTCCTGACCACATCCGAGGAGGTCCAACCATACGGTTTATCGACAGGGATAACTATACCCTCTTCAAAATTTATATTTTCAGGCAGCATTAACGGATCATATAAGGGAATAGATTATTGCCGAAATTCCGACGATAAAGCAATAAACTGCAAACCAGACGAGTTTCCCCTTCTTCACGAGGTTAATCATCACCTTACATGCGAACAACCCTACTATGAAGGAAGTTATAAAGCCTGTCAGGAATGCCCCTGCTCCGACACTTGCAGCAGACGTCGAAAAGTCGCCTCCGATAATGTCGAGAAAATTAATACCTAAAATAGGAATAAGAACCATCAGGAACGAAAACGACGCTACCTCTTCGCGTTTTACCCCCAGCATTAGTCCGGTCGAGATGGTAGCGCCTGACCGCGATATTCCCGGAATACACGCAACTGCCTGAGCGACACCGATAATAAAGGCATCCTTCATCGTAATGTCCCTATTCCTGCTTTTAGCATAACACGAAAATAAGAGCAGCAACGCTGTAACGATAAGCATCGAGCCAACTAACAGTAGATTGCCGGAGAACAGGACTTCGACTTTATCTTTAAAGAACAGCCCCACGAACAGCACCGGGATCATGGAGATCAGTATATTTATCACGAACCGCATCTCTGCGTTGTACCGGAATTTGAAGAATCCGGAAATAATGCGGGCGAGCTCCCTGCGGAATACTACGATCGTGCTCAATACCGTTCCTCCGTGGAGTACGGTGGCAAATGCGAGATTTTCTTCAGCGTCGATACCCAGAATAGCATTGGCAATTTCAAGGTGTCCGCTGCTGCTGACGGGTAAAAATTCCGTGAGGCCCTGAACAAGCCCCATAATAATGGCTTCAATAATAGACATAAATCGGGTTATTTTGTTTTTTTCATTATTGCATATATCTCGAATGAGAATCCGAGAAGCACGATTATCGGTGCAAGCGTTATCCTGCGGAAGCTAAACATCGAATAATCGAATATACCAGGATCTTCGCTTCCTCCTCCGACCATAAGTATAAATCCGAGAATAATTATCGCAAACCCTACAAGCATGAGTTTATAGTTGCCGTAGCCCAGCGCAAATTCTTTTTTGGTTTCCTGAGGATTTTCCTTTGCCATTCCGTAGATTTTATTTAATAGATGAACAGTTGATTCGACGATATTCTGATATACTTCCTTACGGCATAGTAGGTAAAGACCGATGAAATAAGGATACCCAATATAAATATTCCGGCGAATATAATTCCGAGAATCTCTATATCGGTTATGAACGCAGCTTCCGGAAGACCTTTATTGAGACTGTACACGACTCCGCTAACGAGCAGGCATGATATTATGGCTGCATACATTCCCTGTAATACGGCTTTACCCATGAACGGGCGCATTATAAATCCGCCTGTCGCGCCCACCAGTTTCATCGTGTTTATGATATTGCGTTTAGAGAATATAGCCATCCTTATGGTGTTATTGATAAGAATCAGCGATATAAGAAGAAGAGTTCCTCCGAACAGAAGAAGTATGAGGTTAAATTTCTTGATATTTTCAGTTACCTGCTCGATTATGGCTTCCTGATAGAGTATATCTTCGACGCCGTCCATTTTTTTTATTTCAGCAGTCATAATTTTTATGGAATCCAAATCGGAATAAGCTGCATTCAGCGTCAGTTCCAATGACGCAGGCAGGGGATTGCCATCGAGGAATCCTACAAAATCATTACCGATATATGCTTTGAAGTCCTCCGCGGCCTGCTCTTTCGATATATATGTGCAAGATTTAACCTCCTTACGGACGCGCATCGTACTTTCGATTTCCTCTAATCTTACACCGGACACATTATCTTTGAGCAACACCGATATCGAGACGTTCTCCTTCAGGGTGTCCGATGCCTCTTTGGCATTAAGTATCATATACCCTACGGCTCCGAGCAGAAACAACACGAGTGCTATACTGACCGTAGACACAATATAGGCATTTCGTATTTTTCGTTTTATTTTCCTATCGTTAGATGCCATATCGTTATGCTTTAGATTTAGACTTCCCGATTACGTAATATATCGCAACCGCAATTAATCCTGCCAACAGCGCAAGCGAAGATATCAGCGTAATTGTTTTGAGCATAGTAAATTTGGGCGCTCTGTATACGAATTCGACTGTGTGCTCTCCCGCAGGAAGCGCCATCGCCCTAAGGACGTAGTCGGCCCTGAAGTGCGGATATTCGGCACCGTCCACATAAGCAGTCCATCCCTTCGGATAATATATTTCAGAGAATACTGCGACTCTGTCTTCCGACAAAGAATACTTATAGGTTAGATGGTTTACCTTATAATCGGTAAGAATTATCATATCGGTAGAATCGACTGACGGTCGTGCCTCTTCAACAAATCCTGCAAATGTTCTGTCTACGACGGCCGTAGTCCTAAGGTCAGAATCGGACAACGCATCGAGTTCCTCGCGCGCATTGTCCACGATCCGTATATTATCGACGAACCACGCGGCTCCGAATGCCTCCGGATTCTCCTGCGGAATAAACTGCCCTATATCGTTTTTGATAATAATATACTTGGTGTTCAGCATATTATATACGTTCCAATTCATTCCATAAAGATGGTTCTCTATGAGATCCTGATAACGGCCCATCTTGGCAGCATGATACCCTCCGACAGAGCGGTGAAAATAAGATGTCGTTGCGTCTTGGAACGGATTGCCAGCGCCAAAGTTGGCGACACGGAATCCGGGCTCTTCGTCCTGAAGTATTACCAGGTTTGCAGGAGTAGGATTAATAGCGGTCGCTTCTTTACGCGGCAGGAAGTTATCGTAATTCAGGAATCTTCTGTTCACTCCGACCATATCTATAAGAATCAGCAGCGAAATTACCGACACCATTACGGCGTTCCCAATCTTTTTAAAATAGTATAACCATACGGTCAATGCTGCCAAAATTACGAATACCAACGATCTGAAAGAATCCATACGAAGCAACGACGCACGTTCAATCCTCATTGCTGCAGCCACATTGTCAGGGAACTGCGCGTCGCTTGCCGCAGAGAAATCGAATATAAGCCCTCCGAACAGAAGGAAGAATAATGCGGCTCCGGCCGTAATTATAGTACTATACTTTATGGATTTAATGAATTTTTCCTTCGACACCTCTCCGTTCCATAGTTTTTGCAAGGCCAGTACACCCAGAAGCGGAAGAGACCATTCCGCGATGACGAGTATCATCGATACGGTCCGGAACTTATTGTAATACGGGAAATAATCGAAGAATAAGCGTGTGGGAAGCATAAAGTTGTGTCCCCAGGCCAGCATAATAGAGAGTACGGTGACGGCAAAGAGCCACCATTTTTTCCGTCCGCACAGTAGGAACATGGCCAATACAAAGAGGAATGTTACGACAGCGCCAATATATACAGGGCCCGAGGTTCCGGGCTGCGCTCCCCAGTAAGCGGGAAGATTCTCTGCCATATTCCGTGCGTTATAAGGCGCAAGAGACTCTGCGACCGCCCCGTCGGACGAGAATCCACCGTATGAACTTCCTCCGGTAAAGTTCGGAATAAACAGATTTAACGTCTCCATTTTGCCGTAGCTCCATCCCGTAGCGTAATCGAAGTCGAGTCCTCCGGAATTATCTTCCTCCAGAGCGGAGACTCCTCGAATCGAGTCTTTGGAGTAATCGTTAATATACCAAAGTTGATTGAGATTGGATCCTATCGCCAATATTCCCGCGACTATAAGAACAGCGGATATTTTCCAGAACTTCTTTATATTTTTTTCTTTGTAATACCGTATAAATTCATTGATAACGAGCGCAAGAACGACGAACAGGAAGTAATAAGTTATCTGTAAGTGATTGGCGGCGATTTCCAGGGAAGCGAAGAATCCCGCAAGCGCGGCACCTGCCCACAATTTACCGTGATAAGCAAGGTAGATTCCCCCTATCATAGGAGGTGCGAATATCAGCGCGACCATCTTCGTTATGTGTCCTACGTCTATGATTATGAAAAAATATGTAGATAATCCATACGCAAGCGCACCGGCGATGCTCAGCCACGGATTAACCCGGAAACATAGAAGCATCAGATAAAAACCGATCATCGCAAGGAATATGTACGACGCGGGCTGTCCCATAAAATAGAAAAAATGGGTGGAATCGCGGATTATCCTTCCGCTGTAATCGAAATCGATAAGATATGAGGGCATCCCTCCGAACATTCTTCCCGCCCATCCCGGATTCTCTCCGTACTCAGCTTCATGCGCCCTTATATCCTGATTCATTCCGCTGTACTGAATCATATCGCTTTGTTGAAGGGCCCTGCCCTCATACTGCGGTTTGAAATAAATGGCGCAGATTACCATAAAGAGAACAACTGCGACGATGTGAGGAAGATATTTAGATAAAAATGTTCGTTTTTCCATCAATTTCCCGTTTTAACGGTTTTAGTTAGATTTCAGTAAAAAGCACAATTATACAAGGTTACAAAAGTATATAATAATTTTCAAAATGGTAGCTCGTAAAAATAAAAAAGAGGAATTTTTTATTTTTTCCACTTTATTTTTTGGATTTTAAATTAAAGGCTTTATATTTGTACCTCGAAAACAATACCGCGGGATGGAGCAGTTGGCAGCTCGTTGGGCTCATAACCCAAAGGTCGGAGGTT
>JAJBUQ010000020.1 GCA_020860245.1 Rikenellaceae bacterium
CTACAAGGAGTTTCAACAAATTAAAATTCAGAAACGTTATAGTCATTGTTTACAAACGGACAAAAATAATTTATGAAATAAATTACAAAAGGAGATTCAGAATGGCTTTTGTGTAAAAATATATGATTATTAACAGAGTAAATTACTTTGTATTGACCGCTGCTTCATTACCAGGAGTTAAGTCACTGTTTTAATCGCTTACACCTTAATTTTGGAGATTCAATAAAAATAAATAATTCGTAACACCAAGGAAATTTAACAAAAAAAGAGTCGCAAGCATCCCCTGCAACTCTCTAATTTTCAGCATATTGAGTACCGCGAGGGAGACTTGAACTCCCGACCTCAGGATTATGAAACAATATGCAATTAGATTGCAATAGTTTGATAATCACCACTATATAAAACGTAATACCTAAATACAAATAAACAGTACGTCAACATCGGAAAAAGGGCGCTTAAAAACGCCCCTTTCGATTACAAATATATGAATATTATTTAAACAGTGTATCCCGAAGATGTCGGGCGATCATTAACCCCGATTGCATAGTAGGATGTAATGTATCGTAGAACGTCCCTTTTTCTTCTATTTGTTCGGGACTACCAAATAACGGTATAAGGTTTACGAAGCCTACATTAACTTCTTTCGCTAATTGGTACTGGCTAACCGCCTGGCGGCTCATATCGCGCCCTTTCGCGTTGGAAGGCATTATTAAGGCCAGATCGACGAACTGATTAACGGCCCGTACGTTTGATATAACGGTTTTAAGATTTTCGTACACGCTGGTAGTAGCGTTCGGGCCGTCGTTAGTTCCTAACAGAATAGTAAGACTGTCTAAGCCTAACGACGCTAACCCCTGCTGCCATACGGGTGTATCTACGATAACAAAACTTCGGGTTGTACTTCCCTTATTACCTAACTTATGTATCCGTACACCTGGGTTTGTACGTTGCATATCAACGCCGAATAACATAACGCTACCCGCCGTAACGTCAAATCTTAGGGTATGGGTACTATCCGAAACGTCCAGGCTAATTATATTGTGGCCCGTCGAATATTCGGCGGCGTTAACTGATACGGCCGCGCCGCCGTCTAACGTATAAGTAAATGTACCAGCGCCAGCGCCGCCGTAAAAATGGATAACTAACCTATTGTGTGGCTTTTTGATATTTAAGTTAAGCCACGCCCCCGTTTTAAACGTTGCGTCGGCCGCGTCAACCCACCTACAGCCGTCTACCTGGTCGCGATAGTCTATATTAGTGGTTATGCCGTCGGGCTGTAACCTTGCTATACGTGTGTCGTCGGCGTCGTCGGGGTCTACGCTTTGCATTTTAGCGTCGCCGCTACCAATATGAGATATATTAAAGGAATAAAAACCGCCGCCAGCATCGCCGTATTGTTCGCGAAGCGATTTAGCCAACGGTGTAACATACTTAGTATGTGTAGCTGTGTGTTGTGTCCAGCTATCGCCCAAAAGACCTATAATACACTGCGTATTATCGCCGTATAACACCCTGGCCGTTTTACTAAGGTAGTTAGCCATTATGTTATTAATATCTTCTGTAGGGTTTTCGGGGTCTTTACTCTCTAACGTTTTTACACGCTGGTCTATATCTTCGGTTTTTGCTACTAACGTTAAGGCGGGGTCTATTAAGCGTAAATCGCGGATATAAAAAGTACCCGCGGCCGCTACATAAAACATTAACCGCATATCGCCGTAAGTATTACCGAAAGTAATTTCTATAATCTTTTCTTCGAAATCGGTATTGTACATAATGTTTTGGTTATTCCCGTCGGTATTTAATGTAACGTTACTCGCTACATCACCCCGAATATAAAATCTAAGTAATAAAGTAGTTCCCCTGTATGAAGGGTCTACCTTATTTATCGCCCAAAAAGCGGGGTTAGACGAAGTACCTAAACTCTTTAAGTTAACTTTAAATATATTGTCTGTCTTTTCTACCCAGTTATCGGGATCGGCCGCAAAACGAATATCGAAATTACCCGCGCCTATACCTTTACCCCCGCTATCTGTTATTAGTTCACTATCGCCGTTAAGGGTAAGAATATCGCCGCTATATTCGCCGATACTGGCTATTTCACGTTTTAAAGTATTTACTTCCTGTATAATTCCGTCTTCGGAAACGAGATACAAAGTAATATCCCTTATGTCGAACTGTATGGATATGGAAGAATTAACGATATAAAACATTAAACGATTATCGGGGTAAGTCTCATTAAAAGTAACGTTTAAAGTATACTGCTTCCATTCCGAAGTCAGCGTTACCGATTGTTCGGGGCCGCCTGTATTAACCATTAAAACGGGTGAAGTCAACCCGTCGGTACGCCTGGCGTAAAATGATAATACCATAGGTTCGTTAAGGTATGTATTATCCAGCCAGTTTAAAGCCCAGAAAGCGGAATTGTTACCAGACGAAGCGGCTAACGACACGTTAAAGCTATTGTCTAAATTCTTAACGACTAAATTTAGCGGGTCATTAGGATAACGAAGCGTAAAAATACCCGCCCCTATTCCTTTACCGTCGGTGTCCGTAACTAAAAGCGTGTCGGCGTTTAAACGGCTGTCTTCGGGTATAATATTAGTGCCTAACGTCTTTTCTATAAATTGCCTGTTTAACAGATCATTATTATAGACTATATCGGACGATTCCCGACCCGTCATACCTTCGGTTATTTTTTGTAAGTCGTTCATTATATTAAGTTTTTAAAAATTCCATATACCGTTATCATACCAGAAGCCCGTATTATTCCAGAAGCCCGTATCTAACACCCATACGCGGGAATTAACGTTTACTATGTATAGCGCCGCTTCCTGTAGCGTTACTTCATTTCTGAATATAAAGTAGTCTTCGCCTAAGTTTTCGGTACGTGTGATCTTTATTTGATACACACCCGCCGTGCCCTGGGTAAAGTCTATATCGGCTATGTCGCTACTGCTAACCAGCCGCCAGTTAGCCGAACTAAATAGGGATACCGTTTGTACGGGGATGGTCGGTTCTAAGATTATACGGTTAAGCGATAACCTTATAAAGCCGATAGGACAATAAACCGCGTCGTACGATACCGTCGGGTTTCCTGTAACTATTTCCTGGTGGCTGAAATACCCCTGTACTTCGTATTTAGTAGTATCGGGATTAGTATACCCGACCAGTAGTAAAATAGCCTGTTTACGACCGCTTTTACTACATAGCTTACCTTCGACGTCTAAAGGGTGGCCGCCTGGCTTAGACACCTTATACGCTATTGTCGCCTGTTTATATCCTGAATTAGCCATATTATTTAATTTCACAATAAGCCCCGTAGTCGAAGTCGGGTATAAATTCGACGTTAACGATATTTTGGGTTACGGCTTCTTCTGTAGCTTCAAACAAAGGGTATATAGAAGTCGCGGTTATCGTTACCAGCGACCCTATGCCTTCGGCCGTTTGGTTAGCATACGTAACCGTCGCGCCAGCTTCATAGGCAAAAGCAAAATACCGCCCGTTCTTAGCATGAAACAGGACGATATACCGCCTTTTAGTAGCCAGGTGTAACGTTGCTTCCAGTTCAGCCGAAAGATCGCCTATAAACGTTTCTAACGTATGGGTATAGATACCGTTTTGCAGGGACGAAGTATACTTAGCTGTGTCGGGGCTATCCACTTCTACGAAGTCGCCAGACCGAAGTACGGCCATAACCAAACAATTATTATACAGGTCGTCGCCGTCGAACTTAAAGCCGTCGAAGTCGTCGAAGTCCAGCAATCGGATAAGGTCTATACCTTCTACCCGATAACCGCAAGGGGGCTTTATATTTTGTATCCTACAATTTCCCATACACTAAAGACGAAAAACGCGGTATTCGTCAAAAAATACCGCGCCTTCGGAAAGAATAGCAAGAAATGGAATAATTACGGTGTAACTGTTTCCTGGTAGATAGGGGTAATTACCGTCGGGTTTAAAACCAGTTGGCCGATCTCTTTGGACGTACCTTGTAGTATTACCGTCCAGCCCGTCGCGTCGGCTTCGGCCGCGCCGCTGTTATAGTCAAAACCACCAGCGGGGGCGCTAAGACCACCCGTACGGCCCAGTACGATAATTCGGCCCGCGTTGTCGATCACCACGGCGATAAACCTACCTAAGCTAAGGGCGTCGCCTTCGTTAAGTACGTCTATATCGTATTGGTTAAGTACGGCGTTTACTGTATGCTGGCGATACTTACCGCCGTTACCACCCGCTAAGAGCGCGTCGGTAAAGGATATAGTATTATTTTCGCCAGTAACTTCGTAGAAAAATTCGCCCGTAGGCAAATGGATAGACGATATATAACCGTCGGCGTCATACTGGTAAGCGATCGCGTTAGCTGTAGCGGCGTCGCCTTCTACGGGTGTGTAGAAGTTAGCCAGGTAGACAGCCCGCGCGCCCGCTATCGCGTATTCACACGCTTTGTTATCCAGACTTTTAGTTAATTTACAACCTGCCATATTTGAATATTTTTTAATCCTTAAAAAAGAAGGGGGCGGCGTTTGAGTACCACCCCGTTATGATCGCTTACGGCGTTACCGTGTCTACGTCTTCGTTACGCTGGTTAAGCGTTACGGTTACATTTCGGTCTTCGTCGGGAAGGCTTACGATAATCTGGCCTACGCGCGGACGCATAGCCCCCGTATTGTCGGCCGCTACTACAGTAACGGGCGTAGTGTCCTTACCGTTTGCGCTTGTTGCCGACCCTTTGGTTACTGTGAAGCCAGTAGGCGCGGTACTTAGCGTAGGTTCTACGCCTGTATTGGTAACGACGTTAAAGGTTTTACTTTCGCCAGCGGCGCGGAATACCAACGAATTAGGCGCAACGGCTAACCCGTCGTCCTGGGCCGGCCTGTCTGTACTAATAGCCGTAGACATAATTACCATTTCGTCTTCAAACGGAATAACAAAGCCCAGGCGTAGACGGCCTTTGATAAATACTTTGTCTTCGTTCGGTTTCGGGAAGTTGCCTAATTCTACTTCGTCCAGGTCGCTAAGAAGGTCGGTTAACAGATAAGCGTTACGACTATCGTAACCGATCAGCGTATTATTGTCGATACCTTTAGCGGGTACGAACTCCATACCCAGGTAGTAAAGGCGCGGGTTACGTTTGTCGGCGTCGTCCACCGTCCACGAAGCGGCTATTACCTGATTATTCTTATCGGCCAAAGCGGCGCGAATAAGACGACGGGTATTGTAGCTACCCATTACGTAAAGCGTTCCAGCATCTTCGGACTGTAACACTTCTTCGGGTATCGCGTTATAGACTGCTTCTACTTTATCCAGTACGTTCGCCTTTGTCAGTACCGCGCCCGCCAACTGGATAGATACGGCGCTACTAAGTAGAGTTTTAACCATACCGTTAAACTGGTTCGGGTCTACGCTTTCGTCGCCGCCTACTACCATTTCTTCGATCTCGTTTGAAAGACCGATAGCGATAAGCGCCAACGTTGCGGCTTCAAGTTCGGGCGGTAAACTTTCGTTTTTAGCCCCTGGCGACAACTGGTAAAGTGTACGTTTGTTTTCCAGCTCGTCTATACATTGTTCCAGGTTAATTTTATAGGTCTTAACGCTGGCTTTCTTTTCAGAAAGTTTAATGATCTGGTTAGGCGTCCACGCGCAATCTTTGCCGTCGATCTGCAAAATTTTGTTTTCCAGGTCGATCTGGCTTAACAGTTCGTCGCCTTTGACACCAGTAAGGACGCGAATGTAACCGCCCTGTATCAGCCGACCCCCGAACATCGCACGGGTAAACCATTCGGGGTTTTCCTTCGCGTTATAAGAAAGGCCGTTTATATTATACATATTTGCCATTGTATCAATACTTTTAAAAGGTTATTACTTTTTGTTCTTTTTCGCGTCCTGGCGTTCCCGACGGCTGGCGATTACGGCGGCCATTTTTTCGGTGTACGTCATTTCTTCGGGCTTTTTACCGCCTTTACCGCCGCCGTCTACGTCGGGGGTGGCTTTTCCTGTACTGGGTTGTTTTTCCAGTTCGGCGATTTGCGCTTTCAGTTTCGCGATTTCGGTCGCGTTCGGGTTTTGGCTTTTCAAAAAAGCCTTAGCGCGCCGTTTCGCCATTGCTACGTCAGCTTCGGCGGGTTCGGCCCCGTCGGCTTCGGGCTGGGTGATAACCAACATACCGCTATCGTCTACGACGATTACGTTACCGTCAGCTAAGGCGTGTTCGCCCGCTGGCATTTGTTCGCCACCTTCCAGGGTACAAAAGCCGTCTTCGTCTACCCAGACTTCGCCGCCTTCGCCCAGTTCAAAAATCAGATAGGGCGTACCGCTGTCGGTTTCGTCTTTCTTTGCTTCTTCGGCTACACCTTCGGCGGCCGCTTCGCTTTCACCTTCCAGGAAAGCGGCTACAGATCGGAAAAAGGCGGGGATACCCTTACCTTTGTTCTTTGCCGCGGCTTGTTCTTTAGCAAGCTGGGCGGCTGTCTTTGGATTTTTTTTCATTTGAACACTATTAAAATTAAATATACCTTCTAAGGAAAAGCCCTTTACGTTTCCCGTAAGAACTTCGGTACGCCAGTACGCGGGGTTTTCGATCTTATAAGAAGCGACTAACGTACCTACGGGAAGTTCGCCCAGCCCTAACGCTACGGACTTATCGCGTTTAGAATCTTTAACTATCCATAATTCGGCTAAATAATTGCCCTTTAGCGGTTTTTCGTGCTGGTGGGTAGTAGTTGTTAAGGCTACGCCCGTACGCATCATTTTAAGGGCTATGCGTTCGATTTCGGCGGCCGTGAATTTTAGGTAATATTCTCCTAACTGGACGTCGTTTCTGTATATAAGTTGATCGGGAATTAAGACAACCCCCGTTAATAGCTGTTTATGTTTGTCGATTGACAGTTTAACGGGGCGTTGCCTTTGAAGTGCTACAAAATTGCTTTCGTTCGCGGGTAATTCCACGAACGACATAGCGAAAATTCCTGTATTATCAGTCCCTTTTACTTTAGCTTCGTATATGGGTATCTTTTTCTTCATACCCTAAAGACGAAATTTTGAAAAATCGACTTTAGAAACCCGCTAAGTCCTTAACCGTTACCACTTCGTCGCTAACGTCGTTAATATCGGTTACGGATACTACGGGCTGGAAGTTAATACCGTTAATCGCTTCTACTATTCGGTCTTCGCTACCCTGGCCCGCGTCGGCTACTACTACGGGGGTGGTGTCGCCAGGTACTACGCCCAGAAGATCGGCGGCCGTAATAGCCCGCGGCGTGTCATTAATGAAGTTAACCAAGTTAGCATTAGCGCCGTAGCTTCGCTTATTTACGACAAATTCGCCCCCTTCTACTTCGTAGTTAGTCCCTGGTATGGGTACGCCACCGTTAGCGTGGGACGGCCCTATAATTTCGCCCCCGTCGGCCAGTTTGGTAAGTTGCTTTGTCATAATACCCGTTTGTACTAAACCCATAGCACCGACCAGGCCGGCCACGACGAAATTAAGCGGAAAAACAAGCGAAAGGGCTTGCGTTATACCTAACGCCGTATTAGCAAAACCCTGGGCGATCTTTGAAATTAGATCGTTACGGCGCATTTGCTTTTCTTTCTTTGCTACGTCGGCTTCTAACTTTTCCTTTTCTTTGGCTAAGCGCCTTTCTTCGCGTTCGGCTTCGGCGCGGGCGTGCATAGCGTCCTGTAATTGCGACTTTAACGCTTCGGTCGTTCCACCCGTGGCCGCCTGTAACTGGGCTTCTATGTTTTCGACGTTCTTTAGGGCGTCTTCGCGCTGTTTCTGGGCTTCTTCGTACCTTTCGTTTAAGGCGTCCAGTTGTTCGTTAAGGTCGTCTATTTGCACCTGTAAACCCATATTCCAGGTATCCATAACAGAAGTAACAGCCATAGCGGCCGCGTCGGCGTATTCGGCTATTTTCCCGAATAAGTCGCGTAAGGCTTCTACCTGTACCCCCGCCGACTTTTTAGTATTGTCGGCCTGGTCTTTCTGGGCGTTTTTAATACGCTGGGTAACGTCTTCGACGGTACGGGCGTACTTCTGTAGTTCGGCTTCATATTCGGGCGTACCTTCCTGTAAAGTGGCTAAGGTGGCTTCGTGGGCTTTCTTAACTTCGTCCAGGTATTTTTTAAGCCCCTCTATATATTCGTCCAAAGCGGCGTTAGTGGCCGCCAGGTTCTTACGGGTAGCCGCTACGTCGATAAGTTCTAAGCCCGTCTTATTGCGTACGACGACTTCGCCTATCTTATTTTCGACCTTCTTTAAGGCGTCTTCTACGGCGGTTAATTGCTGATCGGCTTGCTGGTTAAGTTGTTCGCTGGTAATACGGGCTATAGCGATACCGCGCGCCTTCTGGGCGTTTAGTATCAGTTCGGTAATCTGTTTTTGTTGTTCTTCGGTTAGCGTCTTATCTTCGCCCAGGCGCTTTTTATAGGCTTCTATTTGCCGATCGTACTGTAAGTTCACTTCGGCGGTCTGGCGGTCGTAGTTGCCGACGATAAGGGCTATACGGCTGTCTTCTAATTCTTGCTGTAACGCTACAGCACGGTTAGCCTGTTCCTTTTCTAACTTTTCCAGGTCTAAGCCCTTTTGTCTTTCCAGGCTGGTAATCGTTTCGTTTAACGCGGCCCTGGCTTTTGCGGTTAAGTCCTTTTCAGTCGCAAGGCGTTTACGTAGGTCTTCTATCTGGCGATCATAAGTTAACGCTAAGACTTTACGGGCTTGTTCGTTACTATTCTGGATAAGTTTAATACGAGCGTCTTCGGCCGCGCGAACTATGGATAATTCGGTATCGGCGCGCTTCTTAGCCGCGTCGGCGGCTGTTTTGGCGCGTTCTTTATCCTCTTTTTCGCGTTTGGCTTTGGTTACGGCGTCAGCGGCTTGCTGGTCTAAGTTTTCCGTATTGAGTTCTACGGCGATCTGAACTTTACGCCCGTAAAGGTCTATTTTCGACTGGGCTATATCTAACGCGTCCTGTACGTCGTATTTTTCTACATTGCCGTCAAATTCTACATCCCAGACTATTTTTTTATTACCTTCGGCGCGTAGCTTTTCTATTTTACGTAGTGATTCGTGGTACTTTTCCAACATAGCACGGTTTTCGTCCAGGTCGTTAATTTCCTGGGCGTAAAAACCACGTAAACGCGCGTTATTACTACGGCGTTCGGCGGCTATCTGGTCTTCGACCTTACGTATTTCTTCCTGTTTCGCGCCCTGGGCTTCCAGTATTTTTAACTGGCGTTCCAAAGCGGACACCCGTTCGTTAGAAACATCTTTAGTTTTGCGGGCTTCGTCTTCTAAAGTATCCAGGTAGTTACTTTGTAGGTCGTTTAATTTCTTCTGTTTTTCGGCGGCGTTTTCGGTATTCGACGCGAAGGCAAACAAAGCCGCGCCCACGGCTACCAGGGCAAGGGCTAAAAGTACGTACGGATTAGCCGCCGCAACGATATTAAATATTTTTTGCGCTACGGTTGCGGCTAACGTACCTTTGGTACTGGCGGCTTCGGCGGCTGTTTTGGCTTTTATTTGAAGGGTACGTATCTTATCTATAACGTCAGCGGCCTGGTTAGCGGCGACGCCCTGGCGTACGGCGTTATTATTGATTTGCTGGGCTATGGTTAACAGCATCATAATTTTACGTAGCCCTTCGGTACGTTTGGCGTTTTCTTCGCTTTGGTCGCCAAACATAAACATAAGAGCGTTGACGCCCATAAGCGACTGGGCGAAGCCCATAGAAGACTGGGTAGCGTTATTAATACTATCGCTAAGCTGGCCTAACCCGCTGGTAGCCTTTTCGTAGTTACCGACGCTATCGCGAAAATTACCCGTACTTTCGCGAAGGGCTTTGTATTCGGCGTCTAAGGCTTGTATTTGTTGTAAGAGTTCACCGCCTACAGCCAGGTCTTCACGTTCGGCCTTACTTAAACCCTCGTACTTATTACGAAGGTCGGTTAACTGCATACCCATTTGTTTAATACTGCCTTCGGCTTGCTGGCGTATCTGTATTTCGCGGGTAACTTCGCGCTGGGCTTCGCGGGCGGCTATGTTCGCTTCGATCTGGGCTTTGTTGGCGTCGCTACGGGCCTGTACGACTTTATCAATCGTATTGATTAATTTTTGTTCGGCCTTTTCTTCTTCGGATAAAGCGCGCGCCTTTTCGCGGGTGGTACGGGTGGAATTGACATTAGTTGTGTTAACCTTACCTAACGCCGTGTCTAAGCTGTTTACGGCGGTTTCCAGCGTCGTAACGTCCTTAACGGCTGTATCTATGCCGTTTATCTTTAGGGTATATTCCTTTTTTCCTGTAGTTGCCATACCCTAAAGACGAAAAAGCGGTATTTCGTCTTAGATTTTGCGAATTAGCTTTATTTTGGTCTTATTGCGCCCTGTAGGGTCGTAACCCGATATTTCGGCTACGTAGTAAAGATCACCGTTAAACATAGCCATGATCGACCCGTTAAGGTCTTCGTATTGATCGGGCGTTAGGTAGCCTTCTACTTCGGTATAGTGGCTACTTCCATTTATAAGAAGTGTAAAATAGTTGTCTAATATCGTTAGTTTCTGATTTTTATAGCTTAGAATACTTAGCCCTGGCAGTTCGTTAGTTACCTTAACGATAGATAGCGGCTTACTGTTAAAGTCAAAATTAGCCCCCAGATCATTTAATAGCCCGTCGGGATACCAGAAGCGTAAAGCCTGGTTAGGGTATCGCTTCTTCATTGCATCGGGGTAAGACAGTTCACCCGTCCAAACTTCATGCTTAGAAATTACGGCCAAAGGCATAACGATATTACTGCCTGGTTGCTGTTTAGTAATATTCTTAAACCAGTTAAACGAAAAATTACTTTTTTGTTCTACTATCTTTTCTTCGGTTACGCCTGTTTCAAATTCGCCGCCCCCGTCGTCGCCCGTCGTTACGTAGCCTTCTTCTTCGACGTCCACCGTAAAGCCCAGCTTATATAAAGAGGGTAAACCCAACGGGGTATTAGATCGGTCGTGTACCGACGCTAAGTTATCCAGGTTAATAAAAAGGTTACTTACGGCGGTTTTGGACTGTTTTACATTCAGTTCAAACGTTGTCGCGTCGATCTGGGTAAGTTGCAAATTAAAGGCTTTGCAAAAGTTATCTATAAAATCGTCGGTCTTCATATCGGCGGGTAGAAAGCCCACCAGGTTAATACTATCGACGTCGAAGTTTACGGGGTCGTTCCAGTTCATTACGGCCGTACCGTTACCGCTATAATTAACCTTTAACCAATCCATATCAATACGGAAAGGCTGTATAGATAAGTCGTACGTTATTTCGTGTTCAGTCCAGCCGTATGTAGAGTGCATACCGTTTTGTCTGTACCTACCTTCTTCGGATACCGACGCCAGGGTAACGAGTTCGCCAGCTTCAAACCAAACAACCGCGTTTACGCTTCCCTGGCCGTTGAGGTTGTCCGATCGACGGGCGTAGTTAGACGGGGCGTTATTTAAGTCTATCTTATATTTGTTCGTTAATTCCCAGTCTATTACGTCTTCGCTACCTGGCTGTATCTGTTTTGATATGGTTAACGTACCGTCTACGTCGTAATCGGCGGTCGCTAAGTACAGGGTAAGGCGCGGGCTTGCTTCAAAAATACTGAAAGAAGAAGTATTAAAAATAGCTTCGCCGTTTGTAAATTGAACTTTAATACGTTGTACAAGCGCACTACCAGCGTGTACAAAAGCGTAGCCCGTATAGTTGGCTTCTGTAGGTGCTTTTAATACATACGTAAAATACCTATCTATCGGAAAACGGTAAAGTATAACATTATCGTCAGCTACTTCGCCTTCTTCGGGGTCGCGTGGGTTTCCGTTGTCGTCTAATACTTTGCCCGTAACTTTTGTACCGCCGCTGTAGTCTATATCGACGTTAGGGTTATCGTCTTCGTTATCGAAGTTACCTATACGGCCGTACTTCCAGTAACCAGGACTTTTAACAGCTAATCGGGTAGGTACAGTTTCGTTTACGGACGTATCCCAACTTAGTGCGGGTTTCGCCGCGTGTATCTGGGCTATTGTGGTATCGGTATCCTGTGGATTTTGATAACCGCCGTCAGACCCAGCCCGTCGGCCAAACGCAAAACCTAAAACTATGTTTTTATCCTGGGCGGCGTCAATAAAATTAATTTGTCCGTCGCTATTGACTTGCGGGAAGTATTTAGGAATATCCGTACTATCGTCGAAGTCTGGGTTTACTTCTTCACCACCCCACCAGGTACGACGCGTTGCAAACCTATTATTTTGTGGCTGGTTATTATAATAAAACGCACCGTCCAGCTTTGCGGCCGATAATCCGAAGTCGCCTTTACCCCAGTCGCGTAGTAGCCGAAGTTCGTACATTTTTTCGGTCATGTTATTATTAGCGTTCTGGGTACGGTTACAAACGTGTTGAACACCCGTAACAGGGTCGGTACTTCGCCAGGCGTAATTATTTGGAACGCGAAGGCTGGCGTTTAACTGGACTTTATAAAAACCCGACGTCGGTATACGTACCTGGCATTGCGCCCAGGTACGGCCGTTTGCGTCGTTTACTTCCTTGTAAAGAACGTTACCGCCGCTATCTTCTACGATATTTACCAGGGTGTTAGTAGCGTCGAGAATATCGCAACTATAAAATATATCGTTTTGGTTTACGCCCCTTTCTAATTCCCTACCCGAAGCGCCCGTACGCTTGTTATAGGTAGAAGCCCACGCCCCCTTTAACCTAAATTTAGCGTGTTGTCCGTAGTTCCAGGGCTGTACGTAATCCGTATCGTTTTTATAACTCATGTAAAGGCGGGCTAAGCGCTCGTCGTCGAACGCCGTACCGCCTAATCTATACCCCTGGGCGTTAAAGATATGCTTTAACATTAGTAGCGGATTGATTGAAGGGGCTAAGTCCTGCATACCCATACGTACGCTATCGTCCCAAATGTTACGGGGTGAATAGTTGTTTACGTCGTGGTTAAGCGGTATTTTAGGTAACACCCCGTAAAGCGTATAAGGGAAAATCGCCATTTGCGGGCCAGTAGCCGCCAGGATATTATAGTAGCTTACATATTCGGCAAAGTCTTTAAATTCCATACGATATTCGGGGTTTTCGTTTAATTTCAGTTCGCCGAATATATCTTTAATACTCTTAGTTGCGGGTATATACAAATTACCCTTATACTTATCGCGGGTTACTTCGGACAAACGGAATAAGCCCACGAACACCCGAACGCTGTTTATGATAAGTTCGGCGCGGTATTCACGGTTAAACTTATTCGCCGTTTCTTCGATATTCGCGTAGTTAAATATCGCGTGATTGTTTGACGTGGGCGGCAAAGTGATACTATAACTATACTGGGCGTCTTTGGTATTCAGTTCACCAGGATTAAGTAACTGGCGGTTTAACCGTACGCCGAAGTCGCGGCCTACATCGCAAAGGCGGTTGTTTATATATAGTTCTGTAATTGTCATTCGCTTAATCGGTATTTAATCGTCGGTTTTTGCATATTCTTATTAGCCCCTGTTACTTGTAAGGTAAAGTCTTCGATAATGATATAGTTACCGTCGTTATCCAGAATAACACGCGCCGCGGCCAACTCTTTAAGCCAGGCGGCCACGTCGTCGGTAACGGGCGCGCCTTCGATCGTGAAGGTGTTAGCCAGCGTCGTATTATAGACCGTTTCGATACTATCGCCTTTCTGGTATGAAGGCGTAAGGGTTTTGTTATAGGTTTCTACGCTGGGCTTTATTTCGTCTTTTATACCCGCGTCGAAGTTAAAGGCGTCCCAGCCACCCAGGCGGTTTATAAACGAAAATTGCCGAAGCGTGTGTAAACATTCGGGTCGTATAATATATTCCAGATCGTTAGATACTAAAGCTATACCGCGGGCTAAGGCTACCCGAATTATACCCGCGTCGGGGTAACGGTCTAATACCGCGTCGATATTTAATATACAGGTGTTTACTATCGAAAAATCAGCTCGTTTTTTTTCGTGAGCGTATACCGTTGCTATGTATTTATCGCTACTGCTATATACCCTATAAGCTATTCGTAACGTAAAATCGGTCGTAACGGGTAGTCCCCTTTGCGGGTCGGAAAAAATAAAGTTTAAGTATTCCCTTTGCCCCCGAATGTACGGCGTACGCGGCTTATCGGTAAGCAATTTTATTATATTATCCCGATATACGTAGTCGTCCATTTCCAGGCCTTCGGATAATGGCCCGTAACCGTTTAAAACATACAGCGCGTTAGACTGGTAGAACGGGTACGAATTAAACCCTGTAACCTTCGCCACAAACCTATAAGCGCGCATAGTCCCAGGATTAAACCACCCCGCCGAAATAACGGGGCGGTTATACGCGTTGTATTGAGAAAATAAGGCGTTTAACTCAAACCATACGGGTACACCTGCGTAAGTCTTTTGTAAGGTCGTAGCAAATCTACCCAGCTTATCGGTACTTATAGGGCGGTCGTCCTGGCCTAAAAAAATATCGGGGTCAGTATATATGTCTAATTCTATTTCGGCCGTTGAGGCTTCGCCACTGATTGAATCATTATTAGTCGACGTCTGGTTTATCCACTCTATCGAATAGGCGGCGTTATTAGCGTTATTAGGGGCTTCCAGACTTATATTATAGTCTATACCGGCGCCTTTGCTTTCTAACGTCAATACCGCCCCGTTTATAGACTTGTCGCCTTCCCAGGTAAAGGGTATAGTTACTTCAAAATTCGCAGATACCCATTTATCCCGTAACAATGTACTACGTAAGTTTTCGGCTGTATCGGCTGTATCGTCCGCGACGTAGAAAGTAGAGCCGCCCACGTCCGAAATAATCGAAGTACCACGAAATACGTGCGTACTGCCTGCGCTATCAATTATTCGCAATAAGGTAAGATAGGGTATATTTATAGCCGAATTATATAAGCTAACGTCGCGTATGTAGAAGGAATTAGCATTACCCGAATAGCTTGCGGTTATATAAAACATTAACCGCATATCGCCGTAACCGTTTCCAAATACTACAGGTATGCTGTACTTAGTCCAGGACGTAGTAAGGTTCTGGGTGTAGTTGTTACCGTCGGTATTTATGCTTAAAGGAAGCCCGTTAGTTTCAGACCGCGCCCAAAAATCTAAAGTTAGGTTTACCCCCCTGTAGTCCGTATTTATCTTATTACGCGCCCATATAGCGGGCGAAGCGTCTGTAGTTAATCGCTTTAACGTAACCTTAAAATAGTCGCCTACTTTTTCTACGAAATTATCGGGGTCGGTCGCGTAACGTATACTGAATAAACCCGCCCCTACGCCCTTGCTATCGTTGTCGGCTAGTAGCTGTGTGTTTTCGTCAAGATGTGAAGTATACGGCAAAATTTCATTATTAACTATATTTATGCCTATATTAACTTTTGCGGGTTGCTTAACGGCCGGTTTACTGGCGAACTGTACGAAGTTCGGTAGAGCCGAAAGCGACACTATATTAGGTTCGGTAATTACCGCTATATCTCTACTTACAAATCCCATATTATCAGTCGTTAAAGAAATTATCTAAATTATCTACTATCGCGTCGTACAGCTTATCGGCCCAGTCGTCTAAAAATAGCCCGTCTAACTCCTTATCCATAGTCGCGAAGATCGGCCGCCCTTTGTGGCCGTCGCGCCAAATCGCGTAAGATATGGCCCAAAGCGTACCCGCGTCGGTCGGTATCCCGTTTTTAGCCGCCCAGTCTTTTAGGACGCTTATAGGCGGCTTCTTTTTGTATTTCGGGGGCCGCGTCCATTCCAGATATACGACGTAGTGATTAAAAAGCGCCTTTATTACGGGGTCTTCGCCGTTAATCTGGCTTATCGACGCTTCCAAATCACCGTTTAAGGCACTATCGCGAAGGGTGTTTTTTCCTACCTTTTCGTTAGTGCCTATACGGTCGTCTTCTAGAACGGCCGCCGCCAGGGCTAACAGGTCGTCGGCTATCTTATTAATCGCCAGTTGTACGCCTTCCTTACTCATTGTCCTTAAATATCGCGCACCCGTCGGGGTTCGTTATCTTAAAGTTAGGTAATCCCGTCTTTTCGCTGAATATCGCGCACCCGTCGGGGTTTTCTACCTTAAAGTCGGGTAGCGCGTCTATCTTCAGGAACTGCTTAGACGGGTCGAAGTCGTCGTTACAGCGGTTTACGGGGTTCGCCTGTACGATCGTGTAGGTAAACCGATAACCCGCCGCGTTATTATCGTAATAGTCGCGAAGGGACACGAACGTAAAGCCGTCCACCTTAAAGCCCGTAGACTGGTAGACCTGTTTTATCTTTTCGGCCAGCGTAAGCCCGACGTTAAACGCGGCGGTCTGTACGTCTAATACGTCTTCGTCGTCTTCTGGGATACCCAAAATATCGACGTTACAGGTGTACGATAGCGTTTGATTAACGTTTTGCCCGTATATCGGGTCGTCCAGCCATATAAGCGGGTGGGCTTCGTTCGCCGCCCCCTTTTCGTACGCCTTCCCGTAGAAGAAGCCGTTAATTTGCTTATGCTGGCGCGCCAGTTCGTAGAAAAAATTAACTATTTGCATTTTTACTATGTTTTGCTATAAACTGATCTAACCTACGTTGCGCCGTTTCGGCGTAGTCTTTATCCTTACGGTATTGCAGGAACGTAAAAACTTCTGTAACTGGTAACGTAGTAATAGCATCAAAGCCCGATACTTTATTATCGGCCAAATCTGCGATAATCTTATACCACCCCCAGGACTTAGAAAAGGCTTTATATTCGGGGGCAACTGGGCGTATGCTTTGGCCAGCTTCGTATAAGCCGCTGTACGTCGATCTAACACGGTTTTGCAGTGTAAAAAAAAAGCCAGCACCGCCAAAACCTTACTAACTGGAAGGGCGGCAAACATCGCCCGCCGCGCTTCGTTATTTTTGTAGTCGTAGGCTTCACCCGCGGGACGGCAAACGATAGCCAGAATATTAGATAAGACGTTTTCGCCTGTCTTCTGCACTTCGTCGGCGTCTACCCACGCGCCTAAACTTAGTTCGTCTTCGATCGGGACGATATAGTTAACCCTGCCGACTTCTACTACAGGGCTGGGCGACGCCGGGTTATCCTTAAACAGAAAGTCGATATATTCGACAATCCTGTTAAACACTTCGGCGGGCCAGCTTAACAGTAAGTCGGCGTCGACCTTACATATCTTTGCCACCAGGGCCGCCCGTTCGCGCGCCGCTTCGGGTTTTTCCGTGTAGAATGTTTCGTAAAACCCTAACGTAATATCGTCCCAGCTTTCGGGAACTTCGATTTTAACCGTATTGTATTCTATCTGTACCATAACCTAAAGACGAAAAAGCGGTTTTTCGTCTTTATGGAAAGATTAATACGATATGGACGAAGTAAAAGAAGTACAGACGTACGCTATAATCAATCTAAGCGCCGTAGACGAAAGCCCCGCGTTTCCGAAAGTGTCGGTAAACAAGTCGGGCGGCTGGGTTACGTTCGGTAATAAAAACCTATTCCCGCAAGAAATCATTAACGCGAATAGCAAAAGCCCCGTTAACGCTTCGATTATCGAAAGTACGGTAACATATATTTGCGGTAAGGGCGTACGGGAAAGCACCAAAGAAACAGACGGCTACGTAGGTGTACCGAACACTACGGAAAGCTGGGACGAAATAATAGAAAAGATCGCTAAAGACTACAAAACGTTCGGCGGCTTTTACTGGCAGGTCGTAGTTAATAAGGGCGGTACGACCGTATCGCTGTTTCACCAGGATTATAGTACCGTCCGTATCGGCCAGATCGACGAAAAGGGCCACCCGCTAACCTTCAAAATATCGAACGACTGGACGAAGACCAGCGGTAAGTATAAACCGATCGAGTTGGAAGCCTGGCCAGGTATGGACGGGGCGAAGAAGGGCGTAGCCTATCTATATCATTACTGGGACTACGCGCCTGGGCTTATGTTTTATAGCGTCCCTGGGTATTACCCCGCTATCGAATACGTGAAGGCCGACGGCACGTTAGGGGTGTTTTATAATAATTCTATAGACAACGGCTTTACGCCTTCGGCTATACTTACGTTTTCGTCTAACCCGTCCGAAGAAAAGAAGGCCGCTTTTGAGAAAACCGCCCGCGAAGCCTTTTGCGGGGGCCGCGGTGCAAACAGTATCTTAACCGTTTGGGGTGAAAGCGGCGACGTCAAAACTAACATATCGCCGTTTAACGCTTCAAATAACGCCGATATATACAACAACGTCGAAGGTATCGTATTCCAGAAAATTATAAGCGCCCACCGCCTTAGTAGTCCTACGCTTGCGGGTGTATCGGGGTCGGGCAACCTTAGCGGTAACGCCGCCGAAATTATCGACGCTTACGTACTTTATAACTATACGGTGATCGAGAAACTACGCAATAAGATTTTAAACCACCTTAACAAATTCACGAAGATAAACGGTACGGCCGATCTGGTTATAGAAGAACTGGACGTATTACCGAAGATACGCGAAACCGAAACGACGACCGAAGACGTCGTAGTAGAAGAAACCGCAACCCTGCAAAAGAAAGATAACGCCGTACTACGCGCGTTAAAACGTTTATTCCGTAAAGCCGCTTAGATATGGAAGTAGTATTAATTAACGAAGAACTGTTTAAAGAAAACAGCCCGATAAAGGACGATACTATTATTACGAAGTTCGTACCGTATATCAGTATCGCGCAAAAAATGTATATCGAACGTATCTTAGGTAAACCGCTTACCGACGAACTGAAAGACCAAGTAAAGGCGGCCAGCCAGCAAGGCGCGACGGGCGACGAAATTACGCCCGAAAACCAGGCGCTTATAATGATCTTAGCCCCCGCCTTATCGTTCTACGCCGTGTACCAGGGTATACCGTTCCATTGGGCCGCTATCGTAAACAAAGGGATAACGGTACGGGAAAGCGAAAACAGCAAAGCCGTAGATATAAAAGATATAGCCCAGCTTCGCCGCTGGCTGAAAGACGACGCCGAAGAATTTGGCCGCGACCTGATCGATTACCTTTGTCGGTGTCGTGATAAATATCCGCTTTGGAAGCCTGGAAAGGGTTGCGGCTGTGGCGGCGAAACGGGCGAAGGGTCAGCACAAAGCCCGTTCGATACTGGAATATTCGTACCTAAAAGGCGCTGATCTATGGACTGGACTATAATAGCCACTATATTAGCGTCTTTGGGTGGGCGCGAATTTTTTACCTGGCTGACAAACCGAAAAGCCTACGCCCGAAAGGAAAACGCCAGCGCTAAAGACGCCGAATTATCGGTACATGAAAAACAGATAGAACGATACGAACAACGCTTAGCGCAACGCGACGTGAAGGTAGACGCGATATACAAAGAACTAAGGGAAGAACAAAAACGTAACTTAGACTTAATCGAAAAGGTTAACGCCTTAGAATTTCAAGTAGAACTACGCGAACTACAAAAGTGTGAAAAACGGGGGTGCAAAGATAGAGAGCCGCCAGGTGTATATTAAAAAGAAGGCCGCCCAGTAAAGGCGGCTTTTCTTATTTACTCCAAAGAACAAAACCCACGGTTACGCCTATGTATGGCTGTACGCCGTTAGGCCCGTACCCGACACCTGGCCCGGCTGTCAAAGCCCAACGCGGCGAACGGGTTTTAGTGATTGTATTTGTTATAGTCGTGGTCTTTGGGTATAGCTCAATACTAACTAACCGCGGCCTATAGCCTTCGACGACGGCCGTATAATCTTCGGTCTTATAGGTGTTCTGGGCGATAGGTATAATTACGTTGTTTTCGGGCGTAATTCGCGGTATCGTATCTTCGGGAAGGGTAATGGTCGCCAGGGCTGGCGTTACTCCTTCTACGGGCTTCGCTTGCGGTCGTACCGTGTCATATCTTACCACCGTAATAACTTCGGGCTTCGGTACAGGCGGGCGTATCGTATCACGGATAACCACCGTATCGCGCTGTATCGTCGGTTCGGGCGGTGTCGCGTTCGGGCTACACGTCCGAAAGAACAACGCGCCCAGGATAAAGGCGACAACCAGCAAAACTATATACGTACCCTGTTTCATAACCGCGGCCCCGTATAAGACTTGTTATACAATATTTGCCGACGGTTCGGCCGCGTGGTGGTGTACGACAAATGTACGAAGCCGTTATAGGCTATCATTTGGTCGAAGTCCAGGCCAGAAGCCACGACCGCGCGTAACACGTCGATAGGCGCGACGTATACCGTTTTGCCGTTCACCTTCTTAAAAAACATATTGTCAGCCGCTTCGCCTTTAGGGTGCTGGGAAGTCGCAACGCCGCCCACCAGCTTATTAACTTCGGGCGATCGGTAGCCGCTGTTAATTCGGTCGTGCCAGCCCGTAGCATCACAAAGCGGCTGTAAAAGGTTCAACACTAACGCCCGTATAGCGGGCTTTACGTTTTCGGGTATAACGTTCGGGATACCCGCGGCGGCCGCTGTAGCGCTTACGCTAAATTCGGCCATTTTGAAATTACTACTAATCATATTAAGCGCGTATTACTGAAAAATCAAATTCGGTTATTATATCGCCCAGATACTTTAAAAATACGTACCGTTCGGCGTCCTTAGCGTGATTAAATTTGTCGATCGGCTTACCCGTATAATTGCCGTTACTGTCTTGCATATAGCGGTACTTACGGTTTTCGTCGATACTGCCTAACGACCTGGCGGTATAGTGTTTCTTATAACGGTTCATTATCTGAATACCCAGGCGTACGCTATCGTCGCCCTTATCGGCGGGTACTACGGTTAAGCCCGCGTTTTGCAGTTCCCTAATACTTTTAGGTTCGGCGCTATCGGCTACTACGGTAACATGGCCTAAGCCCGCGTCTTTAATCCGTTTCGCTATATCGGGGTTGGTTAAGTTCGTTTCGTATATAATTTCGTCTATCCAGGTTTCGCCGCCAGACAGGCGTATATGTTCGGCGGCGGTCGGCGCGCCGTACCCGAAGTCCAGGCCGATATATTCTTTTTTGAAGTCCTTAACCATATCGCCCACTATATCCCAGTTCTTTATTACCAGGCCTTCGTAACTTCCCGTTTCGCCCAAAATGTACACGCGGTAATAATTTTCGTCTATACTTCCCTGGTATTCGATTTCGGCGATTTGGGCGGCGGTTAACATATCGTTGTCTTTATACGTGCTATGTATTAACTCGCTATCGGTGGCGGGTAAAACCTTATCGTCTACCCAAAAGTCGTAAAGGGGGTTATAGTCAAGTATCACCTTTTCACGGGTACGCGTCGCTAACTGGCGGTACACTTCAAACGGTACGTTTATACACTCGTTAATAAACAGAAGATCGCGGGCCGGCCCCGCTACTTTACCAGGCGTATCAGCCCCGAAAAATTCGATTTCGCAGTTATTTACGCGATAAATCTTATCGGTCGCGTTCCAAACGCTTTCATTCCAAAGGTTATCAGCCTTTAGCATATTTTCAAAATCACGGATACACCCCCTTTTTAGGTGTGGTAATGATTCCGAAACTACGGATATAGTACGCGGCTTCTTTGACTTAACCGCGATTATGTATAAGAGTTGTAAGATAGACCAGGTCTTAGACGAACGCGTACCGCCTTTATTCACGATCGTGCGTACATCGGGGCGAATAAAAGCGGCTAAATTATTTTTAAATACGTTTGTCGTTTCCATTATAGTAGGTCGTCCAGTTCGGCTAAATACCCGTCTGTTTCGGCGTCGCGTACGGACACTTTAACGACGGGCTGGTTATTTGTTACATTCACATTATCGGATAAGCCATTAAGCCTATTTACCAGTTGCGTAGCGTAAATACCCACCGCCGCCCCGCTAATTTGGTCGGCCTGTATTACGCCTTCAATCCTTTCTATCGTTTCCAATAGTTCGACTTCGGCGGCGGTGGCTTTGCCTTTCTCTATCTTTTCCCGTAGTTCGCCTTTGGCCGTCCTAAAGTAACTACCCGAAACGCCCAGGTAAACCGTTAGTTCGTGCATAGAATACATACGCCCTAACGGTACTTCGGCTTCGCTGGCTTCGCCCTTGTATTTGACAAGTTCTACCTTTTCCCGTGGGTGTCGGTCGGCCCAGTCGAAATATTTACACGCTTCGTCCCAAAGTAAGGCGGCGTCGCCAAACAGACGGTCGCGCCCGTGTTTGGTGCGAAGTTTCCAAAGCTGATTACCTGTTAATCGTTCCATTTAATTACGTTAGGTCTTCTACTTCGATACGGCCTTTACTACCTACCTGTACTACAATCGTTTCGCCGCGCGCCGTAGTGTATTTGCCTGGCGCTACCTTAGTACCGTCGGCGTAAGATACCGTACCTTTGGTCTGGTCGTCTTCGCTGGCTGGCGTTAGATCGATCGGCGCACCTTCTTTCATAGGAATACGGGTTACGCCAGGCGCGGGCGCTTCGTATTGCGGGTTGTTCGGGTCGGTATCAGTGTCGCCGCCTTGCCCTGTTTGGTCGCCGTCCTGGGCTTTACCGCCTTCGTCCTTACCTTCGTTACCAGCGGGCGGCGTTTCGGGCTTAGGGGCGTTCGACTTCGCATATTCGTCGTACCCTTTAAGCCAGTCGCGAAGATCGCGGGCGCGGTTACGTAAACAGCTACTACACGTTTGCGGTTGTTCGCGAAGCCCGAAGGCGGCGTTATGGGCCGCGTAAACTTTCGACACGCTGTACGTATGTTTGTCGGCGTCAGCGATCACGTCTTTAACCTGTTTAACCAGGGCGGGCGTTGCCTTGCTGTAGTCTACGCCCTTCTTTGTCTTAGTCATAAATTCGGAATTTTAGTTTTATGTATTGAAAATTGATAAAGCCAGCTAATACGCCTACGCCCGTGATACCGTATATAAGCGTTAACCGATCTAACACTAAGCCGCGGCGTATGAAGTACGGGGCGACTATCCAGGCCAAAATGAAATTAAGCAGTACCGTAAACCAGAACGTAAGACACGGCCTACAGTTGAACGGCTTAAAGTTCAAAGGAAGTATAATTACTTCGGTTAATAGCCAGCCTAATACGAAGGCTATTAACGAGTTAAGCGCGACTATCGCGGTAACTCCGATTAAAAATATTATCGTATCCATATCCTAAAGACGAAAAACCTAAAAACCGACTACGCCGGATAGCAGAAAATCGCGCCGATCGTCGAAGCGTTTAACCAGGTCTTTTTTAATTTGCCCTATTACGGGCCATATTTTAGTCGCGGGTATACCCAGTATATTCGACATTCGCTTATACGATATATCGGGCGACAACCCTACATAAATTTCAAACAGCGATACCGCTACTTCGTCGTAACTTTCGCGTACGTATTCCAGCACTTCGGTATTAATCGTTTCTACTACTTCTTCGTACGTGTCGCTATCGAAGTCCGAAGCGGGTAAGTTCGCTACTACGCGTTCGTCCACTTTGCCGACTATAGGCGTCTTCTTACTATCCAGGAAGGTAGCGCGGTACGTCTGTAAGAAGTAGCCTACGTTATCTTTAACCGAAGTACCCCGCCGCCCGATCGCGTCGTAAGCGCGTAAAAACGCGTCGGTAAATAAGTCTTCGTCATACTCTAAGCCGCTACCCCGTACGTAGTGGCGTAATCTATCCATATTCGCGGCGTACCACGACATAAACGCGCGTGCCTTAGCTTCGTTTTCAGGCGACGCGTCTATAAGTTCTTTTCTTCGTCCCATAATATTTATTGCGTAAATCTTTAATTTCGTTCATTAAAAACGTCTGGTTACTATCCTTAGAAGCCAGGCGGCGGCGTACGCGTATATCGCGCGTACCCTTAACTATAAGTCGGTGTACGTATATTTCTTTAAGCTGGCCACGGCGCAATAGGCGCGCTACAGTCTGTAGGTAGTGGCCTAAATTCCAGGTAACAGTAAACCAAACCATACGGCGACCGCCAAACTGTAGGTTTAATCCGTGGCCCGCGCTGGCGGGGTGTATGAGTAATAGCCGTATTTTTCCGTTATTCCAGTCGCGAAAATCCTGTACGGTATCTTTGCCCTTACGTAGTTCGCGGGCGAACGGGAAGGCCGCTTTTATGCGGTCTACTTCGTGCCTAAACTGATATACGACTATAAAATTTTCGTCGGGGTGTTGTTCCAGAAGATCGCCCAGCGCGTCGATCTTCGCCGTATTTACTTCGTGCCAAACACGCGGGGCGCGCTTGTCTATACGGTCTTCGTAAATTGCGCCGCTAATTATCTGTAGTAGCTTATTGGTAAGGTCGGCCGACGTCTTAACCGTTACTTCGCTGTTATCTAAGAAGTCTAAGGCATATTCTTCTTCTAATTGGTCGTATATTTCACGGTCGAACGGGTCTAACTCTAATTCCACATCGTCGGTAATAAGGTCGGGGAGTTTAAGTATATCGCGCGTTTGCATCGTTAAGGCTATATCGCGTAACTTATGGGCTATAACTTTGGCCGCCCCTGGCTTCGGTATGTATTCGTAAACGATCATTCCGTTACCGCGGGTAGTAAAGTATTTATCTACGAACTTACCCCAGGTATCGCCCAAACGTTCGCCGTCGTCCAGTAGCATAAGTTCAGCCCAAAGGTCGGTAAGGTTGTTAGGTTGAGGCGTACCCGTCATACCTACGCGGTATTCGATTGTACGGATAGCTTTACGTAGTTTCTTAAACCGCTTACTACTACGGCTTTTAAATAAGTCTATTTCGTCGATAACGATACAGTCGTAAGGTAGCTTACCTTTGTACTGATCTATCAGCCAGGCGATATTATCGACGCTAACTATATAAATTTCGGCGTCGGCGTTAAGCGCCTTAATCCGTTGCTTAGCCGTACCAGCTACTACGCTGTAGCGTGTACCTTCTAAGTGTTGCCAGGTTTCCAGTTCGTCGGGCCAGGTGATACGTGCCACTTTATCGGGGGCGACTACCAGCGTCTTAGTTATAGCGGCTTCGCGATAGTGCATATCATAAAGGTAGGATAGGGCTACTACGGTCTTCGATAAGGACATACCCAGAAACAGGGCGGCGCGCCTGTTAGCGTACAGGTGTTCGTACGCCTGTATCTGGTGTTCGTCGGTATCATACCAAACGTTTTTTTTCTTATCGTAAAGCCTTCTTATCATAACGTCAAAATAAAACCGTCTATACTTTCGTAACTGTCTAATACTTCTACCCTAAAGCCTAAGCCACGTAGTCGGGTGTGTACCTTCCTTTGTATCAGTCTGGGCGTTTCGCCCGGCGCTTTGGTTTCGACGAAGACGATTACGCCGCCAGGTAACAATACTATGCGATCGGGAAAGCCCCGAAAGAATAGCGGCGGGAACTTTACACAAAGGCCGCCCAAATGTTCGACGGCTTCGACTAAGTATTTTTCTATCTTCTTTTCCATAAACCAAAAAACTAAAAAACCTTATTTTCCTATATGGGCGTTTACGTGTATATGAATTGATTAAATCGCCCGTTTTACGCCCATTTCGCGTATTTATTTATACTTTTACTAATTACCCTAAATTTTGGTTTTTTGGTTTTTTAGGGTTTAATTCGCTGTAAATGAGAAGCAACCAAAAAACCAAAGGCGAAAACCAAAAACCAAACGTAAAAACCAAAAAACTAAACGGCTATCGCGTAAAAGCCTTTTGGTTTCCGTAATGCTTAAACTTTAGCGTACCACCGTAGGGCGTCCAATCCCTTAGACTTTTCATTATTCGGCTTATCTCGTAGCTATCCCGACGGGTGATACTGTTAGGGTCTTTCCCTAAACATTCCGTCCATATTTCCAGGATACACACGTTATCCCGTTTAACCGTTCCGCGGTTGTTTTCGTCCTGTAGCCAGTTTCGACGTTGGTACGGGTCTAACGTGTCCCAGTTCGTCGGTAACAACCGTTCCAGGTATTCGGACACCAAGCCGCTACGTTCGTCTTTCTCTAAGTGTTTATCCTGGATTAAGCGGGCTTCTTCTTCTAAGCCGTCTTCGGCCAGGTAAAGCGGTTCGCCCTGGGCGTAGCGTTCCTTCGCTTCGGCCCATAGCTGGGCTACGGTTGCGGGGGTTAGGTATTCCCATACCCGTAGCCGTCCTTTTGCGCCTTTGCAGTTCACCACCCAGAAGCGGCGATTACCCGTAACGTCGCGTAAAAAGTCTTCTTCGTTGGTAGTGCCAAAGAAGACGCAACGCCGCGGGAAGTGTTCTATACGCTTACCGTACGCTACCCTAAAGCGGTCTTCTTTTTTACTGACAAAATGTTTAATCGCGTCGACGTCCATTTTACGCAAGCCCGCCAGTTCGCCTAATTCAAGTATCCAGCTACCCTGTACCGCTTCTAATGCTTTCTGACTTGTAAAGTCTGGTACGCTATCGCTAAACCAGTCGCCGCCCATTTTCGCCAGCGCGGTACTTTTGCCTATACCCTGGTCGCCGACGATCACTAACACGTAGTCGTACTTACAGCCAGGGTTATAGATACGGGCGATAGCGGCGGCGAAAGCCTTACGCGTAACCGCCCGTGTGTAGGCGCTATCGGTTGCGCCGAATAGGTCTATAAATAAGGTGTCTAAGCGTTCCGTACCGTCCCAGGTAACTGCGTCCAGATAGTCGCGTACGGGGTGGTAACTGTTACTGCGTACCACAACGGTAAGGGCGTCGGCTATCTGGCCTTTGCTGGTAATATCGTAGCACCGTTCCAGGTATAAGCGTAATTCAGCGTCGTCGGCGTCCGATAGCGGGCGCGGGTATTTGTGTACGTTTCTATCCCAGGGTAGCCGCTTAACGGCCGTTTCGCGTTGCTCGAACTCATTAAAGCCGAAACAGCCTTTTAAGTTTTCGTCATTGTTAAGTATGATAACCGTGTTATTAATGGTATTCTTTATTTTGCCCTGTTTGCCTTCGGTTTCTAATTCGGCTACCCAGTCGTCGGCCGTGGCGTTCTTTACCGCTTCGGCTTCCAGTTCGTCGTAGTCGTCGGCCGCGTGTTCACGTCGGGCGCGTACGATCTCTTTTTTAACGGGGGCCAGCTTACCCGCGAAGTCGGCCATAGCCTTAAAGCTGGGTAACTTCGTCGGTTCGGTGTCGGGCTTCGCTTTGTCGTCCAGGTCGCCGAACTTATGAAGTCTTACCAGGTCGAACGCGTTACATAGCTTACCGCTTATTACGTCGGTGGCGTGGTGCGAAAAAGCTAACTTATTGTCGTAGACGATAAGACCACCCGACGTTGAAGCCCCTATAAGGCTGTAGCGGTCGTCGCCCAGTTCTTCGCAAGGCGTATAAACTTCGTCCAAAAATTCAGCCAGGGCGTCGTACATCGGGTACGCCCGACAAAACGCGCCAATTATACCTTCTTTTTCTTCGGGGTCTTCTACCTTATCGGCGGTACTGTGTTTAACCACGTCCTTAACCCGTGAAGACACGGGCCAGGTAGTAGGGTCGCGCCAGTCGGGTAATTCGGCTAATACCGCGTCGGCGTCCATAACGGGGCCGTCCGAATATTGAAAGACGTAGTCGCCGTCTTTGCTGGTGGACGGGTAGTACATAAGGCGGGTAGGCTGGTAGGTAGTATCGTCGAAAGCGTCGATACCCAGCCACGACGCCACAACGCGCGCGATCGCTTCGTATTCGTCGGGCGATACCTTACGGTTAAGCGGAAAACAGATACGAAACCGCGGGTCTTCCTTGCGGTGTTTGTGGGTCGTATACATACACCCCGCGTATTCAAGTAACCCGAAGTCTATCCATAAGTCCAGATCGCCGTAGTCTACGTCCAGGCTAACGATCTGGCGGTAATCGACGTAACCTTTCTTACGCCGACCTTCCCGAAGATAACCGCCGACAAAACCGCCGACGTCCTTTATTTCGTCCTGTTTGTCCTTACTGTAGCTAAAGTATTGCTTTAGCGTTTCGTTAGTACGTTCGGTCTGGCTTAGCGTATTAACTAAGTCCTGCCAGGTCGTACGCTTGTTTTTCCACTTCGCCGCCCTTCGGGTGTTGGCGGTGGCTATATCCAGGGTGATATTATGTTTTAAACTTATCATAAAAGGCGCTTATCTAATTCGTTACACTTCACGGCTGTTATTATCGGGTTGGCCCATTCTCTTTGCAGACGTCGCCAATCTTTATCATAGCCGCCTTTTTGGTCGCGGTATAACATAGCCATAGGGAAAAACCCAGCATCCCAGGTAGCCGTTAATCTTTCTATAGCCTTATCGAAGGTATCGCCACGATAGCCGATTAATACGTAGGCCCTAAGAACGTGGGAAGGTTTAGTAAAGCCCGTATCTAATAAATACCTACCCGCCTGTATAAGCGGGTCTAAGTCGTCGGGCGTATCGTACGCGAAGTACACCGACTTCGGCCGTAGTTCGTACAGCCGCTTAGCGTAGTACGGCGTTAATAGCTTCGCTTCCAGGCCGCCCGTAAATTGCGGGCGTTCCTTTTGTCGGGAAAGCATATTAAAGACGGCTTCGATATGATCGGTACTACAGGCTAATAAGTTGTCGTCTGTAAGTATGTGGCCTTCGGTTATGGGTAGTTCCCTTAGCCTAAAGCCTTCGCGTTTAGGTACGTTGCAAAACCAGCACCTATTAGGACAACCGCGCGAAGTAATTACATATCCTTTTTTAAGATACATACCAGGTACGAAGTCGCCGCCTGGGTTATTATATGCAGGGCCGCCGATCGTAACGGGCGCTACGTGTCGCCAGTTTTTGGCGATCTTTTCGGCCGTTGGTATATCCCAGGTAAAGGCTACGGATATGTGTACTTGGTCGGCTTCGTCCTTATTAGTAGGGTGAAGCGCTTTTATACGTACGTCGGTATCGTCGGGCGTTGCTTTTGTACGGCTTGGGAATATTCGTATTACTTTCTTCACACACCGTTACATTTACGCAACAACACGAAGAAGACTATAACCAGGATAACCGCAATTAAAAACGGTATCCAGATCGGCGCGGTAATCCACCACCACGACCAGGCAATAACACCCGTAAGTTTTAACACCGTGAAGATCACGAAAGCGGCAACGGTCGCGATCGTACCGTAAAACCCTATCCAGTAACTTTTATTCCTTTTCATAATTCGTCAATTAACTGTTTTAAATCTTCTTTCGTAGCCATGAAGTTGACGCCCAGCGCTTCGCATATTAATTCGTAAACTTCTTTTTTATCTGGTCGGTGTCGGTATTCTATTTCAGCCCTAAGCATATCTATAGCCGTATGGTCTTCGTATACAGCTTGTTTTAAAACGTCATATTTAAAATCCAAAATTGACGCGATACCTTTAATAACCGCGAAAGTTTCGGTATCGTCCATATCTACGCAATCGTCCGTAGTGATAATAGCGCCATAACAATAGTCTACTATTTCGTTCATCACCTCGTTAAATGTTTCTACCATATTGCTAATCCTTTTTATAATATTTCGATATATAGCCGTCGCCCTTTAAGGGTAGGTCTTTCGCCCATACGGGACTAACGGCCATTATTTTATTCATTCTTTCAAGTGTAGCGGGCGCGTCGGCGTCCTTACTTTCGTTTACTACTTCGTCGTGTATGTGCATAAGTATTTTAATCAGCGCTTCGTACATACGTTTCATAGCGTCGCAAAGACAATCACGGGCAACGGCCTGGGTAATGTTTTCCACCAGCGACCCGCCGTACGTATCTTGTTTGCACCAGATTTTTTTAGTCTGGTCGATACCCCAGTACGATAACTTACCTTTGTCGACCGAAGCGCCGTAATAGGCCAGGCGTCGGCCGCTGGGTAGTTCGATAAACAGGTAGCCCCGATCGTATGAAAATTTGATAGTACAGTACGGCTTACGTAGTATATAGCTGGTCTTATTCTTAATTACGTGTTTTGCCGCCCCTTCGACTTCGCGCCATAGCTTTACTATACGGGGGTTAGCCGAACGCCAGGCACTAACTAAGGCGGGTAATTCGGCTTCGTCCAGCCCTTCACGCAAAGCGCCCATAGTGATAAGCGCGCCCGTTGCGCCCTGGTAGCCCAGCGCCAGGGTAGCGACCTTACCTTTAGCGCGTAGGTCGCTTTCTTTAGTAATCATTTCCAGCGGTACGTTAAACATATTAGCCGCTGTAGCTTCGTATATTTTCCCGTGAGTATTGAATACGTCTAATACCCAGTCTTCACCCGCCAGCCACGCCACTACGCGCGCTTCGATCGCGGCGAAGTCGGATACCACCAGGCTACACCCTTCGGACGCCACCAGGGCCGTACGGGTTAGCTTGCTTATTACGTCGGGTACGTCGTCGTACAGAAGGTCGGCTATATCTTTAACCACGGCTTCGCGGGCGGTAAGAAGTCCTTTTTTAAGGGTACGTTTTAGGTTCTGTACCTGTACACCCCGACCAGAAAAGCGGCCCGTACGGTTAGCCCCGTAGAACTGCAAAAGACCGCGTATACGCCCGTCTTTCTGGGCGTAGGCTAACATAGTGTCGTATTTAGCTATCGACGTCTTAGAAGCCATAGAACGAAGTTTAAGTACCCGTCTTATGGGCTTCGGGAAGTCGGTATTATTTATATTGTCTAATAGGTATTCTTTGTTGAGGGTAGGCACTTCGTAGCCTTCGGTTTTAAACCAGGCCTTAAGTTGGGACAAGCTGTTAGGATTGTCGACGCCCGTAAGTTTTACTATTTCGTCGTGTACGTCTTTGGTAAAACGTTTATTCGTTTCTATAGCCGCTTCGATAAATTCGCGGTCTACGGTTATACCCGTGGCGTTTATTATCTGGTCTAATATCCAGTATTCGCGTTCTTCTTCGGGTAGTCCAGGAAAACGGGAAACATACGCGTATATCTCTTTTTCCGTTCTAACGTCTTGGGCGTTATACTCTTTAAATTCGTCCCACTTTTCGGGGTCGTGTTCGGGTAAGTTGAGGGTACGCCCGCCGTTCTTCTTAGTCGGTTTACACGGCTTACAGAAGAAAGTTATAAGCGACTTACCGCGGGCGTCCTTTTGTTCGGATAGCCCTAATACCTGGCTTACCTTATCCAGTCCCAGGGGTAAGCCCAGGTAAGCCGCGGCGATCATAGTACAAAACCATTGCTTTAAGTCCAGACCGACGCCGTAAAACGTTTCGATACAGACGTATTCAAAGTTCGCGTTATGGGCGATCTTCAATATTGAAGGGTCGGTTAACGCCTTCCATACGCGCGCGGGTATGCTTTCGCCTGGGTATTCGTCGTTACTACAGTCGATAACCGTAACAGGTTCGCCGTCGAACGAATAGGCGAAAAGGATAATTTTAAAGCTATCGTCTTCGGCGTAACGGTATACCCCGACGTCTGATACATCCAGGTCGCAATACGTTTCTATATCTATATGCAGGTGTTTCATTTTTACCGATTAAAAACCAAAAGGGCGACGTTTTAAGCCACCCTTTCAGTCGCGTTATTACGTTAAGTCTTCTTCGTCGTCGTAATCGTCGGCGCTGGCTTCAAAGCCGCCCAAACGTTCGCCGTCGTCCATTTTCATAAGGCTATTAAGGTAGAAGCCGAAGCCTTTGGACTTATTGTTAAACGGGTAGCACACGATCACACCGCGGCAATAACAACCGCTGTACACGTCGTCCAGGTCTATAATATCCTGTTTGTCGACGTCGAATACGGCGGGTTGGCTTTTGGAAGAAGCCTTAATAAAGTAGTGGTCTTCGTATTCCACGGCTTCGGGGTGGTCTTCTAACCATTCGTCGCCGTCGCGTAAGGGATTCCATAACTTCGGGCTGGTACGTGGCAAGCCTTTAAATAGGCTTTCTTTGTTCGCATCGTAAGCGGCCTTAATAGCGGCTTCGATCTTCGGTACGTCTGGGTGATCTTTCGGGATAAGAAAGGTACAGTCGTACTTTTTTTCGCCGTCGTCTTCAAAGCTGGACGGCTCTTTTACGTGTACGTAACTTACGCGGTGCGTACCTGTTACGACCTTTAGCGGGTTTTTCGCTTCTTTTTTCTTTGTTGCCATAATTTAAACTGGTTTTTTAATTATATTAATTGCTTCGCCTTGTTGGCAGTACACCGCGGTAAGGTTAATACCCGTTTGATCGCGGTACAGTTGCGCCGTTTGTACGGCTTTGTTTAGTGCATTCAAGTCGGGTATTTCGTCGAATATTACGCCCTTCGCGCCCACCTCTTTAAGTTGTTCTACTGCTTCTATCGGTTCTTCGGTAAGCTCGGTAACTGTAACTATTCGACCTAACCCGCTGGTAAGGGCTTCGGCTTTACTTGTTTTGCCTTCGCCCTGTTTGCCTGTAATAATTATATCCATATTGCTAATCTTTGTACGGTAATCGAATGTCGGGAACGGCTTGTAACCGTTCGCCGACTTCGGTAATGTTAATTACGTTTCTTTTGCGCGGCCAGTAGGTAGTACCGATTTGCTGGCCTATCGGGCCGCGTTCCAACAATTTCACATGATAGCTTTTAGCACTTTCGCCGATAATTTCTACCCGTACTTTATGGGTGGCGTATTGATCGGTGTAGTTAAATAGCTTCATTATGTACGTCCCTGTTATCATTTCTTTTTCTTTAATTCCCGTTCACGGGCTATTATAAGTTGTCCTACCCATATACCTAAGTTCTTTAGGTCTTCGCGTGTCGGTAATGCCATATCCAGAATATAGCACATATCTTCACCTGTTACGTCGGACTGGGCGTAAGCCTTACCGCCGTCGGGGTCTTTGGGCTGTCTATCGACAACCCCGATAAAGTATTTTACGCCTTCGGCTTCCAGCAATTTCGCGGCGTCGTCCATTATCTTTTTAATCTTGTTTTGTTTCCGTTCCTTCTGGCTCATAAGCGGGTACTTTTTCAAAGTTTATATTATCCGAAACATACCGTACGGTATTACTTTCGCGTATCCTGTAAATAGCGTTATCGCGTAGTTTACATTCGATAGTGTAGTGAGAAGTTATATAGGCATTGCCCGACGCTCTTACGGTTGCATTGCCCGACGCTCTTACGGTTGCATTGCCCGACGCTTCTACGGTTGCATTACCCCACGCTTCTACGGTTGCATTGCCCGACGCTCTTACGGTTGCATTGCCCGACGCTCTTACGGTTGCATTGCCCGACGCAAGCAAAAAGCCCGCGGTAACGTCCACGTTACAATAGATTTGATTTGCGGTGAATTGATCTTTGTAGGATTCAATTAAGGAAGGGTCGATAACTTTACGGCGTACTGCAAAATCGAAGTTATCTTTAATCACTTGCATTAACTCGCTATAGTCGTTAGACTGATAAGCGCGGCGGTATTCACCGCTACAGGCGTCGGCTTCTTTAGCCCGCCTTAGAATTTCATTCTTAAAATCGTTAAATTCCATTTTCTTGCTATTTTAATTACGTTAAATCTTCTTCGTCGAACTCGTCAGCGGCCGAAGCCCCGATAGCGGGCCTTTCGTCGTCTTCTGGCGCGATTTGGGCTTTACCTGGAACGTTTACTACCTGGTCTTCAAACAGGGTCTTAAACCGCTTCGGGCCTACCAGTTTTTCGATAGCGGTAAGGCTGTTTAACTTCGGGTCGAATATTTGGTAACTTTCGTAACCTTCGCCTAAAAGAATATCTACTACATCGTCTTCGTTTCGGAAAGATCGTTTACCGCGTCCAGCCACCAGCTTAAAGCCTGGTATCTTTTCGTTACCCTGTAACTTACCTATGCTTTCTTCTTCGACCTTCTTAACCCAGGACGACACCAGCGGGCCGTAGGTAAGTACAGTAGCCACGTCGGCCGCCGTCATTATCCTTTTATCCTTTATGTTTTTGAGGTCGGCGAAGCGGTCGTAGTACGCTTTACAACTGGTACGGGCTTTACAGAACTGGCAATGCTTACCAGGTACGAAGTCGCCAGCCCCCGCGATCGCTAACGTCGCTTTGGGTTTCGCTTCTTCTTCGGCCCACTTCAATAGATCAGATACCGAAATATCCCAGGACGACGGGCCGCCTACGCGTGGCTGGAATATAGAAAGGCTAACCGTTTCGGGCTTAAACCCTTTCTTTGCCGCCGCTTCGTACGCGCCCAGACCGTAACACATCATTTGTTTATTAGCTGTAGCCCCTACACGGACGCCAGCCCCGTACTTAAAGTCGGTAACGTGTATTACCGTCTTACCTAAGTTTGTGGCGTCGGCCGTCCCGAACGATAACGGTATGTACTTAGTAAGGTCGTACGAATGTTCTATAAGGACTTCGCCGCCTTTATCCAGAACGTACGCTACATAGGCTTCGCAATGTTCTAACATTTCGTCGCTGTATAGCGGGTTAGTCGTGATCTGGCCTAACATCGCGTTAAAGGTCTTTTGCGGGCCTTTGAATACGCCGGCCCTGGCCGATAGAAGAAGCGCCGCTAATTCGTGGGCTAACGTACCTTCGGCCGCGTAGGTACTTTCTTCTTCGGGTAATTGTTCTTCAAAGCGGGCCGAAGGCGTACAGACTAACCACCTGTACGCCGCCGACGGGCTTAGTATCGCGTGTGTCCCTGCCATTAGTTTAAGTCTTCGTCGCCTGGGAAAATCTTTTCTACGCTTTCGCCTTTACCGTAGCGGGTAATAGCGTCAAAGAAGGCGTCGTAGTCTTCGGGTGCAAGTTCAGACGCGCGGCCAGCGTCGAAGTTGGAAAGCAAAAACTTAATATCGGCGCTTTTGCCCTTCTTCGTGTGTTTAGTTACTTCGGCTTTGATAGCTTCTAACTTAGCGTCGTCGTCCATATCGTCCCAGCCGTTAGCCGTTTGGGCTTCTTCGGCGGCGATTTGTTCTTTCGTACGGCGCGTACGCTTTTCGGGTTCAGCCTTTGGGGTTTCGGGCTTCGGCGCGGTTGTTTCTTCTTTCAGCGCTTCGGCTTTCGGTTCTACCTTCGGGGTCGGGGTGTTTGCCACCATACCACCAGTTAACAGGGCTACTGTTTTTTCGCCCAGATCGACAGTTACTTTTACGTTTACGTCCATTGTCTTAAAAATTAAATTGTTATACATAAGGTGAATTACTTTTGATTTAAAGCCGCTACGGCCGCTTCGGCTTTCTTTAGGGCGGCTATCTCTAAGCGGCTGTAGTAGATCGGTGAATTTTTGGCAGTACCGCGGCGTATGGGCTTAATATTCCCCTGTTTGATATGGTACTTTAGCCAGCGTTCACTACCCGCGATTTGGTAGGCTTCGTTTAGCTTCACTTCGTCAAACGACGGGTTTTGCAACCGAAGAACGGCCAGGGCCGCCAGTTCGGTAGCTTCTACGATTTGCTGTTTTAAAGTGAAGACGTCCATAGGTTAAGCGGGAAATAGGGTTTTACAATCGGTTTCTATTCCCTTAGCCGTTAGGAAGTTTACTATAATATCCTGTGAACGGGCTTTAGGCGTTCTATAGCCCAGACCCCACGACTGTATAGTAGCCAGCGCGGTATTACATTCGCGCGATAAGGCTATAGCGGCTTCGTCTTTTTCGGTGGGCGTTAGGCTTTTCCACCAGTCTACAAATGACTTTTCAAGTATTTCCATTATCTTTGTGTATTACTTGTTGATTACAAATGCAAATATAAGTAGTTTTACTTATATATGCAAGTGATATAACTTATTTTATAAACAAAAATACTTATCGCTTATATAAGCGTTTGAATATGAAAGGAATACAGGTAAAAGAAAAACTGTTAAAAAACGGCTATGTCTTAGCAGACGTAGCTAAAAATATGGGTATCATACCCCAAAACTTACAAAGTTTATTAGCGGCCGAAGATATTAAGACGGGCGTACTGGAAACTATTGCTAAGGCAATAAGTAAAAGTGTTTATTTCTTCTATGAAGATACTAACGAAGAAATAGTAGAAGAAAAAAGGCCTAACGAAGACGTAGGGAAACTAATAGACGTAATACATAATCAGTCTTCCCAGCTTAACGAAAGTCAAAAACAAATTTCTAAAAGCCAGGAACAGATAGATAGGTTATTATCTTTATTAGAAGTCGCAAATCAAAAAGGGGTTGCGGAGGGTGTAAAGGGTGTTGCACCAAAGGCGGCACACGGTTAGTGCCCTTTAGTGTATTCAGATATGCTAATAATGAAGAAATAGGGAAGGCCGCAATAAGCGCGCCTTTGAGTATAAACGAATTTTTAACAAAAAGGTTTATGAATAAATTAATTACGCTACTGATATTTTCGCTATTTGTTTTTGGCTGTAGTGATAACGACGACGATAAAGGTAAAGAAGTTATTACCGATAACCAGGCTATTATAGGGAAGTGGAAAGCCGACGAAAGCTACGCCGATATTACGGGTATGGAATTTACCAAATACGGCGATTATTATTATGGTATAAAAGGCGAAACGGGTACAAAGACGGGTACTTACCGATACGAAAAAGGCAAACTATACGTCCAAATCAAAGATACGGACGGGTCGACGATTAACGACGTAGTTAATTGCGGCGTAGAAGGTGATAAGTTACTATACGATTCCCAGTATTACTATACCAGACAATAATATGAAACACTTATTTATTTTAGCGTTTTCCGTTATACTGTTATCGTGTAGCGGTGGCCAAAACGAAGAAGCTATTAAGGTAGCCGAAAAGTATGTAGTAGAAAACTTAGCCCCTTTGTTTGAAGGGGCCACAGTCGTAAACGAATACCCTGGTATGGTAGGCGGCCCAGTTCAGTATATTAACGACGCCGCGGTTAAAGCAAAGATCGTCAATATACACGAAAAAAGCCTATTAGATTCTAAAGACTGGTACGCAAAGTATTATTTAGGGGGTGATAGCAAAGAAACCTTTAAAAAGGAGTTAATAAAAAATGCTATAAAACAATCCGAAATACAGGCCCTAAAAGACGCGAACGCTACTACTGGCTTTTATGATATAACCGTGGCTATAAAGTACGGCGAAAAGGATTACCAGACTTTTGATATAATCGTTTCTAAAGATATGAAGGTTTTAAATAAACCTATCGACTTATCTAAGATCGACGATATTATTAAAAGCATACCTAATAATTAAAGGACGTCGTACCCTACAGCCGACCAGTCGAAAAGCGCTAATACCTTTTTATTAGCGTTCCATATTACCGACCAATCCCGATCTATATAAATGTCGGTTATAGCCAGGTTACTACTAACGTGGTTTAGGGCTTCGTGTACCGTAGTCTTATCTATCCCGACGTCGGACGATCGCGCTATAGTAGCCCAGGAATGGCGCGCGGCGTAAAATTCCAGTCCTTCGATACCCAGTATTTCACCTATCCGTTTTAATCCTTTATTTAACGCTTTGTTGAATGTAAAAGGGGTCGTATAACGGGTATAGAAGTTAAACAGGCGCTTACCTTGCGGGTCGGCGTATTTTTCCATAAGACGGGCTAAACAGCTATCTACACGTACACGCATTTCGGCTTTATCGTCGCGGCGGGTCGCCGTCTTACGCCTATTGTATATTAGGGTTTTTCGTTTCACGGGTTCGGCGTAGTACATATCAGCGCTATTCATACCGATAAGGGCGAAGGAAAGTATAAAACAATCTTTTGCCAGGTTGCGACGCGACGCGTCGGCGTCTTCGTAGGGTAGGTCTATAATGGCCTGTAACGTTTCGGGGGTAAGCCCGCGTTTACGTGTCTTCGGTTGCGGTTTTATTTTGTAGTTTTTGAAAGGTGAAAAAGGAATACGGATTAACCCGCGGTCTTCGTCGTTAAATTCGGCTTTTGCTTTATTATGGATAGCCCGAACACACGCCAGGTATGCAGATACAGCGCGGCCGCTTTTGGGCTTAATATCTTTCTTTTCCGTTTTGCGGTTACTACCTTGCTGGCTGGGTTCGGCTTCTATAAACTTTTCAAAGTCTCGTAAGAAAGCCGTAGTAATTTCGGTTATATCCAGGTGATCGCGTTTAATAAACCGCTGTAAGCATGATATAGCGGGTTCGTAAAAACGGGCTGTACCTGGGTTCATATCGCCCATTTTGGTACGGGCGTATTCGATAAAGTCTAAATGAAACTGATCGCCTACTAAACGGTCTTTAATCTTATCTACCAGATCGTCGATAGGCATTATAGTAGCCTGGTAGCCCAGGTCGTTACAAATATTACGACACTTCGCTATTAGCCCTTCGCATTGTTCTAATACGCGTATATTCTTTATTTTTAGCCCGCGCGTTAAATCGGCGTCGGTAACAAAGATATGGGTAGACAGCCTACGGGTATCGCGGTTGTGGATAACGCGGATACGAACGTTATACGTACCGTCCGCGCGTTTATTTTGTACTTCTGCTTTAAAGGTAGCCATTTCTATATATCAACAATTTAGCTACAAATGTACGTAAAAGCACGGACAACTAACCCGAAAAATAGAAAGTATCTTTTTGAGGTGGAAACGAAAAAGCGCCGACAACCGCCCCGCTTTGGGTTACGATTATCGGCGCTTTACCTTGTAACTTGCTGTTTTTCAGCTTGTAGCGAGAGGGGGGCATGATCCCCCGACCTCGCGATTATGAATCGCGCGCTCTAACCAACTGAGCTATCTCGCCGCTATATTTGCTACTCAAAAAGTAAAGACCGACTGTTTATGAATCCTGCGCTCTAACCAGCTGAGCTATCGCGGCATTAATCTAAATCCATTTTTATTTGGACGGTGCAAAGGTAAACCATAATTTATTAAATACAAATATTTGTCCGGTATTTTTTGCTAAAAGCCCGTATAAATATTTTCATAATGAAATTTAATTAATTTTGTAAATATTACAAACCATAAAATAATTTATGTCGTTTTCCACTAAATTAATAAATATAGTTTTTTCCGGAAGAAGAAAAGAAATAGATAACTTCGGTAAAAATCCGGAACACATACAGAAGCAGCAATTTAACTATCTACTGGAGAACGGTAAAAATACATCCTTCGGCAAAGAACATGGATTCTCAAAAATAAAAACTCCGGAAGCATTCCGCAATTCGGTACCGGTATCGGACTACGATACTCTTAAAAAATATATCGCCGTATCCAAAGAGGGCGTAGAGTCCGTATTATGGCCGGGGAAGATTAAATGGTTCGCTAAATCCTCCGGAACTACCAACGACGTAAGTAAGTTTATTCCTGTCACAAGAGAAGGGCTTATGGACTGCCATCTTCGCGGACCTAAAGATATAGTAGCGACGGTAGTGGCACTATTCCCCGATACACGGGCATACGACGGCAAGACTATCACGCTGGGAGGAAGTCATAAATTAGATAGTGCGGGGAAGACAGCCAGAAGCGGTGATCTGTCGGCGATCCTTATCGAAAATACCCCCTTCTGGGCATCATGGAAAAGAATGCCCAAAGCATCGACAGCACTTATGAGCGATTTTGAAAAAAAAGTAAAGCAGATCGCAAACGAGACTATACACCAGAATATTACGGCATTTGCCGGAGTGCCATCATGGAATCTTGTAATGATGAACAAAATACTCGAATATTCAGGTAAGAAGAATCTTACCGAATTATGGCCCAATCTGGAACTATTCGTACACGGTGGAATGAGTTTCGATCCGTACAGAGAGCAATATCAGAAGATTATCCCTTCCGACAGGATGAGGTATCTGGAGACTTACAACGCCTCCGAAGGATTTTTCGCCATCCAGGACGATCCGTCTCGGAACGATATGCTCCTAATGCTCGATTACGGAATTTATTACGAGTTTATCCCTACGGAGAAGCTCGACGACAATTCCGCTATCGTACCATTGGAGGGGGTCGAGACCGGAAAAAACTATGCAGTGATAATCTCCAGCTCAAACGGATTATGGCGTTACATGATAGGCGACACTGTGGAATTTACCACAACGAATCCGTACCGGATAAGGATAACCGGGCGTACAAAACTATTTATCAACGCATTCGGGGAAGAGCTTATTATCGATAATGCTGAAAAAGCAATAAAATACGCTTGCGAAGCATCTTTATCGAAGGTCAGGGAATATACTGCTGCACCCTTGTATATGACCAGCGGCGGCAAAGGGGCACATGAATGGTTTATAGAATTCTCGGAACTTCCGGCGGATATCGAGTTGTTTATTACGGCTCTCGACAAAAAATTACAGGAAATAAATTCCGATTATGCGGCTAAAAGATATAACAATACGACTCTTATGAAGCCTGTAGTCAGGATAATGCCAAAAGATACATTCTATAACTGGATGCACAACAGGGGTAAATTAGGTGGACAGAACAAAGTTCCGAGACTCGCCAATAATCGGAAATACGCAGATGAACTAACCGAATTTATATACAATACCGGAAAAAATGAAGAGCCAGATAAAAAATATAACGCTTCTTGGTCCTGCCTATCCTTATAGAGGCGGGCTGGCGGCATTCATCGAGACCCTTGCGGCAAAATTTCGGGATCAGGGAAAGAATGTGAATATATACACTTTTACCCTCCAATATCCTTCCGTACTATTTCCGGGTAAGAGTCAATTTTCTGAATCCGACGCTCCAGAAGGCCTAACCATTACCAGATTGGTAAATTCTATAAATCCGTTCAACTGGATTAGAACAGGCATGGTAATAAAGAGGGATCGACCGGATATCCTGATTATGAAGTACTGGCTTCCGCTTATGGCTCCATGTTTCGGAACTATATCCAGAATAGCGCGAAGCAACGGACATACCAAGGTTATCGTACAACTGGACAATGTTGTTCCGCACGAGAAACGTCTGTTCGACACACTCCTTACAAAATATTTTATCGGCAGCTGCGACGGATTCATATATATGTCCGGGCAAGTCCGGGAAGATCTGGAAAAATTCGATAAAACCAAACCTTCGGAATTTGCTCCGCACCCCATATACGATCTGTACGGAGAGCGTGTCGATAAAAAAGACGCCTGCAAATTCCTCAATATAAATCCTGATGCGGAATACTGTCTGTTCTTCGGATTTATTAGGGACTACAAAGGATTGGATATCCTTATAGACGCCTGGAAATTACTGAAAGACAAAGGTTTTACTAAGGATAAAAAACTAATAGTCGCCGGAGAATACTACGGGGACAAAGAAAAATACCGTACTCAAATAAATCGCAGCGGTCTGGAGAGCGATATAATTTTATTCGACAGATTTATAAAGGATGAAGAGGTGAAATATTACTTCTCCGCGGCATCATTGTTAGTACAACCTTACAAAACGGCCACACAAAGCGGAGTGACCCAGATAGCCTACCATTTCGGTCTTCCGATGGTAGTGACGGATGTCGGCGGACTTGCGGAACTTATACCCGACGGCAAGGTGGGTTACGTAACTAAACCGGATCCGCGATATATTGCGGAGTACATCGAAAAATATTTTTCACTGAATAAAGAAGAGGAATTTCGTAAAAATATAGAATCAGAAAAAAAACGTTTCAGCTGGGAGAATATGACCGGAAAAATAGAGAGCCTGTATGGAAAAATTACGCAAAAATAAGACTTACATCGCTATTGCCGGCAACATCGGAAGCGGTAAAACCACTCTTACGAAAATACTCGCCGAAAAACTCGACGCGGTCCCGTCGTACGGTGATAACGATAATCCTTACATAGAGGATTTTTATGAGGATATGCACAGGTGGTCGTTTAATCTTCAGATATATTTTCTCGGCAAACGCTTACAGCAGTCGATCGGCCTTCAGAATATGAACGAGAATATTATCCAGGACCGGACCGTTTACGAAGATGCCTATATTTTTGCAGATAATCTGCATGCTTCCGGGCTTATGAGCACGCGGGATTTCAATACATACATCGAAATTTTCGAGCTCTCGTACGGGCTTCTTAAAACTCCGGATCTGTTAATTTACCTCAGGGCGGACGTCCCTACCCTTATCAGCCAGATACAGAAGTGCGGACGGGTTTACGAGATGAGCATACAGGAAGACTACCTTGCCATGCTCAACGAGAGATACGACAACTGGATAAATAATATATATAAAGGGAAGGTTCTTATAATAGACATCGACGAAAAAGATTTTATTCTCGATCCGTCGGTCATCGACGATATAATTCTCGACATCAAAACCAAAATATCGGAAGATGAGTGAAATTATCCCGATACCGCAGGAATTCATAAATAATTCCTTGGATCGTCTATCTCCGGAGCAGATATTTGATTTTCTCAGCTCGCTGGATTCCGAATCTCCGGTCTCGATAAGGGTAAATCCGTATAAATTGGATGTGAAGCCATTGCTGACACCTGTTCCGTGGAGTAAATATGGTTTTTACCTCGACAAACGCCCTGCGTTTATTACCGATCCGTTCTTCCATGCAGGATTATATTACGTGCAGGAACCTGCCTCGATGTTTATCGAACAGATATATACCCAATTGTTCGGAGGAGCGGAATCATTGAAAATTCTCGATCTGTGTGCAGCTCCGGGAGGCAAGAGCACTCATATTTCGACTCTTGCAGGACTTGAAAGTCTTGTCGTGTCCAACGAAGTTATCAGGTCGCGGGCAAATATTCTCAGAGAAAATATAGTCAAATGGGGACTTGGGAATACCATAGTAACGAATAACGACCCGCGCGACTTCGGTGCTCTATCGGAATATTTCGATCTTATCGTTGCCGATGTTCCTTGTTCAGGAGAAGGAATGTTCCGCAAAACTCCTGAGACACGCAACGAATGGACCCCTGCAAACGTACAGCTGTGCGCCTCGAGGCAGAGAAGAATAATCTCAGATATATGGGGATCGTTAAAACAAGGGGGAGTGCTTATTTATAGTACATGTACCTTCAATTCAATTGAAAATGAAGAGAATATTAAATGGATGACCGAGGAATTCGACTGCGAACCGGTAGCTGTCTCCACTCTTCCCGAATGGAATATCCAGACCGGCATGGTCTGCGGACATCCGGTATTTCGTTTTTACCCCCATCGTACCACAAGCGAAGGATTTTTTATCTGCGCGATCCGTAAGGCGGGCGAACATCGGGAGCAAAGCCGCAAGAAAAACAAATCATTGAAGAATTTCGCAATAATACCATCAGAAAAAATAAAAAATATCGGTAAATGGATCCGGCAACCCGAATATATGGTTTATTATCAGAATAGGTCGGAGATAATTTACGCACTGTACGGCCATATTTACGATTCTGCCATTCCGGTTTTCGAGAATCTCAATGTGATATATTCGGGGGTAGAGATCGGTAAAATTTACGGACAAGAATTAAAACCGTCTCACGCTCTGGCATTGTTCCACGATGTCTCCAGAGAGGGGGTGATAGTTACGGATATCGATTTAAAACAGGCTGTGAGTTTTCTCCGAAAACAAGATCTCGATCCGACTCTGTTCCAAGAAGGGATTAATCTCGTTACTTACCGCAATATACCGACAGGCTGGATAAAACGCATTAATAACAGATGTAATAACTTATATCCCAAAGAGATGCGGATTATGAATCCAAATATTGAAATAAATAAGGACAGTTTTTTATAACTGTCCTTATTTGTTTTCCTACTCACCTTTTACTTTTTTATAAGCTGCCATGTGACCGCTTATTACCGCAGAGGAGAATCCCTGATGTTCCATTTCGTTCAATCCGGCAATTGTTATTCCTCCGGGAGTGGACACCTTATCGATCTCTTCTTCCGGGTGTATGGAACTCTTCAGCATCAATTGTGCCGCACCCTTTACTGTCTGAGAGACTATCAGTTCGGACATGGGTGCCGTAAGCCCCATTTCAACTCCGGAGATCATCGCCGCCCTGATATATCTTAAAGCATAAGCCATTCCGCACGAAGCACTTACCATGGCCGCATCCAGAAGATTTTCATCTATCAATACTGCCTCTCCGACCGATTTAAACATTTCAATAACCTTATCTGTCAGTGCCTCGTCGATATATTTGTCTCCGGATACGAAGGTCATGGAAGCCATAAATTCGGCAGCAATATTTGGAATCGCCCTGAAGCAGATCACCTCTTTATCAAAGGCATCGCGGATCTGGTCGAGAGTCATACCCGCAGCAATAGAGACAATTATCTGTCCGTCCTTCAGACTATGAACGATTTCAGCCGCTACATTATTTATTAAGTAGGGCTTGACCGCAAGAATTATAATTTCCGCTCCGCTAACCGCCTCAATATTATCTGGGGTCACAATAGTACCTATATTCTCATACTTATTACGTATATCTTTATTTTTATCCGCAACGCAAATCTCGTCAAGCGAATATTTTCCAGACTTCAAAAATCCGGCGATAAGGGCGCCTCCCATATTTCCTCCGCCGATTACTGCGATCTTTTTCATAAGTTATATTTTTTAAATGGTCTTCCTGTTATGTATTGCATGCGCGATAGTAAGCTCGTCAGCATACTCCAGTTCGTCTCCGAAGCCTATTCCACGGGCAAGCGAAGAGACTTTGAGCCCTTGGAATCCGGACAATTTACGGCAGATATAGAAGGCGGTCGTTTCCCCTTCCACCGAAGTAGACAGAGCTAAGATAACCTCTTTTATATCCCCTTTGGCTATATTTTCCGCAAGAAGGTCAATTTTCAGATCCGAAGGACCGATCCCCTGCATAGGAGATATTATCCCTCCCAAGACATGGTACAAACCGTTATACTGGCTGGTATTTTCGATAGAAATCACATCCTTAACGTGTTCGACCACACATATTATGGAACCGTCGCGGGATTTATCCGCACATATGGGACATATATCCCCATCCGAGAGGTTATTGCATCTGACACAGTATTTTATTTCGTTACGGAATCGGGTAATCGAATCGGACAACATACCGACTTCTGTTTTATCTGTCCTCAGCAGGTGTATCGCGAGCCTTAATGCCGTGCGCTTCCCTACTCCGGGAAGTTTGGATAATTCGGATACGACATCGTTCAATAACTTTGACAAAATAATAAATTTTAAAATTAATCTATCGGTTCGATTGCTTCACGGGCTATCCATCCCTTATTACCGTCCGCAATGGTTATTTCCCTCCATTCTCCAAGACGTTCAACTATCTTAACCTTCGTACCTTCATGGAGGATAAACAAGTCCTTACTATTGGTGTCCGGAGAACTTTTTACCGATGCGGAGGAAGAGATCACAATAGCGTAAGGAGGATTTTCGATGCCTCTTCTTAGATTCGTGGCAAATATTACCGTTATGATGAATACAGCCAGCGATAAGATACCCGTATAGAATCCGGACTTACGGACAGCGATTTTTCCGGACAGCAGATAACACAATATCGACGCGAGCATCAGTGCAAACATTATTAGGCTCACCACACCCCACATATTGGAACTCATTCCGTATTTTACGGATCTTACCCATTTTTTCAGGAAAAATTCGGGAACGGCCTCAATTCTGTCCCTAACATATCCGTTAGCTATTTCGAGATTGTGCTCGATGTCGCTATTATAAGGGGCTATCAATTGAGCCTTGTTGTAGTAAAGTATAGCCTTGCCGATCTGCCCGTTTTTGAAATAGGCATTCCCCAAATTATAATATAATTTATAGCTTGTCAAACCCTGTGATGCGATGGAATCGTATAATTCCACGGCGGTGTCATATTCCCCGGCAGCATAGGCGTCATTAGCCCTGTTCCAGAGTTCTTCCGTATCTGCCTGCGCGTATACGAACAACGCAGCGAAAGCAAAAACAAATGAAAATATTATTCTTTTGGCCATAGTTCTAAATCTGTGCTTCGAGTTTTGAAATAATATCGACGGCGGAATTGTAAATATTTCCCACCGTATTAGATGCCATGGGGGCGTATCTTGCAAATTCGCAGTCCGAAATTATGGAAATATATTTCTCCACGGTTTCAGGGTCGACATTCCGTACGGTAAGCTCGTTGCGGATATTATCCTTGGAGAGATCCGCAACGGGAATATCGAGTTTATCGCTCATATATCCCCACATAGCCTTAAGCATCTCTTCATAGAATCCCTGCTCATTTTTAGCGAGCATATTTTTCTCCGCGTTCTTTAGGCGTTTCAGTGCGACCTTCTGCGCTTTTTTATTACGGACCAGTTTAGTATTGCGGTAAAATTCGATTCTTTTACGGAGATAAATAAGAGCGATCGCAAATCCGCACAATAATATGAATATCACAAGGAAGTACGGTAGGGACCAAATAAAGAACGATCTTTTAGATTTAAGGTCCGGGGATCCTGTGCGTATGTACCTTATGTCATTGTCGAGAATCCTTACGTCCTCCCTGCTTCCGGTTATAATTCCCGGAATGCTCTCTCCTCCGCTTCCATCACCGCTAACGGACATCCGTATTGCAGGCAGGGACAGCGTCTCGTATTTTTCCGTGTTAGTATTGAAGAATGTAAAATGTACGGGATCAATAGTATATATCCCTTCCGCACGAGCAATGAACGGGACCGTGAAGGTTTTGCTTCCGGTAATGTTGTTACCCTGCGTTCTGTGATCGTCGGTAATCCGTACGCTGTATTGCTCGAACGACGACGGCATATTTATTTTAGGAGCTGTCACCGTGGGAAGATTTCCCGTTCCTGAGACGGTTATCGTATAATTACCCGACTGGTTTGTCGATATATCGGTATCGCTTACACCACCGCTTAACCGGAATTCCCCTACCGCACCGTTGAAATCCGCCGGAGCTCCTGACGGAAGTTCTTTCACATTAATTCGCACTGGCTGGGTCGCAACCTCCTTACGAATCTGTTGGACCGAAGGTCCCCCTCCAAAGAAGTCGTCGAAAATCGACTGGCGTCGGTTCTGGGTTACAATCTGGGCAACGGCTGCAAGGGACATAGGTTCCACGACAAGTTCGCCTGACTGTTGCGGATATATTAAATAATCCCTAACCACTGCGGATTCATATACTTTGTTATTATATGTCTCCTGCGTCCATGTATTGCCGTTCGGTTCTATGTCATGCGTCCAGAAACCATTGAAGGATGGCATCTTTTGAATATCGATGCCCGCTATATCTACACGTGTCAGGATTTTAAAAACGACTCTTACAGGCTCTCCTTTATAGACGTTGCGCGAGCTGACTGAAGCTACCAGAAGAATATCGTCGTTTGCAAGTCCGTTCGTCTGTGTCTGTCCGCTGCTTTGGCTTCCTGAATTATTCCCCTGTTGAGTACTGCCACTACCTCCTGCCACAACCTCCACTATACGGGATTGAGTACGGTACTTTGTCCCTTTAACGGTTATTTCGGCCGGCGCAATGGTTATATTTCCCGTCTCACGAGCTACAACGACATAGGTATAGGTGTAACTCTCTTCGCGGGTCATCTTCCCGTTAATTATATTTACGGACTGGCCGGAAGAGGTAATAGGACCTGCAATCACATTGAATCCGTTAAAATCCGGAGAAGAGAAGTCGTCAGGCTTAGCATTGACCTTGAATTCAACCCTGAACTGGGCTCCGACCTCGACCGCATTAGGCGCTCCTATCTCGAACACGACTTCCTGTCCAAAGGAGAATATTTTGAAAATAAACAGAAAAATCAGCAGAATAAATATTCTTTTCATATTTTTTGAGTTATTTTTTTCCCGTTCCATTTTAAAATACTATTCTTTATCGCTTATCTCCAACAGCAGTTCCCTATATGCGGAGAAGATCTTCGATTTTGAAATAAAACCTAAATATTTTTTATTATTATCCACAACGGGAAGATTCCACGCTTTAGTATCTTCGAATTTATCCAGAATTTCATTCATCGGCTCCCCTACGGTTATGACCGCGGGGGGAATGGTCATGTAATCCGATATGGAACTATCATATTTTCTTGTATCGAACATATCTTTTCTTATATCGTCGAGAGTTACGAATCCTCTGAGACTTCCATCGAAGTCAATTACCGGGAACAGGTTTCTGTGACAAGACGGCAATATTTTTACTACATCCTCCAGAGTTGCGTTTTCATATATCGGTGAAAAATCATCCTCTATAAGCCCCTTCATGTCAAGAAACAACAGAACGGCTTGATCTTTATTGTGGGTTACTATATCGCCCTTCTGCATCAGCTTCTTTGTGTATATTGAGTAAGGTTCCAAATAATAGCATATAACGAACGATAACGCCGCAACCAGCATCAGCGGAACAAACAGTTTGTAACCTCCTGTAAGTTCGGCAATAAGGAATATGGAGGTAAGCGGAGCATTCATCACTCCGGACATTACTCCTGCCATTCCCACGAGCGTAAATCCGATCAGGGGAAGATCGAGATCGAATAGGGTATTGAGCGTCAAGGCTATAACGGTACCGGACATCGCCCCCACGAACAAAGAGGATGCGAATCCACCTCCGACGCCTCCGGCTGCATTGGTCGAAGCCATCGCTACGACTTTGAACAACATAGTAGCAGAGAGATATGCTATAATAACCCATACCTCCGTGCGATAACGGTAGAACAGGGAATTATCAAATACCGAACTCGTATCTCCGTGCATCAGCGCATTCAGGGTGTCGTAACCTTCGGCATACAGCGGAGGAAAAAGGAAAATTAATATACCTATCATTCCCCCTCCGATTATCCATTTTACGTACTGTTTATTTATCCTTTCAAAGAATGAAGATATTGCAAGATTAGTCCTGAGAAAATAAACGGATATCAATCCGCAGAGTCCTCCGAGGATGGCATAATACGGGATATGCCTGAGTCCGAATAAATTATTGACTTCCACATCGAATAACGGTTCGAATCCGTTAAGAAAAAATGTGACGGAGGTCGCAGCGACAGCAGATATCAACAGAGGAACTATCGAGAATGAAGTTATCTGGAGCATCAGGATTTCCAGTACAAATACGACTCCGGTTATAGGGGCTTTGAATATAGCGGCAAGGGCTGCGGCAGCACCGCATCCTAAAAGTATCGTAGTATTTTTATAGTTCTGACGCATGAACGTTCCCACGTTGGAGCCAATTGCAGCTCCGGTCATTACGATTGGTGCTTCAGGCCCCACAGAACCTCCGAATCCGATCGTCGTCGCACTCGCCACCATAGAAGAGTAGCAATTGTGAGGTTTGATCTTGGAATTTCTGCGCGATATAGCATACAGCACCCTCATAACCCCTTCGCTGATATTATCTTTAATGACGTACTTTACGAACAATGTCGCCAGAATAATACCGACAGCAGGATAGACCAGATAAAATAAATTTGCCGAATCCGCACGGAACCAACTGGTAAGTGCATATTTGATAAAATGAAGTAAGCTCTCAAATAAATAAGTTCCGAACCCGGCGACAAGACCTACGAACAAGGATAAAAATATCATAAGCTGCCTCTCCGACAACTTGTTTGCCTGCCTTGTAAGATATCTGTGGGCAAGATCTATTTTACTGTTCCTGAACATGGATGCAAATTTAATTAAAAATATAGATATTCAGTCAAAAAAGAACCCTGCCGAAATTCAGACAGGGTTTTAATTATAGCATCTTCAGGTGGTGGATTACTCAGGGTTCTTCATATTGTGAAAAACATTCGTAACATCGTCGTCCTCCTCGAATTTTTCAATGAGCTTCTCGATAGATGCACGTTGTTCGCCGGTCACTTCCTTGGTATCCACAGGAATGCGTTCGAATTCTCCGTTTGTAATTTCGAAACCATTGTCCTCCAGATACTTCTGAATTTTACCGAATGATTCGAAGGTTCCATAAATAACAATGCTATCCTCTTCTTCGAATATCTCCTCCGCACCGTAATCGATAAGTTCGAACTCAAGCTCTTCAATATCTATCCCTTCTTTTTTGTTCACTTTAAATACACATTTACGGTCGAAAAGGAAGTCGAGGCTTCCGGAAGTACCCAAAGATCCTCCGGCCTTGTTAAAATAACTTCTTACGTTGGCAACGGTTCTTGTAGTATTATCCGTAGCAGTCTCCACCACGATAGCTATACCGAACGGACCATAGCCTTCATAAACCATCTCCTTATAGTTCTCGGTATCTTTAGAGATCGCGCGCTTGATCGCCCTTTCAATATTCTCCTTAGGCATATTCGCTGCCTTGGCATTGGCTATTATGGTTCTTAGTGCAGGGTTGTTCTCCGGTTCCGGCCCACCTGCCTTAACAGCTATGGATATTTGCTTCCCTATACGCGTAAAAGTACGCGCCATGTTGCCCCATCTTTTAAGTTTTGCCGCCTTGCGGTATTCGAATGCTCTTCCCATTTTCAGTAAATACGTTTAAATATTAATGCTGGAATTCAGCAAAGAAATCGTTCCCTTTATCGTCTACGATAATAAATGCAGGGAAATCCTCCACGTAGATTTTCCTAATGGCCTCCATACCTAACTCAGGGAAATCCACAACTTCCACCGATTTTATGCTGTCTTTAGCGAGAATTGCTGCAGGACCTCCGATAGAACCGAGATAGAATCCTCCGTGTTTTTTACAGGAATCTGTAACCTGTTTGGTACGGTTACCCTTAGCAACCATCACCATAGATCCGCCATGCGACTGGAACAGATCGACGTAAGGGTCCATACGTCCTGCCGTTGTCGGCCCGAAGCTTCCAGACGCATATCCTGTCGGTGTCTTGGCCGGACCTGCATAATATATAGGGTGTTTTTTAAAGTATTCAGGCATAGGTTTGCCTTCATCGAGCATCTCTTTGATTTTCGCATGAGCGATATCACGCGCCACGATAAGGGTGCCTTTCAGATTTAACCGTGTTTTTATCGGATGTTTTTTGAGTTCGTCAAGAACTTTATCCATGCCTTCGTCAAGATCTATATCGACGGCGGGCTTCATATTCGGTGCTGTCTTCGGTACGAATTTCGCAGGATCTTTTTCAATCTGTTCAAGAAATATACCGTCGGCTGTGATCTTTGCTTTTATATTCCTGTCCGCGCTGCAGCTTACGCCTATTCCTACCGGGCATGATGCTGCATGTCTCGGCAGACGAATAACACGGACGTCATGAACGAGATACTTACCTCCAAACTGGGCACCGATTCCACTCTCTTGGCAAATCTTTTTGATTTTCTCTTCCCATTCGAGGTCACGGAACGCCTGGCCTCCATCGTTACCCGAAGTAGGCAAGTGATCCAGATAACCTGCCGAGGCTTTTTTTACAGTCGATAAATTCAGTTCTGCGGAAGTTCCACCGATAACAACAGCAAGGTGGTAAGGCGGACAAGCAGAAGTTCCAAGATCTTTTATTTTTTCTTTAATAAATTTTGTGAGAGACTCTTCATTCAGTAATGCTTTGGTTTGCTGGTACAGAAATGTTTTATTAGCCGATCCGCCCCCTTTAGTTATAAACAGGAATTTATACTCCATACCCTGCGTAGAATATATATCTATTTGCGCAGGAAGATTATTCCCGCTGTTCTTTTCGTCGAACATTGAATAAGGAACTACCTGTGAATATCTTAAATTTTTTTCTTTATAGGTTTCATAAACCCCTTTAGAAAGATATTCCGCATCTTCACAACCGGTATAAACATCTTCCCCTTTTTTGCCAATCACGATAGCGGTTCCCGTATCCTGGCAGGTGGGAAGTTCTCCATGGGCGGAAACAACCTGGTTGAGCAACAAAGTATATGCAACGAACTTATCGTTATCCGAAGCTTCCGGATCATCGAGTATCGAAGCTACCTGTTTTAAATGTGAAGCTCTCAGATAAAATGACACATCGTTAATTGCCTCTTTCGAAAGGAGTTCCAAACCTTCCGGTTCAATTTTCAATATTTTACGTCCGTCACATTCAGTAACGGATACATAATCTTTTGTAAGTAAGCGATACTCGGTAGTATCTTCCTTCAGAGGAAACGGCTCCTGGTATTTAAAATCCGACATAATCCAGCGATTTTTATTTTTAACCTACAAATATACTTATTTCATTGAAAGAGTATTCTGTAAGACTCAAATTTTTGCAGCCAAACTACTATTTTTTCTCAGATGTAAGAAAAAAGGATTCACCACTCCATGTAAAAAGAAAAATACCAGTATCGGCCCAGTAGTTTCTGGATATAGATAGTAGACAGCACATAAGAGCGATTCATTGGACAATAAGTAACAGGTTCGGAATTCACGACTGTTTATATTTGGCTACATTCACCGCTCGATTCGTTGACAGATTAAGATTTGTATAGGTATAAAGGTAATAAAAAAACCGGCCGACTCATTTCTGAATCGGCCGGTTGAAGTGGCGGCTACCTACTCT
>JAJBUQ010000031.1 GCA_020860245.1 Rikenellaceae bacterium
GTATAAGATACAGTAAAATATATAATGTATACGAAAATATTCTGATTTCATTTCTAAAACCCCGTGAAGAACTTACCCCTATGATTTTTCCGGAAACAGGTAAGAAATTTAACGCTTTGGTTCTTACTGATATTCTTTTCACTATGATGAAAAAACTCGACGGTGTCGAAGCAAAAATACTGACTCTTATCTTTAAGAGTAACGGACTTACCGATTTTGTAAGTCGGAGGGGAGCGAAGGGTGGAGTGGTGGATTTAGGTTGGGCTCTGAACGTTTTTTCGCGATTTCCTGCGCGTATAAGTTCGATTTTTACTCTCGGACATTATATGTACGATAGCAACAGGGATATCCGAATGTTTGCCCTTATTGCATTTTTTGAGCACGACCCCGCGAGAATAGCCCTCACCCTAAAAAATTACCACTATAAACTTATGCCGAGAGATTATGCCAATATTTATGATTTTGCTGTAAGAAATTCGATAGACCCGGCAATATTCGAACTTTTACTTAAATCTAAAAATAGAAGCGTCGTAAATTTTGGCAGACATCTTCTGAAGCTTAACGGATTAAAGTCATAATGATGGGGTTGGTTTTATCGGTTATTGTAGTATGCGTTTACGTAATATCCGCTATCAGGTTTATCCGTATGGCGATATTGATTTTAAGGTATAAATCAATTTTACCGTCTCTTGACAGGGATATTATTTCTTCCTCTCCGTTCCAACCATCTTTTTCCATTATTATAAATGGAAGTTGTTATGCTGACATTAAGGAGGATATACAGCGTCTTCTTCGTTTAAAATATATAAAATATGAAATTCTCATTGCTGTCGCACGAGATTCTGATTGGGAAAATTTATTGCATGATTTCAGTTTGTCCCATTCCGATGACGATAAAATATATGTATCCGGGGAAAAAAAATATAAAAAAATCAAGATCATTCCGTTCGATTTGACAGACGGAGATTGGTTGGAATATGCGAGTGGATTCAGCAGTAAAAAATTTATTTTAGGTATTAAGGAGGCGTATATTTATCCGAACCAGGAGTTGCTGTCAAAATGTGCTACGGTCGTGATGAGGGATGGTGAATACAATATTCATAATATTTACGGATTATACAGATACACCCATAAAATGAATTTTCCTGCATACATTGCAGACTTACGCAATATCATAAATTTGTTTTATAGTTGTTCTCATACGTATTTTAACAATGTATTTTTTTTGCGAAGTCTGAGATCGGAGAGACGTCGAGACTATTTTCTACCGGAAGTTTTACTTGAATACAGAGTCGATAGAGGGTTAAAATCATATTTTAAGGAACTGCGAAATTCGGGAACCGAATTTGTGACAATCGTGTTATCTATGGTTTTTTATCTCTCCGTTTGTATGTTGATATTTACCGTCCAAGATGACGGAATATTCTTTTATTTGATAATCACCGTACTGGTCGCTTATTTGACATTTACATTTTTATCTCTGTTTGCAACCGAGGTATTTATAGAAAAAAAAATTGACATGAGCCGTATTGTGAAGTTTATTCCCGCGTGTTTAGCGGAGATGATAATTTCACTGGTGCTGTTTCCTATAATTTATATATATAATATTTTGAGCAGACAGAATAAAAATAACCCGTTCGGATCAAGGGAATAATGTGGCTTGGGTATATCGCTTATTAAAAGTTTTGCGGTGATGTTCAGTCAAGCCGTATTCTTTTAAGGCTTCGCAGTGAATTCTTGTACCGTATCCCTTGTTTTTGGACCATCCGTATGCGGGAAATTCCTCTGATAGACTCTTCATATAATCGTCTCGGAATGTTTTTGCAAGTATGGAGGCCGCCGCGATCGATTGATATTTACCGTCTCCTTTTATGATACACCTAAAGGGAATGTCGAGATAGGAACGGAATTTATTACCGTCTATTAACAGAAGTTCCGGTCTTAGAGATAAACCTTCGACAGCTTTAGTCATCGCTAAAAATGACGCATTGAGGATATTTATCCTATCTATCTCTTCAGCATCTACTTTTTCCACACACCAGGACACTGCATCCTCGAGGATCCGTTCTCTTAATCGATAACGTTTTTTTTCCGTCAGTTTTTTAGAATCGTCCAGCTCTGGGTTATGATAAGACTTATCGAAAATGACAGCTGCGGCAAAAACAGGACCGGCCAGACAGCCGCGCCCCGCTTCGTCGCATCCGGCTTCGATAAGTTTATCGTCAAAATAAGCGGCAAGCATAATGGGTTATACTATTGTCATAAGATACTTCATAATTGTCTCATGTATCTCCTTTTGTCTGTTTTCTTCCGCGACATTGCCGAGTTCGTAAAGAATCGAGGCCTTCTGGCTGAGTTCGCTGAATACAAGATTCTTTTTGCTGGCAGGAAATTCCAGATAATATTCTATGTATTCCTTAAGTATCCTTGCATAATCGTTCAGAATCTCATTCCCGCCGTCGATGTCTCCCGCTGCGTAATGTGCTTCGATTAATGGTATAGTGGCTCCATAGGTATACCTTATCTGTGACGGGGGGAATTCTTCCCTTGCGCGCCGGAGCACTTCCTGTGCCCGTTCGTTATTTCCCTCTTCCGCCAGTTCGATAGCGAGCTGCGCAAAACCCTGGATGACCCTATTTTGATAAAATACATTCTGGATCGTATGATCTGTATATACCCGCGGGTCTTTAACATTCCCATACTGGAATTTATTCATAAGATTGTCGTACATGTATTCCGTATCCACCCTCCCTATTCTTGATGAAGACACCAAAGGAGTTTTAATAGGGACGAGCCTGTAAACGAATCCGTCGGATTGTATATAATCGAGAAGCCCGAATGTGGATAATGTAGAAAAGGTGGTAAAGTATAGCGGACGCTCCCAGTTGAAGTTGGTGAGAAGATCGAGAAACATCAATTCGCTTCGGTCTATCTGTCCCTGAGAGATATTGATAAATATCGTATCGACGATAAGATGTGCATCTTCCGGTTTTACAATACCCGATTTCAGAACATTTTCCTTATTAACAGGTACGGCAATTTTTTTAGAAGGTATAGTGCTGTAATATTTGCCTGCAAAAGATTTATCTTTAGTTCGCGGATCGTCGCTCTTAACCCAATCTAAAATCTGTTTTATATCGACATAACGATCGAATACTTCGTAAACGCTAACCCCTTCGTTCACGCCTGTGTATTTGTCTCTCGGGATTGAAAACGGAACGGGATCGGACTCGTTATACTTATAGTGCATCTGGTCGATATACCATGAGGCTCCGAGATAACTTAGATTCATAATTTTTACATCCGGTCTTGTGCCTTCGACCTCCTGACTGTACCATAATGGGAACGTATCGTTATCACCGTAATTCATGATTATCGAGTTCGGAAGTACCGCATTGAGGTAGTTTGCTCCGAAATCACGCGCAACGTATCTGTGCGATCTGTCATGGTCGTCCCAATTCTCAGCAGCCATAATTACAGGTACCGAACAACACAGAAGGGTTGCAAATACTGCTGCTACCCGCGGTTTTTTTATCCATTTTTGAATTACTTCATAGAAAAATACCACTCCGAAGCCTATCCATATCGCGAACGCGTAGAAGGATCCTGCGTAGGCATAGTCGCGCTCCCTCGGTTCGGATGGCCCCTGATTCAGATACAATATAATGGCCAGACCGGTCATAAAGAACAGCCACATTACCACTACAAACCCTTTTTTATCTTTTAGTAACTGATAAAACAGGCCGATCATTCCCAGAAGGAACGGTAGGAAGAAATACCTGTTCCGCCCTTTGTTTGCCGCCATCTCAGAGGGTAGATTGTCCTGAGGTCCTAAATAAATCTGATCGATAAACTTAATGCCGGACATCCAGTTACCGTTTGTTATCTCTCCGGTGGATTGTATGTCGCTCTGCCTTCCCACGAAATTCCAAAGAAAATACCGCCAGTACATAAAATTTATCTGGTACTTGAGGAAATAGGCCATATTTTCACGGAAGGTAGGTACCGTAATGCTTTGACCATTGTAATATACCTGTCTTCCTTTAATATCAGCCCATTCGTTGTATGCTTCGATATGATAGCTTTTATTGCTGTACATTCTTGGGAAAAAGAACGTTAATTCGGAAGGATATTTATATCCCGTAAGTGTTTGATATTTGATATATTTGCCGTCGTCTCCCACATAATACGCGTTCTTTAACTCATAGTCGTTCGGAATGGAAGAATAATAATTACCGAATATCAAAGGAGTTTGTCCGTACTGATCCCTCGATAGGAGTGTGATAAGCCCGTAAGGGTTATCCGGACCGTTCGAATTCATCGGAGGATTTGCCGATGAACGTATTACAACGGAAGCATAGGAGCTATAACCCATAAGTACCACAGTCGTCATCAATAGTATAGTGTTTAACAGCACTTTACCTTTTTTATGGGTAAAATATATCCCGAATCCCAACAGCACGAACAGCAAAATTACGAATGTCGTGAGTCCCGAGTTTACCGGAAGCCCAATGGAGTTTACGAACAACCTGTCTACCGCCGCACCAATCGAAACGGTATAAGGTATCAAAATATACAATACGAAGAAAATTATTACTACTGAAACTCCTGTTGCCGCAAGAATTCCAAGTTTTGTAACACGGTATTTTTTGAAATAATAAATGAACACCATTGCAGGGAAGGCAAGGAGATTAAGCAAATGGACGCCGATTGACAACCCCATAAGATATGCGATGAGGATAAGCCATCTGTTTGCATGAGGTTCATCCGCAACTTCCTCCCATTTAAGCATCGCCCAGAACACCAGTGCTGTAAACAGTGATGACATGGCATAGACCTCGCCCTCTATCGCCGAAAACCAGAAAGTATCCGAAAAAGTGTAAGCCAAAGACCCTATGAGTCCCGCGCCCATTATGGCCCAGATCTCACCCTGAGATAGCTTATCGGTATCTTTATTGAAAAATTTCTTTGCAAGTAAAGTTATGGTCCAGAAAAGGAACAATATTGTGAAAGCACTCGAAAGAGACGACATCGCATTGACCATCAATGCTACTTTGGAGACATCTGTTGCGAATAATGTAAAAAGTCGCGCTATCATCATAAATAAAGGGGCGCCCGGAGGGTGTCCGACTTCGAGTTTATAAGATGTCGCTATGAATTCAGCGCAGTCCCAGAGACTCGCAGTGGGTTCCATAGTCATGAGATAAACGACTGCCGATATCGCGAAGGCAAGCCAGCCGAACAAAAGATTTTGCTTCCTGTAATTGTTCATTTAATAGTTTTTTGATATGCAGTTACAATTTCTTACTTTTGGGGCAAAGTTAATAATCTGTTTGAAAATTACACCAAAATACATTTTAAAACCGAAAAATGGAATCGAGTCTCTCAATCTACAATACACTTACACGAAAAAAAGAAAAGTTCGAACCTTATAATCCGCCGTTTGTGGGTCTCTATGTCTGCGGACCTACCGTTTATGGCGACGCCCATCTCGGTCATGCACGACCTGCGATAACCTTCGATGTACTCTACAGGTACCTGAAAGCGAACGGTTATAAAGTGAGATATGTAAGAAATATTACCGATGTAGGGCATCTGGAGAACGACGCCGACGAAGGAGAGGATAAAATATCCAAGAAGGCCCGTCTGGAGCAGCTCGAACCGATGGAAGTAGCTCAGAATTACACCAACAGGTATCACGATTCCATGAAAAAACTGAACGTTCTCCCCCCCAGTATCGAACCGCGCGCATCCGGACATATTCCGGAACAAATCGAACTTGTCGCAGAAATACTCGGTAAGGGATTCGCTTATGAGAGCAACGGTTCCGTTTATTTCGACGTGGAGGCATACGATAAAAAATACCGAAATTACGGCAAACTCTCGGGACGAAAACTCGAAGACCTCATGGCCAATACCCGTAATCTTGACGGACAGGACGATAAAAAGAATCCCTTCGACTTCGCGTTGTGGAAAAAAGCCTTGCCGGAACATATCATGCGGTGGAAATCTCCTTGGAGTGTGGGATTCCCCGGATGGCATCTGGAATGTTCTGTCATGAGCACCAAATATCTCGGAGAAAAATTCGATATACACGGAGGAGGGATGGATCTTATGTTCCCGCATCATGAGTGCGAGATTGCACAGAATACCGCTTCGTGCGGATGCGATTCCGCTCACTACTGGATGCACAACAATATGATAACTATCAATGGTCAGAAGATGGGTAAGTCTCTCGGTAATTTTATTACTCTGGATGAATTGTTCAGCGGAGAGCATAAATTACTGGAGAAGGCATATTCTCCTATGACTATAAAATTCTTCATACTTCAAGCCCATTACCGCAGTACGCTGGATTTTTCGAATGAAGCCCTTCAGGCATCGGAAAAAGGACTCGAAAGATTGATGAAAGGCGTTAATACCCTTAATAAGCTGGTAACTTCGGATAATTCTACCGTAGATGTGTCGGATTTTGAAACAAGATGGCGAGAAGCGATGGATGACGACCTTAACACACCCATAGCCATATCAGTTCTTTTCGACTGGACGCGCGTAATAAATCAGATTCACGATGGTAAGCAAAAAATTTCTGCGGAGGATTTGGAGCAACTGAAAAAGAGTTTTAATACTATCGTTTTCGATATTCTTGGCCTGAAAGATGAAACGGCAGGAGACAATACCGAGATGATCGCCGGACTTGTAGAAACTTTGTTGGATATGCGTATGGAGGCCAAGGCTAATAAGGACTGGGCAGCATCGGATGCGATCCGCGAGCGACTGACAGAACTCGGTATAACCGTTAAGGATAGAAAAGACGGATATGATTGGGAAATAAACTAAATACTGATTCATGAAAAAATCCCTCTTAATTTTTCTGTTAGCGATCTGTGGAACAGTATTGGCTGCGCAGCCCGGTAACTTTGTAAAATGGACCTTCTCTGTAAAAGATACCGGAACGGACAATGTCTACGATATCATATTCGACGCCGATATCGAATCCCCGTGGCATATGTACGATCTCGGACCATACGAAGGTGGTCCGAATGCCACCGCGTTCGAGTTTAAGGAAAACGGCAGGTATCGTCTTTTAGGAAATGCCAGACATAATGTCGCACCGAAAAAAATAGACGATCCCATATTTATGATGGAGTTGGGATATTTTGCCTTGAAAGCCTCGTTCGTACAAACACTCGAAGTTTTGTCGCCCGGTGATTTTACTTTAGAGGCGTCCGTGGAGTATCAGTTATGCGATGATCAAAGCTGTCTCATGCCGACCGAATATGAATTTTATATTCCGGTTAAAGGGACAGGAATTGTAACCGTTGCGGAAAGTAACGACCTGACTGAGAACCCGGAGGAGCCCGTATCCGAAAATCTTTCTGATTCTTTGTATCTTTCAGAAAATACGGTTGTTGCACAGGTAGAACCCAAAGTCCTTGCCGCAACTGAATTTGTCGCATTCGAACCGGATCATTCTATGAAGACATCTCTGTGGGCGCTTATAATATCTGCAATTCTGTGGGGATTTGCCGCATTGCTGACTCCGTGCGTATTCCCGATGGTTCCAATGACCGTGTCGTATTTTCTCAAATACGGCGAAAAAAAAAATAAAGGTAAATTCGGGGCGCTTCTCTATGGAATCTCCATTGTTGCCCTCTACACAATACCGATAGGTGCTATAATACTTATCACGTACTTTGCTGGAGGCAGAACTGTCACAGCCGACATATTCAACTGGCTGGCTACCCATTGGCTGCCAAATGTGTTGTTTTTCATAGTATTTATTCTCTTTGCAGCTTCGTTTTTCGGAGCATTTGAATTGCGTATGCCGAGTAGGCTCGTCAATAAAAGCGACTCGAAAGCGGATAAAGGCGGATTTGCAGGGATATTCTTTATGGCCCTTACCCTCGTGCTCGTATCGTTCTCATGTACCGGACCGATTGTCGGAACCATACTTATCAGCGCGACTCAGGGTGAAATATGGGAGCCTGTTCTGGCCATGCTGTTATTTTCGACCGCATTCGCACTACCGTTTACCTTACTTGCGGTATTCCCTGCGTTCATGAAAAAACTTCCAAAATCGGGAGGCTGGTTGAATTCCGTAAAAATCGTTTTGGGTTTTATCGAGATCGCCCTCGCCTTTAAATTTCTAAGCGTTGCAGACCAGACATATCACTGGGGGCTGCTCGATCGTGAAATTTATCTTGCTATATGGATAACCGTATTCTCTCTGTTAGGATTTTATCTACTCGGTAAGCTGCGATTCGCCCACGATTCGGAAGTTAAATGCCTAAACGTTACGAGATTAACGCTTTCGATTATAACATTTTCATTTGTGGTCTATATGATCCCCGGTCTTTGGGGAGCTCCGTTGAAAGGACTCTCCGGTTACCTTCCACCTATAAGCACGCAGGATTTTTGTTTAGGTAATTCTATTCCCGTCTCTGAACCCCGGAATGGTATGGCTATAAAATACGGAGATTTTTTATCTCTTCCGGATGGTATAAACGGATTCTTCGACTATGAGGAGGCTCTCAGCTATGCGAGAAGCGTTAAAAAACCGTTATTTATCGATTTTACCGGACACGGTTGTGTGAACTGCCGTGAAATGGAAGCTAAGGTCTTCTCGGATCCCCGTGTAATATCGATTCTTAACGAGAAATTTGTCGTCGTAGCTGTTTATACTGACGATAGAAAGGAACTTCCGGAAAATGAATGGGTTAGGACAGAAAATGGTAAGGTGCTTAAAACTTTAGGGAAGGTCAATTCACGTCTTGCGAACGACAAATACGGAGTCGGGGCATTGCCTTATTATGTAATTATAGACGGAAATGAAAATATAATCGCATCTCCGAGAGGCTACAATCTCAACATTACGGCATTTTTAGAATTTCTTGAAACAGGCGCAAATAATTACGGTAAGTGACAGGAAAAAGAGAAGACAGAAATCCGTGGGCTTGGATCCCATCGCTATATTTTGCGGAAGGATTACCCTATTCCATAATTATGTTCGCCTCTGTGGCAATGTTCAAACTACTCGATGTTCCGATCGAAGATATTGCATTGTTTACGAGTTTGCTGGGTCTTCCGTGGGTTATTAAACCGTTATGGAGTCCGTTTGTGGATATATTCCGCAAAAAAAGATGGTGGATAATCTCGATGCAGTTGATTATAGCCATTGCATTGATAGCAGTTTCCTTTGCAGTGAAGAGCGACGGTTTTTTCATACATTGTCTTATAGTTATGATGGTTATGGCGTTCGCATCTGCAACGCACGATATTTCCGCAGACGGATTTTATATGATAGCGTTGCGCGAGAAGCAGCAGGCGCTGTTTGTAGGTATAAGGAGTACGTTCTACCGTATCTCCATGATAACCGGACAAGGACTGATCGTTATTCTTGCAGGATACCTCGGACGTAGATATTTTGGGGACGACAAGGCGGGAGCATGGTCCGTAGCGATTATGGCTGCCGGTATTTTATTCTTTGTAATTGCATTGTACCATAATTTTATTCTTCCGAGACCTTGCGGAGATAAGCCTGTATCGAGAGGACGAAGCCCATGGGGTGAATTTGCCGTTACATTCGCGGAATTTTTCAGTAAACCGGGAATTATTTCCGCCGTGGCGTTCATGCTTTTATTCAGGCTCGGTGAGGCACAATTAGTAAAGATTGCCACACCGTTCCTTCTCGATGATCGTTTAAACGGAGGGCTTGGAATTTCAGAGGAGAGCTACGGACTGATATATGGGACCATAGGGGTCATAGCCCTGCTTGCCGGTGGCATACTCGGAGGAATAGCTATCTCGAAAGGCGGATTGCGTAAATGGATACTTCCGATGTTTCTCGCTCTGAACCTTCCCAATATCGTTTATATATATATGGCATTTTGTCAGCCGGAAAATATTTATCTGATCGGTTCCTGCGTGGTGATCGAACAACTGGGATACGGGTTCGGATTTACCTCGTATATGTTATTCCTGATAATGTTCTGCGACGGAAATAATAAGACTGCGCATTACGCGATAGCGACCGGTATAATGGCCCTCGGAATGATGCTTCCCGGAATGGCTTCGGGATTTGTAAAAGTTTATTTGGGATATACTTGGTTCTTCGTATGGGTTTTAGTTTGTGCTATACCGGGATTTTTTATTATCAGGCATGTAAGGATTCCGGACGATTTCGGAATTAAAGGCTGATATTCAATTTTTCGCGGACTTTTTTCGGAAGTCCGGCCACAACTAAATCGTAAGAATCTTTGATTAAATTTTTTATAAATTTTTCCGGGAGATTGCCTAAAGGAAGAACGGTGTTCCAGTGTTTTTTATTCATATGGTAGCCGGGAAGTATGTCGTCAGGATAGGAATCCCTCAGCTCGATAGCTTTGTCCGGAGTGCACTTCAAACATATCCCGCTGGGATAATCGTCAGACCCTGACAGTGCGAACATTTTACCTCCGACTTTAAAAACGAGCGTTACGTCGTCGAAGGGAAAGCATTCTTCCACATGTGGGAGTGACAGGCAGTATTCCCTGAAATTCTCTATGTCCATAAAAACAAGCAAGGCCGGGAGCGGACTCCCGGCTTAATAAATTATATAGAGAGAACTCTCAATACATTCAACAATTCCCGGTCGATAGGCTTGTCATTTTTAATCGCTCTGGCGAACGGCACGTAAACTATTTTATCGTTCTCGATGCCGACCATTACATTCCTCTGATCTTCGAGAAGGGCTTCGATGGCTGCATTGCCGAGACGGCTGGCAAGAATCCTGTCGGTAGCAGTCGGTGAACCTCCCCGTTGGATATGTCCGAGTATGGTCACTCGTACGTCATATTGCGGATATTCGTTCTTAACACGTTCCGCAAGTCCCATGGCACCGCCTGTCGTCTCGCTCTCTGCAACCAGTACTATACTGCTGTTCTTCGATTTACGGAATCCGTTCTCGATTAGTTCCGCGAGTTGATCCACTTCTGTTGCCATCTCTGGAATAATAGCGTCTTCAGCACCTACCGCAATGGCTCCGTTTAGTGCAAGGAATCCTGCGTCGCGTCCCATAACTTCGATAAAAAACAATCTCTCGTGAGAGGTCGCCGTATCCCTGATCTTGTCTACCGCTTCCATTATGGTATTCAGTGCAGTATCGTATCCGATTGTTCTATCGGTACCGAAAAGGTCATTGTCGATGGTTCCCGGGAGTCCGATAATGGGGACGTTATATTCTTCCGCAAAAATTCTCGCACCGGTAAGCGATCCGTCTCCTCCTATGACCACCAGAGCATCGATACCTGCAGCCGTCATATTTTCATATGCGATCTTACGGCCTTCTTTGGTTTTAAATTCCATACTGCGCGCGGTCTTGAGGATAGTACCACCCTGCTGGATGATATTACTTACATTCTGTGTCTTGAATGGCACGATTTCATTTGCGACAAGGCCTTTATATCCGCGATATATTCCTTTGACCTTTAACCCGTTAAAAATAGCGGAACGGGTTACCGCGCGAATTGCCGCATTCATTCCCGGCGCGTCGCCGCCCGAAGTCAGAATTCCTACACATTTAATTGCCATAATTAATTTCTCTTAACTTAAACTACTCTGATTTCCTTAAACTAACGTTATAAAAGTAATTAATTTTAAATTCTTTTATAAAAGATTTTCTATTTTCTCCAAAGCTATTCCTCTCGACCCCTTCAACAATATCAGGTTATTAATTACAGGTTTGGTTCTCAGATATTCTGATAACTCCCCCGTATCTCCGAATGTCCGAAATTCCGGATTATAATTTATAGTTGAGAAAATTTTACCTACAAGGATTACCGTCTTAAAATTTATTACGCTTAATTTGTCGATAATTCTCATATGTTCCTCTTCCAAATATTTTCCAAGTTCGAACATATCGCCTATAATTACCGTCTTATCCTTACCTCCTGCATCGATGGATTTGAAATTTTCGATCGATGCCGCCATACTGGTCGGATTAGCGTTATAATAATCCAGTATCAATATATTTTTGCCGGTATCTTTTTTCTGAGACCGTCCGTTTTCAGGAATATATTCTGCGACAGCGCTGGCCGCACGGTCTGCCGGAATTCCGAAGTATGTTCCTACGCATATAGCCGCAGCGATATTGGACGCATTGTACATGCCTACCATTCGGGTATTCAGCTCCATATCACCGTTTTTCATGACAAGATTGCCGTTCGGTCCGTTAGCGATGTCGTATTGCCCTGCGGTAAAAGAGATATTTTTAAGGTTAGGCCTGTCGGCGGTCATTGCTCTTAAATTTGGATCGTCGGATGCGTAGAAGGCCGTTCCGTTGTGTTTATCGAGATAATCGAAGAGCTCTCCTTTGGTTGCTATGATGCCTTCGGTGCTTCCGAACCCTTCAAGATGCGCCTTGCCGATATTCGTGATAATCCCATAATCGGGTTGAGCGATTCCACAGAGTAATTTTATTTCTCCGCGATGATTAGTCCCCATCTCCACTACCGCGAATTCCGTATCTCGGTTCATAGACAAGAGAGTAAGGGGGACACCGATATGATTATTTAGGTTGCCTTGAGTGACTGTAAGCCTGTATTTTAAAGACAACACGTTCGACAGAAGCTCCTTCGTAGTAGTTTTGCCGTTAGTTCCCGTTATTGCCAATACCGGAACTCCCAGTTGCCTGCGATGATATGCCGCAAGCTCCTGCAATGTCTCCAGTACATTATTTACCAATATAAATTTATCCGAGACCGCCTCCTGCGGATCGTCTATTACACATGCAGATGCGCCTGCCTCTACTGCATTATGCGCGAATTTATTTCCGTCGAAGTTTCCACCTCTGAGGGCGAAAAATAGGGATCCCGACTCGATCTTCCTTGTGTCGGTAGATATTTTGCCGGTTTGTAAGAATATATCGTATATGTGCAGTAATTTTTCAGAGCTGTACATTGTTTTATATATAATCCGGTCCTTTTTTCATTTTTACTTCTTCTATGTACATCCGTATGTTTTGTTCATCGTCCTTCGGGCAGATCAGTAACGCGTCGCTGCTGTCTACTATTATGAAATCTTTCATTCCCTGAATTACGGCAATCTTACCCTTAGGCATGTTGATAATGCACCCTTCGGTATCGTATTCGAGCACATCGCCCGTAACCGCGTTGCCGTTGTCATCTTTAACAGAGTGCTGGTATATTGATCCCCACGTCCCGATGTCGGACCATCCGAACTCGCTGCATCGCACGTATACGTTGTCCGCCTTCTCCATTATGCCGTAATCTATCGAAATATTACGGCATTCCGGGTAAATTTTATTGATTGATTCTTCCTCGCCGTCCGTGTTGTACGATTCCGTTATGGAATCGAAACGTGTATGAACTTCCGTGAGATGCGACCTGAACTGTTTGATTATCTCCGAAGTTCTCCATATAAATATTCCTGAGTTCCAGAAAAATTCCCCGCTGTCGATGAACATTTTAGCAACTTCCAGAGTCGGTTTCTCCGTGAATGTCTTCACTTTGTGGAAATCACCTGTCTTCACGGAAGAATCGATCTGGATATATCCGTATCCCGTATCCGGTCTGTTAGGTTTGATGCCTATCGTTACAAGAACTTCATTGGATCTTGCAAAATCGAAACCTTCGGCAATTACGTGTCTGAATTCCGGTTCATTCAGCACGAGATGGTCGGAAGGCGCCACGACCATGGAAGCATCCGGATTAAGTTTATTTATTTTATAAGCTGCGTAGGCGATGCACGGAGCAGTATTTCTGCCGAGAGGTTCCGAGAGTATCTGAGTGTCGTTCAGTTCGGGGATATGCTCTTTTACCAGCTGTTTGTAAATTTTATTCGTTACTACATAAAAATTTTCGGGAGGTATTATTTCTGTGAAACGCTCGTAAGTGTGGCGGATAAATGATTTGCCAGTGCCGAGTATGTCGAGAAACTGCTTAGGGTTATTTTTTCTGCTAACGGGCCAAAATCTACTTCCGACGCCTCCTGCCATTATTATGCAGTAATTATTTTGGTTCATATAAAGTATGTAATTTGCTCCAAAGTTATACATTTACCATAATTATCAAGGAAATTCAAATATTTCAAAAGGGTTTAAAAATGCTCTGAAAAGACACTGGTATTTCAGCGATATTTATAAGTTTCACTGCTATTAAAAATTCATTTCTGAAAATTATTTTTAATTTTGTGAGGTTAATCAAAATAATGTTTGAAAATGAAGATAACTAAACCTCGGGGTTACAGAGATATACTCGACGGAGTAAAGAATACCGAAAAAGCAATAAAGCTCGTCAAAGATATGTTCCAGTCCAATCTGTCCGCACAACTGTCATTGTTGAGAGTTACTGCGCCCATGGTAGTAATGAAGGGTACCGGAATAAACGATGATCTCAATAGTATTGAGCGTCCCGTGACATTCCCTATCAAAGAACTCGACGACAGCCCGGCGGAAGTGGTGCATTCACTGGCAAAATGGAAAAGACTGAAATTGGCAGAGATGGATATTCCGCAGGGATGTGGTATTTATACCGATATGAATGCACTTAGACCCGACGAGGAGTTGGATAATATACATTCCATTTATGTGGATCAGTGGGACTGGGAACGAGTTATCGGTCCTGAAGAAAGAAACATAGCATTCCTCAAAAAAATAGTTAAAAGAATTTACGAAGCGATCAAAGTCACGGAGAATAGATTGTACGTCGAATTCCCTGAAATAAAACCTATCCTTCCCGAAGAAATTTTCTTTATTCATGCGGAAGAATTAAGAACTATGTTCCCAGAGAAAACAGCAAAAGAGCGTGAGAATGAAATAACAAAGAAGCATGGAGCTGTCTTTGTAATCGGTATCGGACATCCTATGGCTGACGGAGAACTCCATGACGGACGCGCTGCTGACTATGACGACTGGAGTACAATCAACGAAGAAGGATTCAGGGGGCTTAACGGAGATCTTCTCCTTTGGAATCCGATACTAAAAATAGCGTTCGAAATCTCCTCTATGGGTATACGTGTAGACGAAAACTCCATGCGCTACCAATTGGAGTTGAGAGGACAGAAGGAGCGTGAAAATCTCTACTTCCATAAAAAACTTCTGAATAACGAACTTCCCCTTACTATCGGAGGCGGAGTAGGGCAGAGCCGTCTGTGTATGTATCTTCTGCGTAAGGCCCATATTGGTGAAATACAGTGCAGTATCTGGCCCGAAAAGATGAGGGAAGAATGCAGGGACGCAGGAATCAATCTGGTGTAATGTCGAAAGAGAACAAGGTTTCAGGTGACGAGACTGCCGGTGATTATAAAACGAAGAATACCGCACTCTTTAAAGGATTCGGTGTTTTCGAGATACTGAGTGTTATCGTCGTCCTTTTCGCTTCCGATTTGCTTGTCGGATACGTATTATCATATCTTACAGACAGAGTTGTTGGTATATGGCTGTTTGCCGCATTCACATTGAAATTTGTAATAACCATATCTTATGCCGTATGGCTTCATGCCATCCGTAACGGTTCTTTGCGTGGAATAATCCGTTTCTCTTGGAAGGGGTTTGATCCGGTAATGATACTTTGGGGGATAATTCTTACCATTGCTGCCAATATCGTTTTGGAACCGCTGCTGGTTGTTTTTCCGGATAAATACATGAGAATGCTGGAGAATGCCATAGGCAGCGGAGGATGGGCTCTCGTAACATCGGTCATCGCAGCTCCGTTTTTCGAGGAGATGTTATTCCGTGGAGTTATTCAGAAAGAAATTTCTGCACGTTATGGAGTCGCGAAGGGGGTAATTTTTGCCGCGTTGATATTCGGACTCGTCCACATAATACCCCAACAGGTAATCGCGGCATTCGTTATAGGAATAGTGCTCGGTTATATTTATGTTAAAACTAAGTCTTTGATTTCAGTAGTTTTAATTCACGGAGCCAATAATGCCATAGCACAATTCTCGCTTATTCTGACGGACGACATAACCGTGACGGCGAGGGAATTGATATCGTCGGATAAGGTTTATTTTGCGATTTATGCTCTATCGTCGATCTTTTTGATTATTTTCGTTGCGGGATTTATACGTTTTTGCAGGCATACTCCGCTTATTATGCAAAACGAACCGGAAAAATAAAATGTATATAATAATATATATATAAATTTATACGTTGAGGATATATCATATTTTACGGATGACAGTTTACAGAAAATTTATAAAGTGCGGTTTAATAATTTCGATCTCTCTACCGATATTGTTTTCATGTAGGGATTTTTCGTTTACATCGTATGTTCGCGGAGAATCGATAGCGAGTGTGGGTGATTCGGAACTGTATTACGAAGACTTCAAGTCGATATTTGTTCCGGGACTGACTGCGGAAGATAGTGTGAAGTTGATGCGTGCTTATGTGGATAACTGGGTTAAGAACCAGATAAAGGCACGGTTTGCCGAGGAGCATTATGACGGTGGCTTAGCCGATATAGAGAAAATGGTCGAAGATTACAGGAATTCTCTGCTTATTTTTAAATACGAAAACGAATACGTACATAACCGTCTCGATACATCCGTAACGAGAGCGGAAATTGACGACTATTATATTAAAAATAGAACTGATTTTATTCTTCCGAATCCTCTGCTAAAGGCAGTAGCTGTAAGAATACCCAACGGTTTCAGGCAGGAATCGGCGATTCGCGAACTGGCTCGGTCGTCGAGAGCGGATAATCTTCAGGATATTGTGGATATAGCTATCAAAAACGATCTTGATTATATTCAGCACAGGGAATGGACTGATTATGGTGAGATCATATCGTTTCTTCCCAGGCTCTCGCAGCAGCAATACCATGAAATCCAGAATAAAACAGGATTTTACGAGTTCTCAGAAGGAGGATATAGATTTATGCTTGCAGTGAATGATATACTTCCTGAGGGCGGCATTATGCCTGTTAATATGGCGTCCGCTTCCATACGGAATATTATACTTAACAGGAGAAGTGCGGATTTGCTAAAACATTTTGAAGACAGTCTTTATAATTCTGCTATGAAGCGCGGAGACATTTATATAAAAAGGGATCCGGTTGCGGACAGCGTATATAATCTTGAATAATGAAAATTAAAACTATATGGTAAATAAACTATTGACAGCACTGCTGTGTGTGCTGTTTTTACTGAACGGATATGAAAAAGTCGTTGCACAAAACAGGCAGATAGCCGAACAGGTTGTCGCCGTTGTGGGAAATTCCATGATACTTCTGTCGGAAGTGGAAGAGACTATGCGGGCAATCGAGCAGGAGCAGAAAGAGAGAGGTTATACGATCGACGGTGATGTCCGATGTCATGCTCTGGAACTTAATATGATGAGAAAACTTCTGGCGAGGCAGGCGGATATAGATTCTGTTTATGTCAGAAATTCCCGCGGACTCGAGGACAGATTGAACGACCATATAGACGACCTTATCATACAGCATGGTTCTTTGGCCGCTGTCGAGCAATATTACCGGAAACCGGTTTATTCGATAAAGGACGAGGTAAGGGAACGTTTCATGGAGATGTACAAAGCTATCGAAATGGAAGATCACATCCGCTCCAAAGTTACTATTATACCTTCGGAAGTAGAGCGGTATTATAGAAAACTCAACAGAGACAGTCTTCCCATGGTCCCTGAACAATACGTGTACGGACACATCGTGCTTTATCCTTCCTCATCTGAAGACGCTAAACTCCGGGCTAAAGAGCGATTACTGGAACTCAGAGAAAGGGTTATTAACGGAGATCGCTTTGCTACTCTTGCACGATTGTACTCTGCGGACGGTTCTGCCAGTTCAGGCGGAGAGTTGGACTATATGCGTAAAGAATATTTTGAGAAACCGTTCGGGGATGCGTTGGAAAAACTCAAAATAGGACAGATATCGGATATCGTGGAAACAGTTTACGGATTCCATCTTATAGAAATGATGGATATCCGGAATGGAGAGTATAAGGTAAGGCATATATTAATTAGACCGGAATTCGCTCAGGAAGAAATCATTGAAAATCAAAATAAGCTCGATAGCATAGGTAACGAAATACGGAGTGGAAATATAAGTTTTGCCGAGGCAGCGGAAAAATTTTCGGAAGATAAATTATCTCGGTTTAACGGAGGTATTGCGTCCAATAATGAACTCGCCGAATTGCAGCTGATGGATCCCAAATATACTACAACCAAACTTATAAGGGAGAATATCGGATTGGATTACAATATAATAAGAGATTTGAAAGTAGGAGAAATATCACGCGCTCAACAAACTTACGATATTCACGGCAACGACATTGTCAAGATCATACAGCTTATGGAAATAATTCCGACTCATCGCGCCAATATTAAGGATGACTTCAATTATATCGAGGAATATGCGTTAATGGCTAAACAAGACGAAGTGTACAGCAGTTGGTTGAAAAAAATAATACGTTCTATGTACATTACAATAGACCCGAATTTTCAGAGTTGTGAATTCGAATATTCCGAATGGATTAAATAACCGATAAGACAAATGAGAAAATTCCGTATAAGCTATGTAATAATACTAATGTTGTTCATTTACTCCACATTCTGTATAGGACAGCAGAGCAGTACGGCAATAGTCGATCTCGATGCGCAGGAGATGCGTCTTATTAAGGTTGCGGACTCTAATGTTATCGTTCTTGTTCACGATGTGGTGTTTCATCACAACGGAGCAATAATAGTATGCGATAGCGCTATTCGTTACAGCGACCGCATGATGGAATGTTATGGGAACGTAATCATTAACAATGATTCGACGCTCATCTATGGCGATATGGCTGACTTTATCGGAGATATAGCTCATGTTTATTCTCCTATTGTGAAAACGGTGGATGGGGATATGACAATGTACTCTTATGATCTTGAATTTAATACGCTTACCTCTGTCGGTAGATATACTAAAGGCGGTACCATCACACAGAAGGACAATCTTATGGAATCGCAGGAAGCGATTTACTATGCTGACAGTAGAGAAGTATTTTTTTCCAAGGAGGTGTCTATGCGCAATGACGAGTATATCCTGACCACAGATTCTATGGGATATAATTTCGATACGGAGATAACTACTTTTTATACAAAAGCTTATATCTGGAATAAAGACGACAACTTCCTGACAGCGGACCGGGGTTCTTACAACAGGATGACCGATACTTATACTTTTACGGAAAATTCCTTTATTATGACCGAAGATCACCAGACCTGGGCCGATAGCATTATCTATAACCAAGCTGCCGAAGTATCCCATCTTTTTAATAATGTACAGATTATCGACGAGGAGCAGAAGGTTATGATTTTTGGTGATTACGGCATATACTGGGGGATAGAAGAAAATGCCATGATGACGAAAAATCCCGCTGTGGTGGGATACGACACCTCCGAAGGTCAGGACTCGACTTTTATGAGGAGCGACAGTATATTTTTCTATACGGTTAATTTTGCAGATACTGACAACGAAGAATTGCAGTACCATATATTCAACGAGATGGAAGCCATGGAGAGAATTCTTGCAGGCGAAGCGGAGGATTATGATGAATCTGGGTTGGAGGAGATAGACCTGCATTTCGAACCTATAATTTTGAATGAAGAACAGGAAATTTTGCAGGATACTCTTGAGGTTGCGGATCTCGTTACGGACTCTACCCCCGATAACGCCGGAGTTGTTTACGACAGTATAAAAACTCTTGAGTATCGATTCTCTCCGGAAGAGATGGATCGTTTGGATTCATTGATACCCCCTGATAGTAGAATTCCGCTCGATACGATACGATACGAGGGCGTTCCGGATATAGAAATATTAGAGGAAGAGGAAGAAACTATCGAGATCCCTAAGACAAAAAAAGAAATAAAACGTGAGCAGCGTGAAATGAAACGCATGGCTAAACGCGAGGCACAAAGGGCTCAATTATTGGAGAGACTACGCGTTCAGGAGGCCAATGATAAGATAGATATCCCTGTGGAAGATTCTATTGTGGAGCTCCATGTTCCGGATTCTCTTATTGATATGGATATGTTAATTGAGGAAGACGAGATTATTTTAGATTCTATACAACGAATTATGAGGGCATACAGAGATGTCAGGGTCTTTAGAGGAACTGTACAGGCTGTTTGCGACTCTATGGTGGCATTCTCGACAGACTCCACTCTTCATATGTATATCGATCCGATATTGTGGAATGAAGATAGCCAGATAACTTCCGATATAATGCATTTTTATACACGAAATGAAGAGTTATATAAAGCGGAATTCGAAGGACAGCCTCTATTGGTAGAGGCTGTGGTCGATTCCTTGTACAATCAATTGGCGAGCAGGATTATGAATGCTTACTTCGTTAATAATAATATTTATATGATGGAGGCGATAGGCAACGCCCAGTCATATTATTATTATCAGGAAGACGAGGAATCGGACGAAGTCAACGGATTTAGCACTACGGAATGTTCTTTCATAAATTTCTTCTTCGAGGATAACAAAATCGTGGAAATCAGATGGCATGACGATGTTGATTACGCTTTGTATCCGATGGATAAAATACCTGAAACGCAGTCGGAGTATATGAGAAATTTTAAATGGGAAATCGACAGAAGGCCGAAGAGTAGATTCGATGTTTTCAATCGGAGAATCCGAGAATCCGTAAGAGAGGAGATGTCTGCAATACCACAGCCTGATTTTAAAATTACCGGCGAGATAGAGGATTATAAAATAAGACTTATAAATGAAGGAATATGGAGAGACAGAACCGAAGATATATGGGTTAATCCGCAGCAATTTGTAAAGTAGCGGCGATGCAGTAACCCTATAATTTTTTTAATTTTAAATTTAAACTATTTTTGCAGGATAAACTTCACGAATGGACAAACTTTTAGAAACAATAGCCGAAGCGATTGACGATAAACGCGGAGACGATATAATAAGTCTCGATCTTACGGAATTCGACGGAGCGATTTGCGATACATTCTTAATATGTAATGCTGATTCTACCACTCAGGTATGCGCGATAGCCGACGGCATCGAAGAACAGGTGCACAAAGAACTTAAAACCCGCCCTTACAGGATCGAAGGAAAAGAAAACGGTATGTGGGTTGCTATGGATTACGGCAATATAATGGTTCACATATTCCAGACCGAGATGAGAAAATTTTATGCTCTGGAAGAGATGTGGGCTGATGCCGATCTGACTCGTTACGAGTTTGAATAATAATTTTAGAAGGTAAGAAATAATGGTTGAAAACAACGATAAAAAAACAAATAAGCTGCCCGGATTACGCCCTCGCGGATACATGTGGGTATATATAATTATTTTTATTTTTCTTCTATCGTGGAGTTTCTTGGGCGACAGAACTATGCCGCAAAAAAGCAACTGGGACGAGGTTAAAGAGAATTTTCTCGATAGAAACTATGTAGACCGGATAATAATCGTTAATGATAAACTTGCCGAAGTTTATCTTAAAAAAGATGCTCTGAAAGAAGTTAAGAATGAAGAAAAATACAAATCTCTTCCTGCTGACGGACCACAGCTTAAATTTATTATAGGTTCGCTGGATTCGTTTGAACGTAAGTTCGACGAATATATGAGTGAAGCCGCTCCCGGAGACAGAGTAGGATTGTCATTCGATCAGCGAAGCAGTTTCTGGGAGAGTCCGCTTATATCCGCTATACTTCCGATAGGATTTATCATATTGATATGGATTCTTATCATGCGCGGCATGTCCAAAAGCGGAGGCGGAGGTGCCGGAGGGGTATTCAACGTCGGTAAAGCCAAAGCTCAGATGTTCGATAAGGATATGAAGGACAAGGTTACATTTAAAGATGTCGCCGGACTCGAAGAGGCTAAGATCGAAGTGATGGAAATCGTGGATTTTTTAAAAAAACCTAAGAAATATATCGATCTGGGAGGAAAAATTCCTAAAGGAGCGTTGCTTGTGGGGCCTCCGGGAACCGGTAAAACCCTTCTTGCCAAAGCTGTTGCAGGCGAAGCGAATGTACCGTTTTTCTCCATTAGCGGTTCGGATTTCGTTGAGATGTTTGTCGGAGTCGGAGCGTCGCGTGTCCGCGACCTGTTCCGTCAGGCTAAGGAGAAGGCTCCATGTATTGTCTTCATCGACGAGATCGACGCTATCGGACGCGCCAGAAGTAAAAATGCAGGCTATACCTCCAACGATGAGCGGGAAAACACTCTCAATCAGTTATTAACCGAGATGGATGGCTTCGGTACGAATGCCGGAGTTATTATTCTGGCAGCTACCAACCGTGCGGATATTCTCGATAAGGCGCTGATGCGTGCCGGCAGATTCGACCGCCAGATACATGTCGATCTCCCTGATCTCAAAGAAAGAGAAGAGATATTTAAAGTATACCTAAAAAAACTCAGACTCGATCCGAAACTCGAAACCGATTTTCTTGCAAAACAAATACCTGGATTTTCAGGTGCCGATATTGCTAATGTTTGTAACGAAGCTGCGTTAATTGCTGCGAGAGCGGATAAAAAACAGATTGAAAGGCAGGACTTCCTCGATGCGATCGACAGGATAATCGGCGGATTGGAAAGAAAAAGTACTATTATAAGTAAATCGGAGAAGCGATCCATAGCTTACCACGAGGCCGGACATGCTACCGTAGGTTGGATACTTGAACATTCTCATCCTCTTATCAAAGTATCTATTATTCCTCGCGGACAGGCTCTTGGTGCCGCATGGTATCTGCCGGAAGAGAGAAAGATAACTACCAGAGAACAATTGCTGGACGAACTCGCATCGTTCATGGGAGGACGTGCTGCGGAGGAACTTATAGTGGGAACCATATCTACCGGAGCTCTTAACGATCTGGGACGTGCTACGCGGTTTGCGTACGCAATGGTATCGTATTACGGAATGAGCGAGAAAGTGGGAAATATTTCATTTTACGATTCTTCCGGACAGAGTGACTTCATGGGTAAACCGTACAGTGAACAAACCGCACAGTTGATAGATGAAGAAGCGAAAAGAATTGTTTCCGAAAGTTACGATCGAGCGAAAAAAGTTCTTATGGACCATAAGGAAGGATTTGTAAAACTTGCTGAACTTCTTTTGGAACGTGAGGTTATTTTTACCGAGGATGTAGAAAAAATATTCGGTAAAAGGAAAAATAAAGAAAATGAAACAGAGGATAAAAATGAAGTTGCCGGTATAATTACCGACGCAGATTTGTATCCTGAGAAAAACATAGAGGAGAGTCTGTAACCGATCTTCTACTAACCTTGTAAATGACGTTGAATAACTTGATTATCCGCACTATGAGCGGAGTTGTCATAGCAGAAATGATAGTAGCGGCAATAATCCTGTCAAAGTGGACATTGCTCGCTTTGTCAATTGTTATAACAGCAGGTTCGATGTACGAATTCTATAAATTGTGCCGCAGGGATACATTCCCGTCGAGTGTATTTGCAATTTTATCGGGAATTATTTTTGTAACGGTGTCTTTTCTGAGCAGCTATGGAATTATAGCGCATAATTATATGTTGTTTTTTTTCCTCCCTCTGACAGCATTATATATAACGGAACTTTATAGAAAAAAAGAATCTCCCATAGAGAACATCGCAGTATCTTTGCTGGGATTTATGTATATTGCAGTGCCTATGGCACTGCTTAACCGCATGGGGGGGGTGTCGGTAGATTTAGAGGGGACGGAATATTCGTATATTTATCCTTTAGGGTTTATGATTCTTATATGGATGAACGATGTAGGGGCATATATGGTAGGAAGCTCTCTTGGGAAAAATCCTCTTTTCCCACGAATATCTCCGAAAAAATCATGGGAAGGTTTCTGGGGCGGATTTATTATTACCGTCGCGGCAGGTGGAACGATAGGTTATTTGACATACAGTAACATATATATGTGGTTATCGATTGCCGGAATAACATCACTTGCAGGTATCGGAGGTGATCTTGTCGAATCGATGTTCAAACGATCTGCCGGAGTCAAAGATTCTGGAAATATAATCCCCGGACATGGAGGATTCCTGGATCGTTTCGATGCAATGTTCCTATCGCTGCCGCTGGTTTATATTATAATAAAATTCTTTTAAGGGATATAGTTCTGATCATGAAGATTCATAAAGAAGGAAGAAATATTATTTTTACGACTCTTATTATTTTTGCGTTGTTATGGGTGCTGTTACTGGTTTTTGCGAACCCTTTAACTGCGTATATAATTTCTGGAACCCTGTTTTTGATATTTTTATTTGTCCTGAGATTTTTCAGAGTTCCGTCACGGCATTTAAGTATTGATAACCGAACGGTATATGCTCCGGCAGACGGAACGGTCGTAGCTGTCGAAAAAGTCTTCGAAGGCGAATATCTCGATGAAGAGAGAATACAGGTCTCTGTCTTTATGTCTATATGGAATATCCATGTAAACTGGTTCCCTGTGGGCGGGGTCATAGAATATTTTAAACACCACCATGGAGAGTATCTTGTCGCTTGGCATCCGAAATCTTCCGAGAAAAACGAAAGGACGACCACTGTGGTCAATACCGGTAATGAAAAAATTCTTTTTCGCCAGATAGCAGGATATGTAGCGCGGAGAATTGTATCCTATGCGGCGGTTGGAGAAATGGTTGCACAGAACTCCCAGTGCGGATTCATAAAATTCGGATCACGAGTGGATATTCTCCTCCCTTTAAATGCAGAGATATGCGTCTCCGTAGATCAGGAGGTTGTCGGTACCCAAACAAAGATAGCGCGACTCAAAGACTAAATGATGCTTCTGTCCACAGCATATCTCGGCAATATCCGTTATTACTCGAAATTTCTGATGGAGGACTCAGTGATTATAGAAGCTCATGAGAATTATCAAAAACAGAGTTATAGGAATCGCTGCCGCATCCTTACGGCAAACGGGATTGCCGATCTTACGGTTCCGGTCATAAAAAATTCCGGAGTAAAAATTCCGATTAAAGAGGTAAGGATAGATTATGGTAAGAACTGGCAGCATCAGCACTGGTATTCGATTATGTCAGCTTACAAAAACTCCCCCTATTACGATTATTATTTCGATACCTTCGAACCGTTTTTCAGAAAAAAATATAAATTTCTTTGGGATCTCAACGAGGAGTTGCGGGCGGAAATTTTCAAGATACTGGAAATTAATTGCGAAGTTCGTTATTCCGAGACATTTGAGAATAGCGGGGGATACGATCTGCGTAATGCGATTTCACCTAAAGGAAGATTGAATGCTCCGGACCCGCATTTCAGGAACGTTCCCTATTATCAGGTTTTTTCTGAAAAATATGATTTCTTTCCCGGATTAAGTATAATCGACCTGCTGTTCTGCGAGGGTCCGAATTCAGTCGAAATTCTGCGGGAATCCACAAAATAAAAACCGGCCATAAGCCGGTTCACTTTTTATATTATAACCTGTCTTATTCGGATAAGTTTTTCGAGTAATGATTCCAGATATTCGAGTTTGAGCATATTCGCACCATCGGACTTTGCCTTCGAAGGTTCGGGATGAGTCTCCATAAAAATACCGTCCGCTCCCACTGCAATAGCCGCTTTGGCTATCGTCTCTATCAGTTCCGGTTTACCTCCTGTAACTCCACTGCTCTGATTGGGCTGCTGAAGTGAATGGGTAATGTCCATTATTACCGGATAACCGGTAGACTGCATTACGGGTATACTGCGGAAGTCCACTACGATATCCCCGTATCCGAACATAGTACCCCGGTCGGTAAGCATGATATTGTTGTTTCCGGTCTCGCTTATTTTTTCTGCCACGAATCGCATCGATTCCGGAGCGAGAAACTGCCCCTTCTTGATATTTACCGCTTTACCTGTATCTGCGGCTGCTTCGAGGATATCGGATTGCCGACAAAGGAATGCTGGAATTTGTAGTATATCGACGTATTCCGCAGCCATTGCCGCCTCCTGTGCACTGTGTATATCCGTAATTACAGGTATGGAGAACCGGTCTCTCACCTTAGCGAGGAGTTTGAGAGCTTTTAAATCTCCGATCCCGGTAAACGAGTCGGATTTTGAGCGGTTGGCTTTTCGATACGATCCTTTGAAGATGTACGGAATTTTAAATTTTTCTGTTATTTCGACAGCTTTTTCCGCTATTTCCATAATGTTATCTTCGCTCTCTATCACACACGGACCAGCTATAAGGAAAAAATTACCGCTGTCAGTGTTTTTAATTAAAGGGATATTTTCGATTACACAAGATTTCATAGTTTTTAATTTTTTTCTTTATTCCAAAGTTTATCCATTCTGGCCGCTATCTCTTTTTCGCGCGGATTATCTGCCGGATTATAGAATTTACTCCCCTCCAGCCCTTCCGGAAGAAATTCCTGAACCACGAAATTATCTTTAAAATCGTGCGCGTACTTATATCCTTCTCCGTAGCCTATGTTCTTCATCAGTTTGGTAGGTGCATTCCTCAGATGAAGCGGTACAGGACGGTTTATGGTATCGCGAGCTACCATAGCCTCCGCTTTGCAGATAGCCATATATGCGGAATTGCTCTTAGGGCTGGTTGCGAGAAATATAGTTGTCTCCGCTAACGGTATCCGCGCTTCGGGCATACCTATCTTATGCACGGTGTCGAAGCATGCGTTCGCAAGGAGTAGCCCGTTAGAATTTGCCAGTCCTATATCCTCGGAAGCGAGGATAACAAGCCTTCGGGCAATGAATTTAGGATCTTCACCCCCTGCAAGCATCCGTGCGAGATAATATACCGCTGCGTCCGGATCACTTCCGCGTACCGATTTTATAAATGCGGATATGACGTCGTAATGCTGTTCGCCGTTCTTATCGTACAGCGCGATATTTTGCTGTAATGTGTCGGTAATGACCTTGTCGTTGATAACGATCTCTCCGTTGGTGGAGTTCGCAAGGATATCGAGAATATTGAGCAGTTTTCGTGCATCCCCTCCGGAGAAGGTGAACAAAGCCTCGGTCTCTTCGATTTTGACTCCACGCTCTTTAAATACTATGTCGGTGGTAATCGCGCGATTGAGCATAGTTTCCAGATCCTTCTCTTCGAGATGCTTCAGCACATACACCTGGCAGCGGGACAGGAGAGGGGAGATCACTTCGAAAGAGGGGTTCTCGGTCGTTGCGCCTATGAGGGTTATTATTCCTTGTTCGACAGCTCCCAGCAATGAATCCTGCTGTGATTTGTTGAACCTGTGTATCTCGTCAATAAATAAAAACGGCGACGGTGTATTGAAAAATTTCTGGGATTTAGCACTCTCTATTACTTCGCGCACATCTTTAACTCCGGAGTTTATAGCGCTCAGAGTATAAAAATTTCTGTCGAGCGAAGAGGCGACGATCCTTGCAAGGGTCGTCTTGCCTACACCCGGAGGCCCCCATAAAATAAATGACGGTACATTCCCGGATTCGATAAACTTCCGGAAGACGCCGTTCCTGCCGACAAGATGTTCTTGTCCTATGTAATCGTCGAGGGTGTTAGGTCTTAGCCGTTCAGCCAAAGGTATATTGCTACTCATTATGTTTACTCTATTTCAGATACGGATGCCGTTATATCCGGCAATGTGTTAAGGACTTCGGCAAACTCCTCCGCAAGAAGTTTATTTGAAAATATGCCTATAAAGTATTTGCCGTTTACGAATGTCACGTCTTTGTCGGTCGCGTAACTGTTTACATATTCGCGAAGGGACTCCGAAATTTTATCTATACCTTCCAATTCAACGTGATAAGAGCCTATATTTTTATCCAGTTCAGAACCTAAATTAGTGTATTCCCCGTTATTCCACACGACGACTTCCGGTTTACGGAACCCGTACTCATTCTTTAATGCCAGTGCATCGGCATAAGCATCTGAGAGCGTCTTGTATAGCCCTATATAATACCTGTATCGTCCCTGAACACGCTCATTGTATACGGGAATAATATTTTTAAAAGTGGATACCGCTGGTCTTGTCGAAAATGTCCCTACGGTTATGCTGTAAAATTTGCCCTTATCTGGTATGTGAAGTTCCGGTATGGGATTCTGATTGCTGTATGGGTAAGGAGTCACCTTAGATATTCCTGAATAATCCACAAAATCCCTCTCCGAAAGTAAAATATTGTCTTTTATATATTTATCTCCTTGGAATGATGTAATGTCATGTTTGAGCGAGTCGAGAGCGTTTGTTAGGTTTAAAGATTCTGCCAGCAGTATTTCATATTCGGATATGAGTCTGTACTGGGCTGGGAATTCGGCAAATGTCACTGATATTTTATTTTTTAACTCGTCCGATGCTATTTTATCCGCTCTATACCTGCGGTTTACGTCGTTGAGTTCGCCGAGCTTATTGAGTTTATCCAGTAATATAGTGTAAATGTAAGATTTGCTATTAAAGATGAAATCCCATTTTTCACTGAAAATTTCCTCGCACTCCATTAGTTTTGCTCTCAGATTGCGGTATCTTGTAAACAGTGAGTCCGCACTATTTTGATCCTCTGTCTCTGCGTATTGTGCCGGAAGTTCTTCGAGTTCGTCATAAATACCGGAGAATTCCATCATAAGAATGCGGATATCGTTGTTTGCTTTAAAACACTCCAGGAGCAGGTCGTATTCTTCTTTGTCGAGATTATTCCGGATGTAAATATTATAGGGAAGAAATCTGTTGTCAGTACCGGTCGGTCCCGAACCATTGCCGCTCAGAGTGCCCTCGTTGCCAAGAGAATTTATAAGATATTCCTGTTCGATGATATTCGTACGGGAGACCACTACGCCGAGGTTGTTGCGTGTGTCGAAAAGTTGTGCTTCCAGGCTCAGTATCTCCGCACCCCTGACAGAGCGATTCGATGTGTCCCTCATGAAGTCCGAACGCTTGGTATCGAGAAGTACCGACAGAGAATCCTCCTTGTTTTTAAGAATTTTCTCTTCTAGCAGCAAGGACATATATACGGAATCGTTCTCAAGGCCGGATATACGCGGAGAGATATTTTGGCCTGAAAGCATCGTTACTGCCGTTATGGCTGAAAATATGAATATGTAATATTTTTTCATGCACATTGTTTTATTTCCATATCCTTATCATTGCTATCAGCAAAAGCCCGAATATCTCAAGACGTCCGATAAGCATTAGCAAAGTACATATAATTTTCACAAAATCGGAAAGTTCCGAGTAATTACTTAAGGAGGATACCATTCCGAACCCAGGTCCTACGTTGCCCATCGAAGCAAATGCGGCACTGAAACTCGTAATAAGATCCACACCCGTTGCGGAAATAATTAACGATCCCGCAAGTACGAATATTATATATACCACAATAAACATATTTACGAGGCTTAAAGTATTGTCCTCTACAGTCACTTTATCCATTTTTACCCTTATTATAGCGTTGGGATGCTGTAATTGTTTAATGCGCGCCATGACCGATTTGTAGGATAAGAGTATGCGGTCTGCCTTTAACCCTCCCGTAGTCGATCCCGAACACGCGCAGGTGAAGGAAAAATAAATTAATATAATAACCGCAAACGGAGGCCATATATTAGAATCTGTGGTAGCAAATCCCGTCGTCGTACCGATTGATACAATCTGAAAATATCCATATCTCATCGCTTCCCACAGCGTACTGTAACTATTCGATAACCACAGGCAGAGGACTGTAAAAGACCCTCCGATTAATAACGAATAAAGATAGAACTTAGTAACTTCCGAATTAAATATATTGCTCTTCCTCCCGGTGAGGGTGGCAAAAATAACCCCGAAGTGTATCCCTGCAACCACCGTGAAAAAAGTTATAACTATCTCTATCCATTTATTGTTATAATAAGCTATGCTTAATGTACGTGTACTGAACCCTCCTGTGGCTATGTTGGAGAAGGAGTGATTAATCGCATCGAACCAGTCCATGCCGGCGAATCTTAGAAATAAAACTTCGGCAAATGTGAGTCCGACATATACCGATAAGAGTATCTGTATTATTTTCTGGGTTTTGTAATTGAAATTATCTTTAGCGAGTGAAGACATCTGCACATTGGAGAGAGTCATTTTAACCCTCCCCAAAGAAGGAATAACCACCAGTACGAACATCATAACCCCTATACCTCCGAGCCAGTGGGTAGACGACCGCCAAAACAAGAGGCTGTTGGGCAGATCTTCGATATATTCAAGTATCGTGCTTCCTGTGGTGGTGAATCCTGAAACGCTCTCGAACCATGCGTTTACTATGCCGAATTCGCCACCCCATATGAGGTACGGGAATGTTCCGACCAGACACGATATTACCCATGAGCCGACTACGATCACATAAGCCTCCTTACTGTTGATACTGTTATCCGCGTCCACAAATATCAATGGAAACGATCCTAATGCAAGCGTCAGCGTAGCTCCCATCAGCAACGGATAGAATCCCGTATCGATTCCGTATATGACGGATATTCCTGCGGATATAAACATGAACACCGCGTTGATCATCAGAACCAATCCTATATATCTTGTGATAATATTGAACCGCATCTCAATCTCTTTTTTCCCCGTTGGAGATGAGTTCTTCGATATAAGTGCGAAGATCCCTGATCTCATCCGTTCCTTCGATCTTGGGTTTGAACGGAATTCTGTTCTTTATATAGCCTTCGAGACCCTTGGTTATCTTTATAACAGGTTTTATATAATATAGGTCGATGAGTCCGAAGAAGACGATTATGATTATTATGGCGATACCGAGGGTTATGATTCCAGGCATTATGGCACGGTAGGCGTTGCTTTGGAGGATTAGGGTATTGTTGTCCACCGAATCCTGAGTGGAGAGCATGAAGTTCTTTATCGCCAGAGTCAGATCGTAGTATGTAGTTTTATAAATATCGTTGATCCAGTCGATGTCGTTGAAGATAGTATCGTTTAAAACCTCGTCCGAAACGATTTCATAACCGTTCTTAGCAAACATTATCTGGTCCATTCTTCCGGACGGACCGAATCTCTCGAATGCTTCGTAAAATACTGAATCCAGATGATCCTTACTCATAAGGACAAGTGAATCTGGAATCTCTTTTTCATTGAGTATCTGATGCATTAGCGCGTCGTACACATTTACCGCACTTAACATTCTGTCCGATATCTCGATGTCCGTACGACTGTTTTCAAGTATTACCTTGGTAGAAGCGCTTAATCTCAAAAGTTCGAAAAACGATATCATTCCTGAGAAAAACAACAGGCAGCCGAGAATTATAAAGCCGTATAATATTTTATTCCTTATACCTCTGGCCAATTTTATCTGCTTCATAAACGGGTATTAAAATTAAATTACAAATATAAAAATTATTTCTATATGGGAACGGTTGTTGTTTATTCCGTATCTGCGTTATGCCGTTTGATAAATTTATAAATTTTTTAATACCTTTGGGACCATAACGAAACCATTGGAAATTATGAAAAAAATAGCAGCTATAATAGTAATGACTTTTATTGCGACAGGTATTTCTGCACAACCGTTGATGCTCGGACTTAAAAGCGGTGTAACGATATTATCCACTGACGTTACCAGCAAATTGGATACCGAGTATGAAAGAATAAAATCTAAGGATGCAGGATTCACTTTAGCGGTAGTGTCCCGGTTTACTATTCCTGTGGTAGGTATTTATATGCAGCCCGAGCTGGTATATAATTATGCGCGCTACGATGTCTATGGCGAACCGAATCTGCATTCGAAACTTACCTATAATAACCTCGAACTTCCTGTGCTGTTCGGATTAAATCTTTTGTTCGTAAGGATTAATTTAGGTCCGGTATTCAATCTGAAGACCTTCGATGGCAACGATAATAAATTCCATGTATACCACCCTAATATAGGATACATTGCCGGATTCGGATTGTCGCTTGGTAAAACGGAATTCGACGTGCGTTGGCAGGGATATTTCTCCGGAAAGAATAATAAATTCGCGTTGCATCAAGACGGACAGGGTATTAAGGTCAATGAAAAATTCGTGTCGATAACATTTACTCGATTTTATTAATGGGAGAGAAGGTCATACCCATAGAGGGCGTCGATCCTAAAGAGCTCTACGGAGCAGCTAATACAAATATAAATTATATATCCGGGAAATTCCCCGGATTAAAGATTGTCGCGCGAGGGTCAAAGATTAAAGCTATCGGTGAGGAGAGACTAATAGATCGCTTCGAGCAGAAACTCACTCGTCTAACTGATTATTTTTCACGTTACGGGCATATATCCACACAGGTTATAGATCAGATTGTGGACAGCGGAACGGCTGAAGTGGAGACGGCCGTCGATAATAATGTAATCGTATTCGGCAATAACGGCCTTATAGTCAGAGCGCGCACTGTTAATCAGCAGAAGCTTGTAGACCTATATAATAAAAACGATTTACTGTTCGCTACTGGTCCTGCCGGTTCCGGGAAGACCTACACTTCTATTGCGCTTGCGGTAAGGGCTTTGAGGGAAAAAGAGGTTCGAAAGATAATCCTTACACGTCCTGCTGTTGAGGCAGGGGAGAAACTGGGCTTCCTTCCCGGAGATATGAAGGAGAAGCTCGACCCTTATCTTCAACCTCTGTACGATGCGCTCAATGACATGATTCCTCCGCGTAAATTAGCGCAGTTTATGGAGGACGGAACCGTACAGATCGCTCCTCTCGCTTACATGAGAGGGCGTACTCTCGATAATGCGTTCGTCATTCTCGACGAGGCACAGAATACCACAATGCCGCAGATAAAGATGTTCCTTACGAGAATGGGTAAGAATGCTAAATTTATAGTCACAGGCGATGTTACTCAGATCGATCTTCCCCGTAAACGCGACTCCGGACTTCTTCCTACGATCTCGTTCTTGGAAAATATCAAAGGAATAGGCATCGTGAAGATGGATAACCGCGATATAATCCGCCATCCCCTTGTGAAGTATATAGTTGAAGCATTTGATAAATACGAAGACAAATTCAAAGAAGAAACCAATAAATAAACCGATAATGGCAAAGGCGATTGTTAAAACACAATTTCAGTTCGAAGGACAGAAGGACCTTTATATAGGCAAAGTCCGTGATGTGTACAATATAAAAGACGAATACCTTGCAATGGTCGTTACCGACCGTATATCCGCGTTCGATGTGGTGTTGCCCAAAGGTATACCTTACAAGGGACAGGTATTAAATCAGATTGCTTCAAAATTTCTCGATGCGACTTCAGATATTTGTCCTAACTGGAAGATTGCTTCTCCCGATCCTATGGCTACCGTAGGGCGCAGGTGCGAACCGTTCCCCGTAGAGATGATAGTAAGGGCTTATCTTACAGGAAGCTCTTGGCGCGACTATAAGGCCGGGGCGAGAGAAATATGCGGAGTAGCTATTCCGGACGGTATGAAGGAACACCAGAGATTCCCTCGACCTATAGTCACACCGACCACTAAAGCTGAAATCGGTGCGCATGACCAGAATATCTCCAAGGAAGAGATAATATCGTCAGGATTAGTTAGCAGGGAAGACTATGATAAACTCGAAGAATATGCGTTGGCTTTATTCGAAAGAGGTTCCAAAATGGCTGCCGGGAGAGGATTGATCCTGGTCGATACGAAGTACGAATTCGGCAAAAAAGACGGAGAGATATACCTTATCGATGAGATCCATACACCGGACAGCTCGAGATACTTTTATGCCGATTCTTATCAGGAACTTTTCGACAAAGGTGAACAACAAAGACAGCTCTCTAAAGAGTTTGTCCGCGAATGGCTTATGGATAACGGATTTCGGGGACAGGCAGGACAAACCGTACCGGATATGACAGACGAATTTGTTCAGAGTGTAAGCGATAGATATATAGAACTTTACGAAAATATTACGGGAGAGAAATTTGTCAAAAACGATGCTGACGAGGATATCCTCTCACGAATCGAGAACAATTTAAAAAATATGCTTGCACGTTTGTAGGCAGGTAAATATGGGTAGAATTACTTTTCTCGGAACGGGAACATCTCAGGGTGTTCCTGTAATTTCATGTAGATGCGCGGTCTGTTTATCTGATGATTCGCATGATAAGCGGTTGCGTTCTTCCGTACTGGTTGAAACTAAGGGAGAAATAATTGCCATAGACTGCGGTCCCGACTTCCGTCAGCAGATGCTTAGAGAAGATGTTCGAAGGCTCGATGCCATACTGGTAACCCATGCCCATAAGGATCACACTGGCGGACTGGACGATGTCCGCGCGTTTAACTATACGATGCGTAAACCTATGGATGTCTATGCCGAGGCCAATGCGCAGAAGACTTTGACGAATGAATTTTATTACGCCTTCGGGGAGAACCGTTATCCCGGAGTTCCCGATATAAATCTGATAACAATCGACGAGAATCCGTTCGATGTAGGAATGGTGCATGTAATTCCTGTTCGCGGATATCACCTTGAACTTCCGGTGCTCGGATATAGGATAGGGAATATGGCTTATATTACCGATATGAACCGCATTGCCGATACGGAGCTCGATAAACTTAAAGGATTAGACATACTCGTGATAAATTCGCTCCGTAAAAGAGAACATTTATCTCATTTCAGCCTCCCGGAATCTCTTGAGATTATCAAAAAATTGGCCCCTAAGCGAGCTTATCTTACACACATCTCGCATGAAATGGGATTTTATAAAGAAGTCTCTGAAATTATACCGGAGAATGTTTATCTTGCATACGACGGTTTAAAACTGGAATTCGATGAGTAACGGGAAAAAAATATTGCTGATAACGCCTCCGCTGCTTCAGCCAAACTGTCCATATCCTGCGACAACTTATCTTACCGGATATCTTAAACGGACCGGAATCGATGCGGAACAGAGGGATTTGTCCGTCGATCTGCTGAATTCCGTGTTCAGGAGCGATTTTTTATCCAAAGTATTCGAATGCTATTCCGACTGTGGCGATGATAATCTTGTACGTATATATTCTCTGAGAAGGAGTTACATTAAGACCATCGATCTGGTTATGAAATTCCTGCGCGGAGAGGACGACACTATCGCCAACCTTATTTGTGCTCCCGATTTTTTACCTCAGGCAAGTCGGTTTCATTATATTGAGGACATAGAGGCAGGTTACGGATCGTCGGGAACGGTTGATTGCGCAAGGTACCTCGCAACCCTCTATCTCGAAGATTTAACCGACTTTATCAATGCGGTAATCTCCCCTTATTTTGGCATATCCCGTTATGCGGAATCGCTTGCGCTGTCAGTACCAGATTTTTCTCCTCTCGATACTGCGTTGAATGAACCGCTAAACCTTATCGAGCAGGAGATGACAGGTATTTTAGAAGATTATATAACTTCCATAAAACCCGCTGTTATCGGTTTCACGATTCCGTTTCCGGGAAATCTGCTCTCTGCCTTAAGATGCGGACAATATATTAAAGCGAATTATCCGGGTATAAAGGTGATATTAGGCGGTGGTTATCCGTCTACGGAGTTGAGGCATCTTACCGATACGACTGTATTTGATTATACGGATTACATAATTCTCGACGACGGCGAATTACCGCTCCAGAGAATTATGAACGGAGACGATCCGGTGAGAACATTTACTCGCGACGGTAAAAAAGTAGTCTATTCCGGCAGTGATTCGGAGAATATATCCCATTCCGATAGGGGCTGTCCGGATTACAGCGGACTGGAAGTAAAAAAATATTTTTCGCTCGTAGAGACCGTTAATCCGATGCACCGGTTATGGGGAGACGGATTCTGGAATAAGATCATTGCCGCGCACGGATGTTATTGGGCCAAATGCGCGTTCTGCGATACTTCGCTCGATTATATTTGCCGTTACGATGCTGTCAGTGCTGCCACAATAGTGGACTGGATGGAACAGATTATGGCTCAAACCGGTAAGTCCGGGTTTCACTTCGTGGACGAAGCAATTCCTCCGAAATTAATGAAGGAGATTGCATTGGAGCTTCTCCGACGGGAATTAACTGTATCGTGGTGGGGGAATGTCCGTTTCGAACCTTATTTTACAGCAGATATGTGCCAACTGCTTGCCGCATCAGGATGTATTGCCGTTTCAGGAGGAATTGAAGCAGCGTCGGACAGGTTGCTGAAACTAATGAACAAAGGTGTTTCGATAGAGGAACTCACGATTGTTCTTCGTAACTTCTATTATTCCGGCATCATGGTACATGGTTATCTGATGTATGGATTCCCTACCCAGACAGCGCAGGAAATAATAGATTCTCTTGAAATTGTAAGGCAGTTATTTCTTGCGGATCTTCTTACTTCTGCATTCTGGCACCGTTTTGCAATGACAAGGCATTCTCTTGCCGGAAAAAAATCTGCGGAATACGGAGTTCGCATAAAAGGCGATGTTATTCATAAATTTGCGAATAACGAGGTTCAGTTCGCGGAAAACCGCAATTACGATATTAATATCGCCGGAGTGGGATTGAAGACAGCGTTATATAATTACATCCGCAAAGAAGGATTCGATAAGCCTGTTAATAAATGGTTTACGCACAAATACCCAGTAACTGCGGTGGAAAATACGGAGATAACGGATCATCTCATAAAACCGGATAATTCCAGGTTATATAATGAAAATACGAGGATCATATATCTTGGCAATCTACCTTCGGTAACCGATTCCGGGCTTATATTCTATGCAAATTCAACAGAGAAGAATGTCAAGGTTGAGGATGATGAAAAACAATTCTTTATGGAGATTTTCGAACTCTCCTCAGATTTAGAAAGTATAATTACTTTGAAAAAAATCTCGGAAGTTTATTCGAAATATTCGGACCAGCCATTCTCATATCTCTATCATTCCAAACGGTGGGATATAATGAGGGGATTCGGTTTGTTACAGATTTAGCTATGGAGTTCAGGACTAAAACGGATATTTCCAAATTTGATTTTAAGCTGGATTACAGCGATAAGATATTTTTGATCGGATCGTGTTTTGCCGAAAATATCGGTAAGAGAATGTCGTGCTTAAAGTTCCCTGTTACGGTAAATCCGTTCGGTATAGTTTATAATCCGTTATCCGTTATTAACACACTGAGATTGCTCGCGTATAAAAAAGAGTTTACGGAAGAGGATGTTCGGGAACGCAATGGCTTGTGGTACTCCTTTAGTCATCACGGTTCGTTCTCTTCGCCGGATAAAAAAGAAGTCATAGACCGTATTAATACCTCTCTTACAACCGGAAGCTCTGCTTTAACTGATAGTAATTATCTTGTTATTACACTGGGTACTTCATGGATTTATCGTCTATCTGAAACAGGAAGTGTGGTAAATAATTGTCATAAACTTCCATCCATTTATTTTACTCGCCAAAGGCTCTCGGTGGACGATATTGTCGATGGATTTACGGAATTATTCTCTAATGATTTATACCGTGATAAGAAGATAATTTTTACTGTAAGCCCTGTCCGTCATATAAAAGACGGTATTACCGCGAACAGCATTAGCAAGGCAACTCTTATTGTAGCTGCAAATTCCCTGGCGGAAAAATTGGATAATGTTTACTATTTCCCGTCATACGAGATCGTTATGGACGAGCTGATAGATTATAGATTTTACTCTGCGGATATGCTTCATCCTTCGGATGTTGCGGTGGATTATATATGGAAAAACTTTAAGACTGCATTGTTCTCTGAGCCAACCATAAAAATATCTGAAAAAATCGAAAAAATAAATAAAGCCGCAGCCCACCGACCATTATTCCCGGATTCGGTGCAGTATGCAAAATTTACAGAAAAATTCAGATCAGAGATAAACAGGATTAAAACTCTTTATCCGTTTATGGATTTTTCCGGAGAAGAAAAAATATTTGGCTCATTAGAATAGTCTCTGACGTTTTTTTCTTTATTGTTTTAGGGTTATATTTGCACGTTATTCTTTAAAAATATTTACAAACATGTCAGATGAAAAAATAATATTTTCGATGGTTGGGGTCTCCAAAGTCTTCAACAATCAGAAAAAAGTTCTCAATAACATATACTTGTCATTCTTTTACGGTGCAAAGATCGGGATAATCGGTCTTAACGGTTCTGGTAAGTCTACCCTTATGAAAATTATCGCAGGTCTCGACAAGAGTTATCAGGGCGAAGTCGTATTCTCTCCGGGGTATACAGTGGGGTATCTTGAACAGGAACCGCATTTGGACGATTCTAAGACCGTAAGGGAGATAGTTGAAGAAGGGTGTGCGGATATCGTCGCTCTCCTCAAAGAATACGAAGAGGTAAATGCGAGATTTATGGAAGAGATGTCCGATGACGAGATGGCTAAACTCATAGAACGTCAGGGAGAACTTACTGAACAGATCGATAATATGAACGGGTGGGAGCTGGACAGTAAACTGGAACGCGCAATGGATGCTCTGAGATGTCCGGAGGAGGATACCCCCGTTAAGCATTTATCCGGAGGGGAGAGGCGCCGTGTCGCACTTTGCCGCCTGCTGCTTCAGGAACCCGATGTGCTGCTTCTCGACGAACCAACCAACCACTTGGATGCGGAATCGATCGATTGGCTCGAACAACACTTACAACAGTATAAAGGGACGGTAATTGCCGTTACGCACGACAGATACTTCCTCGATAACGTAACAGGCTGGATTCTCGAACTCGACCGCGGAGAAGGTATTCCGTGGAAAGGTAACTATTCGAGCTGGCTTGAACAGAAGACCAAACGTATGGAGATGGAGGAGAAGCAGGAGAGCAAGCGTCGCAAGACTCTCGAACGCGAGTTTGAATGGGTTCGTATGGCTCCGAAGGCAAGGCAGGCTAAATCGAAGGCCCGTCTGTCCGCTTACGATAAACTACTTAACGAGGACGGCAAACAAAAAGACGAGAAACTTGAAATATATATTCCCAATGGTCCGAGACTCGGAGACTCTGTAATCGAAGCTCAAAATGTTACTAAAGTCTTTGGCGACAGGGTGTTGTTCGAGAATCTTTCATTCAAACTTCCTCCTGCGGGGATTGTAGGTGTGATCGGACCAAATGGTTCCGGTAAAACGACTCTCTTCCGCATGATAATGGGGCTGGAAGAACCTACTTCAGGAGATTTTAAAGTGGGAGAGACGGTTAAAACCGCCTATGTTGATCAACAGCATAAATCTATCGATTCGGAAAAAACCGTTTATGAAGTTATCTCGCAGGACAGTGAATTCATAACTCTCGGAGGTCGCAGCGTAAACGCAAGAGCATGGGTATCCAGGTTTAATTTTTCAGGAGGAGATCAGGAAAAAAAATGCGGAGTTCTGTCTGGGGGCGAACGTAACAGGCTGCATCTGGCCCTCACTCTGAAGGACGAAGGCAATGTACTTCTTCTGGACGAACCTACGAACGATATCGATGTGAACACTCTGCGTGCACTTGAGGAAGGACTCGAAAATTTTGCCGGATGTGCGGTCGTAATATCCCATGACAGGTGGTTCCTTGACCGTATAGCTACCCATATTCTCGCATTCGAAGGGGATTCGCAAGTGGTATTCTTCGAGGGCGGATACAGCGATTACGAAGAAAGCAAAAAGAAGCGACTGGGAGACGTTATTCCTAAAAGAGTTAAATATAAAAAACTCGTGGAATAAGTATGGCTGCACAAAAACCGAGTATACCTTCGGGAACCCGCGACTTCGGCCCCGTACAGATGATAAAGAGAAATTATATTTTCGATACTATAAGGGGGGAATTCAGGAAATTCGGATATCTGCCGCTTGAGACGCCGTCGATGGAAAAATTATCGACTCTGCTGGGTAAGTATGGCGAAGAGGGGGATAAACTATTGTTCCGTATACTAAATTCAGGGGATTTTTTAGCCAAGGTTCCGGAGGATAAACTTGCAGAGAGAGATTCGATGTCCGTATCTCCGATAATCTGCGAGAAGGGGCTCAGATATGACCTTACTGTCCCATTCGCAAGGTATGTTGTGCAGCATCGCAATGAAATTGTATTCCCGTTCAAAAGATACCAGATACAGCCTGTATGGCGTGCAGACCGTCCGCAGAAGGGGCGTTACAGGGAATTCTATCAGTGCGATGTGGATGTGGTTGGCAGTAAGTCGCTTCTCTATGAAGTCGAGCTTATACAGATCGTAGAATCGGTTTTTAAGAAACTGGGAATAAACGTAACACTTAAAATAAATAACCGGAAGATTCTTTACGGAATATCTGAAGCTATCGGTCATACCGATAAGATGACGGATATTACCGTAGCTATCGATAAGTTGGAAAAAATCGGTTTTGATAAGGTTGCGGAGGAACTTCTATCCAAAGGCATTGATGCCGACGGTATAAGAACGCTGAAACCTATACTTGAACTTAGCGGAGATAACAGGGTTAAAATCGGAATACTGTCGGAGATACTGTCAGTATCAAAGACCGGTATGGATGGAATAAAAGAGGTGTTGTCCATATTGGATTATGTTGATTCTATCGGAGTGGATCTCGATATTGAGCTCGATTTGTCCCTTGCACGCGGACTCAATTATTATACCGGAGCGATTTTCGAGGTAAAGGCGAAAGATTTTGCGATCGGAAGTATTTGCGGAGGAGGACGTTACGATGACCTTACCGGTATATTCGGAATGCCCGATACCTCCGGAGTGGGAATATCCTTCGGAGCGGATAGAATTTATGATGTTATGGAAGGTTTGGAGCTATTTCCCGATGTGTCGAAGTTGTCCACTAAGATTCTATTCCTGAATTTCGATCCCGCGTCAGAGAGAGAGTCGCTTAAGGCTTTGAGATCGCTGAGAAATAAAGGTATCCCGTCGGAGATATATCCAGATCAGGCTAAAATAAAGAAGCAGATGGACTATGCTAACAAACGCAATATTCCGTATGTGGGAATGATAGGCGAAGATGAAATTAAAGCGGGGATGATTACCGTCAAGAATATGGAGAATGGAATGCAGACATGTATCCCTGCCGAAGAAATAGTAAATTATAATTTTGAATAATTCTAAAACTATATCAGCCTTAGCTACCGGAGAGGGGGGGGCAATAGCTGTAATAAGGGTAAGCGGAGCCAATTCGGTGACTGCGGTCGATTCTATATTTACCGGAATCAAGAATAAAAAACTGGAGGATCAAAAGGGATTTACCGTGCACTACGGATTCATAAAGAATTCTGTCGGAGAGGTTGTGGACGATGTTATAGTTACATTATTCAAAGCACCGAATTCCTATACCGGCGAGGATATGGTCGAGATTAGCTGCCACGCTTCGGGATATATAAAAAATGAAATATTGAGGCTTCTTGCGGTTAACGGAGTTGATCCTGCCGGAGCCGGAGAGTTTACCCTACGCGCATTTATGAATGGTAAATTGGATCTCTCGCAGGCGGAGGCGGTTGCCGATATTATCGCATCCGAGTCCAAAGTGTCGCACGATCTTGCGGTGAACCAGATAAGAGGCGGATACTCCGAAGAGATAGGAGGTTTAAGAGCGAAGTTAATAGAACTTCTATCGCTTCTGGAATTGGAACTCGATTTTAGCGAGGAAGATGTGGAATTTGCCGACAGGAGGGAACTCAAAGAGCTTGTCCAAAAAATCGAAGCGAAAATTTTATCGCTAAAGGATTCTTTCGCTTTAGGCAACATACTCAAAAATGGTATTCCCGTGGCCATCGTTGGGAATCCCAATGCAGGCAAATCTACCCTTCTTAATAAACTTTTAAACGAAGACAAGGCTCTCGTTTCCGATATTCCGGGTACCACAAGGGATTTAATAGAGGACTCTGTGAATATAAACGGAGTCCAATGCCGTTTTATAGATACGGCAGGGATCCGGGAAACTGAAGATATGCTTGAAAATATGGGGATCAAACGCACCTTTGAAAGTATTGGTAAAGCGTCTGTGATCCTCCTTGTATGCGATATTGCCGACGCAGACGAAAATATACTGAAGGTCTTGAATGGCATGGATTTACGGGATAACCAACATACCATAGTAGTTTTGAATAAAAATGACAAATACAAAAATGCTGTATCCGCAAATCGTATAACCGGGCTGAAGAAGCTTACGAACCTTCCCGTTATCACTGTGTCTGCAAAATACGGTATAGGCATTGACGAACTTAAACAGATGATATTATCTTCGGTTGGATATAAAAATGTGATTGATTACAGCAGCAATATAATTGTAACTAATTCACGCCACTCACAAGCCCTGTCCGGTGCGGTAGTTGCTATCGATCGTGTATTGTCAGGGCTCGATATGGAATTATCCGGAGATCTCCTTGCCGAAGATTTAAGAACAGCCCTCCATTATCTGAGTGAAATTACAGGAGATATAACCTCCGAAGATATCCTTAAATCTATATTTGCGAATTTCTGTATCGGGAAGTAGTTGAAACTTCCGGGCATGGATTTTATAATATATTCCTAATTTAAATATTCATTTATAGTTAAATTTTATTTGAGTATATTGAGTTGTAAAAGTTTATCTTTACCCGAATGTAATCTCCAAAAAATTTACTACTGACCGTGTTATTTCCCATCTTAATGAATTATTTACATCGACTTCTCCGGGAGAGAGTACGAGTGGGGTTATAAATGTTGTGGCGAATTATTGGGTTTATTATACCTATAAGTTAAACTTCAATGGCTACCACCATGAATTGCATGTCCGTATAGAAGAAAATTAATATCACCCGATACTTGTACTTGTATTTAATAAAATTACATTAAAACCTATAACATTAATCTTAAATTAAAAACTATGAAAAAAATTGTTTTACTTCTTGCAGTTCTTATGGCATTCTCTGCATGCAGCAGTAGCCAAGAACCCATTGCGCAGACTGAAGATACAGAAGCATCTTTGTACTCTCCGGTGGAAATTTCATTTATATTAGGCAGACATCCAACTAACAAAAATTACCATAATGTAAACATAAAAATAAATTCTTCTTATGGCTCGACTTCACTTAAGGATAATATTGCTCTAAGAATTATTTCTTTAAATACGGATAAAGGAACTATTTTTCTGGAAAAAGTCGATGGTCTGATATTTGGTGATTATATATATTCTACATATTCGGGGATTTTTGCTGTCCAGAATATTATCGATCAATATAATGACGGTGTTATTTATGCAGGGGAAAAATTCCCTTATAATTCACCATATATTATAAATCCTGATTTGGCCGAACAGTTGGAATGGGTTGAAATTGTTGAAGTGGAGTTTACTATTCAGTACAATAATGGAGACGGTGCATACGTGTTGTTGTGCAATCAGCCTTATTGCAGTGAATTTTTTGAAGTAATAAGTCCGAAGGGGAGTATTACTGGTCTTATGTCGATTTTAGCAGGTATTACATAAAATAGTATTTGAATATTTAATTTACTTTATAGTAAATCTATAACAAAGAAATCCGGTCCCAAAGACCGGATTTCTGTTAAAATCTTTTTGTATATCGGTGGCAATAGGGTTGGGTGCCCTTGTTTGCATAGTAATCCTGATGGTAGTTCTCCGCTCTCCAGAACGTTGTCGCCGGAGTTATCTTGGTCGCTATTTTATAGCCTTTGTTCTCCAGTTCTTTAACGAGCTTCTCCGCAATTTGCTTTTGTTCCGGCGATGTATAGAATATCTCCGAACGGTACTGATTACCGATGTCCGGACCCTGTCGATCCACCTGAGTCGGATCGTGGATCTCGAAGAATAACTTCGCAAGGGTCTCGTATGAAATTTCTTTCGGATCGAAAACCACTTCTACCGCCTCCGCATGTCCGGTACTTCCCGAACACACCTGTTCGTAAGAGGGTTCATTCACATGGCCTCCTATATATCCCGATTCCACAGATATAACCCCGGGCTCCTTCTCTAATAAATGCTCTACACCCCAGAAGCACCCACCTGCAAAAATCGCTGTTTCGGTTTGTGGCGTTGCTTCATTTATATTATTGTTATTTTCATTGTCTGGAGTGAATTTCATCGATATAGAATTTACGCAATGACGCGTATTCTTATCGGTGAATCCTTCACCTTCGAACACATGCCCGAGGTGCCCTCCGCATGATGCGCACACTATCTCCGTTCTTCGTCCGTCCGCATCCGGAATCCGTTTGACTTTACCTTCTATCTCGTCGTCGAAGCTCGGCCAACCGCATCCCGAATCGAATTTATCTTCCGAGCGATAAAGCGATTCCCCGCATTGTTTGCAGGTGTAGGTACCCTTCTCTTTATGGTTATAATATTCTCCTGTAAATGGAACTTCAGTTCCTTTATTTTGTATTACGTGTCTCTCGTAATCCGTTAATTCATTTTTCATACTTTCTGCGGTAGTTGGTTGAGTGAAAAGTAAAAATACCAGGTAAAACAATAATTTTAACATTTTATACCAATTTTAAATAATACAAATACTCTGCCTTATATATAAACGTATGAATATCAGTTTTCTTGTGATGCAAAGACGATCAATTGCAGAAGTTTTTTTATATGGAGCAATTTTTGTTCTGTCCCATATCAAACCTTAAAAATTATTATTATGGCAAATTCATTTACAGAAAATCTGGTTGAACGGACCCGAGAGGCGGTTAAATACTGGTGGCTCCTGTTGATAATAGGTGTGGCATTTATTATTCTGGGGATAGTAGTATTCGCACACCCTGCAGAGAGCTATTTTACTCTTGCCGTTCTATTCGGATTTATTATTCTTTTTTCGGGGATCTTACAGATTATCCTTGCCGCGACAAGTCGTAAAAGTATGACCGGATGGGGATGGCTCCTTGCTGGCGGTATAATAGAGGTCGTTATAGGTTGTATACTTGTATTCAATCCCGGATTATCCGCTCTTACACTGCCTATTTTCTTCGGATTCTGGCTTATGTTCCGAAGTTTTTCCACTATCGGACTTGGAAGCGATATGAATAGGTACAAGGTCTCAGGGGCGGGATGGACTATAGTTTTGGGTATACTACTTCTTATATTATCCATTATCATCCTTGTACAGCCTTTAGTTTATGGAACCTCGATGGTGATTATATGGACGGGAATATCTCTTCTCTTCGCAGGCGTGGCAGCGATAATGTATGCGATACAGTTAAAATCGTTCCACAAATATGACGACAGAATAGATCAGGACAGATTAGTTTAGTGCCTTCCTGCGTATAAATAAAACGACCTTACTGACAGTAAGGTCGTTTTATTTATACATATCTGTAATATTACTTTGCGAGATATCCTCCATTCACCGGATAGAAGCCTCCGTTGCAGAATGAAGCTCTGTCGCTGCTGAGCCAAAGGACGAGATCTACGATTTCTTCTACCTTACCGAGCCTTCCCATAGGATGTTTGCTGACAAGGAAATCATACTCCTTTTTATCTGTCATCAGATCGTGCGTAAGGTGCGTGTCTACGAATCCCGGACCTACCGCATTTGCTCTTATATTCTTTTGTCCGTACTCCAACGCTACGTTTTGAGTAAGACCGACCACGCCATGTTTGGCAGCCACATATCCGCACGATCCGGCAAATCCCACCTGACCGAGAATCGAGGACATGTTGACGATGACGCCTCCTCCGCTTTTAAGCATTGCAGGTATCTGATACCTCATTCCGTAAAATACACTCGACAGGTTTATAGCAATTATTTTGTCCCATCCGTCGATCGGATATTCTCCTATGGGTGCATTTGCACCGCCGATCCCCGCATTATTAAATGCAATATCCAGCCTGCCGAATTTTGCGACAGCCTCATTAACCACCTTCTCGCAGTCCGATGGCTTGGATACATCCGCTTTGACGAAGAATGCTCGGCCTCCGTTCTTCTCGATTTCAGAAACAGTATCGTTGCCATCGTCGTCAATATCGGTGATAACAACCTTAGCTCCTTCTTGTGAATAAAGTTCCGCCATGGCCTTGCCAAAGCCGGAACCGCCACCTGTTACTATAGCGACTTTGTCGTTTAGAATTCCCATATGCTTATATTTTAAACTGAAATTTCTCCTGAATCTTCTCGTACCTTCCATCCGTTAACATATATGGTAACCTCCATATTGGGTCCGAATACAAGAATGATATCATAAACGAAAATGGTATTAAAATCTACAATCACTCCATACTCCTTTAATGAGAGTATTAGTTCTACAAGATTAGCCGAGAAAAAAATCTCTTCACTGTCGCTGTTTATAAGATTTAAGTACGCGGTCTGCCTGTGTTCTTGTAGATGAAGTATATTTAAACTACCCGATAACTGACCCTCCGTATCGCGTGAGCAATAATTTACATAATATACCAACTCTTCCGACCGTACCGTATTATCGTATCCTATTCTCCCATGTATGTCTGTAATTTCGAAACGGAAATTATTCAGGTAAGATTCGAGGCCTCTCACCCAAAGATTAATTGTATATAATTGATTTGCAATATCTATATAGAAATCGTGATCTTCATTTTCAGATACCTCGGCGGAATCATAATAACCGTAATACAGAGGTTCGGTGATATTGCGGAGAATATCTTCCTCTTCTTTTTCTATCTCGACCAGCAATTCTTCGATAGTGGTTGCGCCTGGAATTAAATATTCAGGCAATATTTGAAAACAATCGGTAACATTAGTCCATACTATGAATGTATATGATCCCTGTGAAAGTTCCACATCAGTATAATATCCGTTATCTCCGATTTCAACAATATCCTCGACTTGTAGGAATTTATTATCGCTGTCGAAGATATAAAGATTTAGATTGGTGAGCTGTTCGACAGTCAGGGAAGATGTATTGGAATTCCCTGTGGTATAATGAACCCGGATATATCTATCAGAAGGAGGACAATCGCTTAAATCCTCTTTAATACTACATGCGGCTGCAATTACAGTTAGGATCATAAATAATAAGAGATAGCGGATTTTCATAATATTTGTATTTAGAAATAAGTAAAACCTACGGCAGGAGAATTATTGCAATTCTCCTGCCGCAGGCAAATTTATCTTATATTAAATTGAAAGATCATATCCGTCAGAAATGAGCTGCCATTCTACTATATCGATAACAAGGTCGATCAATGTTTTAGATTCGACAGGCTCAGGAGTATTACCGCCCTCTTCGCTGGTTGGGTTACCCAAGCCGGTAATGCTTTTTATGGTTGTTTTATAGTAGTTGTTTCTTATAGTATTGTACTTACCGTTAGGGTTGAGGAACATATTATAATATGTATAACCGTCTTTATATTCGCTGCTAACAGTACCGTTTACTGAACCGGCGAAAGTATCCGCGTCGTCTTTGTCCTCGAAATAGAGAATATCTCCGTTGTTGTAATCTACTACCCAGAAGGATACTGCATCTGCGTTAGTATTGTCATATAGTGTACCTGTTTCATCTGCAAATTGTGCCGGTTTGAATTTAGCACGAATAGATGCGTAAGTGGTTTCTCGAGTCCAATAACTTGCTGACGTGTTCTCAGGTGCATATTTAGGAGTCAGCGAGAGGACAGCTGTATTTGATTCGTCTACGTTTGCATATCCGCCGTATAATTGTTCGAAGTCGTCAGCGTCGTAATCTGCAGTGTAGTAGTTAGGGTCGATAACTGTTCCGCTGCTATCCTTCTGCTGTAATGCATAGATGAGTTTATTACTGTTCCTTATACCGAATTGGAGATCGCTCAAAGTACCGCCTGCCACGTCGTAAGTAAGATCTTCATCCTTCTGTACAGTAACTTTAGCTACGAGCCTTTCTACAGGGATAGTCAATACGTTGTTAGTATTATATAACGCATCGCCAACTTCCACAAAGGTACTTTCAACACCCTCGGTAGAGAACATTGCGAATCCTGTCGATGCTGCTGTAAGGGCAGCAACGGTTGTTGAATTTACGCTACTCAAATTACCTTTGGTTTCAGTGGCAGTGATAGTGCTTCTTATATCTGCCGGAAGATTTACTCCTACGTAAACCTCTTTGGTGCCCGTCGTTGTCTCAATACTGTTTTTTGACGTGTACATATTGGTTCCGGAGCCTGTTTCAGTGAAATCATTACCGTCCAGTGTAACGTGCTTAACAAGAGTATTGCCTTTGTAAATTAATACGTCTACCGTATTGAAAGCGAGCTCGTCCGAAGTCGCATTATTGTCCACAGCATAAGTTTTAGGCTGGCTTACCGACAATGTAAAGGTCGTGGGTAAACCGTCGTCAATGTCTCTGGGTGTGGTAGCCGCGTCCGAATCGCTGTCTTTGCTACATGCTGCAAATCCCGCTGTGCATACGCCCGCAGCAAATAAAAAGTCTCTGAGTTTCATATTCTTTTAGTTTTAATGAATAAATAGTACGGGACGGATCGACCGTCCTGACAGTTAATTTTGTTTTAATAATTTGTATATTATTGAAAACGCTCTATATTTATAGAACAATTTTACAATTGCTATGCAGATAATTGTACAAATATGAGACCATAGAACACTGTGATGGGCTTTTTGCAGTATTAAAACAAGGGTATTTGTTATTTAGATGGCCTTTTCAGAGTATTTGCCGTAAAGAAAATTTCATATAAATCTGACAGACTTCCCGCTACGATCTTTAGGAACGTTAATGAGTGGAATAGGGCTTAAGATTTAAAATGGGGTAATAACGAGATTTTATGAGTTGGAAGAATATTGCTGTCAAGCTGATTGTTATTCTTGAGGCTGAATAAGATATATACTAATCGACCCAGAAATATAAGGTGTGGAATTATAGTCATTCTCTTCTGAATGACACTAAAAAAATAGCCTGCAAACGCAGGCTATTTAAATAATAATTATGTAATATTTATTTTATCTCAATCTTCCTGACGTTATCTTCTTTTGCTTTCTCGCTTTTAGGAAGTGAAATTTCGAGAATACCGTCATGTTGTTCTGCCTTTATACTGTCAGTGTCGATATCTTCAGGTAAAGTAAAGCTTCTGCGGAACGAAGAAGAGCGGAACTCTTGGCGGATTATTTTTTCATTGTCCCCTTTTTCCTCATTTTTGACCTCTTTCTGGGCAGAGACAGTAAGTATATTTTTATCAATGGTGACTTTGAAATCTTCTTTCGAATAACCGGGAACCGAGAGATCGAGCTTAAATTCATTGTCATTTTCAGTTACGTTTGTTGCAGGCATATCGCCGTCGAACATGTTCTTAAAAAAATCGTCGTTGAAATAGCGGTTAAAAAATGAAGGAACAAGGCCTGTGTTTTTTTCGGTTTTTTTTAATTTATTATCCATAATTTCAAATTTTTTAATTAATATTATAATCTGAAATTTTGCAAAAAACGTGCTTAAATAAGTCTCTAACAGCTAAAAAATGGAATATGAAGGATCAGATAATTGAATTTTTAAGTAAAAACGTGTTGGGTAAAGAACTTCGTACTGAGGAGATACGGTATATTCTGGAAGACGGCAAAATGGAAGGAAATTACTCCGACGAAATGTTCTTCTCCGATATAGAAGCTACTGCAAACGGACTTAAATTTAACCTAACCACCATAACGAAGGAAAAAATATACCTCCTCGACATAAACGGATTATATACCGAAATTAAGAAGGATTTCACCGGAACCAGTGTATTTGCCTACGAGATATCACGTAGGAAGAGCACCGGAGAATTCACAGGCTATATGAGACTTATCTCTTCCACTGTTCCCGATCACACTATGGAGGCTGTTGCTTCAGGAGTGTACGACATAAAAATCAGCGAAAACGAACTCTCTTGGAAAGAAATCCAGCTTCTTTACAGGGACATGCCTACGAATACGGAGAATTACCGCCCTGTTGCCTTCGATGCTCAGGTGAGGCTTTTCCTCGAAAACGGGAAGTTGAATTTCGAGTATATTCCGGTATACTCTAATTACGATAATAAGACTATGGAAAAAACCATTTCCAGAGATCATTATCCGTCTTATATTTCGAAAGAAAATTAAACGTATGGTAGAACAGATAGAATTCAGATTGAAGGCGAGGCGCCGCGGATTTCATCTCGTGACATCGGAGATCGCAGCGTATCTTCCGTATCTACCGGAGAAGGGAATCCTGACCCTATTTATAAAACATACCTCTGCCGGACTTTGCGTAAATGAAAATGCAGATCCTGACGTCCGCGTGGATATGAATACGATCTTCGATAAACTGATTCCAGAAGGAGAACCTTATTATGTACATACCCTCGAAGGAGAGGACGATATGCCTGCACATGCCAAGAGCGTCCTTACAGGAAACAGTTTGACTATCCCTATATCCGGAGGCAGACTCGCGCTGGGGACGTGGCAGGGAATATACTTGTGTGAATTCAGGGATTACGGAGGAGAGAGGAAGATAGTCGCAACCGTTATCGGATAATAAATCTGTAAATAAATAGTTATTAAGGGGTCTATGTACCCCTTTTATTTTTTGTGTGGGCGCAGAAATATTATTTTTGTTTAAAATTATTTTTATGATTGTTGAACGACACCCTTTGGAACCCTTCGTACCGGAAGGGGCAAAATTACTGATGCTGGGGAGCTTCCCTCCAGCACGCGAGAAGTGGAGTATGGACTTCTACTACCCGAATTTCATAAACGATATGTGGCGTATTTTCGGGGTCGTTTTTTTTTCCGATAAGGATCATTTTTTATTGCCTGATGCTAAGAGATTCGATAAAAATTGTATTATTAATTTTCTGACTGAGAGGGGAATTGCATTATTCGATGCTGCGACAGCTATTATACGTACGAAAAATAACGCGTCGGATAAATTTCTCGAAGTGGTGGAACCTACCGACATAAGGGCTCTCCTCGACCGTATGCCGGATTGTACTTCAATTATGAGTACCGGACAAAAATCTTCGGAATGTATATGTACGGCATTCGGAATAGAACAGCCTAATATAGGAGGATATTCCGAATTCTTCCATGAAGAAAGAATGATACGTTTTTATCGTATGCCGTCGTCGTCCAGAGCTTATCCGAAGCCTTTGATGGATAAAGCGGAAATATATAGTAGATTTTTTAAAGAGATAGGGTTATTATG